>NZ_CP133148.1:0-1200000 GCF_036488675.1 Sinorhizobium chiapasense
ATGCAGATGAATTTGGCGACGGCACCTGACGCGCGTCAGGCCGGAAGCAATCAGTCTCAGGCGGCGGGGGAAAAACAGGACATGCGGCATGACGCAGTTTTTGAGCGGGTAAGTGCGCGTTTGAAAGCTCAGGTCGGTCCGGATGTCTTCGCAAGCTGGTTTGGACGTCTCAAGCTCCATTCGATTTCCAAGAGCGTTGTACGTCTTTCGGTGCCCACGACTTTTTTGAAGTCCTGGATCAACAACCGGTATCTCGATCTCATCACCAGTCTGTTCCAGCAGGAAGACGGCGAAATTCTGAAGGTGGAAATCCTCGTCCGCACCGCGACACGCGGTGCACGTCCGGTTGCCCCCGAAGAAGCGATGCCGGTGGCGGCAGAAACGGCTCCGGCGGCCCCGGCGCGTCGTCCGGCAATGGTCCAGCCAATTGCCTCGGTCGCAGCGGCGGCGGTGGCTGCGGTCCAGAAACCGACCCAGGCACCGCTTTTCGGCTCGCCGCTCGACCAGCGCTACAATTTCGACAGTTTTGTCGAAGGTTCGTCGAACCGCGTGGCGCTCGCCGCCGCGCGCACGATCGCCGAGGCCGGTGCCGGCGCGGTGCGCTTCAATCCGCTCTTCATCCATTCGAGCGTTGGGCTCGGCAAGACGCATCTCCTGCAGGCGATCGCGATTGCCGCCCTCCAGAGCGCGCGGGCGCCGCGCGTCGTCTATCTGACGGCGGAATACTTCATGTGGCGCTTCGCGACGGCGATCCGCGACAACGATGCCCTGTCTCTCAAGGAATCGCTGCGCAACATCGATCTTCTGGTGATCGATGACATGCAGTTCCTCCAGGGCAAGTCGATCCAGCACGAGTTCTGCCATCTGCTGAACATGCTGCTCGACTCGGCCAAGCAGGTCGTGGTTGCGGCCGACCGCGCACCCTGGGAGCTGGAATCGCTCGACAGCCGTGTTCGCTCGCGGCTCCAGGGCGGCGTTGCGATCGAGATGGAAGGTCCGGATTACGAGATGCGTCTGGAAATACTGAAGCGGCGGCTCGAAGCCGCGCGCCAGGACGACGCATCGCTCGATATTCCGACCGATATCCTGTGCCATGTCGCGCGCAATGTCACCGCCAGCGGCCGGGAGCTGGAGGGCGCTTTCAACCAGCTGCTCTTCCGCCGCTCCTTCGAGCCTCAGCTCTCGATCGAGCGTGTCGACGAATTGCTCGGCCACCTGGTCAATGCCGGTGAACCGCGGCGGGTGCGCATCGAAGACATCCAGCGCGTCGTCGCCAAGCACTACAACGTTTCGCGCCAGGAACTGGTCTCGAACCGCCGCACGCGCGTCATCGTCAAGCCGCGGCAGATCGCCATGTATCTATCGAAGACGCTGACGCCACGCTCCTTCCCGGAAATCGGACGCCGCTTTGGCGGTCGCGATCACACGACGGTCCTGCATGCGGTGCGCAAGATCGAGGAGATGATTGCGGCGGACACCAAGCTCAGCCATGAGATCGAACTCTTGAAGCGGCTGATCAACGAATAAGCAATCCATGGATGGGTAGGCTGAAGCTTACGAACGGGCCCGGTTCCGCCGGGCCTTTTTGTTGCGCGCATGCTGCAACGCAGGCTTTTTGGTCACGATGGTTCCGGTTCGAGTCGAACCAGAACCATCGACGTGATCTGTTCGCAAGGATTGGAGCGGGATGCGGGCGCAAGCCCATGCGCATTTCCCTCACAGGGCGGCGGCCCATTCCGCAATCGACTGACTCTTTTTTCGCCTCGCTTGTCGGCTATCACTAGCTCCATTCGTCTTCAGATCAGCCGAGGAGTTTTCAATGCTTTATGCGGTGCTTTGCTACAACGATGAAAGCGTCACGAGTGCCTGGAGCAAGGAGGAGGACGACAGGGTCATGCGCGATCTTACCGCCGTCCAACGTAAGTATGTCGAAGCCGGCAAGCTTGGGCCGGTTGCGCGCCTCTTGCCGACGACGGCAGCTACGACATTGCGCCATGCCACGGGCGAGACGATCGTCATCGACGGCCCCTTCGCCGAAACCAAGGAGCAACTGCTCGGTTTCTACCTGATCGATTGCGGATCGCTCGACGAGGCCCTCGACTTCGCTCGCGAGCTGAGTTCCGCCAATCCCAGCTCGGGCTCCTACGAGATCCGCCCCCTCGCTCTCTTCAAGCCCGGTGAGCTTCCCTCATGACAGACACTGCCTGGATCGACCTCGCACTGGTTTCCGCCCGGCCACAGGCGATGGGCGCTCTTTTGCGCTATTTTCGCAATCTCGACATGGCCGAGGAAGCCTTCCAGGAGGCCTGCATCCGGGCATTGAAGGCCTGGCCGAAGAGTGGCCCGCCGCGGGATCCCGCGGCCTGGCTAATCTTCGTCGGCCGCAACAGCGGCATCGACAAGGTGCGGCGCCAAGCGCGCGAGACGGCGCTGCCGCCTGAGGAGATGCTGTCGGACGTGGAAGACCGGGAGAGCGAACTCGCCGACCGCCTCGACGGTTCGCATTACCGCGACGACATTCTGCGGCTGCTCTTCGTGTGCAGCAATCCGACCCTGCCGGCGACCCAGCAGATCGCGCTGGCGCTCCGGGTCGTCTCCGGCCTCTCCGTCAGGCAGATCGCGCGCGCTTTTCTCGTCAGCGAAGCGGCGATGGAGCAGCGCATTACCCGCGCCAAGGCGCGCGTCGCGGCGGCGGGCATTCCCTTCGAGACGCCCGACGCCGCCGATCGCGCCGAACGGCTCGCGGCCGTGGCGACGATGATCTACCTCGTCTTCAACGAAGGCTATTCGGCGATGAATGGCCCGGAGGGCGTGTCGGCGGACCTCTGCGACGAGGCGATCCGGCTCTCCCGGCTGCTCCTCAGGCTGTTTCCGGCCGAACCGGAAATCATGGGCCTGGCCGCGCTGCTGTTGCTTCAGCATTCACGCGCCCGAGCGCGCTTCGATGCCCACGGTGCCATCGTTCTGCTGGAAGATCAGGACCGGCGATTGTGGAACAGGGGAATGATCACCGAGGCGCTTGCGATGATCGACAAGGCCATGCGCCACCGGCGTCCCGGCCCCTACCAGGTCCAGGCGGCCATTGCGGCGCTTCATGCGCGCGCCGAGCGTCCCGAGCTGACGGACTGGGAGGAAATCGAACTGCTCTATCAGACACTCGAACGTCTGCAACCGTCGCCGGTCGTCACCCTCAACCGCGCCGTTGCCGTGTCGAAGCGGGAGGGACCGGAAGCGGCATTGGCACTGGTCGAGCCGCTTGGCGAGAGACTCTCGGGCTATTTCTACTATCACGGCCTGCGCGGGGCTTTGCTCAAGCAGATGGGGCGCGTCGGCGAGGCGCGTGTTGCGTTCGACCGCGCCATAGCGCTCGCGACCAACGCGGCGGAGGCTGCCTATATCCGCATGCAGCTCGATCATCTTGCGGCAGAAACCGGTCGCCCGGACTCGGTCAAGGAAAAACAATAAAATATTGGCTGTCGCTGTCGGAGTCCGATTTCCCCGTTCGTCCTTGGACTGAAACCGCCACGGAGGATTGGAAATGACCGCAGTAACCGACATCAAGCCCGCCGACGAGCGCGAACTGGTGCTCACCCGCCTCATCGATGCGCCGCGCGAAAAGGTTTATCGCGCCTTCACGGACCCAGAGCTCCTGAAGCAATGGTTTGCGCCCTTGCCGTGGACGATCACGGAAGCGGAGCTCGATGTGAGGTCAGGTGGTACCAACCGTTTCGTCATGCGCTCCCCGGAGGGAGAGCTCTACCCCAATCAGGGCGTCTATCTGGAGGTTATTCCGAACGAGAAACTGGTCCTGACCGATGCATATACCGAAGCCTGGAAGCCTTCGGAGAAACCCTTCATGACCGCGATCCTGACTTTCGAGGACGAGGGCGGTAAGACCCGCTACACGGCCCGCGCTCGCCACTGGAGCGCGGCAGACCGGGAGGCGCACGAAAAAATGGGCTTTCATGAGGGCTGGGGTCAATGCGCCGACCAGCTCGCCGCGCTTGTCGCAAAACTCTGACACGAGCGGCGGCGGCCGCCGGCTGCCACCTTCATATCGATCAAGGAGATGAACCATGTCCGACATCGGAACGAGAACCGACGCCGTCGCGGAGATCCGCGCGGTGATCGACGATTGGGAAGGGGCGATGCGCGAGAAGGATGCGCGCCGCGTGCTTGCGCAAGGCACGGACAATTGCCTCGTCTATTCGCTGGCGCCGCCTCTCAAGGAGGCAGCGGCGGGTGTCGAGGGCCTCGAGCAGTGGTTTTCCACCTGGAAGGGGCCGCTCGGATACCGGCTTCAGGAGCTGGAGATCTCGGCAGGCGGCGACGTCGCCTTCGCCACGGCGCTCACCCATCTCTCCGGCGAGAAACTGGACGGTGAAAAGGCGGCGTTATGGTTTCGCCAGACGCTCGGTTTGAGGCGCACGGAGAAGGGATGGAAGATCGCCCATCAACACGAGTCCGTGCCTTTCTACATGGACGGGAGCTACAAGGCGGCGATCGACCTCGAACCGACGTCAGAGGTCGATTGGCATGCGCCGTCGCGCTCGCCGATGGCCGGCGTCATCGCCTATCTCAACGTCCAGGACGCGAATGCCACGGTGGAATTCTACGGCCGTGCCTTCGGCGCCAAAGAGGTGGACCGCAGATACGCCGAAGATGGCAAACGCCTCATTCACTGTCATCTGACGATCAATGGCGGCGCGCTGATGCTGAGCGATCCGTTCCCGGAATTCGGCTACGCCTGGAAGGCACAGGAGGGCGTGGTTCTGCATCTCGTCGTCGATGATGCGGATTTCTGGTGGAAGCGCGCCGTCGCCGCAGGTGCGGAGGTGACGATGCCGTTGGAGGTCGCCTTCTGGGGCGACTACTACGGGCAGCTTCGCGATCCCTTCGGCATCAGTTGGGCGATCGTCGCGCCGGTGAAAAAGGATAGCTGAGGAGCTACCGGCCCCTCATCCCGCTGCCGCGACCTTCTCCCCGCAAGCGGGGCGAAGGGGACGTGCCGCACTGTCCCAATCCCCTCTCCCCGTACCTACGGGGAGAGGGCTAGGGTGAGGGGCAGTCCTGGTCCATGACACATCAGCAGGCGAGGTCTGCCACGACGGCGTCGAGGATCAGCATGCCGGCCGCGGTGCAGCGCAGCCGTGAATTGCCGAGCCGTTCGATGAAGCCGTGTTCGATCAGGAACTGTTCGCGGTCCGGGTCGGGATCGCGCCCGGAAAGGCTCTGCCAGCGGGCCAGATCGACACCTTCCTTCAGCCGAAGGCCCATCAGCAGGAGTTCGTCGGCCTGGGCTTCAGCGTCCAGAAGCTCGCGCTCGATCATGCCATGGCCGCGTCCTTCGACGAGCCGCAACCATTCTTCGGGCTTGCGTTCCGTCGCCGTCGCCACCTTGGCGCCGCCGATCGTCAGCCGCCCATGGGCACCGGGGCCGATGCCTGCATAGTCGCCGTAGCGCCAATAGGTGAGATTGTGCCGGCTTTCCGCACCCGGCCGTGCGTGATTGGACACCTCATAGGCCGGCATGCCGATCGCCGCTGTGATCTCCTGCGTCGCCTCATAGAGCGTGGCCGACTGTTCGCCATCCGGGACGACGAGCTTGCCGGCCTTGTGCAGCCCGTAGAAGGGCGTGCCTTCCTCGATCGTCAGTTGATAGAGCGAGAGATGGTCGACTGCGTAGGAGACCGCCTCCTTCAGTTCGCGCTCCCAGGCCTCGACGGTCTGGTTCGGCCGGGCGTAGATCAGGTCGAAGGACATGCGCGGAAAAGTTTCCCGCGCCAGTCGGACGGCCTTTAGCGCGTCCTCGACGTTGTGCAGACGCCCCAGGAATTTCAGATCGCGATCGTTCAACGCCTGGACGCCGAGCGAGACGCGGTTGACGCCGGCGGCGCGATAACCATGGAAGCGTGTCGCCTCGACGCTCGACGGGTTGGCCTCCATGGTGATCTCGATGCCGTCGGGCACGTGCCACTGATCGGCGATGCCGTTGAGAATTGCATCGACGGTCGCCGGATCCATCAGCGAAGGCGTACCGCCGCCCATGAAAATGCTGGTGACCGTCCGCGGACCAGAGAGTTCGCGGGCTTCGGCCATTTCCCTGAGGAAGGCCGTGACGAACCGCGGCTGGTCCACGGGCTGATGGCGGACATGGCTGTTGAAGTCGCAATAGGGGCACTTCGCCGCGCAGAACGGCCAGTGCACATAGACCCCGAAGCCGGGGTCCATGCTGTCACCGATCGCCGAGAGCGGGGTCACATGCATCGTCTTTGTCTTTCAGGCGCCGAGGCAGGTTTCGGCGAACAGCTTGAAGGCACGGGCGCGGTGCGAAAGGGCCTGGCTGTCGCCGGGCTTCCATCCGTGCTTCTCTTCCGCGCTCATCTCGCCAAAGGTGGTGTCGTAGCCCTTGGGTTGAAAGACCGGGTCATAGCCGAAACCGCGCGTTCCGCGCGGCGGCCACACGACGTGGCCTTCGACCTCGCCGCGAAAGAGCTCGACATGGCCGTCCGGCCACGCAAGGCAGAGCACGGAGACGAAGCGTGCGGTTCGGCTCTCGGGCGTCACCGCGCCCTTCGCGTTGAGCGCCTTTTCCACCTTTTCCATCGCCATGGCAAAGTCGCGGCTGCCGTCTTCGCGCTCGGCCCAATTGGCCGTGTAGACGCCTGGCGCGCCATCGAGAGCATCGATCGCAAGACCGGAATCGTCCGAAAGCGCCGGCAGACCGGAGGCCCTTGCTGAAGCGAGCGCCTTGATCGTCGCATTTTCTTCAAACGTCGTGCCGGTTTCCTCCGGCTCGACGAAATCGAGATCGGCGGCCGATTTCGCCTCGAAGCCGAGCGGGCCGATCAGGTCGCGGATTTCGCGGATCTTGCCGGCATTGTGGCTCGCGACGACGAGCGCCTTGTCATCCAGTTTGCGCATTCTCTCTGTTCCATTCCCGCGGCTGCGGCCGCATTCAATCAATCGCCCAAAGACCCGGCTCCGCGCATTCCAGGCTGTTGCCGGCCGGATCGCGGAAGTAGAAGGAGCGGGCGCCGTTGGGCCAGCGGATATCCGCTTCGATCAAAACCCCGGCGGCTTCGAGCTTGTCCTTCCATGCGTCGAGCGCCTGCGCTGCGACGCGGAAGCACATGTGCCCGTTGCCGCTCGTCCCATGCGGCGGCACGGGAAGCGCCCCCGCCGCAGGCGGCTTGATGGTCTCGGCGGGATTGAAGATCAGCAACACGCCGGCACCACAGCGGAAGAAGACGTGCCGATTGCCGGCTCGGGTGATCCGCTGCAGGCCAAGCAGCGTGCCGTAAAAGGCCTCGGCGCGATCGAGATCCGCCGCATAGAGTGCAGTTTCGAGAATGCCTTCCAGCGCCGGGGTCAAGTTTCGTCCTTCCGATCAGCCAGCGATTGCCTGCTTCTGCAGCGCAATGAGCTCGGCGATGCCGTTCTTGGCGAGTGCCATCAGGCTTGCGAATTCCTCTTCGGTGAAGGGCTTGCCCTCGGCCGTTCCCTGGATCTCGACGAGACCGCCATTGCCGGTCATGACGAAATTGGCATCGGTCTCGGCGGCGGAGTCCTCGAGATAGTCGAGGTCGATTACGGCCTGGTTGGCGAAGATCCCGCAGGAAATGGCAGCGACGTGGTCCTTGAGCACGCGCTCGACCTTCACCATGTTGCGCGCCTCCATCCATTTCAGACAGTCGTAGAGCGCGATCCAGGCCCCGGTAATCGAGGCCGTGCGCGTGCCGCCATCCGCCTGGATGACATCGCAATCGATCGAAATCTGGCGTTCGCCGAGCGCCGGCAGATCGACGACGGCCCTGAGCGACCGTCCGATCAGCCGCTGGATCTCCTGCGTGCGGCCGCTCTGCTTTCCGCTTGCCGCCTCGCGTTTCATCCGCTCGCCGGTCGCACGCGGCAACATGCCGTATTCAGCGGTGACCCAGCCCTTGCCGCCGTTGCGCAGCCAAGCGGGGACCTTTTCCTCAAGGCTCGCCGTGCACAGCACATGCGTGTCGCCGAAGCGCACGAGGCAGGAACCTTCCGCATGCTTGGAAAAATTGCGCTCGAAGGAAACCTTGCGCATTTGGTCGGTTTTTCTGCCGGATGGCCGCATCGTCAACTCCTATTTTCTCTGCTGAGCCTTCTAGAGCATGGCGAACGCAAAGGGAACCGGCAGATATCGGCTGGGGGGATCGATTTTTCCCTTTTGCCATTGCTGGCGCGGACCACTATATTTCCGCTGGATAGGAATGACTGCTGCACGGAGTGACATGGTACTGCGCAATTCCGAAGCGAAGGAGATCGCGGCGGCGCTGGATGAGCGTTCCGGTGAAATCTTTCGCCGCATTGTGGAGACCTACCTGGAGAGCGGCGAGCCGCTCGGGTCGCGCAACCTTTCGAGGCTGCTGCCGATGTCGCTTTCGCCGGCTTCCGTGCGCAACGTGATGAGCGACCTCGAGCACCTCGGCCTCATCTATTCGCCGCATGTCAGCGCCGGCCGCCTCCCGACTCAAACGGGCCTGCGCTTCTTCGTCGACGCCTTCATGCAGGTCGGCAACCTTTCGGCGGAAGAGCGTGCCTCGATCGAACGCCAGGTCCGCCGGGGCGACCGGGACCAACCGGTCGAAAGTCTGCTTGCCGAGGCCAGCCAGATGCTTTCGGGCATGTCGCGCGGCGCCGGCCTCGTCATCACCACCAAGAGCGACCCGGTGCTGAAGCACGTCGAGTTCATCCGGCTGGCGCCGACCAAGGCGTTGGCCGTCCTCGTCGGCGAACATGACCAGGTCGAGAACCGCATCATCGAGCTTCCGGCGGGCGTCACGAGTGCGCAACTGACCGAGGCCGCCAATTTTCTCAATGCCCATCTTGGCGGGCAAACCATCGCCGAGGTGCGCGCGCAGCTGCAAAAGCTCAAGGCCACCGTGCGCGGCGAGCTCGATGTGCTGTCGCAGGATCTTGTCGAGCGAGGGCTTGCAATCTGGTCCGGCAGCGAAGGCGACGAAAAGCCGACGCGCCTTATCGTTCGCGGCCGTGCCAACCTGCTTGAGGGGCTGGAAGGGGCCGAGGATATCGACCGCCTTCGAATGCTTTTCGACGACCTCGAAAAGAAGGATAGCCTGATCGAGCTTCTCGACCTCGCCGAGAGCGGGCCGGGTGTGCGCATCTTCATAGGCTCGGAAAACAAGCTTTTTTCGCTCTCCGGCTCTTCACTGATCGTCGCGCCCTATCGCGACAGCGATGACCGCATCGTCGGTGCCGTCGGCGTCATCGGCCCGACCCGGCTCAACTATTCGCGCATCGTTCCCATGGTCGATTACACCGCGCAGCTGATGTCGCGCCTGTCGCGCTGAAGCGGCAATTACCGAGTAGCGGCATTCCGCCCTTGATTTTTCGGCCCCAAACCTCGATATCGGCTTCAAATCCAGACACCACCTAGATCGAGCAACGCCACTTACGCTTGCTTGGCGATGTCGAAGACACGAGAGAGACATTCCGGAGAACGTCATGACCGACGACACGAACAAACACGGACCTGAGGCGACTGCGGCAGAAGAACCTGCAAACACCGCTGCGCCGGAGGCTGCGGAGGCGCAAGAGGTTGAGGCTCCTGCGCGCGCGCCGGATCCGCTGGAGCTCGCCAAGGCGGAGAATGCGGACCTGCGCGACAGATACCTGCGCCTGGCCGCCGAGATGGACAATCTGCGCCGTCGCACCGAGCGTGACGTCAAGGATGCCAAGGCTTATTCCGTCGCCGGCTTCGCGCGCGACATGTTGGCCGTGTCCGACAACCTGCGTCGCGCACTGGATGCCATCCCGGCCGAGGCGAAGGAAGCCGGCGAAGCCGGCCTCGATGCCCTGATCGAAGGCGTGGAAATGACCGAGCGCTCGATGCTCGCGGCGCTGGAGCGTCATGGTGTGAAGAAACTCGAGCCGGTAGGTCAGAAATTCGACCCGAATTTCCATCAGGCAATGTTCGAAGTTCCGAATGCCGAGGTTCCGAACAACACGGTCCTCCAGGTCATCCAGGCGGGCTATGTCATCGGCGAGCGCGTGCTGCGCCCGGCGATGGTCGGTGTTTCGAAGGGTGGCCCGAAGGCTGCCGCGACCGAAAATGGGACGCCGTCGGCCTGAGCCCGCCGACAAGGTCGAGGAAATTTGAAAACGCCGCGCCTTTCTTCGGAGACGCGGCGTTTCTTCATTTGATCGATCGGTTCAGGCAAAGAGCTGCCGGAGATGATCGTTGAGGAAGCGGCCTTCGGGATCGACCCGGGCGCGGAGCGCGCGAAAATCGCCGGCGCGCGGATAGAGCGCCGTCACGTCTTCGGCACCAAGGAAGTGCATTTTGCCCCAATGCGGGCGCGAGCCGTACTGGCGCAGGATCGTGTCGACGTCCTTCAGGTATTCCCAGTAGTCGGTGCCGGGCTCGCCCGAGACCGACAGCGTGATCGAATCCTGCTGATAGAACGGGCTGATCCAACCGGAATCGCCTGCCGTGAAGCGATACTCGATCGGGTAGATGCAGGTCGGGTGCTTTTCGAGCATCAGCTTGCGCACCGCCCGGACGGCATCCTTGCCGTGGGCGACCGGGACCGCATATTCGAGTTCGTGGAAGTTGGGTATGTATTCGATCGGGTAGATTTCGGAGGAATAGGCGATCTTTTCGAATGCCTGCTCCATTGGCGGCCGGTCGGTGATGTCGATCACCTTCATCTCGCAGACATCGGAAGTCTTGCTGGTGGTTGAGACCGATGCGGTGTCCGGCAGGCAGTAGCAGTGCCGGCTTTCGGGCACCGGGCACCAGAAGAAGCCGAAGTGGCGGTGCTTGGCGGCGAGCTCGTCGTGCTGCTCCATGCACTCGTCGAAGTCGCAGCGCCAGAGCTTTTCATGCAGATTGTAGGCGTCCATTGTTTGAAGGGTAATTTCAGAGATCACCCCAAGCATGCCGACGGAGACACGGGCGGCTTCCAACAGGTCCGGCGTGGTCTCATCGACGACAAGAATGCTGCCGTCGGGCTGGACGAGCCGCATGCCGACGATCTGCGAGGCCATGTTGCCGAGTTTGGCGCCGGTGCCGTGCGTGCCGGTCGTCAGCGCACCGGCAAGGGCCTGGCTGTCGATATCGCCCTGGTTGATGAGTGAAAGCCCGCTCGATTTCAACACCTTGCCAAGCTGGTTGATCGTCGTCCCCGCCCTGACGGAGACCCGCTTGCGTGCCTGGTCGATGCCGACCACGCCCTGCATGCCGGAAAGCGTGAGCAGGAGTCCGCTTGTTGCGACCACCGGGGTGAACGAGTGGCCGGATCCGGCGCAGCGGACATTAAGGCCCAGGGCGGTTGCCTCCCGGACCATTTCAGCGAGCGCGACTTCGCTTTCCGGTGCACCCTTGTGGCGCACGATGCATGATTGGTTTCCGACCCAGTTGCGCCAGTGGCCGCCCGCCTGCAGCATTCCCGTCTCCCCCTCTTTCAGACTGCCGTGAAGCAATTGTCGACGAACAGATGCGTACCGTTGACGAAGCTCGCTTCGTCGCTTGCGAGGAACAGCGCGGCGTTGGCGACCTCCATCGGGTCGCACATTCGCCCCTGCTGGGCGGCGATCGCCGCCTCGGACACGTCGACGCCGTATTTGTTCAGGCCCGCGATCTCGCGCTTGCCGTGGTCGGTCGCGATGAAGCCGGGGCAGACGGCGTTGCAGCGGATGCCGCGGTCGCGGAATTCGACGGCGATGGCACGGGCGAACATGTGGCAGGCGCCCTTGGTGGTGTCATAGAGCACCTCCATCGGCGTTGCGGCGACGGCGGAGATCGACGAGGTGCAGATGATGCTGCCGCCGCCAGCCTTGAGCATGCCGGGAAGAACCGCCTTGGTCACCAGGAACATGCTCCTCACGTTCACCGCCATCAGTCGGTCCCACTCCTCCTCCTGCGTTTCGAGGAACGGGCCGACCGCAAGAATACCGGCGTGGTTGAAGAGCACGGTGATCGGACCGAAGGCGCTCTCCACAGCATCGACCGCGGCGGTGACTTCGGCGGACACGGAAACGTCGGCGGCGGCGAAGACGGCTTCGCCACCCTCGGCGCGGATGGCCGCCGCCACTTCTTCGCCCTTGCTCCTCGGCAGGTCGACGATGCCGACCTTGGCGCCCTCGCGAGCAAAGAGTTGTGACGCGGCCAGCCCGCATCCGCCGGCGCCGCCGCTGATAAGTGCAATCTTGCCAGTAAGCCTGCCTGCCATCACGCTTCCCCTTTCCGCCCGCCTGAGCTCGGCGCTGCAGGCAGGTCATCATCGCATGTTTCGGGAATTATTGTTGACGAAGCGGGGGCTGTCGATATCCCATGGGGGATACGGCGAGGGGAACGCTTGAGGCGATGCTGGCAAGGGAATCGGCGGACATCTCCGCGATGATCAGGTTTATCGGCACGCCGGATTTCGGCGCCGCGCTCGACACCATGCTGCGCGCGGTCGCCCCTTTCGACCTGTCGGTCGTTTTCGCCTTTCCCTACGACGCGCGCCCGATCCTGCTGCACGACGGCTACACGCACGGGGTCTCGCCGCAAGCGTTACAGGCCTATCTTGGTGGCGCCTATCTGCTCGATCCGTTCTACGTCGCCTGCAACAACGGAAAGCCGGCAGGTCTGTGGCGGATGAGGGAACTGGCGCCCGACCGGTTTTTCCAGTCGAACTTTTCCTCGTCGGGCGAGGTCCATCCCTGCGTGTCGATGGAGTCCGGATCACTGATCGAGGAGGTGGGCTTCGTCGTCCCGCTCGAGGAGGGGATAAAGGCGACCTATTCCCTGATGCGCTGCCGCGATGGAGCGCCATTCAGCCACCAGGAACTGGAGCGGCTGAGGCTCTACGAGCCGATCGTGCGTGAGGCGATTCGTTCGAACTGGCGCCAACGGGGAATGGCGGTCGCAAACGCGACGGGAAACGAATCCGACGTCATCGAGCGGGCTTTCGACAGTCTTTGCGCCGACCGGCTCACCAGGCAGCAGCGTACGATCGTCCGGCTGATCCTGCGTGGCCACAGCAATCTCTCGATCGGGAAGACGATGAACATTGCCGAAGGCACGGTGCGAATCCACCGCAAGAACATCTATCGTCGCCTCGGCATTTCCAGCCAAGGCGCATTGTTCCGGATTTTCATCGATCATTTGAACCGCCGTCAGCTTTATTGACGGCGGCCGTTCATGCCGCGTGCGAGGTCGTGTCGTCGTTGAGCAGCGTGTAGATCGCGCTGGCGGAATCACTCGCCCGGATTTTCGCGACCATGTCGTGATCGCGCAGGACGCGAGCAATGCGCGACAATGCCTTCAAGTGGTCAGCGCCGGCGCCCTCGGGTGCTAGCAGCAGGAAGACGAGGTCGACCGGCTGGTCGTCCAGTGCCTCGAAGTCGACGGGCGCGTCGAGCCGCGCGAAGATGCCGACAATCGAAGGAAGGTTGTTGAGCTTTCCATGCGGTATGGCGATGCCGTTGCCGACGCCGGTGGAGCCGAGCCGTTCCCGCTGCAGAATGACGTCGAAGATGTCACGCTCCGGAAGCCCGGTGAGTTTGGATGCTTTAGCCGCCAATTCCTGAAGGAGTTGTTTTTTCGAGTTGGCCCTCATGGCCGGGATAATTGCATTTTGATGCAGCAAACCTGCCAATGCCATTCTTTTGTCCTCGTTCGCCGGTTAGAGCCTGACAACATCATCACAAATGTGTCTTGGTGGCTCTAACCATCTTTATATTGGCGGTCACCATGCACAGAAAAGTCGGGCTTTTCCGGCTGTCCGCGTATCTGAGCGGCGGGGAATGCCGGCTTCCCCGACATTCCCCTTTTCCACTCATGCCTTGATATTGGCGGCGTCGATCCAGCCAATATTTCCATCGTTACGCCGATAGACGATGTTCAGGTCTGCCTTGCCCGGGCTGCGGAACATCAGCACCGGTTCGTCCGTCATGTCGAGTGCCATGACGGCGCTCGCGACGGACATCGTCCTCAACTGTTTCGTGCTTTCGGCAACGATGGTTGGTGCATAATCCTCCGGAACTTCTTCATCCTCGTAGGGCACCGAGTCCATCACCGTGTAGGCCACTTCGGCGGCGTTCTGCCCGTTGCCGTTGTGGTGGTCCTTGAGCTTACGCTTGTAACGCCGGAGCCGTTTCTCAATCCGGTCCGAGGCCGCATCAAAGGCCGCCTGCGGCTCATTCGCCTGGCCATTCGCCTGCAAGACCACGCCCGTGTCGAGATGAAGTTTGCAGTCGGCGCTGAAACGCGAGCCAGACTTTTCCACAGTGACCTGGCTTGAATATCCTCCATCGAAATATTTGGTAACCGCTTGGTCGATCTGCTCCCCGATGCGGGCGCGGAACGAATCTCCGATTTCCATATGTTTGCCGGATACACGCACACTCATGGAGTTTCCTCTCTCGTTCGTGATTTGCGCGTCCAGTCTATTCCAAGCGCCTTCGTCATCCAAGCTTTTCACGCAAGGGCGGCGCATCTGCGCCGCGGTTCGGCCGCTCGGAAACTGCCGAAGTGGAGTAGGTCCTCGGCAATTGCGGCGCGCTCATATCGCTTGTGTCGCAAGGAGTCAATTGCGGGTCGCAAAAAATCCGCATTTGCGGTCAAAAGGCGCGCCTAGAGCATCCCGCTTTCAAGTGGATCACCGAAAGCGGATGAGATGCTCTAGCATCAGGGTGCTAGAGCATCCTTTGTGCGTTCATTTGAACGCAGGCGCTCTAGAAGCCGGCTGCCTTGGCAAGCGCTCGCTTTTCACGGCGCCGCTGGACCGAGGAGGGGATATTCATCGCCTCGCGATACTTGGCCACGGTGCGTCGGGCGATGTCGACGCCGGCCTGCTTGAGCCGATCGACGATATCGTCGTCGGAAAGCACCGCGTCGGCGCGCTCCTGCTGGATCATGGTGCGGATGCGGTGACGGACGGATTCCGCCGAGTGGGCGTCGCCGTTCTCGGCCGAGCCGATCGAGACCGTGAAGAAGTATTTCAGTTCGAAAAGCCCGCGCGGCGTCAGCATGTACTTATTCGAGGTGACACGGCTGACCGTCGATTCATGCATCTTGATCGCGTCGGCCACCATCCTGAGATTGAGCGGGCGGAGATGATCGACGCCGTTGACGAGAAAGGCGTCCTGCTGACGGACGATCTCGCTCGCCACCTTCATGATCGTGCGGGCCCGTTGATCGAGACTGCGCGTCAGCCAGTTGGCGTTCTGCAGGCAATCACTGAGGAAGGCCTGGTCGGCGCTGTTCTTCCGGGTCCCGCGCGAGATCTCGGCGAAATAGTCGTGGTTGACGAGAACCCGGGGCAGGGCGTCGGGATTGAGTTCGACCAGCCAGTTGCCATCGGGCCCGGCACGCACGATGACGTCCGGAACGATCGCTTCGGTGACGCTCGTCTCGAAGCTGGTGCCGGGCTTCGGATCGAGCTTGCGGATTTCGGCGAGCATGTCGACGAGATCTTCCTCGTCGACGCCGCAGATCTTCTTGAGGCTTGCGAAGTCGCGCCGTGCCAGGAGTTCGAGATTGTCGATCAACGCGTCCATCGCCGGATCGAGACGATCGCGTGCGCGCAACTGAATGGCGAGGCATTCGCTGAGCGTGCGGGCGAAGACGCCCGGGGGGTCGAATTGCTGCAGGCCGAGAAGCACGCGCATCACATCTTCGCTGGTCGTGCCGAGCCTGGCCGCCGTATCGGCGAGGTCTGCGTGGAGGTAGCCTGCCTCGTCCAACTGATCGATCAGATGCTGCGCGATGAGCCGGTCACCGGGAGCGGTCAGTGCGAGAGGCAGTTGTTCCAGGAGGACGTCCCTCAAGGTTTTTCGGCTGGCGACGAAATCGTCGAGGTCGTATTCCTCGCTGCCCTCACCTTCGCCGCCGCCGGGCATCGACTTCCACTGACCGAGCAGCTCCGGTGCATCGGGGCGTTGCGGCGGCGTATCGTCCGGGAAGACATTGGCGAAATCGGCGTCGAGCTGTTCGCTGAGCCTCTCGCCCGGGCTAGATGTCGCACTGTCGTAAAGATCGCCCTGGCCGACAACCTCATCCGGACCCGCCTCGCCGGAAGCAAGCGCCGGATCCTCGCGCGCGGAGCGGTCCTGGGCGGCGATCATCTCGTCGCCCGTTTGAAGTTCGAGCAACGGGTTTTTTTCGACTTCCTGGGCTATGAACTGATTGAGTTCCAGATGCGTCATCTGAAGCAGCTGGATCGACTGCATCAGTTGCGGCGTCATCACCAGCGACTGAGACTGGCGCAGATATAGGCTGGCGGACAAAGCCATGCTGACGCGTAACCCCCGTCACGATCTCCGAAGGCCGTGTCCATGGGTGATTTTCGACAGGCCTTTTTCTTAGTTGGCCCAAAAATTGCTTATTAAGGAGTTTTGGTCAAGCGCGGTTGCGGGCGGGAGCAGCGGATTCGCCCGCAATGTCGCCTACAGGCTGAAATTATCGCCGAGATAGAGCCGACGGACATCCGGATTGGTGACGATGTCGTTGGCGCGGCCGTGCGTCAGAACTTCCCCGGCGTGGATGATATAGGCCCGGTCGATGAGACCGAGGGTCTCGCGAACATTGTGGTCGGTGATGAGGACACCGATGCCGCGCGAGGTCAGATGTCGCACGAGCGCCTGGATGTCGGCGACCGAGATCGGGTCGACGCCTGCGAAGGGCTCGTCGAGCAGCATGAAGGTCGGATCGGTAGCAAGCGCCCGCGCAATTTCCAGGCGCCGACGCTCGCCGCCGGAAAGCGCGATAGCCGGCGATTTGCGTAAGTGCGTGATCGAAAATTCGCCAAGCAGGTCGTTGAGCTTGCTTTCGCGCCGATCGAGGTTCTCGTCGTGGATCTCCAGCACCGCGCGGATGTTTTCCTCGACCGTCAGACCGCGGAAGATCGACGCTTCCTGCGGCAGGTAGCCGACGCCGAGACGGGCCCGGCGGTACATCGGCATCGTGGTGACCTCGTTGCCGTTGATCTCGATCGAGCCCTCGTCGACCGGCACGAGGCCGGTAATCATGTAGAAACAGGTCGTCTTGCCGGCGCCGTTCGGGCCGAGCAGGCCAACGGCCTCGCCGCGGCGCACGACGAGCGAGACCCCGTTGACGACGCAGCGCGAACGATAGGATTTGGTCAAGCCGCGGGCGATCAGGGTGCCGTCATAGCGTGCCTTGTCGACCGCATGAACGGCGCTGAGGCCCGCCGACGGCTTTTTGACCCGTTTGCGTTTGTGAAGAAAAGGAATCTGCACGAGCGGTCTACGTCAGTTCTGCTTGCGGGACTGCGGGTCAAGTTGAATCTGCACGCGGCCGCCGCAAGCCTCGAGCTGGGCCTCGCCCGTATCCATCTGCACGTTCAACTGGCAGCCGACAAAGACGTTCTTGCCTTCCGACAGGACAACCTTTTCGCCCTTGAGCACGATCGTCTGCTCGGTCATGTTGACAAGGCCGCTGTCGCCCGTCGCCTGCTGCGCTCCAGAGCTGAGGAACACCTTGTTACTGACCTCGATCCGGTCGATATCGGCATTGCCGCTCGTCACCGTGGCGCCGCCTTCCGTCTTGTAGAAGACAGTCATGCTGCCCGCCTGCAGCGTGGTCGTGCCCTGGACCACCTTCACGTTGCCGGTGAAGATCGCCTTGCTCTCGGGATCCTTGATCTCGAGCTTGTCGCTCTCGATCTGGATAGGCTTGTCGTTCGAAAGCTGAAGGCCCCTCATCCGGCTGGAGGTGGCCTGTGCCGAAGCGCTGGTAACGATCATCAACGCACCGAGCCCGACTACAGCGAGACTGGCTGAAACTCTAAAAAAAACGGCAGGTTTGACCGACATGGGTGCACCAGGTCCTATTTTGCGTTCTTGCGGATGGCGCTCGGGTCGACATTGACCTTGACCATGCCCTCAAATGTTACAATACGTCCCTTATCTGTCATTCGCAGCGTCTGCGCAATGATCGATCCGCCGTTCATACTGATCGCGATCGGGCGCTTCGTTTCCATCTCGCCGGCATTGATGTCCAGATAGGCCGACTGAAAATCGGCGTTGACGCCATTATTCATGGAAATCGTGAACGGTGCGTTCATATCGAGCGTGTTGGCGCCGCGATCGTAAATGCCGCTTGCCGCATCCACCGTGGCGATCAACGTGTCGTTTACCGGCATTTCGGCGTGGATGGTTTCGAGCGTGATGAGGTCCGGGTTGGCTATGTCCTGAAGCGCACGCTGCGCTTTCATGGAATAGCTGATGTCCTGCTTGTTGCGACCGGAGATCGCAGGATTCCGCATGACGATCTTGCCGTTCTCGATCGTTGCCGTCTCGAGTTGCAGCTCTTCCGGCAGGAAGGCGCGCACGAAGGAGACGGCCACGAAGATCATGGCGATAACGCTGGCGACAAGCGGCAATATGACCTTGAGGCGCCTCACCCGCGCAGAGTGTCGCGCTGCCGAAGCGTAGGCATCGGAAGAACTCGTGCCCGAATCTGCAAAGATTCCGGGGAATCGTGCTTCGTTCAGCATGGAGAGGCCTGTTGGTTCCCTTGAGTCTCGGCGGATCCGGAGGACCCGCATTTACATACAACGGTGTAAGTCACCGCGAATATGGTTATTTTCTTGCCGTCCGACAATGGAACGACAAAAACTTTGAAAGGCTGCGAAAAAAACGGTTGCGGCTTTTAACGGCCAGCAACCGCCGCTATCTAATTTGCCGCGGCTCGCGCAAATAGCATGTTCCGTTGGAGACTGACAGAACCTCGAGCCAAGAAAAACGGGAGAGACCCCATGGACGAACTTGCCATAGCCGATCGTCGCAGCCTGCGCCGCAAGTTGAGCTTCTGGCGTTGGGCTGCTGCCGCTATCCTCGTGGGTGTGGGCCTCGTGCTGTATGCCTTCTCGGATTGGGGAGAGGTGACCGGGCGCGCGCGCCAACACGTTGCACGCGTTGCCGTCTCGGGCTTGATCCAGGACAATCGGGAACTGGTCGAGCGGCTGGAACGGATCGCCGACAACGAATCAGTCAAGGCGCTCATCGTGACGATCTCGTCGCCGGGCGGCACCACCTATGGCGGCGAGGTCATCTACAAGGCGATCCGCAAGGTCGCCGCGAAGAAGCCGGTCGTTTCGGACGTCCGCACGCTCGCCGCCTCGGCCGGCTACATGATCGCGCTTGCCGGTGATCACATCGTCGCCGGAGAGACGTCCATCACCGGCTCGATCGGCGTGATCTTCCAGTACCCGCAGGTCAGGGACCTGATGGACAAGCTCGGTGTGTCGCTCGAGTCGATAAAATCGCGACCGCTCAAGGCCGAACCCTCTCCTTTCCATCCACCGAGCGACGAGGCGAGGGCGATGATCCAGGCGATGATCGACGATAGCTACGGCTGGTTCGTCGATCTTGTCGCCGAACGGCGCAAGATCCCGCGGCCGGACGCGCTCGTTCTTGCCGATGGCCGCATCTTCACCGGGCGGCAGGCGCTGAAGGACAGGCTCGTCGACACGCTCGGCGGCGACGACGAGATCAGGGCTTTCCTCGCCAGCCGCAACGTTCCGAGGGCTCTACCAGTGGTGGATTGGGAAGCGGCGCGGGGAACATTGCCTTTCGGCCTCGGCGGCGCCGTCTCCGAATGGATCAAGGCTTTGGGATATGACGCTTTTCCGGCGATGAAGGGACTCGAAAAAATCGGTGGCGAGAAGTTGTTTCTTGACGGTCTTGTTTCGGTTTGGCAGGTTGATGGACAATAGGAGAAGGCGCCATATGTTGCCCTGAGCCGGAGGCTCGTTTTGGCTCAGAATGCGCGTTGTGACGCCTGTCGAAGCCACGAAACAGACAGAAAAAGCAAAAAATCAAGGGGGCGACAGTGATCAAGTCAGAACTGGTGCAGATTGTGGCCGCACGCAATCCGCATCTATACCACCGCGACGTCGAAAATATCGTCAATGCGGTTCTTGATGAGATCACGGATGCACTGGCGGCGGGAAACCGTGTCGAGTTACGCGGCTTCGGCGCCTTCTCGGTCAAGAACAGACCGTCGCGCTCGGGTCGCAATCCGCGCACGGGCGACTCCGTCTTCGTCGAAGAGAAATGGGTGCCCTTCTTCAAGACGGGCAAGGAACTGCGCGAGCGGCTCAATCCCGGTATGAACGGCAACGACGACGACTAGAACATCCCGCTTTCAGATGAAGGCGGATAAGATGCTCTGGAAACAAAGCACGAGAGCGTCCTTTGTGCGTTCACTTGAGCGCACGGCGCTCTGGATCGCGACAATTCGGATCGATGGAGCGGGTGTGGTCTTTCCGGCGCACGAGAAAGGCTCCATAACCCTTGAACCTGAGCATCGTGTCTTGCGAAAATCGTGCCGATTTTCGTGGATCGATGCGACAGCCGGAGCGGATGCATGCTCAAGAAACTGATCAATATCGTTGTACTCGTGCCCCTGGGGATCATCCTTATCGTATTGAGCGTTGCCAATCGTCAGGCGGTGACCCTGGCGTTCAATCCGTTCAATCCGGCCGACAGCCTACTTTCCGTTTCGGCTCCATTTTTCGTGTTCCTGTTTCTCGCCGTCATCGTCGGGCTGATTCTCGGGGCCGGGGTGACCTGGCTCAGCCAGGGAAAATATCGTCGCCGCGCCCGCAACGAGGCCAACGAGGCATCGAAGTGGCATCGCGAGGCGGAAAAGCAGCGCAGCCAGGCGGAAAAACTCGCATCGCAGACACCGCTGCCTGCGCCGCAGAACTGATCTACTGCACGTATCCTTAAATCGTAGCCGATTTAAGGATAAAAACATGCAGCGGTTCAAAGTGCTGCAGCGTCCTTTGCGCGACTGATAAGACGCGCGGCGCTGTAGCGCGCCTTGTGTTGCGCGTGATCGGCCGGCTCATTAGCTTGCCGCTTCCGCCGCCCCGCTGACTGCCAGGTTGAAATCCGCGAAGAATTGTTGCGCGAGCTTTCTCGATGTCGAATCGATCAGGCGCGAGCCGAGCTGGGCGATTTTGCCGCCGACCTCGGCTTTGACGTCATAGCGCAGCACCGTCTCACCACCCTCCTCGGCAAGCGTGACATCTGCGCCGCCCTTGGCAAAACCGGCGATGCCGCCCTTGCCTTCGCCCGATATCGTGTAGCTCTGGGGTGGATTGAGGTTGGAAAGGACGACATTGCCGTTGAAGGTCGCCGAAACGGGTCCGATCTTCACCTTGACCACGGCCGTCAACTCCGTCGGCGATTTCATTTCGAGCGACTGGCAGCCCGGAATGCATCGCCTCAAGATTTCCGGATCGTTCAAGCATTGCCAAACTGCGTCGCGCCGCGCCGCGATGCGTTCCTCGCCGGTCATTTCCATGCCTGTTCCTCCCGTCCTGATCCCGGCTTCGATCTTGGCAAATCGGAAACGGCTTTGCCAAGAGCATCGGCAGTGCTATTTGCACGGTCTGAGCGTATCGCCCGCCCGCCATTGGGTGCGAGGGGCAGCTTGGACGCGAGCTTGTTCGCGATCGGGCGGCTTCGGCTTATGAGCGGATGCGCCGAGTGATTTGATTGAAGTCCAAGGATCAGCGCGTGAAAGAAAAAGATCGGCGGTCGAAGAACGCCTCGGTCACGGCGGCGAAAGGCCGGGGCGCTGAGGCGCGAGGCGGCCATCACGAGCAAAGGCACCCACCCGTCAAGCAGGGCGGGTTCAAGGCCAGGAGCGGTGGACTGCCCGCAAAGGTCGCGGAAGAGAAGGGTGATCGGCAGCGATCGGCCCACGAGGCGGCGCCAACGCGTCCCGTCAGGCAAAGAACCGGTGACAAGCCGGCCGAGACTGTGCCGCTCATTCTCGAAACAGCGGCGACGGCAGGCTACCATCTGATCGACAGCGGCAACGGCGAGAAGCTCGAACAATACGGACCCTATCGCATCGTCCGCCCCGAAGCGCAGGCGCTCTGGCCGAAGGCGCTTCCCGCCTCGATCTGGGAGAAGGCCGATGCGATCTTCACGGGCGATACCGACGAAGACGGTATGGGGCGCTGGCGTTTCCCCCGGGAGGTGCTGGGCGAAACCTGGCCGATGCAGCTTCTCGATACGGATTTTCTCGGCCGCTTTACGTCGTTTCGCCACGTCGGCGTTTTCCCGGAGCAGCTTGCCCATTGGTCCTGGATGAAGGACCAGGTGGCGACGGCCGGGCGGCCGCTCAAGGTTCTCAATCTCTTCGGTTACACCGGTGTTGCTTCGCTGATTGCCGCCAAGGCGGGCGCCGAGGTGACGCATGTCGACGCCTCCAAGAAGGCGATCGGCTGGGCGCGCGAAAACCAGACGCTGGCGCGCGCCGAAAAACTGCCGATCCGCTGGATCTGCGACGATGCGATGAAGTTCATCCAGCGCGAAGAACGGCGCGGCAGCCGCTATGACGTCATCCTGACCGACCCGCCCAAGTTCGGCCGTGGCCCGAACGGCGAGGTTTGGCAGCTTTTCGACCATCTGGCGGCAATGCTAGACATCTGCCGCGAAATCCTGTCGCCGGAGGCGCGCGGGCTTGTCCTCACGGCCTATTCAATCCGCGCGAGCTTCTATTCGATTCACGAGCTCATGCGCGAAACGATGCGCGGACGCGGCGGTCGGGTCGAATCCGGAGAGCTGATCATCCGCGAGGGCGGTCTCGACGGCAAGGAGCCGGGGCGGGCGCTTTCCACTTCACTCTTCAGCCGCTGGGTACCCAAATGAACACTGACAGAAGCGATCACGGCACGCCGCGCGTCGGCCATGTGAAGGAGGTGACCAGCCTCACCAATCCGATCATCAAGGACATCCGCTCGCTTGCGCAGAAGAAGCATCGCGACGAGACGCGGTCCTTCATGGCGGAGGGTCTGAAGCTGGTGATCGATGCGCTCGATCTCGGCTGGAAGATCAAGATCCTCGTCTACGCCAAGGCGGCAAAGGGCAAGCCGCAGGTCGAGCAGGTGGCGGCCAAGACGGTCGCCAAGGGAGGTCTGGTGCTCGAGGTCAGCGAGAAGGTGCTCTCGACGATCACCCGGCGCGACAATCCGCAGATGGTGGTCGGCATCTTCGAACAGCGTTATCGCGCGCTGAAGGACGTTCGACCCGAGGAAGGCGAGACCTATGTGGCGCTCGACCGCGTCCGCGATCCCGGCAATCTCGGTACGATCATCCGGACGGCGGATGCGGCCGGCGCCTCCGGCATCATCCTTGTCGGCGAGACCACCGATCCTTTTTCGCTCGAGACCGTCAGGGCTACGATGGGCTCCGTCTTCGCCATGCCCGTCGCGCGTGCCACCGCGGAAGAGTTCGTCAAGTGGCAAAAGACGGCCGGCGTCAGGGTCGTGGCGACGCATCTGGCTGGCTCGGTCGACTATCGGACCATCGACTACAAGTCGAAGCCGGTGGTGCTGCTGATGGGCAACGAACAGGCTGGCCTGCCCGAGGAGCTTGCCCGCGAAGCGGGCGCGCTCGCCCGCATCCCGCAGGCTGGCCGGGCGGACTCGCTCAATCTCGCGATCGCCACCGGGATCATGTTGTTCGAAGCGCGTCGCCACCTGTTGTCGTTGGATGCCGGCGCATGAGCGAGCGGCAGGTTTTGTTTTCGAGGCCGCTGCCGATCACGGTCTTCATTCTGCTGGCGCTCGTCGCCGACCAGATCATCAAATATCTGGTAGAGACATTGCTGCCCTTTCAGCAGGCGGTCGCGGTCATTCCCATGCTTGCGCTCTACCGGACCTACAACTACGGCGTCGCCTTCTCCATGCTTTCGGGGATGGAAGACTGGTTCATCGTCGGCATGCGTCTGGCCGTCGTCGGCTTCGTGCTCTGGCTTTGGCGCCGCACGCCGAAAGACCGGTTCTTCGCCCATCTCGGCTATGCGATGATCATCGCGGGCGCGTTGGGTAACCTCGTCGACCGGCTGCTCTTCGGCTACGTCATCGACTATATCCTGTTTCACACGGCCAATTGGTCCTTTGCGGTTTTCAACCTCGCGGACAGCTTCATCACGGTCGGTGCAGGCGCGATCATCCTCGACGAGCTCATGCTGGCGAAAAGGCGCGATCGCTAAAACTTTAAAAACGGGCTGAAGGCATTCGGAAGGCTTGTCATGCTACGTCGATGGCATGAGCGAAGCGTCACGACTGCAGCGGCGGATCGAGTCCGGTTTCGGCACGGGAGTCCGTGCGGGCGGGGTTGCACCGTCGGCGGCTGACGCCGGAGGCTATTGGCCGGCGCGCGCCGCCTGCGCCGTCGCAGGTATTGCCGCCGCGGTGATCCTCTTTGCGGCGGGCGCGGCGAACGGCCTTCCCCTCTATTCGGCAATTGTCGCTATGGGCGGCCTTGCCGGGGCCTTGCTACTTCTGGCCGAGGGCATCGAGGCGTCCGGCGGACGAAGGGGAACGTTACGTGAAACCGCCTCTGATGAAGACTGGCAGCGGTTTGAAACCTCGGCCCTGCTTTCGACAATTCATGACGGACTTGGCGATCTTGCCGTCGTGCGCACCATGGACGGCCAGATCGTCTACGCCAACACTGTTCTTCACGAGGTCTGTGCCCGCGTCGACGTGCGCGGACTGACTTGCGCCGCCATAGGCCTGAGCTTCGAGCCGAAGCCCGAGCCAAACCACTATCTTGCACGTATCTCGACGCCCAGGGGAATCCGCCTTTACGACTGGCATGACGTGATCGCCCGCGAGCCCGCGACCGGCAGGCTGATGCGTCACAGCATTGCCCGCGACGTGACCGAGGAGACGCGCGCCGCGCGCGAACGGGAGGAAGCCCGCCGCCGTGCCGAGGAGGCGAGCCGAGCGAAGTCGCGCCTTCTTGCTACCGTCAGCCACGAGGTTCGCACGCCACTCTCCGGTATTCTGGGCATGAGTCACCTGCTGAGCCAGACCCGGCTGTCGGCCGAGCAGAAAAACTACCTCGCCGGCATGCAGCAATCCGGCCACGCATTGGTTCAACTGGTCGAGGATCTGATCGACTTTTCTTCGCTTTCAGCCGGGCGGTTCCAGCTACGCCCGTCGCAGCAGGACCTGCGCCTCGTCATCGAGAGCGTGGTGGAGATGCTCGCGCACCGCGCGCACGAGAAAGGCATAGAGATCGCCGCCACCGTTGCAGCCGACGTGCCGGCGGTGATGGTGTTCGATGCTGCACGTCTCAGGCAGGTGTTGTTCAACGTGATCGGCAATGCGGTGAAATTCACTGAGACCGGTGGCGTCCTCGTTGCCGCCGACATTGCCGACGGCCGCGTCAGAATCCGGATCGACGACACCGGCCCCGGCATGTCGGCCGATGAACTCGGGCGCGTCTTCGAGGAATTCGAGCAGGCAGGGGACGATAGTCAGCGCGCCAAGGGAACCGGCCTGGGGCTGGCGATATCGCGCCGGATCATGGAGGCCTTCGGCGGCAGCCTGACCGCTTCAAGCGCCTCCGGTCGAGGAAGCCGGTTCGAAGTCCGCTTTCCGTTGATCGGGGCGCCTTCCGCCTCCGCACGAGATGGCGTGCTATCTGGCGCGCACGTGCTGGTGCTGGCTCCCGATGGCCCGGTCTCGAACGCGCTCGCCGCAACGATTACGACGCTTTGCGGCGTGTGTCACCGCGCACCGACGCTTGCCGCCGCCGACGCCATCATCGCCGCCGTCTTGTCGAACGACTTGCCGCTGACCGATATCATCGTTGACCATCGCCATTCGGAGCAGTTCCGCCGTCTCCTTGCGCTACGACCGGAGATCGCCGGCCTCAAGCTGCGCCGGACCTACCTTATCAACCCGGAGGAGCGCACCGCTCACCCGGTGAATCAGATCGACGGCTATGAGGCATGGCTTGTCCGCCCCTTGCGTGAAAAGTCGCTGGTGGAGGTTCTGCTCGGGCGGCTGAAGGGCATCGAGAAACGGGACGCGATCAACGATAACCGGCCGATCCTCCGGGAGGCGTTGCCGCCGGGCGAACGGGGCGATCACGATATTCTCCTTGCCGAGGACGATCCGGTCAATGCACTCATCTTGCGGACGATTCTTCGTCGGGCGGGCTATATGGTGCGCCACGTTGGCGATTTCACCAGCCTGGATCGCGCATTGCACGATCCTGACGAAGCCGTGCGCGAGAGGCCACGCCTGATCCTCACCGACCTCAACATGCCAGGTGGCGATGGCCTGATGATGCTGAAGCGGCTGCGCGAACAGGAAACGGCCGGGCGGCGCCGCCGGCTGCCCGTTATCGTCCTGACGTCGGATACACACGGTGACCTGCACGAACTCCTGCTCGCGGCCGGAGCGGACTCGGTATTGCCGAAGCCGCCGGAACCGGTGCGCCTGACCGCCGAAATTGCACGCCTTCTCGAAGCCTGAAGAGCTACTGCATGCTTCCGTAAATCGTTGCCGATTCAAGGATAGAAACATGCGGCAATTCAAAGTGCTGTAAGTCTTTGAATCTACGCATCGTGCTTTCCGAAAATCGATTCCGATTTTCGGGCCGATGCGCTAGCGTCCGGTACGCCGGCCATCCCCGCGATGCTGGGGTTGTAAGCCGTCCCGGTGTCACTATCTTGTAGCACAAACGTGGTTTAAGCCCGGCAGGCACACAGGCGATTCGGGATAACACGGATGACGATCGAACTTCTGGATTCGACGAACGTGATTGACACTCCACAGGCTTGCATCCGCAAGACGATTGCGACCCCGGCAACCGATGTTCTCGGGCGGATCGCCAATCTCGAGACGCGGCTTGCCCGCTCCGCCGCCGAGGTCGATGCTGCACAGGCGGTACGCTACAAGGTCTTCGTCGAGGAGATGAAGGCGCAGGTGGGGCCGGATGCCGAGCGGCGCAAGCGCGACGTCGACAGCTGGGATTCGATTTGCGATCATCTGCTGGTTCTCGATACGTCGATCGAAGGCGATCCGGAAGACCAGATCGTCGGCACATATCGGCTGTTGCGGCAGGACGTCGCTGAACGGGCCGGCGGCTTCTACTCGGCTTCGGAGTTTGCAATCGCCGAACTGCTTGCGCGCCATCCGGGCAAGCGTTTCATGGAACTCGGCCGCTCCTGCGTGCTGCCGGACTATCGGACGAAGCGAACCGTCGAACTGCTCTGGCAGGGCAATTGGGCCTACGCGTTGAAACATGGCGTCGACGCGATGTTCGGATGCGGCTCGTTCCCGGGGGTCGTTCCGGAAGAGCACGCGTTGGCGCTCTCCTTCCTGCACCACAATGTTCTTGCCCAGGGTGAATGGGCGGTTTCCGCTCGGCCGGAGCTTCATCGGACCATGGACCTGATGCCCTCGGAAGCAATCAACCCGAAGAAGGCGCTTTCTGCTCTTCCGCCGCTGATCAAGGGCTACATGCGGCTCGGTGCGATGGTCGGCGACGGCGCTGTCGTCGATCATGCTTTCCGCACGACCGACGTGTTGATCGTGTTGCCCATCAGCAATATTTCCGGTCGCTACCTCAACTACTACGGCGCAGACGCCGGGCGGTTTTCTTCGACCATCTCCTGAGCGGCGGACTGCAGTATTAACCAGTTGTTAAGGATGTGTTTGACTTTCCTTGTTGAAAGGTCGAAGTGTATTTCTATGGTTGATCTGGATTTCATGACGAAGGAATGTAAAAAATAAAGGGAAAGATTTGCAGTGCGTCTGGGGGCGCGTATATTGCAGTCAATTTCCTCGCATTTTTATGACCTAAGCGATGGATCTGCCATAATGTATTGAGCCCACTTCCTTTTGCCGGAGAAGTGGGCTCTTGTTTTATTGGGATTCTGTGTGCCATTGCTGTACGTTCCGCCAAGCAATGTTTGCGGCCGAAACAGCAAGTGTCTCGAAATCGTGCATCGTTTGTCACTGCATGCCTCCTTAAATCGACCTCGATTTAAGGACAAAGACATGCAGCAATTCAAAGTGCTACAGCGACCTTTGCGCGTCTGATAAGACGCGCGGCGCTGTAGCCGTCAGGTCCCGGCATTGTAGGCGGCGATTGCAGCCATGTTGACAATGTCCGAATCCTTGGCCGACATCGACGCGATCTGCACCGACTTGTCGAGGCCGACGAGCAGCGGGCCGATAACCGTCGAACCGCCGAGTTCCTGGAGCATCTTGGTCGATATCGAGGCGGAGTGGAACGCCGGCATGACCAAGACGTTGGCGGTGCCGGAAAGCCGGCAGAACGGATATTGCTCCATGACCCGGGCATTGAGCGCCACGTCGGCCGCCATTTCGCCGTCGTATTCGAAATCGACGCGGCGCTTGTCGAGGATCTTCACCGCTTCACGCACCCTTTCGGAGCGTTCGCCCGAGGGGTGGCCGAAGGTCGAATAGGCGAGCATCGCGACGCGCGGCACATAGCCAAGGCGCTTGGCGAGCCCGGCGGCTTCCTCGGCGATGTCGGCCAGTTCCTCGGCCGTCGGCATGTCGTGGACCGCGGTGTCGGCGACGAGTACCGTGCGGCCGCGGCAGAGCGCGAGCGATACGCCGATGACCCGGTGACCGGGCTTGGCGTCGATGCAGCGGCGCACGTCTTCGAGCGCCGTCGAATAGTTGCGCGTCAGGCCCGTCACCATGCCGTCGGCGTCGCCGAGCGCCACCATGCAGGCAGCGAAGTGGTTGCGGTCGTTGTTGATCAGCCGCTGCACGTCGCGGAAAAGGTAGCCCTTGCGCTGGAGCCGGGCATAGAGGAAATCGGTATAGGCGCCGACGCGCTTGGAGAGGCGTGCGTTGACGATCTGGATGCCGGCACGGTTGAGGTCGATGCCTTCCCGCTCGGCGGTTTCGCGCATCTGCTCCTCGCGCCCGAGCAGGATTGCCGTGCCGAGCGCCTGGTTGGCATAGGCGATCGCGGAGCGCATCATCTGCACTTCCTCGCCTTCGGCAAAGACGATGCGCTTCGGCTGGCGGCGGACGCGTTCGAAGATGCGCTGCAGCGTCGAGGCGATCGGGTCGCGCCGCGCCGAAAGCTGCTGCCCATAGGCGTTGAGATCCTCGATCGGCTTGCGCGCGACGCCCGTTTCCATGGCTGCCTTCGCAACGGCAATCGGGATCGCCGAGATGAGGCGCGGATCGAAGGGAACAGGAATGATGTATTGCGGCCCGAAGCGTGGCCGGTTGCCTTGGTAGGCGGCGGCGACGTCGTCCGGCACGTCCTCCTTCGCAAGACTCGCAAGGGCTTCCGCCGCAGCGATCTTCATGGCGTCGTTGATCGTCGAGGCGCGCACGTCGAGGGCGCCGCGGAAGATATAGGGGAAGCCGAGAACGTTGTTGACCTGGTTCGCGTAGTCGGAACGGCCGGTCGCGACGATCGCGTCGTCGCGGATGCGGGCGACTTCCTCCGGCGTGATTTCGGGATCCGGATTGGCCATGGCGAAGATGATCGGTTTCGGCGCCATCGAAAGCACCATCTCCGTCGAAAGCGCACCCTTCGCGGACAGTCCGAAGAACACGTCGGCACCCTCCAGCGCCTCGGCCAGCGTCCGGCGGTCGGTGTCGACCGCGTGCGCCGATTTCCACTGGTTCATCCCGTCCGTGCGACCCTTGTAGATCACGCCCTTGGTATCGCAGAGAATGACGTTTTCCCCGTTGAAACCCATCGCCTTGATGAGCTCGATGCAGGCGATGGCCGCAGCGCCCGCGCCGTTGCAGACGAGCTTGGTCGTCTTGAAGTCACGCCCGGTAAGCGCCAGCGCGTTGATAAGGCCGGCGGCGGCAATGATCGCGGTGCCATGCTGGTCGTCATGGAATACCGGAATGTCCATGACCTCGCGCAGCCGCTGCTCGATGATGAAACAGTCCGGCGCCTTGATGTCCTCGAGGTTGATGCCCCCGAAAGACGGGCCGAGAAAGCGCACGCAGTTGACGAATTCGTCGACATTCTCCGTATCGACTTCGAGGTCGATCGAATCGACGTCGGCAAACCGCTTGAACAGGACAGACTTGCCTTCCATGACCGGCTTCGAGGCAAGCGCACCGAGATTGCCGAGGCCGAGGATCGCCGTACCGTTGGAAATCACCGCGACCATGTTGCCGCGCGTCGTGTAGTCATAGGCGGTTGCCGGGTCTTCGGCGATCGCCTTCACGGGCACGGCGACGCCGGGCGAGTAGGCGAGCGACAGGTCGCGCTGCGTCGCCATCGCCTTTGTCGGGGCGATCTCCAGTTTTCCGGGCCGACCTTGTGAGTGAAAATCGAGCGCTTCCTGGGCGGTGACGCTTGTCACCGTGCGGTCGGTCTTGTCGGTAGCCGGCATGTTTCCTCAACCTCCTGTGGGCGACCGCCGAGGTCAGCCTCTTTGTTATTGTCGTCTATAAATGCTTGCGGATAGTGTGACATCTCTTTTTTTGGAACAATCATGAATTTCGTGACAGACCCATCGAGCCGCACGGGCGATGTCCTTTCCGTGTCCGATCTGGCAAGCGAGGAGAGCCGCTCAACCGCGACTCCGATGATGGAGCAGTACATCGAGATCAAGGCGAACAATCCGGATTCGCTGTTGTTCTACCGGATGGGCGACTTCTACGAACTGTTCTTCCAGGATGCGGTCGAAGCCTCGCGTGCGCTCGGGATTACCCTGACGAAGCGCGGCCAGCACTTGGGGCAGGAGATCCCGATGTGCGGCGTGCCGGTTCACGCGGCCGACGATTATCTGCAGAAGCTGATCGCCGTTGGTTTCCGTGTCGCCGTCTGCGAACAGGTCGAGGATCCGGCCGAAGCGAAGAAGCGCGGCAGCAAGTCGGTCGTGCGCCGCGACGTTGTCCGGCTGGTGACGCCGGGAACGATCACCGAGGACAAGCTGCTTTCGCCGGCAGAATCGAACTATCTGATGGCGCTGGCCCGTATCCGCAGCGGCTCAGAACCGGCCTATGCGCTTGCCTGGATCGACATATCGACGGGCATCTTCCGACTTGCCGAGACGGCCGAAGGCCGCCTGCTTGCCGATATACTGCGGATCGAGCCGCGTGAACTGATCCTGCCGGATACCGTCTTTCACGACCCGGAACTCCGGCCGGTTTTCGACGTGCTCGGCCGGGTGGCGGTGCCGCAGCCGGCGGTGCTGTTCGACAGCGCGACGGCCGAAGGCCGTATTGCCCGCTATTACGGCGTGAAGACCCTTGACGGCTTCGGCACCTTCTCGCGCGCCGAGCTCGCGGCGGCCTCGGCGGCGATCTCCTATGTCGAGAAGACCCAGCTTGCCGAACGTCCGGCGCTCGGGATTCCGGAGCGGGAAAGCGCCGCCTCGACGCTCTTCATCGATCCGGCGACCCGCGCCAACCTGGAACTGGTCAAGACGCTTTCCGGCGCCCGCGAGGGAACGTTGCTCAGGGCCCTCGACCGGACGGTGACGAGCGGCGGCGCACGGCTTCTTGCGGAGCGGCTGATGTCGCCGCTGACCGATCCCGATCGGATCAACACGCGGCTCGATGCCATTGAGGTCCTGGCCGACCAGCCGTCTTTTACGACGGATCTGCGCGACGCCCTGCGGCGCACGCCCGACATGCCGCGCGCGCTGTCGCGGCTGGCGCTCGGCCGTGGTGGCCCGCGCGACCTTGGCGCGATCCAGGCCGGGCTTCGGGCCGCAGCAGCGATATCGGCGCTATTGTCGCGCGGCAGCCTGTCGCCGGAACTGACCGAGGCGCATGCCGCGATCATGGCATTGCCGGAGGCGTTGCTGGTGAGGCTCGAGTCGATGCTGGCCGAAGAACTCCCGCTGTTGAAGCGCGACGGCGGCTTCGTGCGCGAGGGAGCGCATGACGAACTCGACGAGATGCGGGCGTTGCGGGACCAGTCGCGCCGGGTGATCGCCGGCCTGCAGCTGCAATATTGCGAGGAAACCGGGATCAAATCGCTGAAGATCAAGCACAACAACGTGCTTGGTTATTTCATCGAGGTGACTGCGGGAAATGCCGGCGCGATGATTGACACGGACGCAGGGCGCGCGCGCTTCATACACCGTCAGACCATGGCGAATGCCATGCGCTTCACGACGACCGAGCTCGCGGAGCTCGAAACCAAGATCGCCAATGCGGCGGACCGTGCCCTTGCGATCGAACTCGAAGCGTTCGAGGCGCTGGCGGGCGAGGTCGTTGCACATGCCGAGGCGATCAAGGCGGCGGCGCTGGCGCTCGCGACGCTCGATGTGTCGACCGGCCTCGCCGTCCTTGCCGAAGAGCAGAACTACGCACGCCCCGCGGTCGACCGCTCGCGGATGTTTACGATCGACGGCGGGCGCCATCCTGTCGTCGAGCAGGCGCTCCGGCGTCAGGCAGCCAACGCCTTCGTCGCCAACGGTTGCGACCTGTCGCCGCCGGACGGTCACGACGGCGGGGCGATCTGGCTGCTCACCGGCCCCAACATGGGCGGTAAATCGACCTTCCTGCGCCAGAATGCGCTGATTGCGATCATGGCGCAGATGGGGTCGTTCGTCCCGGCAGCGGCGGCGCATATCGGCATCGTCGACCGGCTTTTTTCCCGCGTCGGCGCGTCCGACGATCTCGCCCGCGGCCGCTCGACCTTCATGGTCGAAATGGTCGAGACGGCGGCAATCCTCAATCAGGCGACGGACCGTTCGCTGGTGATCCTCGACGAGATCGGCCGCGGCACCGCGACCTTCGACGGCCTGTCGATTGCCTGGGCGGCGGTCGAGCACCTGCACGAGGTCAATCGATGCCGCGGGCTTTTTGCCACCCATTTCCACGAGCTGACAGTGCTTTCCGAAAAGCTCGGCCGTCTCTCGAACGCGACGATGCGGGTCAAGGAATGGGACGGTGACGTGATCTTCCTGCACGAGGTCGGTCCCGGTGCCGCCGATCGGTCCTATGGCATCCAGGTCGCGCGGCTCGCCGGCCTGCCGGCGTCGGTCGTCGCGCGGGCCAAGGACGTGCTCGCCAAGCTCGAGGACGCCGACCGCAAGAATCCGGCAAGCCAGCTGATCGACGATCTGCCGCTTTTCCAGGTCGCCATACGGCGCGAGGAAGCGGCAACGAGGGCCGGCCCTTCGAAGGTCGAAGAGGCGCTGAAGGCGCTCAATCCCGACGACATGACGCCGCGCGATGCCCTCGACGCGCTCTATTCGTTGAAGAAACAACTGGGCGCCGCCTGATCGTTCCCGAGGACGAGCATTGACCGGGTAGTTGCATGTTGCGCCGATTTTCCCTGTTATTTGCCGGACAGAAAGGCTATACAGCGCCGCGTGTCTTTCAGACGCACAAAGGTCGCTGTAGCACTTTAACTTGCCGCTTGTTTTTATCCTCAAATCGCTCTGATTTAAGGAAACATGCGGTGGGCGCAAAGGACGTGGCATTGTGAAAATGCTGCATGTTTCCGGCCGGTCCACGGCGACATGCAGGAGCGCTGGCAGATGCAGCGGAATACCCAACCAGTCGGACAGGACGCCCCTCGGCACTTCATGGCCAGACACGAAACTTCCTTTCCCGAAATTCTCGATGTTGCGGCGCTGCGAGCGAGATTGAGCTTCATCGCCTCTGCCCATGCGGAGCAGCGAGAACCGATGCGCCAAGCTCTGCTCGCCGCATTCAAGCAGGCCAATCTTGAGGGCCGCGCCAGGGCGCGCGAACTGCTGGCCGCTGACGGCGCCGGCATCAAATGCGCCGAACGCATCTCCTGGCTCCAGGACCAGCTCATCACCCTCCTGCATGATTTCGTGCTGAACGAGGTTTTCGACGCGGCGAAGGCGCCGGAGGCGTCTCGCATAGCTGTGACGGCCGTCGGCGGCTACGGACGCGGAACGCTTGCGCCGGGGTCGGACATCGACCTTCTCTTCCTGCTGCCAGCAAAAAAGGCGGTCTGGGCCGAGCCGGCGATCGAGTTCATGCTCTATGTTCTCTGGGACGTGGGCTTCAAGGTCGGTCATGCCACGCGAACGATCGAGGAATGCATCCGGCTGTCACGCGCCGACATGACAATTCGCACGGCGATCCTTGAATGCCGCTACATTTGCGGTTCCGAGGCGCTGGCGAGCGAACTTGAAACGCGCTTCGACCACGAGATTGTCCGCAACACCGGTCCCGATTTCATCGCAGCCAAGCTTGCCGAGCGCGACCAGCGCCATCGCAAGGCGGGCGACACCCGCTATCTTGTCGAGCCGAATATCAAGGAGGGCAAGGGCGGGCTTCGCGATCTGCACACGCTGTTCTGGATCGCCAAGTATTTCTACCGGGTCAAGGACTCGGCCGACCTCGTCAAGCTCGGCGTCCTGTCACGACAGGAATACAAGCTGTTCCAGAAATCGGAGGATTTCCTCTGGGCGGTGCGTTGCCACATGCATTTCCTGACGGGCAAGGCGGAAGAACGGCTGTCCTTCGACATCCAGCGCGAGATCGCCGAGGCGCTTGGCTATCACGATCATCCGGGCCTCTCGGCTGTCGAGCGCTTCATGAAGCACTATTTCCTCGTCGCCAAGGACGTCGGTGATTTGACGCGCATCTTCTGCGCCGCGCTCGAGGACCAGCAGGCGAAGGACGCACCGGGGATTTCCGGGGTGATCAGCCGTTTCAAGCATCGTACCCGCAAGATCGCCGGCACGCTCGACTTCGTCGACGATGGCGGACGCATCACGCTGTCGAGCCCCGATGTTTTCAAGCGCGATCCGGTAAACCTTCTGCGGCTCTTCCACGTCGCCGACATAAACGGCCTTGAGTTCCATCCGGCCGCGCTGAAGCAGGTGACCCGCTCGCTGAGCCTGATTACGCCTCAACTGCGTGACGATGAAGAAGCCAACAGGCTGTTCCTGTCGATCCTGACGTCCAGGCGCAATCCGGAACTGATCCTGAGGCGCATGAACGAGTCCGGCGTCCTCGGCCGCTTCATCCCGGATTTCGGCAAGATCGTGTCGATGATGCAGTTCAACATGTATCACCATTACACGGTGGATGAGCATCTGCTGCGCACGGTCGATATTCTCTCGCGGGTCGAGCGCGGCATCGAGGAGGAGGCGCATCCGCTTTCGGCGACGCTGATGCCAGGCATCGAGGATCGCGAGGCTCTCTATGTCGCCGTGCTTCTGCACGACATTGCCAAGGGCCGACCGGAGGACCACTCGGTCGCCGGCGCCAAGGTGGCCCGCAAGCTCTGCCCGCGTTTGGGGCTTTCGCCGAAGCAGACCGAAACCGTGGTCTGGCTGGTCGAGGAGCACCTCAGCATGTCGCTGGTGGCCCAGACCCGCGACCTCAACGATCGCAAGACCATCGTCGATTTCGCCGAGCGCGTGCAGTCGCTCGACCGCCTGAAAATGCTGCTCATCCTGACGGTTTGCGACATCCGCGCGGTGGGGCCGGGCGTGTGGAACGGCTGGAAGGGGCAATTGCTGCGCACGCTCTACTACGAGACCGAACTTCTGCTCTCCGGCGGCTTCTCGGAATTGTCGCGAAAGGAGCGGGCAAAACATGCGGCCCACATGCTGGAGGAGGCGCTGACCGATTGGTCCGAAGCGGACCGCGAGGCTTATGTGCGGCTGCATTATCAGCCTTACCTTCTTTCGGTGGCGCTCGAGGATCAGGTTCGGCATGCGGCGTTCATTCGCGATGCGGACCGGGCCGACAAGACGCTTGCGACCATGGTGCGCACGCACCAGTTCCACGCCATCACCGAAATCACCGTGCTTTCCCCGGACCATCCGCGCCTGCTGACGGTGATTGCGGGGGCCTGTGCGGCGGCGGGCGCCAACATCGTCGACGCCCAGATCTTCACGACGTCTGATGGACGGGCACTGGACACGATTCTGGTCAACCGGGAGTTTCCGGTCGACGAGGACGAGATGCGCCGGGCGGCGAGCATCGGCAAGCTGATCGAGGATGTGCTGTCCGGCCGCAAGCGGCTGCCCGAAGTGATCGCCAGCCGCACGCGCGTGAAGAAGCGCAGCAAGGCCTTCACGGTCACGCCGGAAGTGACGATCAGCAACACGTTGTCGAACAAGTTCACCGTGATCGAGGTCGAGGGCCTCGACCGAACCGGTCTTCTTTCCGAGGTCACGGCGGTGCTTTCCGACCTCTCGCTCGACATCGCCTCGGCTCATATCACCACATTCGGCGAGAAAGTGATCGACACCTTCTACGTGACCGATCTGGTCGGCTCGAAGATCACCAGCGAGAACCGGCAGATGAACATCGCGGCGCGCCTCAAGGCTGTGCTCGCGGGCGAGGTCGACGAGGTCCGTGACCGAATGCCCTCCGGCATCATCGCGCCGGCCCCCGCACCGCGCGCCTCGCACGCCTCCAAAACGACAAAAGCCGAAACATGAGTCTGGTCAAGAAATTTGCAACCGTCGGCGGTGCGACGCTTGGAAGCCGCATCTTCGGCTTCGTCCGCGAAACCTTCATGGCGGCGGCGCTCGGCACCGGACCGGTTGCCGACGCCTTCAACACCGCCTTCCGCCTGCCCAACACCTTCCGCCGGCTTTTTGCCGAAGGCGCTTTCAACTCTGCCTTCGTGCCCCTTTTCGCCAAGGAGATCGAAGCCCGCGGCATGGACGGCGCCCGTCGCTTTTCCGAAGAGGTTTTCGGTGTGCTCTTCACCGTTCTCCTGTTTCTGACGATCGCCATGGAACTGGCGATGCCGTTCATCGTGCGGGAGTTGATAGCCCCGGGCTTTGCCAATGATCCGGCGAAGTTCGCAAGCACTGTAACCTTCGCGACGATCATGTTCCCCTATCTCGCCTGCATGTCGCTGGCGGCGATGATGGCGGGCATGCTGAACTCGCTGCACCGCTACTTCGCCGCGGCGATCGCGCCGGTGTTTCTGAACGTCATTCTGATCGGCGTTCTTGCCTATGCCTGGTATGGCGGCCAAGACGCGATTGCCGTCGGCTACAGCCTTTCCTGGGGCGTCCTGGCTGCCGGGTTGGTGCAACTCGCGATCGTCTGGTTCGCTGTGCGCAGTGCCGGGATCCGGATCGGGCTCCGCCGCCCACGGCTGACGGCGAATGTCAGGCGGCTTCTGGTGCTGGCGCTGCCGGCGGCGATCACCGGCGGCATCACCCAGATCAACCTTTTGATCAACACCAACATCGCCTCGGCGAAGTCGGGGGCCGTGTCGTCGCTCGTCTATGCCGACCGTATCTACCAGCTTCCGCTCGGCGTCGTCGGCATCGCGGTCGCGACCGTGCTGCTGCCGGAACTTTCACGGGCGCTGCGCGCCGGCAATCTCAGCGAAGCATCGAACCTGCAGAACCGCTCCGTCGAATTCACGCTGTTCCTGACGCTGCCGGCCGCGGCCGCGCTGCTTGTCATGTCGGAACCGATCGTCCGGCTGCTCTTCGAGCGCGGCAAGTTTTCACAGGAATCGACCGTCGTGGTCGGTCATATCCTGGCGATCTACGGTCTGGGTCTGCCGGCTTTCGTGCTGATCAAGGCGTTCATTCCGGGGTTCTTTGCACGTGAGGACACGCGCACGCCGATGATCTTCGCCGCCATTTCCGTGGTGGTGAACGTGTCGCTGGCCTTGACGCTGTTTCCGACGCTCGCCGCGAGCGGCATCGCCACGGCGGAGATCATCGCCGGCTGGGTGAATGCCGTACTGTTGTTCGCAACCCTCGTCTGGCGTGGCCATTGGGGGCGTGACATTCCGCTTTTGACCCGGATCCCGCGCCTGGTGATCGCCGCGGCGATCATGGCCGCCGCGCTGCATTTTGCGGTCCAGTGGCTGGCGGTTCCGCTTTCCTCCGCCGCGCCGCTCCTGACGCGGGCCATAACCCTCTGCGGATTGGTGGCGGCGGCGATGGTGATCTATTTCGCTTTCGCCTTTGCCCTCGGCGGCGCGAGCCTCGGCATGATCCGTCGCAGTCTGAAGCGCAGGGCCGCTGGCGCTCCGGGCGAAGCTGCGGTCAACCAGGAGCCCGACGCATCATGAAACAGACGGTCGCGCGCGTCACCATCGTCGTGCCGGATTACGACGACGGCATCGCCTTCTACTGCGGCAAGCTCGGTTTCGATCTGATCGAGGACACGGACCTCGGCAGCAGCAAGCGCTGGGTGCTCGTTCGGCCGAAAGGTGCCGCGGAGACGGCCTTGCTTCTCGCCAGGGCCGACGGCGAAAAACAGCGGGCCGCGATCGGCAACCAGACCGGCGGACGGGTCGGGTTCTTCCTGTTTACCGACGACTTTGCCCGTGATCATGCGGCGATGCTGGCCGCCGGCGTCGAATTTCGCGAGGCGCCCCGCCACGAAGCCTACGGTTCGGTCGCGGTGTTTGCCGACCCGTTCGGCAACCTTTGGGATCTGTTGCAGCCGGCGTCGTGATCCCTCGCACGCCCACACCCCCTTGATTGCACTTTGGCTGCCGTGCATAAGCGCGGCGGATATCAACTGGAGACGGGCCCTCCACAAGCCCGATTGAGGACGACATGAACGAATTCAAGCCGCTCGTATTTTCCGGCGTACAACCGACCGGCAACCTGCATCTCGGCAATTACCTCGGCGCGATCCGCAAGTTCGTCGCCCTGCAGGAAAACAACGACTGCATCTATTGCGTCGTCGACCTGCACTCGATCACCGCGCAACTCGTGCACGAAGACCTGCCGGGCCAGATCCGCTCGATCGCGGCCGCCTTTATCGCGTCGGGCATCGACCCTGAGAAGCACATCGTCTTCAACCAGTCGGCCGCGCCGCAGCACGCCGAGCTTGCCTGGATCTTCAACTGTGTCGCGCGCATCGGCTGGATGAACCGGATGACCCAGTTCAAGGACAAGGCCGGCAAGGATCGCGAAAACGCCTCGCTCGGCCTGCTCGCCTATCCTAGCCTGATGGCGGCCGACATCCTCGTCTACCGTGCCACGCATGTCCCGGTCGGCGACGACCAGAAGCAGCACTTGGAACTGACGCGCGACATTGCCCAGAAATTCAACATCGACTTCATGGAGCATATCCGGCAGCGCGGCTACGGCGTCGATATCGTCGTCGGCGAAGAGCCGATCCATGCCTATTTCCCGCCCGTCGAGCCCTTGATCGGCGGGCCGGCGCCACGCGTCATGTCGCTGCGCGATGGCACGAAGAAGATGTCGAAATCCGATCCCTCCGATCTGTCGCGCATCAACCTGATGGATGATGCCGAGACGATCTCGAAGAAGATCCGCAAGGCCAAGACCGACCCCGACGCGCTTCCGAGCGAAGTCGACGGCCTCGCCGGCCGTCCGGAGGCGGAGAACCTCGTCGGCATCTATGCGGCGCTTTCCGACAAGACGAAGGATGAGGTTCTCGCCGAGTTCGGCGGCCAGCAGTTCTCGATCTTCAAGCCGGCTCTGGTCGATCTTGCCGTCAACGTGCTGTCGCCGATCACCGGCGAGATGCGTCGCCTGATGGATGATACTGCGCACATCGACGCAATCCTGAGGAGCGGCGGCGAGCGGGCGCGGGCGCGTGCCGAAAAGACGATGCGCGAGGTTCGCGAAATCATCGGGTTTTTGCAGTAGCGCGCAAAAATGAGACCTTGCGGGCGGCGAACGGCAATGTAATGTTCGCCGCATGGTTTCAACCCGACTCTCGCGACTGGAAGGTCATCGCCGCAAATTCATGGCGGTGATCGACGATACACCCGAATGCAACCGAGCCGTGCATTATGCCGGTATGCGCGCGAAGAACTCCAACGGCGGCCTCGTGCTGCTCTACGTGATCGCCGATGGCGACTTCCAGCAGTGGCTGGGGGTCGAGGAGATCATGCGGGCGGAAGCGCGTGAAGAGGCCGAGGCGACGCTGGCAAAGGTGGCCCAGACGGTGCGCGAAAACATCGGTATCGAACCGGAAATCGTCATTCGGGAAGGGATCGCCACGGAGCAGATCCACGCCGTGATCGAGGACGACCGCGACATCGCCATTCTTGTGCTTGCAGCGGGATCGGCGAAGGAAGGGCCGGGGCCGTTGGTGTCGTCCATCGCGGGGAAGGCCGCGGCCTTTCCGATCCCCGTGACCGTCATTCCCGATATGCTGACGGACGAGGAAATAGACGCACTGAGTTAGAGCAATTCCAGGGAAGGTGCGCGAAGGCTTTCCGTCCGCAATCGCGCCGTTGCCAAATCGGGAAGAAGCCGTCTTGCGCACGCTTCCCGGGACCCGATCGTTACAGTCCTGGTGCGACGGGATGCGCCCTTGCGAGGCCGGCGCGAAGCACCTATATTTTTGAACAATTCTAAAGAGCCGGCGGGAACCGCTTCCGGCGAAACGGAGAGAAAGATGTTCATCCAGACGGAAGCCACGCCAAATCCGGCCACGCTCAAGTTCCTGCCGGGCAAGGTGGTGATGGAGAACGGCACGGCCGAATTCCGGAGCGAAGAAGAAGCCCGTGCGGGATCTCCCCTGGCGGCCCGGCTTTTCTCGATCCCGGGCGTTACCGGCGTCTATTTCGGTTACGACTTCATCACGGTCAGCAAGGAAGGGCAGGAGTGGCAACACCTGAAGCCCGCCATCCTCGGCTTGATCATGGAACATTTCATGTCCGGCCAGCCGGTCATGTCGGGCGCCGGGCGCGCCGAGGAGGCGGACCAGGAAGGCGAGTTCTTCGACGAGGGCGACGAAGCGATCGTTGCCACGATCAAGGAATTGCTTGAAACGCGTGTTCGTCCGGCCGTTGCCCAGGACGGTGGCGACATCACGTTCCGTGGCTTCAAGGACGGCACAGTGTTCCTGAACATGAAGGGCGCATGCTCGGGCTGCCCGTCTTCGACCGCGACGTTGAGGCACGGTGTCCAGAACCTGTTGCGCCACTTTGTCCCGGAAGTCGAAGCAGTCGAATCCGTCTGATCCGGCCTTGTCGCGTCGCTGCCCACCACGCGCGGGAGCGGGCGTCACTGCATGCCTTAAACATGCAGCAATTCAAAGTGCTATCGCGTCCTTTGCGCGTCTGAAGGACGCGGGGCGCTGTAGGGCACTTCGCGCCGGATCTGCGCGCGAAGCAATGGAGGGAGGCCATTGCGGCTGACATGTTAGTGCTTGCCATCGACACATCCGGCAGCGGTTGCTCCGTTGCTGTTTATGACAGCGCGTCCGCCGAGGTCGTGGCCTGCGCGGGTGCGAACATTGGACGCGGCCACGCCGAGCGTTTGATGGAGTTCGTCGACGAGGCACTACTCGCCGCCGACAGGACGCTTGCAGATATCGATCGTATCGCCGTCACAATCGGCCCCGGATCCTTTACCGGAATTCGCGTCGGCGTCGCGGCCGCGCGTGGTCTCGCGCTTGCCCTTGGCAAGCCGGCGGTCGGCGTCACCACGCTTGAGGTTGCCACCGAAAGCGCCAGGCTGGCGACGTCCGGCAAGGCGGCGGTTCTCGTCGTCATCGACGCGAAGCGGGACGAGGTCTATGCCCAGCTTTTCGATGCCTCTGGCCGAGCAAGGGGCGAGCCCGAAATTCTGTCGGTCACGGCGGCGCGCGAGCGGTTTTCCGGCTTCGAAGGCATCGTTTGCGGCTCCGGCGCTTCCCTCGTTGGCCATGTGCAGGCAAGCGGAACGCTGGACGATATCGACATGGCCGTCGTTGGCCGGCTGGGTGCCGGCGCCGATCCAGCTTCAGGCAAGCCGAAACCGTTATACTTGCGTGGACCGGATGCGAAGCCTCAGGCAGGTTTCGCCGTAAGCCGAGCCTAGACCGCGATGAGTTTGACCGATTATTTCACCCGTCGGACGGAGTTCGATATCTTCCCGCTCGAGGATGGCGACCTCGTTGCCGCGGCGGCGCTACATAGCCAGCGCTTCGCATCACCCTGGAGCGACGGTGAAATTCACGCATTGCTGTCGCAGGATGCCGTTTTCGGCTTCGTGGCGCGCCAGACGAACGGCGCCTTTCGTCCTGCGTTCGGCGGTTTTGTGCTCTCGCGCGCCGTGGCGGGCGAAGCGGAAATCCTGACCATCGGCGTCGACCCGCGTTTCACCCGATCCGGTCTCGGCTGGCGCCTGATGCAAGCGGCCATGCGTGAGGCGCTCGTCAAAGGGTCAGAGGCGCTTTTCCTCGAAGTCGATGAAACTAACCAGGCCGCACTCGGTCTCTATCAGAAACTCGGCTTCCTCAAGGTCGGCGAACGCCGGGCCTACTACCAGGGGTCGACAGGAGCGCGCACGGCGGCGCTTGTCATGCGACTCGATCTTCGCTAGTCCGATTCACAACCTTGGTCCGGCTTTGCAGGCCTCCCGTTCGGATGCGCATGGCGGCGTTTCGAATGTGGTGGATGTGCTACCGCGCGGGGCCGAACGATGAAGGAAAGATGAGCGGGTTGGAAAGCCTTCGCGGATGATCAATTGGGTCCGGGTTGCCCTGTGCGGCGTGCTGTTGGTGCTGGTCTCGCTGGTGCTGATGCCGGTGCAGATCTTTTGCCTGTGGCTGGATCTTAAGCCGCGGCGCTGGCTGCCGCGGTTGTGGCACCGCGTGGCTTGCCTGTTGCTCGGGCTTCGGGTTCACGTTCATGGCGAGCCCGAGCGCCGGCGTCCATTGCTGCTCAGCGCCAATCACGTGTCCTGGAAGGATATTCTGGTGCTGTCCTCCGTGGCCGACGTCGTCTTCGTCGCCAAGTCGGAGGTCAAGACCTGGCCTGTCTTCGGGATTCTCGCCCGCCTGCAGGCTTCCGTTTTCATCGAGCGCGACCAGAAGCGCACGACCGGCCACCAGGTGAGCGAGATCGGCCGAAGGCTCGCCAATGGAGAGATCGTCGTGCTCTTCCCGGAAGGCACGACCTCCGACGGCAATCGGCTCCTCGACATCAAGACCTCGCTGTTCGGCGCCGCCGCTTCTGCGGTTCCGCATTCGCCGACCGGCGTGGTCCATGTCCAGCCGCTCGCCATTTCCTACACCGGTATCCACGGCATGCCCATGGGGCGCTACAACAGGCCGATCGCCGCATGGCCCGGCGACATCGGACTGCTGCCGCACCTTCTTGGCGTGCTGCGGGAAGGCGCGCTGGACGTGGACGTCGATTTCGGCGAGGCCGTGGACTACGACCGCCATGCCAACCGGAAAGACGTGAGCCGCACGATCGAGCGGCGCATTCGCAGCATGCTGTCCGATCGCCTGAGGGGGCGACCGCGGCTGGATCGGGGCGTCGCGCGCGCTGAACGATAGCGCGCCGCCAAAAACGCTTCAACTTTGGGCCGCCATGCACTAAAGAACCCCGCATGACCCAGGAAACAGCTCTTCTGTCGAAAACGCCGGTGCCGGGCGAGGAACACGCATCCTCGCGCAAGGTCTTCGTCAAGACCTATGGCTGCCAGATGAACGTCTATGATTCCGACCGCATGTCGGATGCGCTTTCGCGCGACGGCTACGTTTCGACCGACGTCCTGGAGGAAGCCGATTTCGTTCTGCTCAACACCTGTCATATCCGCGAGAAGGCGGCTGAAAAGGTCTATTCCGAGCTCGGCCGGCTGCGCGAGCTGAAAAAGGAGAAGGCGCGCGAAGGCCGCGAAATGGTCATCGGCGTCGCCGGCTGCGTCGCACAGGCCGAAGGCGACGAAATCCTTCGCCGCGCGCCGGCGGTCGACCTCGTCATCGGCCCGCAGACCTATCACCGCCTTCCCGAGGCGCTGCAGCGTGCCCGGGGTGGCGAGCGTGTCGTCGAAACGGATTATGCGATCGAGGACAAGTTTGAGCACTTGCCCGCGCCCGACAGGGCGAAGACACGCGCCCGCGGGGTGACCGCCTTTCTGACGGTGCAGGAGGGATGCGACAAGTTCTGCACCTTCTGCGTCGTGCCCTACACGCGCGGGTCGGAAGTGTCGCGGCCGGTGGCTCAGATCGTTGCCGAGGCGGAAAAGCTGGTCGAAGGCGGGGTGCGCGAAATCACCCTGCTTGGACAGAACGTCAATGCCTGGCATGGCAACGGCCCGGACGGCCGCGATTGGGGGTTGGGCGATCTTCTCGTCCGCCTTGCCGAAATCGAGGGCCTTCAGCGCCTGCGTTATACGACCAGCCATCCGCGCGACATGGATGACAGCCTGATCGAGGCGCATCGGTCGATGGCGAAGCTGATGCCCTATCTGCATCTGCCGGTGCAATCGGGATCCGACCGCATCCTGAAGGCGATGAACCGGCGTCATACGGCAGCCGAGTACCTCGCGCTGATAGATCGCATCCGCGCGGCTCAGCCCGACCTTGCCCTATCCGGCGATTTCATCGTAGGCTTCCCGGGTGAAACCGACGAGGATTTCGAAGATACCGTGCGTCTCGTCGAGGCGGTGGGTTATGCACAGGCATTTTCCTTCAAGTATTCGACCCGTCCCGGCACGCCGGGGGCCGAACTCAAGGACCAGGTTCCCGAGGACGTGAAGGCCAAGCGTTTGGAAAGATTGCAGACTTTGCTCATGAAGCAGCAGCGCGACTTCGCAGAGGCCTGCGTCGGGCGCGAGATCGATCTGCTTCTGGAAAAACCTGGCCGCATGCCCGGCCAACTCGTCGGTCGTTCACCGTGGCTGCAGCCGGTGAATGTTGATGCAAAAACATCGCAAATCGGTGACATTATCAAAGTACGAATCATCAAAGCGGGCTCCAACAGCCTCTTTGCCGAGATGATCGCATAGGGACCGAGAGCGAGGAGCCTAACCGCTTGAACGGACACGAATTGATTTCTTCATCATCGCGCCAGTCAAAAACATCTGCGACAGACGCCAATCACTTCGTGCTCACTTTCGAGAACAACCGCTTTGCCAGTGAGCTCTTCGGTCAGTTCGACCAGAATCTGAAGTTGCTCGAAGAACGCCTGCGCATCGATGCGAGGCCGCGCGGAAATTCCGTTGCCATCTCGGGAGACGTGATGGCGACAAACCAGGCGCGGCGCGCCCTCGACTATCTCTACGGAAGATTGCAGAGTGGCGGATCGATCGATACGTCCGATGTCGAGGGAGCGATTCGTATGGCGGTCGCTGCCGACGACCAACTGCAGTTGCCGACGATGGAGCGCAAAGCCAAATTGACGATGGCGCAGATTTCGACGCGCAAGAAGACCATCGCTGCGCGGACGCCCATGCAGGATGCCTATATCCGCGCAATGGAGCGGGCGGAACTCGTCTTCGGCATCGGCCCGGCCGGTACCGGCAAGACCTATCTTGCCGTTGCTCATGCCGCTCAGCTTCTCGAGCGCGGCGCGGTCGATCGCATCATTCTTTCGAGACCGGCGGTCGAAGCCGGTGAGCGCCTGGGCTTCCTGCCGGGCGACATGAAGGAAAAGGTCGACCCCTATCTGAGGCCGCTCTACGACGCGCTCTACGACATGATGCCCGGCGACAAGGTCGAGCGGGCGATCACCGCGGGCGTGATCGAGATTGCGCCGCTCGCTTTCATGCGCGGGCGCACGCTCGCCAATGCCGCCGTAATCCTCGATGAGGCTCAGAACACGACATCGATGCAGATGAAGATGTTCCTGACCCGTCTCGGCGAAAACGGCCGGATGATCGTCACCGGCGATCCCAGCCAGATCGACCTGCCGCGCGGCGTCAAGTCGGGGCTCGTCGAGGCGCTGCAGATCCTCAATGGCGTGGAAGGCGTTTCGGTAATCCGCTTCAAGGATGTCGACGTCGTCCGCCATCCGATGGTGGCGAGGATCGTCAGGGCCTATGAAAGCCACACCGCGGTTCACGACGAGAGCGAGCAGAGCGATCGTTAGTCCTTGTTTATCGCGTGATTTGTCCGAAAACCGCTTCCCACTTTTCGGATCACGCTTTAGAGCGGGATGAGGAAAGGTGTATGCGGTTTTCCGCGCGCATCCCGCTCTATTTTGTTGGAATCGATCACGTTCATGATTTTCGGTCGAATCGACCCAAAATCATCGTGATCTAGCGACGGCTCGTTGCGACCATGACGGCTTTGGACATTCAGATCAGCGTCGAAGAAGGCGATTGGCCATCGGAAGATGAGCTGCAATCCCTCTCGGCACGCATTCTCGAGGCAGCGGCCGATCTACTCGTGCGCGAGGAACGGCAGCCTTTTCCGCCGGACGCGCCGGAAGTCTCTCTGGTCTTTACCGATGATGCGTCGATGCGGGCGATCAACGCGGAATGGCGAAACCAGGACAAGCCGACCAACGTGCTGTCTTTCCCGGCCTTTCCTGTAACGCCGGGCAAGATGCCAGGGCCGATGCTCGGCGATATCATCGTTGCCTATGAAACGTTGAAGCGCGAGGCGGTCGAAATGGAGAAGCCGTTTGACGCGCACCTGACGCATCTTCTCGTGCATGGATTCCTCCATCTTTTCGGGTATGATCATCTGGACGACGACGAGGCGGAAAGAATGGAAGGGCTGGAGACTCGCATTCTGGCGCGTCTTGGCCTATCTGATCCATACGGGGACCGGTCCCCGGATTAACAGTTTGGAACGATGAGCGACACCAACACACAGCCGGCTGCCGTTGCGGCCGAGGAAGCAGAAGCTTCCGGAGAGGCCGAGGCGGGCAGTAGTAGCACCGCCACTCCCCGACAGGAGGGCAGCAAATCCACAACCTCGTTCTGGAGCCGCGCCGCGCGCCTGCTGCGCGGGGCAAGCCCGTCGAGCCTGCGTGAGGATCTCGCTGACGCTCTGATGACGGACGCAGACAGCAACGCCGCGTTCTCGCCCGAAGAACGGGCAATGCTCAACAACATCCTGCGTTTTCGCGAGGTTCGCGTCGAGGACGTGATGGTGCCGCGCGCCGATATCGAGGCCGTGGACCAGAGCATCACGATCGGCGAGCTCATGGTCATTTTCGAGGAGTCGGGCCGCTCGCGCATGCCGGTCTACAACGAGGGCCTGGATGATCCGCGCGGTATGATCCATATCCGCGATCTGCTCGCCTATGTCACCAAGCAGGCCCGCAATCGGCGCCGCAACGGCAAGGCACAACCGACGGCCCCGGCCGCGGTGGAAAAGACGCCGCGCCAGCAAAGGGCGGGCTTTGACCTCTCGCGCGTCGATCTTGGAAAGACGGTCGAAGAGGCGGGCATCGTTCGCCAGGTTCTGTTCGTGCCACCGTCGATGCTGGCCTCGGATCTCATGCAACGCATGCAGGCCGCGCGCATCCAGATGGCCCTCGTCATCGATGAATATGGCGGCACCGACGGTCTCGTATCACTCGAGGACATCGTCGAGATGGTCGTCGGCGACATTGAGGACGAGCACGACGACGAGGAGGTGATGTTCGCCCGCTCATCGGACGATGTTTTCGTCGCCGATGCCCGCGTCGAACTGGAGGAGATCGCCGAAGCGATCGGTCCGGATTTCGATGTGCGCGAACAGCTTGAGGATGTCGACACGCTCGGCGGACTGGTTTTCGCCTCGCTCGGACGCATTCCGGTTCGCGGCGAGGTGGTTCAGGCCATACCCGGGTTTGAGTTTCAGATCCTTGATGCCGACCCGCGGCGCGTCAAACGCGTGCGCATCATGCGCAAGCGCCCGCTGGCCCGTCGTCGGGTGGTGAAGACGGAGCGGGAGACGTCGTCTGAAACGCCGCCCACCGGCCGCGACACCGAGGTCGGTCCCGGATCACAGCCGGCGTCGGAACAATAGCCGGTCCATCGGCCGCGGCGCCGCCTTCCCAATGTCAAAGAGTTAGACCGTCTCACGGTTTAGGCGAAACCGTGAGACGAACGAGCATCAGCCCGAGAATCTCTTCCGATTTATACTGCGCCGCGCGTCTTATCAGACGCGCAAAGGACGCTGTAGGACTGCATGTTTGTTTCCTCAAACCGGCTGCGATTTAAGGAAACATGCAGTAGCGTGACGCCGGGCTGTGCAACGTATGAGATCGGGACAAGCAGCCGCTTTTTTGGAAGACTGCCGCTAAATGATTCGGTCGTTTTTCCTGCGCGGGGTCGACGTGTGATTCCGCGTCTATTTGGAGGCTGTATGGCAGGGCTGGCAGGCAGGATAATGCTCCTCTCCGGGGTGTCCCGGGCAGTTATCGCCTTCCTCGCGGGGCTCTTGACGGTTCTCACCCAGCCGCCGTTCGGCATTTTCGCGGCAGCTTTCGTCTCGTTTCCTGTCCTCGTTTGGATGATCGATGGCGCACCGGGCGATCCTGAAAAAGGCCGGCTCGCAAGGCTTTGGCCGGCCTTATCGGTCGGCTGGAGCTTCGGTTTCGGTTACTTCCTCGGTGGCCTCTGGTGGCTTGGCAACGCCTTGTTGATCGAGGCGGATCTTTTTGCCTGGGCGCTGCCGCTCGCCGTTGTCGGCCTGCCTGCGTTTCTCGCGCTCTTTTACGCACTCGCAGTCGGACTGGCGCGCTGTCTCTGGTCCGATGGCCTGGGCAGGATCGCCGCCCTCGCGTTCGGCTTCGGCATCGCGGAATGGCTGCGTGGGTTTCTGTTCACGGGCTTTCCCTGGAATGCCATCGGCTATGCCTTGATGCCGATGCCCCTGATGATGCAGTCGGCGAGCGTCGTGAACCTTGCGACGATCAGCATGCTCGCGGTCTTCGTGTTTGCGGCACCCGCGCTCATCGCCACCGGGAAGGGCGCGCGTACGGGCCTCGCGATCGCCGTCGTGCTCTTTGGCGCGCATCTGGCCTTCGGCTTCTATCGCCTCGCCCAGCCGGCGCCCCAACCGCTGGCGCCCCCGTTGACGGTGCGCCTGGTTCAGCCGGTGGTCGACCAGGCGAAAAAGCTCGATGACCGCGAACGCTCATCCGTCTTCGAGGAGCATCTCGCTCTCACGACCGCGCCGGTGGAGGAGGATGGCAAACGTCCGGACATCATTGTCTGGCCGGAAACGTCGATCCCGTTCATACTCACCGACAACCCGGACGCGCTGGCCCGCATCGCAGAGGTTCTGGACGACGGGCAGGTGCTCATTGCCGGTGCCGTGCGCGTCGAGGATGCGGGGGCTGGCCTGCCGCGGCGCTATTACAACTCGATCTATGTCATCGACGATCGCGGCCAGATTGTCGGGGCCGCAGACAAGGTTCACCTTGTTCCCTTTGGGGAATATCTGCCGTTCGAGGATGTTCTCACCTCCTGGGGGCTAAGCGCTGTCGCCGCCTCGATGCCTGGCGGCTTTTCGCCTGCCCAAAGCCGCGCGCTTCTCACCCTGCCGGGCGGCAGGACGGCTTATCCGCTTATCTGCTACGAAGCGATCTTCCCCGACGAGATCGATGGCAACGCCCCTCTTGCCGATTTCCTGCTGAACATCACCAACGACGCCTGGTTCGGCGACACGCCTGGTCCGCGCCAGCATTTTCACCAGGCGCAGTTGCGCGCAGTCGAGACCGGAAGGCCGATGATCCGGGCAGCCAATAACGGTATATCAGCAATTGTTGATGCACGTGGCGTTTTAGTGGTAGGATTGGGATACAATTACAAGGGGGTTACAGACACAATTCTGCCGGGAAAAATGCTTAGCGTAACCGAAACCGTCACGCGCGGCCGAATCTTCTGGTTGATAGCCGGAATACTCTTTTTGGTTGCGGCGTTTTCGCGCGCTGGTTTTAATATTAGGAAGAATTGACCTAAAACCCCTAAAATTGCATAGTGGCCGAATCCCTCAGCCTTCACCCACGGGTGGGGCGCTTGTTTGCCGGCAAGGTTGCGGCGGAGTGATCTGCTCGATGCCAGGTTGCGGGCACCCGAAACAGCGTGTTTAGGAACGCGGACATGATTGAAAACAAGAAGAAGCCGAACCCGATCGACATCCATGTCGGGAGCAGGATTCGCCTCCGCCGGACGATGCTGGGCATGAGCCAGGAAAAGCTCGGTGAAGCCCTGGGGATCACCTTCCAGCAGATCCAGAAATACGAGAAGGGAACGAACCGCGTCGGCGCGAGCCGGTTGCAGAACATTTCTGCAATTCTCAACGTCCCGGTGTCGTTCTTCTTCGAGGATGCTCCAGGGGAAGGCGCCGGCGGCGCATCCGGCATGGCCGAAGCCTCCAGCTCCAACTACGTGGTTGATTTCCTGTCATCGTCCGAAGGACTTCAGCTCAACCGTGCCTTCGTCAAGATTTCCGACCCGAAGGTGCGCCGGAAGTTGGTGGACCTGGTAAAGGCATTGGCCGCCGAGGCGGAAAGCGAATAAGCCAGGGCGGTCTACCGACCACAAAAGCAAAGCGGCCTGAGTGCCGCTTTTTTTGCGCGCTGCCCCGACTGCCGCGCGTCTTGTCAGAGGCGCAAAGGACGCCGCAGCACTCTGAATGGCTGCATGTTTTGAAGGAGGCATGTGGTGGGAGCATTCAGGTGAAAATATCGATATAAAGATATATTTATGTCGTTGTTCGCTTGTTTTTCGGCGGCAAAACCACTAACACGTTCGCACCGCTTCTTTCATTGAGGGGACTTCCCGCATGCGCGCAAACTACCTGTTCACGAGTGAATCCGTAGCCGAAGGTCATCCGGACAAAGTGTGTGACCGTATTTCCGACGAGATCGTCGATCTGGTCTACCGCGAGGCGGCGAAGACGGGCGTTGATCCCTGGGGTGTGCGCATTGCCTGTGAGACGCTGGCAACGACGAACCGCGTCGTGATCGCCGGCGAAGTCCGCCTGCCGCCGAGCCTCCTGAAGAAGGACAAGAACGGCAACGAAGTCATCAATCCGTCGAAGTTCAAGTCCGCTGCGCGCAAGGCGATCCGCGACATCGGCTATGAGCAGGACGGTTTCCATTGGAAGACGGCGAAGATCGACGTGCTCTTGCACTTCCAGTCCGCTCACATCGCGCAAGGCGTCGACAACGCCTCCGACAAGCAGGGCGAGGAAGGTGCCGGCGACCAGGGTATCATGTTCGGCTATGCCTGCCGCGAGACGTCCGAGTTGATGCCGGCGCCGCTCTACTACTCGCACCGCATCCTCCAGACGCTCGCCGCCGCCCGCAAAAAGGGCGAAGGCGAAGTCGCCAAGCTCGGCCCGGACGCCAAGAGCCAGGTGACCGTGCGTTATGTCGATGGCAAGCCGGCAGAAGTCACCTCGATCGTTCTTTCGACGCAGCACCTTGATGACAGCTGGGATTCCGCCAAGGTCCGCTCCGTCGTCGAACCCTATATCCGTGAGGCACTCGCCGATCTGAAGATCTCCGACGACTGCACCTGGTATATCAACCCGACCGGCAAGTTCGTCATCGGTGGTCCGGACGGCGACGCCGGCCTTACCGGCCGCAAGATCATCGTCGACACCTATGGTGGCGCGGCCCCGCATGGCGGCGGCGCCTTCTCGGGCAAGGACACGACCAAGGTCGATCGCTCGGCGGCCTACGCCGCGCGCTATCTGGCGAAGAACGTCGTTGCCGCCGGCCTTTCCGACCGCTGCACGATCCAGCTCTCCTATGCGATCGGTGTGGCTCAGCCGCTGTCGATCTATGTCGATCTGCACGGCACGGGCAAGGTCACGGAAGACCAGGTCGAAAACGCCATCCGCAAGACGATGGACCTCTCGCCGACGGGCATCCGTCGTCACCTCGACCTAAACAAGCCGATCTATGCCAAGACCGCCGCTTACGGTCATTTCGGCCGCAAGGCTGGCCGCGATGGTTCGTTCTCCTGGGAGAAGCTCGATCTGGTCAAGCCGCTGAAGGAAGCGATCGAGCTTGACGCGGCTGCCTACTCCGAACCGAGAGCATCCGGCCGCGCTGCCTGACGCCGCAGTTGACGGGGCTGTAGCACGTTGAATTGCTGCATGTTTTATCCTTAACTCGGCTACGGATTAAGGAAACATGCAGCAGCGAAGCCACCGGCGTTGAAAAATATTGCAATGGGCCGGTGCGCTGCTATTCAGGCGCACCACATTGCGGGATCAAGAGCGGATGCTCCCGGTGGAGTGTCCGCTTTGCTGTTTGAAGGAAGATCGTAATGAGCGAACCGCGCCGCGCCAGAGCCACGGAGGCCTTCTTTGGTCGCCGCAAGGGAAAGCCCTTGCGCGAACGCCAGGCGGCCCATCTCGAGCATCTGCTGCCCGCGCTCCGGCTCGATCTCTCCAAGCCTGCGCCGGCTGACCTGGCGACACTCTTCCCCCAGCCGGTGAAGCGCATTCGCCTGGAAATCGGTTTCGGTGGCGGGGAGCATCTCGTTCACCGCGCCGCGGAGGATCCCGCAACCGGCTTCATCGGCGTCGAGCCCTTCGTCAACTCGATGGCGAAGTTGCTCGGGCAGATCGAGGCGCGAGACCTCGCCAATGTCCGGCTCTATGACGACGACGCGACGCAGGTGCTGGACTGGTTGCCGGAGGCTTCCGTCGACCAGATCGATCTGCTCTATCCCGATCCCTGGCCGAAGCGGAAGCACTGGAAGCGGCGCTTCGTTTCCAAGGTCAATCTGGATCGCTTTGCGCGCATCCTGAAGCCCGGCGGCCTCTTCTGCTTCGCCTCGGATATCGACACCTATGTCAATTGGACGCTGCTTCACTGCCGCGACCACGCGGCCTTCGAGTGGATGGCGGAAAAATCAGCCGACTGGCTTACCCCTTTCGCGGGTTGGCCGAGCACGCGCTACGAGGCCAAGGCGCGCCGGGAAGGGCGGAGCTCGGCTTATCTGACGTTTCGCCGCGTTTAGGACCCTGTGGATTTGCCCCTCACCCTAGATCGTTTCATTGAAACAGTGAAATGATCTAACTCTTTGAAATTACGCAATTCCGGACGGAAAACCGTTGCACACTTTTCCTGGAATTGCTCTAACCCTCTCCCCGCAGGCGGGGGGACTGAGACGTCGCCGCAAGTCCTTCTCCCCGCCAGGACGGGGAGAAGGTGGCCGGCAGGCCGGATGAGGGGTGAAGCCGGGGTCGAAATCTCTATGCTTAATGAAGGCTGACGGTGCGAAGATCGTCCTCGGCCGCCTTGAAGAACGTGCTGGACCGATTGTCGGTCAAGAGGATCGGCGTACCGTCGGCGCCGAACAGGGCCCACAGGTCGATTCCGGGCCCCATTTCTGGCGCTTCCGGGAAACAACGGGAGACCTCCTCCGAACGCATCTTGCGGATATAGCCGACTTCGCCCTCGCCGAGATGCGCAAGGTCGTTCTTCGACAGCGATGTGTTGATGGCTTTCAGTCCCATGGTGACACTCCGTGGTCGCCGGACAGGGGAGAATCCCGCCGGTTATCCTACTCTGGGACGGAAATGTTAATTTTCTTTACCATACGGACCGGTTCGGGCCGCACGAGATCGACGGAAAGAAGACCGTTGCGCAGCTCGGCTCCGAGAACCTTCATGCCGTCGGCGAGCACAAATGTGCGCTGGAACTGCCGAGCCGCAATGCCGCGGTGCAGGTAATCCCGCTCGCCCATATCGGCCTGGCGGCCGCGAATGACCAGCTGGTTTTCTTCGGTCGTGACGTCCAGGTCCTCCTCGGAGAAACCGGCGACGGCGAGTGTTATCCGCAGCCGCTCAGGCGCATCCGAAGATGCGTCGCCGCGAATGCGCTCGATATTGTAGGGTGGATATCCGTCATTGCCCTTGGCGATGCGCTCAAGGGTCTTTTCCATCGTGTCAAAGCCCAGCAGAAGCGGGCTGGTAAAGGGCGTGATCCTGCTCATGTCCCAAGTCCTTGCAGCTCAAGCGACCATGCTTTGCGGACCTGCCAAGCAGCATCCATGCCGCAATATGGTAGCTGTGAGCAACGAGTGCAAGCCGCTTGCCTCGGCAGCGCACGCAAATCATAGTTCGCTTCGTTAAAATCAGGGCGGGATGAGGAAAGAGGGACCGTGAAGCGGCTCCAGCCGAATCCTGCGTCAATATCTCAGGATCGGGCCGGTCGTGTCTGGATCGACGAGATCGGCTACCATCGTGACCCAGGAGGATCGAGAAAGTGTCAAGCGCGAGAAAGATAATCATCGACACCGATCCCGGGCAGGACGACGCGGCCGCCATCATGCTCGCCTTCGGTAGTCCGGAGGAAATCGACCTTTTGGGCATCACCACCGTCGCCGGCAACGTTCCGCTTTCGCTGACGGCCCGCAACGCACGCATCATTTGCGAGCTTTGCAACAGGACGGATGTGAAGGTCTTCGCGGGCGCGGAGCGGCCGGTCGCGCGCCCACTGGTCACGGCTGAGCATGTCCACGGCAAGACAGGGCTCGACGGACCGGTACTGGCGGAACCGACGATGCCGCTCCAGGAACAGGACGCCGCCGATTTCATCATCGAGACGTTGCTCACCGAGAACGAGGGGGCTGTTACGCTCTGCACGCTTGGCCCCTTGACCAACATCGCCCTTGCCCTGACGAAGGCGCCGGAGATCGCACGGCGGGTGCGCGAGCTCGTGATGATGGGCGGCGGATTTTTCGAGGGCGGCAACATCACACCGGCGGCGGAATTCAACGTTTACGTCGATCCGGAAGCAGCAGAAATCGTCTTCCGCTCCGGCATCCCGATCGTGATGATGCCGCTCGACGTGACGCATCGCGTCCTGACCCACAAGGCTCGCGTCCAGAAGATTCGCGAGATCGGCAGTCCCGCGGCGATCGCGATGGCCGAGATGCTGGAGTTCTTCGAGCGCTTCGACATCGAAAAATACGGCACGGACGGCGGGCCATTGCATGACCCGACGGTGATTGCCTACCTGCTGCGGCCGGAACTGTTCACCGGGCGCGACTGCAATGTCGAGATCGAGACGACCTCCGCCCTGACGGCCGGCATGACCGTCGTCGACTGGTGGCAGGTGACCGGCCGCAAGCACAATGCCAAGGTGATGCGACACATCGACGACGAGGGCTTTTTCGATCTCCTGACGGAGCGTCTGGCGCGCATTTGACCGGCGCCGTCAGCGGCGCAGCCGCGAACAACAATTCTGCAAATGAAGACGGCGCCTCTTCGGGCGCCGTCTTGCTGTTCATTCTATCGCGGGCGGCTCAGAACTCTTCCCAATTGTCCTGAGCGAGCGCATTGGCACCGGATGTCTGGGCAAGCACGCGCTGTGTCGATGCCGAATAGCCGCCGCTTCGTGCCGTTGCCTGCCGGCTCTCTTTGGCGGCAGGCGGAGGAGAGGCGGGACGCTCCGCCGCGCGCATCCGCTCGGCTGCACCGCGCAACATCTCGGAGGAGGACTGGGCAGGCGCCTGCTGCGCGACACGGAAACGGGAAACCAGCGTGCTCAGTGCGCCGGCTTCGTCGTTCAGCGCCATACTGGCGGCCGTCGTTTCTTCGACCATCGCGGCGTTCTGCTGCGTCACCTGATCCATCTGGTTGACGGCCGAGTTGATCTCCTTCAGGCCGACCGCCTGTTCCGAGGCGGAACTTGAGATCTGGCGGATCAGGCTGTTGATCTGCACCACCTGCTCGGCGATCTTCTCGAGTGCGCTGCCCGCCTTGCCGACGAGATCCACGCCCTCGCGGACCTGGCCTGCGGAGGTGTTGATCAGCGTCTTGATCTCCTTCGCGGCGTTTGCCGAGCGCTGTGCGAGCTCGCGGACCTCCTGGGCGACGACGGCGAAGCCCTTGCCGGCGTCGCCGGCGCGGGCAGCCTCGACGCCCGCGTTGAGCGCGAGCAGGTTCGTCTGGAAGGCGATCTCATCGATGACGCCGATGATCCGGCTGACTTCGTGCGAGGATTGCTCGATACCCTGCATGGCGGCGATGGCCTTCTGCACAACCTCGCCGGACTGCTCGGCATCGCTGCTCGCCACCTCGACCGATTTGGCCGCGACCTTGGCATTCTCGGCGCTGGCGTTCACCTGGGAGGTGAGCTGGTCGAGGGCGGCTGCGGTTTCCTCAAGGCTCGCGGCTTGCTGTTCCGTCCGGTGCGAGAGGTCGTTGGCGGCATTGCTGATCTCGGACGTGCCGCTGCCGATGTTGACGACCGAGTGATTGACAGTCCGGATGGTCTCTTCGAGGCTCTTCATCGTCGCGTTGAAATCACGCTTCAGTTGCGCGTATTCACCAGGGAATTCGTCGGTGATCCGGAAGGCGAGGTCACCGGCTGACAAATGCGACAGGCCCTTGCCTAGGCGGGCGACGATATCGCGCTGCAGGGCACTGCTCTCGGCGCGCTCTGTTTCCGATTGATTGCGCTGCATCTCCGCCTGCTCACGCTGGTGGCGGGCTTCTCCTTCGAGGCGCTTGGTGTCGGCGAGCTGGTGGCGGAAACCTTCCAGCGCCTTGGCAACTGAACCGGTTTCGTCCAAGCGATCCTGGCCGGCAATCGGCTTCGAATAGTCGCCGTCGCTAAGCGTCTGAACGTCGCTGACAAGCCCGGCCAGCGGTTTCTGCACGAAGCCGCGAACTGCGAAGTAAAGGCCGGCGAGCACGGCACCGAGGACGACAAGACCGCCGACGATCATCATGTAGGTCTGATCGCGGACCGGCGCGTTGATTACCGCACGCGGCACGTCGACGAGCACGACCCAGTTGGCGTTTACGTTCGGAAGTTTGAAGGGGTACACGACGCGATCGAAGGGCTCGTTTCCGTCATAGGTGAGGTTCTTGATCACGCCGGAGGTCGCCGACGACAGGGCGTTCTTGACGATATCGGCGCCTTCGCCGTCATAATCTTTCATCAACAGATCCGGGATCGGCGACACGAGCCATTTGCCGCTCTGCGACAGCAGGTAGACCCGGCCCGAGCCGAAAGGCTTGACCTTTGCGAGGTCGTCGGCCAGCGAGGCGAGCGAAATGTCGACGCCGGAGATGCCGATCAGCTTGCCGTCGGACATCACCGGATAAGCGATCGAGCTCATCGTGGTGGGGACGTCGGTGCCTTCGGCGAGGTAGGGCTGGGTGATTGCCCCCTTGCCGCTCTTGGCCGCGAGGGCGTACCATTCGGCGGCATAGTCCGCCTTGAAGGTCGAGAGCTGGGCCTTGCCGTTACGGTCCTTCGACCAATAGGGCGTGAATGCGCCCTCTGCGTTACCGCCAAGCTCCGTGCTGTTGATAACATCCTTCCCATCGAAGGCCTTCGGTTCCTCGGCGAACCAGCTTCCGAAGGCGAACTCGTGCTGCTCCAGGTTCGCCTTCAACACATTGATGGCGCCGGCGCGATCGATCGACTGCCCGGCGTGGCCCCGCCCGAGAACGCCCGACATCGTGCGCGCGGCGGCCGCGAGTTCACCGACGCTGCCTGCGATGTCGGAAGCGATGGCGTGCGCTTCGCTGTCCGCGTCGTCGAGAACCAGCGTCTCGACGCGGTTCTGTGTCTGGGAGATGAGAACGAAATTCGAGGCGAGCAGCACGAGTGCGATCGTACCGCCTGTCACAGCGATCAGTTTGGTCGCCAGTGATTTGGCTTGGAACTTGAACATGAAATCCTCACATACTGAGAGGTCCGCAGACTTGTCGCCCACGGCGTGACGCATTCCGAATTGTGGGGTGAAACTCCGTCATGGAGCGCCAGATGCCGACCGGCACGAAGGAGGCAGCAAACCTTTAAGCGCGGTCGACCTTCTCATGCATCTGAATAGGGGATCAATTCTTAAGATCCAGCCAACGCCGAACCCAAATCATCGTCGCGACAGGCAAGTTTTGCCCGCCGAGTTTGATCGACGCGACATAAACTGTCGGGTTTGCGAAGCGGGCGGAAATAGGAGGGCAAAACGCGGCGTTGTCTCTTAAAGGCGGGCGGCGACCTCGGACGCCAGCGGTATGGCCGGTTGCGCACCGGGCTTGAGGCATGCAAGCGATCCGGCGACCGCCGCTTGCCGCAGCGCGTCGGGAAAGGGGAGGCCGGCGTCGAGGCCCGCGGCCAGATAGCCGCAGAACGTATCGCCGGCGCCGACAGTGTCGACCGGTTCTATGGTCAGGCCCTTGGCGCGATGAACGGCACCATCGTGGATGGCGATCACGCCCTCGGCGCCAAGCGTCACGATCACGGTCCGGCCGGTCTCGCCGTGGAGCCGTTTCATCGCCGCCTCGCGCTCGACGCCGTCGATGTCTGTCTTGCCGGCCAGCAGTTCGAATTCGGTTTCGTTGGCAATCACGATATCGGCCATTCGGCCGAGACTGGTTGCCTCGGGTGTAAGTGGGGCGATGTTGACGATCGAGCGGATACCGCGGCGTTTGGCTTCCACAAGCGCCTTTTCGACGGAGGCGGCGGGAATTTCGAGCTGCAGCATCAGCGTATCGCCGGGCGACATTGCATCGAGTGCGGCCGTTGCGTCGCTCTCGTTCACCGTCGCATTGGCGCTGGCGACGACGACGATGACGTTCTCGCCGTCGCCGCCGACGATGATATGTGCCGTACCCGTAGGCTCATCCACCGTCTTGATAAGGCCAAGATCGGCTCCGCCTTCTTTGAGCAGCGCCAGCGCACCCTCCGCAAAACTGTCCCACCCGACGGCGCCGGCCATGCGCACTGACGCGCCGGCGCGCTGTGCGGCCAGCGCCTGGTTGGCACCCTTGCCGCCGGCGGCGGTCGAGAAGCCGGTCCCGGCAACGGTTTCGCCGGGCTTCGGCAGGCGTGCGGTCGTGGCGATCAGGTCCATATTGATGGACCCAAGGACAGTAATCATTTGGAGGTGCCCTGTCGGATTGCTGATTTTTGCGAAGAGTGCCCGACCGCGTCAGTCCTCGTCAACCACCCGCAGCTTCAATTGCCCCATCCTGTTGTCCAGCGGCCGTCCGCCGTTGTCGCCCTCGCCGGGCGCGGCTTCCGCCGCGAGCTCCAGCGCCTCGATCTTGGCGCCGCGCCGGGTCAGCTTGTCCGATGAGATGAGGATATCCTCCACGTCCTTCTGCGTCATGGCGAAATGGCCCTGGAGTTTGCGCACACGTTCGTCGAGGCGTGAAAGGTCGTCCATCAGGCGCGCGACTTCGCCCTGGATCAGGTGCGCCTGCTCGCGCATGCGGGCGTCCTTGAGGATCGCCTGGATCACCTGGATCGACAAAAGCAGCAGCGACGGCGAGACGATGACGATGCGCTGGCGATGCGCCTTCTGCACGATCGCCTCGAAGTGCTCGTGGATCTCCGCGAAGATCGATTCGGAAGGAACAAAGAGGAAGGCCGTCTCCTGCGTCTCCCCCGGCAGGAGATACTTGCCGGCGATATCGCGAATATGCACCTCCATGTCGCGGCGGAAGGTCTGCGCCGCCTGCTGCCGCCTTTCGGCGGTCGCCGCGTCGCGCATTGCGTTCCATCCTTCAAGCGGAAACTTTGCGTCGATGACGAGCGGCGGCTGGCCGTTCGGCATGCGGATCGTGCAATCCGGGCGTGCGCCGTTCGAAAGCGTTGCCTGGAAGGCGAAGGCGCCCATCGGCAACCCGTCGGCAACGATCGCTTCCATGCGCGACTGGCCGAAAGCCCCGCGCGTCTGCTTGTTCGCGAGAATGTTCTGCAGCCCGGCCATGTCCTTGGCCAGCGATTGAATGTTGTTCTGGGCGCTGTCGATGACGGCAAGCCGTTCCTGCAGGCGGCGAAGGTTTTCGTGCGTCGCTTTCGTCTGCTCGCTGATCGAGGCGCCGATGCGGTGCGTCATCCCGTCGATTCGCTGGCTGATGGACTGGTTGAGTTCCGCCTGGCGGGTGCCGAAAACGTCCGTCATGGCGGCAATGCGGCCCTGCAATTCCGTCTGCGCGGCAAGGAGTGTCGCCATCTGCTCGTCTCGCTCGTCAGCGCGGGCGGACCTTGCCCGACGCGCAAGCATAAGGCTCGCGAGCGTCATGAGAAGCGCGGCCGCCGTGACGAGATGACCGGCCGTGACGGGCAGGGCGCCAACGAGGAACAGCGGTTGGTCGAAGGAAAAGGCAATGGGCTCCATGGCGGCAGCCTAACAGATTCGCGCCCGAAGACCAGATCAAAACAAGAACAAACATATCCCGGTCCTTGCAGCCAACACGCGCCGCGTGTGCGATCTCGCCAGAGGCAATGTTCTTGCGCGCAAGCGGAAAGATCGGCTATGGGATCACAATGACGATCAAGCCACTAATCATCCTTCCCGATCCGGTTCTGCGCCAGGTGTCCAAGCCGGTGGAGACCGTTGACGACGACATCCGCCGCCTCGCGGACGACATGCTGGAAACCATGTACGACGCGCCGGGCATCGGCCTTGCGGCAATCCAGATCGGCGTACCGAAGCGCCTGCTGGTTCTCGACGTGTCGAAGGAAGGCGAGGAGAAGACCCCGCTCGTCTTCATCAACCCGAAAATTGTCAGATCCTCCGATGACCGTTCGGTCTACGAGGAAGGCTGCCTCTCGATCCCGGATTACTATGCGGAAGTGGAGCGCCCTGCGGCGATTACCGTCGAATATCTCGATCGCCACGGCAAGGAGCAAGCGGTCGAGGCGGATGGCCTGCTTGCCACCTGTCTGCAGCACGAGATCGATCATCTGAACGGCGTTCTGTTCATCGACCATATCTCCAAGCTGAAGCGGGATATGGTGATCCGCAAGTTCACCAAGGCAGCCAAGACACGCGGCGCCAAAGCGATCTGAGCCTACAGCGCCGCGCGTCTTACGCGCAAAGGACGCTGTAGCGCTTTGAATTGCTGCATTTTTTATCCTTAAATCGGATACGATTTAAGGATACAGGCAGTAGCTTTTCCAGAACCGCTACCGAGCGATGCTGGAAATCGCGGGTGCAGCCCGATTTTCAAGAGACGGAGTTTGCCGCCTTGCCGCTTCGCATCATTTTCATGGGAACGCCGGAATTCTCCGTGCCGACGCTTGTCGCACTCGCCGAGGCAGGCCATGAGATCGCAGCTGTCTATACGCAGCCACCGCGTCCCGGCGGGCGGCGCGGTCTCGACCTGCAGAAATCGCCGGTCCACCAGGCCGCCGAACTTCTCGGCATACCCGTTCTGACCCCGCCGAACTTCAAGGACGCCGATGATCGCGAAGCCTTCGCCAAGTTCAATGCCGACGTCGCCGTCGTCGTCGCCTACGGCCTGCTGCTGCCCGGGGAGATTCTCCAGGGAACAAAGCACGGCTGCTACAACGGACACGCGTCGCTCCTGCCGCGCTGGCGGGGGGCGGCACCCATCCAGCGCGCAATCATGGCCGGCGACCACGAGACCGGCATGATGGTGATGAAGATGGACAAGGGGCTCGACACCGGCCCGGTCGCACTCACCAAGGCCGTTGCGATCGGCGAGACGATGACTGCTGGTGAGCTGCACGACAAGCTGATGCAGGTCGGGGCGGCCTTGATGAAGGAGGCGATGGCGAAGCTCGAACTGGGTGATCTGCCACTGACGCCGCAACCCGCAGAAGGGGCGGTCTACGCTGCCAAGATCAGCAAGGCGGAGACCCGGATCGATTTCACCAAGCCGGCGGGCGAGGTGCACAATCATATACGCGGCCTTTCACCTTTTCCCGGGGCGTGGTTCGAGCTGACGATCGCTGGAAAGCCGGAGCGCATAAAGGTGCTGAATTCCGAGAAAGCCGCCGGAGCCGGCGCAGCGGGCACCGTCTTGGACGAGGCAATGACCATTGCCTGCGGCGAGGGGGTGGTGCGGCCGACCCGGTTGCAGAAGGCCGGCGGCAAGCCGCTTGCGGTCGCCGAGTTCCTGCGCGGAACGCTCGTCGCTCGCGGCACGAGGATCGCCTGATGCCGCGCTATCGCCTCACCGTCGAATACGACGGCTCCGACTATGTCGGCTGGCAGCGTCAGGAAAACGGTCCGTCCGTCCAGGGCGCGATCGAGAAGGCGATCCTGTCGCTGACCGGAGAAACAGTGTCCGTGCGCGGGGCGGGACGCACCGATTCCGGCGTCCATGCCATGGGCCAGGTGGCGCATGCGGACCTCACGCGCGAATGGAAGACGCACACCTTGCGCAACGCGCTCAATGCGCATCTCACGCTTGCCGGCGAACGTGTCTCGATTCTCGACGCACTTGAGGCGCCGCCGGATTTCGACGCGCGTTTCTCGGCGGTGCGCCGCCACTATCTCTATCGCATCATCTCACGCCGTTCGCCGCTGGCGCTCGAAGCAAGGCGCGCTTGGTGGGTGCCGAAAACGCTCGACCATGAGACCATGCATGAGGCCGCACAAAGATTGGTCGGCCACCACGATTTCACGACCTTCCGCTCCGCCCACTGCCAGGCGGCGAGCCCGCTGCGCACGCTTGATCGGCTCGACGTGACGCGAGCGGGGGATCTCATCGAGATCCGCGCGACGGCCCAGAGCTTTCTGCACAACCAGATTCGCTCCTTCGCCGGTTCGCTGAAGCTGGTTGGCGAGGGCAAGTGGACGCCGGACGATCTGCAGGCGGCGCTCGAAGCGCGCGATCGAAAGGCCTGTGGGCCGGTCGCGCCCCCGGACGGCCTCTACTTCATGCAGGTCGATTATTGACCTTGGCCAAACGCAGCACTGAGACGCTTCGCTAGCCCGGAACGAGACCAAAGAAACGCTGCAGAAACTCGCCGATCATCATCGACGGCAGCAGGAAGAGTGCCGTCAACGCGGTTGCCAGCAAAGTCTGGTTGCCGGTGACCGTGCGCAGAAGCCGGAAGAGCAAGGCAACGCTTACGATCAGCAACAAGAGCCAAATCAGGCTAGTCAGTCCCTGGCTGCCCGGGACCAGCAGACGGATCGCGGCTGGCAGCGCCATGGCATAGGAGAGCGGCACCGAGAGCCAATTGGTGGTAACGATCACCGGCACCACAAAAATCGTAAAACCCAGCGGCCGGGAGAGGATGACGATCAGGATGATAGGCAGCAGCCAGCTGGCGAGGTCGACGACAAGCAGCTTCAGGATGAAGCCGAAGCCGATCGTCGTGCCGGGCGGCATGGCCGAAAGATAATAGAGCCGCCAGGACGCCCAGGTCACGGCGATCGCCGGCAGAGACCAGAGTATTGCCGCAAACGAACGCCACAGGCCGCTTTCGCTGAAATCCAGCCAGCGGAAGCCCTCGCGGTTGCCCTGGATGAGCAGCCATAGCCCTTTGACGTAGGTGAGGACCTCGTCAAGCAGCGGCATGACCGAACCAGCGGGCTATGAAGGTCTCGTAGATCCCGGTCAGGGTTTCGAGGTCGGCGACGGCAACGCGCTCGTCGACCATATGCATCGTCTGTCCGACCAGGCCGAATTCGACGACGGGGCAATAATCCTTGATGAAGCGAGCATCCGAGGTTCCGCCAGTGGTCGAAAGCTTCGGCTGGCGCCCGACGACGGCCTCGACCGCGCCGGAAAGCGAATCGATGAGGGCGTTGTTGCGCGTGAGGAACACGTGGCTCGGACGCTCGTTCCAGACGATGTCGTAGCGGACCGGCGCGCGGTCGGGCCTGAGCTTGTCGCTCGCTGCGGCATGATCGAGCCTGGCGACAATCTCCGCCATGAGGCTTTCGGCGGTCCAATTGTCGTTGAAGCGAATGTTGAAGCTGGCGATCGCCTTCGCCGGAATGACGTTGACGGCCGGATTGCCGACATCGATGGTCGTGACCTCGAGGTTCGATGGCTGGAAGCTCTCGGTCCCGGTATCGAAGGGCGGGTCCATGAGGGCCTCGGTGAGCTTGAGGATGCCGCGCACAGGATTGTCGGCGAGATGCGGATAGGCCGCGTGTCCCTGGACGCCATGAACGGTGATTCGGCCCGAGAGCGAGCCGCGCCGGCCGATCTTGATCATGTCGCCGAGTTCATCGGGATTGGTCGGCTCGCCGACGAGGCAGGCATCCCAGCGTTCGCCCTTCGCGGCCGCCCACTGAAGAAGCTTCACCGTGCCGTTGATGGCGGGGCCTTCCTCGTCGCCGGTGATCAGAAACGAGATCGATCCTTTCGGCGCGCCATGCTTCTCGACGTGGCGGGCGACCGCAGCCACGAAACAGGCGATGCCGCCCTTCATATCGACGGCGCCGCGGCCATACATTTCGCCGCCGGCAATCGTTGCGGAGAAGGGCGGGTGGGTCCAGGCGGCTTCGTCGCCGACCGGCACAACGTCGGTATGCCCGGCGAACATCAGGTGCGGGCCATTGCTTCCAAGGCGCGCGTAGAGGTTTTCGATGTCCGGTGTTCCGGTGTCCTTCGCCACCACACGGTCCACGGTGAAGCCGAGCGGCGTTAGCATCGCTTCGAGAGCGGCAAGCGCGCCGCCTTCGGCGGGTGTGACGGAGGGGCAGCGAATAAGGGTGGAAAGATTGGTGATCGGATCGGTGGACGTCATCTATCGGAATGCCATCTGCGGGGCACGCAGGCCTTTGAGGTCGGAGGTTGCTGGTTTATCCGATCGAGTGTCGGCTGTCACGCGCGATGGCGAGGCTTGGCCGCCTCCGCAAAGCTCAAAGGGGCCGGACGCCATGGCGTCCGGCCCGCAGGGAGCGCAGGGGGCAGGGGAGGAGGGCCTCACTCGCCGGGGGCGAGGTGAGGCGCTTCGATGTGCGCTCCGGCGTGCTTCAATGGCCGCTCGCCGGCGAGCTTGCGGATCAGCACGTAGAAGACCGGCGTCATAAAGATACCGAAGGCGGTAACGCCGATCATGCCGGCAAACACCGCGACGCCCATGGCCGAGCGCATTTCCGCACCGGCACCGGTGGAGGTGACAAGCGGCACGACGCCCATGATGAAGGCCATCGAGGTCATCAGGATCGGCCTCAGACGCAGTCGGCTCGCCTCGATCGCGGCAGCGACCGCGCTGCTGCCGGAAAGTTCGAGCTCGCGCGCGAACTCGACGATCAGGATCGCGTTCTTGGCGGAGAGGCCGACGAGCACGATCAAGCCGATCTGGGTGAAGACGTTGTTGTCTCCGCCGGTCAGCCAGACGCCCGTGAGCGCCGCCATGATGCCCATAGGCACGATCAGCACGATCGCGATCGGCAGCAGCAGGCTTTCATACTGGGCGGCCAGCACGAGATAGACGAGCAGCAGCGCCAGCGGGAAGACCAGGATGCCTGAGTTGCCGGCGAGGATCTGCTGATAGGTCAGGTCCGTCCACTCGAAGCTGATGCCGGGCGGCAGCGTCTCGGCGGCGATCTTTTCGATGGCGGCCTGCGCCTGGCCGGACGAATAGCCCGGTGCCGGACCGCCGTTGATATCGGCGGACAGGAAGCCGTTGTACCGGATCGCCCGTTCGGCGCCGACGGTCTGCTCGACCTTCAACAGCGCCGAAAGCGGAATCATTTCGCCCGACTGCGAGCGGACCTTCAGCCGGCCGATGTCGTCGGCATGGCTGCGGTAGCTGGCATCGGCCTGGACGCGCACGCTGTAGGTCCGGCCGAAGGCGTTAAAGTCGTTCACATAGAGCGATCCCAGATAGATCTGCAGCGTCTCGAAGACGTCGGTCACCGCAACGCCGAGCTGGCGTGCCTTGACGCGGTCAAGGTCGGCATAGAGCTGCGGCACGTTGATCTGATAGCTCGAATAGAGCCCCGCGAGTTCCGGTGTTGCCATGGCTTTCGCGAGGAATGCCTTGGCCGCGTCGTCGAGTGTCCGGTAGCCAAGGCCATTGCGGTCTTCGATCTGCAGCTTGAAACCACCGGTCGTGCCGAGGCCCTGGACGGGCGGCGGCGGGAACATGGCGATGAAGGCGTCCTGGATCGCGCCGAACTCCTGGTTCAGTTGCATGGCGATCGCCCCGCCGGAAAGTTCCGGCGTCGTGCGCTCCTCGAACGGCTTCAGCGACACGAAGACGATGCCGGAGTTCGACGAGTTGGTGAAGCCGTTGATCGAGAGCCCCGGGAAGGCGATGGCATGTTCGACGCCCGGATGCTTGAGCGCGATCTCGCTCATGCGCCGGATGACGTCCTCGGAGCGGTCAAGCGTCGCCGCATCCGGCAATTGCGCAAAGCCGATCAGGTATTGCTTGTCCTGCGCCGGCACGAAGCCGCCGGGGACGGCACGGAACAGCGTGAAGGTGACGCCGATGAGGATCACGTAGACGCCCATGATCAGCGACTTGCGCGTGAGGATGCCGCCGACACCGCGGCCATAGGCTTCCGAGCTCTTTCCGAAGAAGCGGTTGAAGCCGCGGAAGAACCAGCCGAAGAGCCTGTCCATCACGCGCGTCAGAAGGTCCTTCGGCGCGTGGTGATCCTTGAGCAAGAGGGCGGCGAGCGCCGGAGAAAGCGTCAGCGAATTGAAGGCGGAGATCACCGTCGAGATCGCGATCGTCAGCGCGAACTGGCGGTAGAACTGCCCCGTCAGGCCGGTAATGAAGGCGAGCGGCACGAAGACTGCGACCAACACCAGCGCGATCGCGATGATCGGGCCGGAAACCTCCGACATGGCGCGATAGGTCGCCTGCACCGGCGAGAGCCCCTGGGCGATGTTGCGCTCGACGTTCTCGACGACGACGATGGCGTCATCGACGACGATACCGATCGCCAGCACCAGGCCGAAGAGGCTCAGCGCATTGATCGAAAAGCCGAAGACATACATCACCGCGAAGGTGCCGACGATCGAGACGGGCACGGCGACGAGCGGAATGATCGAGGCGCGCCAGGTCTGCAGGAAGACGATGACGACGAGCACGACCAGCGCGATCGCTTCAAGCAGCGTGTGAACGACCGACTCGATCGAGGCACGCACGAACTGCGTCGTGTCGTAGACGATCTCGTAGTCCACGCCCTCCGGCATGGTCTGCTTCAGCTCGGCCATGACTTTGTGCACGTTCTCGGAGATCTCGATGGCGTTCGAGCCGGGAGCCTGGAAGACACCCATGCCGACCGCGGCCTTGTTGTCGAGGAGCGAGCGCAGCGAATAGTCCGCGGCCCCCATTTCGACGCGCGCGACGTCGCCAAGGCGCGTGATCTCGCCGTCGGCGCCTGACTTGACGACGATCTCGGCGAAATCTTCGGGTGTTCTGAGCCGCCCTTGTGCATTGACGGAGAGTTGCAGGTCGAGCCCACTAACCGAGGGCGATGCGCCGATGACGCCGGCGGCCGCCTGGACGTTTTGTCCGCGAACGGCATTGGCGATGTCGCTTGCCGCAAGACCGCGCTCGGCGGCCTTTTCAGGGTCGATCCAGACACGCATCGAATAGTCGCCGCCGCCGAAGATCTGCACCTGGCCGACGCCCTCGACGCGCGCCAACCGATCCTTGACGTTCAAGACGCCGTAGTTGCGCAGGTAGTTGATGTCATATTGGCCGTTCGGCGAGATGAGGTGCACGACGAGCGTCAGGTCGGGCGAGCTCTTGACTGTCGTGACGCCGAGACGCCGCACCTCTTCCGGCAGGCGGGGTTCTGCCTGCGAGACGCGGTTCTGCACGAGCTGCTGGGCCTGGTCCGGATCGGTGCCCAGTTCGAAGGTCACGGTCAGCGTCATCAGGCCGTCGGCCGTCGCCTGGCTCTGCATATAGAGCATGCCCTCGACGCCGTTGATCTGTTCTTCAAGCGGGGTCGCGACGGTTTCGGCGATCACCGAAGGGTTGGCGCCCGGATACTGGGCGCGCACGACGATCTGCGGCGGCACGACTTCCGGATATTCCGAGATCGGCAGGCCGGTCATGCCGATCAGGCCCGCGACGAATATGAGTACTGAAAGAACGCCCGCGAAGACCGGGCGGTCGACGAAAAAGCGTGAGAAATTCATAACGATCCCCCTTGGGACAAAAAGCCAGGCATCCGCAGCGAGGATGTTCGCCGCGAGCGTGGAAACATGCAGTTAGGTATTCGGTCGGCGCCGCCGCGCATCCCCTCGAGAGAGGCGAGACGGCGCGTTCAACTATCGTTTGGCGATCGAAGCCGTGGCTTCCTCGGCCGGCTGCGGGGCAACGACGACACCCGGTCGGACGCGCTGCAGCCCGTTGACGACGATGCTCTCGCCCGGCTTCAGCCCCGCTTCAACGATCCTGAGGCCATCGGCGGTCGGCCCGAGGGTCACCTGGCGGTACTCGACCTTGTTGTCGGCGCCGACGACCAGCACGAATTTCTTGTCCTGGTCCGAGCCGATGGCGCGGTCGCTGATCACCAGCCTTTCCGTTGGTGCCGGGTCGCCGATGCGGATGCGGACGAACTGACCGGGGATCAGCCGGCCGTCGGCGTTGTTGAGCGCCGCCCGGACACGGATCGTGCCGGTCGTGGCGTCGACCTCGTTGTTGATGAGCTGGATGTGACCGGTGATCGGCGTGCCCTGGTCGGCGGCGGTGCCGATCTCGACAGGAATGCGCTCGATTGCGTCGCTGCCGGCGGAGGCGGAAAGCTTGGCCAAAGCCGCGGCGACCACCTCCTCGTTGACGTTAAAACTCGCATAGATCGGATCGACCGAGACGAGCGTCGTCAGGACTGGGGAAGCGGAGCCGGCGGCCACGAGGTTGCCGGCCGTCACCTCGAGCCTGCCGACGCGGCCTGAAATCGGCGCGCGGACCTCGGTATATTGAAGGTCCAGCCGGGCCGAACGCAGCGCCGCCTTTGCCGAGCGGACGTTCGCCTGCGCTTCGTCGAAGACGCTCAGGCGCTGGTCGACCCCGCTTTGCGGGATCGCGCTTGTGGTGACCAGCTTGCGGCCGCGTTCGAGCTCGGTTTTCGCCAGCGCGACGCGCGCTTCGGCCGCGGCAACCTGCGCCTCTGCGCGCTCGACGGCGGCGGCATAGGGTTCGGGATCGATGGTGACGAGCAGGTCACCCTTCTTTACCAGCGCACCCTCGCGGAAATGCGCCTCGAGGACGGCACCACCGACGCGGGGACGTACCTCGACGCGCTCGATTGCTTCGAGTCGTCCGGAGAAGTTCTCCCAGGTCGTAATCCGGTGCGATTCCGCCTTCGCAACTGAAACGGGGACTGCGGGCGGCGGCGCGGCCGCGTCGGTCGCGGCGTCAGCCGTGAACCGATAGGGCACGCCGAGGAAGACGGCGGTACCTCCGGCAATGGACAATAAGATACTCAGGCCGGCGCCCCAAAGGACCCGGCGGGTAACGGTCGACGTCATATTTTCTCCTTGCCGGTTGGGAGCCCGGCCTAGTTCGTTTTCATCTGCAAGTTTGGCTTCGCTCCGGCTTCCTGGAAGAAGCGGGAGAAAATGCCGGAAATGGTCTGTTCCTGCGCGGGCCAGTTTTCCTGCGACGACGTGTTGGCAGGCAGCCAGGCGGCGGTCCCCTGCAGGACGTGTATTTTCACGGGGACGCCGGCCTTGCGGAGCCGCTCTGCATAGGCCTCGGCCTCGTCGCGCATCGGACATTGCTCGCTGGTGATGACGAGGGCGGGAACGAGCCCGCCCAGTCGCGTGCAATGGCCGGGCGCCGCGTAAGGGTGGGTCAGCCCGCTCCGTTCGCCCAGGTAGCGCTGCCAGCCGTCGGCGATCGACTGCACCGAAGTCTGGGGGCAGTACTTGCGGAACGATGCGGTCGCCATGCAGGGATCGAGCAGGGGCGACAGCAGGATCTGTCCCTTAAGATCCGAGAGGAACTGGTCGCGTGCCATCAGCGCCAGACCGGCGGCGAGATTTCCACCCGCTTCCTCACCGGCAACGAACAGCATGGACTTCTTGTGCGCGAACTGCGGACAGCGGCTGCGCATCGACGACAGCATGGCATACGAGGCCTCAAGCGCCGCCGGGAACGGGCTGAGGCATGCCGAAGGGTATTCCGGAGAGATAACCACGGCCCCCGCGGCTGCAAGCGCGCTCGCGACTTTCTCACCGGCCGCAACCGATTCCCCGACGAAGGACCCGCCGTGGAGGTGAAGCACGACCGGAGGCGGAACGAGCAACGACGCGCCGCGGTAGACGCGCGCGCGGCACGCCCCGTGGGCCGTTTGCATCGTCTCTTCGGAAAAATGCGCGTTCATCTCTCTTGTCTCAGCCATAGGGCAATCCCTAGATGAGGGACAGCCCGCGATGTTTGCAGCATAACATTGTCTTTCGTCTGGAATAGTCGGCGGGTTCTGATTACACTATTCGCTATTTCGAACAATTCGGTTATTGAAAATGGACCAGCTCACGGCCATGCGCGCCTTTCTTCGTGTGGTGGAGACCGGCAATTTCACCCGGGCATCCGCCTCGCTCAACATGCCGAAGGCAACGGTGACCAACCTCATCCAGGGGTTGGAGGCGCACCTAAGCACCAAATTGCTCAACCGCACGACGCGGCGCGTTCTGGTGACGCCGGACGGTGCACTCTACTACGAGCGTGCCGCGCGCCTGCTCTCCGATCTCGATGAACTGGACGGCAGCCTCTCGACGGCCCAGAGCCTGCCGAAGGGCCGGCTGCGCGTCGAAACGGCAAGCGCCTTTGCCAACCTGATCATCATTCCGGCCTTGCCTGAATTTCATAAGAAATACCCGGACATTCAGATCGATCTCGGCGTATCGGACCGGACGATCGACTACCTTGCCGAAAACGTCGATTGCGCCATCCGCGGTGGCAATTTGACGGACCAGTCGTTGATTGCCCGGCGCATTACGGAGATGAAATTCATCACCTGTGCCTCGAGGGACTTCCTCGAGCGCCATCCGGTGCCGCAACACCCATCCGATCTCGAGAAGAATTGTTATGCCGTCGGCTACTTCATGCCGAAGTCAGGACAGCAGATGCCCTTCCATTTCCGGCGGGGGGACGAGGAGATCGAGGTCAATAGTCGCTACACGGTGGCTGCAAACGAGTCGACGACCTATATCGCCGCCGCACGGGCGGGAATGGGTGTCATCCAGGCGCCGTTCTTCATGGTTCGCGACGATCTTCGCGCCGGCACCATGGTCCCGGTATTGGCCGATTGGCAGGTCGATCCAATGCCGATCTATCTGGTCTATCCACCGAACCGGCACTTAAGCAGCCGGCTGCGCGTCTTCGCGGACTGGGTAGTGAAGGTCATGGCGCAGTCGCAGATCGACGGCGCTTAATTGGCATACGTCTCAATTGCCCGTCCTGCGTCGTAGCGCTCGCGCGCTGCGTCGAGCTCGGCGAAATGGGTTTCGGCCCAGCGGTCGAGCACGACCAGGGTCGCGCTCAGCGACAGGCCGACATCGCTCAGGCGATATTCGACATGCGGCGGCACCGTTCCCTTGTCCTCGCGGATCACCAGCCCGTTGCGCTCAAGCTCTTTCAGCGTCTGCGTCAGCATCTTCTGCGAGACATCGCCAAGCTTGCGCATGAGGGCGGCATTGCGCATCGGTCCGCCTTCGAGCGCCGAGATGATCAGCATCGCCCACTTGCTGGCGACGAGTTCCAGCGCGTGGCGCGAAGAGCATGTCGGGTCGAAGACGCTGGGTGTCGCGGGCGTTTTGGATGGGGCCGAAGACATTTTCGATAGTTACCAAAAGGTGCGTAATTGCACTTTGGTTCCTATGCTACCAGATTGAAGCCCGAGTTGAAATCCCGGACAGAGGACAGGGACACGACAATGGCATGGATCGTTCTGCTGGCGGCGAGCGCCGTCGAAATTGGCATGGGGCTTGCGCTCAAATATGCCGAAGGCTGGACGCGGCCGGTACCGAGCATCATAGGCGTGGCGACGGCCTTGGGCAGCGTTTATCTGCTGACGATCGCGATGCGGGACCTGCCGGCGGGCACCGCCTACGCCGCCTGGACCGGCATCGGCGCGGTCGGCATCACCGTGCTTGGCATCGTTCTTTTTGGCGATCCGGTGTCCTGGCTTCGCCTCGTCTGCATCGCCATGATCATTGTCGCCGTGGCCGGGCTGCGGTTTCTGGAGGCTTGAGCTCGGGTGGAGTCGGCCTCAAAAAGCCGACGGCCCATGAGCGCCGGGCGCTTCATGGGCCGTTCATTCGGATGCCGTTCCGAGGCGTTGCCGTTATGCGGTCGGCTGCTTCGTCTTCCTGAGATAGGGCAGGATCGTGTCGAAGGAGCCGAAGCGCTGGATCGCATCCTCGTTGGATACGGCCGCGGTGATGATGACGTCCTCGCCCTGCTGCCAGTTCGCCGGTGTCGCGACCTGGTGCTTGGCGGTCAGCTGGATCGAATCGATCGCACGCAGGATCTCGTTGAAATTGCGGCCGGTCGTCATCGGATAGGTGAGGATCAGCTTGATCTTCTTGTCCGGGCCGATGACGTAGACCGAGCGCACGGTGGCGTTGTCGGCCGGTGTGCGGCCCTCCGACGTCTCGCCGGCGTCGGCCGGCAACATGTCGTAGAGCTTGGCCACCTTGAGGTCCCGGTCGCCGATCAGCGGATATTCGACGTCGAAACCGGTTGCGACCTTGATGTCGTTCTTCCACTTGCTGTGGCTTTCGACCGGATCGACGGAGATGCCGATGATCTTGACGCCGCGCTTGCGGAACTCGTTCTCGATCCCGGCCATGGCGCCGAGTTCCGTGGTGCAGACAGGCGTGAAATTCTTCGGATGGGAGAAGAGAACCGCCCAGCCGTCGCCGATCCAATCATGGAAATTGATCGAGCCCTGGGTGGTCTCGGCGGTGAAGTCGGGGGCAGTCTGGTTGATACGGAGACCCATGGTCAGCTCCTTTGCGGCTGTGCGATTAAGTTTGCGCAGGATAGCGCAATCGTGGCGCTTTTCGAGGAGGAAACGTGCGAGAACGATCCGCAAAAAGGATGTCAGCAGCGTGATGTACCGCTTTTGGAGAAAAAAATCGCTGGGGCACACGCAGTGCTGGTATTCATCGAACTATGCTCGAATAAAGGAAATGTTTCAGTGCTGCGCGACGCGCTTGGTCGTAACGCTCCGAGGCGTCCCGTCGAGCCGGTGCGCGCTTCCGCTGCGGGCAGCAGCAGGCAAGAACGCGATGCGCATCAACGAAGGCTTCACCCCCGTCGAGTGGTTGGAGCGAGGGAAAGTGTGAGCGGTTTCCGCCGGCATCCCGCGTCTCAAGTCATCGGATCGATCACGTTTGCGATTTTGGGCCGACTCGACCCAAAATCATTGTGATCTAGTATTGCCGGTTCTTTGCGTTGGCGCGTTTCGCTTTCGGTTTGAAGCCGCCAGCGTCCTTTTGCGCTGCTGGCTTGCCTTTCTTGGATCGAGGCTTCTCATCGCGTTTCTCAAGACGGGCATCCTCGGTAAAGGCCGGCTTCTTTTCGAACTTGCGCTTCGATTTGAAATCCTCGCGTGCTGCGTCAGCGGTCCGCTTCTTCGCGAAGCCGGGCTTTTCCTGACGCGGCTGCGAGAGATCCGGAGTTCCCGGGAGCGCCTTGACGCGAATGCCCTTTTCCAGGGTCCGGTTCGGACCGATTGCCGAGAGGAAGCGTTCGGCGCCCTCGGCCGTCAGTTCGACATAGGTCTCTTCCGGCTGCATCCGGATCGCGCCGATATCGCGCTTGGAAAGCTTGCCGTGGCGGCACAGCATCGGGATCAGCCAGCGCGGCTCGGCATTCTGCTTGCGGCCGACCGAGAGCGAAAACCAGTTGCCGTCGGTGAAGTCGGCGCGCGGTGCGCCGAAATCATCGCGGGTCGTCGCGGCAGCATCGCGCCGCCCCTTCCTGCGTTCGTCCGCGAGCGAAACATCGGTGAGATCCTCCGGCGCCGAGCGACCGGAACGCAACTGTCGCACGAAGGCCGCCGCCAACTTCTCTGCGCCGTGACGGTCGATCAGAGCCCGCACGATCGCCTGTTCGTCGTCGCGCAGCGGCTCGTCGAACGCCGGATCGGCGATGATGCGCTCATCGTCGCGGCTCGCAACCTCGTCGGCTGACGGCGGTTTCGCCCAGGTCGCGGTGATGCGCGCATTTTCCAGAAGCCTTTCGGCCTTGCGGCGCGCATTGACGGGCACGATCAGCGCGCTCACGCCCTTCTGGCCCGCGCGGCCTGTGCGTCCACTTCTGTGCAGCAAGGTCTCGGGATTCGTAGGCAGATCGGCGTGGATCACGAGCTCCAGCCCGGGCAGGTCGATTCCGCGAGCCGCAACATCGGTCGCGATGCAGACGCGGGCGCGACCGTCGCGCATCGCCTGCAGCGCGTGCGTTCTTTCGTTCTGGCTGAGTTCGCCCGAGAGTGCCACGACAGAGAAACCGCGATTGTTGAAGCGGGCTGTCAGGTGATTGACCGCGGCACGGGTGGAGCAGAAAACGATCGCGTTTCGCGCCTCGTAATAGCGAAGCACGTTGATGATCGCGTTCTCGCGGTCGCTCGGGGCGACGACGAGCGAACGATATTCGATATCGCCATGCTGCTTCTGTTCGGATGCGGTGCTGACGCGGACGGCGTCTCGCTGATAGTTCTTGGCGAGCGTCGCGATCGAGCGCGGCACGGTCGCCGAGAACATCAGCGTGCGCCGGTCGGCCGGCGACGCTTCGAGGATGAACTCGAGATCCTCGCGAAAACCGAGGTCGAGCATCTCGTCCGCCTCGTCCAGCACCACAGCGCGCAGTGCCGAGATGTCGAGCGAATCCCGGCGGATGTGGTCGCAGAGCCGCCCCGGCGTGCCGACGACGATATGGGCGCCGCGTTCGAGCGCGCGTCGTTCGTTGCGCATATCCATGCCGCCGACACAGGAGGCGATGGTGGCGCCCGCCACCTCGTAGAGCCATTCGAGCTCGCGCTTCACCTGCAGCGCCAGCTCGCGCGTGGGCGCAATGACAAGCGCGAGCGGTGCGCCCGCCGCGCCGAAACGCTGCGTGCCGTCGAGCAGCGTCGGGGCCAGCGCCAGGCCGAAAGCCACGGTCTTGCCGGACCCGGTCTGGGCCGAAACCAGCGCGTCGGCACCATCGAGCGCCGGATCGAGCATCGCCTTCTGCACCGGCGTCAGCTCGTTGTAACCGCGTCTTGCCAACGCCTCGGCGATCGCGGGCGCGATCCCTTCGAAATCAGTCATATCTTGTCTTTCGGATATCGGTCTTCACGCCGGTGGACGAGCGGATGTGCGATCAGGTCGTCATCAGGCGTCGATTGCCACGGCCAACACGTCGCGGGCCTGTTCATGGCGCGCTACATACGCGGCAGGAACGCTAATGTACAGGCGGAATCTTTAGAGCGGGATGAGGAAAAGTGTGTGTGGTTTTCCGCCCCGCATCCCGCTCAAACTTCTAGCGCCCGGGACCGTTGTTGCGGCTGCCGAATTCGTTGTCGCCCTTCGTGCCCGGCCACAGACAGAGGGCGATGAACACGATCGGGCTCAGAACCGGAATGAAAAGGCAGAGCGCCAGCGGGCCGGGATAGCCGATGTCATGCAGGCGCTTGATCGCCAGCATCGCGATGGAAACGGTCGAAAGGACGCCGGAGACGATGAGCGCCAGTGTCCAGAGCGCCAATGCGGTGTCTTCGTTTTCGTTCTTCAGCATCTGCATCAGGAAGACGCAGCTGACGAGGAACCAGAAAAGCCAGGAAAGGAAGAAGGGCAGGCGGCCGATGCGGCCGGAGGGGCTGAAGAACAGCCAGGTCATGCTCGGCTGTCGCCCCTCCTCCGCCATCGCATCAATCTCTGAGCAGCTCGTTGATGCCGGTCTTGGCGCGCGTTTTCTCGTCGACGCGCTTGACGATGACCGCGCAATAGAGGTTCGGGGCAGGCTGGCCGTTTGCCATGGTCGAGCTGGATGGCATCGAGCCTGCCACAACGACGGAATAGGGCGGCACTTCGCCGTAGGTCACTTCGCCCGTCGCGCGATCGACGATCTTGGTCGACTTGCCGATGAAGACGCCCATGCCGAGAACCGAGCCTTCGCGGACGATACAGCCTTCGACAACCTCCGAGCGTGCGCCGATGAAGCAATTGTCCTCGATGATTGTCGGTCCTGCCTGCATCGGCTCCAGCACACCGCCGATGCCGACGCCACCCGAAAGGTGCACGTTCTTGCCGATCTGCGCACAGGAACCGACGGTTGCCCACGTATCGACCATCGTGCCCTCGCCGACATAGGCGCCGAGATTGACGAAGGACGGCATCAGGATCGCGTTCGGTGCGATATAGGCCGAGCGGCGGACGACGCAGTTCGGAACGGCGCGGAAACCGGCCTTCTCGAACTCGTTGACGCTCCAGCCGTCGAACTTGGAGGGAACCTTGTCCCACCAGACAGACTCGCCGGGACCGCCCCTGACAAGTTCCATCGGGTTCAGCCGGAAGGACAGAAGAACGGCTTTCTTCAGCCACTGATTGACGGTCCAGGTGCCGTCCGGACCGCGTTCGGCGACGCGGGCCTTGCCACTGTCAAGCAGGTTCAGCGCCGCTTCGACGGCTTCGCGGACCGCGCCGCGGGTGCTGGTATTGACGGCTTCGCGATCGTCGAAGGCGGTCTCGATGGTCTGCGACAAAGAGGCAAGGTCGTGGGTCGTCATCGGAATTCCTTATGTTCGGCGTTGTCGTGCAAGCTCTACTGCATAATTCCTTAAATCGGAACCGATTTGAGGACAAAGTCATGCAGCAACTCAAAGTGCTACCGCGACCTCACGCGTCTCGATGACGTGTGGCGCCGTAGAGGCATAAATCTGAAAAGTTGAAGCGCTTTTGGCTCCGACATCTCAGCAGGACTTGGCAAACTTCCGTGTTTCCGGCAGTAGGGACGCCTCTATGACCGAGGAAACACGACAGGGCGCGTCCGGACGAGATGCCGTCTGTGCGAAACGCGACGGGAAGATGAAATATGGCACGTATGAAGAAGCGCAGTCTGCGCCGCAAGGATGGGGTCTGGGATCCGCTGGCCGACAGCTCGCAGAGCAGGCTGCGCGCCTCGACCGTGCCGCTGACGCCGCAGTCGGCCTCGCCGACCTATCGCCTCGCCTATATCGATGATGATTTTCTCTGCCGCGAAGAATTGAGGCCGGTACGTCTGCAACTCGAGCTCCTGAAGACGGAGATGATGCTCGAGGAGCGGGGGATCAATTCGACCGTGGTGATGTTCGGCGGCGCGCGCATCCCCGAGCCGGGCGGCGAGGCCTGGGCGGCCAAGAACGATACGCAGCGCAAGAACCTCGAAGCAGCATCGATTTATTACGACGAAGCACGCAAATTCGCGCGGATCTGCTCGGAGCAGTCCGCCAAGCTCCACTTCAAGGAATATGTCATTGTCACCGGCGGCGGCCCGGGGGTGATGGAGGCGGGAAACCGCGGCGCGGCGGACGCCGGAGCCCCTTCGATCGGTCTCAACATCGTGCTGCCGCACGAGCAGGCGCCGAACCGCTTCGTGACGCCGGAACTGTCGTTCAACTTCCACTATTTCGCCATCCGCAAGATGCATTTCCTGCTGCGCGCGAAGGCGGTCACGGTGTTTCCCGGCGGCTTCGGTACGCTGGATGAATTGTTCGAAACGCTGACGCTGATGCAGACGGGCCGTCTGGCCCTGGTGCCGCTCATCCTCTTCGGCGAAAAGTTCTGGCGCACCATCGTCAACTTCGAGGCACTGGCCGAGTTCGGCACGATCGCGCCGAACGACGTCGATCTCGTGCATTTCGTCGAGACCGCGGAAGAGGCCTGGGAGATCATTGCCCGCTTCTACGAAACGGTGGACCCGCGATCGATCCCGATGGCGTCTGGCCGGCGGTAGAATACCGGCTTCTCGCCGCCTCCATGCGGAAGAGGGCGAGAGGGAGTCGCGTTAGACCCCTCTCGCAAAATCGGAGGCGTCGATCAGACCGTCGCCGTTGCGGTCGCGGCGCTTGAACATCCGCTCCGCAGCACCTACCAATTCGGCGGCGCTCAGAGATCCGTTGCCGTCGGCGTCGACACGTGCAAACGCGCGCGGTCGCATCCCCGGAAGCATGGCGGGCCGAGCCTCGCGGAGCTTGGCGATCGCCTGGTCCCGCTCCGTACCGGTCTTCGCCCTGGCGTCGCGCCATGCTTTGCGCGCCTCGCGGAATGCCTGGCGCATTGCCTCGATCTCTTCGCGGCTGATCTCACCATTGCCGTTGGTGTCGAAGCTTTTGAAATTCGTCGAGATCCGCGCCTGAAGTTCCTGAAGGGAGACCTTCGAATCGCCGCTCGTGTCGAGGCGTTTGATCATGCGCTCCACGCGCTGTTCGGTCGTGAGTTTGTTTCTGGCTGCAAATGAAGGTGCTGAAAGGCCGGTGACCGCCACGGCGAGGATGGTGGCGCCGAGAATGAAGGTCCTGTTACGCATCATGCTTTCCTTCGATCAATTATCCTGAGCAAAGGATAGGCAAGCAGGGGCTTGGCGCCAGTTAAACTTTCGTAATTCAAACCTCTGGCGGGTTAGCGGTTTTTCAGTGGTTGAATCGTGTTGCGTCAGGGCTGCGCCACGACCCGCCGCAGGAATCCGGCAAGGTTCTCGGTGACGTAGTCGATCTGCTCGTCCGCGTCGCTCGACGTCTCCCAGGCCTCGACGAATTCGTATTCGAGATTGCGCGGCACGAGCAGCACGGTTTTCATGCCGAGCGCCTTCGGGACCAGGAGATTGCGCGGCAAGTCCTCGAACATGACTGCATTGCGGGTATCGACGCGATGAAGGCTCATGAACTTGTCATAGGTGTCGCCGGCAGGCTTGGGCACGAAATTGGCGGCGACGATGTCGAAGATGTCGTCGAAGTGGTCGAGAATGCCGAGTGCGCGCGCTGTCATTTCCGCATGGGCGACACTGCCATTGGTGAAGATGAATTTGCGCCCCGGCAGCGCCTTGATCGCCTCGCCGAGCGCGGGGTCGGCCGGAACCACGCTGTAGTCGATTGCGTGCGCCCTCTGCAGGAAGTCGTTCGGGTCGACGCCATGATGAACCATCAGTCCTTGCAGCGTCGTGCCGTGATCGCGGTAGTATTCCTTCTGCAACTTCTTCGCTTCCGCCGGCTCGAGCGACAGGAGTTCGGCGACATAGGCCGTCATGTTGCGGTCGATCTGTGCGAAGAGGTTGACGTGGTGCGGATAGAGCGTGTTATCGAGATCGAAGACCCAGTCTGTGACATGGGCGAACTCGGCATGGGTCGGGAGGCGATCGAGCTTTTTCATGGCCGGGTTATGACATGGCAGGCTTACGAAGGAAAACGGATTTATTTTATCTCGCGCCGCGCGCACCAATGGATTGTCCGTCGTGCGCGTGCTAGCTCGCGAAAATGGAAACCTGGGTCCTTATCACCGTCGCCGCGGCGTTCCTTCAGAATGTCCGCTCCGCCATGCAGAAGCACCTCAAGGGCGTCATGGGCACCATCGGCGCGACCTTCGTGCGCTTCGGCTTCGGCTTGCCTTTCGCACTCTTCTACCTCGTCGTCCTTTGGCGTGGCGCCGGGCACCCCCTGCCGGTCCCGAATGCCGCGTTTTTTCTCTGGGCTGTCGTCGGCGGACTGGCGCAGATTGCCGCGACTTTCCTGCTCGTCCATCTCTTTTCCTTTCGCAACTTCGCCGTCGGCACGGCCTACTCTCGCACCGAACCGGCGCAGGCGGCGCTCTTCGGCCTGATTTTCCTGGGCGAGAAAGCGAGCCAGGGCGCGCTGGTGGCGATCGCCATTTCGGTGGTAGGCGTCATGCTCATCTCCGTCGCCCGCACCACGCTTAGCCCGCGGTCTCTGGTAACTTCGGTTTTCAGCCGCACGGCCGGAATAGGCCTTGCGTCCGGTACCTTCTTCGGCCTCTCGGCGGTTTCCTATCGCTCCGCCTCGCTGGCGCTGGCGCCGAGCCTGCCGGCACCGGACTATGCGATGCAGGCGAGCTTCACGCTCGGCTTCGTCATCCTGCTGCAAACCGTCGTGATGCTTGCCTGGATCGTGATCCGCGAGCCGGAGGAACTGCAACGGATCGGCGCCGCATGGCGACCGGCCTTCGTCGTCGGCTTTGTCGGCGCCTCGGCATCCTTCGGCTGGTTCATGGCGATGACCTTGCAGCAGGCCGCGATCGTCAAGGTCGTGGCGCAGGTCGAGATGCTCTTCACCTTCGCCTCCTCCTTCTTCGTATTTCGCGAGTGGATCAACCGCCTCGAATTGCTCGGCTGCCTGCTGATCGTACTCGGCGTCGTGATGCTGATCGCTTTGTAAAGGGCGCCCGAAATAGGCGCCCGAATTTCGGCGGACGAGTCGCGTGACGAGTGTTACAACAGTCGCATGCTTTTCGATTTGCCGAACGACGACATCCTTTACGACGCACTTCTGGCCCGAAGCGTCGATTACGAAGGCCAGGCCTTCGTCTGCGTCAAGAGCACCGGTGTCTTCTGCCGGCTCTCATGTCCTGCCCGCAAGCCGAAGCGGGAGAATACGCTGTTTTTCGACAGCGTTGCCGCTTGTATCGACTCCGGCTTCCGGCCCTGCGAGCGGTGCCGTCCGCTCAACCAGCCCTCTGACAAGGAACCGCTGGTCAACGACCTCCTGAAGCTCCTTGACCACGCTCCGGACCATCGCTGGACCGAGGACGATCTTGTCCGGCGCGGCTTCGATCCGTCGACTGTGCGTCGCGCCTTCAAACGGGCGCTTGGCGTCACCTTTCTCGACCTCGCCCGCCAGCGGCGGATGGGCGAGGCCGCTCGCCAGCTTTCGGCCGGCGCCAGCGTCATCGAGGCGCAGATCGATGCCGGTTATGACTCGCCGAGCGGCTTTCGCGCCGCATTCGCGAAGCTGATAGGGGAGGCGCCTGCCATGTCGCAGGGTCGCCAATTGCTCTTTGCCGATACGATCGAAACACCGCTCGGGCCGATGGTGGCGGTCTCCGACAAGACGCACCTTCATCTGCTCGAATTCCACGACCGAAAAGCCCTGCCGACCGAAATGGAAAGCCTGAAGCGCAAGACGCGATCCGCCGTCGCGTCGGGCAGGACACCGCCGATCGACCAGATCGAGTCGGAACTGAACACCTACTTTGCCGGCGAATCGAGCGAATTCCTCACGCCCCTGGCGCTCGACGGCAGCGCCTTCGAACGGCAGGTCTGGGCAAAGCTGTTAAAAATACCGGTAGGCGAGACGCGATCTTACAGCGATATTGCGCGGGACGTCGCCACGCCCCAGGCGGTGCGTGCCGTAGCCAGGGCAAACGGCGCCAACCGCGTCGCAATCGTTATCCCTTGCCATCGTTGCGTCGGCTCGGACGGATCGCTGACGGGCTATGGCGGCGGTCTCTGGCGAAAACAATGGCTGCTGCGCCACGAGGGCAAGATGAAACCCGTTGGATTGTTTGCGGAGGATGTTGGATGAATCAGCAGGAAAAGGCGCTTGCCTTTGGAGCCTTGCATCGCAAGGGCAACCCGGTCGTTCTGTACAATATCTGGGATGCGGGCAGTGCCCGCTGCGTGGCGGAGGCCGGCGCGAAGGCACTTGCCACCGGAAGCTGGTCGGTGGCCGCCGCGCAGGGTTTTGGCGATGGGCAAAAGATACCGCTCGCGCTTCTTCTCGAAATCGTCCGGCTGATTGTCGGTGCAACGGACCTTCCGCTCTCGGTCGATTTCGAGGGTGCCTATTCCGAGGATGCGGCGAAGGGCGCGGCGAATGTTGCGCAGTTGCTCGATGCCGGGGCGGTGGGTATCAATTTTGAAGATCAGGTGGTGGGCAAAGGCGGCGTCCATGCCGTCGAGAAGCAGGCGGCACGTATCCGGGCGATCCGCGAAATGGCGGAGCGGCGCGGCATAGCGCTCTTCGTCAACGCTCGCACTGACCTCTTCCTCCAGGAAAGCGACGCAACGCGCCACGCAGCCTTGCTCGATGAGGCGATTGCGCGCGCCAAGGCCTATGCCGAAGCCGGTGCCAGCGGCTTCTTCGCACCGGGACTGGCCGATGCGGAGCTGATCGGCAGGCTTTGCGCGGCGTCGACCATGCCGGTGAATGTCATGATGAAGCCGGGCGCACCGGATCTCGCGACGCTTGCCGCTGCCGGTGTCGGCCGGGTCAGCTACGGGCCGTTTCCCTATCGCGCCATGATCGAGCGCCTGCGTGAGGAGGCGCAAAAGGTCTACGAGAGCGCCGCCACGTAATACGCGGCGCTCCTGCGCTAAATCACGGTACGATCAGTGTACCGGCGCCGCGTTCGGTGAAGATCTCGAGCAGGACCGAATGGGCGGTCTTGCCGTTCAGAATGACCACGCCCTGCACGCCGGCCTTGATGGCGTCGATGCAAGTCTCGACCTTCGGGATCATGCCGCCGGAGATCGTGCCGTCGGCAATCAGTGCGCGCGCCTGCGCCACCGACAGCTCCTTGATCAGTTCGCCCTGCTTGTTGAGCACGCCCGGCACGTCGGTGAGGAAAAGGAGGCGGGTGGCGTTCAGCGCTCCGGCGATGGCGCCTGCAAAGGTGTCGGCATTGATATTGTAGGTGTGACCATCGCGGCCGGGCGCTACCGGCGCGATCACCGGAATCATTTCCGAGCGGGCAAGCAGATCGAGCAGTGTGCGGTCCACCTCGACCACGTCGCCGACGAATCCGAGATCGAGAACGCGCTCGATGTTGGAGTCCGGATCGCGAATGGTTTTCTTGGCCTTTTCGGCAAACACCATGTTGCCGTCCTTGCCGCAAAGACCGATCGCCCATTCGCCGGTCTGGTTGATGAGAGCGACGATTTCCTTGTTGATCGAGCCGGCGAGCACCATCTCGACAATTTCGACGGTCTTCTCGTCGGTAACGCGCAACCCGCCTTCGAATTTCGATTCGATGCCCATTTTCGAGAGCATCGCGCCGATCTGCGGTCCGCCGCCGTGCACGACGATCGGGTTGACGCCGGACTGTTTTAGGAGCGCGATGTCGCTGGCGAACGCGCGCCCCAGTTCCGGATTGCCCATGGCATGGCCGCCATATTTGACGACAATCGTTTTGTTCTCGTAGCGCTGCATGTAGGGCAGTGCCTGGGTGAGCAGGCGTGCCTGGATTTCACTTTCTGATGCGGACATGACGGACCCTCGAAAAATCTCGGCTGCTGTTTAGCGCAAGTTCCGAAAGGATGGAATGATCGGGGCGCAACATAAAGCCGTAATGACACTGCTGGTTCTGGCGGTCTCTCTATCCTATGGTGATGCTTTGAGGCATGGAGCGGGATGAGGAAAAGTGTGTGCGGTTTTCCGCCCGCATCCCGCTCCAACTTATCAGGCCACGTCATGGTTTGGGTCGATCCGACCCAAACCATCGTGATCTAAGGGGCGCAGTCGCCATGGCCGATGAGGAGATCTCCGCGCTGCTCGGCCGCGTGGTTCTGAGGGACCGCGATGCCTTCGTTGCGCTCTATCGCCAGACGAGCCCGAAACTCTTCGGCGTCTGTCTGCGTATACTCAAGGATCGCGGCGAAGCGGAAGAGGCGCTACAGGAAATTTACGTCAAGGTCTGGCAGCGCGCCGACCGTTTCGCGACAGGCCAGGCAAGCCCCATGTCCTGGCTGACGGCAATCGCACGCAACCACGCAATCGATCTCATCCGGGCGCGAAAACCCGTCGCAAACGCGATTGACGAGGCCTATGATTTGGCTGATCCTGCTCCAGATCCAGAACGATCGGCAGCAGTCCGGTCAGAAGGCAGGCGGATCGACGCCTGCATGGAGGAGCTCGAGAAGGATCGCGCCGAGGCGGTGCGCCGAGCCTATGTCGAAGGATTGAGCTACCAGGAACTGGCCGAGATGTTCGCGGTACCGCTCAATACGATGCGGACCTGGTTGAGACGCAGCCTCCTGAAACTGAGAGAGTGCATGGAGCGATGACGACGCAGAATCCCGAAAGCGGAGATTTTCGGCGCGATGAGGTGATCGCAGGGGAATACGTGCTCGGCGTTCTGTCGGCCGAGGACCGCCGCAAGGTCGAGGCGCGCATGGCATCGGACCGGAATTTCGCCGCCATGGTCGATCGCTGGCAGCACAATCTCGCCTCTTTCGACGATGCCTATGAAGCGGTTCGGCCACCGGCCCACGTCTTCGCCGCTGTCGAGCGCAGCATCTTTCCGCCGTCGCCGGCGGCCAGCCCTCGGGTCGGATTCTGGAACTCGCTTCTTCTCTGGCGCAGCCTTACCGTCGCATCGCTCGCTGCCGTCGCAATCATGGGTGCGTCCATGGCTGGCCTCTTCAGCGAGCCGCAAAGCCGGCCGTTGGTGGCGGAACTCTCCGGCGAAGGCAACGCCATCAGTCTCGTCGCCCGCTTCGACAGAACGTCCGGGAGCCTGAAGCTGACGCCGGTGGCGGCGCGGCAGACCGAGGAAAAATCTCTGGAACTCTGGCTGATCGAGGGCGACGATCCAGCGGTCTCGTTGGGCGTACTGCCACAGTCCGGCGAAGGTGAAATCCGCCTGCCGCCCGAAATGCGGACGAGATTCGGCGAGGGCTCGATCCTTGCCGTCAGTGTCGAGCCGCTCGGTGGTTCGCCGACCGGCGCGCCCACCGGTGCGGTTGTCGCGCAGGGTACGACCCGCCGTCTCTAACGCCGACACCCGCAGCGACCCGGAAATATACGTCATCTTTTCAAACAGATAGGGGAAAGTCGCGTTAGCTGAAACTCTTCTTCCGCACCTCCCGTTGCTTGTCATGTTCCCTACTGCATGTTTCCTCAAGTCGTAGCCGATTTGAGGATAAAAACATGCAGCAATTCAAAGTGTTACAGCGTCCTTCGCGCGTCCTGTAAGACGCGCGGCGCTGTAGGGGGAACAGCAATCGCCCGAGCAGACACTTTCAAGGGTGGTCTCAATGGGCAAGCGCAACAGGAAGGAAGAGAGATGTTCAAGTTTGTGATCCGTTCGGCTCTTGTCGCCTCCATGTTTACGACAGGTGCAGTCGTCGCCTACGCCGACAACCCGATGGTCGGCGGCGCGCCGATGTATGCCGAGAAGAATATCATCGAAAATGCCATCAACTCGAAGGACCATACGACGCTGGTTGCGGCCGTGAAGGCTGCCGGTCTTGTCGAGACGCTGCAAGGCAAGGGGCCGTTCACCGTCTTCGCTCCGACGAACGAAGCCTTTGCGGCCCTGCCGGCCGGCACCGTCGACACACTCTTGAAGCCCGAGAACAAGGACAAGCTCACGACTGTGCTGACCTGCCATGTCGTAGCCGCAAACGCGATGTCGTCGGCGATCACCGAGATGGTCAAGGATGACGGCGGGGAACATGACGTCAAGACGGTCGGCGGTTGCATCCTGAAGGCGAAGGCCGAGGGCGGCAAGATCAGCCTGACCGACGAAACCGGCGGCACGGCCTGGGTGACGATAGCCGACGTGAAGCAGTCGAACGGCGTCATCCATGTCATCAACAAGGTGCTGCTGCCGAAGGGATGATCCTTACAGCGCCGTGCGTTCTTTCGGACGCACAAAGGTCGCTGTAACACTCTGAATCGCTGCATGTTTTCATCCCAAATCGTCTCCGATTTAAGGAAACATGCAGGGGGTGGCGGGCGTCGGCCCGCCGCGCCCAAGCCGTTTGCTTTGCTGCTCTCACGGCGGTTTGATGGACTTTGTTTTGTCATGGTTCTGTCGGGCCGCTAATCTCCAATTGAACATCAACGGCAAAGGCGCCTTGGACGGGAGGTTCCCATGACGAACCGTCGCAATTTTCTGATGGCGGGCGCCGCGCTCGCCGCATGGACGATTGCGCGTGGCTTTGTGCCCGCTGTGCGTGCGGCCGGCGGCGAAACTTTCGAGGTCGTGAAGACGGACGAGGAGTGGCGCGCAATCCTGACTGCGGAGCAATACGGCATTCTGCGGCAGGAGGACACGGAACGGCCCTTCACGAGCGCGCTCAACAACGAGAAACGCAAGGGGATCTTCCACTGTGCGGGGTGCGACCTGGCCCTCTATTCCTCCGAGGCGAAATATGACAGCGGCACCGGCTGGCCGAGCTTCTGGCAATCGTTTCCGAACGCAGTCGGCACACGCGAGGACGATTCCCTGTTCATGACAAGGACCGAATGCCACTGCCGCCGCTGCGGCGGGCATCTCGGCCACATTTTCGATGACGGCCCGCCGCCGACCGGCAAGCGGCACTGCATCAATGGGCTGGCGCTGACATTTGCGCCGGCCGCCGCATGAAGGCAGACGAAGCTTTGCTCCTCACCCGGTCGCCTTCTCCCCATCAAAATGGGGAGAGGGCGACCGGCAGCCCGGTTGAGGGCAACGCGACAATGAATGATCTAGGACGCAGTGGCCTGCGGCGGTGTCTGCGCATCGGAGAGCGCAGCCTGCAGCCTCTGCTCCTGCTCGGGCGAGAGCGACGTTTTCAGCACGCGGCCGCGCAGCCCCGAAAACTCGGCGAGCACCTTTTCCGGTTGCACTTTGCGCACCAGAACAAACAGTGCAGAGGAATTGTTCGGGATCGTATTGCCGAGCGACTTGATGAACTCATCGTCGATGCCGTAGTCGGCAAGCGAACCGGAGAGCGCCCCGGCGCCCGCGCCGAGCGCCCCGCCGATCGCGAAGCCCGCAAGTGGGTTGAGGAAGAGCAGGCCGACGAGGCCGCCCCAGAGCGAACCCGAAAGAAGGCCCGAAGTCGCGCCGACGGCGGTGAGATTGAGGCTTTGCTTCAGGTGCACCTTGCCTTCGCCGTCGCGCAAGACCACGACCGCGTCTTCAAGGTCGATCAGATATTCTTTCTTAAGGCTGTTCAGCTTCAAGAGAACCTTGTCGGCCTCTTCCGTCGAATCGAACCCTACGACAATCAAATCGGACATGTCTCTCTCCTGCATCTGCTGCATGTTTCCTTAAATCGTCGCCGATTTAAGGTAAAAAACATGCGCCAATTCAAAGTGCTACAGCGTCCTTTGCGCGTCTGATAAGACGCGCGGCGCTGTAGGCCCCGGTCGGCAAAGAATGCCGCCGCTCGCAGAAATAGAGCGCTTTGCGTGTCAGGGTAGTGACGAAGATCAAAGACTTTTGTCTTTGGGCGGGAAGCGCACCCCTTCAGCGGGCAACGGCGAGATCGATCGCTGCCCGCAGTTCTTCGATGCCGGCGCCCTTTTCCGACGAGGTCGACAGCACCTCGGGAAAGGCGGCCGGGCGCTTCTTGATCTTCTCGATCGTTTCGGCGATCAGCCGCGGCACGCCCGCCGCTTTGATCTTGTCCGTCTTGGTGAGCACGATCTGATAGGAAACGGCAGCCTTGTCGAGCAGCGCGAGCACCTCTTCGTCGTTCTTCTTGATGCCGTGACGGGCGTCGATCAGCACATAGACACGCTTCAGCGTGGAACGGCCGCGCAGATAGTCGAAGACGAGCTTTGTCCAGGCGTCGACGTGTTCCTTGGGCGCCTGCGCGTAGCCGTAGCCCGGCATGTCGACGAGCGCCATCGGCGGCAGGTCGCCCGCCTCGCCGGAATAACCATCCGGCACGAAATAATTGAGCTCCTGGGTGCGGCCCGGCGTGTTCGACGTACGTGCAAGGCCCTTCTGTCCGACAAGGGCGTTGATTAACGATGACTTGCCGACATTCGAGCGACCGGCAAAGGCAATCTCCAGCGGCCCCTCGGGCGGCAGGAACTTCATGGCCGGAACGCCGCGGATGAAGATCCACGGGCGGCCGAAGGCGGAGGAATCGTTCTGGTTTTTCTTTTTCCCGGTCATCGCTCGTTTTTCCCCGTTGCCCGGTCGGCTTCAAGGTTTTGCCCCGTCTTGTCAAGCACGACCCGGATTTGCTCGAGCTTCGGTGCGCAGCCGGCGTTGCGCCAGAGCTCGACAGCGAGATAGGCAAAGAGGGCGAAGAGCACGATCGACCCGCCGATGATGGTATTGGCGCGGGGAATTTCGTCATGGATGACAGCAACCCAGAGAGGCGCGAGGACAGTTTCGACCGTGCCGAGCAACGCTGCGAGCGCCGAAGGAAGCAGCCGCGCACCGGTGACGAACAGCGCCAATCCGAGCCCGAAATTCAGCGCCCCGAAGGCTATGAGAATGCCGAGTTCGGACGGGGTCACGGCAAATCCCGAGGCCTGCGTGGCGGCGATCGTTGCGGCAATGAGTGTGCCGAGGCAGGCCGCGGGGGTCATGCGGACATCGGCGTAGCGGCGGGTGATGACCGTGGCGCAGGCGAAGGCAAGCGCGATCAGCAGGGCGAGCGCATCCCCGACCGGCGAGACGGCGCCGGTAAGCGAATCCGAGACCATCACCAGCACGCCGGCGATGACTGCGGCGATTGCCAGCACGGTAAGCTGCGAGACGCCTTCGCGGAATAGAACCCAGCTCATAAGGGCCGCGATGAGCGGCACGCCCGCCTGAACGAGCAGGATGTTGGCGACGGTCGTATAGGCGAGCGCGAGCACGAAGCTTGTCGATGCGGTGGCGAAACAGCAACCGACCGCCACGCCCGGCCAGCCCATGTCGCGGAAGAGCCGCGACATGTTCGAAGCGCCATCGCGGACCAGCATGAAGGCGATGAGGAAGAGCGCGGCAAAGATTGATCGCCAGAAGACGATGATCCAGCTGTCGTCGATCTCAAGGAAGCGTGCCAGGGTGCCGCCGAAGCTCCACACAACCGCCGAGCCGAGAACGAGCGCGATGCCGGTCGCGCGGCCCTGCGTCGACGCGACGGTACTCGGAAGGACGGTTGGCTGCGACATGATCGGACCCCGAATCGAAGCCGACCGACAATAGAACGCTTGACGGTTGCGGACGCGGGTGTTCGCGACAAGTGGTTGTCGCAAAGCGGAATGACAAAGAAAAAGCCCCGGACCGTTCGATCCGAGGCTTTTGAAGCGGACTATAGTAGGGCCGGCGGCTATTCCGCCGGTTTGGGTTTCTTCGCAAACAGCGATTTGAGGTTGTCGAAGAGCTCGATCTTCACGCCCTGGCGCTTCATGATGATCGACTGCTGGATGATCGACAGCGTGTTGTTCCAGGCCCAGTAGATGACGAGGCCGGCCGGGAAGGACGCCAGCATGAAGGTGAAGACCACCGGCATCCAGGTGAATAGCATCGCCTGGGTCGGATCCGGCGGCGTCGGGTTCATGCGCATCTGCAGGAACATGGTGACACCCATGACGAGCGGCCAGACGCCGAGGTGCAGGAAGGACGGAGCATCGAACGGAAGCAGGCCGAAAAGGTTGACGATTGTCGTCGGATCCGGGGCGGAGAGGTCCTGAATCCAGCCGAAGAACGGCGCATGGCGCATCTCGATGGTGATGTAAATTACCTTGTAGAGCGCGAAGAATACCGGGATCTGGATGAGGATCGGCCAGCAGCCCGCCAGCGGGTTGATCTTCTCGTCCTTGTAGAGCTGCATCATCGCCTGCTGCAGGCCCATGCGGTCGTCGCCGAACTTCTTCTTCAGTTCCTCCATCTTCGGCTGGACCTTCTTCATGTTCGCCATCGACGCATACTGCTTGTTGGCGAGCGGGAAGAAGATCAGCTTGACGACGATCGTGGTGATCAGGATCGCGATGCCGAAATTGCCGAACAGACGGAAGAAGAAATCCATCATTTTGAACATCGGCTTGGTGATGAAGTAGAACCAGCCCCAGTCGATCAGCTTGTCGAAATTCGGAATAGAGTAGGCAGCCTCATAACTGTCGACGACCGGAACTTCCTTCGCGCCGGCGAAAACGAGATTCTTGACTTCCGTAGATTGGCCCGGAGCGATGGTGACCGCATCGCCCTTGTAGTCGCTCTGAAAGCGCGCCCGACCGTCGGTGAAGTGCGAGAAGCGCATTTCGAATGGGGTCTCCTGCGGCGGAACGATCGTCGCGGCCCAGTACTTGTCGGTGATGCCCAGCCAGCCGCTAGTCGATTTGCCCGGTTCAACGGGCTGGCTGTCTTCGACCTTCGAGTAGCCGACCTCCTGCAGGCCGTTGTCCCCGGCCACGCCGATGAAGCCCTCGTGCAGCACGTAGATGCTCGGCGTCGTCGGCTTGTTAAAGCGTGTGACGCGGCCGTAGGACGACAGCGAAATCGGCGCCGACGTTTCGTTCTTGATGCTGTCGACAACCTGGAACATGTAGCGATCGTCGACGGAGATCGTCCGGATGAAGGTGATACCCTTGTCGTTGGTATAGTTAAGGGTGACCGGTGTCGATGGCGTCAGCTTGTCGCCGCCCGAGAGCGTCCAGGCGGTCTGCGGACCCGGCACCGAGCCGGTCGCGTCGTTACCGATATAGCCGATCTCGGTAAAATAGCCGTCCGCCGTTTCCGCGGGGCTGAAGAGGGTGATGACGGGGCTCTTCGGATCGACCGTCTCGTGGTACCCCTTGAGCCTCAGGTCGTCGAGCCGTGCGCCGGCCAGGTTGATGGATCCCGAAAGCGCCGGCGTATCGATCGCAACGCGTGCAGACTTGGCGATCGCCTGATCGCGGTTTTCGCCTGCGCCCGGGATGGCACCGCCGCCAGGCGCCTGGCCCGGCGTCGCCTGCTGCGTACCCTCCTGGGGCTGAGCCTGTTGCGTCTGCTGGGCCTGTTCCGCAGCGATGCGGTCCTTTTCGATCCTCGGGTTGACATAGAAAAATTGCCAAGCGACGAGGATCAGCACGGACAGTGCAATCGCGACGAAATAATTGCGGTTGTTTTCCATCATGGTTTCCTGGAACCGGCCGAAGGCCGCTTCTGTTTCGGCTTGTTTTCGATGCGATCGCAGAGCGCCCGGGTCAATGCGTCGAAGGGGGCATGCAGCAGATCGCGTCGGGCGACAATCACATAGTCGTGTCCGGGTTTCATTGCAAACCCGGCTGAAAGCCGCACTGCTTCTTTGAGGCGTCGGCGCATTCGGTTGCGCTCTACGGCATTGCCGTGCTTCTTGGTGACTGTGAAGCCGACGCGGGCATCACTCTCCAGATCCTTGCGGTCGAGCACTTCGAGGAGAAATAATGGGCCTTTGCGGCTTTCTCCAGCTCTGACGGCCAAAAACTGCGGACGGCTTTTCAGCCGCCCGACAGTCGTCTTGTCTTTATCTGACGTCATATGCCCGGACATAGGTTTCGGGCAGGCGCGGCTTAGGCCGAGAGACGCTTGCGGCCACGAGCCCGGCGGGCTGCGAGGACCTTCTGGCCACCCTTGGTGGACATGCGTGCACGGAAGCCGTGACGGCGCTTGCGAACAAGCTTGGACGGTTGGTAGGTACGCTTCATTTATTTAAATACCGCGGTGTGCGGCCCTTCTTGAGTTTGCAAATTGCAAGAGCGTTTACGTAGCGGGCACAGCTCCGCCTTGCGGGCGGTCGGACCGGACGTGCGCGGCTTATAGGGACAAAAGGCCGACAAAGTCAATTCCCGGCAGGCGTTGGGCCGCACGAGCGATGGAAGCCGGATTGAACGGACTTTCGCGTGCCGCGGCAATCCGAGAGCGATTAACGGGCGCTGCGCCTAGCGCAGATCGGTGAACAAACAGCTAATCCGGCCTCACCAGAAGTTGGCCGGAGCGGTCAGTTCTTTGTTAACCACATGTATTTTAGCATTTAATCAATTACGTGTAGACCACAGGTAACTACCCGTTTTAGGTGAGTACGCGGCGAGGGGCAGGAAATGAAAATTCGTGGGAAAATCTACTTGATCGTCGGCATCATGAGCCTGCTTGCGATCGCCATTACCGGCATGTCGCTACTGATCGTGTCGGAGTACAACGACAAGCTTCATCAATTCCAGAACGCATCCGACCGGGCGTTCAAGGGCGAGCGGCTCAACCGTCTGGTGACCGGCGTCGTCATGGAATCGCGCGGCATTTACGCGGCGCCGACGATCGAAAAGGCAAAACCCTTCGCCGAAGGCCTCCTCAAGAACCTCGACAAGATCGACGGACTGCTCGAAGACTGGCGTCCGCTGGTTCCCGCCGACGACCTCGCCTCTTTCGATGCGCTCGCAAAGCGCGCGGAGGAATTCAAGACCTTCCGCACCGAGACGGCCCGTCTCGGCCAAGAGGTTTCGCCGCAGGCTGCCAACGAGCAGGGCAACAACGACGCCAATCGCGCCAATCGCAAGGCTTTCCAGGCCGAGATAGACGTGGTCGTGGATGCCAATCTCGAGTCGCTTCAGGCGATCACGGAAGAGATCGCGGCATTTGAGCGCTCCATTATTGTCGTTGTGCTCGGCATTGCCGGCCTCGGCCTGGTCGCCGGCATCGGTACGGCCTTCTACATCGGCACCAACCAGCTCAGCCGACCGATCCTCGCCCTGACGGGCGCCATGAAGCAGCTCGCCGGAGGTGATCTCTCCGTCGACGTGCCCTTTGCCGGCCGCAAGGACGAAATCGGCGACATGGCTGCCGCCGTCGGCATCTTCAAGCAGAACGGACTTGCCGTGCGTGAACTCAACGCCCAGGAAGCGGCGCTGAGAGAAAAGAGCGCGGATCTCCAGTCGAGCATCGGCATCGTCGTTTCGGCGGCCGCCGCCGGCGATTTCACCAGGCGCATCAGCAAGGACTATGGCAACGACGACCTCAACCGCTTTGCCGCGAGCGTCAACGAGCTCGTCGGCAGCGTCGACAGCGGGATTTCCGAAACGCGGCGGGTCATCGCAAGCCTTGCCGCCGGCGACCTGACGCAAAGCATGAACGGCCAGTTCCAGGGTGCCTTCGCGGAGTTGCAGAAGAACGTCAACGACACGCTGACGACCTTGCAGAAAACCCTGCGCGAGGTGCGCACGACGACGGACTCGATCAACGGCAACGCATCCGAATTGCGCTCGGCAGCAGACGACCTGTCGAAGCGCACGGAGCAGCAGGCCGCTTCGCTCGAGGAAACCTCGGCCGCGCTCGACGAGATCACGGCCGCCGTCCGCAGTTCGACCGAGAGAGCGCAGGAAGCATCGGTGATGGTCACCGAGGCCAAGGAAAGCGCAGCAGAGTCGGCCTCCGTCGTCCGTAACGCGGTCGAGGCGATGGGCCGCATCGAGCAGGCCTCGAACGAGATCGGCCAGATCACCAACGTCATCGATGAAATCGCCTTCCAGACCAATCTTTTGGCTCTGAATGCGGGCGTCGAGGCGGCGCGCGCGGGTGACGCCGGCAAGGGGTTCGCAGTCGTGGCCCAGGAGGTGCGCGAACTCGCGCAACGCGCCGCCAGTGCCGCCAAGGACATCAAGGCGTTGATTTCGAAATCGGGCAGCGAAGTCGCGACCGGTGTCAAGCTCGTCCAGGCGACCGGATCCGCGCTCGGCGAGATCGAAACGCGCGTCCTGAAGATCAACGACCATATCCATTCGATCGCCACCGCCGCGCGCGAGCAGTCGACGGGGCTTGCCGAGGTCAGTACGGCCGTCAATCAGATGGACCAGGTCACGCAGCGCAACGCCGCAATGGTCGAAGAGGCGAATGCCGCGACGCACAAGCTTTCGGCCGAAACCGGCAACCTTGCCAACCTGATCGCCTATTTCAAGGTCGATCGCGTCACCGCCGGGGCAATCGCACCGGCAAGGGAGACAAGCCGGCCCGTCGCTTCGCCCGCCCGGCGGATGATGGGCAGCGTCGCTCGAGCTTTCGGTGGCGGTGCCGCCGCGGCGCGCGACGATTGGGAGGAGTTCTGAGCCTACAGCGCGCCTTATCAGACGCGTAAAGGACGCTGACGTCACGAAATTTTCTCGCGGATGGCCTCTGTGTTCTCCGCGAGAAAAATTCTGTGGTGCAATTGCTCCGGCGGCACCAGAATGATGGTTCTCGTTTTCACGGCAACGTGAGTTGTCAGGGCGAACCGCTCACGTTGACGTTTGACGGCGCGACCATTCGTTATTGGTTCCGCGTCCGGATTCCCTCTAACTCAGGGGTAGATCTCGCCGAAAGCAAAGCCGCATGAGCCATGGTGTCAGAAACGGGGCGGAAGGTGCAGCCCTGAACCCTTCGTCGGGACGGAGCGACGCTGAACATGCGCCACGCCGTTCGTGGTGGCGGTTCGTCCCGTTCGCTCTTCTGCTTGTCGGCGGTGCCGCCTGCTATGCGTTTGGTCTGCCGCGTTATCTTTCGTTGACGGCGCTCGTCCATCACCGCGAGATCCTCAGCGCCTATGTTGATACCTACCCGCTCCGCGCCGGTTCCGCCTTCTTTGCGGTCTATGTTGCGGTGGTAGTCTTTTCCATCCCGGCTGCGTCGGTGCTGACCATATTTTCGGGGTTCCTGTTCGGCTGTGTGACGGGTGGAATCATTGCGATCGCCGCGGCGACGCTCGGATCCTGCCTTCTGTTCCTTGCCGCGCGCGGAGTCCTCGGCGACCTCCTGCGTCCGCGCGCCGGACGCTTCCTGGAGCGGCTGGCGGAAGGTTTCCGGCGCAATGCGTTCCTTTACCTCCTGGTCCTGCGGCTTGCGCCGATCTTTCCCTTCTTCGTCGTCAATATCGCACCGGCTTTCTTTGACGTGCGGCTGCGCACGTTCGCCACCGCAACGCTGATCGGCATCGTGCCGGGCACGCTCGCCTATGCCTGGCTCGGCCGCAGCCTCGACAATGTGATCGCCCGCTCGGCGGCGGCTGGCGGTGAGCTGTCGCTTTCGGATTTTGCGACGAGGGACATTTCGCTCGGGCTTGCGGCGCTGACGCTCATCGCGGCATTGCCTCTGGCGTTCAAGCTAATACAGTCGCGCCGCAAGACGGTCTGATAGGACGGAAGGCGGCGTGGCGAAGGTCCTCAATCCGGATATCTGTGTAATCGGTGGTGGTGCGGCGGGCCTGTCCGTGGCCGCTGGCGCCGCGGCCTTCGGCGTGCCGGTCGTTCTCATCGAACGCGGCCGAATGGGTGGGGATTGCCTGAATTTTGGCTGCGTACCGTCGAAGGCGTTGATCGCGGCCGCGAAACACGCGCAGGCGATCCGCGCGGCACAGGAATTCGGCATCGCCGCAGGCGAGCCGATCGTCGATTACGAAAGATTGCAGGCGCGGATCCATGCGGTCATCGGCGCAATCGCGCCGCACGATTCCGCCGAGCGCTTCGAGAGTCTCGGCGTGAAAGTCATCGCCGATACGGCCCGGTTCGTCGATGGCGGCACGGTCGCGGCCGGCGATCATCTCATCCGGGCGCGGCGTTTCGTGATCGCGACCGGCTCGTCTCCGGCTGTTCCCGCAATTCCCGGGCTTGCCGAGACACCGTACCTCACCAACGAGACGCTCTTCGACCTGACGCGGCTGCCGGAACATCTCGTCATCATCGGCGCCGGACCCGTCGGGCTGGAAATGGCCCAGGCTTATCGCCGGCTCGGCGCACGTGTGACCGTCCTGGAGAGCAGCAAGGCGCTTTCGAGCGGCGATCCGGAACTGGTGGCGATCGTTCTGGACGCGATCCGCGCCGAGGGTGCCGTTCTTCACGAGGAAACCGCCATACACTCCGTCGAACGGTACGGGGGCGGCGTGCGGCTGCATTGCGAAAACGCGCAGGGGCGCTTTTCTGTCGACGGCAGCGTTCTGTTGCTGGCCACCGGCCGTGCTCCGAATCACGTTTCCCTCGACCTCGACGCCGCCGGTATCCGCCACGACCCGAAGAGGATCGCCGTTGGCACTGACCTGCGGACAAGCAATCGCCGCGTCTATGCGATCGGCGATGCTGCTGGCGGCCTGCAGTTCACCCATGTCGCGAGTTACCACGCGCGGCTCGTGCTCCAGCAGATCCTGTTCCGCGTACCGGCGCGCGAAGACCGCGACATCGTCCCGCGGGTCACGTTCACGGATCCGGAACTGGCGCAGGTCGGGCTAGGCGAGGCAGAGGCACGGGAAAAGTTCGGTCGTATCGACACCGTCCGCTGGGACTTTTCCGCCAATGATCGCGCCCGCACCGATGGGATCGGCCGGGGCATCATCAAGATCACCGTCGGTCGGCGCGGACGGATCCTCGGCGCTGCGATCGCCGGCGCCGGCGCCGGAGAGATGATCAACGGCTTTGCTTTCGCTGTCGCCAATCGTCTGACGCTCAAGCATTTTCGCGGCTATGTGGCGCCCTATCCCACCTTGTCCGAGATTGGAAAACAGGCATCGATCTCCTATTATACTCCCATGGCGCGAAGTCCGCTCGTTCGATCCGTGATTGGACTGCTGCGGTATTTCGGCTAGATCACGATGATCTTGGGTCGAATCGACCCAAGATCATAAACGTGATGGATGCTAATAAGTTGAGACGCGGGATGCGGGCCGGAAACCGCGCACACTTTTCCTCATCCCGCTCTACTGCATGATTCCTTAAATCGGAATCGATTTAAGGGCAAAATCATGCAGCAGTTCAAAGTGTTGCAGCGACATTAGCGCGTCCGATTGGACGCGCGGCGCTGTAAGTTGCAGGGAACGTTCTAGAGTTATGGTGGAAGACGCGCGTCCGGCCAATGCGAATGCTATGCCCCGAGCGGCCGTGGGGTTCCTCCGCGGACTCTCCGGCAAGCTGCTGCTTTTGACTGTCGCATTCGTCATGCTGGCGGAGGTGCTGATCTTCGTGCCGTCGGTCGCCAACATGCGGATCCGCTGGCTTCAGGATCGGCTGAACACGGTGGCCGCGGCGGCCGTCGTAGTCGACGGACTGCAGAATGTCGAGCTTCCGCGGGCCGTGCAGCGCGACACGTTGATGGCGACAGGAACCAAGGCAATCGTCATTCGCCGCAAGGATGCGTCGAGGATGATCGCCACCGTCGACATGCCGCCGGCAATCGATGGCGAATACGATATCGCCAACTTCACCCCCGTCGCTGCGATCCGCGACGCATTCGACACGCTGCTCTTCGGCGGCAGCCGGATCATGCGCGTCTATGGCCCGCTCGGCGAAAGCGATGCGACGATCGAACTGGTGATGAAGGATGCCGGGCTGCGCAAGGCGATGCTTGTCTATTCACGCAACGTGTTCCTTCTGTCGATCGCGATTTCGCTGATCACGGCGGCACTGATCTTTCTCGCCATCAACCGCATGCTGATTGTGCCGATCAGGCGGATGACGGCGAGCATGCAGGAGTTTTCCAACGAGCCGTCCGACCCGGAGCGACTCCTCGTTCCGCCGGAGGGTGGCGATGAGCTGGCGGTCGCCGGCCAGCACCTCGCGAGCATGCAGCGCGAGCTGCAGAAAACCTTGAAGCAACAGAAGAGCCTTGCCGAGCTCGGCCTCGCGGTTTCGAAGATCAACCACGACATGCGCAACATTCTCTCGTCCGCGCAACTCATTTCCGATCGGCTCGCCGATGTCGATGATCCGGTGGTCAAACGTTTCGCGCCGACCTTGCTGCGGACGATCGACCGCGCCGTCGGCTATACGCAGGAGGTTCTCTCCTACGGGCGCACGGCCGAGGCAGAGCCGCACCGTCGCTTTGTCGCCTTGCGTCCGCTCGTCGAGGATGTCGCCGAACTCCTCGCCATCGATCGCCAGAGCGGCATCGATTTCGAAATCCAGATACGGGACGACGTGGTGGTCGACGCCGACAGCGAGCAGCTTTTCCGCGTCGTCCACAACATCTGTCGCAACGCAGTCCAGGCGTTGACGAATCATGAGCCGGAGGACGGCCGTGCCCGGTCGGTCTCCGTTTCGGCCATGCGAACCGGAAGCGTGGTTACGATTTCCATCGACGACACGGGGCCGGGCATGCCGGCCAAGGCGCGCGAAAACCTGTTTACCGCCTTCCGCGGCTCGGCGCGCTCCGGCGGCACGGGCCTCGGGCTCGCCATCGCCCGCGAACTGGTGCTCGCTCATGGGGGTACGATCGCACTCGTCGAAAAGCCGACGCCCGGTACGCTGTTCCGTATCGAACTGCCGGATCGTCCGGTGCCGTTGGACGCTTTCCGCTCGAAGGCGCGCCCCTGATATCCGGTCCCTGGACCGGCGGCGGTCTCATCGCCGAGACCCGATCGCTCTCTCCGGCGGCTTATTCACTGTCGTCGCAAAAATGAAATTTTTTGCCGAAAGGCGCTTGCAATCGCCGAAAGGACCCAGTAGAGGATCGCCACGCAAGCGGTTGTCACCGCTTCAGGCAAGCACCCGTAGCTCAGCTGGATAGAGCACCAGACTACGAATCTGGGGGTCAGGAGTTCGAATCTCTTCGGGTGCGCCATCAACTTCCCTTACTTCTCAGGGCGTTCAGGCATTTTGAAGTCGGCTCGCGTCCCTACGCGTTCCGAAGACGTTCTTGCACGGTTGTTCCCGGTACGCTTTTGGTGTTGCGGTGAGCAGGCGGAGCTACGGTCAGCCAGAGCATCCCGCTTTCAAGTGGAATCACTGAAAGCGGAAAAGATGCTCTAGAATCAAAGTGCTAGAGCGTCCTTTTTGCGTTCACTCGAACGCACGGCGCTCTAGAATGTTCGAGGCTATCCACTCCTCCGACCGGGTCAGCAACTCGCGGAAGTGACGACGGTTGCCGAGCATCAGGTCGCGGATGACGATCAGCTCCGGCGATCCCCCAGCGCCTCGAGAGTCAGATTGATCGGGCAGCCCGGGCGTGGGGCGTTCATGCGCACTCCAAAAACCAATTGCGATATAAAATCAGTCGATCTAGCTTTCAACCGATTGTATAATGCAATCAGAGCCGCGCGGATGTGCCGCGCAAGGAAAGGAAGTGGGATGGCTAAGCTCGTGTTCGGAATGAACCAGTCACTGGACGGCTACGTCGACCATATGGGGTTTGCGCCAAGCCCCACACTCTTCCGCCACTTCATCGAGGAAGCTGAGGGGCAAGCGGGCAGTGTGTACGGTCGCCAGATGTACGAGGTCATGCGTTACTGGGACGACGATCATCCTGATTGGGATGCAGAGCAGCTCGCCTTCGCGGCGGCGTGGCGGAGCCAGCCGAAATGGGTTGTCTCGCGCTCGTTGAAATCGGTCGGCCCCAATGCCACGCTTGTCGAGGATGATCTCGAGGCGGTGATCCGTGAGCTGAAAGCCGAGCGCGACGGGGAGATTGAAGTTGCTGGCCCGACTTTGGCGCAAAGCCTCACCGAACTTGGTCTGATCGATGAGTATCGAATCTACCTGCACCCCGTCGTGCTTGGTCACGGCAAGCCATATTTCGCAGGACCCCGGCCGCCGCTCCGCCTTATGACTAGTGATCGGATTGGCGAAGATGTGATCAGGTTGACCTACGTTCCTGCTTAATCTGGGCGGACTATTCGGGATAAGCCTCAACGCCCTCCGGCGTCGCCTTGTTGAAAAGGATAAATACCAAGGGGTTGCCAGGCTCGGACACGGCATCGCTGCGCTGGCCCGTTATCTCTCCAGCCACGCCGCTTACATACTCCGCAACCACTTCGCCGAAGCTATTGCGCTGGATAGCCACTTTCTGTCCGGCTTCGACCTTGTCGTTGAGCTTGACCAGATGCTCGACGAGCCCGCTCGCGGTGGCCAGGATCGGGAACGCACTGTTTCCGACAAAAACGTCCAAGTCCTTGCCTGTGCGTCCCATTGGCCCAGCAACGATGCCATGATGCTTGAGAACGTTCATTGTGCCTTCCACGAACAGGGAGATCATCTCGAGGTTCAGGACGCGCGCAGCGCCGACCTCCGGCGTAAAGGATGGGATGCCCGTGTCCATGAACGCGTTGTGCAGGACACCGGGATAGACATGGTTGTCGAAGATCTGGGCGACTGGGTAGAGTTCCAACATCGCCTTGACCTCGGGCACATCCATGCCGCCAATATTGAATGCCGTGACTTCGAATCCGGTTGTCCCGGTGTGGAAGTCGATCGCGAAGTCGGCGTTCGGCCGCAGCAGCCGGTTGAACAGAAGCGCGGCGTGTCGGCTGGCCGCGGTGACACCGTTTTCGTTCCCGGGCCACTCCCGATTCATATCGATCAGATCCATGCCTCTGCCCTGATTGGGCCATCTGCGTTGCATGCTTTCGATGGCCGGGCGGGACACGTCAGTGACCGCCATCACCGTGCCCGACATCTCAGCCGGATCGAGCTGGTTCATCACGGTCTGGACCGTATGTATGGAACTCATTTCGTCGCCATGCACACCGCTGACCAGGACGCCACGCTTGCCGGGCTTTGCTCCCTTGGCGACCGTCACAGACACATACCAGTGTTGTCCGGCAGACATCTCGACGCCTTGGAAATACAAAAGGTGCTTCTGCCCGGGCTCCAAGTCGTTGACGTCGAGCACGGCGATGACTTTTTTCCCTTGGATCACATCGCCGGTATAGACCGTCCCCTGAGTCGGACCCGAGGCCGCTCCGCCAGAGGGTGCTGAGTCTTGGGCTTGCGCGGGGCCGGCGTTGCGGGCGAGGACAGCCGAAGCGCCGACCGTGGCAATTGATGCAATCACGAAGTCTCGGCGATCGAGGCCCTTCTTAGGTTTGTCCGACATGATGGGAGGCTCCTTTGTGCTGAAAAGCTACGTTAGGATAGCGGCATGCACATCGGTCGCGAAAATCCCCTGCGACCTAAGACACAACCATGTTCCTGACCTCTCAGAGTTGCAAGACGTCAGCAGAGCTCTGTCGCGGTTTGCGATCTGCGCCGTCTTTCGGCAGGTCGGGGATGGCGCAGAGCAAACCCACGGTTTTTCGGGAGCGGCAAAGTTCGAGCCCCTGCAGCTGTTCGCGTGCCAAACCAGGCTTGCGTACCATCGACCAGGCGCGGACGGCGATGTCGGATGTGGAGAGATGCCGTGTTGAGGGGCGCGTGCCTGTGTGGCCGTGTCAGGGTCGTGATGTTTATCGTTTCTCCCCAATGACGATCAGATATTCCCGTTTGATGTGGAGCCCGGCCTCGACCTGATAGTGCGCGTGATAGGCATCGACGTCGCGCTTCAGCGCGGCGCGTTCACCTTCATTCAAGCCTTCGTAAAGTGTCCGCAACGGCCCGAAGCCGCGGATATACCAGTTCCAGATATCTTCGACGCTGTCATGGTAGACGTTGTTTGTTCCGTGCTCGAAGGTGATTGTGAACTCCTTTCCGAGCAGGTCTTCGATATGGGCCGGATCGCCCCATGATAGTGGTGATTCCGTCGGTGGCGGCGCCTTCGTGTGAGCGCCGATTACAGCGAAGAAGCGAGCAACAGCGCCCGTCGGCGACCAGGCAGATATGGAGAGCCGACCTCCTTTGCGGCAGACCCGCGCCAGTTCGTTCGCCGCGCGGCGATGGTTTCCGGCGAAGATCACGCCGAAGGTCGAGAGTACCTTGTCGAAGCTTTCGTCCGGGAAGGGCAGGTTCTCGGCATCGGCGATGTGGTAATCGATCGGCGGTTCGATGCCGGTCGAAAGCAGGCGCGCGGCGTCGATCAGATCCGCCGATATGTCGATCGCCGTCACGTTTGCGCCGAGGCGGGCGGCATTGCGCGCGCTCCAGCCGGTGCCGGTCGCAACGTCGAGCACTTTGTCGCCGGGCTTCGGGTTCAATCGCTGAGCTGCATGCGCCAGCGCGTCCGAGATGGCGAAACTGACAAGGTCGTAGTGTAGGCCTCCGGCTCCCCAGATTGCTGCCGCCTCCCGGTTGTGTTCCAGGATCCCGTTGCTGACATGTTCCGGCATGAAACCCTCCTTCAGCTTTCGAGGGCGCTATTTCACCACTTGGCGGGCCCGATGGCTAGCTCACGATCTGTAGTGGGATCGCGATCCTGCCGGTGTAAAACTACCGCCGCAAGGAAGGACCGCGATGAGGAGCTAGCGCGGCGGTAGTCGGAGGCTTCGCAAGCTCTTTCCGCTATGGCGCGGCATCGGCCTGCTCGCGCATATCCGGTCGGAGCGGAGAGAAGCTCCGGCTAAGATCGTGGACGGCGACCTACCTCACGGCGCGTCGAGCTCCACGTCTCCGTCGAAATCGAAAACCGCCCGAACGCTGAAGATGTGAGCGGTTTCCTCGTCGGCATTGCGTGCAAAGGAGTAAGCTGCGGCGAGTTTCCATCCCGTCCCTTCGAATGGCACGCCTTCGTCGCGCTCTTCGTCGGGCTCGTAGATGACCTCGAAATCGGCCAGATGCTCGCGTGAGTCCCGCCTGCCGCCAACAAGGTTGAGCTGCCGGGTATAGGTCGCGACATAAGTCAACGGCTCGACCTCAAGCGCGGCGGAGCCCGTGAGGACCAGCGCATCATCCGGGCCGCTGTCGAAATGCCTGAGGTAGGCTGCTTCGCCGAGCAGCCTCAGCGTCATTTCGTTCAGCTCCAGGCTTGCGGTCGTGGATGCCAGATAGGCCTGTTCGGCTTGAGGGTTCAGCCCTTCCTCCACGTCCTCGCCGGTAGGTTCTCCGGCCCCCTGGTACCGGAAGCCCAGCCTGTAGCCGAAATCACCGTCCGTATAACAATCGATCGGCTCCGCCCCTCTGCAACCGTTAAGGACAAGCGAGAGCGAGGACAGGCCATCGGTGTTGCCGGCGCCACCATCCGACAGTCGCGTCCGCCCCCGGGCGGTGAATAGGGAATCGCTGAAGATCGATCGGTCGGTCGTGAACGCCGTTGCGGCCAGGGTCTGGTCCATCCCGAGGCCGTCGAAGTCGAATACGATCTCGGCGCCGACGCGCTCATCCGCGTCGAACTCCGAGACCAGGTCGGTCGCGTTGATTCCGGGCGCGACTTCGCTGGCAAGGCTGAAGATCGTATCGAATTTTCCGGCCCTCATGGTCGCCGGGCCTGCTTCGACGGCGGTGTAGAGTTCGGCCAGATAGGTCCCGATCCCTTCAAAAGTCGTGTTCTCGCCAGGCTCTGGCTCGACAGCCGGCTCCGTGATGATGGACGTGACGAACTGCAAATAATCCGTCGGCGCGAAGAACAGGTCGACGGTAAGTGTTGGCTCCAATGCGTCGGACCGCAGAAACGACGGGTCGGCGGCAAAGACCCAGTCGTTCTGGAGCTCCGCGGAAACTTCGTACCCCGCACAGGGCGCCGTGCAGCCTTCGGCGAGCGCCGGTTCGGCGTCTTCGGCCATCGCAGTCGTCGGGAGCGCCAGCAAAACCATGCTGGCGATGGCGCGCAGACTCATATCGTCAGCACCTCACGCTGACCGCCTGCCCGGGTGGTTCGAACTTCCTTTCGCCCCCGCCGAATGAGCCAAAACACGCATGGCGTTGATCCCCGTTAGAGTCCCCTGACGGACCATAGCGCATGATGTCACCGCCACCAATGCCGACGCGAGGGGAACGCATCCGAAAAACTGTTGCCCATGAGCGGCGCCGGAGGTTCGGAATGGATGGCGGCGGAAGCCGCTCTTCATAGCGCCGATTTACCGAGGGGGCGCGCATCTTACATCCGTAAGATGGGGTCGCGGAGGTGATTGAACCCTTGAGTCTTTTTCCGTGTCACGCCTGCCGGATTTCCGTGAGAGGACAACCGCCGCATGCTCCTGCAGCGGCGAGCGGCGGTTGGGGCGCGTCTGCGACGCGATCATCTCGGAGGACATCACCATGGCCATCTTACCCGATTTTGGTGCGGCGACCTTCATTCCCGGAGCGCCGATCAACAACCCTTATCTCCCGCTTATCCCCGGTCACGTCTTGAGCTACAAGGGAGATGAGATCGATCCCGATACCGGCGAGGTCACGACTGAGCGCAACGACCTCTTCACCACGTCTGCGACATTCGAGGTTCGTGGAGTGAGCACGACGGTGATCCGCGATACGGTCTACGAGGACGACGTGATTCTCGAGGACACCTTCGACTGGTATGCGCAGGATACCGAAGGCAATGTCTGGTACTTCGGCGAGATCGTCGTCAACTACGAATACGACGACGACGGAAACTTCATCGGCGTCAATCATGACGGCGAGTGGTCGGCCGATGATCCCGGCAACCAGCCGGGCTGGGCCATGAAGGCGACCCCGGAATTCGGCACGGCCTATTATCTCGAATTCGCGCCAGGCATCGCCGAGGACGAAAGCATCCTCGCGGAGACCGGGCTCAGCGTAAAGACGCCGTTCGGGCAATTCGACGACGTAATCAAGATCATCGACAGCTCTGCCCTCTCCACGGGTGCCGAGTTCAAGTTCTATGCCCCCGGCGTGGGCTTGATCACCGAACGCGCCTTGGCGCCGGACGGCACGACCACGTCGCAGGTCGATCTGTACCGGCAAGGTGTGGTCGGGGTGCCGGACGACGACACGGACGACGTCACGCCTGATCTGGCTAAACTTCGCGAAGGCAAGGAGATAGAGGATCTGGCCGACGTGCGTGACCTGGATCCGGCGGATTTCACCGGGACAACGAAACAGGTCACGGTGATCGGCGGCTCCACCGACAGCGCCGACGCGCTGGGCGCCTATTTCGTCGACGAGGCGACCGGCGCCTTCAGCGAGGCGCGCATACTCCTGGCGGATCTCTCCGATGCGGCGGGCGGTACCTCGGTGTCTGTGGATGTGCCGGACGGCCAGAGCCTGTGCCTGTTCCTCGTGCGCGGCACCGACGAGATCGGTGTCGACCTGGAAGAGTTCACCGACGGCGGACTGCATCTCAAGAATCTTCTGACCGGCGCGCCCGCGAGCATGAGTGACCTCTTTGCCCCCACTGTCATGGACGAAGCCGGCAACATCCTGCCGATACAGCCGTTGAGCGCGCTCGGGGCCGATGACGGGACAAATCTGCTGAACCCCGCCGGCAGCATGCAGGCGATCGGCCTTTCCTCGAAGGTGCCGGGAGCAGCCGGGATCGACATCATCGGCTTCGAAGACCGGTTGAACACCAGTCCCGACTATGATGGCGATTTCAACGACGCGATCGTCGCGGTCAGCGATGCCCCGATCGCGTCCGAAACGCTCGGCCAGCTCGTTCGCGAAGCCGGAGGCGCAAAGCCCGGAGCGGCGGGCGGCGTCCAGCCGAACGTAGCCGCAGGCGACCTCGCAGCCGACGACCAGGACGGGGATCTGGTCGGGGACCAGGTCGAAGAGCGGCTCGACGACTGGCTGGTGAGCGATACTTTCCAGTTCGCCGACACGACGACGTATGCGAGGCGGACCGCCGAATCCGGCATGGGCGGGGGCTATTTGGTCGTGGCCGAGGATTGGGCCTTCTCCTGCGGCGAACGTGTCCACGAGGATTGGCTCGACGGTACCGATTGGATCGCGGCGGCCGACTTCGAGGTCGCGGCCACTGGTGCCGCATCGCCGAGTGCTGATGGTTTCTTCTTCGTCTGAGCCGCATTTTGCGCCCGTCTGTTGCGGAACCCGACAGGCGGGCGCAAAATTGCGATGGCATGGCAGCTGCGACGCCATCGTGATGCGAGCTCGGGAGAGGACCATGGATTGGACCAGGGGACGTGGCCGGCAGATGCTGATCGTCGGTGCGGTAGGGACTTTCGCACTCCTGCTCGGCCTTGAGGTGGTGAGGGAAGAGGAGGAACTTGACGCAACGGAACTGCTGACAGAGGCGGTGAGCATCGCGCTTCTCGTCGGCTGCTCCGCCTGCGTGGCACTGCTTTCCTCGCGCCTTCGCGAACAGGAAGCGGGCAACCTCGATCTGCGCGACAAGATCGCGCGTATACGCGAAAGCAATGCCCAGTGGCGCGCCGACCTGGCCGACCATTTTCAGGAACTCGGAGCAGCCATCCAGCGCCAGTTCGCGGCCTGGGGCTGTACCCAGGCGGAGCAGGAGGTCGGCCTGCTGCTGCTCAAGGGCTTCAGCCACAAGGAGATCGCGCGGATCCGGGGCGCAAGCGAAGCGACAATTCGCCAGCAGGCGACCGCGGTTTACCACAAGGCCGAGCTCTCGGGCCGCGCCGCGCTCTCCGCCTATTTCCTGGAGGAACTGCTGATGCCGCCGGGGCCGTCACAGCCGTCACCGGCGCACGGCGATGGGCATGCTGGCGCCGAGACCGCCGATGCGACCGGCCGCATCATGCCAAGCTGAGCCCCACAGACCGGTCGGCTTTCCGCACGCAAAGAGCACGCGGCGCTACCAGACGAAAGGAACAAGCCGGTAGCGCACCCGCGCCGCATAGGCGTCGTACCCCGCAAGGCCGGTCCGCAGCGCCTTTTCCTCGATGCGGATGCGAATGGCGAGCAAGACGAGAAGCACAAGCACCGCCCCAAGCCCCCACCAGGAGCCGAGGAGCAGCGAACTGCCCGCGACGAAGATGAGGGCGCTGGCATAAAGCGGATGGCGGACGTAACGGTACGGCCCGGTGGTGACCACGCTTTGCGCCCGTTCCTTCTGGATCTTCACGACCGGCGCCGCGAAACTGTTTTCCCTGAATGTCCAATAGTTGAACCAGATCGAAAGCAAGAGCGCCATTGCGCCGACGCCCTGCACCCACGGCGGAACCGACGACCACCCGAACCGCACGGCATCGAGCGCCATGAAGGCAAACGAGCCGAACAGGAAGAGAAGGATGATGGTGAGCAGCACCTTGTCGGCGAAAGGCTGATCTTTCTGAATGGGCGCCGACAGCCTTTCTTTGAGAAGTGCGGGATCATGTCGGGCGAGCATTAGTCCGGCGATCAGCGAGAGCGCCAGCATCACCGCGAGATAAATCCATGCGGCCGGCCAGGCAAGCGTTCCGGCGGATGCGAAGAGCACTGCGGCGATTACCCCGAACCAGATGACAGTTTGAACGATCAGCCTGACGATCATGGGCACGCTCCGAGATGATCGGGGACGTTTGGCTGTTCAGATAGTGCCGCCGCTCGACATCGCAATCCTCCATTGTGCTGCGGCGTCCTTTGTACGTCTGAGAAGACGCACGGCGCTGTAGGCGGCCTCGGCAGGGCAGGCAAGGCAAGGAGTGGCGACCGGCGAAAATCGATCGGGATAAGCGATGCGCGAGTGTAATGGTAGTCCGCCTTCACGCTGTCGTGTGCACGCGCCGACTTAACAACCCTCTGCCCGATCCCCATATAAAAAACGTGCTTCCCGGCGTCGTCTGCCGGGAAGGAGGGTTGTATGTATCGTTATATGATGAAGGAACTCATGCTTGTCATCGTCGGGCTGGCTGTCTTCTCGGCATTGACCCTCCTTTTCCTCCTGTAGACATTATGAAGACGCCGGCGTCAGCCCTTTCCGAGCTTTTCAAGCGTCCTCGGATCCCTCTCCCCGTTGAAATAGCGGTCGAGCGCTCTTGCGAAGACGCCGACCGTCGGGGCGGCCCTTTCGAACAGCGTCATCGATGAGCGAAACTTGAGGTCGTCCGGTCGCCCGAAAATTTCGAGCGCCGACCGGCCTTGAACGGCATTGACCGCCTCCGTGCACTCGAGAATGCGGTGGCCAAGCAGCGGATGCCGCAGATAGGCCCGCGCCTCGTCCAGGTTCGCAAGCGCATAATATTGCGCCGTTGGTGAATGGCCGAGGCCCTCGATCTGCGGAAAGATGAACCACATCCAGTGGGTTCGCTTGGCGCCGGCGGTGAGTTCCGCGAGCGCGGCGCGATACGTGCTCTCCTGCGCCTTCACAAAGCGCTCGAGATCGAAGGCCTCTTGCATCGGTGCCTTCCCTTCCGACACATCCGCGTCTTCCGCGGAGCGCGGTCGTCCTACCATTTGTGATGAACATGAACCTTGATCAGCCGCTCGTAAAGCGCGGCGATCGCCGCCATGGTCGCATCGTCGAGTGCCGGGAGCGCGCTTGCTGCGGCGTTCGACTGCGCCTGCGCCTCGTTGCGGGCGCCGGGGATAACGACCGAAACGGCCGGCTGCTCGAGGATCCAGCGAAGCGCGAACTGGGCCATCGGCACGTTGGCCGGAACCAGCGCGCGCAACTCTTCCACCGCTTCGAGCGCGACCTCGAAAGGCACGCCGGCGAAGGTTTCACCGACATCGAAGGCTTCGCCGTGGCGGTTGAAATTGCGGTGGTCGTCAGCCGCAAATACCGTGTCCTTGCCGATCTTGCCCGTAAGCAGACCCGAGGCGAGGGGAACGCGGACGATCACGCCGACATTCTTCCTCCGCGCCTCTGCGAAGAATAATTCCTGTGGGCGCTGGCGGAAGATGTTGTAGATGATCTGAACCGTGGCGACACCGGGATATTCGATCGCCTTCAGCGCCTCCTCGACCTTTTCGACCGAGGCCCCGTAGCGACGCATCTTGCCCTTGGCGACCAGCCGGTCGAGCGCCTCGAAGACGTCTGGACGATAATAGACGTCCGTCGGCGGGCAGTGCAGTTGCACGAGATCGAGTGTTTCGACGCCGAGATTCTTCAGGCTGCGGTCAATGAACGCCTCGATATTGCCGGCCGTATAGCCGTCGGCGACATGCGGATTGAGCCGGCGGCCGGCCTTGGTGGCAACGAACGGTTTTTGTCCGCCGCGTTCCTTCAGCACCGCCGCGATGATCTTTTCCGAACGCCCGTCGCCATAGACGTCGGCCGTGTCGACGAAGGTGACGCCGCGGTCGAGCGCGGTGTGAAGCGCGCGCTTGCCGTCGTCCTCACTGACGTCGCCCCAGGCACCTCCGATCTGCCAGGCGCCAAAGCCGATTTCCGAGATCGTCGCACCCGTCCGTCCCAAAACTCTCGTTTTCATTTCGATGTCCTTGTTCTGTTCTGCGTCGGCGATTTCTATGATGATTGCGCCGCGCGCGGAAGCTTAATCCTCGTGCGAAATGATCGCCTTGCCGCGACTGAGGTCGGTGACGAGCGCAACGACCTCCGCCGCGATGTCCTTCCGCATCTCGGCTGTCAGGACCGCCCCTGTATCCGTAAATGTTTCTCCGGCGACCGCGACGCCGCGGCCCGTCAGCCGCGCTTTGATCAGGGCAAGATCGGCAAAGTCGCAGACGATCGTAGCGCGCTGCGTGTCGACGAGTTCGGCTTTTTCAGCGGCCCTCAGGCAGAGTGCAGCCGTGCCGCCATAGGCGCGGATCAGCCCGCCGCTTCCAAGCAGGACGCCGCCGAACCATCGGGTAACGACGACCGCAACGCGATCGACGGATTGGCCGTCGATCGCCGCAAGGATAGGCTTTCCCGCCGTGCCGCTCGGTTCCCCATCATCACTGAACCTGTAGGTCTGGCCGCTGCGCCAGGCCCAGCAATTGTGATTGGCGGTCGGATCGGAATGCGCCGCGAGAAAGGCCTTAGCCGATTGCTCGTCCTCGATCGGGCCGGCGATCGCCAGGAACCGGCTTTTCTTGATTTCCTGTGTCGAGGTTTCGATGCGCTGGAGCGTGAACATCCGCTGCTTCCGTTTTGGAGAACGCTGTTAGCGGATCGGCGGCGTATCGTCACCCGGATTTGCCCCTCATCCCGCTGCCGCGACCTTCTCCCCGCAGGCGGGGAGAAGGGACAAGCCGCGACCGATCGTTCAGTCCCCTCTCCCCGCGCGCGGGGAGAGGGCCAGGGTGAGGGGCGAATCGGGCACACAGCCGGAGCGCGACTCCGCGATCAACCGATTGCCATCAGGCTGGCATTGCCGCCGGCGGCGGCGGTGTTGATCGACGTCGAAATCTCTTCCAGGAGCCAGTTGAGGCAATAGGCGTCGGGGTTGCGAGCGATCTCTTCTTTCGCCGCAGCCTGGACGAGCACCAGCGGACCGGGTAGCGCCGCGATCGCCTTGTTGACAACGCGGATGCGTTCGGCGTCGCCCTCGACGAGGGCTCCGGCGAAGGGGCCGTCGGCCGCCCAGTCCTTCGACCAGGAGAGACGGACGGCGACGCTCTGGGGCAGGTCCTTGAGCGAAGGCTGCAAACCGGAGGCGGCGTCGATGATGACGCTGTTGCCGGTCGCGAGCGCGGCGGCGAGCTGATGATAGAGGCCCGTCTCGGTCTGCGGCACGAGCAGGACCCGGCCGCGCGGGTGGAGCGCGTAAAGATTGCGCTCGCCGACCGGGCCCGGCAGCTCCAGCTCAAGCCCAAGCGCTGAGGTGCTGCCGGCGTTGCGCGCCGCTTCCGCTTCGGCCTTCGCGCCGCGCCCGTCAAGCCACTTGGCGAAGTCGAGGAGGGCTGGATCCGTATGAACGGAGCTGTGCTGCGGCGGCACCGGCGCTGTCGTCACCAGTCGGCCGAGATAGAGCGGGCCGCCCGCCTTCGGTCCGGTGCCGGAAAGGCCGCGTCCGCCGAAGGGCTGGACGCCCACCACCGCGCCGATGATGTTGCGGTTCACGTAGAGGTTGCCCGCCTTCACACGGCTGGTCACATGCGCAATCGTCTCGTCGAGGCGGGTGTGGAGGCCGAAGGTCAGACCGTAGCCGGTGGCGTTGATGTCGTCGACCAACCGGTCGAGATCGTCGCGGCGGTAACGGATGACGTGCAGCACCGGCCCGAAGACCTCACGCTTGAGATCGGCGAGTTTCTGAAGCTCGATGATCGTCGGTGGTACGAAGGTGCCTTGATCGGTCTCGGCGGCAAGACCGATCTGCTCCACCTTGCGGCCAAGTCCGCGCATCGCGTCGATGTGCTTTTCGATGATGCCTTTCGCCTCGGCGGTGATGACCGGACCGACATCTACGGAAAGACGGTCGGTGCGACCGATGTTCAATTCGTGCAGCGCGCCCTTCAGCATGGCGAGCGTGCGATCGGCGACGTCCTCCTGCAGGCAGAGCACGCGCAGCGCCGAGCAGCGCTGGCCGGCGCTGTCGAAGGCCGATGCGATCACGTCGCCGACCACCTGTTCGGCAAGCGCAGAGGAATCGACAATCATCGCGTTCTGGCCGCCGGTCTCGGCGATCAGCGGGATAGGCCGTCCGGCAGGCGAAAGCCGGTCGGAAAGTTGCGCCTGAATGAGCCGCGCGACCTCCGTCGAGCCGGTGAACATCACGCCCGCGATCTCGGGGGCGGCGACCAGCGCCGCGCCGACACGGCCGTCGCCGGGTAGAAGCTGCAGCGCGTTGGCCGGAATGCCCGCCTCGTGCAGAAGGCGCACGCCTTCGGCGGCGATCAACGGCGTCTCCTCGGCGGGCTTGGCAAGCACCGGATTGCCCGCGACGAGCGCGGCGGCAATCTGGCCGGTGAAGATCGCCAGCGGGAAGTTCCATGGGCTGATGCAGGCGATCGGGCCGAGCGGCTTGTGGCCCGGACCGAGCGTGCGGCGGGTCTGTTCGGCGTAGTAGCGCAGGAAGTCGATTGCCTCGCGTACTTCGGCGATTGCGTTCGGCAGCGACTTGCCAGCCTCGCGGGCGATCAGCCCGAGCAGCGTCGGCATGCGCGCCTGCATCAGGTCGGCCGCGCGGTCGAGACAGGCAGCCCGCTCCGCCGGGGCAACCGCGGCCCACGCTTCGGCAGCCTCGAGCGCGAGGCGGGCCGCGCGCTTGGCGTCCTCGTCCGACGTTTCCGTCACCGAGCCGACGATGTCGCGGTGGTCGCCGGGGTTGACGACCGGGCGCGTTTCGCCCGAGCCCGCGCCGGTCGCAAGCTGCGGTACCGAGGTCCAGGCACTCGCGGCGCTTGCCTTCAGTGCCTCCGCCAGCGATGCAAGGCTCTCTTCATTCGAGAGATCGACGCCGGCGGAATTGGTGCGGGCCTCGCCAAAGAGCTTGGCAGGAAAGGCGATCTGATCGTGCTTCGCGCCGACCACCGGCATGGAGCGGACGATTTCGACCGGATCGGCGGTGAGTTCGTCGACGGAGACCTTCGGGTCGGCGATGCGGTTTACGAAGGAGGAGTTTGCGCCGTTTTCGAGCAGGCGGCGGACGAGATAGGCAAGCAGCGTTTCATGTGTGCCGACCGGCGCATAGATGCGGCACGGACGGTCGAGATTGCTGCGGCCGACGACCTCGTCATAGAGCGGCTCGCCCATGCCGTGCAGGCACTGGAACTCGTATTTGCCGACCTGAAAATCCTTGCCGGCCATATGGTAGATCGTGGCGAGCGTCTGCGCGTTGTGGGTGGCGAACTGAGGGAAGATCACATCCGTTGCCGAAAGCAGCTTGCGGGCGCAGGCGACATAGGAAACGTCGGTATAGATCTTGCGCGTAAAGACCGGGAAATCTTCGAGCCCGTCGAGCTGCGCGCGCTTGATCTCCGCATCCCAATAGGCGCCCTTGACGAGACGCACCATGATGCGACGGCCCGAGCGGCGCGCGAGGTCGATGATGAAGTCGAGCACGAAGGGGCAGCGCTTGCCGTAGGCCTGCACGACAAAGCCCATGCCGTTCCAGCCGGAAAGATCGGCGTCGAGGCAAAGCTCTTCGAGGAGATCAAGCGACAGCTCCAGCCGGTCCGCCTCCTCGGCGTCGATGTTGAGGCCGATGTCGTATTTCTTGGCGATGATCGCGAGCGCCTTCACCTTAGGCAGCAATTCGCCCATGACGCGAGAGGCCTGTGCGCGCACATAGCGCGGATGGAGCGCCGAGAGCTTGATCGAGATGCCGGGGCCTTCGTAGATGCCGCGTCCGGCCGAGGCCTTGCCGATCGCATGGATCGCGGTTTCGTAGTCCTTGTAATAGCGTTCCGCGTCGGCCGTCGTGGTCGCCGCCTCGCCGAGCATGTCGTAGGAGTAGCGGAAACCCTTCTGTTCGAGCGCCCGGGAGCGGCGCAGCGCCTCGTCGATCGTCTCGCCGGTGACGAATTGCTCGCCCATCATCCGCATCGCCATGTCGACGCCACGACGGATCACCGGCTCGCCGCAGCGGGCGATCAGCCGCGACAGTGCCGCCGCGAGGCTGCGGTCGTTAACGGTCGAGGTCAGCTTGCCGGTGACGACGAGGCCCCAGGTCGCGGCATTGACGAACAGCGAGCGACCGCCGCCGAGATGCGACTTCCAGTCTCCGTCGGCGATCTTGTCGCGGATCAGCGCGTCGCGGGTCGCCGTATCGGGAATGCGCAGCAGCGCCTCGGCAAGGCACATCAGTGCGACGCCCTCCTGGCTCGAGAGCGAATATTCGTGCACCAGTCCCTCGACGCCTGACCCCTTATGCTTGGCACGGAGCGCCTCGATCAGCTTGCGGGCGGTTTTGGCGGCGGCATCGCGGGTTTCCTTGGGCAGCGTCGCAGCCTCGATGAGCGCCGGCAGGCATTCCGTTTCGGGACGGCGGTAGGCGGCCGTGATTGCCCGGCGAAGCGTGCTTTGCGTCCGGACCGGAGGCGCGAAGTCGGCAAAGGGCGCCGGCGCTGCGTCCGTGGCTGGGGGAGATTTTTGAAGCTTGGTCTGGCTCATCGAACACGGTCCTCCACGGAGCGGTAACAGGCGTCTGGCGCCTCTGGTTTCGTGGGCAGAAAATACGCTTGGCGCCGCCGAACATCCATCCGGCAAATCTCGGCATTCTCGGAATGTTTCGCTATCGATGCGTTGACAAACGGCGGAACATGCGGAGCGTCGCGATGAGTTCCGGATGATCCGGGGTCAGGCGGCAGCGCCGAAATGGCGTGCGCGCGCGATCAGGCATTCGTCGTCACCCGGCATGCACGTCCGGCACACGATCGGTCGCACCGGATAAATCTTGCAGGCCACGAAGCGGCCCAGCGTGCCGTCGAGCGCCGCGCATCGATCGTTCTCGCAACGCATGCCACCAAGATCGGCAGCGACATATTCTGCCGGAATGCGATCGAGTTCCTCGTCGGTCTCCAGCGAAAAGCGCGGCCAATCGGCCGAATAGGCACAACAGGCGCCGCAGCTTTGACAGTCGAAATCCTGGCTGGATGAAACGGAATGGGTCATGGCCCAACCTAACACGAAGGCGTCGTCGTCGAAATGGTCGTCACGCCAGTGCCGCGTCGCGCCGGGCGATTTCGTAGTCTTCCGTGTGGACGAGCACCCCGTCATCGGTAACCAGCACGATGCCATAGGCCGCCGGTTCATCGACGGAGAGCGAAGGGTCCGGCGTATCGAAGGGCATCGGCTGTTGATGGACCGGGCTCTTGAAAATCGAGAACGGAATGCCGCGGCTGGAACCGCTGATCGTGCGATGAACATGACCAGCGAAGATGTGGCGCACATTGCCGTGGCGTTTCACGAGCGCGTAGAATTCCTGCCCGTTGATCAGACGGATCATGTCGATGCTCGTGAAGCCGGTTACATGCGGAGGATGGTGCATGAAGATCAGCACCGGCCGATCGCCGGCCCCGGCGAGTTGCCGATCGAGCCAGGCAAGACGCCGTTGGCAAAGATGCCCGGCGTGACTCAAGGGATAGTCGTAAGGCGGCGCAAACAGCGTGTCGAGCAGCACGGCGCGACAATCGGCAAAATCGATCACCTGCTGGACGAAGCCGTTCTCGTCGGTCGCTGTGCCGGAAAATACATCGAGGAAAACCTCGCGCCGGTCATGGTTGCCGATCATCATTGCCGCCGGTGGAACGAGTTCACCAAGGATCGCCTTCAGGCGTTCATAAGACGGGCGGTCGGCCCCGTGCGCGAGGTCTCCGGCAAAGATCACCCGATTCGCATCCGCGTGGTAGCGATTGACGTGAGCGATCCCGTTGGCGAGACGCCGATAGGGATCGAGCCCGATGATCGTCACACCTTCGGGAACCATGTGCAGGTCGGTGAAGACGATGAACTTCGTCATGCTCGTTCCGGTGATAGGCCGCGCTTTCACGCTCCCGCGCCGGGGCATCACCGTCAAGCGGCATCTTTGGGTGAATGGACGGCGGGCGACTTTTGGATGGACTTGTCGATACCGCGTCCTCGTCATCTTGCAGCTAACCAGTCAACGCTGTATGCATCGCCACGTTGCCTGATATATCAGGAGAGGCGCCGGGAATTGTCGAGATCGGCGAACGGCGGAAAGACGCGATATCCGGAGATAGGTTATGAGATGGAAGCGCACGATCCAGTTGCTGGATGTTCATTGTGAGGGTGAAATCGGCAAGGTGGCGATCGGCGGCGTGCCGAAGATCCCGGGCAACTCGATCGCCGAACAGCTCAACCACATCAACACCGTCGACGACAGCCTGCGCCGGTTTCTCTGCCTTGAGCCGCGTTCCGGATCGATCGGCTCGGTCAACCTGCTCGTGCCGCCGAAGCGGCCGGAGGCCGATGCCGGCTTCATCATCCTTCAGGCGGACCAGGCCCACGCCATGTCTGGCTCCAATTCGATTTGCGTGACGACGGCGCTGCTCGAATCCGGCATGATCGAGATGAAGGAGCCGGAAACGGTGGTGATGCTCGACACGGCGGCCGGCCTCGTCAAGGCGACGGCCACCTGCCGCGACGGACGGTGCGAAAGGGTGAAGCTCACCATGGTGCCGTCCTTCGTGCAGGAGCTGGACGTCGAGGTCGAAACGCCGGAATGGGGCCGCATCAAGCTCGATCTCTGCTTCGGCGGTATTTTCTATGCGCTGGTCGATGTCCGGCAGATCGGTACGACGATCGAAAAGGCGAATGCGCGGCGGATTGTCGAGGCGGGTATGCTGCTCAAGGATCTCGTCAACCGCACGATCCCGGTCGTCCATCCGGAGATCCCCGAAATCAGCGGCGTTGCCTACGTGATGTTCCGCGACACCGAGGCGGATGGCACGGTCCGCACCTGCACGACGATGTGGCCGGGCCGCGTCGATCGCTCGCCTTGCGGCACCGGCAGTTCGGCGAACCTTGCGACGCTTCACGCGCGCGGCCACGTGAAGCCCGGCGATGCGCTCAAATCCCGGTCGATCATCGGCTCGGAGTTTGAGGTGGGGCTTGAAGGCGTGACGACGGTCGCCGGCAGGAAGGCCATCATTCCGACCATTTCCGGTCGCGGCTGGACGTTCGGCCTGCATCAGGTGGCACTCGATCCGTTCGATCCGCTCGCCGAAGGTTTTGCGCTGACCGATACCTGGGGGCCGCAGGCGGGCGAGATCCATTGAGACCCGATCGCGCGGCGGCCATTATCCCTCCGCGCAGAGATGGTGTCTTCATTCGGGTCGGTCCATCTTTGCCAGCATGGCCGTTTGAAAGATGCCGCCGGTGGCGACCGGGTCGAGCTTTTGCTGGCCAAGCGGGTCGCCTCGGTCGGCGGCCTGCCTGAACAACTCCCGGGCGGCGACAGGATTGCGCCGAACGCCTTCACCGCTTTCGAACATCAGGCCCAAATTGATCATCGCGTCGACATTGCCGCGTTCGGCCGCGAGACCGTAGAATTTTGCGGCCTCCAGATTGTCTTCCGGCACCGCCTTGCCCTCATCCAGCATCACCGCCAGGTTGAATGCCGCGACGTCGTCGCCGGCAAGCGACGCGCGCTCGAACCAGCGGATCGCAAGCGCGCCGTCGGCGGCGGTGCCGACACCGTCGCGATAGGCGACACCGAGATTGTACGCGGCGAGGATGTTTCCGGCCGCCGCGGCTCGCTCGTAGAGGTCGAACGCCGTTTCCGCTTCGCCCGACTCGGCGAGCAGGGCGCCGTAATTCACCATGGCGAGCGCATGACCGTTGCGTGCGGCTTCCGCGAGAATGCGGCGCGACTGTATTTTCTGCCCGGCCTTATCGAGGACACGCGCGAGCTGGAATTGTGTCCGTGCATCGCCATTCTGATTGTAGGCTTCGCGGCATGCGGAGAGCGCAATGCCGATGCGGATGTCGTCCGTGGAAACGGTCGGGAACGACCGGTTCCGCTCCAGGTCGAATTCGCTGCCCGCTTCCCGGTCGCATTGCTCCGCGGCGGTCAGATCGGCGGCACGCGCCGCGGGCAGCGCGATCGCAGCAAACGAAAGGACCATGATAGCCGCCAATAGCAGGACATTGGCGATGCGAACGCGCTGATTGATCCGGTTGTCCATGATGGTTTCCCTCTTTACGGCTTGATCCTAGGGCGGTTGCGGCGCCGGACCTGTTCCGGGGGAAACAGCGGCGCTTCGGATCGGGCGGCGAAGTGGGAGCGCCTGCGTCCAGCTAGGCGAGATGCGTCTTGCATCGCCTATGCGTGGGTTTATCCTCGCAGACGCCGGAGGCTCGAACAGGGAGCGTTGCGAAGGCAGCGAGCAAAGCCGATGCGGCAGATATGTGTGAAAAGGCGAATCTTCGTCGGCGGCCTGATGCTGGCGGCCATGGTGGGTCGATCGGCGAACGCGGCGCCCGATTCCGTGGTCGGTAGGGCCGAGAAGATACGCGGCAATGTTCGCCGCCGGCAGGGAGAGGACGAGGCGCGGCTTGCCGTCGGTGGTGACGTTCTCGACAATGACTACGTCTCGACGAGCACCAACAGCTTTGCCGATCTGGCGCTCAGCGAAACGCGCATCCTGCTTGGCCCGCAAACGGAACTCTTGATCGACAGCTTCATCGCCGGCCAGGGCGGCACGCTCGAGCTCGGTCTCGGCCGGATGGTCTTCGACCGGCCGGAGGGGCTTTCGAAGGTTGACGTGGCAGTGCGCACGGCTTTCGGGATGATCGGCGTGCGTGGCACGAAATTCTTCTGCGGCCCGAGCCGGGCGGCTTTCGCCGTCTTCGTGGAGCGTGGAGCGGTCTCGGTCCAGGGCGGCGGTGTGACGCGCACGGTTGCAGCCGGCCAAGGCGTCGACTTCGACCGGCCGGGCGCGGCACCGTCGGAGCTGACAAACTGGGGGCAGGCCCGCATCCGGGAAGCCTATGCGAGCGTCGGCTTGCTGTAACGCACGCCCTCACTCGGCTGGCGATGGCGGGTCAGCGACTGTGAAGAGCTCCATCAGTCCGAAACCACGGATATCATGGCGCCCCAGTGCCCGGAGAGGTGCGTCCGATTGCGCTGCTGCCGCTGGCCCGATGCAGATTGCCGTTCCGAGGAATTTGTTCGCGTCCTGAAGCCGCGCCGCGAGGTTCACCGCGTCGCCATGAGCGGTGTAGTCGAGCTTGCCGCCCGCGCCCACCTCGCCGAGTACGGCAGGCCCGGTTTCGACACCGATCCGGGTACGGCCGAAACTGTTTTCTGCAAATTGCGGCCGCCGCCGCATTTCTTCGGTCAAGGCGTGGATCGCGACGGCGCATTCGATCGCCTTGTTGACGTGATCTTCGAGGTCCTCCGGCGCGTTGAAGAGCGCGTGCACGGCATCGCCGACCACCTTGTCGACCATGCCTCCATGGCGGGAGACGAGGGTGTTCACTTCCGCGAAATAGATGTCGAGCAGGGCCACGAGCTCGCGAGGCCCGAGCTTGCGGGCGAGTGTCGAGAATCCCTCGATATCGGTGAAGAGTGCGGTGACCACGCGCTCCTCGCCCGCCACGCGTCCGGCATTCGGCTCGTCGATGTAGCGCGCGACGACGGACTGCGGCAGGTACTGCGAAAATTTCTGTCGGGCGATCGCCTCGGCGCGCCGCACGTGGGCGAGTTGGAGCGCGCTTGTCACGACGAGCACAGCGATGAGCGCCGCACCGATACCGACTGCATCGACGAGCCAGCCCGTTGCGGTATAAACGCCACCGGCGCCGGCGACGACGAAGAGTAGCGCGAGGAGGCCGAGGGCGAGGGTCGCGAGCGGCCGAAGCCGTGTCGCGCCAAGGGCTGCAAGCGTGCCCGCCGCGAAGCTGAACAAAGCCTCCAGTGGCGGCAGCCGGCCGTGCCGGTAGGGAACGAAGCCGGTGATGATGGCATTGGCGATGTCGGCGTGGATCTGCACCGAAGGCTCGAGCGGCATCGAGGCGCTGGGTCTCAGGCCGCCGAGGCTCGGCATGCTGCTGCCGACGAAGACCAGTTTGCCCGCAAGTCGGCTCCGATCGGCGGTGTTTGCCACGACGTCGGCAGCCGAGAGCGTGCGCGCGGCAATGGCCTCTTCCGAACTTGCCACGAAGCGCAGGTTTCCCGCCTCGTCGAGGGGGATGACGGCATGATCGAGCCTGAGCCAGGCAGGCTCGCCGCCGAGCACCGGCGTGCTGCTCCCGGCCGCCAGCCGTCCCGCTTCGATCGCGAGCGCCGGGTAGGCGTCGTTGCCGAGGATCGCAAAAGCCTGCGCCCTCCGCACGCGCGCATCCTCGTCGCCGACGAGAAAGCCGGCGGTCGCCGCCTTGGACTGGTCCATGAATGTCGGGCAGGATGTTTCCGCCCCGGCAATGAACCACGGCTCCGGCACCGCAAGCGGGCGTCTAAGAGCGAGCGGAGGAACGGGACGCGGATGCTCCAGGGCACGGTCAGCCGCGAGAAAGCCCAGAACGACGGGTGCCCCCGCGATCGCGGAAGCAAGCGCAGCATTGCCTGCGGCGTCGGCCTCGCATTCGGAGCTGAAGACGAAATCGAGCGCAATCACCTTCGGTCCGGCCGCGGCCAGCCGCGATATCAGCACGGCCGTCGCCGCCCGGTCCCAGTTTTCGGAGCCAAGCGTCTCATGCGCCTTGCGATCGACGTCGACAACGGTGATCTCCGGCGACCGGGGCGAGGCCACCCATTGCGTGAGGTTGTCGAAGAAAAGTTCACGCGGGGTTTTGAAGACGGTTCCGCCATAGAGATAGAGAAGCAGCGCCGCCGCCAGGCTTGCGACGATCCCGCCGAAGAGCGGGGTGACGCGATGGTGGCGGCGGTGCTTCGCACTCAATCGAGCTAGCCCTCCTCGGGATCGGCGACGTTCAGGAGGCGATCGACGTTGCAGCAAATGATGCCTTCCGTGCGCTTGAGCGCACCGCATTCCTCAAGCGACAGAATGGCGCGATTCACCTTTGGCCGGCTCGCGCCGAGAATGGCGGCGATGTCGGTCTGGCTCAAGGTCAGGCGCAGATTGGCGCTGCTTGGAAGTTCGTGGCCGTGAATCTGTTTGAGCGTTGCCAGAAAGAAACGGGCTACGCGGGCGTTGAGGTCGTAGAGCGCGATCGTTTCCAGCCGCTCGGTGGTATCGCGAAGCTGGGCGCAGAGAAAGCGGATCACAGCCTCGGCGATCTGTGGCCTGTGGATGATGAGATCGAGAAAAGCCTTCTTGCCGATCACGTAGCCTTCGGATGCGATGACCGCTGTCGCATCGGCCGACCGCGGCTGGCCGTCGAGCAGAGCCATTTCGCCGAAGAGTGCGCCCCCCTCATGCTGGCGCAGCATCAGTTCGCGGCCCTGCGGTGTGAACAGCGAGAGCTTGATGCGACCCGAAACCACGACAACCATGTAGTTACCTTCGTCGCCGCGCTGGAAGATGACCGTACCTGCCGGCCATCTCCGGTACGTGGCGATGCCGGCAAGCTCCGTCAGCGTCTCCTTGTCGAACTCCTCGAAAATCGGAAAGGATCGCCAGAAGGCGGGACTCCTGTTGACTTCGGCCATGACATCTCCCCTGCGTTCCCTGCAACGCGTTGAAATTCTTCACCCAGTCCTTCCGCCGTTGCAACAGAAAAGAGTTGTTCGGATCCGACGGCGGTTGACGATAAGCCGCGTCTGTCTCCGAACTGTGAACGATGTGTTATCGGTTGTGCCGCTAGATCTTTTTGAAAATGTTGATATTTCTGCTGCCAACACGTTTTCCAACAGGAGCCTCGCGCATGTCTCAGAATGTCGTCGTCCTTATCGGGCGCATCCTCCTTTCGATCATGTTTATCATGTCCGGCTTCGGCAAGCTCACCGATCCGACGGCCACTGCCGGCATGATCACCGGTGCCGGATGGCCGGCTGCAACGGCACTCGCCTATCTCGCCGGTCTGTTTGAACTCGTTGCCGGTGTTGCGATCCTCGTCGGCTTCCAGACGCGCATTGCGTCCTATCTGCTGGCCGCATTCTGCTTGGTTACCGGTTTGGTCTTCCATAGCGGCGCCATCAACGTTCCGGACTTTCCGGCGGCTGCCAACGGCCTGCTGACCGTCTTCAACCAGATCATGATGATGAAAAACATCACGATCGCCGGGGCCTTCTTGGTGCTGGCCGCCTTCGGTCCGGGCGCGCTTTCGGTCGATGCCCGCACTGGAAAGGCCCTCGCCACCGCCTAAGGCGTGGCGAAAGTTTCCGACCAGAACAAGGAACCCGCCGGCTGTCCCGGCGGGTTTTTGCATTGTCGCGTGATGTCAGGGGTAGATGACGCCCTTGCGGAGAATGACGTTACCGTAAAGACGCGGTTCGCTGGTCTGCACCACCGTATGGGCGGCCTTCACGCGCGGATAGAAGTCGGCGCCGAGCAGCGGCACGACCTCCCGTGATGGCTCATGCCTGCCGCAGCATTCGATGATTTCCCGATGTACGGGGTCGAGCGCCTGCTTGTCCTGCTTGACGGTGGCGCGGAAGATCGCCTCGGGTACGAAGTCGTCGATCGGCAGGACGCTCAAGATCGCGTCGAGCACGGGGATGAGGCCGTGTCCGTCGAGGCGGACAAGGCGACGCGCATGTTCCTCGCCCGGATAATTGCCGTCGACGAGCGCGATCTCGTCGCCGTGACCCATTGCCCTCAGTGCCGCGAGAAGCTCCGGACCGAGCAGCGGGTTTATTCCTTTCAGCATCAACTGAGCTCCTTGAAGAGGACATTGGTGTCCAAGAGATAGCGGGAAAACAGAGGAAGGCTCGCCCCGCCGATCGCCCGGGCGTGGCTCCCGACCGCGCCTTCGACAAGATCCGGAACCGTCACGCCCTGAAGGTCGAGCGTCTGCAGCGCCCGGCGCGTCGCCGCAAGGATACGCGCCCGCACCCAGGGAGGAAAACCGCCATCGATGACGGCTGCGGAGAAATCGATGATCGATGCGGCGGAGACCACGGCCTGCGCGAGCGCATAGGCGGTGTCCTGGATCCAGATCTCGAGCGGTTCGCCGAAGTCGATCCAGTCGTCGGCCGAATACCAGAGCGGCTGCGGATCGATGCCGCGTTCGCGCAGCAGGTTTTCAAGCACGAAGACGGAAGCGATCTTTAGCAATTGCGTGGACTTGCCGTCCTTGCCCGAGACCGGCAGCGGGCCGACCGCTCCTGCGGTTCCGGTCCGCCCGGAAAACAGGGCGGAGTTGAGGACGATGCCGCCGCCGATGAAGGAGCCGATATAGAAATAGACGAAGTCGGGATAGCTTGAGCCGACACCGAAGGCGAGTTCCGCTCCGCAGGCGCTCGTTCCGTCGTTCTGCAGAAAGACCGGGTGGCGTATCTGTGCGGCTACGGCTGTCTGCAGGTTGGCGTCACGCCAGCGGTCCATTTCTTCGCGCGGCGCGCCGACTTCCTCGGCCCAGTTCCAGAGTTCGAAGGGCGTCGCAATGCCGACGCCGGCGATCCGCGCCCGCTGCTCGGGCGCGAGTTGCTGCTCGAGTTTTTCAATGCCGCCGACGATGAAGGTGACGAGGTCCTCGGGCAGCGGGTAGGTGTGGATCTGATGCAGATGCAGCCGGATATTGCCGACGAAATCCATCAGAACCAGGTCTGCGCTGCGGCGGCCGATCTTGACGCCGAATGAGTAGACCGAATCCGGATTGAGGCGCATCGGAATCGATGGCTGGCCGACGCGACCGCGCACCGGGGCGCCACGGATTAGGAGGCCGTCGCGTTCCAGCGCGCGCATGATGACCGAGACGGTTTGGGCGGAGAGGCCGGAGCGGCGGGCGATGTCCGCTTTCGACAGACTGCCGTGGCGACGGACGAGCGACATGACCAGGCGCTCGTTATAGGCGCGCACACGGGTCTGGTTCGCTCCGCCGCTTGGGTCTATCACGTCCGGTTGCGTTGATCCCCCGCGGGAATCGTCTGTCAGTGACATGCCACCGTCTCCTCCCCGTTGGCACCACTGCATGATTCCTTGAACCAGTTTAAGGGCAAAATCATGCAGCAAATTCAAAGTGCTACGGCGACCTTTGCGCATCCGGTCGGACGCGTGGCACCGTAGATACTCGCTTGGCGCGAGTCTGTTGTTTCCACTTCAGGTGGATCTGTCAATTTGCCGGGACGGTCGGGGTTCCTCCAAGGTCGTCCTGAGCCTCAGAATGCCACAACTGAATAATAATTCAATTTGATTTATTTATTGACACCCAAAAAGTTTGGTGTTTGACTTACCTTCGGAAGCGCCGTCCGCAGGAGGAGAATGCTGCGGCGGCGAAGCCTGTGCCGGTCCGCCGGCGTTTTTTCATCCTTGGGAGGGTTTTATGAAGAAAACAGTTCTTTCTGCCGCATTCGGCGCGCTCGCGCTTGGCGTGGCCTTCGCTTCGCCGTCGCAGGCGGCCGATGTCTCCGCCTGCCTCATCACCAAGACCGACACCAATCCCTTCTTCGTGAAGATGAAGGAAGGTGCCACCGCCAAGGCGCAGGAACTCGGCATGACGCTGAAGTCCTATGCCGGCAAGATCGACGGCGATTCCGAAAGCCAGGTCGCGGCGATCGAAACCTGCATCGCCGATGGTGCCAAGGGCATTCTCCTGACGGCATCCGACACCAAGGGCATCGTGCCGCAGGTGCAGAAGGCACGTGATGCCGGCTTGCTTGTCATCGCGCTCGACACGCCTCTTGAGCCGCTCGATGCCGCTGACGCCACTTTCGCGACGGACAACCTGCTTGCCGGCAAGCTGATCGGCCAATGGGCGGCCGCGACGCTCGGTGACGCCGCCAAGGAAGCCAAGGTCGCCTTCCTCGACCTGACGCCGTCGCAGCCGACTGTCGACGTCCTGCGCGACCAGGGCTTTATGATCGGCTTCGGCATCGACCCGAAGGACCCGAACAAGATCGGTGACGAGGACGACGCGCGCATAGTCGGCCACGACGTCACCAACGGCAACGAAGAGGGCGGTCGTACGGCTATGGAGAACCTCCTCCAGAAGGATCCGACCATCAACGTCGTGCACACGATCAACGAACCGGCCGCCGCCGGTGCCTATGAGGCGCTGAAGGCCGTCGGTCGTGAAAAGGACGTGCTGATCGTTTCCGTCGACGGTGGTTGCCCGGGCGTCAAGAACGTCGCCGACGGCGTCATCGGCGCGACGTCGCAACAATATCCGCTGATGATGGCTGCGCTCGGCATCGAGGCGATCAAGAAGTTCGCCGATACCGGCGAAAAGCCGAAGCCGACCGAAGGCAAGGACTTCGTCGATACCGGCGTCTCGCTCGTTACCGACAGGCCGGTCTCGGGTGTCGAGTCGATCGACACCAAGGTCGGCACGGACAAGTGCTGGGGCTGATCGGCTCCTGATCGAGACAGATCATGTGACAGGGAAGGGCGGCCCCGGCCGCCCTTCGTGTAAGCGCCGAGGTCTTTGACAAGGCGCGGAAAACCTGCGCAATTTTTAGTAGTTGCTGAAACTCGCCGCGATCACAGGCGGGCCGCATCCGGCAGCAATGCAACCCCCCTTGGGAGTGGGGTTCACGGGAGGAGTCTCCATGGCCGAACCAAATACAGCCGCACAGCCATCCCAGGAATTCGAAAAGGTCCTGGCCAACAGCTCGACGGACGTGGCGTCATTCGACACGCATGACAAGACGCCACTTCAGAAGCTCCAGCATTTCCTTCATTCAAGCCCGGCCGCCGTTCCGCTGATCGTGCTGGTCCTGTCGCTGGCGACCTTCGGCGCCATCCTCGGCGGCAAGTTCTTTTCCGCCTTCACGCTGACGCTCATCCTGCAGCAGGTGGCGATCGTCGGCATCGTCGGCGCCGCCCAGACGCTCGTCATCCTGACGGCCGGCATCGATCTCTCGGTCGGCGCCATGATGGTGCTGTCATCGGTGATCATGGGGCAGTTCACCTTCCGCTACGGCTTGCCGCCGGCCTTGTCGGTGCTCTGCGGTCTCGGCGTCGGGGCGCTCTGCGGCTTCATCAACGGCACGCTCGTCGCGCGCATGAAGTTGCCGCCCTTCATCGTCACGCTCGGCATGTGGCAGATCGTGCTCGCCTCCAACTTCCTCTATTCCGCCAACGAGACGATCCGCGCCCAGGATATCTCCGCCAACGCACCGATCCTGCAGTTCTTCGGTCAGAACTTCCGCATCGGCAATGCCGTCTTCACCTATGGCGTCGTCGCCATGGTGCTTCTCGTGGGCTTGCTCTGGTACGTGCTCAACCGTACCGCCTGGGGGCGCTATGTCTACGCGGTCGGCGACGACCCGGAGGCGGCCAAGCTCGCCGGCGTCAATGTCAAGGGCATGCTCGTTACCATCTACACTCTGTCCGGCCTCATCTGCGCGCTTGCCGGCTGGGCTTTGATCGGCCGCATCGGCTCCGTTTCGCCGACGGCGGGCCAGTTCGCGAACATCGAATCGATCACCGCCGTGGTGATCGGCGGCATCTCGCTGTTCGGCGGCCGTGGCTCCATTCTTGGTATGCTCTTCGGCGCGTTGATCGTTGGCGTCTTCTCGCTCGGGCTTCGCCTGATGGGCACGGATCCGCAATGGACCTATCTCCTGATCGGCTTGCTGATCATCATCGCCGTCGCAATCGACCAGTGGATCAGAAAGGTAGCAGCCTGATGGCACAACAACCCATTCTCACCGCTCGCGGTCTCGTCAAGCGCTACGGTCGCGTGACCGCTCTCGACCACGCCGATTTCGATCTCTACCCGGGTGAAATCCTGGCCGTGATCGGCGACAACGGCGCCGGCAAATCCTCGATGATCAAGGCGATCTCCGGCGCCATCACGCCCGACGAGGGCGAGATCCAGCTCGAAGGCCAGCCGGTGAATTTCCGCTCGCCGATGGAAGCCAGGAAGGCCGGCATCGAGACCGTCTATCAGAACCTGGCCTTGTCGCCGGCGCTGTCGATCGCCGACAACATGTTTCTGGGCCGCGAGATCCGCAAGCCGGGCATCATGGGCAAGTGGTTCCGCTCGCTGGACCGCGTGGCCATGGAAAAACAGGCGCGGGCAAAGCTCTCCGAACTCGGCCTGATGACGATCCAGAACATCAACCAGGCGGTGGAAACGCTCTCGGGCGGCCAGCGTCAGGGTGTTGCCGTCGCGCGCGCCGCGGCCTTCGGTTCCAAGGTGGTCATCATGGACGAACCGACCGCAGCACTCGGCGTCAAGGAAAGCCGGCGCGTGCTGGAACTGATCCTCGACGTTCGCCGCCGCGGCCTGCCGATCGTCTTGATCTCGCACAATATGCCGCACGTCTTCGAGGTCGCGGACCGCATCCACATCCACCGCCTCGGCCGGCGGCTCTGCGTCATCAATCCGAAGGAATACACGATGTCGGATGCGGTGGCTTTCATGACCGGGGCGAAGGCACCTCCGGGCGAGGCGAAGGCGGCATGAACCTGCAGTCCTTGCGGGATGAGATCCTGAAGCGGGCGGGTGATGCCGGCCGCTTTATCGTCGCTATCGCCGGCCCGCCTGGCGCCGGCAAATCGACGCTGTCCGAAGCGCTTTCCAAGGCGCTTGCCGAGGCAGGCGAGCGCTCGGCGGTCTTGCCGATGGACGGCTTCCACATGGACAATGCCGTCCTCGAAGAGAAGGGGCTGCTTTCCCGCAAGGGTGCGCCCGAAACCTTCGACTTCCGATCGTTCCTCTCGACCATCACCGCCGTTCGGGCCAATGACGGCGAAGTCCTCGTGCCGATCTTCGACCGATCGCGCGAGCTGGCAATTGCATCGGCGCGGGTGATCGCCCCGGAGACGCGCATAATCCTTGTTGAAGGCAACTATCTCATGCTCGGCGAAGCGCCGTGGAACGGGCTCGACGGTGCCTTCGATTTTTCGATTTTCATCGATCCCGGCCTTGAGGTGATCGAGCGGCGATTGCTGAAGCGTTGGTTCGATCACGGCTACGACGACGAGACCGCGAAGACGAAGGCGTTCGACAACGATATCCCGAATGCCCGGCGCATTCTCGGCAGCCGCCGGCCGGCCGATCTCGTCATCCGCGATTTCTGAGGGATGGGGGTTCGTGCGCCATTGTGTTTTGCGGCACAATGATGATATCGAGGCGCGGTTTCACCACATGAAGTCCCGCCCATCGAGCGCACCGACCGGCCCCAACGCCGCTCGCGCCGATCGGACGCGAGCATCGGGAGAACGCTGACCATGCAAGACCTCGTTATCCGCCGCCCGGATGATTGGCACCTTCACCTGCGCGATGGCGGCATGCTGCGCGGCGTGATCGCGGACACGAGCCGCCACTTCGCCCGCGCCATCATCATGCCCAACCTGGTGCCGCCGGTGGTGACCACGGCCGATGCGGCTGCCTATCGTGAGCGCATCCTCGCCGCCGTTCCCGCTGAGGATCGGTTCGAGCCGTTGATGACGCTCTATCTGACCGAAGGCACCGATCCGAACGATGTCGAGGCGGGCTTTAGACGTGGCCTCGTCAAAGCGGTCAAGCTCTATCCGGCCGGGGCGACGACCAACTCGCACAGCGGCGTTCGCGACATCGAAAAGGCAATGCCGGTACTGGAGCGAATGGCCGCGATCGGCACACCGCTCTGCGTCCACGGAGAGGTGACGACGGCTGACGTCGACATCTTCGACCGCGAAGCGGTGTTCATCGAAACCGTGCTCGATCCCCTCCGCCGGCGCCTGCCCGAGCTCCGCATCACGATGGAGCATGTGACGACCAAGGATGGGATCGATTATATCAAGGCGTCAAAGGCCAATCTCGCCGGCTCGATCACGACCCATCATCTGATCATCAACCGCAACGCCATCCTCGTCGGCGGTATCAAGCCGCATTATTACTGCCTGCCGGTCGCCAAGCGTGAGACGCACCGCCTGGCGCTGCGCGCGGCGGCCACGTCCGGAGATACCCGCTTCTTCCTCGGCACTGATTCCGCGCCGCATGTCGATCCGCTGAAAGAATGCGCCTGCGGCTGCGCCGGCATCTACACCTCGATCAACACCATGAGCTGCCTCGCCCATGTCTTCGAGGAAGAGGGGGCGCTCGACCGCCTCGAGGCCTTTGCGTCGTTGAACGGTCCCGCCTGGTATGGCCTGCCGGTGAACGAGGAGACGATCACGCTGCGCAAGAGCGAAGAGCCGGTCCGTTACCCCGCCAAGGTCGAGACGGAAGTTGGCCCGGTCACGGTTTTCGATCCGATGTACCCGCTCTACTGGGCGGTTGTCTGATTAACGAGGGTTCGTTTTGTCACGTGACTGAAGCCAAAACCGCTTTCGGGTCACGCTAGAAGGAGAGTTTCATGTTTTCCAATGCGTTCACCGACAAGGCGGTGATGGCCGAACTGGTCGCGAAAATGCTCTGGGAGATCAAGGCGGTACATTTCCGCGCCGACGAGCCCTACAAGCTCTCCTCCGGCATGGCGAGCCCTGTCTATATCGACTGCCGCAAGCTGATCTCCTATCCGCGCATCCGTTCGGCGGTGATGGATTTCGCCGCCGCGACGATCCTTCGCGAGGCCGGCTTCGAGCAGTTCGACGTCATCGCCGGCGGAGAGACGGCCGGCATTCCCTTCGCAGCCATGCTTGCGGAGCGTCTCGGCCTGCCGATGATCTATGTGCGCAAGGCCCCGAAGGGCCATGGCCGCAATGCCCGGATCGAGGGTCACATGCCGGAAGGCGCGCGCGTGCTGGTCATCGAGGACCTGACGACCGCCGGCGGCTCGATGTTCAAGTTCATCGACGCGATCCGCGCGGCCGGCGGCGTGGTCGACCATGGCATCGCGCTCTTCTATTACGACATCTTCCCGGAAGCGCGGGCGGACATGAAATCGAAGGGCGTCGACCTGCACTTCATCGCCACCTGGCGCAACGTGCTGGCGGTTGCCCGCGAGCAGACGCTGTTCGACGAGAAGACGCTGAACGAGGTCGAAGCCTTTCTCAACGCCCCACTCGCCTGGTCCGGCCGCAACGGCGGCGTCAGCGCGCTCGCAGCCCAGTAGGCTTTCCCGCTGGTCTTGGCGGGAAATCTGATTTAAATCGATTGAATAGTCGAAGGAATAATCGTTAAGGGAGGAATGCCGATGATCGTCTGCTGCGGGGAAGCCTTGATCGACATGCTGCCGCGCGATACGGCAGCCGGGGAGAGCGCTTTTGCGCCCTATGCCGGCGGCGCGATCTTCAACACCGCGATCGCGCTGGGACGGCTCGGCATCCCGACCGGCTTCTTCACCGGCCTCTCCGACGACATGTTCGGCGATATCCTGCGCGATACGCTGAAAGCGGCGAATGTCGATTTCGGCCCTTGCGCGACCCTGCCGATGCACACCACGCTTGCCTTCGTGAAACTCGTCCACGGTCACGCGAGCTACGCCTTCTTCGACGAGAACACCGCGGGACGGATGATCACCAAGGAACATCTGCCGGCGCTCGGCGATTTCTGCGAAGCGCTGCATTTCGGTGCGATCAGCCTCATCCCCGAACCATGCGGCTCGACTTACGAAGCCTTGATGGTGCGCGAGCACGAGAAGCGCGTGATCTCCTTCGATCCGAACATCCGTCCCGGCTTCATCAAGGATCGCGAGGCGCATCTTGGGCGCATGAACCGCATGGCCGCGATGTCGGACATCATCAAGTTCTCGGACGAGGACCTCGCCTGGTTCGGCATGGAAGGCAGCCACGACGAGCTGGCCGCGGAATGGCTGAAGCGCGGCCCCAGCCTGGTGCTGATCACCAAGGGCGCGGATGGCGCGGTCGGCTATACCAGGAACCATAGGGTGGAGGTCGCCGGCGAGCGGGTCACGGTCGTCGATACGGTCGGCGCCGGCGACACGTTCGATGCCGGCGTGCTGGCTTCGTTGAAGCTCAACAACTTGCTCACCAAGGATGCGGTGGCAAATCTAAGCGACACGGCGGTCCGTCAGGCCTTGGCACTCGGCGCCAAGGCGGCCGCCGTCACCGTCTCGCGCGCCGGGGCAAATCCGCCGTGGCAATACGAAATCGGGCTCTGAGATTTTCAAGCATCCCGCCGCGGTGCAGATCCAAGGCCAAAGGGCGCCGTTGCCGGCGCCCTCTTTGCTGGTCAGCGCGCGGCCTTCAGCAATGCCGCAACAAGGCCGGCGGTCGATGAATCGTGGCCCTCGGCGCTTTCCTTGCCTTCGACGACCGGGAGAAGGCCCGTTGCAAGTTCCTTGCCCAGCTCGACGCCCCATTGGTCGAAGGAATTGATGTTGAAGAGCGCACCTTCGACGAAGACGCGGTGTTCGTAGAGCGCGATCAGGCGACCGAGCGCGAAGGGATCGAGCTCGTTGTAGACGAAGGTAAGCGAAGGCCGGTTGCCGGTGAAGACCCGATGCGGAGCGATCTTGTCGGCCCTCGCGTCATCCATGCCCTTGGAGGTGAGCTGCGCCTTGGCTTCGGCAAGCGTGCGGCCCTTCATCAAGGCTTCCGATTGCGCCAGGCAGTTTGCCATCAGCAGCTGGTGCTGGTGGCGCAGGTCCTTTTCGTGGCCGTTCGCGGCAATCATGAATTCAGCGGGAATGATGTCGGTGCCCTGGTGGATGAGCTGGTAGAAGGCGTGCTGACCATTGGTGCCCGGTTCGCCCCAGACCACCGGCCCGGTCGAGAATTCGACCGGTGTGCTGTCCATCGTGACGCCCTTGCCGTTCGATTCCATGTCGAGCTGCTGCAGATAGGCCGGAAAGCGCGCAAGGCGCTGATCGTAAGGCAGGATCGCCCGCGACGGATAGCCGAGCACGTTGCGGTGGTAGAAGCCGATGAGGCCGAGCAGCATCGGAATGTTCTGGCGCAGCGGGGCGTTGCGGAAATGTTCGTCGATGGCGTGGCCACCGTCGAGGAAGCGCCCGAAATTCTCACTTCCGATCGCGATCATCAACGGCAGGCCGATTGCCGACCAGATCGAATAGCGTCCGCCGACCCAGTCCCAGAAGCCGAAGACACGGGAGGCGTCGATGCCGAAGGCCGCGACCTTGTCGAGTGCGGTGGAGACTGCCGCGAAGTGGTGGCCGACTGCAGCCTCGCCGAGCTTGCCGGCGATGAAGGCGCGAGCGGTGGCGGCATTGGTCATCGTCTCGATCGTGGTGAAAGTCTTCGAGGCGACGATGAAGAGTGCGGTTTCCGGATCGATGAGCTTCAGCGTGTCGGCGATATGCGCGCCGTCGATATTGGAAACGAAATGCAGCCGCGGGCCGTCGTGGAAGGGGGCGAGCGCCAGCGTCGCCATCACCGGACCGAGATCGGAGCCGCCGATGCCGATGTTGATGACATCGGTGATCTTCTTGCCGGTTGTGCCCTTCAAGGCGCCCGAACGGATGCCATCGGCAAACGCACCCATCGCATCGAGTACGGCGTTGACGTCGGGCATCACGTCCTTGCCGTCGACGAGCACCGGCCGGTTGCTCCGGTTCCTGAGCGCCGTGTGCAGCACGGCGCGGCCTTCGGTCATGTTGATGATGTCGCCGCGGAACATGGCGTCCCGCTTTTCTTCCACCTTCGCCGCCTTGGCGAGTGCTTCGAGACCGTCGAGAACCCGGTCGTTCACCGCGCATTTCGAATAGTCGAGGAGGAGGTCGCCGAGCGTCGTGCTGAAGCGGGTGAAACGGTCCCGGTCGGCCGCGAAGGCGGCGCGAATATCGGTTGCATTGGTCTCGCGTGCAGTGGCTTTGAGGTTTTCGACAAGCGCTTTCATCGCAGGCTCCTTGCATCGGAAATTGGCTGCGATAGCTAGTCGGTTTGTTTGCGGTAAATCAAGGGCATGTGTGCGCTGCAGCGAAAAAAGGCCGCGCGCGGTGCACCGCCCTCGTCGCGTCAACGCTGAAGCACGTGGCCCGAAACCGGAGCGGTTTCTGGAGTGGGACTGCCCCTCACCCTGACCCTCTCCCCGCAGGAGGGGAGAGGGGACGCGAGCCGCGTACTTTGCGGGGAATTATAGAGCGAGGCGGCTGCGGCAAGTCCCTTCTCCCCGCCTGCGGGGAGAAGGTGGCGGCAGCCGGATCAGGGCCTCGCGGCTAGAGCAATTCCAGGAAAAGTGTGTGACGGTTTTCCGTCCGGAATTGCGTGGTTTCAAAGAGTTAGATCATTTCGCTGTTTCAATGAAACAATGAAATGATCTAGAGCGCCGTGCGTTCATGTGAACGCACAAAGGACGCTCTAGCACTTTGATTCTAGAGATCTTGCCCGCTTTCAGTGATTCCACTTGAAAGCGGGATGCTCTAGCCGCGCAAATCCTTGCGCAGGATCTTTCCGACATTCGACTTCGGCAACTCGGTCCGGAATTCCACGTGTCTCGGCCGCTTGTAGTTGGTGAGATTGGCGGCGCAATGGCGCTTGACGTCCTCTTCGGTGAGGTCCGGATCCTTCCGCACCACGAAAAGTTTCACAGCCTCGCCCGAATGCGGATCGGCAATTCCGATGGCGGCACATTCGAGGATGCCCGGGTGTGTTGCCGCGACCTCTTCGATCTCGTTCGGGAAGACGTTGAAGCCGGAAACGAGGATCATGTCTTTCTTGCGGTCGACGATTTTCGTCAAACCCTCGGTGCTCATGAAGCCGATATCGCCGGTGCGGAAAAAGCCGTCCGGCGAGATCGCCTTGGCCGTTTCGTCCGGCCTTTGCCAATAGCCGGCCATGACCTGCGGACCGCGGATGCAGATTTCGCCAATCTCGCCGACCGGCAGCGTGTTGCCTCCATCGTCGCGAATCTCGACTTCGGTGGAGGGGAGCGGCATGCCGATCGTGCCGGTGAACTCGCCCGTGTCGAGCCGGTTGGCAGTGGCGACCGGTGAAGTCTCGGAGAGTCCGTAGCCTTCATGGATCGGGCAGCCGGTCATCGCCAGCCAACGCTCGGCCACCGGCCGCTGCACGGCCATGCCGCCGCCGAAGGTCAGCACGAGCGACGAAAAGTCGAGCTTCTTGAACTCGGCGTTGTTCATCAGCGCGTTGAACAGGGTGTTGAGGCCTGGGAAGATGTTCGTCCGGTACTTGCCGAGCTCCTTGACGAAGGCGGGAATATCGCGGGGATTGGGGATCAAGATGTTGTTGCCGCCCGTCGAGAGGCCCATCAGCGAATTCACCGTCAGCGCGAAGATATGATAGAGCGGCAGCGCGCACATGAAGGTCAGGTTTTCCGGGCGCGGCTTGCGCCGAAAGGCGGTATCCAACCACAGCCCCATCTGCGCCATGTTGGACAGAAGGTTGGAATGCGTGAGGGTGGCTCCCTTGGAAACGCCCGTCGTGCCGCCGGTATATTGCAGGAAAGCGACATCCGACGGCGCCACATGAGGCGTCGTGAGGGTCAGTTTCGCGCCCCGGCCAAGCGCGGCCCTGAAGGAGAGATGTCCCGGGATCGACCAGGCCGGCACGAGCTTCTTGACGCGCCGCACGACGAGATTGACGACCGCGCCCTTCGCGCCGAGCATGTCGCCCATGCTGGCGACCACCACATGTTTGACCGCCGTGCGGGCCACGACCTGCTCGACCGTGTGCGCAAAATTCTCCAGCACGAAGATTGCCTTGGCGCCCGCATCGACGAGCTGGTGCTCGAGCTCGCGCGGCGTATAGAGCGGATTGACGTTGACCACCGTTAGCCCCGCACGCAGGATGCCGTAGACGATCACCGGGTTCTGCAGGATGTTCGGCATCATCACTGCAACGCGATCGCCCTTGCTGAGGCCGAGCGATTGCAGCCACGCCCCGATAGCGGCGGAATGGGTGTTGAGAGCGGCGAAAGTCAGCGACTTGCCCATGCAAGTGAACGCCGGGCGCCAGGAATATTGCGCGACCGCGTGGTCGAAAAACTCACCGATGGAGCGATAGGGCAGGGGGCCGATTTCGGCCGGCACGCCGGGCGGATAGGATTTCAGCCAGATTTTTCCCGTGTTGGAACCCGCCTGCTGCGAGCTTGTTTCCGCCATGACCTCTCTCCCTCTGGTCGCCATTGACCGGCCGCGCTCACGGCGAAGAAAAATCCCTCCCGATCTTCCTCTCCGTCGAAGATGAAGCTTTTGCATCATCTCTTCAAGCCGTGATTCCGATTATATGACCTTGACGTAAACATCAACAACAGGGCGTGCGCGACACACTGGCAGAACGCACGAGATTTCGACGCGCGCCGCCGCACAAATCCTTGCGGCAGTTGGCAAACAATCCATACCGCACCGCAACATAATCCTCCTCCAGCATCGCTGGTGCCACGCCGCTCGCGGCATCTCGATTTTTAAGCAGCGGCCTTCAACCAGGCACGTCGGTGCGGTCCTCGGCCTTACCGGCTTCGCCATCTCCTTCGTCTCGATCCTCGTCGGCCGCAGGAAACGGTGGGCAGCGCGAGCCTGCGGAGAGCCCAGTTGGCTGGAAATTTTGCACGACATCTTGAGTGTGCCTATATTTCCCTGTCATGTCGCGCCGCTAACGTCCGCGGCAATCGGCCTCCCATCGGAAACTGAGTGTCAACACAGCAGATGGGCTGGCAAGGTCTCGGGTTTGTTGTAAGGTTTCTAAAAGACGGAGGATGACAGGTGCAATTGGGCAGTCGTGAACGAGAAAACCTTCCCGCGGAGCCGAGGCTCTTCGGGCAGCCGGCCCATTCACGTTCCGCCCTCGTCCTGCCGATCTCGGCCGCACGCTGGTTGCTCGTCCTCGTTCTGCTCGCGGGGGTCTATTTCTTCCACGGCTTCGTGGTGCCGGTGCTCGCTGCCGTCGTCATCGGCTTTGCGAGTTGGCCGATTTACAGACGGCTGCTTGAGGCGGTGAACGGCAACCGCACCCTGGCAGCTACGATCGCCATCGTCTGTGTCGTTGCGTTCATCGTGGTGCCTATTTCGCTCGCTGCCGTCTACGCGGTCGACGAGGTGCGCGACTGGCTTGTCTGGGCAGTCGAGACGAATGCCAATGGCGCGTCGGTGCCCGCCTGGCTGACGACGATCCCGATTGCCGGCGCTTGGCTCGGCGAGCAATGGGTCAAGTATATCGGCCATCCGGGCGCGCTCGGCGAGCTGGTGCAGCTCGTCAGCGGCTCGAATATCGGCAATATCTATCGCGGCGTGCTGGTGGTCGGCGCGTCCGCCTTCCAGTCCTTCCTGACGCTCCTCTTCATGCTGATCACGCTGTTCTTCGTCTATCGCGACGGTCAGTCCTTCTCGAAGCAGCTCGACCATCTCGGCGAGCGGATCTTTCCCATGCGCTGGGAACGGCTGTCCCGCGTCGTGCCGCTCACCATCAGCTCGACGGTGACCGGCATGGGCATCATCGCGATCGGCGAAGGCATCGTTCTCGGCGTGGCCTACTGGCTCGCCGGCGTGCCGTCACCGGTGACGCTCGGCATCATCACCGGCATCATGGCGTTGGTGCCCGGCGGCGCACCGCTCTGCTTCACTCTGGTGTCGATCTATCTGGTTGCAAGCGGCTCGCCCGTGCAGGGAGTCGTGCTCTTCGCCTGGGGCACGACCGAGCTTTTCATCGTCGACAAGACGCTGAGGCCGAAACTCGTCGGCGGACCGATCAAGCTGCCGTTTCTGCCGACCTTCTTCGGTCTGATTGGCGGCGTGAAGACGATGGGCTTCCTCGGCCTCTTTGTTGGCCCCGTCCTCATGGCGCTGCTCGTCGCCATCTGGCGGGAATGGCTGCACGAGGTGACCACGCAGCCCGAGCAGCCGACCGTCAACCATATCTCGCGGGCGGATATATCCGTGAAGTGAAGTTTTTCTGGTGACTGGCAAGGACAGCCCGGAATCAATGCTTGGCCCTTCGGCTGGCATCCGACAGGATGATATTTCCCTGATCTCAGCGAAAAGTTAGAATTTTCAGCGGCTTAGAGTATTGCGGCGATCGCCGCGCGGCCCGCAGGGTTCCTGCGTGCGACGGTGAACGCGGCGGCACGTCAGCCGGCCCGTCTATATAAGTTTTTTATTTCTTTGCTCTCCAGCCTCTCTCGAACCTTTATGCGGTTGGCGCGATATTGTGGCCGGATTTAGTCTTCGTGCGCCTCCTATCAGGCTCGCGGAGAATATCTGTGCGCCGTTACGTGCACAAGGGCTGCTGCGGTTAGTCGTCATAAGAAAATAGGAGTGATGCGGATGGATTTCGTCGTCCTGTCGATAGGGGTTTTGTTTTTCGCGTTGTCTTTCACCTACGCCAATGCGTGCGACAAGCTTTAGAAGTGTGAATAAAATCATGTTCGTCGACTACATTCTTGGTGGCGCCGTAACGGTGTTTCTTCTCACCTACCTGATCTACGCGCTCGTTCGCCCAGAGCGGTTTTGATCGCACAATATCCGGAAAGCTACGTCTATGACTCTCAACGGATGGATACAGATCCTCGTCTTCTGCGGGATCGTCATCTTGCTCGTGAAGCCGCTTGGCGGCTACATGACGCGCGTCTTCAACGGCGAGCGCACCATTCTCTCGCTCATCTTCGGACCGCTCGAGCGCGGCCTCTATCGGATTGCCGGGACGAGCGAACGCGAGGAACAGCACTGGACGGCCTATGCCGCGGCGCTGCTGTTCTTCAACCTTGCCGGCTTCCTGCTCCTTTATTTCCTCCAGCGCCTTCAAGGTGCCCTGCCGTTCAATCCGGCCGGCATGAGCGCCGTGCCGCCGGAGCTCGCCTTCAACACGGCGGCGAGCTTCATGACCAATACCAATTGGCAGAACTACGGCGGCGAGAGCACGATGTCCTACCTCGTGCAGATGGCCGGGCTGACGGTGCAGAATTTCGTGTCGGCTGCAACCGGCATTGCCATTGCGGTGGCCCTGATCCGCGGCTTCGCCAGGGCATCGGTAAAGTCGCTTGGCAATTTCTGGGTCGATATGACCCGAAGCACGCTTTATGTGCTGCTGCCGATCTGCGTTGTGCTGACGCTCGTCTATGTCTATCTCGGCATGCCCCAGACCCTCGGCGCCTACGTCAACGCGACGACGCTTGAAGGCGCACAACAGACGATCGCCGTCGGGCCTGTCGCCTCGCAGATCGCCATCAAGATGCTCGGCACCAATGGCGGGGGTTTCTTCAACGCCAACGCCGCGCATCCCTTCGAGAATCCGGACGCAATCTCCAATCTGATCCAGATGGTGTCCATCTTCGCGATTGGGGCGGCCATGACCAACGTCTTCGGCCGCATGGTCGGGAACCAGCGGCAGGGCTGGGCGATCCTTGCGACAATGGGTCTCCTGTTCCTCGCAGGCGTCGTTGTCTGCTATTGGGCGGAAGCTGCGGGCAACCCGCTCGTCCATGCGCTTGGCCTCGAAGGCGGCAACATGGAAGGCAAGGAAGTCCGCTTCGGAATTTCGCTCTCGGCCCTCTTTGCAGTCATCACGACGGCCGCCTCCTGCGGCGCGGTCAACGCCATGCATGGCAGCTTCACCGCGCTCGGCGGTCTCATTCCGCTGATCAACATGGAACTGGGGGAGATCATCGTCGGCGGCGTCGGCGCCGGCTTCTACGGCATCCTGCTGTTCGTCGTCCTGGCGGTCTTCGTCGCCGGCCTGATGGTTGGACGCACGCCGGAGTATCTCGGCAAAAAGATCGAGGCGAAAGAGGTCAAAATGGCCGTCCTCGCCGTGCTGTGCCTGCCGGCCGCGATGCTGATCTTTACGGCCATTGCCGCGGTCCTGCCGACGGGCGTCGCCTCGATCGGAAATCCCGGCCCGCACGGCTTCTCGGAGATCCTCTACGCCTACACTTCGGGTGCAGCGAACAACGGCTCTGCCTTCGGCGGGCTGACCGGGAATACGCCCTGGTACAACATCACCATCGGTATCGCGATGCTGATGGGGCGTTTCTTGGTGATCATCCCGGCGCTCGCGATCGCTGGCTCGCTCGTCGCCAAGAAGACCGTGCCTGCCTCGGCCGGAACGTTCCCGACCGATGGCGCGCTGTTCGTCGGCCTTCTGGGCGGCGTCATCCTGATCGTTGGCGGTCTGACCTTCTTCCCGGCCCTCGCCGTTGGCCCGATCGTCGAGCATCTCGCCATGCTTCTCGGACAGACCTTCTGAAGGTGATGTCATGGAACAGCCGTTCTACCAGTCACGCAAACACGTCGACCCCCGCACCAGCCAGATGGCGTGGGGACCGGTCGAGCCTCCGCGCATATCGAGCATCCTTCTCCTGATGACGGGCGTCATGGTGCTGGTCGTGCTCCTCGTCGAGGCGCTCATTCCGCTGTTCACGGCGACCTGACGGATCGCGGTCACTTAAGAACTTCAAGCTGGAGTCTCCTATGAGCCAGTCCAAATCCGCGAGCATCATGGACGCTCGCATCCTCGTGCCCGCCATGGGCGATGCATTCCGCAAGCTCAATCCCAGGAGCCTTGCCAAAAATCCGGTGATATTTGTTGTCGCCGTCGTTTCCGCGCTCACGACCATCCTTTTGTTCAGGGATCTCGCGACCGGTGGCGACAATATCGGTTTCTCGTTCCAGATCGTTCTCTGGCTCTGGTTCACCGTGCTTTTCGCCAATTTCGCGGAAGCCGTCGCCGAAGGCCGCGGCAAGGCACAAGCTGAGTCTCTGAGGCGCACACGCACGGAAACGCAGGCCAAGCTGCTGACGGGCGGCGACCGCACGAGCTTCAAACTCGTGCCCGGCACCAGTTTGAAGGTCGGTGACCTCGTCCTCGTCGAGGCCGGCGACATCATCCCGTCCGACGGCGAGGTGATCGAAGGCGTGGCCTCGGTCAACGAGGCGGCGATCACCGGCGAATCCGCTCCGGTCATCCGTGAGTCCGGCGGCGACCGTTCGGCCGTCACCGGCGGCACCCAGGTGCTGTCGGACTGGATCCGCGTGCGGATCACCGCGGCGGCGGGCTCGACCTTCATCGACCGCATGATCTCGCTCGTGGAGGGCGCCGAACGTCAGAAGACGCCGAACGAGATCGCTCTCAACATCCTGCTTGCCGGGATGACGCTGATCTTCCTGCTGGCGACGGTGACCATTCCGAGCTTCGCCACCTATGCCGGCGGCTATATCCCGGTTCTGGTGCTCGTGGCACTCTTCGTGACCCTGATCCCGACGACGATCGGCGCCCTGCTCTCCGCGATCGGCATCGCGGGCATGGACCGCCTCGTGCGCTTCAACGTGCTTGCCATGTCGGGCCGTGCGGTCGAGGCGGCCGGCGATGTCGACACGCTGCTGCTTGACAAGACCGGCACGATCACGCTCGGCAATCGCCAGGCGACGGAGTTCAAGCCGGTCGCGGGTGTCACGGCAGAGGAACTTGCCAATGCCGCTCAGCTCGCCTCGCTTGCCGACGAGACGCCGGAAGGCCGCTCCATCGTCGTGCTTGCCAAGGAGAAATATGGCATCCGCGCCCGCGAGATGGGCAGCCTGCATGCCACCTTCGTGCCCTTCACGGCGCAGAGCCGCATGAGCGGCGTCGATTTCGACGGCTCGAGCATTCGCAAGGGTGCCGTCGATGCCGTGCTTCGGCACGTGGACCACACGGTAGCGGCGTCCGCGAACGGCCTTGGGAGTGTCGTGGCGCCGCGCGAACCGCAAGCGGCCCGCGAGATCCAGACGATCGCGGATGAAATCGCCAAGTCCGGCGGCACACCGCTCGCCGTCGTCAAGGACGGCCGGCTGCTTGGCGTCGTTCATCTGAAAGACATCGTCAAGGGCGGCATCCGCGAGCGCTTTGCCGAATTGCGCCGCATGGGTATCCGGACCGTTATGATCACCGGCGACAATCCGATGACGGCGGCCGCGATCGCCGCGGAAGCCGGCGTCGACGATTTCCTTGCGCAAGCCACGCCCGAAAACAAGCTCAGCCTCATCCGCGAGGAGCAGGCCAAGGGCAAGCTGGTGGCGATGTGCGGTGACGGCACCAACGACGCTCCCGCGCTCGCCCAGGCCGACGTCGGCGTCGCGATGAACACCGGCACGGTCGCGGCGCGCGAAGCCGGCAACATGGTCGATCTCGATTCCGATCCGACCAAGCTCATCGAGATCGTCGAGATAGGCAAGCAGCTGCTGATGACGCGCGGCGCCTTGACCACCTTCTCCATCGCCAACGACGTTGCGAAGTATTTCGCGATCATTCCGGCAATGTTCCTGGCCTTCTATCCGCAACTCGGCGCGCTCAACATCATGGGGCTTGCCACCCCTCAGAGCGCAATCCTGTCGGCAATCATCTTCAACGCGCTGATCATCGTCGCGCTGATCCCGCTCTCGCTGAAAGGCGTGAAATACAGGGCTATCGGCGCCGGCGCGCTGCTGTCGCGAAACCTCATGATTTATGGCCTCGGCGGCATCATCGTGCCCTTCGTCGGCATCAAGGCGATCGACGTCGTCATCACCGCGCTTGGCCTCGTATAAGGATCATCTCGATGTTGAAACAACTCAGACCCGCGATCGTCATGATCATCGCATTGACCGTCATAACCGGACTGGTTTACCCGCTCGGGATGACCGGGATCGCTCAAGCGCTTTTCCCGTATCAGGCCAATGGCAGCCTGATCGAGAAAGACGGCAAGGTGATCGGCTCCGAGCTGATCGGCCAGGCTTTCAGCGGTGAGGGCTACTTCCATGGCCGTCCCTCTGCCGCCGGCGACGGGTACAACGCTGCCGGATCCAGCGGCTCCAACCTCGGGCCGACGAGCGCGAAGCTGATCGACCGCATCAAGGCCGATGCCGAGGCGCTGAAGGGGGAGAACCCCTCTGCGCCGGTGCCGATGGACCTCGTCACGACTTCCGGCAGCGGCCTCGATCCTCATATTTCCCCCGAAGCCGCCTACTTCCAGGTACCGCGGGTCGCAGGGGCACGTGGCATGGACGAGGCCGCGGTCAGGGCACTCGTCGACGGCCACGTCGAGGCGCGGGAGCTCGGTTTCATGGGCGAGCCGCGCGTGAACGTGCTCGCGCTCAACCTTGCGCTCGATAGCGCAGGAGCGCAATAAGGCGAAGCGTCGGAGCCCGTTTCACGATGGGCTTCGGCGTTCTCAACGAGGGAAGATGAATGGTTGACGAGAGACACGGTACTGATACCCGACCGTCGCCGGACGCTCTCCTTGAAAGCGCCGAACGCGAGACGCGCGGCCGGCTGAAGATTTTCCTCGGCGCAGCGCCTGGTGTCGGCAAGACCTATGAAATGCTGGTCTCGGGAAGAGCGCGCAAGGCCGAGGGAACAGATGTCGTCATCGGCGTCGTCGAGACCCATGGTCGCAAGGAGACCCAAGCGCTTGCCGAGGGGTTCGAGGTTGTCCCGCGCAAGAGGGTCGACTACAAGGGCCACCTCCTCGATGAGATGGACATAGACGCCATCCTCACGCGCCGCCCGGAACTGGTTCTCGTCGATGAGCTTGCCCACACCAATGTCGACGGCAGCCGTCATGCCAAGCGCTACCTCGACGTCGAGGAAATCCTCGCCCGGGGCATCGACGTCTACACGACGCTGAATGTCCAGCACATCGAAAGCCTCAATGACGTGGTCGCGCAGATCACGCGCATCCGGGTGCGCGAAACCGTGCCGGACTCGATCATCGATCGCGCCGACGACGTCGAGATCATCGATCTCACTCCCGATGACCTGATCAAGCGCCTGCATGAGGGCAAGGTATACCTGCCGAAGACGGCGAAACGGGCGATCCAGAACTACTTTTCACCCGGCAACCTGACGGCCCTGCGCGAGCTCGCCTTGCGTCGCACGGCGCAGCGTGTCGACGAACAGCTCGTTAGCCACATGCAGGCGCATGCCATACCGGGCCCATGGGCGGCGGGAGACCGGGTCCTCGTCTGCATCGACGAGCGGCCGCGCGGAGCGTCGCTTGTCCGCTATGCCAAGCGTCAGGCGGATCGATTGCGCGCGCCCTGGGCGGCGCTTCACGTCGAGACGTCACGCTCGGTCAACCTCTCCGATGCCGACAAGGACCGGCTTGCGGCGCATCTGCGGCTCGCGGAGCAACTGGGCGGAGAGGCAACGACGGTTCCCGGGGCGAACGTGGCGAGCGAGATCCTTCGCCATGCGGCCGCGAACAATGTCACGCAAGTGATCGTCGGAAAGCCCAGCAAGTCCCGATGGCGCGAGCTCGTCGAAGGATCGGTCTCGCATGACCTGATCCGGCAGGCGGGCGACATCAGCGTGCACGTAGTTTCCGGAGCAGCGGCGGCGCCCGCCGAGCAGCGCGGCGTCAAGACCGCGCCGGCGCCGACACAGGTCAGGCTCCGCCCCTATCTCTGGAGCACGGTCTATATCGCCACGGCACTCGCACTCGGCGCGCTGCTGGACCAGGTCCTGGACGTTCAGAACATAGCGCTCGTGTTTCTGATGGCGGTGCTGATTTCGGCGCTGACCGGTGGACTGTGGCCGGCACTCTATGCCTGCGTCGCGAGCGCGCTTGCTTTCAACTTCTTCTTTCTCGATCCGCGCTACACCCTGACGATCGAGGACCCGGAAAGCGTCCTGGCGCTCGTCTTCTTTCTCGTGGTCGCGGTGATCGCGAGCAATCTGACGGCGCGCGTGCAGCGGCAGGCAATCGCCGCGCGGCAGCGGGCAAGGACGACCGAAGACCTCTATCTCTTTTCGAAGAAGCTCGCGAGCACCGGCACATTGGATGACGTGCTGTGGGCCACGGCCTACCAGATCGCCTCCATGCTGAAGGTGCGCGTCGTCATCCTCCTCCCGGAGGAAAATTCGATCGAGGTCAAGGCGGGTTATCCGCCCGACGACACGCTGGTCGATGCCGATATCGCCGCCGCCCGCTGGGCATGGGAACATGACCGGCCGGCGGGCCGCGGAGCCGATACGCTGCCGGGCGCCAAACGCCTCTATCTTCCTCTGAAGACCGGCCGCACGGCGATCGGCGTGGTGGGGCTCGACAATGACAAGCAGGGACCGCTGCTGACACCGGAGCAACAGCGGCTCTTCGATGCGCTTGCCGATCAGGCGGCGCTTGCCATCGAGCGGATCCAGCTTGTCGCCGACGTCGATCGGGCGAGGCTGGCGGCGGAGGCGGACAGGCTCCGCACTGCGCTGTTGACGTCGATTTCCCATGACCTCAAGACGCCGCTTGCGGCGATCATGGGAGCGGCGGGCACGTTGCGTGACTATTCGGCCTCCATGCCGGAGGGCGATCGCGTGGACCTCCTTTCGACCGTCGTCGATGAATCCGAGCGTCTCAATCGGTTCATCACCAATCTCCTCGACATGACCAGGATTGAATCCGGAGCGACGCAGCCCAACGCCTCCTCGCATTACGTCGGCGACATCGTCGGCACCGCATTGAGCCGGGCGAACAAGATCCTGGCAAGCCACAGGACGCTGATCGACATTCCGCCGGACCTGCCGATGCTGAAGCTCGACCCCGTCCTGTTCGAGCAGGTGCTGTTCAATCTTCTCGACAATGCTGCCAAATATGCCGCGCCAAACTCGACGATCCAGATCCGCGGCTGGGCAGACGGCAACGTCGTTCTGTTGCAGGTCATCGACGAGGGGCCGGGCATTCCGGCCGGCGACCTCGAGCGTGTGTTCGATTCCTTCTATCGCGTCGAAAAGCGCGATCATGTCCGGGCGGGCACCGGGCTCGGCCTTTCGATCTGCAGGGGGTTTGTCGAGGCGATGGGCGGTACGATCTCCGCCGGAAACAGGACGGACCGATCGGGCGCGATCTTTACGATCAGGATGCCCATTCCGGCGGAAAGGCCAAATCTGGAAAATCTGACATGACGATCTCTGCCGTGAAAATACTGGTCGTGGACGACGAGCCGGCGATCCGGAAGCTGCTTCGCGTGGGCCTGACGACCGAAGGCTATGCGGTAATGGAAGCGATCAACGCCAAGGACGCGATCGCCCAGGTGAGCGCGGAACAGCCGGACGTGATCCTGCTCGACCTCGGCCTGCCCGACATGCCCGGCCACGACCTCCTTGGCAGATGGCGAAACGAGGAAGCGCTGGATTTGCCGATCGTCATTCTCTCCAGCCGCACCGACGAGACCGGCATCGTCAGGGCGCTGGAGGTCGGTGCTGACGACTACGTGACAAAACCATTCGGCATGAAGGAACTCGTGGCGCGCATCCGGGTCGCGCTTCGGCACAGGTTGCAGCAGCAGGGAGAGCGGCCGGTCTTCAAGACCGGCGAACTTTCGGTCGATCTCGTCAAACGCATCGTGAAGATCGGAGACAAGGAGATCAAGCTGTCGCCCAAGGAGTACGATATTCTGCGCGTGCTCGTGCAGCATGCGGGCAAGGTCATCACGCACCAATATCTGTTGAACCAGGTCTGGGGCGGGTCGACCGACGTCCAGTATCTCCGCGTCTATGTTCGCCAGCTTCGCCAAAAGATCGAGCGAAGTCCCGATCAACCTCAATACATCACGACCGAGACCGGCGTCGGCTATCGCCTGCGCGAGGTCGATTAGGTGCTCAAGGGCATCATCGCTCTTAGACGTGTGAACAGCGAAACGGCATCATGAAAATCTCGGAAATTATCAGTCCGGAGAGCGTCAGACTTGATCTGACCTCATCATCGAAGACGAGCCTTCTGCAGGCGATCTCGGAAATCGCCGCAACGGAGCTTGGCATTGGAGCGTCGGAGATACTCCTTGCCTTGACCAACCGGGAGAAGCTCGGCTCGACCGGCATCGGTCAAGGCATCGCCATTCCGCACGCGCCCGTGCCGGGTGTGGAACGCCCCTTCTTCCTGATCATACGGCTGAAGAAACCGATTGATTTCGAGGCGGTCGACGATGCTCCGGTCGATATCGTCTGCCTGTTGCTGACACCGGTCCAGGGAAGTCAGCTGAACATGCTGGCCCACCTGGCGAGAAAACTGCGGTCACCGGAAATCGTCGGGGCGATCCGATCCTCTTCGTCGCCCGAGGAGGTGTATTCGCTGCTGGTGGATGACGGGGCAATGTAAGTGCGAACGGCTATTTTTGCGCGTGCGACAAAGTTCCATGCATTGACGAAAAGGAGGCGCCAGGCGCACCCGGGCGCTCGCTTTTCAGTCAGTTTTCTTCGTTGAGGCTGGCAAGGAAGGCCTGCAGCGCCTGGACCTCACTGTCGCTCAGCTTCAGTGGCTCAAGCTCCGAATGTCCGGCCGGCGCCGGAGGCGCCTCGTTGTAGTGACGAACGACTTCGTCAAGCGACCTGAATTGTCCGGCATGCATGTAAGGTGGCCTCAGTGCCACGTTGCGGAGTGACGGCGGTTTGTAGGCGCGCACCAGCGCCTCGCCCTCGCTGACCATAAAATTCAGTTCAGTGCAGTCGGAAGGCTCCGCGTCGCTGTAGCGACCCCGGCAATTGAACGGATCATTCTTCACCTGCAAGGCTCCGAGTGTCCGGCCGGTGTCCTCGGGTAATCCTTCGACGGCCGGAACGCCCGTGTTGTGAAAGTGATTGTCCGTCAGCAGCGGCCCGTTGTGGCAATTGATGCAGTTTCCCTTTCCGATGAAGAGGGCCAATCCCGCGATTTCGGTTTCGCTCAGCCCATTATTGGGCGCCGTTCCCGCCTGAAGGCTGCGGGCATAGCGGTCAAAGCGTGTTTCCCGCGGCTCTACGGTCCGTTCGAAGGCGGCGATGGCCTTGCCGATATTGGCAAATACGCGGTTGACCGCCTCGCGCTCTCCCTCCGTCATCTTCGACCAGGCGGACTTGGCCGCCGGGTTACCTTCCGGCGATGCGTGATCCGGCAGGCTTGTGAGCTCGGGCAACGGGCCAAAAAGCTGCTCATAGTCGCGGCGGTAGTGAGTCACGACCTGTCGTGCGAGAGCGGTCCGGTCGCTGCCATGCTCGACGGCGCTTTCGAGTGGCCCGAGGGCCTGTGCCCACTGACTGTCCTTGCGGCCGTCCCAGAAGAGGAACGGCGCATGGGCCGTGCCGCTGATCGGCATGGTCCTCCGGTTCGTCTGTCCGACACCGTGACCGAAGGGCGTATCGTCCTGGAACTGGCGGTCGGGCAAGTGGCAGGTCGCGCACGCGACCTTGCCGTTTGCGCTCAGACGCCTGTCGTTGAACAGCGCTTCGCCGAGCTCCGCCGCTTTGGGGTCATCCGCGACCCGGTTGGACGGATCGACGGGCAGGGCGGGTAAGGCATCGAGCGACAGTGAGGCAATCAGGCTTTTCTGCTCCTCGGACCAGTACTGGCTGACGTAAATCCCACCCTTGTATGAAAAACCGGCCAGCACAACGAGCGCAATGATGCCGGCGGCGGCGTAGAGAATGCCGGACCGTTTCATGGCCTGGCCTCAGAGTTTCAGATTGAAAGTGGTTTCGTCGCTGCCTGCACCGCTCGTCGCGTGCACGGTCACGGTCCACCAGCCTGGCATGTTGAATTTGATGCCTTCGACGCGATAGCGACCCAGACCCAGATCGGCGGTCACGCGCGGCCTGGTCGGCAGACCGTGGCCGTGCTGCGGCATGCCGCCATCGATGGTCAATGCGGCCTTTTCTACCGGCTTGCCGTCGCGCGTCTTCAGGGTCACGGTGAAGACGTGCATGACCCCGATCGAGACGGGCTTCGTGTCTGTGTCGAGGCGGGTTTCATAGAGGCCCGCATCCGAGTAACGGGTGAGTGAAAAGTCGAGGTCTTCAGGAAGCGACGCCGTCATTTTCGCTGCGGTACCGATGCCGACCATTGCGATCAGCGTGAGCGGTGCGGCCCATAAAAGTCTTGATTTCAGAATCTGACGCCTTGTCATGGCAGCTCCATTTCGAACAGGGTTTGGGATGGCCTGCTTTACGGATTGCTCGGCGGAACGGATTGAACGAAAGGGCTACTGCGCGATTCCTGAATCGGAAATAATTGAAGGTCTGAATCGGCGCGCACCGTTGAAATGTCAGACCGGTATTTTCTCCTCGGCAGCGGTGACATTGATCCGCATTGATGTCGGGACAAGGCCGAGCATCCGGCGGCAGGTGCGGATAAGATGCGCCTGATCGGAAAAATTCGCTGCGTGGGCCGCCTCGGTCCAGCTTGTCCCGCCGAAGCCAAGCTCCAAAGCCCTGTTGAGCCTCGTCCAAAGGATATAGGGGCGGAAGGCGATGCCTGTTTCGGCAACGAACAGATGCCTGAAGCGTCCTTCGCTGAGCCCCGCGACGGCAGCAACTTCGGAAAGACGCAAAGGCCCGTCAAGATGGTGCGAAATCCAGTTGATGCACTTCAGAATACGGGGATCCGCCTTGTTGCGAGGCGAAGCTGTGCCGGCCAATCTGCTGAGCAACGCCTGCGCATGAGAGGCGAGTTCCTGGTCACTGGCGCCCGCCGCCCACGCCGCTTTCAAGTCAGCTGAAACGTCTGCCGCGAGGCTACCGGGAATGCGCGCGATGGAGCCGTTGCTGAATCGCTCGAGCAGGGCCTCACCGATCGGCGTTTCCGGCTCGAACAGCATGTTGGCAACCTGACGGCCGGGGGCCCGAAATTCATGGGCTAGATCCGGGGCGATCAGCGCACCGAGATAGGAGTTCCAGGGAGCATCTGGCCGCCCGCGAAATTGGATTGGGCCATCAAAACCGATGCAAAGCTGGATCGCATGATGCCTGTGCAGTTGCGCAGGGGCCATGGCCTGTCCGATCCACAGGCTCCCGCCACCCCAGAAGATGACCCGTCCAATGCCACTGACTTTCATCGCGAATATAGCTGTACTGGCCGGTCGTGATCCGTGCAAGACCGCTTGGACCAGGCCTGCTCGTGGTGTCGGGCCTTGCCACACTCATCGGGGGCGAGGGAGTGCGCGCCTGCAACGGGTCTGAACCCCTCTTCTGAGGAACACTCGCCGGACCGCTGCCGTCCAAAATCCTGTGACGTCTCAATCTTTGGAAAGCTCATCGACTGTGGCCGCGATAGGTGCATTCCCCAAGGAATCATCCGCATATTTGAAGACAAGTATGCTGATCACCGAGGCGACTATCGCCATTATCACGAGATGCATGCAGGTTTTCCGGGTTTGGTGTCGCGCTTAGCAACTCGCCGGAAGGCGTTGTTGTTCCAGCGCGAATGGTCGTCTCATTGAGGTGTAACGTAGTTGGTGGGAATTATTGCCGACCTGTTCGGCGGCACCTCTATCGCTGTCTGATCGACCGCCAGGATGCTCATCACGATAGAGATGAGGACGAGTATAAGCGCCAGAAACGCGATGCCTGCCTTATCCATCGCCCATCATGGTCGGGCGAATGCGAGCAAAGCGGGGCAGCCATCGTCGAAGACTTCACCGATGTCTGTCATGGTTAATTTTGGTTAAAGCAATCCAAATCATCCCGCAGGCAGAGCAACTGGTGGCCGCGTGGGGCCGAGTTGGTTCCCTGCTAGCAGTTTGACCTGGTGGTGCGCCTTAAGTGAGGGGACGAACTCTCAAAGGCCGCTGCCCGTCCAGCTTCAGCGCAAGCGCATCCAAGTCTACGTCGGAAGGAAATGGTGCCGCTTACGTGACTCGAACACGTGACCCCATCATTACGAATGATGTGCTCTACCGACTGAGCTAAAGCGGCCTTCGATGGTCCCGCGGAGAACCGCGGAACGAAGTGTGAGGCGCTGATAAACGCAAAGCGGCAAGATTTCAAGCCATCAGTTTCGAGAACTTGAAAATTCCTTGGAGGCCTGAACATCGCGATAGGCGCCGAGCCCGAGCCTCTTTCTCGCCGCGGCGTATTCCCGTTCCAGCCGGTCGACGAGTTGCGTCACTGGGGCGATCTCGCGGATGGCACCGATGCCTTGGCCGCAACCCCAGATATCCTTCCAGGCTTTCGCCCCTTCCGCGGCGCTGCCGAAATCCATCTTGGAAGGGTCCGCCTCCGGTAGCCTGTCCGGATCCATGCCGGCGGCGGTGATCGAGGGCTTGAGGTAGTTGCCGTGAATGCCGGTGAAATAGTTCGAATAGACGATGTCGGCGGCGCTGCTGTCGACGATCATCTGCTTGTAGGCGTCGCTGGCGCGCGCCTCTTCGGTGGCGATGAAGGGGGAACCGATATAGGCCATGTCCGCGCCCATCGCCTCTGCCGCGAGGATGGCGCCGCCGGTGGCGATCGCGCCCGAAAGCAGAAGCGGCCCGTCGAACCACGCCCGGATTTCCTGGACAAGCGCGAACGGCGAGAGCGTTCCAGCGTGGCCGCCGGCCCCGGCGGCAACCGCGATCAGGCCGTCCGCGCCCTTGCGGATCGCGGAATTGGCGTGCCGATTGTTGATGACGTCGTGAAGCACGATGCCGCCGTAGGAGTGGATGGCGGCATTCACTTCCGGGACGGCGCCGAGCGACGATATGACGATCGGCACCTTGTATTTGATGCAGAGCATCAGGTCCTGCTCGAGCCTGGCGTTCGACTTGTGGACGATCTGGTTGACCGCGAACGGCGCCGCAGGCCGGTCGGGATGCCTGGCATCGTGGTCTGCGAGCGTTTCGGTGATTTCCGCAAGCCATTCATCCAGTTGCGATTGGGGACGCGCATTGAGGGCGGGAAAGGAGCCGATGACGCCGGCTTTGCACTGCGCGATCGTCAGCCGGGGGTGCGAGACGATGAAGAGCGGCGCGCCGACCACCGGCAGTCTCGTTGTTCCGGAAAGGATTGGCGGCAAGGACATCAGGTTTCTCCATCCCATATTGTTTTGACGTTTGCGTAAACGTCAAAACAAATAGCAGCAACCAATGGACTTGCAAAGAGACGCTTTCTATGGAGCAACTCCAGGAAAAGTGTGTAACGGTTTTCCGTCCGGAATTGCACAATTTCAAACGGTTAGATCATTTCACTGGCTCAAAGAAACAACGAAATGATGTAGCGCCGCGCGTCTCAGGCGCACAAAAGGTCGCTGTAGCACTTTGGGTTTCTGCATGTTTTGTCCTTAAATCCACTCCGACTTAAGCACACATGCAGTAGGCATCGATCGGCACCCGCCTCGCTTTTCCTGTGGAAGTCCCGGTGGTTTTGCGCCCGGACTTGCGAATTCCGAAAGCAACGGTTACCCAATCGTTAATAAAAACCAACGGCGTGGATCGGGAAGGGGACTGTTCTCTCCTGAAAGGATGGAAACACCCGCCCGGCCGCGGCGCGGCCCTGCAGCACCGCGCGTCTTGCCGGGCGCGCAAACGTCGCTGTAGTGCTTTGAATTGCTGCATGTTTCTTTAAATCATTACGATCTAAGGAAACATGCAGCAGGCTTCGTTACACAGAAGGACTTGATGTGAGCGGACTCGAAACTGCGATCAGAAATGCACTGGAACGTTCGGACAGGACCAATGCGGAAATCCGTGCACGCATCTATCAGTCGGCCCGTCAGGCGCTCGAAAACGGACTGAAGAAGCAGCAAATCGAAGACCCCGATGTGATTACGAAGCAGCGCCACCGGCTCGAAGCGGTCATTCACGCGATCGAGACGGAAGAACGCGCGGCCCTGCGGGCGCGTTCCGCTGCAGCACCGGTCATCGCCCACGGCGGAGCAGGCGAGCGGCCGGCGCAAAGCCCGGCGGCCGCGGAACTTTCCGTTTCGCCCCGGCGCGAGCCGACTGCCGGTGGACAAAGCCGCGCGGGACAGGGCGAGAGCGACCTTGGTGCCCTGCGCGCCGAACGTGAGGACTCGTTGGCCTCGGGGCGGACTATCGCCTCACCGCAATCCGCCGCTGCGGGCGGCAAGGCCGCGTCAGCTGCGCCGGACGTCGGCGCCGCGGACAAGCGGCCGCGCAAGCGCCGGCGCGGGCGCCTGCTCTCCTTTGCCATGGTCGTGGCAACGCTCGCGGCGGCGGCCGGCGCCGCAGTGTGGTGGATCCAGACAAATGACCTGCTGAAGTCTCCGGCCGATACCAGCGTCGCCAATCCGCCTGCCACGGTGGAATCGGAAGATTTCGACGGCGCGGCAGGTCTTCAGAATCTCGGCGCACAGGAGGGCTTCTCGGGCGAGTGGATCGAGGTTTTCACGCCGGCGGAGGTCGCGGCGATCAAGCCGGGCGCGCGCTCCACCGTCGAGCCTTTGAACGACGAAGGCGGCGAGCGAGTGCGCGTGACCTCGGCAGTCGCCGGCAAGGATGGGGATCTCGTCTTCGAAATTCCCGCCGATATACTGGCGCAGCTCTCCGGCAAATCATCGACATTGGCGCTCACCGTCCAGGCGATGCCCGGCAAGACCGCGGAATTCTCCGTCGAATGCGACTTCTCCTCGCTCGGTGCCTGTGGCCGCCACCGGTTCACCGTGCATGACGAGCGGCTGGACATGCTTTTCAAGATCTCGTTCGATCGGAGTGTCGCGCCAAGCGATCCCGGCAGGCTCGTGCTCAACAGCGACGTCAGCGGGGCAGGCAACAGCCTGAATATTTTTGCGATTCGCGTGTTGCCGGGGCAGTAGGGCGGTGAGGCGCCCTATGTCGCAAATGTGCATCTGACAGACGTGCGGCACCCTTCGTGCGTTCACTTGAACGCACGTTCCGATCTTCAGATCATTTCAGAAATCCCGGCCCGGAGCCGACGATCTTGTCATCGACCTCGCCGATGGCCGCCTTGTCCTTGCCGTCATAGTCCAGATTCTTGAGCATGTGGCGGATCAGATTGATCCGGGCGCGACGCTTGTCGTTGCCGCGGATGACGGTCCAGGGGGCATGGTCGGTATGCGTTTCCTTCAGCATCCGATCACGCTTCTCGGTGTAGTCGTCCCATTTGTTCAGCGCAGCGATATCCATCGGCGACAGCTTCCAGACCTTCAAGGGATCATGCCGGCGATCATGGAAACGCTTCAACTGCATCTCCCGACCGATGTTGAGCCAGAATTTGAAGAGCTGAATGTCCTCGTGAACGATCATTTTCTCGAAGCGAGGGGCCTGCTTCAGAAAATGCTCGTACTGCTCGGGTGTGCAGAAACCCATGACCGGCTCCACACCGGCGCGGTTGTACCAGGAGCGATCGAAGAGCACGAATTCCCCCGCCGTCGGAAAGGTCGCCACGTAGCGCTGGAAATACCACTGACCGCGCTCGGTCTCGGTGGGTTTGGTGAGCGCGACGACGCGGGCGGAACGAGGGTTCATATAGGCCATTGTCGCGTGGATGGCGCCGCCCTTGCCGGCCGCGTCGCGACCTTCGAAAAGTGCCATCACCCGCTTGCCGGTCGCCTGCATCCAGAACTGGACCTTGACGAGTTCGACCTGCAGTTTCGTCAGCGTTTCTTCGTACGCGTCTTCTTCCAGCTTCTTCTTGTAGGGATAATCATCGGACGAGAAGGCGTCGTCATCGATCCACTTCGGCAACACCGGATCATCGACGTCGAAGACGCGGGACTTGCCGCCGATCCGCAATTGGACCGCCCGGCTCTCCTGTTTGGCCTCGGCCGCCGCTGGTTCTGCTGCCATTTGTCTGCCTCCCGCTGATGCTCGATTTCCCGGAAGGAGGCCATAATTGCATTGCGGATTCAAGCAGGTCGTGAAAATCATGTCATGAAGCAGCGCTATCCCTCTGCTTTCGCCGCATCGTGATCAGGGGGAACTGCAATTGAGCCATGAGGATGTTGTGCTGGACGACGCAAAGGTGTTCTGGCGAACGCTGTTGCCGAAACTGAAGGCGGAACGGTGGGTTCTCGGCCTTTCGATCCTCATCGCCATTCTTGCCACGCTCGCCGGTATTCATATTCTTGCTGTGCTGCCGTTCTGGATCGTGCTTGCGGCGGCCCTCCTCAATCGCAGTGTGCCGTCCGTGCCGCCGGCGCCGGTCAGCGTCGCTGCCGTCGAGAAGGGAGGGGACCCGCTGGTTCCGGCGTTGAACGCGCTCGATATGCCCGTGCTCGTCGTCGCCGCGGATGAAACCGTGCTCTTTCAGAACATTGCCGCCGAAAAGGCCTTCGGCACGATTCCCCCGAACAGCGATCTTTCCGCGCGCGTCCGCTCCCCGGGCATTCTCGATATGGTCCGCGAGACAATTGCCACCGGCAAGATCAACCAGATCGAACACACCGAGAGACTGCCGTCGGATGCCGTCTATGTCGTGAGGGTGGCGCCCGCAGAGATTGGAACCGATGCTTCGAGCCGGCGTATCTTCCTGCTGACCTATCGCGACATCTCTCAGGCGCGCCGGATCGACCGGATGCGCTCGGATTTCGTCGCCAATGCCAGCCACGAGCTGCGCACGCCGCTCGCCTCTCTTCGCGGCTTCATCGAGACGCTGCAGGGGCCGGCGCGCAACGATCCGAAGGCGCAGGAGAAGTTTTTCGGCATCATGCACGAGCAGGTGACCCGCATGAGCCGGCTCGTCGACGATCTCCTGTCGCTCTCCAGGCTCGAACTGAAATCGCATCTTGCGCCGGAAGACATGGTCGATCTGGCGCCACTGCTCGGACACGTGCGCGACAGCCTGCTGCCGCTCGCGACCGAGCTCGACGTGGCGATATCGCTCGACGTTCCCGATGCACCGGTCTTCGTACGGGGCGATCGCGATGAATTGATCGAGGTTTTCGAGAACCTGATCGAGAATGCCTGCAAATACGGGCAGGAGGGCAAGAAGGTCGAGGTGCGTCTCACAGGCGGCGAGAGCGAGCAGGCCGAGGTGACCGTCACGGACCATGGCCCGGGCATTCCGGCCGAGCACGTACCGAGAATTACCGAACGTTTCTATCGGGTTAACGTGGAGGCGAGCCGTTCAAAAAAGGGAACCGGTCTCGGGCTTGCGATCGTCAAGCATATTCTGACGCGCCACCGTGCCCGCCTCCTTGTCCATTCGGAGGTCGGGAAAGGTACGATTTTCACGGTCCGCTTCTGACACAAAACACCGCAAGTTTCGTGCCGAATTCGAAATCAGCCATGCTTTTCAATAACATAGACTGTCATAAATGTTTCATCGAACTGACATAAAAGGTGTGACCATCGGCGGCTAACTAGGGGCGGCCGATTACACGGCGAAGAGAGCGCTGGATCCTTAGCGCACCAACCACAAGCCCATTCCGGGAGAACATCTATGAAAGCTCTTAAACTCACTGTAGCGGCGCTGGTCGCATCCGCCGCGTTCGCGGGCGTCGCAGCAGCTCGCGACCAGATCCAGGTCGCCGGCTCCTCGACCGTTCTTCCCTACGCAAAGATCGTCGCCGAAAGCTTCGGCGAAGCCTTCCCGGACTTCAAGACTCCGGTCGTCGAATCCGGCGGCTCTGGCGCAGGCCTGAAGGAATTCTGCAAGGGCGTCGGCGAAGACACGATCGACATCGCCAACTCCTCGCGCAAGATCAAGGACAGCGAAATCGAGGCCTGCAAGGCAGCTGGCGTAACCGAAATCCAGGAAGTCAAGATCGGTTATGACGGCATCGTCTTCGCAACCGACGCCGGCAACGCCGACCTCGCCCTGAAGCCGGAACACCTCTACAAGGGTCTGGCCGCTGAAGTCGTCGTCGACGGCAAGCTCGTCGCCAACCCCTACAAGAAGTGGTCGGAAATCGACGCTTCGCTTCCGGACGCCGAAATCGCCGCCTTCATCCCGGGCCAGAAGCACGGCACGCGCGAAGTCTTCGAAGAGAAGATCCTCGCTGAAGGCTGCAAGGAATCGGGCGCCCAGGACGTCATCAAGGCTGCTGTCAGCGATGCCAAGGAACAGCTCGCCAAGTGCGTCGCCGTCCGTAAGGATGGCATGGCTGTCGACATCGACGGCGATTACACCGAAACGCTCGCCCGCATCGCTTCCAACAAGGCCGGTATCGGCGTATTCGGCCTGTCGTTCTACGAAAACAATGCCGACAAGCTGAAGGTTGCGAGCGTCAACGGCATCGTTCCCTCGACCGAAACGATCGCTTCGGGCGAATACCCGGTTTCCCGCCCGCTGTTCTTCTACGTGAAGAAGGCGCACATGGGTGTGGTCCCGGGTCTCAAGGAATATGTCGAATTCTTCATCGACGACCAGATGATCGGCCCCGACAGCCCGCTCGCTGAGTACGGCCTCGTTTCCGCTCCGGACGCCGAGCGCGAAGAAATTCGCAAGGCCTTCGAAGCTGGCAACATGCTCTGATTATAAAGACGCACCCCGGCGCAACTCCTTGTTCCGCCGGGGTGCGTGTTCATTCGATATTGCCGGTGGCTTGGCATGGCCTTTACCAGGGAGACGTGCCGATGAGTACTTCGCTCCTCCTTTTCTTGATTGTTTTGATTGGTTTCATTGCTTATTTTGCCGGTCGTGCGCGCTCGCTCGCGCACTCAGGCGGCAAGCTCGCGAACCTGCATTCCCTGCCTGGCTACCACGGCAGCTACGTCGCCATATGGGCCATGCTGCCAGCCGTACTCGTGCTGGCCGCCTGGCTGATTGCCTCGCCGATCTACGTCGATGCAAGCGTGCGCTCGGCTCTTCCTGATGCGGTGCAGAGCCAGGGTGAGGCGACCACCCAGCTCGCGCTCGGCCAGGTCAAGTCCGTTGCCTTGGGCCTCAGTCGTTTGAGCCCCGCTGAAATTGCGGCGGTTGAGAATGGTAGTACCAACCTTCGTGAGGCGCTCGCGGCCAAAGGCGTGCCGCTTGCCGGCGAAGGCGAGCCGTACATGATCGAGGCGGCACAGCAGTTCAACGCGATGCGTTATAACAGCCGTTGGCTGATGACCGCGGTCGTGCTTCTGATTGCGGTTGCAGGTGCTCTCTACGCGATCCGCAATGTCTCGACGCGTTTTCGTGCCCGCAACCAGGTGGAGCGGGTCATGCTGGGCGCACTTGTCGTCGCCTCGTCCATCGCCATCCTGACGACGATCGGCATTGTCGGTTCGATGCTGTCGGAGGCTGGCCGGTTCTTCAGCATGATATCGCCCGTAGAATTTTTCTTCGGTACCGTCTGGGATCCCCGTTTCGCCGCCGCCGGCAATTCAGGCGCCTCCGGCCAGTTCGGCCTGCTGCCGCTGCTCGCCGGCACGCTCTACATCGCCTTCGTCGCCATGCTTTTTGCCGTGCCGATCGGCCTCTTCGCCGCGATCTACATGGCCGAGTACGCCAGCCCACGGCTGCGTTCGACGGCCAAGCCGCTCCTCGAAGTGCTCGCCGGCATCCCGACGATCGTCTACGGCTTCTTTGCGCTCGTGACGGTCGGTCCGTTCCTGCGCGATATCTCGGCGCAATTGAGCGGTCTGCTGACTGGCAGCTACCAGAGCTTCATTCAGGCGCAGAGTGTCATCACGGCCGGGATCGTCATGGGCATCATGCTCATTCCGTTCGTCTCCTCGTTGTCCGACGACATCATCACCCAGGTGCCGCGGGCGTTGCGCGATGGCTCTCTCGGTCTTGGTGCCACGCGCTCGGAGACGGTGAAGAAGGTCATCCTGCCGGCCGCACTGCCCGGCATCGTCGGCGCGTTGCTGCTGACGGCTTCGCGAGCGGTCGGTGAAACCATGATCGTCGTGCTTGCCGCCGGTGTCGCGGCGCGCATGCAATTGAGCCCCTTCGAGCCGATGACGACCGTTACGGTCAAGATCGTCCATCAGTTGACGGGCGACCTGGAGTTCACGTCGCCGCAGACGCTGGTCGCCTTCGCGCTCGGCATCACGCTGTTCGTCATCACGCTCTGCCTCAACATCTACGCGCTCTACATCGTGCGCAAATATCGGGAACAGTACGAATGACCGAACTTGCCTCCCCCACGGTAAAGGTCTCCACCCGTCCTGCCGAAACCCGCCGCGATATTGGTATCAAGCGCCGTTATGCGGCAGAGCGGCGCTTCCGCGCCTACGGCATCACCGCCATCACCCTTGGTCTGCTGTTTCTGGCGATCCTCATCTCGACGGTGGTCTCCAACGGTTACACCGCCTTCCTGCAGACGACGATCACGCTGCCGATCGAGTTCTCCGAGAAGGTGATCGATCCGAAGAACGAGCGCGCCACCGATCCCAAGGTCTTGATGACCGCAAACTATCCTTTGCTCGTTCGCGATGCTCTCGTGAAGCAGCTCGGCCTCGACCCGACGAAGCGGCCCCTGCTCAAGCAGGCGACGGATATGATCTCCCCCAGCGTGCGCACGCAGCTGCGCAACATGGTGGTTGCCGACCCGTCGCTGATCGGCAAGACCGTCCCGGTCACAATGCTTGCCGAGGCTAATATCGACTCCGCCTTCAAGGGTCAGATCGACCTGTCGGTGGATGAGGGCAGGCGCAGGGTCAAGGACCAGCAGGTCGCCTGGATGAGCCAGCTTGCCGATGCCGGCGTGCTCAAAAAGAGCTTCAACACCGGCATCTTCACGTTCGGTGCGTCGAGCCGCCCGGAAGCGGCGGGCGTCGGTGTCGCACTCGTCGGATCGCTCTACATGATGCTGATCGTGCTGGTCCTGGCGCTGCCGATCGGGGTCGCCGCCTCGATCTATCTCGAGGAGTTCGCGCCGAAGAACCGCCTCACCGATCTGATCGAAGTCAACATCAACAATCTCGCGGCCGTACCGTCGATCGTTTACGGTCTTCTCGGCCTTGCCGTCTTCATCAACTTCGCCGGCATGCCGCGTTCGGCGGCCCTCGTGGGCGGTTTCGTGCTGACGCTGATGACGCTGCCGACGATCATCATCGCCACGCGTGCGGCACTCAAGGCCGTGCCGCCTTCGATCCGTTCCGCGGCACTCGGTCTCGGTGCGTCGAGGATGCAGACGATCTTCCACCATGTGCTGCCGCTCGCCATGCCGGGCATTCTGACCGGCACGATTATCGGCCTTGCGCATGCACTTGGCGAAACGGCGCCGCTGCTCTTGATCGGCATGGTGGCCTTCGTCGTCGATTTTCCTGGATCGCCGCTGGAACCCTCCACGGCACTGCCGGTGCAGATCTACATGTGGGCAAATGAGCCGGAACGCGCCTTCGTGGAGCGGACGTCTGGAGCGATCATCATTCTCCTGATCTTCCTCGTCTTCATGAACCTGGGCGCAATTCTCTTGCGGCGTCGCTTTGAGCGCCGCTGGTAGTGGGGTAAGGACTATGAACATGATGTCGGAAGCTGCAGTGGAAAAAGCTCTGGATCTGAAAATGAATACGGTGCCCTACAAGATGATCGGCAAGGATGTGTCGGTCTACTACGGCGAGAAGCGCGCGCTCTTCGACGTCAATCTCAATATCCGTGAAAACACCGTCACAGCCTTGATCGGTCCGTCGGGCTGCGGCAAGTCGACGTTCCTGCGCACCTTGAACCGCATGAACGATACGATCGAGCACTGCCGGGTTACCGGCAAGATTACGCTGGACGAGGACGACATTTACGATCCGTCGATCGACGTCGTGGAACTGCGCGCGCGCGTCGGCATGGTTTTCCAGAAGCCGAACCCGTTCCCGAAATCGATCTACGACAACGTCGCCTATGGCCCTCGCATTCACGGCCTCGCCCGCACGAAAGCGGATTTCGACGAAATCGTCGAAACGAGCCTGCAGAAGGCCGGCCTTTTCAACGAGGTCAAGGATCGCCTGCAAGAGCCGGGCACCGGCCTTTCCGGCGGCCAGCAGCAGCGCCTATGCATTGCGCGTGCCGTTGCGGTCAGCCCCGAAGTGATCCTGATGGACGAGCCCTGTTCGGCGCTCGATCCGATCGCCACCGCGAAGGTCGAGGAACTCATCCACGAACTGCGCGCCAACTTCACGATCGTTATCGTGACCCATTCGATGCAGCAGGCCGCGCGCGTTTCGCAGCGCACCGCCATGTTCCATCTCGGCAATCTCGTCGAGGAGAACGATACGGACAAGATGTTCACCAATCCCGATGACCAGCGCACGCAGGACTACATCATGGGTCGGTTCGGTTAAGCCAGGCGACTAGAGCATCCCGCTTTCAAGTGGAATCGCTGAAAGCGGATAAGATGCTCTAGAATCTAAGCGCTGGAGCGTCCTTTGTGGGTTCATTGAGCGCATGGCGTTCCAGTCAACCGGGTTACGAATTCAAGGAACGAAACATGTCATCCACACACATCATGTCGGCATTTGACGACGAGCTTAAATATCTGACGCGCCGCGTCTCGGAAATGGGTGGGCAGGCCGAACAGATGGTGGCGGATTCCGTCCGGGCGCTGGTGAATTCCGACCTGGCGCTGGCGCAGAAGGTGATTTCCGACGACGCGATCCTCGACGACGCCGAGCGACAAATCGGTGAGAAGGCGATCGTAACCATCGCCAAGCGCCAGCCGGTCGCATCCGACCTGCGCGAGATCATGGGGTCCATTCGAATTGCGGCGGACCTGGAGCGCGTTGGCGACCTCGGCAAGAACACCGCCAAGCGCGTGATCGCGGTCGCCGGATCCGGCATCCCGCGCAAGCTCGCGCGTGGCCTGGAGCATCTGGCGGAGCTGGCCCTGGTCCAGCTCAAGGAGGTGCTCGACGTCTACGCCTCTCGCTCGCCGGAAAAGGCGAACCGCATCCGCGAGCGCGATGAAGAGATCGACGCGATCTATACGTCGCTTTTCCGCGAACTGCTGACCTATATGATGGAAGATCCGCGCAACATCACCCCGTGCACGCATCTGCTCTTCTGCGCCAAGAACATCGAGCGTATCGGCGACCACGCGACCAACATTGCCGAAACGATCTATTACATGGCGACGGGCGCCCAGCCGCAGGGTGAGCGGCCGAAGGACGATAATACGTCGACGCTGGGCTCAGTAACGGACTAGAGCATCCCGCTTTCAAGTGGAATCACTGGAAGCGGATAAGATGCTCTAGAATCAAAGTGCTAGAGCGTCCTTTGTGCGTTCATTTTGAACGCACGGCGCTCTAGGGCGCCCGAGAGCCCGATAGCCGCATGCCTTGGTTTGCATGCGTTAATCTTGTCCGGTCGCGATCTTTCGCGGCCCACAGAGTGTCGCGGTGGCATGATGGCACCCGCGCGTGGGAAGGAGCATGACCGAATGTTGCCGAAGATAGCTGTTGTCGAGGACGAGGAGGCGCTGAGCGTCCTCCTGCGCTACAATCTCGAGGCCGAAGGTTTCGACGTCGATACGATCTTGCGCGGAGATGAAGCTGAAATCCGCCTTCAGGAGCGGCTGCCCGATCTCCTGATCCTCGACTGGATGCTGCCCGGCGTCTCCGGCATCGAACTTTGCCGCCGACTGCGGCAGCGGCCGGAAACGGAGCGCCTGCCGATCATCATGCTGACCGCGCGTGGCGAGGAAAGCGAGCGGGTTCGTGGTCTCGCTACCGGCGCGGACGACTATGTCGTCAAGCCGTTTTCGACACCGGAACTGATGGCGAGGGTGAAGGCGATGCTCAGGCGTGCCAAGCCCGAGGTGCTTTCGACGGTGTTGCGTTGCGGCGACATCGAGCTCGATCGCGAGACGCACCGCGTCCACAGACGCAGCCGCGAAGTCCGGCTCGGACCGACGGAGTTCCGGCTCCTGGAGTTCCTGATGTCCTCGCCAGGGCGCGTCTTCTCGCGTTCGCAGCTGCTCGACGGCGTCTGGGGACATGACATCTATGTCGACGAGCGCACCGTGGATGTGCATGTCGGCCGTCTGCGCAAGGCGCTGAATTTCTCGAACATGCCCGATGTCATTCGCACCGTGCGCGGCGCCGGCTATTCGCTTGAAAGCTGAAGGCCGGCGGCCATCCTTCGATGGACATCAAAAAAAGGGGCGTCACCGCCCCTTTTTCAATTGCGTTCGCGCGAGGCCGGTCAGCGCATGCGCCGGCGTTCGCCGGAAGGCTGATAGGCGAGCCGCGTGTGATAGCTGCAATAGGGCGACGATTCCGGTGAGTCGTTGCCGCAGAAATGGAACTCCTCCTTCAGGGGGTCGCCGATCGGCCACTTGCAGGTGCGCTCCGTGAGTTCCGTCAGGCCGAGGCGTCGCGACATCGGGACGACGACGTTCGGTGCGAGTTCGAGGTCCTGATCGGCGACGAGATCGACTTCGATCTCTTCCTTGAGGACAGTGGCGCCAGCGGTGCGGGTGACGGTGCGGGTGGCGACGCGCGCGGCATAGTTCGGCGCCCGGGGGGCCGACGTGGTGCGCTTCGGGCGTGCGGCAGTGGTCGCGCCGCCGGCCTTGGCTCGGCCCGGCAAGCTCAACCGGTGAACCTTGCCGATCACGGCGTTGCGGCTTACGCCGCCCAGTTGTGCCGCAATCTGGCTGGCGCTCAAGCCCTCGGACCACAGCTTCTTCAGTTTCTCCACCCGCTCGTCAGTCCAGTTCATTTCTGCACTCTCCGTTCTCGGCGTTGGATGGCAGAATCCATCACCACGCTCCGGAAAAACTCCGGAGCTGCAACGCGATAACTCTTTTGGTGACTAGGTCCGCCGCATGCGTCTAGTAATTGAATATTAACCTACTGGCAGGGTGACTCCGTGGCAAGAGTCGCGGGAATCGCGCCGAATCGATTTCGGAGTTTTCCCCAACTTGCTGGCTGGCCGTTGCATTTTTGCAAGCCCCCGCTGGAGGTTTTTTCGCACATCGGAATCCGCGCGTTCAAGCTCGCTGCAAGCCTTGGTTTTGTTGACATTGCGGTGCGAAATAGGAATAGTGCCTGCGCCGCCGAAAGGCGGCATTTTTGATTTTTATCGGACACGATCGCCCGATATTGATGCCAACAGGACGGAAGGAGAAGTTCGCCATGGCCGCAACAACGCCGCTCTACGACACCTACATGCGTGCGCCGTTGCGTTTCGAGCGAGGCGAGGGCGTCTGGCTTATTGCCGAGGACGGCTCGCGCTATCTCGATTTTGCCGCCGGCGTTGCCGTGAACTCGCTCGGCCATGCCCATCCGCACCTCGTCGAGGCGCTGAAGGCGCAGGCGGACAAGGTCTGGCATCTTTCCAACCTCTATGAGATTCCGGGCCAGGAAAGTCTGGCGCGCCGGCTGACGGCGGTGACCTTCGCGGACCGCGTGTTCTTCACGAATTCGGGTGCGGAGGCGCTGGAATGCGCCATCAAGACCGCGCGCCGCCATCACTTCGCCAAGGGAAATCCGGAAAAATTCCATATCATCACCTTCGAAGGCGCCTTCCATGGCCGCACGATCGCGACGATCGCCGCCGGCGGCCAGCAGAAGTACATCGAGGGTTTCGGACCAAAGGCACCGGGCTTCTATCAGGTTCCTTTCGGCGATATCGCCGCGGTCAAGGATGCGATCAACGACGAGACGGCGGCGATCCTGATCGAGCCGATCCAGGGCGAGGGCGGCATCCGCCCGGCCAGCAAGGAATTTCTGCAGGAGTTGCGGGCGCTTTGCGACGAATTCGGCCTGCTGCTCATCCTCGACGAGGTTCAGTGCGGCATTGGCCGGACCGGCAAGCTCTTCGCCTATGAATGGGCCGGCATCCGGCCGGATATCATGGCGGTCGCCAAGGGCATCGGCGGCGGCTTTCCCCTGGGCGCCTGCCTTGCGACCGAAGAGGCGGCTGCTGGCATGGTGACGGGCACGCATGGCTCGACCTATGGCGGCAATCCGCTGGCGATGGCGGTCGGAAACGCGGTCCTCGATGTCGTTCTCGCCGACGGGTTCCTGGAGCAGGTGCGCGACGTCGCGCTCGTTTTCCGGCAGGGGCTTGCGTCGCTCAAGGACCGGTTCCCGGATGTGATCGAGGAAATCCGCGGCGACGGGCTGATGCTCGGCATCAAGGCGAAGGTGCCCTCGGCTGACCTGTTGAAAGCAATCCGCGCCGAGAAGCTGCTTGCAGTTCCGGCCGGCGAAAACGTGCTGCGCCTGCTGCCGCCGTTGATCACCACCGCCGCCGAGGCCCGAGAAGGGCTCGCAAGGATCGAGCGCGCCGCCGAAGCGGTCAGGAGCAACAGCGGCAACGCGGCGGCCTGATCGGCCCGACTCTCACGACAGGAATTCTTGAGCAATGACAGGTACCAGACATTTTCTCGACATCTCGGCGATGGCGGCTACCGACTTGAGGACGATCATCGACGACGCGCGCGTTCGCAAGGCGGCAACCAAGGACGGCACCGCCGAACGCCCGCTTGCCGGCAAGATGCTCGCGATGATTTTCGAGAAGCCCTCCACCCGCACGCGCGTCTCCTTTGACGTCGGCATGCGCCAGCTCGGCGGCGAGACCTTGTTCCTTTCCGGAACTGAAATGCAGCTCGGCCGCGCCGAGACGATCGGTGATACGGCCAAGGTACTTTCGCGCTATGTGGACGCGATCATGATCCGCACGACCGACCATCGGCGACTGCTGGAGCTCGCCGAACACGCTACGGTGCCGGTCATCAATGGTTTGACCGACGACACGCATCCTTGTCAGCTCATGGCCGACATCATGACGTTCGAGGAGCATCGCGGATCGGTTAAAGGCAAGACGATTGCCTGGACGGGCGACGGCAACAACGTCCTTCATTCGCTGATCGAAGGCTCCGCACGCTTCGGATATCGCATGAACATGGCGGTGCCGCTCGGTTCCGAACCGCAAGACAAATTCCTCAACTGGGCGCGCAACAATGGCGGCGATATCCTGCTTTGCCATGAGGCCGAGCAGGCCGTCGCCGGCGCCCATTGCGTCGTCACCGACACCTGGGTGTCGATGAACCAGGAGCACCGCGCCCGCGGCCACAATGTTTTCCAGCCGTATCAGGTCAACGAGGCCCTGATGAAGCATGCTGACCCGGACGCGCTGTTCATGCACTGCCTGCCGGCACACCGCGGCGAGGAGGTGACGGACGAGGTCATTGACGGCCCGCAGTCGGTCGTTTTCGACGAGGCGGAAAACCGGCTGCACGCGCAGAAATCGATCCTTGCCTGGTGCATGGGCATCGTCTGAGGAGCAGTACCGATCTTTAGAAACCGAGACTCCTATTGAATTTATCGAGCTGAAACACAATTTAGGCGGCAAGCGGGCGGCTTCGGTTCTGCTGCCGGGTAGTGGCCGCCATCAGCCATTGTGCATTGCGGGCGCGTGCTGCGCACCGTCGGAATGCACATGCCTTCTGGAAAAATTCGATCGCGACAGGGTCAAAATGAGATGGCGGGCAGGCTGCGCCGGGGATGCCGATGTCTCCACGCAGCTTTCGCCTGCGATGCAAGGAGCAAGATATGACAGAAACAGCACGGGGGCTTGGCGAATTCGATTTTGCCGGTGACGACCACGTTGTGCCTTTCCACGTTGAAGGGCTCGACGTGCGCGGGCGCGCCGTGCAGCTCGGGCCGATGCTCGACGCCATCCTGGAGCGGCACAATTATCCGCTGCCGGTGGCGCGTCTGGTTGCAGAGACAGTGGTGCTGACGGTGCTGCTCGGCACGTCGCTGAAGTTTGAGGGCAAGCTGATCGTTCAGACCCAGGGCGACGGTCCGGTCGATCTTGTGGTCGCGGACTTTTCGACCCCGGATCGGGTCCGCGCCTATGCCCGTTACAGCGAGGAGGCGCTCGCCGCGGCCGAGCAGGGTGGACGCACGCAGCCCCATGAGCTCCTCGGCAAGGGGGTTCTTGCCTTCACCATCGACCAGGGCGCTCACATGCAGCGCTACCAGGGTATTGTCGAACTCGACGGTGCAACGCTCGAGGAAATCGCTGGCGCCTATTTCCGCCAGTCGGAGCAGATTCCGACCAAGGTGCGCCTTGGTGTTGCCGAGCTTCTCGATCGCGACGAGAACGGAAAGCCGCGGCACCGCTGGCGCGCTGGTGGCATGGTTGCCCAGTTCCTGCCGGACGCCCCCGAACGCATGCGCCAGCCGGACCTTCCGGGCGGCGATGGCGACGAAGGCGAAGCTCTCCAGCTCTTCGCGGAAGATGATCTCTGGTCGGAAGCCAAGGTGATGGTCGAGACGATCGACACCGACGAACTGACCGATCCGACCGTCGGAACGGAACGGCTGCTCTACCGACTGTTCCATGAACGCGGGGTCCGCGTCTATCAGCCGCAAGCGGTCTATGATCGCTGCAGCTGCTCGCGCGAGAAGATCCGGGGAGTATTGGCGGGGCTCGACAGCGACGACATCGAAAGCAGCATCGAAGACGGCGAGGTCAAGGTGACGTGCGAGTTCTGCTCCACCACCTATCGTTTCGAGGCGAGCGAAGTGCGCCCTCAGTGATGCATCTCCACCTGATGCATTTCAACTGATGTCCGAACGGTGTTTGGTCCGCGCCCTCAGTTCAGGGTGCGGACCAGCCCGGGCGAATCGAGCGAGAAGGCGGGGATAGCGACATTGAAGGTCTCTCCGTCCTCGGCCTCCATGCTGTAGTGGCCGAACATGACGCCCGAGGGTGTATCCAGCGGGCAACCGGAGGAGTATTCGTAAGTGTCGCCGGGGTTGAGCAGAGGCTGCTCGCCGATCACGCCGGGGCCACTCACTTCGTCCACTTGGCCGTTCTCGTCGGTGATGTGCCAGTAACGGGTCATCAGGCGAACCGTGATTTCGGAATGGTTAGAGATGACGATGCGATAGCCCCAGACATAGCGGCTATCGTCCGGATCCGACTGTTCTTCCAGATAGTACGGTTCCACCGTGACTTCGATGTCGCGAGTCAGGGCACGATACATGTGCAACACCTTATGCCAAATTTATTCGGGTATTCTACTGCAATATGGTTTCGGCAAGAATAACAGCAAGATTGCATGAGTCCCATTCAAATTAGACGGAGCCGAGATCCATGCTCGACGGTGCGGTGCGCAGGCGGCTCGATCCGCTTCTTGACCGGTTGGGCGTCGCTCTCGTCAGGCGCGGCGTAAGGGCTGACACGATCACGATTGTCGGTCTTGGCCTCGGACTGGCGGCCGCGGGCCTCATCGCATATCGGTTCTATCTCGCCGGCGCCGTCATGATCCTGCTCAGCCGGTTGTGTGACGGTCTCGACGGGGCCGTGGCGCGCGCCAGCCGCCGCACGGATTTCGGCGGGTTTCTCGATATCGTCCTCGACTTCGCCTTCTATGGCGCAGTCCCGCTCGCCTTCATCGTCGCGGATCCATCTGCAAACGGCCTTGCCGGCGCCTTTCTGCTTTTCTCCTTCTATGTCAACGGATCGAGCTTTCTCGCCTATGCCATTATGGCCGAGAAGCGCGCAATGACGACCAGCGTGCGTGGAGCAAAGTCGCTCTATTTCACGACCGGGCTCGCCGAGGCGACCGAGACCATCATTGTTTTCCTAGCCTTCTGCCTGTTTCCCGCGTGGTTCCCACCTCTCGCGGCGGTGTTCGCGGTCGTCTGCCTCTACACGGCCGTATCGCGGATCGTTCTTGCCCGCCTCAGCTTCCTGGAGCCGCGATAAAGAAACCGCCCGCGTAATGACGGGCGGCGTCAGTTGAAGCAGCGGGTTGATCAGGCCGTCACGCTCTTCAACGCGCGAGCGAAATCCTCGATCAGATCCTCGCTGTCCTCGATGCCGGCGGAGAAGCGCACGGTGCCGGCGGAAATGCCGAGTTCGGCGCGAGCTTCCTCCGTCAGGTTCTTGTGCGTTGTCGTGGCCGGATGGGTGATCAGGCTCTTGGAATCGCCGAGGTTGTTGGAGATCCGGACGATTTCCAATGCGTTCTGAAGCGCGAACGCCGCTTCCTTGCCGCCCTTGAGTTCGAAGGCGACCAGCGTCGAGCCGCCGGTCATCTGCTTCGCAATGATGTCAGCCTGCGGATGGTCCTTGCGGCCGGGATAGATGACGCGGCCGACCTGCGGTTGCTCGGCGAGGAAATCGGCGATGAGCCGGGCGCTTTCCGTCTGCTGTTTGACCCGCAGCGGCAGCGTCTCGATGCCCTTGAGCAATGTCCAGGCGTTGAACGGCGACATGGCCGGGCCGGTATGGCGGAAATAATCGTGGAGGTTTTCGTCGATCCATTCCTTGTTGGAAAGCACGACGCCGCCGAGGCAGCGGCCCTGGCCGTCGATGTGCTTGGTGGCGGAGTAGACGACGACATGCGCGCCGAGTTCGAGCGGCTTCTGGAAGAGGGGGGTCGCGAACACATTGTCGACGACCAGTTTGGCGCCGATCTGATCGGCGAGCTTGGCGACGCCGGCGATGTCGATCACTTCGAGCGTCGGGTTGGTCGGGCTCTCCAGGAAGAAGACCTTGGTGTTCGGGCGAACCGCCTTCTCCCAGTTTGCGAGATCGCGGCCGTCGACGAGCGTACATTCGACACCGTATTTGGGCGCGAGGGTCTCCACGACCCAGCGGCACGAACCGAAAAGCGCGCGGGCGGCGACGATGTGATCGCCCGCCTTCACCTGGCAGAGGATCGCCGAGGCAACGGCCGCCATGCCGGAGGCGGTGGCGCGGGCGTCTTCGGCTCCTTCAAGCATGCACATGCGCTTTTCGAACATGTCGTTGGTCGGACTGCCGTAGCGCGCATAGATGAAGCCGTCGGTCTCGCCCTTGAAGCGGGCTTCCGCAGCTTCGGACGTTTCGTAGACGAAGCCCTGTGTCAGAAAGATCGCTTCGGAGGTTTCGCCGTATTGCGAACGGAGCGTTCCGCCATGGACGAGTTGGGTTGCCGGGCGCCAGGTCTTGCTCATGCGACAATCACTTTCAAACAAAAAAACCGGCCGCGAAAACGGGCCGGTTTGACACCCGGCCATTTTAGCTACTTGTTTAACGTGGCTGCAAGCCGACCGGCCAAATCACCACGGGATAAAGCTCCAATACTGCCTGGGCGCGCTTGCGTCAATTCCCGGAGTTTGGTTTTGTCTGGCAACTGGAATGAGGTTCGGAATGGCTCGCGAGACAGGGATTTTGGCCGACCGCGCAATTGCCGCGCTGTTTGCCACGGGGCGCTTGAAAAGCGAGAGACCGCTGGATGATGACCAGATCCAGCCGGCGAGCCTCGACCTGCGCCTCGGCGCCAAGGCGTTTCGCGTCCGGGCGAGCTTCATGCCCGGCCCGGCCCATCTTGTTGCCGACAAGCTCGACCGCCTGAAACTGCATGTCATTGATCTCACGGTCGGGGCGGTGCTGGAAACGGGCTGCGTCTATATCGTGCCGCTGATGGAGAGCCTCGCACTGCCGGAAAACATGTCGGCTTCCGCCAATCCGAAGAGTTCGACCGGACGCCTCGATATCTTCACGCGCGTCATCACCGACAGGGCGCAGGAGTTCGACAAGATCCCCGCCGGCTACAGCGGCCCGCTCTATCTGGAAATCAGCCCGCGCACCTTTCCGATCGTCGTCAGGCGCGGTTCACGCCTGTCGCAGATCCGTTTCCGCGTTGGTCAGTCGATGCTCTCCGAACAGGAGCTTCTGGCGCTGCACGAAAGCGACGTGCTCGTCGCAAGCGAGCGGCCCAACGTCACCGGCGGCGGCATTGCGCTTTCGATCGATCTCAAGGGCACCGGTCCGGACGGCCTCATCGGCTACCGCGGCAAGCACCATACCTCGGTCGTGGATGTCGACAAGAAGGCGGAGCATCCGATCTTCGATTTCTGGGAGCCGCTCTACAGCCGCGGCCGCGACGATCTGATCCTCGATCCGGACGAGTTCTACATCCTCGTCTCGCGCGAGGCGGTGCATGTTCCGCCGCTCTACGCGGCCGAAATGACACCCTTTGATCCTCTGGTCGGCGAGTTCCGCGTCCACTATGCCGGCTTCTTCGATCCGGGCTTCGGGCACGCCTTGGCCGGCGGCAGCGGCAGTCGGGCGGTGCTGGAGGTCCGCAGCCACGAAGTGCCGTTTATCCTGGAGCACGGGCAGATCGTCGGCCGCCTCGTCTACGAGCACATGATGGAGCGGCCGGAAGGTCTCTATGGCCTCGACCTTGGCTCGAACTATCAGGCCCAAGGCCTGAAGCTTTCCAAGCATTTTCGCGCCGAGTGAGCCCCGAGCAATTCCAGGAAAAGTGTGTAACGGTTTTCCGTCCGGAATCGCGTAGCTTCAAGGAACTGGATCATTTCGCTGTTCAATGACGGAATGAAATGATCTAGTCGCTTGACAGATCGCGGTTGTTGAGGAAATTTCCGCTTCTGTCGCGGGTGTAGTTCAGTGGTAGAACGCCAGCTTCCCAAGCTTGATGTCGTCGGTTCGATCCCGATCACCCGCTCCATTTTTCTTGTCTCGTCCAACGATATGATGGAACTCCGGGATGGCTCGTGCGATCGAGGTTCCTGTAGCCAGTCGGGCAACATCTCGATAATCTTTGGAAAACCAAACCGAATCCGCGTGTTCCAGGCCGCGGCTCCAAGTATCGGATCGTAATGACGCGTGCTCTGAGTCTACGTATTTGCGGAATCCTTGCGCTCTGCGCCTTCCTCGTCGCCGATCCGGTGCTTGCGCAACCGCGGGATCTGCCGCTTCTCTTCGACGCCCGCGAACGCATCGCCCGGCCGGACCTGACCGGACTTGCACGGCTTCGCTTTTTGACGACGGTCGATTTTCCGCCGTTCAATTTCATCGACCAATCGGGCAAGCTTTCGGGTTTCCACGTCGACCTCGCCCGCGAAATCTGCCGCGAGCTTGAGATCGAGGACAAATGCCAGATTCAGGCGGTGACCTATGCGGAACTGATCCCGGCGCTCGAACAAGGCCAGGGGGAGGCCGTCGTCGCGGGTATCGCAGTTCGCCCGGAACTGCGCCAGCGTTTCGCCTTCTCCAGGGCTTTCATGCAGTTGCCGGCTCGTTTCGCTGTCAACACGAAGGCAGAAGATGCCGTGGCTAACGCGGCTGAGCTCGAAGGCAAGCCCGTCGGCGTCGTGTCCGGCACGACGCACGAGGCCATGCTCAAGGCCTTTTTCCCGAAAATCGAGCCCAAGGCCTTTCCAGACCGGGAGGCGATGCTTTCGGCTTTGCGGCAGGGTTCGGTTGCGGCCGTCTTCTCCGACGGCATGCAGCTCTCGTTCTGGGTTTCGGCCAGTGTCGCCGGAGGATGTTGTGCCTTGCTCAATGGCGCTTATTTCTCGCAACACTACCTAGGGGAAGGTTTGACGATCATGAACCGCAAGGCCGAGCCGGCATTGACCCAGGCGATCGATCACGCCTTGCTGGCGCTGTCGCGCAGCGGCAGGCTCGAGGAGATCTATCTGCGCTACTTCCCGAACGGCATTTATTGATCGAAGCGGAGCCAGCGCTCCTAGAGCATCCCGCTTTCAAGTGGAATCGCTGAAAGCGGATAAGATGCTCTAGAATCAAAGTGCTAGAGCGTCCTTTGTGCGTTCACCGCTCTAGCCACGCCGGAAAGGCAGCATCAGCGACCAGGCGAGCTTGATCGGCGCGTCGCGCCCATAGGCCTTGAGGCCCGTCTCGATGGCATCGTCGCCGCTTGCCGGTTGTGCCACATAGGTGGAGAACAGCCGGTCCCAGATTGAAAGGTTGAAGCCGTAGTTGGAATCCGTCTCGATCCCCTCGACGGAGTGGTGGATGCGATGCATGTCTGGCGTGACGATGAAACACCGCAGCCGCCGCTCGATCTTGGGCTGTAGGCGCAGATTGGCGTGGTTGAACATGGCGCCGGCGTTGAGGACGATTTCGAAGAGCAGCACGGACAGGGCAGGGGCGCCGAGTAAAACAATGATCGCCGCCTTCCACACCATCGAGAGAAGAATTTCCAAAGGATGGAAGCGGAGTGCCGTCGTCAGATCAACCCCCGGATCGGCATGATGGACGCGATGGATACGCCAAAGGATCGGCAGCTTATGGGAGGCAACGTGCTCCAGCCAGACGGCAAAATCCAGCACGACGAAGGCGATTAGGCCGGAAAGCAGCGCTGGGACGCCCAGTGCGGGCAGCGCCCCGTATCGGTGGGCGTCGGCCCAGAGCGCAACGCCCGTGGCTGCGGCCGGAAAGACGATGCGCAGGAAGACCGAGGAGAGAACGAGAATCGAAAGGTTCGTCGCCCAGCGACGGGCCTTCAACGCTTTCACGAGCTCCGGTCGTTCCAGGCGCGGATGAGAGAGTTCGAGCAGCGCGAGGAGGGCGAAGGCAGTGGCAAAGGCGATGAGGCGCCAAAGCGGTTCCGCAACACCGTAAAACAGCATCCGTTTAGACCTCGTCGATGCGCTCCAGTCGCCCGGAACAGCGGGGAGCCGGCCCGCGCCTCCGGCGATTCTGGGTTAGGGAATCTATTTCCTGAAGCGCGCGATCGCGCCGCGTTCGATGCCAGCGCAGGTCAGTTTGTCGAGGCCCAGCCGGTCGCGCAGCAATTGCAAGAGCCGGATTTCCTCGTTGCGAATACGCTGATCGGCGGCAGCAAGCTCCACGGCGAGTGCATACGCCGTGTCATAAAGCCGTTGCGGCAAGGCTTCGCGGATCATTTCAAGAATGACGTCTAGGCCCTCCGGCGCAGCAAGCTGGGCCGAGCACTCGCGGCCAATGTCGATCAGCCTGTTCTCATCAAAACCGTCAAAGCCGGGCAGAAACCGGACGAGCTCACCGATGCGGGCAAATTCGTCATCGGTCATGTTCCGATCGACAGCGGACATCATCACCATGACATAGACGAAGGCTTCGTGCTGGCTGAGGCTTGGCGGCATTTGACCGGACTCCTGTGACTGAGGGGCAGTTAGGAATTTCGGGTTGGGCTTACAAGTCTGGTGCCGTGTCCTCCGGTATTGTCGCCACCGGTGGTTCATCGATGATGAGCGGCGCGCGGCTCAGATCGCGCGGGTCGTCGCCGTAGAAGCCAAGCTTTGCGCTTCGGGCGGCTTCCGCCTTGGCTTCAAGGGGGCTGCCAGGCAGTGGTGTCGCCCAACCGTTGCTGACGAGCCATTCCGCTGGGTTTTCGTTCCCGACCTTGCAGGCTGTCGTAACGGTTTTCTCGGAATTCTCTTCGGGCTGATCGCAGACGAGCGCGCGCGCCCTCAGGAAGTTACGAAAGGCGGTACGCGCGACCATGCCGCAGGGCCAGCTGCGGCCGCTGCCCTCGCAGGTTTTCTCGGCGTTTTCCGGTTCGATATCCTCGAGCTGGACGGTCGTGTCGCCCGAGCGGATCAATCCGGCGGCAAGCGCGACCGGACGCTGGAAGACAATCGTGGTTGCTGCCGGCTTTTCTTTTGGTTCGGAGAGCGGCGGGCGTGGTGCAACACGCTCGAGCGGCTGCGCGATGCCGTCCTCCGGCAGGGCGAAAAGCTGCGGCTCGATTGTCCGTGCCGGCAGTCGGTCGACCTTTCCGGTACTGGCCTTCTGCTCGGGGACTGCTGGAGGTTGTGGGTCGGCGGGCACCTCTGCCGGCGGGTCCGGCGCTTCGATCGTTGCCACGTCCGGCGTTTCGAGGGGAAAATCCGGTCCGGCACTTTCCGGGTCGCGGATTGCGGCGACACCGGCCCAGAGGATGCCGGCGTAAAGCAGCAGGGCGAAAAGCCCGCCAGCGATTGTGAACGACTGCTGCCGCATCAGGAAAGATATCCTACTGGCTGGCCCAGATGATCCGGGCGATCCACTCCACGTCTGACATTTCGAAATTGCGGTTCGGGTGATCCGGGTTGAGCGACAAGAGGTCGATGCCGCGCGGTGTCTGCCGCGACAATACTTTCGCCATCACCTCGCCCTCGCAGGTCTTGACGACGACGCGGTCGCCGCGCCGCACCTGCGCGGTCGGATCGACAATCAGAACATCGCCGTGGCGATAAAGCGGCAGCATGCTGTCGCCCTGGACTTCCAGGGCGTAGATGCCAGAGTGGCGCTCAAGCGCTGCAGGAAAGTCGACCACGTCCCAGCCTTGACCGGCGGGGAAGCCGCCGTCGTCGAAGAAGCCGCCGGCGCCGGCCTGGGCAAAGCCAATGAGTGGGATGTCCGCCGATTGCTCCCGCTCGTCCGCCGGCACGCTCTTTCTCGTTGCCGGGCGGATGAGGGCCATGAACTGGTCGACGGACGAACCGGTTGCCTCCAGGATCTTCGAGATCGATTCCGTCGAGGGCCAGCGGTCGCGACCGTCGGCGGATTGGCGCTTCGACTTGTTGAAGGATGTCGGATCGAGACCAGCGCGACGCGCCAGGCCGGACGGCGACAGCCGATGGCGCTCGGCCAGCGCGTCGATGGCGCGCCAGATGCTGTCGTGTGAGAGCATTCGATCCACTCCGGAAGGGCGAGGGACGCCATTCCTTCTGCCTTCCGTCTACATTAGCGAAGCAGGCAATGGCCGTAAAGAATGCGAAGGAAAATAGTCCTTTGTCGGCAACAGCGCCGCGCGTCTGATCAGACGCGCAAAGGACGCCGTAGGACTTTCGGCTACGATTTAAGGAAACATGCAGTGGCTGCGGTCAGGCGAGCTCCTGCTCCTTTGCCTTCCTTGCCATGACCTGATCATAGGCCGCCTGCAGCGTCTGCCGCACCGTGGGTCCGTCCGGAACCGCAGGCGCGGCGCCGAGATGTTCGACCCGCAGTTCGTCCATGAACCGCTCCCAGAGTTCCGGGCCGCCTTCCTCCATCAGCTGCGCGCGGATGCTCAGCTCTTCGCTGACCGGCAGATAACGGCGGCCCCAGGCCCCGAGATGCGCCATGATCGGCACCAATGCGATCGTCATCTCGGTGAGGCTGTAGATCGCCTTCTGCTTGTGGCTGGGATCATCCCTCTTCGTCAGCATACCCATTTCCACCAGCGTCTTCAGCCGATCGGCGAGAATGTTGGAGGAGATGCCCTCCTGCGAGCGAAGAAGTTCGCGGAAATGCCGTTTGCCGCCGAAAATCATGTCTCGGATGATCAGCAGACTCCATTTGTCACCGAAGACTTCGAGCGAGAGATTGATCGGGCAACCGGAGCGATGGTCGTCTGTCATGCTGGTCCCTGTAGATCACGATGATTTTGCGACTGAGCCCAAGATCATGAACGTGAACGATTCTGGCAAGTTGAGATGCGGGATGCTGGCCGGGCCGTTTGCACCTTTCCACATCGGACTAACTGCTTGCATTATCGCATCAGTGGAGTTAATCTGCAACTGCTTTCATTTCGATATCAGATTGCCGCCGAGCGATGCAGTCGCGGGATTGCCGGCGATGACGTCGGTCTCGAAAGTTCCCGGTGAGAACTGCCGGGCGCGGCCATTGAAGAGGAGAAAGACCATGGCAAATCCATCCGCAGAGCACACAAGTTTCACCATAGAACGTATCTTCAAGGCATCGCCCGAGCGGGTTTTTCACGCCTTTGCCGATCCTGCAACGAATGACCGATGGTTCGTCAAGGGCGACAATTGGCCGGTCGCGGAATACCGGCACGACTTCCGCGTCGGCGGGCGCGAAAGCGGCCGTTTCAGCCAGGACGGCAAGACCTTCTATTTCAACGAGACCGTCTATCTCGACATCGTCGAGAACAGGCGGATCGTCTCGGCTTACACCATGGCGAAGGATGATCGGCGGATTTCTGCCTCGATCGCCACCGTCGACCTGCTGCCCGAAGGCAAGGGTACCCACGTCATCTTTACCGAACAGGCGACCTTCCTCGACGGGCTGGATAAGGTCGAATATCGCCGGGAAGGCTGGGAGCAGTTGATTGGGCGTCTCGCCGCTGAACTTGGTGAAGCGGCCGAAGCGGCCTGACATCGCGGCGCGATTTGTCGAATAGCCTTACAGCATCGATGCCAGAGCGCTGCCGGCCATGCCGACGGAGAACACAACGAGGCAGGCGGCAGCGATGCGGCGGGGTAGCCGCGGACCGATCGGCTGCCTTGGCAGCCGCGCAACGAAGGTGCCGGCGATGATCCAGAGCGAGCCGGCACTCACCACCAGCGCGGCGAATGCGGCAAGCCAGGGCAGCATCGCTACCAGCCCCGCCTGCGGCATGATCGCCAGCGCGATGATCAGCCCCTTTGGATTGAGCACGGTGGTGATGAGCACCTGCCCGAGCGTGATCGGCCGCACCGCAGCCTCGCCTATTGGAGCCCAGAGCGCATAAGCCATAAAGAGGACCCAGCAGGCGGCGACGAGCTTGACGATAAGGCCGATCTCCGGGTGGGCGGACATGAACGGCGCGGCCAGCGCCGCGACCGGTACGATCACCGTCAGATAACCGCCGAGCTCGCCAAGAAGCAGCGGAGCCGACCGCCGCACTCCGACCGCCGCACCGGAAAGCCACAGCAGCGTGTTGGTTGGCCCGGGCGTTGCCAGGAGCAGGAGGATGGCGAGCGCGAACTTGAGCGGCTGCATGGACGGTGTTCTGGCTGTTGGCTATGATCACGCTCTAATCCAGTCGCTAGACCGAGAACTTGATCTTGGTCAACCATTGGCTCCGCCGGTCACGTTCTCTTTCTGAATAGCCTCCATTTTCGCAGATTTGGCTTTGCGGAGCAGGTGCTGTGCAAAGACAATTAGCTCCAAAGCCATCTCAGGTTCGTCAACCCAATTAAACTCGTGCGTCACCGGATTTCTTATACCTAGCATCGCGCCTGCATAAAGACGCTGATAACCCTTTTGTTCATCGACCTCAGATTGAGTGCTGCGTTCTGTCCAGTACAGCTTTGGTGAGCTTGGACTGAACACGGACTCCATCAATTGAGTGCCGGTTACCGAGCGCGAGCCCACTCTTTCGGCGATGAACTTGTCAACCGCCTTGTAGGCCTCCTGCACAGCAACAGAGTAATGCCCAGAAACAAAAAGATCGCGTGAGACGCGCTCTATTTCGGGCTCCACGATGACTCGTGTGAACACACTTGCTGGCTCAGAATCTTCCGCTGTCGGCGATGATACCCCAAGCATCCTTGGAGCTGGAACCGCCAAAACGGCTCGGGCCAATCCCAACTCAAGTAAATGCTCCTGAAATCGCCGTATGCCTTCAATTATTCGGTATGTCATACAGATAACGCCTCATAGCGGCGAAGATCGACTCTATTTGCTCAGAGCCGGCATCAGCACTGATGTGAATCTGTACGTTAACATTCAAAGGAAACGCTTCCTGTGCTTTTGCCGATGCTCGCGCAAAGCCTTCTGGTTCACTTCCGGAGGACCGCGTAGCCCCGCCCGCGGCACTGCGTTTCGGTGGTGAGGCATTGCCTCGCTGGTTCACCTTGCTGGACTTGTCGCCATTCTCCTTTGGTGATCGGCCGTTTGCCCGCGATGGTGCCTCATTTGGACTAGGGCTACCGATCAGCAAGTACGTTGCCGTTTTGTTTCCGGCTGCGCCTTGACCTAAGCCTTCGCGGAGAAACCAATTTACTATCTTTTGCCTGTCTCCTTCTTCAACTGGAGCGAGGTGAAGCAAACCTTCGGGATAGTTCGCGGCGACTAGTTCTTGAGCGGCTTCGCCGTAAGTATCGTCCATTCGCCACTTCTGGGCCGTGGACGTTGCCTTCCCATCATCAGTGAGGATTCCCACAGCTTTCAATTCTGCGACGTACGCGCGAGCGGCTGCTTCTTGAACGTCAAGTTGAGCGCCCAACAAGCGCTCATCAATAGTAGCCGTTGGCGTCCTTTTGAGAATTGCTCTAACACCCCACCAAACAGTACTTGGAATTTGGGGATAGCGATTTTTCTCGGCCATACTACTCTCCATGGTTGCAAATGGATGCTCTCACACAGCATCATTTTGTCAAGTGTAGAATATGATAGCAATTTCAATAGGATGAATGGCGATTGGGAGGGATTATCCAGAGAATGAAATCGCCCACACCGAATCGGCCGCGGCGTGACTCGCGATAACCTCAGTATAAAAGAAAAGGGCCGCATCATCAGACACGGCCCTCGGTTTCGTAGGGTAGGCGGTTTACGCCGCCTTCTTCGCCTCTCCATAGGGATCGAAGCGTCCGTAGAAAGTCTCGCCCTTTTCCGCCATCTCCTTTAGCAGCGGCGTCGGCTTGAAGTGGGCTCCATAGTTCTTGGCGAGCTTCTCGCAGAGCTTGACGAAGGCTTTCACACCCATGCCGTCGATGTAGGACAGCGTGCCACCGGTATAGGGCGCGAAGCCGAAGCCGAGGATGGAGCCGACATCGGCCTCGCGCGGGTCGGTGACGATGCCTTCCTCGATGGTGCGGGCGGCTTCCAGCGCGATGGTTGCGAGGAAGCGCCGTTTCAGAACCTCGACGTCGATCTTGTCGGCACTCTGCTGCGGATAGAGCGTTTTCAGCTCCGGCCAGAGATATTTCTTGGCGGGTTTCGCTGGATATTCGTAGAAGCCCTTGCCGTTCTTGCGGCCGCGGCGATCGAGTTCGTCGACCATCTTGTTGATCAGCGCCATATGCCGCGGATCGACGGCCTTGTCACCGAGATCGGCGACGGTGGCCTTCAGGATCTTCTGGCTGAGGTCGATCGCCACTTCGTCGTTGAGCGACAGCGGACCGACCGGCATGCCGGCCATCTTGGCGGCGTTCTCGATCATTGCCGGCGGCACGCCTTCGATCAGCATGTCGTAGGCTTCGTGGATATAGCGGAAGACGCAGCGGTTGACGTAGAACCCGCGGGTGTCGTTGACGACGATCGGCGTCTTCTTGATCGCGGCGACATAATCGAGTGCGGTCGCGAGCGCCTTGTCGCCTGTCTCCCTACCGAGGATCACTTCGGTCAGCATCATCTTCTCGACCGGCGAGAAGAAGTGGATGCCGATGAATTGTTCCGGCCGCTTCGAATTCTTGGCAAGGCCGGTGATCGGCAGCGTCGAGGTGTTGGAGGCGAAGATTGCGTCCTCGGCAATCACCGCTTCGATCTTCTCGATCACATCCTTCTTGACCTGCCGGTCCTCGAAGACCGCCTCGACGACGAGGCTCGCATCCTTGAGGTCGCCAAAGTCGGCCGAAGGCGTGATGCGGGCAAGCAGCGCTTCGCCCTCTTCTTTGGTCAGCCGGCCCTTACCAATCGATTCCTTCACCAGCCCTTCCGAATGCGCCTTGCCCTTTTCGGCCGTTTCCATGTCGCGGTCGATCAGCGTAACGGGGATGCCGGCGGCAGCGGTGACGTAGGCGATCGAGGCACCCATGAAGCCGGCGCCGACAACGCCGACCTTTTTGAATTCGGACTTCGGCACGCCGGCGGGGCGGCGCGCGCCCTTGCCGAGTTCCTGCATCGAGACGAACAGCGAGCGGATCATCGAGAAGGCTTCGGTCGTCTGCAGGATCTCGGTGAAATAGCGCTGCTCGATCTTGAGAGCTGTGTCGAACGGCACTTGCAGGCCTTCGTAGACGCATTTCAGGATGGCGATTGCACCTGGATAGTTGCCATAGGTTTCTCGCCGAAGAATGCCGGAGGCGGCGGGCCAGAGTTGGGCCGAAGCCGGCGTCCAGATGCCGCCGCCCGGCACTTTGAAGCCCTTTTCGTCCCAGGGCTGTACCGGCTTCAGGCCGTTCTTGATCATCGCCTTGGCGGCGTCGATCAGCTTGTCCGGATCGACGACTTCGTGCACAAGCCCCATCGCCTTGGCACGTGCCGCCGTCAGCGACGAACCGGTCGTCATCATCTGCAATGCGTCCTGCGCGTTGGTGAGGCGCGGCACGCGCTGGGTGCCGCCGGCGCCAGGGAAGATGCCGACCTTGACTTCCGGCAGGGCGATCTTCACCGCCTTGGAATTCGAGGCGACACGGCCGTGGCAGGCAAGCGACAGCTCGAAGGCACCGCCCATGCAGGTGCCGTTGATCGCCGAGACCCACGGCTTGCCTGAGGTTTCGAGCTTGCGGAAGAGGCCTGTCATGCGACCGACGAGGTCGAAGAGCTTTTGCGCGGCGTTGGCCGGGTCTTTCTTCTTTTCCTCCGCCTGGAAGGTGAACATCGACTTGATCATCGAGAGATCGGCGCCGCCGGAGAAGGACGACTTGCCAGAAGTGAAGACGACGCCTTTGACGGCCGTGTCGGCGGTCGTCTGGTCGACGATCGCGTTGAGTTCCTCCATCACCTCCTGGGTAAAGACGTTCATCGACTTCTCAGGCATGTCCCAGGTGACGAGCGCGATGCCGTCGGCGTCGGTTTCGATCTTGAAGTTCGTGTAAGACATTTTCTCTCTCCCGGATCGGATCAGACGCGTTCGATAATGGTGGCGGTGCCCATGCCGGCGCCGATGCAAAGCGTGACGAGCGCGGTGTTGAGGTCGCGGCGCTCCAGTTCGTCCAGAACGGTACCGAGGATCATTGCGCCGGTAGCTCCGAGCGGATGGCCCATGGCGATCGCGCCACCGTTGACGTTGATCTGGTCATGCGGGATGTCGAAGGCCTGCATGTAGCGCAGGACGACGGCGGCAAAAGCCTCGTTCAGCTCGAAGAGATCGATATCGGAAAGCTTCATGTCGGCACGCTTCAGGAGCTTTTCGGTGACGTCCACCGGACCTGTGAGCATCAGCGCCGGGTCGGAGCCGATATTGGCGAAGGCGCGGATGCGGGCGCGCGGCTTCAGTCCCATGGATTCGCCGCCGGCCTTGGAGCCGAGAAGAACGGCGGCCGCGCCGTCGACGATGCCGGAGGAGTTGCCGGCGTGGTGGACGTAGTTGATCCGCTCGATTTCCGGATGCGCCTGGATGGCGACGGCCTCGAAGCCGCCCATCTCGCCGGGCATCTGGAAGGAGGGGTTGAGCGATGCGAGCGCCTGCATGTCGGTGGTCGGGCGCATGTGCTCGTCACGGTCGAGAATAGTCAGGCCGTTCTGGTCCTTGACCGGCACGACCGAGTTCTTGAAGTAGCCCTTTTCCCAGGCACTGGCTGCACGCTTCTGGCTTTCGACCGCATAGGCGTCGACGTCATCGCGCGAGAAGCCGTATTTCGTGGCGATGAGATCGGCCGAGACGCCCTGCGGCATGAAATAGGCCGGCAGGTTGACGGAGGGGTCCATGAACCAGGAGCCGCCGGACATGCCGAGACCGACGCGCGACATGGATTCGACGCCGCCTGCGATGACGATGTCGTCCGCCCCTTGGGCGATCTTCGCGGCGCCGAAGTTGACGGCATCGAGGCCGGATGCGCAGAACCGCGAGATTTGCATGCCCGGCGCGCGCGTCGAATAGCCGGCCTCGAAGGCGGCCGCCTTGGGGATGACCGAGCCTGCATCCATCACCGGATCGACACAGCCCATGATGATGTCGTCGACGGTCGACGTGTCGAGGCCATTACGGTCGCGCACCGCCTCCAGCATCTTGGCCGCGAGGCGGACGGACGGCACCTCGTGCAGCGATCCGTCCTTCTTGCCACGGCCGCGCGGTGTGCGCACGTGGTCGTAAACGAAGACTTTCGTCATCTCTCGATCTCCCTTTGGGCGGCATCGCTTCGAGCCGCGCTTGATGCATTGGAGCGGGATGCTTGCCGAAGCCGCCTCGCGCTTTCCTCATCCCGCTCCGAGTGTGAAATCAGAACGCCGCCGCGTCCAGCGCCATCAGCGTGTCGGCGCCGGTTTCGATGCGGGCCTTCCGCAGCGCCGTTTCCGGCATGATGCGCTCCATGAAGAACCTGGCCGTGATCAACTTGCTCCTCAAATAGTCCGTGCGTTCGGTTTCTCCAGCGGCGAGCTTCTCCTCCGCCGTCTTCGCGATCCTCGCCCACATGTAGCCGAGCACGACCAGGCCGAAGAGATGCATGTAGTCGGTCGAGCCGGCGCCGGCATTGTCGGGTTTCGCCATGGCGTTCTGCATGAACCACATGGTCGCCGCCTGAAGATCGTTCAGGCCTTTCTTGAGCGCCTTCGTATAGCCCGACAGCTTCTCGTCGTTGCGGTTTTCCTCGCAGAAATCGCCGATTTCCTTGAAGAGCGCCATGACAGCGCGGCCGCCGTTCATCGCCAGCTTGCGGCCGACGAGGTCGAGTGCCTGGATGCCGTTGGCACCCTCGTAGATCATGGCGATGCGGGCATCGCGCACGTACTGGCTCATACCGTGCTCTTCGATATAGCCGTGACCGCCGAAGACTTGCTGCGCCATGACCGTGTGGTCGAACCCCTTGTCGGTCAAAACGCCTTTGAGGATCGGGGTCATCAGGCCGAGAATGTCGTCGGCCGCCTGGCGGTCCTCTTCGCTGTCGGAGCGGTGGGCGATATCGGATTTCAGCGCCGTCCAGAGCGTGAAGGCGCGGCCGCCCTCGTTGAAGGCCTTGATCGTCATCAGCGTACGGCGCACGTCCGGGTGGACGATGATCGGATCCGCATTCTTGTCTGGTGCCTTCGGGCCGGAAAGCGAGCGGCCCTGCAGGCGCTCGCGGGCGTAGTTGGCGGCGTTCTGATAGGCGACCTCCGCGATCGCAAGCCCCTGCATGCCAACGGCAAGACGGGCCTCGTTCATCATCACGAACATGGCGCTGAGCCCCTTGTTCTCCGCGCCGATCAGGTAGCCGGTCGCCGCGTCGTAGTTCATGACGCACGTCGAATTGCCGTGAATTCCCATCTTCTCTTCGATCGCGCCGCAGGAAACGCCGTTGCGCTCTCCGGGTTCGCCGCTGTCGTTGATCTTGTGTTTCGGAACGATGAAGAGCGAGATGCCCTTGACGCCTTCCGGGGCACCCTCGATGCGGGCGAGCACCAGATGGATGATGTTCTCAGCCATGTCGTGTTCGCCTGCGGAGATGAAGATCTTCTGGCCGGAAATCCTGTAGGAGCCGTCGCCGTTCGGCACAGCCTTGGTGCGCAAGAGGCCGAGGTCGGTGCCGCAATGCGGCTCGGTCAGGTTCATCGTACCGGTCCAGGTGCCGTCGACCATCTTCGGCAGATAGGTCCGCTTCTGTTCCTCCGAACCGTGGACGAGGATGGCGGCGATCGCCCCTTGCGTCAGGCCCGGATACATCATCAGCGACATGTTCGCGGCGGACAAGAATTCACCGACCGCCGTGTGCAGCGTGTAGGGCAGGCCCTGTCCGCCGAATTCTTCCGGTGCCGCAAGGCCCAGCCAGCCGCCTTCGCGATAGAGGTCGAAAGCCTCCTTGAAACCGTTCGGCACGCTGACCGAGCCGTCCTCATGGCGCGTGCAACCCTCCTGGTCGCCGGTGAGGTTGATCGGGAAAAGAGCCTCTTCCGCAAGTTTGGCAGCCTCGCCGACGATCGCCGCAATCGTGTCGGGTGTCGCATCGGCAAAACCCGGCAGATTGTTGTAGCGCTCTATGCCGAGCACATCGTTGAGGATGAACAGGGTGTCGTCGACCGGGGCCTTGTAGATGGGCATTCGTTCCTCGCCTTTATGTCCCTTCGGGCACGCGCCAGGGTGGGGCTGCCCGATTCTCAATGCTTTGAGCGTATACCGCTGGGCGCAGTCTCGCATCGTCGGCAGGATGCTACAAAATTTTGACGTTTGCGTAAACGTCAAAATTGGCGATGTTGAAAAGTTTCGCAGACGCGCCGCCCGAAGGGGAAACCCGCGCGCCGAGCGCGCGCGACAGCCGGGATCCTGACAAAACGTTAAAAAATTTAAGGTGATTAACTGCTTATTTACCACGTTTAATGAATTGTGGGTGGTGAGATGGTCAAAGCTGCAACCGGTCCCGTCCTCGCGTTGTCGTTGTTGCTTTGATCGCATCGATCGTACCGCGACCTCGGAGGCTGGATTCCTTCTTTCGCGGCTTTCGATGATGGTCAACGACAGGGGCGAAGAGACAATGAACGGATCGCGATCCAATCCTCAGCGCGCAAGTAACCCGTCCTATGGCGACAGGCCGTCGCTTGATGCCCTGAACCGCACGATTGAAGGCCTCGAGGCGCGCATCGAGGGCTTGATGAGCGGGGCGGGACGCGAGGTTCAGCACCGTCAGACCGAGCGCTCGACGACGACCAGCGACGCTGTCTCCGAAATTCTGCAGCGCCAGCGCGCTTTGAGCGCCAGCCGCGAGCGAACGTCGCTGCGCGAACGCATTGCGGCGCGAGAGGCCGATCGCTTTTCCTCCGGCCGTGCACACGAAGACCCGCGGCCGCAGGTCGCACCGGCGCGATCAGCATCGGCTGCGGCCGACATAGCCGAAGCACTGGTCGGCCTGAGGCAGGAACTGAAGCGCGACATAAACGATGGACTCGTTCGCGAACTGAGTGCTCTGCGATCGGAAATCCGCGGCATCAAGGCCGAGGCGCAGGATCATCTTTTCGCCGAGGACATTCGGGCAGATATGCAGCGCCTGGCGGACGGCATCCATCAGCTCGCCCGACAGGCGTCGCCTGCTCAGGCGGACGCGCTGCGTGTCGAATTCGATGGCCTGAGGGCGCTGATCGACGGCCTTGCGCGCGAAGACGGTATCCGCCGCCTGGAAGACCGCTGGAGCGGCGTCGAGGACCGCCTGAACGCCTTTGACCGGAACCGTGACGACGAACTGGTGGCGCTCGCCTGCAGACTCGATGACATCAAGTCGCAAATCGGCGCACTGAACAACGGAGCGGCCTTCGACGTACTGGAGGAAAAGCTGCTCGCGATCGCCGATGCGATCGAGCTCTTGGGACGGCAGATGCAGCCGGATGACGGCCGCCTCGTCTCGCAGCTCGCGGATTTTGATGCACGGTTCGATGAAATCAGCCGGGCAATCGCCGTCAGTAGCCGCAGTGCAGCGGACTCTGACAATGCTTTCGTCAGTCGGCTCGAAAGTCGACTTGGCGATCTCTCGCGCCAGATCGACGAAGTCGCTCGTCCGGTCGAGGCCGGGCTCGGTGCACGGATCGAAGCGTTGACGGCGCGCATTGAGGAACTGTCGAGCGAGAAGGCGGCCGCGCGGCTCGAGGAGCGCCTCGAGGGGCTCTCGATGCTGCTCGAAAGCAACCAGAAAAATGCGCAAGCGGAACTGGCTGACTATCTTGCCGACATTTCCCAGCGAATCGAGGCTCTGGACCAGGGCAGCGTCAACACGGCTCTAGCAGAGCGCCTCGACTATCTCGCGCGCCGGATCGATGACCTGGGCATGCACGGGCAGCAGCCCGTGACGGACCAACGCTTCGAGCGTCTGGAAGACCGCCTCGCGGATATCGCGCAACGCCTGGAAGAAACGCATGCCGCGCCGTTCGACGACCGTGAAGCGCTGCGCAACCTTGAGTCCCAGATCGCCAACCTGTCGACGTTGATCAGCCAGCCGCGCGTCGAGGCCGGTGTGGCTCCGGTGGATTTCGAAAGCCGGATGAGCGCGCTTGAAGACTATCTGGCAACCAGCGACGAATACATTATCGAAGCAGCCCGCCAAGCGGCCGAAGCAGTCATGGAGGCCTTTACCAAGAATGGCCCGATGCATGCCAGCGGCGACATGGCGGCAATCTCGGCGCTCGCCGAGGATCTGAGGACGCTCGAGGACCTCAGCCGTTCGACCAACGAACGCACTGCGCAGACGTTCGAAGTCCTGCATGAGACCCTTGTTCAGATTGCCGAGAAGCTGGAACTGCTCGAAGACCGCGCGCCTGTCGCTGCCGCTGTGCGGCCCGACGCAGCGATAACGCGCGACATGCCCGCAATGCCGAGAGCTGCGCAACCGGCATTCGGCAACCCTTTCGGCAATGCCGATCTCGATCATCGCGACGACGATCTCGAGCGGAATGTCCAGGTGCTGCAGGCCGAGGACGAGGCGGCTGCCGCGCCGACCTCCGCCACAGTCGATGATCTGGTGGTTGCCGAGGCGGCTTCGACGGTCGAAAGGGACGAGATCCGGGAGCCGGCGCCCGCCGCCCGGACAGGACTGCTCGCCGGGCTGACCCGTCGCTTCAGCGGAAGACGAACCGCGGTGATGCCCGAGCGTGTGCGGCAGGTGGTCGAACCCGCTCCATCGATCGACCCGTGCGAGATGCTCGCCCCTGAAGATGCCAACCAGCTGCTCGAGCCCGGCTCCGGTGCGCCGGACGTCAAGAAAATCCTCGAGCGCGTCCGCGCCGGTCAGATGGCCCGCAGCGGTCAGCCAGCCGTCGAGGGCGACAAGGCCGATTTCATCGCTGCTGCGCGCCGGGCCGCGCAATTGGCGGTCGAGGAAGCGGATACACTGAGCGGCGTGAAGGACGGCAGCGGTGCGTCCGGTGCCGGCGCCTTCGCCCGTCATCGCCGTCCGATCCTGATGGCGGTCGGTGCGGTGCTCCTGGCGATCATGTCCTATCCGCTCGTCAGCACCGTCCTCAAGGGCAAGGACATGCCCGAAATCCAGCCGGCAGCGGTGATCGAGCAGAAGGCGGGTCCGCAAGTTGCAGAAGGGAAGGCCGCGGACGACCGCCTGACGGAAACGGCCTCTGCCCCCGTCGTAAAGACACCGGCCGCGACGCCGGCGGCAAAAGCGGCGCCTGCCGCAATGGCGGCCGCCACAGCAAATGCGGCTCCGGCGACAAAGGCCACGGCTGAGACGGCGCCCGCCGGCAGCAGCCACGCGCCCCTGCTGCATCCGGCAAGCGAACCGGCACAGGCGAGCGCATCGACCTTTCGGGTCGCTCCTGCCGTGACTGCCAAAACGGAGACATTCGAGCCGATCGCCAAGGCCGGCGACATAGTCCTTCCCGAAGGCTTTGGTCCGCCAGCTCTTGTCACCGCCGCCAAGGGTGGTGACCCTCTGGCTTTCTACGAGATCGGCACACGCTTCACCGAAGGCCGAGGCGTCAAGGAAGATCCCGCGGAAGCCCTAAAATGGTATCAGCGCGCGGCGGATGCCGGCGTGATCCCGGCCGAGTACCGGCTCGCCAATCTTTATGAAAAGGGGTCAGGCGTCGCGCGCGACCCGGTCAAGGCGAAGACGCTTTATCTCAAGGCTGCCGCCGCAGGCAACGCCAGCGCGACCCACAACCTCGCGGTCATGCTCGCCAGCGGCCGCGACGGGGCTCCGGATTTCGACGAAGCCGCCAAATGGTTCGAAAAGGCGGCGAGCCTCGGCGTTCGCGACAGCCAGTTCAACCTCGCGGTGCTTTATGCCCGCGGCAATGGCGTCAAGCAGGACCTGGAAGAATCCTACAAGTGGTTCTCGATTGCAGCCCGCGACGGCGACAAGGATGCCGGCGAAAAGCGCGACGAGATTGCCAAGGCGATGAAGCCGGAACAACTGGCGAACGCCATGGCGAAGGCCGATGCATGGAAAGTCCAGCCGGTCGACGCCAAGGCGAACACCGTCGATGTCCCCGACGCGTGGGTCGGTCCGCCGACCAAGACAGCCACGGTCGACATGACCAAGGCCGTGCGCAATATCCAGGCTATCCTCAACAACAATGGCTTCGACGCCGGGACACCGGATGGGTATTTGGGCAAGAAAACGATTACTGCCATCAAGGCCTTCCAGAAATCCGTTGGCCAGGAACCGACCGGAGAGATCACCGACGCACTCGTCAAGGAACTCTTGAAGCGGAACTCCTAAGGCAATTCCAGGGGGCGCGTAACGGTTTTCCGTCCGGAATAGCGTCGTTTCGAGAGCTAGCTTATTTCACTGTTTCAACGAACGATGAAATGATCTGCAGCGCCGCGCGTCTAATCAGCGCGAAGGACGCTGTAGCACTTTGATTGCTGCGGACACCAAGCGTACGCTGCTTTCAGCAGCCGACTTCGCCGCAATAAAGCCGCAGATCGGCGCGACAGGGTTCAGGGGCGAAGTCTGGGGCCATGTGCCTGAAAAGGTTGACAGCTCCGGCCCTGGGGGCGCATGAGGAAATTTCCGCTTGTTCCTCGTCGCTGCGGGGGCGGTCGCCATACATCCCTGCTCGTGGTGAATCACTTGCCACTTTGAAACGTCGCGCCGCACGTCTCTCCGGATGTGCGCAGGAAGCGAATAAATTCTACAGCGCCGTGCGTCTTTTCAGACGCACAAAGGTCGCTGTAGCGCTTTGAATTGCTGCATGTTTTTGTCCTTAAATCGGTTCCGATTTAAGGAAACATGCAGTAGGCATTGCACAATTCCTAAATCCATTCCGGTTAGGGATTGTGGAGTCGCAATTCCGCCCGCGTCGCGGGCCTTTGTCGTATCGAGGTTCGGCCGTGACGGTCTATCTGCCCATTGCAGAGTTGTCGGTGAACATACTCATCATTCTCGGCATGGGCGCGGCCGTCGGATTTCTGTCCGGCATGTTCGGCGTCGGCGGCGGTTTTCTGATCACTCCGCTCCTGATCTTCTACAACATCCCGCCGGTGGTGGCGGTGGCGACGGGCGCCAATCAGGTCGTTGCCTCGTCGATCTCCGGTGCCATTACGCATTTTCGCCGCGGCACGATCGATATCAAGCTCGGCACGGTGCTGCTCTGCGGCGGCCTCGTCGGCGCAACGCTGGGCGTCTGGCTTTTCTCGCTGTTGCGCCGAGTGGGGCAGCTCGACCTCGTGATTTCGCTGCTTTACGTCGTTTTGCTCGGTTCGGTTGGCGGCCTGATGCTCTGGGAGAGCATCGGCGCGATGCGGAAGGCCGCGAAGAACCAATCGACGCCACTCCGCCGGCCGGGGCAGCACAACTGGATCCACGGCCTGCCGCTCAAGATGCGGTTCAAGAAATCGAAGATCTATCTGAGCGTCATTCCGGTCGCCACGCTCGGTTTCGCAATCGGCATCCTGACCTCGATCATGGGCGTCGGCGGCGGCTTCATCATGGTGCCGGCGATGATCTACCTCCTGCGCATTCCGACGAGCGTCGTTGTCGGAACCTCGCTCTTCCAGATCGTCTTCGTCTCGGCTTACACCGTGATCGTCCAGGCATCGACAAATTACACGGTCGATATCGTGCTCGCCTTCGTGTTGATGATCGCCGGCGTCATCGGGGCGCAATATGGCGTTCGCGTCGGCCAGCGGTTGCGTGGCGAACAGTTGCGGGCGCTGCTTGCCCTCCTTGTCCTCGCCGTCGGTATCCGGCTGGCGATCGAACTCATCATTCCGCCGAAGGATATCTATTCGGTCGTTTCAGCGGGGCTCGGCTTCTGATGTTCGATCTCGCGCGCCTATGCCTCGTCTTCATGGTCCTTGCTCTCGCAGCGCCGGTCGCTGCCCAGGTTCGGGAAGACGACCTCTCGGAGTTCTCGGAGAAGCTCGAGATCGGCATCTCTACGGACGAAATCTCCATCACCTCCGACTTTCGCGGGGCGGACCTGACGATCTTTGGTGCCATCGACGGGTTTGACGAGAAACTCCTCGCCCAAGGAAAGTACAGCATCATCGTCACGCTGGAGGGCCCCAAGGAAAACGCGACGGTACGCAGGAAGGAGCGAGTCTTCGGCATCTGGGTGAACACTCGTTCGATGACCTTCGAGCTGGTGCCGGAATCCTATTCGCTGTCGAGCACGCGTGACATCGAGACGATCGCTCCGCCGGGTGAAATGGGCAACATGGGCATAGGCGTAGACCATATGCGCCTGGTGCCCGTGGGCTTCGTCGGCGACGGCAGCAATCTAGGCGAGTTCCGTAACGCGTTCCGTCGGATCAGGGAGGAGAGCGGTGTTTTTCAGCGCGACCCGGGCGGAGTGCAGTTCATCAGTTCGAGCCTGTTCAGGGCGTCCGTGCGCCTTCCCGCCAACGTGCCGAATGGCGTCCATATCGTGCGCGCCTATCTTTTCCGGGATGGCCTTTTCGTCGCCGCGAAGGCGCTGCCACTGACGGTCGTCAAAACCGGCCTCGAGCAGGCGATCACGCGCGCAGCGCACGACCAGCCCCTGATCTACGGTCTCTTTGCCGTGCTTCTGGCGATTATCACTGGTTGGGGAGCCAGCCTGCTCTTCCGCAAGGAATAGGCCTTTATATCGACATGGGCCGCCTTCGCGTTTTCTTTTGTCCGGTGGCGGGCTAGAGCATCCCGCTTTCAAGTGGAATCACTGAAAGCGGATAAGATGCTCTAGAATCAAAGTGCTAGAGCGTCCTTTGTGCGTTCACTTGAACGCACGGCGCTCTAGAGCAATTCCAGGAAAAGTGTGCCACGGTTTTCCGTCCGGAATTGCACCGTCTCAAAGAGTTAGAGCATTTCGCCGTTTCATTAAAACGGCGAAATGCTCTAAGGAGGGGGAAGGTATTTTGACATCGGAGCGCTGTTGAAGACGGGCGCGGCACTCCGGGCAGCAGAGGAAACTCCATGAAACCGATTTTTGTCCAGTTGCAATGCGCTCCCGGCAAGACCTACGAGGTGGCCGACGAGATCTACCGCAAGGAGATCGTGTCGGAGATGTACTCGACGAGCGGTGATTACGATCTGCTTCTGAAGATCTATATTCAGGAGGGCGACGATATCGGCAAGTTCATCAATGACAACATCGCATCGGTTCCGGGCATTTCCCGGTCGTTGACCACTTTGACCTTCAACGCCTTCTGATATCGCTTCCGGCGCGGGTTGTTTCGCCCTACAGCGCCGCGCGTCTTATCGGACGCGCAAAGGTCGCTGCCTCCCTTCTTCGGGGAGGCAGCCTTCCCGTACTTTTCAATAAATTGCGCTACCAATCTCGCGCGCCGCGTCCCGCAACGGCGCCGGATGGGGCCGAAGTGCTCCTCGAATAATCTGGTTGCAAATTGAAAGCAGTTAGCTATGATGAAACTGCTTCAGTTGTGCAATCAGTTTCACGGAGAATGGAATCATGGGCAAAGTCATTGTCTGGAATTTGGTCACGCTCGACGGGTACTTCGAAGGCACGAAGAAATGGGACCTCGACTTTCATAACCGTGCCTGGGGGCCGGAACTGGAAGCGCTCAGCCTGGAATTCGGAGACAAGGCGCAGGCGCTCGTCTTCGGTCGGGTCACCTATGAGGGCATGGCGGCCTATTGGCCGACGGCGGAAGGGGAGGGTCAGGTGAAGACCTATATGAATGCTCTTCCGAAGATTGTTGCCTCGCGCACGATGGAAAAGGCGGATTGGAACAACAGCCGCGTCGTTCGGGACGTCGCCGCCGAATTGCGGCGACTGAAGGGGGAGAGCGAGAAGAACGTCTATATCTTCGGAAGCGCCGACCTCGTCGCGTCGCTGTTGCCGGAGGACGTCGTCGACGAGATCATGCTTTGCCTCGTTCCCGTGCAGCTCGGTGATGGGACGCCGTTCTTCAAGAAGGCCGTGGCCGCGAAGCGGTTCAGTCTGCTCGAGGCACGACCGCTTTCCAACGGCTGCGTCATTCTGCGCTACGCCACGCAAGCAGCCTGAACCGCCTGCCGGGACCGAACACCTCACAGCGCTGCGCGTCTTGTCAGACGCGCAAGGGACGTAGCACCTTGAATTGCTGCATGTTTTTATCCTTGAATTGGCTGTGATTTAAGGAGGTATGCAGCAGAGCGGGATGAGGAAAAATGTGCGCGGTTTTCCGCCGGCTGTGGGTGCGGTCCGTTGGGCCGCCTCAGCCGAGGAGATTGGCGAACCGCACCGAATAGATCCGATCCCGGCCGAGCATGTGGGCAACGAGTTGCTGGCGATCGAACAATCCGCTCATGGCGCGATGCCTGAGGTCGAGCCCACCGGTCGTAACGCCGAACGCCGGCATCACCAGGCGCTTTCCATCTGTTGCGAAGCAGGCGCGCCGGACCGATTTTTCCCGACGCCTGACCGTCGCCGCCGGATGCAGGTGACCGGCGATCTCGCCGATGCCTTCGCCTTTGGACGGCTCATGGCGGAAGACCAGCCCAGCGTGGCGAAGTTCATCCATGGAGGCTCCCGGCAGCCCCGAAGCGCCGTCAGGGTCATGATTGCCGTTGATCCAGATCCATTCTCGTCCGTTGGCCATGGCAGCGACCATGTGGCGGAAAGTCTCCGGCATCGCCGCTGATCCTTTCCGGTCATGAAAATTGTCGCCGAGGCTGATCACGGTCGCGGGGTTGTGACGGGCAACGACCGTCTCCAGAATACGCAGCGTCGCGAGCGTGTCATAGGGCGGCAGCATCATCCCCCGCCGGGCAAAGGCCGAACCTTTTTCGAGATGGAGGTCGGAAACGACGAGCGTTCGACTTTCGGGCAGGTAGAGGCCGCCCAGCGGGTCACAGATCGCGATGACGCCGTTGACTGTCGTGCGCGACTGGAAGAAGCCGTCCGCGTCCGGAGTCGAGATCGCGTGAACGAGCCTATGCATTGTCGCCCCGATATTCTCGGGCATGATCCGTCCCGACCTGCGCCCCCCTCGGAACACATCGTCTGAACGAGAGGCTCGCAATCTCTCTCATATCGCCCCTACTCATCGGCATCGTGGCCGCCGCCCATCGCTTCGTTGATCAGGTCGTCGGCCGCTTCCGAAAGCAGGAAGTCGTGCGCCTCGCCCTGGACCGCTTCGCGTCCGATCTCCAGCATGACCGGGACCGCAAGCGGCGAGATATGATCGAGTCGGCGGTGGGTGATGTGCCCCTTGATTCGCTTCAGCATAGAGCCGAGCCGGCCGATGTCCAAAAGTCCCGTCGCGGCGTCGCTGCGCGTTGCCTCCAGCAGGATGTGGTCCGGCTCGTGCGCCCGCAATACGTCGTAAATGAGATCGGCCGAAACGGTAATCTGCCGCCCGGTCTTCTCTTTGCCCGGATGGCGTTGATCGATCAATCCGGCGATGACGGCGCAATTGCGGAAGGTGCGCTTCAAGAGGAAGGATTCGTTCAACCAGGCTTCGAGGTCGTCGCCGAGCATGTCCTCGTCGAAGAGTTGCGCGAGCGACGGGCGGCGCGCCCGGAAGGCGCTGCCCAGATCGTCGAGCCCCCAGACGGCAAGCGAATAGTCGGTGGCGACGAAGCCGAGCGGTTTCAAGCCGGTGCGGTCGAGGCGACGGGTCAAGAGCATGCCGAGCGTCTGATGGGCGAGCCGCCCTTCGAAGGCGTAGATCACCATGTAATGCCGGCTGCCGCGCGGGAAGGTCTCGATCAGCAGCTCGTCCTCGCGCGGCAGCATGGAGACATCCTTCTGCAGCGCCAGCCAGTCGCGCACCTGTTCGGGCAAGGAAGCGCGCCGCGCGGGATCGGCGAGCATCTTGCGGACCTGCGCCGCGAGGTAGGTGGAGAGCGGGAATTTTCCGCCGGCATAGGTCGGTACCTTCGCATCGAGGGAAAAAGCCTGGGAGACGAGGCATTCGTTTTCGCGGATGCCCTCGAAACGCACGACCTTGCCGGAAAACAGAAATGTGTCGCCCGGTGACAGCATTTCGAGGAAATATTCCTCCACCTTGCCGAGCGTCATGCCGCCGCGGCCAAGCGAGCCGCGGGCGTTGCGCTTTACCATTCGCACGTTCAGCATCGGGGATTCGACGATGGTTCCGACATTGAGGCGGTATTGCTGGGCGACCATCGGGTTCGACACCCGCCAGAGCCCATCCTTCGTCTTGCGGATGCGGGCGTAGCGCTCGTAAGTGCGAAGTGCATAGCCGCCGGTGGCGACGAAATCGACGATGCGCTCGAAAGTCTCCCAGGACAGGTCCGCGTAAGGCGCCACGCTGGTGATCTCCCGATGAAGATCGACGGCATCGAAGGGTCTCGCGCAGGCAGTTCCCAAGACGTGTTGGGCCAGCACGTCGAGCGCACCTCTGCCGATGGGCGGCGTATCCTGGGCGCCGATATAATTGGCGTCGAGCGCCGCCTGGCATTCCATCACTTCGAAGCGGTTGGCAGGCACGAGAATCGCCCGGCTCGGTTCGTCCATGCGGTGGTTCGCTCGGCCGATGCGCTGGGCAAGGCGGCTCGCCCCTTTGGGAGCGCCGACATGAACGACAAGATCGACATCGCCCCAGTCGATGCCGAGATCGAGCGTCGAGGTGGCGACGACGGCGCGCAGCCGGTTTTCCGACATGGCGGCCTCGACCTTGCGGCGCTGCGCGACATCGAGCGAACCATGATGGAGCGCGATCGGCAGGTTGTCGTCGTTGATCGTCCAGAGCTCCTGGAACAGCATTTCCGCCTGGCTGCGGGTGTTGACGAAAAGCAGCGTCGTGCCGTGATCCCTGATCGCGGCATAGACGTCGGCGATCGCATACCGCGCCGAATGCCCGGCCCAGGGCACGTGCTCGTCGGTGCGCAGGATCGAAATCTCCGGCTTCGCGCCGCCGGAAACGGTGATCAGTCCGGCACGATTCTCGTGTTCCTCAGCCTGGGCCACGAGCCAGCGCTGCAAGTCCATTGGCTCGGCGACAGTTGCCGAAAGGCCGATCGTCTGAAGGTCGGGCGCGAGCCGGCGCAGGCGCGCAAGGCCGAGCGAGAGCAGATGCCCACGCTTGGAGGTCACGAGCGAGTGCAACTCGTCGAGTACCACGTAACGCAGATCCCTGAAGAAGCGCTCCGCCTCGCCATTGGCGATGAGGAGCGCCAGTTGCTCGGGCGTAGTCAGCAGGATATCGGGCGGATTGAGCCTCTGGCGCTGCCGCTTGCCCTGCGGCGTATCGCCGGTGCGGTTCTCGATCCTGACCGGCAGGCCCATCTCCGCCACCGGCTTCATCAGGTTGCGCTCGATATCGACCGCAAGCGCCTTCAGCGGCGATATGTAGAGCGTGTGGATGCCGATGAAGGGTGAGCCGGGCGGGATCTTGCCGCGTCGAGTGAGATCGACAAGCGACGGCAGAAATCCGGCAAGCGTCTTGCCCGCGCCGGTCGGCGCGATCAGAAGCGTGCTTTCTCCCGCCTCCGCACGGGACAGGAGCTCAAGCTGGTGGGCGCGGGGTCGCCAGCCCTTCTCGGCGAACCACCGGAGAAACGGCGCCGGCAACGTCAGCGCGTCGCTATCCGGCAATGGAGAATCGATCCTGTTCACGGGGAACAAAAGTAGATCATGTTTGGGAAAAGAGAAGCCCGCATAGCCCTGCCGGTAACGGCTTGCATTTCGCCGAACCGGCTCGGCCTTGCTTTCCGCGCGCTGCTGCCGATCGATGCTCGGCAACGGCCGCGCGGTTAAAGCGCGATATAGCGATCGGCGCGGTGGTTGATGGCCACGAACAGGTTGAGGACGATCGCGCCGAGCACCGACCAGATGACGACGGACGGCGTCGTTACGGCAAAGGCAGTAGCGAGCACGACCATGTCGATTGCAAGCTGCACCAGCCCGGCGCGAATGCCGAAGCGCTCCTGCAGATAGATGCCCAGTATGCCGACTCCGCCGAGGCTCGCGCGGTGGCGATAGAGCGCCAGCAGCCCGTATCCAAGCAGCAGGCCGCCGAGCAGCGCGGCCCAGGCGGGATGGATTCCGCCGACCTGAAACAGGCGCGACTGCATGTCGGTCAGGAACGACGTCAACGCGATGGCGATGAAAGTCTTGATCGTGAAGGCCGGCCCGAGCCGCTTCAGCGAGAGATAGAAGAACGGCAGGTTGAGGAGAAAGAAGGCAAGGCCGAAGTTCACGCCGATGGCGTAATGCAGCAGGAAGGCGACCCCGGCGGTGCTGCCGGTCAGAAGTCCGGCACTCGCGAGGAAATAAAGCCCGAGCGCAGCGACGAGGCTGCCGGAAAAGATGCCCTGCACGTCCTCGACCGGCGTATGCCGGGTGGGGCTGGTGTTCCAGAGACCGAAGACGCTGCTGATCTGTGCCATGGCGAAACCCCGTTTCAAAGTGCTACGGCGACCTTAGCGCGTGCGATCGGACGCCCTGCGCTGTTGGTCATCAGCATTGCTGCAATGCACAAAAACATTCAAGAAAAATATGTAAGCAATGCTGACCTATTTTCGGGTGGCAGCTTTGCGTTCTATGCAGGCTTCCGCGCAAGGAACAGTATGCCCGCGATCGGCTTTCCGACATCGCTGCGAATGACCGTGCGCTCCGCTGCGATCAGCGAAAATCCGCGTTCGTCGCAAAGATCGGCGATATAGGGCTCGGAATGCGCGTACCGCAGCGACGGCCGGAGGATGAATCCCTCCTCCGTTGCAGCGTCCTCGACCGAAAAGGCGAAGAGACCGCCGGGTGCGAGCAGTCTGTCCGCAATCATGAAGACACTTTCGAGATTGCCGAGATACATCAGCACATCCGCCGCGCTGACAAGATCGGCCCTTGCGGCCGGCAAATCGCCGAACGCGCCCGATCTTTCCGGCGCAAGCGACAGGTCCGCCTGCGCCAGACCGTTGTAGATCGCCTTTGCCTCCGCCTTGGCCAGCATGTTGGCGGAGAGATCAAAGCCTTCGAGATAGTCGCAGCGATGGCGGATGCGCTCGCCGAAGAGGCCGGTGCCGCAGCCGAGATCCGTGACGTGATGAAAACGGCGGCTGCCGGTCGCTCGGTCGATCAACGCTGCGAGCTTTTCGGGCACGCTGTAGTCGAGCTTTTCGACGAGGGCCTTGTCGAAGCGCTCCGCATAGTCGTCGAAGAGGCGTTCGACATAGACGCTCGGTGGCTGTTCGGGTGTCTCGGCCGCGCCGAGAAGGGCGAGTTTCAGGCCAGCGCCGAAAATATCCTCGGGATTGAGCCGCAGCGTGTTGCGGAGTGCCTCGATCGCTGCCTCTTTTCGGCCAGATTTTTCCTCATAGTCCGCCAGCCGAAACCAGCCGGCGGCCCAGTCGGGCGCGCGTTCGAGCGCCTGGGCCATCAGTTCCGCCGCACTTTGCGGTTCACCGGCTTCGGCGAGCATTTTGGCGTAGTCGGCGCGGCGATCGGCGATCAGATCGCCGGAGGAGAGCTGGTTGAGGGTCATCGACATGACGGCGTGGTTGCGATGCACGCTTTTGGCGCTGGCCACGGCAAAATACAAGCGGAATCTGAAAGACGACGCAACTCGCTTCCTCTTGCGACTTGCGACCTTGGTGACGGCGGCTTATTTGAAGGGAAACAGGAGAATTTTCGCCGATGTCGGACGGCCTTAACAAGTTTCTGGGGGATACGCCGCTGCGCGTGCTGGTCAAGCTCGTCGTCGTGTCGATCCTGGTCGGTTTCGTCATGACCGTGTTCGACTGGTATCCGGTCGACGTCTTTTTTGCCATTCGCAATTTCCTGCTCGACCTGTGGCGTACGGGTTTCGCGGCCCTCGGAAGGGTCGGCGACTATCTGTTGCTCGGGGCGGCAATCGTCATACCCGCCTTCCTCATCCTTCGTGTTTTGAGTTATCGACGGTAACCATGCAGCATCAGCAGTTCTTCATCCGCAGGCGCGTCCTGTTGCGGGCTGGCGGTTTCCTCTCACTCGGCGTGCTCGCCGGCTGCACGACATCAAACCTCCTATCTACCGGCGAAGGCAGCGGAGGCGACCAGACGACGGCGACGCTTGGCTACGTCAACACGCTGCGGAAGGATCGCGGGCTGACGTCGCTTGTTCACGACCCGGTCGCGTCGGTCGCGGCGTTGAGCCAGGCGGCGCGCATGGCGCGTGTCGGCAAGATGCAGCACAACATTGGCTGGCGCGACAGCTTCCACGACCGGATGAAAGAGCAGGGCGTTACGCTTCCGGCTGCGGAAAATATCGCCATGGGCCAGGACGATGCGGAGAGCGCTTACAACGCCTGGTTCCGTTCTCCGAAGCACCTCGAAAACATGCTCGGCAGCTACCGCGGCCTCGGTGTTGCGGTGGCGCAGAATTCCGCTTCCGGAAACCGCCCCTATTGGGCCATGGTGCTCTCCGGCTGACCTGATTCCCCGCTGCATGTTTCCTTAAATCGTAACCGATTTAGGATAAAAACATGCAGCGATTCAAAGTGCTACAGCGTCCTTTTTGCGCGTCTGATTAGACGCGCGGCGCTGTAGTGGGCGGTCATCCCGCTCTAGGAATTTGACGATGGCCGCCACGGAAACCCTCGAACGTGACCCGCATGCCGGCGAAGCCGGCCCTTTTCACGTCACCAATCGGCTGATTTTTTCGATCGCCCTGCCGATGACGCTGGGGTTCCTCACGACGCCGCTGCTTGGTCTGGTCGACACCGCGGTGGTCGGCCGCCTCGGCCGTGCGGATCTGCTGGCCGGGCTCGCGATCGGCGCCGTGATGTTCGACCTGATCTTCACGACCTTCAACTTTCTCCGGGCGTCGACGACAGGTCTCGTGGCGCAGGCATATGGCCGGGGCGACCGGCGGGAGCAGCAGGCGGTCTTCTGGCGCTCGCTGGTGATCGCGCTTGTCTCGGGCGTCGCGATCGTCCTGCTCTCGCCTTTGCTGTTTGTCGCCGGTCTGTGGCTGATGGCGCCCGGTGCCGATGTCGAAGCGGTCACGCGCACCTATTTCTTCTATCGGATCCTTTCCGGGCCGGCGGCGCTCGCCAATTATGCGATCCTCGGCTTCGTCCTCGGCCGCGGTGAGGGCTCCATCGGACTGTTGCTGCAGACGCTCATCAACGGCATCAACATCGTGCTGGCCGTCCTGCTCGGCCTGGTCCTCGGTTGGGGCGTGACCGGTGTGGCGCTGGCGACCGTGACCGGCGAAGTCATCGGCGCAGTCGCCGGCTTCGCGATCGTCTACGGACGATTTGACCGGCGCGATGCACCGGACTGGGGCGCCATCTTTGCCCGCGAGCGGCTGACGCCGCTGTTTGGTCTCAACCGCGACATCATGATCCGCTCCTTCGTGCTGCTCGCCGCCTTCGCGCTGATGACGCGGATCGGCACGGCCTTCGGGCCGGTGACGCTTGCCGCCAACGCCGTGCTGATGACGATCTTCCTCGTCGCGGGATACTATCTCGACGGCCTCGCCAATGCGGCCGAGCAGCTTACCGGACGGTCGATCGGTGCCGGATATCGTCCGGCCTTCGATCGCGCTCTGCGGATGACCGCGTTTTGGTCGCTGGGGCTCGCCGCCCTGACGACGCTCGCCTTCCTCGTCTTCGGCGATGCCCTGGTCGACGTGCTGACGACCGCGCCAGACGTGCGGGCGCTCGCTTACGAATACATGCCTTGGGCGGCGCTGACGGCGCTGACCGGCGCGCTCGCCTTCCTAATGGATGGCGTTTTCATCGGCGCGACCTGGTCACGCGACATGCGCAACATGATGCTGGCGGCCTTTATCGGCTATGTGCTCGCACTCGGCATACTGATCCCGTTCTTCGGCAATCACGGGCTTTGGGCAGGACTCAACCTGTTCCTGCTCATGCGCGGCGCGTTCCTGCTGATGCTTGTACCGCGCCGTGCCGCTCAGGCGTTTCGTGCAGCCCAATAGCCCAGCCGGCTATCGCGGATGTCGCGGATGGAGGCAAGCTGCTCGCGATCGCAGAGCTCGGATAGGCCTCGCACGATCCGGCTAGGCAGCCCCGGCCCCTCGTAGACCATGCAGGAATAGAGCTGGACGAGATCGGCGCCGGCGCGGATCTTCTCCGCCGCTGTTTCCGCCGAGTGGACGCCGCCGACGCCGATGATCGGCAGGGCGGGGCCGACACGCTTGCGCATCCGCGCGAGCACTGCCGTCGATTTTTCGAAAAGCGGCTTGCCGGAGAGGCCGCCCGCTTCCCTGGCCTGTCGCTGATCCTTCAATCCGTCGCGCGCAAGCGTGGTGTTGGAGACGATCAGGCCGTCGAGATTGTGCGCCAATACTTCTGCCGCGATGTCGTCCATTCCTTCTTCGGTAAGATCGGGGGCGATCTTCAGGAAGACGGGGATTCGTTTCGCGCTTTTCGTCGCTTCCTCGTTCCGGGCTGCGAGGACGGCCGAAAGCAGTGCTGCCAGGCTTTCGCGAGCTTGGAGGTCGCGCAGGCCGGGCGTGTTCGGCGACGAGATGTTGGCGGTGAAATAGCGTGCGACCGGGTAGAACGTCCGGATCCCCGCCACATAGTCGCTGATGCGGTCGGCACTGTCCTTGTTGGCGCCGATATTGACGCCGATCAGTGCCTGGCGCGAGCAGCCCTGAAGGCGCGCGAGCGCGGCACCGTGTCCCTCATTGTTGAACCCAAGGCGGTTGATGACCGCCTGGTCTTCCACCAGCCGGAAGATGCGGGGCTTGTCGTTGCCGGGCTGTGGCTTCGGCGTGACCGTGCCGATTTCGGTGAAGCCGAAACCGATCTTCAGGAGTGCCTCCGGCACCTCCGCATTCTTGTCGTACCCGGCCGCCATGCCGATCGGATTGGCGAAGGTGAGGCCGGCGATTTCCTGTTCGAGGCGCGGATCGGCCGGCGCCGCGCAACTTGGCACGAGCCCGCTCTTGAGCGCCTTGATCGATAGACCGTGCGCGGCCTCCGGATCGAGAAGGAACAGGCCGCTGCGTGAGAGGAATTTCAGTGTGTCGATCATGGTAAAAACTCGGGAAAGACGTGGAGGCCGTCGGCACCCAATGGCAAGGGCTTTTCCCAGATCACCGCATCGAGCGGGAGCGGCCCGTAGAGATGCGGAAACAGCGCGCCGCCGCGCGAAGGTTCGTAGACGAGCTTTTCTCCAAGGGCGGCTCCGTCGATGGCGACAAGCAGCAAGTCCTCCTGCCCTTCGAAGTGTCTTGCGGCCGTTTCGACGACCTGGTCCCCGGTCGAGAAGTGGATGAAGCCATCGGCAAGGTCGACTGGCGCCCCGGTGAACTGTCCTGCTCGCCGCGCCTCCTGCCATAGAAGTGCCGGAACGATCTTGTATATAATGGCGTTCATGTGCCCGCTTGTCCGTCGTGAAACCCAATCGTGGCCTTGCCGCAAATATTGGCGCTTGTCCACCACGGAAGGCGGATTTCCGCAGCATCCAATGGAGTGGCTGTCATGAGGAACGTGGTTGCGGCAATGGCGATGGGCCTGACGCTCGGCTGGGTCGCGTCGGCCGACGCGCAGGAGGTACCTCCGGGGCGCTACAGCATGCAGAAATCGGACACCGGTATAGCGCGGCTCGACACTGAGACGGGCGAGGTTACGCTGTGCCGGGAGAAGGACGGCGAGCTCGTCTGCCGGATGGCGGCCGATGAGCGGGCGGCCTTCGAGCGGGAGATCGATCTTTTGACCAAACGCGTCGAGGCACTGGAAAAGGCCGTCAAAAGCGGTGAAACTGCGATGAAACCGGCTCTTCCGAGCGACGAAGAGATTGACCGGACGATGAGCATCATGGAAAGAATGATGCGCAAGTTCATGGAGATCGTGAAGGATCTCGAAGGGAGCGGAGACGGTTCCACCGATGGTTCCGAGGTGCCGCAAAAGACCTGACGGGCACGGGCACGAACCATTGAGACGCGATCCGGCGCGTTGGAGGATGCGCGGGGTCCGGGGCTGAGGCTCTTGGGAGGGAGCATCCAATGCCGGAAATGACCATCATCATCGCCGATGACCACCCGCTTTTTCGTGGTGCAATGCGCCAGGCGCTGAGCGGCATGGCCGATGCTCCGGGCATAGTCGAAGCCGGTGACTTCGCGGCCGCACGCAAGGCTGCGGCGGATTATCCGGATGCCGACCTGATGCTGCTGGACCTCACCATGCCCGGCGTCAGCGGTCTTTCGGGCCTGATTGCGTTGCGGGCGGAGTTTCCGAGCCTCCCGGTGATGATTGTCTCGGCCCACGACGACCCGGCGACCATTCATCGTGCGATCGATCTTGGCGCCGCCGGTTTCCTCTCCAAGTCTGCCGGCATCGACGAAATCCGCGAGGGCATCACCAAGGTGATTGCCGGTGAGGTTTTTGTGCCGGCCGGTTACGACCAGAATCAGGAATACGAGCCGGAAGTGGCCGATCTCCTGCATCGGCTGCAGACGCTGACGCCGCAGCAGTCGCGCGTGCTAAGCATGCTTGCCGAGGGCCTGCTCAACAAGCAGATCGCCTACGAGCTCGGCGTCTCGGAGGCGACGATCAAGGCCCATGTTTCAGCGATCCTGCTGAAGCTCAACGTGGACAGCCGCACACAGGCCGTCATCCAGTTGTCGAAGATAGGCACGGTTGCGGCTGCCTGATCGGGCGCTCGCTCGTTCTTTGAGACTACGCACTGCTTTGTTATTCCGCAGCCGCCTTCCCCGCAATAGAGAGCTGGGTCAACCATGCGCGCATGGCTGCCGGACGTACTGGCTTGTTTTGCAGGGCGACCCCGTCGCGTTCGGCGGAGCCGCGCACCTCCGGCGAGCGGTCGGCCGTCACCAGCAGGGCCGGAATGCTTTCCTCCCAAAGCGCGCGGATGCGGGCAATCGCTTCGATGCCGGTGCCGTCGCCGAGATGATAGTCGGCGATGATCGCATCGGGTCTCTTCGCCTGATGGCCGGGGCCCATTTCCGAACAGCCGGCAAGCGATTCCACCGTGGTGACGTTGCAGCCCCAACCTCCAAGCAGCAGTGCCATGCCGTCGAGAATCTTCGGCTCATTGTCGATGCAGATGACGCTCAGGCCGGTCAGCGCGTCATGCGTCTTCGCGGCCGCGACATCTCGCGGTTTGGCACGTTCGCTGACGCTTGCCTCGAGCGGCACCGTGACCTTGAAGCCCGTACCTTTGCCATGCTTCGACTGAAGGCTGACCGGGTGCGTGAGGACGCGCGAGATACGGTCGACGATCGAGAGGCCGAGCCCGAGCCCGGAGGCCGTCCGCGCCCCCTCGTCGAGGCGTGCGAACTCCTTGAAGACGGTGCGGAATTTCGAGGGGGGAATCCCGATACCGGAATCGAGCACCTCGATCGTCGCGGTCCGGCCGCGCCGGCGCACCCCGACAAGCACCTTGCCCGTCAGCGTGTACTTGATGGCGTTCGAGACGAGATTCTGGACGACCCGCCGCAGAAGGTTCGGATCGCTGCGCACGACGAGTGATGTCGGCATGACTGTGAGTTCGAGACCCTTTGCCCGCGCCATTGGGGCGAAATCCGTCTCGATGCGCCGGAGCAATTCGTTGAGCGGCACCGATTGCAGGCGTGGCTTCATCGCCCCGGTGTCGAGCCGGGAGATATCGAGCACCGCGCCGAGAATGGCTTCCACCGATTCCAGCGAGGAATCGATGTTCTGGACGAGCGTACTGTTATCGGAATCGCCGAGGCGCTCGACGAGCGACGAGGAGTAAAGGCGCGCCGCGTTCAATGGCTGCAGGATGTCGTGCCCGGCGGCGGCGAAGAAGCGGGTCTTGCCGATGTTGGCTTCCTCCGCTGCCGCCCGCGCTTCGGCGAGCTCCCGGTTGACGCGCGTCAGTTCTCCCGTCCGTTCGGTGACGCGCAGTTCCAGCGTCTCGTTGGCTTGTTTCAGAGCCATGTCGGCTGCGACGCGCTGCGTGATGTCGGTATAGGTGGTGACGATGCCCTTGTCCGGCATCGCATTGGTTCTGACTTCTATGATGCGTTCGCCATTGGCGAGTTCGAGCAGGAAGGGCTTGTCGAGCGTCAGGAAATTGGCGATCAGCGCCTTCTCCTGATCCTTGCGGATATCGCCGCGTCTCGTCAGGATCTCGACGATATCGGCGAGCGGGAAGCCGACCTGGCCGGCGGCTTCGGGCAGATCGAGCAAGTGCCTGAAGCGGCGGTTCCAGATGATCAGGTTGTTGGCATTGTCGAAGACGGCGATGCCCTGGTCCATCTGCGAGAGCGCCGTTTGCAACATGTCCTGGTTATATTGCAAGGCCTCGCTCGCCTGATCGAGCAACCAGGCCGTATCCGACGAGGCGTCGTCCATCCGCTGCAGCACGAGCGATAGCACGAGGCGGGCCGAAGATGAGCCGATGGCGCTGCCGAGCAATTGTTCGGAGAAATGAATGAGCGCCATGTCGGCCGACCCATTTTCGTCGAGCCAGCGTCCGGATTGCTGCTCATAAGTGTGGAACGAGCGCTGCATGCGTTCCTCGCCCATGTAGCGGGCGATCGTCGTCTTGAGGTCGCGCACGGTGACCTTGGTCTTGCGCCCGCGGAATGTTCCTTCCGTGCGCGAACGACGCGTGATGAACACGCCGGCCTGGAAGCGTTCCAGCGGCTTTGGTGTCCGGGTCAGCGACGCGAGCACGTAGGTCGTCATGTTGACGAAAAGGCTCAGCGCTGTGGCGTTGACCAGAGGATCGGCGTCCGGTCCCGAAAAGAGATCAGTGAACGGCAGAAGAAAGCTGAGGATGGTCGTCGCCACGTGTGAATTATCAGGCCCGCCGAGGCTTGGCAGGAACAGGAGATAGGCCCAGACGAGAAAGCCGCAGACCATTCCGGTGATCGCGCCGCGGGCATTGGCCTGCCGCCACACAAGACCGCCGAGAAGCGCGGGCGCCATCTGCGATACAGCGACGAAGGACAGCAGCCCAAGCGACGCGAGGCCTGCACTGATATCGGCCGAGCGATAATAGGCATAGCCGAGCAGAAGGACGACGAAGATCGCGGTCCGGCGAATGTTGAGCAGCGTCCCCGCCATGTCCTCCTGGAGTGCCCCACGCGAGCCGAGCCGCCGGCGCAGGAACACCGGCATGACGATGTCGTTGGAAATCATGATCGACAGCGCAACCGATGCGACGATGACCATGGCGGTTGCCGCGGAAAAGCCGCCGATGAACGTCGTCAGCGAAAGCAGCGGGACTTCGCCGGCAAGCGGCAGCTTCAGCAAGTAGAGGTCGGCGTCGCCGGAGCCCGAGAAGGTCAGAATGCCTGCGATGGCGATCGGCAGTACGAAGAGGTTGATTGCGATCAGATAAAGCGGAAAGAGAACACCCGCAGTGCGCAACTCGGTTTCGGTGCGGTTCTCGACCACGGTTACGTGGAATTGCCGCGGCAGCATGATGATAGCGAAGGCCGAAAGCGCGATCAGCAGGATCCACCGCGCCGGCGGCGTGCGGTATTCGAGGGCGGCGAGGACCGCAGGACTTTGCTGGGCTTGCGCCCACAGGTTCGCGGGGCCATCGAACAGGACGAAGACGACGTAGGCGCCGATCGTGAGCATCGCCACCAGCTTCACGAGCGATTCCATGGAGATCGCGAGGATCAGGCCGTCCTGGTGCTCGGTCGCATCCGTATGGCGCGTCCCGAAGACAATCGCGAAGCAGGCGAGGAAAAGTGTCACGAGCAGCGGCAGATCGATGAAAGTCTGCCCGGCACCGATGCCGTAGTCGCTCGTATTGATCATAGCGGCGACCGAACTCGAGACCGCCTTGAGCTGGAGGGCGATGTAAGGAATGGCTCCGACCAGTGAAATCAATGCGACGATTGCGGCGACGGCGGGGTTCTTGCCGTAGCGTGCCGCCATGAAATCGGCGACGGATGTCAGCCTTTCGGTCTTGGCGAGCTGGATGATGCGGCGGACCAGCGGCATGCCGAGCGTGAACATCAGGATCGGTCCGATGTAGATGCCGGTGAACTCGAGCCCGCGTTCGGCCGCCAGTCCCACGCCGCCGAAATAGGTCCAGGACGTGCAGTAGATTGCGAGGCTGAGCGCATAGACCAGCGGCCTGCCCTTGCTGGCAGCGCTGTTTCTCCTGGCTCGCCGGTCGCCATAGCTTGCGACTGCGAAGAGCAGCAGCAGATAGGCGAAGGCAGAGGCGAAAATTACAGAACCCGAAAGCATGCCTCACTCCTCAGCAAAGCAGCATAGGACAAGTCCAGCGGGTTGAGAATTGCCGGCCTATGCGTCTTAAGTCCAAGAAAGAAGCGGGCATTCCCTCGGCCGGGGAGGCAATCCCCGGAGATACTTGATGCGATTTGACCAAATGCAAAGAACGGTTCCCACTACGCGACCTTTGGTCTAGATTCCAAACCAGCGGTTGCCGCCACGGCATGTTTCCGTAATCGTAGGCGATTAAAGCCAAAAAACATGCCGCAGTTCAAAGTGCTACAGCGACCTTTGCGCGTCCGATAGACGCACGGCGCTGTGGGACAGACGCGGTTGCCGTTGTCAAACGGGGACTACACGGAGAGACGCATGCTGAACGAATTCAAGGAGTTTATTGCCCGCGGCAACGTCATGGATCTTGCGGTCGGCGTCATCATTGGCGCCGCCTTCAGTAAGATCGTCGACTCGGTCGTCAACGACCTCGCGATGCCGATCGTCGGCGCCATTACCGGCGGCGGCTTCGACTTCTCGAACTATTTCCTTCCGCTTTCCGCAAACGTCACCGCACCCGCGCTTGCGGCGGCGCGTCAGCAGGGCGCCGTGTTCGCCTATGGCAATTTCATCACCGTGCTCATCAATTTCCTGATTCTTGCCTGGGTCATCTTCCTGATGATCAAGGTCGTGAACCGGGTGCGCGCTTCGGTCGAAACGAAAAAGGAAGCGGCGCCTGCAGCCCCGCCGCAGGATATCGTGCTTCTTTCCGAGATTCGCGACCTGTTGAAACAGCGCGCCTGACAGCCTCCCGGGCGGCGATTGCGGCTTCCGGTTCACTCGGAAGCCGCGGAAAGATCACAAAAATCGATAAATCGGTCAGATAATGTCGCGTGATCGTCTGCGCAAAAGCGTCTAGAAGCGGCCGACAGCGCAGGAGCCCGCCATGACGATCATGAACAGCCTCAGCCCCCGTTCTCTTTCGGCCCCCGAAAGCGGCATCGTCGAGGTTGTGAACTACGCGCGTGGCCGGGAAGGCGTGATCCCGCTCTGGGTCGGCGAGGGGGATCTTGCCACGCCAGACTTCGTCAGCCGGGCCGCCGCTGCGGCGCTTGCGGCCGGTGAGACCTTCTACACCTGGCAGCGTGGCATCCCGCCGCTGCGCGAAGCGCTTGTGCGCTACTATCGGCGCCGGTTCCAGAAGACGCTGTCTCCGGAAAACTTTTACGTCACGGGATCGGGGATGCAGGCGATCAAGCTTGCAATCGAGGCCGTAACGTCGCCCGGCGACGAAATGGTGCTGCTGACGCCGGCCTGGCCGAATTTCGCTGCTGCCGCCGAGATTTCAGGAGCGCGGCCGGTTTCCGTGCCCCTGCGTTTCGAGCATGGCAAATGGCAGTTCGACTTCGAGCGGCTCGAGGCCGCGATTGGCGAGAAGACGCGGGCCCTGTTCATCAACACGCCGTCGAATCCGACTGGCTGGACCGCGACGCAGGATGATCTCAAAACCATTCTGACGCTCGCGCGCAAGCACGGTCTCTGGATCATCGCCGATGAGATCTATGCACTGTACTACTATGTCGGCGGACGGGCGCCGTCGTTCCTGGACATCATGGACGATGACGACCGAATCCTGTTCGTCAATTCCTTCTCCAAGAACTGGTCGATGACAGGGTGGCGCGTCGGCTGGATCGTTGCGCCGCCGGCGATGGGACAGGTGCTGGAAAACCTGATCCAGTATTCGACGTCCGGGGTTGCGCAATTCATGCAACGCGGCGCGGTTGTCGCCCTCGACGAGGGGGACACCTTTGTCGACGAGAACATCGCCAAGGCGGCGCTGAGCCGCGACCTGCTCTGCGACGCGCTGATCGCGACCAATCGCGTCGAAACCCTGAAGCCGGATGGCGCGCTCTATGCATTCCTGAAGATCGACGGCGTCACTGACTCACGGCAGGCGGCGCTCGACATCGTCGACAAGACCGGTGTCGGTTTGGCGCCCGGAACCGCCTTCGGCGAAGGCGGCTCGCTCTTCATGCGCGCCTGTTTTCTGCGTGATCCGGCGCAGGTGGCGGAGGCCGCTGAGCGCCTCAGCCGTTATATACTGAGCCGGTAGAGTTGTTCTCCCGGCTCGATCGAAGCAAGCCTCAAGTCGTCCCTCGCTGGAGCAACATCCCAATCTAGCGCACGAGCCTTATTGCACCCGGATAGTAGATGCCCTTGTCGGCAAGCTCCGTCGTGCAGTCCATCTTGAATTTGCTGTTGCCGGTCAGGGTGATTTCCTGAGCGATCAGCCGGATGCACTCGCCGCCCGTCGCGCCATTTCCCGAGTATTGCAGTTCCGCGACGTCCGGGAGATAGACGATACCGGTCAGCGATGACTGGCTGTTTCCGTTGATGATCGCGGTTTCGACGTTTCCATGCTCGGCGACGATCGAGAACCCGGCCCAGTCGCCTTCGAGTGACGGGGAAATATCGAACGTGGCGCTGCCGTTGATGCTGAGCTGGGCGCCATTCATGAGGAAGAAAGTGACGCCCTCGCCGGTTACGTTGGCTTGGCTGCCGAATTCCAGGCGCCCGCCGTCAATGATGTAATTGCCCGGCAGGAGATTTACGGCGCGCTTGATGTCCAGGGTTTGATAGGTTCCGGGCTTCAAGGTGACGACGTAGCCCTCGTTGTTGTTCTTGGGCGTCTTGCCGGTGCCGTTACAGTCACCGCTGCCGCCGCCGCCGCTGATGAAATCCTGCCCGCAGCCGGAAAGGTCGACCCACGCCGATGTCTTCGGCAGCACCTTGTTCTTGAACGGGTCGGCGACGCGCGACGCGCCTTCCATCGCCTTGTCGCAAGCAAGTTCGACCGATAGCGGCGCACTGTAAATGGCGCCGGCGGCGTAAAGACATTCCGCCTTGAGTTTACCTGTGCCGCCGACATAGATCGATTGGCCGTGGTTGGAATTCGAGATGACGGTGCATCCGGTCAGGTCGACCGCTGCGCTACCGCTGACATCGAATGCCCGATCGGCCGTGTGATGCAGCGCCAGAATGCAGGCTTCCGCGCTGGCGGCCCGCGCAGCCACGGCCTGGCGCCGGATTTCGAGCGGCAGGCGCTCCAGGAAAATCGGCTTGTAGTCGAAGCTGAATTCCGCTGCGGCGACGTCTTCGGTTGTGCTGCGCGTGAACGCGACGGACAATGCGCCTTGCGTCGGCGTGTCCGCGAGGCTGGCTCCCTCGACGATGACGTTTTCTTGCGGCAGCGCGTAGTTGCTCCAGAAGAATTTCTTCGCTGTTTCGGAGGCTTCGCTCTCATCCGCGCCTTCGCCGTAGGCTCGCACTGAACCGAGCGCGGCGGCGTCCAGCGCCGCCTGAAGTTTCTCGGCCTCGAGATAGGCACCGACGAAATCGAGCGTCAGGCCGACGGCGGCGATGATGGGTACGACCGCGATTGCTCCAAGGACGGCGAAATTGCCGTTTTTGTCGCGGGCCAGTCGTTTCAGTTGGGCATGGAGCTTCGCACGTCTCATTCGTGGTTCCCCCTGGAAGGCCAATATTTTGAAAGGCTAATACATGCCCGCTTCAGAAACCGTTATTGAGCGTCCGTGTATTTTAATAAAATTTAATATTTGAGGATTTCAGGTGAGAAGGGCGTCCATGGCCGGTCGTCACGCCCGGTCATGCGGGACGGAAGAGGTACGCATTCGGTACAGATGCGGCGTCATCCATAAAACTCTCGATAATCGGCAGATCGGTGCTTAACCACAGCCACGAGAATATAGCGCGAGGGTCGCTCGGGGCGCCCGGAGTTTACCAATTCAGAAAGCTCAGCTCGTCTTTCCTGTCTCCATCTTTCAGCGGGTGGAAAATCGGGCAATGGCGATATTGGTAACGGGTGGAGCGGGTTACATCGGCAGCCACATGGTGTGGTCGCTGCTTGATGCGGGCGAGTCCGTCGTGGTGGTCGACAGGTTGTCCACAGGTTTCCGCTGGGCGGTCGCCCCGGAAGCAAAGTTCTATTTCGGGGACGTCGGCAACCGGACGCTGCTTGGCAGGATCTTTACGGAAAACGAGATCGATGCGGTCATCCATTTCGCGGGATCGGCGGTGGTGCCGGAATCCGTCGCCGACCCGCTTGCCTATTATGAAAACAATACGGCCAACACGGGCACTTTGATCGCCGCAACGATCGCGGCCGGTATTCGCCACTTCGTCTTCTCGTCAACCGCGGCGGTTTACGGTACGCAGGATACCGCCGATCCGGTCAAGGAAACGGCCACGTTGCGTCCGGAGAGTCCCTATGGCCGCTCGAAGCTGATGTCGGAAGTCATGCTGGAGGATGCCGCGGCCGCTCACGATTTTCGTTATGTGGTGCTGCGCTATTTCAATGTCGCCGGGGCGGATCCGCTCGGTCGCGCCGGGCAATCGACGGCCGGTGCCACTCACCTCATCAAGGTCGCATGCGAAGCCGCTCTCGGCACACGCCGCAAGGTCGACGTCTACGGAACCGACTATCCGACCGCCGACGGCACCGGCATTCGGGACTATATCCACGTTGCCGACCTGGTTACGGCACACAAGGACGCGCTCAGCTATCTGAGAGGCGGCGGTGAACCGCTTACGAGCAATTGCGGTTATGGCAAAGGCTTTTCGGTGCTCCAGGTTCTCGACACGGTGCGGCGGGTTTCGGGGCGTGCTTTCCGCATAGATTATGCAGCGCGGCGTCCGGGCGACGCTGCGCAGGTCGTCGCGGACTCCTCGCTTGCGCGGCTGAAACTCGACTGGGTGCCGACCCATGCAAGCCTCGAAGACATCGTCCGGAGCGCCTTCGACTGGGAGGGGTATCTCAGCCGCAAGAACAGCTACGACAAGGCGGGCTGAAGGACAGGGTCAGGAGGACCGGTTTCAAGAGTGAGAAAGCCGGTGAGAAAGCGGGCCTACTCGTCGGCCTCGCCGAGCAGCCGGCGTTCGTGCGCAATGGCATGATCGATCAGCTGGGCCCAGATGCCCTCGTAGAAATCGGGATCGAGGCCGAGTTCGCTCGCGCGCCTGCGCGCATTTTCCCGCACTTCGGCCACGCGTGCCGGGATATCGGCTTTCAATTTGAGCGGGCGCTTTATTTCGGCCGCGCGATCGATGTAGCTCCAGCGCTCCGCGAGCAACGTCATCAGGGCGCGGTCGAGCCGATCGATCTCGACACGCACATCCGCCATTGTCGTGCATTCTGCGGGGGTCTTCTGCATCGCTCGTCCAACTCCTGCAGGGCGGAAGCCGCCCTACTGCATATTTCCTTAGATCGAAGCTGATCCAACGATCAAAACACGCAGCAATTCAAAGTGCCACTGCGTCCTTTACGCATCAGATAAGACGCGCGGCGCTGTAGGATTCGTCGCGGCCGAACTGCTAGCAAAGGTAAGCGTGGCTGAGAAGAGGCAAAACGGCCGCAGCGACTTGGCGGGATGAGGAAAAGTGTGTGTGGTTTTCCGCCCGCATCCCGCTCTTACTTATTAGAATCGATCACGTTTATGATTTGGGTCGATTTGACCCAAAATCATCGTGATCTACAGCGCCGCGCGTCTTATCGGACGCGCAAAGGTCGCCGTAGCACTTTGAACTGCTGCATGTCCTTAAATCGAGGTCGATTTAAGGACATGCAGTAGGCACCGCAGCTTCTGGAGTGGTCACCTCGGCGGGTGATCGCCGGAGAGGAGGGTGCGGTCCTGTCTCCGCCGACGATCGCCCGCCGATGTGTATGAAGACATTAGGTCATCAAACTGGAGCGAGGCTTTTTTCGCTGGCTGCAGCGCCGCGCGCCTCATCAGGCGCGCAAAGGACGCTAAGTGCCCAACACCAGTTTGATCGCGAGGCCGACGAGGCTGACTGCAGCCACCCCGGCAAGCCAGAGCGCGACAAACCAGAGAAGTTTCCGGCCCGTGCCACCCGCCCGCATCAATGGTAGCCCTCCTCCGGATCGACCTTGCCGCGGAAGACCCAATAGGCATAGCCGGTATAGGCGAGAATGATCGGGACGAGTACGAGGGCTCCGGCAAGCAGGAAGGCAAGGCTTTCCTCCGGCGCGGCCGCTTCCCAGATGGTGAGTGACGGCGGCACCATATAGGGATAGAAACTGATGCCGATGCCGATGTAGCCGAGGACGAAAAGGCCGAGGGCCGCCACGAATGGCTGCGCGTCATGCCGGTCGCGAATGCCCGTGATGAGAAGATAAAGGCAACCAAGGACGAGCAATGGAACGATGACGCTGAAGATCGCTGTGGGCCAGCCGAACCAGCGTTGTAGATAGACCGGCTCGAGAAACGGCGTCCAGAGGCTGACGACACCCATCGCCCCGACGGTCGCGAAGCAGCATTTGAGTGCAATTGCGCGTGCCCGCTCGGCGAGATCGCCATGAGTTTTCATGACGAGCCACGTGGCGCCGAGCAAGGCATAGCCGACGACGATCGCGATGCCGGTCACGATGGAAAAAGGCGTCAGCCAGTCCCACCAACTGCCGGCATAGGCGCGGTCTTCGACTGGTATGCCCTGGACAAGCGCGCCGAGTGCGATCCCCTGCGCAAAGGCGGCCAGCATCGAGCCGCCGGCAAAGGCCCAGTTCCACAGAAATTCGGCGCGCTTGGTGCGCCAGCGATATTCGAACGCGACACCCCGGAAAATGAGTCCGATCAGCATGGCGATGATCGGTGCATAGAGCGCCGGCAGGACCGTCGCATAGGCAAGCGGAAATACGGCCATCAGGCCGCCGCCGCCGAGCACGAGCCAGGTTTCATTGCCGTCCCAGACGGGAGCAATCGAGTTCATCATCACGTCGCGATCGTGCTTCTCGGGGAAAAGCGGGAAGAGGATACCGACGCCAAGGTCGAAGCCGTCGAGAACGACATAGGCCAGAACGGCAAAGGCAATGATGGCGGCCCAGATCAGTGGCAGATCAAAGTCCATGATGCGCTCCATGAGATTTGGCGCTCGCCGGGCCGTGTGCGGCGGCACCGGCCGTGCGGATCGGTCCCTCGTCCAGTTCCGGCATGGTGTCGCGCGGCAGCCGCGCCATAAGCCGCAGGATGTAGAAGGTTCCCGCGCCAAAGACGAAGAAGTAGACGATGATGAATGCCAGAAGCGAGGCGGAAACGGCGGGAGCTTCGATCGGCGCGATCGAGTTGGCCGTCAGCAGGTGGCCGTAGACCGTGAAAGGCTGGCGACCCACTTCCGTGGTTACCCACCCGGCCAGAACCGCTACGAAGCCGGCAGGACCCATCAGCACGGCGGCGCGGTGGAGCCAGGGATCGGTGTCGAGCGTACCGCGGTAGCGACACCAGAGCGACCACAGCCCGATGCCGAGCATGGCGAGGCCGATGCCGACCATGATGCGGAACGACCAGAAAATCACACCGACCGGCGGATGCAATTCGTCGGGGATCGTGTCCAGTCCGGCAAGCGGCGCATTGAGATCGTGTTTCAGGATGAGGCTCCCGAGTCTCGGCACCTCGATCGCGTAATCGATGCGTTTCTCGGCCGAATTGGGGATGCCGAAGAGCACCAGCGGAGCGCCGTCGGGGTGGCTTTCGAAATGGCCCTCCATCCCCATCACCTTGGCAGGTTGGTGTTCGAGCGTGTTGAGCCCGTGCTGGTCGCCGGCGAAGATCTGGATCGGCGCGACGATCGCCGCCATCCACATCGCCATCGAGAACATGGTGCGGGCCCGGCGTGGTGCTGTCTGGCGCAAGAGATGCCAGGCGCCGCAGGCGCCAACGACGAACGCCGTCGTCAGATAGGCGGCAAGCACCATGTGGACGAGGCGGTATGGGAAGGATGGGTTGAAGATGATCGCCCACCAATCAACCGGCACGAACTGACCGGCTTCGTTCATCGCAAACCCCGCCGGGGTCTGCATCCAGGAGTTGGCAGACAGGATCCAGGTGGCCGAGATCAGTGTGCCGATCGCCACCATGGCGGTTGCGAAGAAATGCAGTCTCGGACCCACACGGTTCAGGCCGAAGAGCATGACGCCGAGAAAGCCGGCTTCCAGGAAGAACGCGGTGAGTACCTCGTATCCCATCAGCGGGCCGATGATCGGGCCGGCCTTGTCGGCAAACACGCTCCAGTTGGTGCCGAACTGATAGGACATGACGATGCCCGAGACGACGCCCATGCCGAAGGTGACAGCGAATATCGTCTTCCAGAAATTGAAGAGCTCCAGGTAGACCTCGTCCTTCTTCCACAGCCAAAGGGCTTCAAGGACGGCGAGGTAGCTGGCAAGCCCGATGGAGAAGGCTGGAAAGATGATGTGGAACGAGACGGTGAAGGCAAACTGCATGCGGGCGAGCATGGTTGCATCGAAGGATTCGAACACGACGTGATCCTCTTGGGCATTGCCGAAAAGCCGGGCGCCCGCCTGTCAGCTGGAGCCGTCATTTCATCGCGTGATTGAATCTGAAGCAAAACTGCCAAACGTCAATGACGGGCGAATCGCCACGTTGTCACACTGCGGCAATCTTTCGCCTGCGGCATTTCGCGTGGACCCTGGGGTGTCACCCGTCACCGAGCAGAGAGCACGACCATCCTCTTGCCGCGATAGGGATGGTCCATGACGGCCTGGTAGCCGGTGACGTCCTTCGCGTCGCGGCATATGACGATTGCGCGCCCATCGGGATGGTCGACAAACCATTGCGCAAGCCGGCGCGGAGCGACATCGTCAACGGGTTTCTGAAGGCGCGCCAGGAAGCCAAGCTCCGCATGATAGTTGGTGACGAAAGCCCAGTCCTTGTCGCGATTGGCACGCACATAGGCGGCCACCGGCTCCAGATCGTAGCGCTTGAGGATCGTCGCCGATGCGATGGCCTGGCCGGCGACGATGGCGAGAACCATGACGGCCAGGCTCTGCGCCAGTTGGCGGGTCGGGACCTCCTTCAGGCAAAGAGCCGCAGCAAGAACGACAGCTGGCACGAGCGGTATCAGATAATGCGGCTGCTTCTCGCTGATGAGGGAGAAAGACAGGAAGGTGGGCACGGCCCAGCAAATGAGGAACCGGGTTCCTTCCATCTTCCACAAGCCTTCGCGCAGCACCGCGGCGCCCTTCCAGAAGCGGGGGAAGAAGACCCACGGGATAAGCGCTGCGGGCAGGAAAGGCAGATAGAAGTAGAAGGGTTGCACGTGGGCGTCGAACGTTCCGGTCGCGCGACCAACCGTCTGCACCCAGAGCAGCGCATAGGCAAACTTGCCGTCGGCCTGCCGCAGCACCGGGATGAGCCAGCAGAGAACGATGACGGCCGCCACACCCAAAGCTGCAAGACTTCCGAGGTACCACCTCACCGGCTGCCTTAAGCCGCTGGCCCAGAGCGGCGCCAACAAGATCGGGAACAGTACGTGGAGGAGGGCCACCGGTCCCCTGGCGAGAATCCCCAGTCCCAGGGATACGCCGATAAGAACCACGGAACGCCAATCCCGCTGGCGGGCATAGAGGACCGTGCCGATGAGGGACAGCAAGACAAAAACGGTCAATGTGAAATCGAAGTAGATGAGGGTGCTGTAGACGAGAAACGGCACGCTCGCGACCATGATCATGGCCGTGCGATCACCCTGGTTGTGAAAGCCGGGAAACAGCAAGCGGCCGAGAGCGACCGTGAGGTATACGCTCGCCAGGGACGAAAGCACGACCGGAAGCATAGCCGCCCAGCGAGAGACCCCGAAGATCGACCATGAGGCGTTGATGAGCCAGAACAGGAGGGGGAGCTTGTGGTGATAGGCTACGAAGTTCATCGTCGGCGGCGCGAGCCAGTCCTGGCGCAAGTACATCTCCCAGGCGATGCTGGTGTAGCGCGTCTCGTCGATGGGCAGGAGTGGCCTGAAGGAGATCGCTGCCAGCAACAGGACAAAAACGACGACGGGCAGCCAAACGAGCCTGGTCCGTGTGAGAAGGGCCATATGCACGCAGTGAAATTCCGCTGATGTTGTTGCTCTCGCCAACATGAACGGGGAACCTGTCTGGTCGCTGTCAAACACACAAACTACTCGAAACAGGACGTGCCGCATGAATCCGTTTTCATGCATGCGCTTCAGATCACGATGAATCTAGGTCGAATCGGCCTAAATTCATCATGATCAGTCACAATTGGTTGAGACGCGGGATGCGGGCGGAAACCGCGCACACTTTTCCTCATCCCGCTCTACTGCGCCGGTTAGAGCCGGGTGAGATAGGTCTCGGCGAGCTCGGTCCAGAAGGCGGCGCCGATCGGCAGGAGATCGTCGTTGAAGTTGTAGCCGGGATGGTGGAGCGGCTTCTCGTCGCCCGTCGCTTTGGTTCCGAGGAAGAAATAGCTGCCGGGCCGCTCTTTCAGCATATAGGCGAAGTCTTCGCTGCCCATGAAGGGGCGAGCAAGATCAATGACCTTGTCGGTGCCGGCGAAGCGGATTGCGAGGTCGCGCACGAAATCGGTCTCGGCCTTGTGGTTGATCGTCGCGTCGTAACTCCGCTGGTAATCGACGGTGGCACGCATGCCGAAGCTTGCCGCCTGCGCTTCCGCGATCATGCGGATACGGCGTTCCAGTTCGTCGCGAACGGCGGGATCGAAGGAGCGAATACCGACGACGATCTCAGCCCGTTCCGGGATTATGTTGCTCGCGGAGCCGGCGTGAAAGGCGCCGACCGTGACGACGGTCGGGTCCATGGGGTGGATGTTGCGCGACACGACAGACTGCAGTGCCATGACGATGCTCGCGCCGCAGACGATCGGATCGGCGGTCTCCTGCGGTTCGGCGCCGTGACCGCCGCGGCCATGAACGGTGATCCGCGCCTCGTCCACAGCCGCCATGATCGGGCCTTCACGCAAGGCGAACTGGCCGAAGGGGAGGTTCGGTTCATTGTGGAGCGCGAACACGGCATCGCAGGGAAACCTGTCGAACAGGCCGTCATCGATCATGATTTTCGCGCCGCCGAAATTCTCCTCGGCCGGCTGGAAGATGAGATGGATCGTGCCGTCGAAATTCCTCCGTTCGGCGAGCTTGCGAGCCGCGCCGAGCAGCATCGCCGTATGGCCGTCATGTCCGCAGGCATGCATCAACCCGGGCGTCTTGCTGGCATAGTCGAGACCGGTTTCCTCGTGGATCGGCAGGGCATCGATATCGGCACGGATGCCGATCGAGCGTGACCCGGTGCCGTTCCTGAGCGTGCCGACGACACCGGTCTTTGCAAGTCCCGTTGTTACCGTGTAGCCGAGTGTATCGAGGTGCCGGGCAATGAAGGCGGAGGTTCGCGTTTCCTCGAGACCCAATTCCGGGTGCGCATGCAGGTCGCGGCGGATGGAGACCAGCTCCGGCATGGCGTTGTCGATGGCGCTGGAGAGCTTCATGTCAGGCACCACGTGTCGGTATGCGGTTTTCGAAATAGCGGAAGGCGACCACCAGAATGCCCGTAAGGCACAGATAGATCAGAGCAAGCAGCAGCAGCGGTTCGTAGGTGAGATAGGTTTCCTGCCGCACCTTCGAGATGACCGCGTAGACATCGACGACGGTGATCGTCGCAACCAGGGGCGTCGACTTGAGCTGCAACACCGTCTCTCCGTTGAGCGTCGGGAGCGCGCGGTGGATCGCACGCGGCAGCCAGATCCGCCGGAACGTCGTCCAGCGGCCCATGCCGTAGGCCCGCGCCGCTTCCAACTCGCCCGCCGGCACACCGGCAAAGGTGCCGCGCATCACTTCGCCCTCGTAGGCGGCAAAGGAGATGGTGAGCGCCGCAACGCCGTAGGGCCAGGCTTCGCGCAGATAAGGCCAGAGAAACGAGTGGCGGATCGCCGGAAATTGCGGAAACAGCGAGCCGAGCCCGTAATAGAGCAGCCACAGCTGCAGGAGCAGCGGCGTCCCGCGAATGACCGTGCAGAAGATCTTGGCAAAGCCTTTGAGATACCAGGGCCCGGTGACCTGGACGAGACCCAGCGGCACGGCGAAAAGAAAACCGAGGATCGACGTGCCGAACAGCATCGCGATGCTGACAAGGATGCCCCAGCCGAGCCTCGGCAGGTAGCGCGGCAGCCAGTCCCAGCGCATGAGGACGGCGACGGCGACAATGAGTGCGGCGGCGAAGAGCATGAGAACGATGCGGTGAGGCTTGAAGAAGTTCTCGCCCTTGGGCAGGTCCTCGGGGGTGAAAGCTGGAGCGGGATGAGGAAAAGTGTGAAGCGGTTTTCCGCCGGCATCCCGCTCCAACTTATTAGAGTCGACCACCTCAATGCTTTTGGGTTGATTCAACCCAAAAGCATTGTGATCGAGAGCGTGGGTCGTTTCGTTGGTCATCGCTGCTCCACGAAACCGCGCCTGGCATGCCTTTCCAATGCGCCGATGAAGACGTTGGAAACGAGCGTCAGCGCAAGATAGAGCGCGCCGGCCGCGCAGAAGAAAAGCAGATAGGCCTTGGTTGCGCCGGCCGCCTGGCGGGTCACCAGCGTCAGTTCGCTGAAACCGACGACGGCGAGCAGGGCGGTATCCTTGGTGGCGATCAGCCAGAGATTGGCAAGGCCGGGTATGGCATAGGGCAGCATCGCGGGGAGGGTGACACGACGCAGGACCTTTCCGGGCGACATGCCATAGGCGCGCGCCGCCTCGATCTGCCCGGCGGGTACGGCCTTGATCGCGCCGCGCAGCACTTCCGTCGAATAGGCCCCCTGGACCACGCCAATGACGAAGATACCAGCCATCAGGCCGCTGATGTCGACAGTCCCGAAGCCGATAGCGCCGAGAAGCTGGTTCAAGAGGTCAGTACCGGCATAGTAGAGGAGGAGGATGAGGACGAGTTCGGGCACGGCCCGGACGATGGTGGTGTAGCATTCGAGAAGATCGCGCGTAACCGGCCCGCCATAGAGCTTGCCGAAGGCGCCGCCGACGCCGAGCAGCAGACCGAGCGCGTAACCGCCGACCGCGATCTGGATCGAATGGAGAAAGCCTTGCAGCAATACGCCGCCCCAGCCGGGCGCCGAGAGCGAGAGCAGGCTCCAGTTGATGATGGAATCCGCAGCCATGGCGACTTCATGCTCCTTCTGCATATTCCCCAGCTCGGAACCGAACTGGGGAGATGCAGCAACTCAAGGTGCTACAGCGTCCGTTGCGCGTTTGATAAGACGCACGGCGCTGCAGGACTGCCGGCCGCCGGCCGGGGCGCTTAGCCGCCATAGATGTCGAAGTCGAAATACGTCTTCGAGAAGGTATCGTAGGTACCGTTCTCGCGGATCGCCTTGATCGCCGCGTTGATCTTGTCCTTGAGCTCGGCTTCGCCCTTGCGCAGGCCGACACCGACGCCGGGGCCGAGGACGGCGAGATCCTGGGCGACATCACCCTTGTAGTCGCAGCATTCCTTGCCCTGGTCGCTCTTCAGGAAGGCGTCGAGTGCGATCGCATCCGCCTGCACCGCGTCGACGCGGCCGGCGGCCAGATCCTGGTTTGCTTCGTCCTGCGTCTGATATTCTTTGACCTCCACGCCGGCCGGCGTGAAGTGCTTGGTCGCATAGGCCTGATGCACAGTCGAAACCTGCACGCCAAGCGTCTTGCCCGAAAGGCCTTCTGGCGTCGGCTTGATGTCCTCGCCCTTGGTGCCGATGATGCCGGTCGGCGTGTTGTAGTACTTGTCGGAAAAATCGATGGTTTTCAGGCGCTCTTCCGTGATCGACATCGAACCGATGATCATGTCGATCTTCTTGGAAGTCAGCGCCGGGATGATGCCGTCCCAGGCGACCGGCGTGATGACGCAATCGAGTTTCGCCTCGGCGCAGATCGCTTTCATGAACTCGACTTCCCAACCTTCCCAATTGCCGTTGGCGTCAGGGGACGTGAAGGGCGGATAGGGCTCGGCGGCAAAGCCGACCTTGACCGTTTCCGCCTGCGCGGCGACAGCGCCGCTGATCGACAATGCGGCCGCGACCGCCAGGAGTTTCAATGTCTTCTTCATGCTGTTCCCTTTTTTGGTTGTTGAGCATTGCGGAATTCAGTGAATGGAGCTGATGAACCTCTTGAGCCTCTCGGATCTCGGCGCACCGAAGATCGCCTCGGGCGACCCCTGTTCTTCGATGACGCCGTTGTGCAGGAAGACGATGTGATTGGCGACGTCGCGGGCGAACTTCATCTCGTGAGTGACGAGGATCATCGTGCGCTTTTCGCGCGCGAGATCGCCGATGACGGAGAGCACTTCGCCGACGAGCTCCGGATCGAGGGCCGAGGTCGGCTCGTCGAAGAGCATCACCAGCGGCTGGATCGCCAGCGCCCGGGCGATCGCCGCCCGTTGTTGCTGGCCGCCGGAAAGGAAGGCCGGATAGGCATCGCGTTTCTCGTAAAGGCCGACCCGGCGCAGCAGCGTTTCGGCCGTCTCGATCGCCTCGGCCTTCGATTTGCCGAGCACATGCACCGGCACTTCGATGACGTTTTGAAGAATGGTCATGTGCTGCCAGAGATTGAAACTTTGGAAGACCATGCCGAGCTCGGTGCGGATTCGCTGCACTTGCTTGCGATCGGCGGGCATCAACCCGCCATGGCCGTCTGACTTCATGCGGATTTCTTCGCCGTGAACGCTGACGCGCCCGGCCGACGGCAATTCCAGCATGTTGATACAGCGAAGAAGGGTGGATTTGCCAGAGCCGCTGCCGCCGATGATCGCGATCACGTCGCCCTGTCGGGCCGTAAGCGATACACCTTTCAGCACTTCCAATGGCCCGAAACGCTTGTGCAGGTCAGTGACCGCGATTGCCTGGGCCGTACCCGTCATCGACGCGCCACTCCCGTGGCTCGAAGAGCTTTCCGTGAAAGCATGAAAACAGTTCCCCTGGTCGTTCTCTCGTGCAGCATCTTCGGCTTGTCACGCTGTTTCATTGGGGGGGAATGTTGCACTTGTGCCGATATTATTCAAGCGTATAATAACCCCATCGCGGTTTTTTTGGCCGCGCTGACTGAACAGGCATCACCGCAGGAGCAACGCATGAGGCGATCCGGTTCGCTGACACTGACGATCTGGTTCCGCGGCGCTGCGTACTGGAGGTTGCAGTGAATCGCCGCACATTTCACCGCGCTCCCGAGGGCGAGCGGCGCCAGGAACTAATCGAGGCGACGCTCGATTGCATCTCGGAATTCGGCCTGAAGGGCGCGACCGTCCGGCAGATCGCGATCCGCGCCGGCGTGACGGCGGGGCTTGTCCGCCACTATTTCGATTCCAAGGACCAGATGGTCGCGGAGGCATACCGTGCCGTCATCGCGTCCCTCACCGAGAAGGCACAGAATGTCGAGGGCGATCCTGCGACGCGGCTAAGGGAATTCATTGCTGTCAACTTCACCGAACCGGTTGCCGACAGCCGCAGCGTCTCTCTCTGGGCAGCCTTCATCAGTCAGGTGCGGGTCGATCCGGTCCTCGCAGAGATTCACCGCGAAGGCTATCTTGCCTTCCGCAACACGTTGCAGGAACTGCTGAGCGAATTTCTTGCCGCCAAAGGCAGACCCGCAAGCGAGGAGGAGTGCCGCCGCCATGCGATTGCGATCAACGGCCTCATAGACGGGCTTTGGGTCGAAGGCTGCCTTGCCGGCGACCTCTTTCGCGACGGCGAACTGGTCAGCATTGCCATGGCCTCGGTCGAGGCCGTCCTCGGCCTGCCGATAGAAAACTAATGCATGTCTCCCAAAAGTGTGCAGCGGTTTTGGGTTAACGACATGCATAAAAACAAAGGCACGTCGCCCAAAAGTGTGCAGCGGTTTTGGGATAACGACATGCACAAAATCAAAGGCATGTCGCCCAAAAGTGTTCAGCGGTTTTGGGTTAACGACATGCATAAAAACAAGGATCAAAAGGGAGCAAACATTTGCGCTACGCGTCGATCACCTCACGTCTTGCTGATCTCGGCTCCGGTAAATGGACGTTGCACATCCGCGCGCGCCAACTGAAGGCAGAAGGGGCCGACATAATCGAGCTGACGATCGGCGAGCCGGATCTGCCGCCCGCCCGCTCCCTGCTTGACGAATGCCAGCGTGCCATGAATGCGGGGCGGTACCGCTACTCGAACGGGCGCGGCGAACCAGCCGTCGTCACTGCTCTCACCGAAAAATACCGACGGCGCCGCGCTGATGTGACTGCCGAAAACGTCCTGTGCTTTCCGGGCACGCAGACGGCGCTCTTTGCCGTCATGCTGGGCCTCGTCGAGGCCGGCGACGCCGTGCTCGTCGGCGATCCGCTCTATGCTACCTATGAAGGCGTCATCCGGTCCACGGGTGCCCACCATGTCCTCGTTCCGCTGAAACCCGAATTCGGTTTTCACATGCGGGCGGAGGATCTGGAAAAGGCGATCACGCCGGAATGCCGTGTGCTGCTCCTCAACACACCGCACAATCCGACCGGTGCGGTGCTGACCGCCGCCGAGATTGCCGCCATCGGCGAAGTCGCCCGTCGCCACGACCTCTGGATCGTCTGCGACGAAGTCTATGAGGAACTGGTCTTCGATGCCGCGTTCGCGTCGCCCTTCGACAATCCCGATCTCGCCGAGCGCACCGTGGTCGTCTCTTCCATCTCCAAGTCGCATGCCGCACCCGGCTTTCGCAGCGGCTGGGCGGTCGGTCCCGTCGAATTCGCGAATCGTCTCCTGCCGATCTCCGAAACCATGCTTTTCGGCGTGCAGCCCTTCATCGCCGATATGACGGCTTACGCGCTGACGCACGAGATCGACACGGCGAAAAGGATGCGCGAAGCCTACAAGCGGCGTGCCGGGCGTATCGTTGACGGTCTTGCCGACGCGCCGGGCGTCTTTGTCCTGCCGCCGGAAGCAGGCATGTTCACGCTGATCGACGTCTCGGGCACCGGCCTGTCCGGCGAGGCGTTCGCCTGGGCGCTTCTCGAAGAGGAAGGCGTGGCGGTGATGCCGGGTTCTTCGTTCGGCGAGGAAGCGCAGAATTTCCTGCGCGTGAGCCTCACCGTTCTCGATTCCGATATTGACGAAGCATGCCGGCGCATCAACGCCCTTGCGGAACGCTTGACCGCCCGCAAGGAGCGCCGCGCATGACTGCTGAAATGAAAACCGTAGGCGAGGTCCTTGTCGATCTCCTCGAGGCAAACGGTGTCGAAGTCGTGTTCGGCATTCCCGGCGTGCATACGGTCGAGCTCTATCGCGGACTTGCATCATCGAAGATCCGCCATGTCACGCCGAGGCATGAGCAGGGCGCGGGCTTCATGGCCGACGGATATGCCCGCGTCAGCGGCAAACCAGGTGTTGCGCTCGTCATCACCGGCCCCGGCCTCACCAATACCATCACGGCGATGGCGCAGGCTCGCCAGGATTCGATCCCGATGCTCGTCATTTCCGGCGTTAACCGTCGTGATTCGCTCGGCCATGGCCGCGGCCTGCTGCATGAGTTGCCCGACCAGCACGGGATGATGAAGACGCTGGCGCTTTATTCCCACACCTTGCTTAACCCCGCCGACTTGCCGCTGGTGGTGGACCGGGCCTTCGCAGTCCTGCTTTCCGGGCGGCCCGGGCCAGTGCATATCGAGATTCCGACCGACGTGATGGCTCTGCCGATCGAGAGCAAGCCGCCGCGACCCGCCGCTGCGACCCGCCCGCGGTCAGACAGCGAAACCTTGCAGAAGGCGGCGATCCTGTGCGCCGACGCCGCCCGCCCGGTGATCCTGTGCGGGGGTGGTGCGCTGACGGCGGAGGCGGAAGTGCAGCAACTCGCCGAGCTGATCGGCGCGCCGGTGGTGACGACCGTCAACGCGCGCGGCATGCTTGCAGGCCATCCCCTGAGGGTCCCGGCGAGCCCGAGCTTGAAGGCCGTTCGCGCCCTGCTGCGGGCCGCCGACCTTGTCTTGGCGCTCGGCACGGAGATGGGCCAAACGGACTACGATCTTTATGCCGATGGCGGCTTCCCGGAACTCCGTAATCTCGTCCGTACCGACATCGATGCCGCGCAGCTTGCCCGCGGGCCGCAGGCAGCACTTTCGATTCTGTCGGGCGCAAAGATGGCGACGGCGGGCATCCTGGGCTTTCTGCCCGGCCATGTGGCTGCAAAAGACGGCGCAGAGCGTGCGGAATTGGCCCGCAAGGCAGCGCTGAAGGAATTGTCCGCCAAGATGCGTGCGGAAGTGGCCGTCATCAACATGATCTATGGGGCACTTCCGGATTGCACGATTGTCGGGGACTCAACGCAAGCCGTCTACGCCGGCAACCTGTATTGCGATGCGCCGCGGCAACGGAGTTGGTTCAATTCCGCGACCGGTTACGGCGCGCTGGGTTATGCGCCGCCGGCTGCGGTCGGCGCGGCCGTGGCGGATCGCAGCAAGCCTGTCGTCTGCATCGTCGGTGACGGCGGCTTCCAATTCTCGCTGGCCGAGATCGGCTCGGCCGTCGATGCCGCGGCCAGGGTGATCTTCCTCGTCTGGAACAATGACGGCTATCAGGAAATCGAGTCCTACATGGTCGATTCCGGTATCACCCCGGAAGGCGTGAAGCCCTCCGCTCCGGATTTTCTGATGACTGCCGGGGCCTATGGTGTCCCGGCCGAGCGGCTGGCCGATGTCCGCGATCTGCCGCGCGTGCTCGCTGTGGCCGCTGCGCGATCCGGACCCTCGCTGATTGAAATCCATCAGGCAAAGACCGTTGGCGTTACTGCCTGACAGAGCAACGAGCCGAGCCGGATTTGACTTTTCCGCCTCGGAATGGTGTTAAGAGCGCCGCACGCTCGAATCCGGCCATGTTCTTTCGCTAGGCTGTAGTAGTCGGGCTGAATTTCGTCTCGCCGGCATCCCGGTCGAGAAAAAGGCCGATCGAGAAAAAGGGCCGGTCGAGAAAAGGGATAGAGTCCTCGATGGACCTCTTGGGTGGTGGCAGCAAGAGCATGCAGGCCAGCCGGCTCCTTGCCGTGCTGTGGCTATTCTGCGCCTCCTTTGCCATGCAGGTCATTGCCGTTGGGCAGAGTGTTTCGAGCCGCGCCGCAGGTGCGCCGACCGGCAACGTTGCTGTGCCGGACACCGGTTCCTCCGATCGTCCGACAGTGCGGCAGGGTTCCAGGGCCGTTACCTTGCCCGATCTCCGTTTCGTCGGCGAGCGGGCGGATGGAAAATCGACCACCGGGGGCGATCTCCCACCGGTTCTTCCCTTTGACTTCGCCAGCTTGCCTGCCCTTAACAACGCTCGACCGCCGTCGGTTCCGAAAGCGGACGTCGTAGCAGGAGCGCCGTTTTTCAGCGAACGCATTCGCGCTCCACCCCAGGCATAAAGCATCCTTCAGTGTGTTTGGTGGGCCGGCGATCTCCGGTCCGCCGGAGTTTTGATGAAAACCTGACCCGGACGCCGCTGGTTGAGCGCGTTCAGGCGTTTACGGAATTTCCAAATGCGTACATCCAGATGGGCGGTTCTCGCCTATGTCGCGATCATAATCTTCGGATGCCTCGCGGCGGTGCCGAGCGTTCTGCCGCAAGCCATGAGAGAGCAATTCACGTCGGTCCTGCCCTTCAAGCCGGTCACTCTCGGCCTCGATTTGAGGGGCGGCTCGCACCTCGTTCTCGAGGTCGACGGCGCCGGCCTGCAGAAGGCGCGGCTCAATACGCTTCTTGACGATACCCGCCGGGTTCTCCGCGGCGAACGCGTTTCCGCCTCGTCGGCGCGCATCAGCGGCAACGCCGTAACGGTCAGCATCGCGGATGCGGCCGATCGCGAAAAGGTGCTGCCGAAGCTGCAGGAGCTGGCGACGCCCGTCGGCGCGATCGGCTTCGGCGGCGCCGCTCCCGAGGTCGAGGTGACGACGAACGGCGACGTGGTAACGCTCGCGATCACCGAGGCAGGGCTTGCCGACCGCATGACCAAGGCGGTCGAGCAGAGCCTGGAAATCATCCGCAACCGCGTCGACCAGGTCGGCGTGGCCGAGCCACTGATCCAGCGCGTCGGCTCGAACCGCATCCTCGTCCAGTTACCTGGTCTGCAGGATCCGACCCGTCTGCGCGAGCTCCTGGGCTCCACGGCGCAGATGAGCTTCCACATGCTCGATCAGACCGTGGACGTCACGCAGCCGGCACCGCGCGGCGTCGACATCCTTCCTGGCGCCAATGACGGCAACCGCTATCCGGTCGAAAGCCGCGTCGCCATTTCCGGCGAGCGTCTCGACGATGCCAAGGTCGGCTTCGACCAGCGTACGAACCAGCCGGTCGTGGACTTCACCTTCGATTCGCTTGGCGCCCGCCAGTTCGCTGAGATCACGCGCGAAAATGTCGGCCGTCCCTTCGCAATCGTCCTCGACGGCAAGGTGCTGACCGCACCGGTCATCAACGAGCCGATCCTCGGCGGCCGTGGCCAGATCAGCGGTAATTTCACCGCTCAGGAGGCAACGGTTCTTTCCGCGCTCCTTCGCTCGGGTGCGTTGCCGGCGCCGCTCACGATCATCGAAGAGCGTTCGGTCGGCCCGAACCTCGGCAGCGATTCGATCCGCATGGGTCTCTACACCGGTCTCGCCGGCTTCGGCCTCGTCGTCGCCCTCATGGTCGTCCTCTATGGCGCCTGGGGCATGATCGCCAATGTCGGCCTGGTCCTGCACACAGCCCTGACGATCGGCGTTCTCGGCATGATCGGCTCGACGCTCACCCTGCCCGGCATTGCCGGTATCATTCTCGGCATCGGCATGGCCGTCGACGCCAACATCCTTATCAACGCGCGCATCCGCGAAGAGACCGAAGGGGGCGCCGGCGCGATGAAGGCGCTGGATGTCGGCTTTAACAAGGCCTACGCGACGATCCTCGACTCCAACGTCACCACGCTCTCCGGCACGGTGCTCCTGTTCTGGCTGGGCAGTGGTCCGGTTCGCGGGTTCGCCGTCACCATGATGCTCGGCATCATCATCTCGATGTTCACGTCGGTCACCGTCGTGCGCCTCTTGATGCGCGAGGTCGTCGTCCGCCGCAAGATGAAGAAGCTGGAGATTCCGTCGCTCTTCGGCGGCGTCCCGCACCTGCCGACCATCTCCTTCATGAAGCGCCGCTTCCAGGCGATCGGCTTCTCCGCCTTCCTGTCGATCAGCTCGGTCGTCCTGTTCTTCACGCCGGGCCTTAACTACGGCATCGACTTCGTCGGTGGTATCCAGGTCGAAGCAGCGGCCAAGGAGAAGATCGACCTGCCGACGCTGCGCCACGGGCTCGAGGCGCTCAATCTCGGCGAGGTCGCCCTGCAGGACTTCGGCGGGGGCCAGTCCGTGCTCATCCGCGTCCAGCGGCAGCCGGGTGGCGAGCAGGAGCAGACGGCGGCGCTGAACCGGATCAAGGATGCGGTGACGGCGTCCGTTCCGGGCGCGACCCTGGAGCGGACCGAGGTCGTCGGGCCGACGATCAGCGGCGAGTTGCAACGCTCGGGCTTCCTTGCCGTCGGTCTCGCGATGGTGGCGATCCTGCTCTACATCTGGTTCCGCTTCGAATGGCACTTCGCCGTCGGCGCGATCGCGGTGCTGTTGCTCGACATCACCAAGACGGTGGGCTTCTTCGCGCTTACCGGCGTGGACTTCAACCTGACGGCAATCGCCGCACTGCTGACGATGATCGGCTATTCGGTGAACGATAAGGTGGTCGTCTACGACCGCATGCGTGAAAACCTGCGCAAGTACAAGTCGATGCCCTTCTCCGATCTCATCGACATGAGCATCAACCAGGTGATTGCGCGATGCATTTTCACCTCGATGGCGACGGCCCTTTCGCTGGTGCCGATGGCGGTCTGGGGCGGCGAAACGGTGCGCAGCTTCGCTTGGCCGATGATCTTCGGTGTCATCGTCGCCACAACCTCGTCGATCTATATCGGTGGGCCGATCCTGCTGTTCCTGAGCCGCTGGTGGAAGGATCGCGAGGCCGCTCGCACCGCGGCGCAGCAGCCGGGAACGCCATCCGCGTGATCCGATCACAAATGGCAAAACCAAAAAGGGGCGGCCGGCCGGCCGCCCCTTTTTCGTCCGAAAGTACTGTCTTTATACCAGTCGTCCCTTGCAGATTGATTCGTCGCTACCTAGATAGCGTCGGAGTCCCACCGGGGACGACAAAAATAGAATTGTCGCCATGACGGTTCAAAACAGGATCGGAGAGAATTATTTTTCTCCTCTTTGTTTTTGGAATTGACTAATTTGGTAGATTATTCTAGTTTGCGAACCGTGATGCGGCAGGAGTCCGCCTCACATTGTTCATGAACCGCCGCGGCGCGATGCGCCGGGCCCAGCCAAAGGAGAGTGACATGTCCGGAATCGTCTCGACCGCCGCTTTCTGCGGCTCGCGTTCCTATTGTCGTGCAACAGTGAAACGTCACCTTCGCGCACTTCGCCGAATGTGACCGTCCGAACTTCCAGAATTCACCTTTTGCCGAGAATCGAATGATCCGCGCTGCGAGGCGTGGAGGAGCGTATTACATGAGCAAGCAAGTTATCGAATATGGCGGCGAGGCCGTCGGTGTTGTTGTCCCTGACGAGGACCGGTTGAAGTTTTTGGCCGTGAAGTATCACGTCTGGGACTTGGACGCGCAACGTTTCCGCTCTGCCGATGAAGCGCGTGCGGCCATCGGCCGCCTGCTCGCCGGCCAGAGTGCCCGCAACCATCAGGTTGGCATTGCAGCGGCGTGACCTACTGCATGTTTCGTTAAATCGTGAAAAAACATGCAGCGATTCAAAGTGCTACAGCGCCCTTTGCGCGTCCGATAAGACGCGCGGCGCTGTAGCGTCCGTCGCAATGCGGCAATAAATCCATCAATTTCGAATTTCATCCTCCCGAATTGTCGACCAAAATTGTGTACTGGCGACGCGTTTCTTGTGTTATGCCAAGACGAGATGTGTTGCTGCCAACGGTCCCGGCGTTCGGGGACCGGGAGGAGAATTTCTGGGAATGCTGACGAAGAAAGGCAAATACGGCCTCAAGGCCCTCGTCGACCTGGCGCGGCTCGAACCTGGCGAGACCGCTTTCATCAATGAAATCGCCCTGCGCAACAACATTCCGAAAAAATTTCTCGACACAATTCTGCTCGAATTGCGCAACGCCGGCATGCTGCGTTCCAAGAAGGGACCGGGTGGCGGCTATTCGCTTTCCCGCCCGGCATCGGAGATTCGCATCGGTCACGTCATACGCACGCTTGACGGCCCCCTCGCACCGATCCGTTGCGCCAGTCGCACGGCCTATGAGGTCTGCGAGGACTGCAGCGACCCCGAGACCTGTCGTGTACGGATATCGATGACGACCGTCCGTGACGCGATGGCCTCCATCCTCGATTCGATGACGCTTGCGGAATTTGCGGGTGATGGCGAGCTGCCGCACGAGGTTATCGAGGAAAAGCGTGCGGGCTGACGGTCGAGCACGGCCGGTTTCAGTGCAAACAGGCGCAAATAGACTTGGTTTGCCAAGAAAAAGCGCTTATCAGCCTTTTATATGCTTCGACTGCCGCTGAAACGGCGGGCTTTCGGACAATTTCGTCGCGGAAACTAGGGTCAACGATGGGCTTGAGACAAGTGAAAGCGGATGGGCAATCCCGTTCCGCCATGCTGGATTCGATCGGCAGGACGCTGACGACCGCAACCAATGGGATCAAGGCTCTCGCCGATCACCTGACGACGGATGAAGCCTTTGCGCGCAGCCTTGTCGATGCGATCGAATTGATCGGCGACAGCGAGGGCCGGGTCGTCGTGTCAGGCGTCGGCAAGAGCGGGCATATCGGCCGCAAGATCGCGGCGACCATGGCGTCCACCGGTACGTCCGCCTATTTCGTCCATCCGACCGAGGCGAGCCATGGTGATCTCGGCATGGTCACGTCGCAGGATGTCCTGATCCTGCTTTCCTGGTCGGGAGAGACTGCCGAGCTTGGCAACATGCTCACCTACGCCAAGCGCTTCAAGGTGCCGGTCATCTCGATCTGCGCCAATCGCGACAGTATTCTTGCCCGCAATTCCGAAATCGCCCTGGTGCTGCCGAAGGTTCCGGAAGCCTGCCCGCACGGCCTTGCTCCCACGACGTCGGCCATGCTGCAGCTCGCCGTCGGAGACGCGTTGGCGATCGCGCTCCTGGAGCGTCGCGGCTTCTCGGCTGAAGATTTCAAGACATTCCATCCCGGCGGCAAGCTCGGCGCACAGTTGCGCCTCGTGCATGAACTTGCGCATGTGGCGGAACAGGTGCCGTTGCTGTCGGTCGGCCGTCCGATGAGCGAAGCGGTCATCGAGATGTCGTCGAAGGGATTTGGCGTCGTCGGCATTGTCGACGAACGGGGTGCGCTGATCGGCGTGATTACCGACGGCGACCTGCGCCGCCACATGGCAGGCGACCTGCTGCTTCAGCCGGTCGAGGACGTGATGTCGCACAATCCGAGGGTCGTCAAAGGCGACGTGCTTGCCAGCGTCGCCATGGAGTTCATGCAGGAACACAAGGTGACGGTCCTGTTTCTCGTAGACGACGCCGGACTCCCGATCGGCATCCTCCATATCCATGATCTCTTGCGCGCCGGCGTGGCGTGATCGGGCTCTAGCGACTGGCAAAGGCGGCGGGCAGTGTGCTTTTCGCCGGCTTTCGCCGGGGCGGAGGGTCGACGAAAGCCCCGGGCTCGTTGACGACGCCCCGATGCAAACGCTCCGCGATCGCGTTTGCGCCGGCGCTGGTGCCTGCGCTTGAATAGAAATTGCCACGGACCTGGATGGCCGCGGCCATCAATCTGAACAAGGCCATGCTCAAGTCCGGATCAGGCGCTTGCGGGGACAGCCAGAACGCGTCGAGCGGCTGCTGATCGGTCAGCCCCGCAATGTCGAATACGGCACTGCCGAGCACTTTTACGGGCTTGCCCTGCTTCAACGCATGCAGGCCGGCGGTCGAGTTGACCGTAACGACGCCCGCGCTCCCCAGCACCAAAGCGTCCAGATTGCCGCCATCGAGAAAGGTGACACGGTCTGCGATTCCCATCTTGCCGGCTTCTTCAACGACGATCTTGCGCCAGCGGATGAGGCCGTTGTCGAGTGGATGGGTCTTGATTGCCAGTTTGATGGCTGCGGGTGCGTGGCGCGCGAAGGAGGCAAGGATCGCGCGGATCGCCTCCGTCTGGCTGTTAAACGGCGAGTGCGCACGCAGTTGATAGTCGGTCTCCAGTTGCAGCGGATAGACGAAATAATCGCTCGCCTCCGAGGTTAGCGAGCGGATGAGGGCACCGGCTGCCCGTTGTCGCCGGCTCTGCGTGCTGAGGCGCAAGAGCCACCCCGCATATTCCGCTAGGGGATGAAAGATCCCGTGTCGGCGATAGCCCGGAAAAAGAAACCAAAGGAAGACGTTCGGAAGATTGTAAAGCAGATCGTAGGCTGCTTCGGCGAGGAAAGACTGTTCGTAACGCCGCCGCCAGTCCGGTTCCGGCAGGCCAGCAGCCGCTCGCAGGATCTGGTCCGGCTCGACCGGAAAATGCGAATTGGACGACATGCCGCCGCGCTCCAGCGTCAACCAGTCCGGGCGCAAATAGCCCATCTCCACGATGAAGACGGCAACGCCTGTCTGGCGGGCTGCGGCGATCGCGGCGTTATGGCAGGGGCGCTCTTCGCCAAGCAGCACCAGGTCGCTGACGGCGTGGCGCCGAATAAAGGCCTCAACATAGGTCGGCCACGCCGACATGGAGCCGCGATAATTGAAGGCGCCCCCGCGTCGCCAGAAGATCTGGTCGCCGACGTTGAGGTTGATGCGCAGACAGGTGTGGCCCAATGCCTCGAGCCGGGTGGCGATCTTGGCAAAGATCGGCGACGAGGGGCCCTGCAGAAACAGGAACGTCCGTGGTGTCGAGCTATTGATCGTCGTGTCCGCTGCTGTCATTGTCAGTCGCCGCCGCTATTGCAGCGTGTCCTTCTGCAGGTTCGCATGTCTGAGCAGCGACCGTATCAGGTTCCATGGGTCCTCGTCCTGGGGTGCTTTCGCACCGGATTGGGCGGGGCGGGCCTTGGCGAGCGGCACGATGAAATAGTCCGTGCGGGGATCCGGGAAAGGGTCCGCAAAGGATTTCAGAAGAGGCGCATGGTCGCCGTAGAAGACGAGCCACACAGGACGCTCAAGCTTGTTGAGACGGTTGACCAACTGCTTGAGGGCGGCATCCGACTGCTGCAGGATTGCCATATAGATATCGACCGGGTTCGTGAGCGTACCCACGCGGCCGGGCTCCCATGGCCCGTGATTGGCCATGGATGCGACGAAGAAAAAGCCGCTCTCGTCTTCCGGCAGTTTCTCCGCTTCCGCGATCACTCTCGCTGTCAGCGTCGCGTCGGAGACATAGAGCCCGTCGCGCTCGGGCTTGTGGTCGAAGGCGTCCAACATGGTGAGCTTGTCGAAGCCAAGCTGCGGCATTGCCTTGTGCCGGAGAAAGAAAGTGCGGTCGTAGGGGTGGATGAAGTGTGTTTGCCAGCCGGCGCGTTTCAATTTGCCCGGCCAGACGACGTCCGCATAGTGGGAGGCGCGCAGATAGGGATAACTCGCATCGACATGGAGATCGTCCGGGACAAGTCCGCTCAGCACTGCAAATTCGGTGCGCAGGGTGTAGCCGCCCTCGAACACATTGCCGAGGCGGCCCCACTGCACCGCCTGCTTGCGCAGCCGGTCGATCGTCGGCAGCTTGATCGTGTCGACGCCGAAGTGGCGCATGTCGATGAAGGATTCCGATTGCCAGACGACGATCAGCGGGGCTTCTTCGTGCCCGATAAGATCCAGCACGGCGGCGCGAAGCCGTTCAGAGATTTCGGCGACGATTTTTTCACGTTTCACGCCCAGCCATATGATGAAATGGAAGACGACGGAGGCAAACGTCCCGAAGCGCACCGTATTCATCTTGACGTTGATGGCCCTGACGAGCTGCTGCACGAGAGCCGCTGTCGGTCGGTTCACCGGACCGTAAAACAAAAGCCCCCAGGGCGCGCTGGCAACGAGGATCATCAGCAGGATCCAGAACAGCTTGCCCTGCTCGGGCAAGATGCTCGGCTCGAAATACATGTAGAGCGCGGAAACGCCGAACACGTAAAGGAAAGCGACGATCCAGAACAGGATATTCAGCGAAGTCGCGTAGAAGATCGTCTTGTATTTGAAGACGTCCGCAACGAGGGCGATGTCCGAGAATACCAGCGGCTCGCGGATGAACTTGAACTTCGCGCGGGAAATGCCGGTGAAGATGATAAAGAAGCTCATGACGCCGGCAGCGGCATAGAGCGGCCGCCAGGAAATCGCGAAAAAACCGGCAAAGACGAGCGCTATAACCGGCAGGCGCGCAAGGATGTTGGCAATATCCTGATTGCGCCCATAGGGAGGCCTGTTCCTCCTGCGCTCGCGCGCCGGCAGCGCAAAGCGATCCGTGAAGAAAATCACGGCGCAGGACAGGAGATAGCAAAAAAGGGTCAGCGCCGCCGGATAATCATGGAGATGAAAGGAAATTTGCGGCAAACGGTTACCTTCAGGCCAATCGGTCGCGCCGCGTCCTCCTACAGCGCCGCGCGTCCAATCGGACGTGCTAAGGTCGCTGTAGCACTTTGAAATGCTGCACGGCAATCGCCCGACACTTAGAACCTATCTCCGATCGGTACAAGCGCGGTCGGGGATATCGGCGGTCACCGTCCACTGTGGCGTGCGATCGTCCGATCGAGCCACCAGTTGATGAATGGCCTGGCGGCCGGGCCGAACCGGCCGAGCAGGAACAGGGTCGCGCCGAAGTAAACTTCGAAACGTCCCCTGCCGATGCCTTCGGCAATCCTGCGGGCGACCGCATCCGCCGGCCATGGCCGGACAGTTCCCATCACCGCATTTGCCTCGCGCGGGCGCAGAGAGAGTTCGCGCTTGAACTGCGGGGTTTCCGTGTCCGGCGGGAAGCTCACCGATATCTGCACATTATGCCTTCGCGCCTCGCTGCGCAGCGCCTGGGCAAAACCGTGAAGCGCGAATTTTGACGCGCAGTAGGCCGAATAGCCATAGATGCCGATGAGACCGGCGCCCGAGGAGATCATCATGATCTTTCCTCCACGCCGTCGCTTCATGTCCGCATAGACGGCGCGCACTGCGTGCACCGTGCCCGAAAAATTCGTTTCCATCTGTCGGCGGAAGGCTGTGCTTGGCTGTTCCTCGAAAGGCGCCGGTTCGACGATGCCGGCCGAGGTCACGAGAATGTCGCAGGGGCCGAAGGTTTCGATGCAGCGCCGAATGGCCGTTTCGATTTCTTCCTCCCGGGCAACGTCGGCTGCTTCCACCTGGACATCTCCGGCCTTTGCGCCATGCTCCGAGAGGAGCTTTTGCCTGGCCTGCTCCAGAAGATCACGGGAGCGCGCGATGAGAGAGAGCCGTGCGCCGCGGCTCGCGTAGACGGAGGCAAGTGCCAGGCCTATGCCGCTCGAGCCACCGGTGATGATCACATGGGTCATGCTGAGGTTTCCGCCTGCGGCTCGGGAGCAGAGGTTTGTAGAGAATTCCGGAAACGCGTGTAACGGTTCTCTTGGAATTGCGTAAGAAATGATCCTACCGCGCCGACAGCGCCTTCAACATCTGTTCGATATCGACTCCACCAAGCCCGAAATTCCGTTCAGTCAAATCCTTGAGGCGCTCGGCGGTGAGCGCGACGGTACGGCGGATCTGCTCTTCGGTGTGATCACTGGTGATGAAGAAGCGCAGCCGCGCCAATCCTTCCGGTACGGCCGGATGGATGATCGGCAGTACGTTCACTCCGGCCGCGAGCAGATCGTTGGAAAGCTGCACCGCGCGGAGCGAATCGCCAACGATGACCGGAACGACCGAGAAGCCGCCGCTCAAGCCGGTATCGAGGCCAGCTTCCTTGGCAAGCTTGAGAAACAGGCCGCCGTTGCGCCTGAGCGCCGCGGTGCGTTCGGGCTCGCGTTCGAGGATATCGAGGCTGGCGACCGCCGATGCGCCGAGCACCGGTGCCAGGCCGACGCTGTAGACGAAGCCGCCGGCCGATGCCTTGAGCACCGCCGCCAATGCTTCGCTCCCGGCAATATAGCCGCCGCAGCTCGACGTCGTTTTCGACAGCGTTCCCATCCAGATGTCGATCTCGTGGGGATCGACGCCGAAGTGTTCGGCCAGACCCTTGCCGTGCCGCCCAAGAACACCGAGAGAATGGGCCTCGTCGACCATCAGCCAGAAGCCATATTCGGCCTTGAGCTTCAACAGCGCGGGAAGGTTCGCGACATCGCCGTCCATCGAATAGATGCCTTCGACGATGACCATGATGTGACGGTATTCGCCGGCAACGGTACGAAGCACATGCTCGAGATCGGTCGTGTCGTTGTGCTTGAAGAGACGGCGCGTAGCGCCGGAAAGCTTGATGCCGGCAAGCGCGCTGTTGTGGATGAACTCGTCATGGATGACGAGGTCCTTTGGTCCCATCAGGCAACTGATGGCGGCAACATTGGTGAGATAACCGCTGACGAAACAAACCGCCGCGTCGACGCCATAGAAGCGAGCAATCTTTTCCTCAAGCTCGACATGCACGGGCCGCTCCCCGGCAACAAGCCTGCTTGCGGAAGCGGAAATCCCGAAGTTGCCGATCGCATCGCGCGCTCTATCGAGCACGTGGGCGTGGCGGTTCAGCCCGAGGTAATCGTAGGAGGCGAAATTGATCATCGTGCGACCGTCGATCACGGTCGTCGCGCCGGCTGCCGTCTGGTGTGCCCGATAGAAGGGATTGGCAATACCCAACTGCTCGCTTGCGAATTTTTGCGTGAGCACCTGCTTATATTCGGGAAGATCCTCGAAGCGCGCCTGGCGGCGACGGGGAGGGGCCGGCAGCTCCCGTTCCGAGCGCGCCACGCGGTTGCGCTCGGACGATTGGTGCGTGTTCCTCATCCTGTCCAGCAGGTTCTCCTTGAGGCTGCTGTTCATCTTGGAGAAGGTCTGGCCGTTTCCGTCGTTGCTCATTGGCTCAGTGCTTTTTCCCTATCAGCCCCGACGTGGCGCTGTGCAAGTTCGCTCACAAGCCGGTCATCGGCCGCCTCGCCATCGTTGCCCTGGTCTCGCTTGCTTACCTTTTCATAGAGTTTGCGCGCAACATCGCCCACCGTCGTATTGTCGGCGACGCCGCTCAAGGGCATGTCGAAACCGGTGTTCTGCTGGAAGCTCATGCCGAGTTCCACCGCCATCAGGCTGTCCAGACCGATTTCCTTCAGGATCTTGCCACGGGTCACTGTATCTTTCGACACGCGAAGGATTGCGGCGATCTCGCCTGCCACCAGGTCGAACAGGATGTCTTCCGCTTCCTGCGGTGACTTCCCCTCGATCATCGCGACGAGGTCCATCTTCGCGCCCTCGGCACCGGAAGAATGCTGATCCGCGCTGCGTAGGATCACCTCGAAGAGCGCATTGCGGGCGACCGGCAGGTTGCGCGCGGCCGTCCAGTCGATCTCCGAAATCATAACGACCGCCGCATCGACGGTGCCGGGATCCGAGGCCATGTGGCTTTCGACCATGTCCAGCGCCACCTGGGCCTTCAAGGCGGTCTTGCCGATGCGCTTGGCCAGAAGATCGTTCACGTCGGTGTTTTGCACGAGATAACCGGCGTCGGCGATCGCGCCGAAGCCGACGGCGAGACCCGCCAGGCCCTCCGCGCGTCGGGCGCGGGCAAGGCCTTCGAGATAGCCGTTGGCTGCGACATAGTTGGCCTGTCCGGGGTTACCGACCAGGGTCGTTGCCGAGGAGAACAGGATAAAGTTGTCGAGTTGATCGTTACGCGTCAGCCGGTCGAGGATTGCTGCGCCCTTGGCCTTCGTATCGATCACGGGCCGGTTGCGCTCGCGGTTGAGATTGCTGATCAGGGCGTCGTCCAGTACCATCGCCGCATGGACGACGGAACGCAGCGGCACCTCGGCGCGAAGCGTCGCAAGAAGCCCGTCGACCGCGGCAGCGTCGGTGATGTCGCAGGCATGGAGCGAAGCAGACACGCCCGCCTTCTTCCAGTGCGCGAGCACCGCGCTCGTCTCGGCGTCCGCCTGACCGCGGCGCGAGCACAGTGCGATCCTGCGTGCACCCTTTTCGACCAGCCAGTTGGCGGCTGCGAGGCCGAAACCGCCGATGCCGCCGACAACGAGATGAACGCCGTCCGCATCCACCTTGACTCCCTTATGCGTCTTCACGGCGATTTCGTGCTTGCCGGCGACCGGCGGCAGGACGACGATCTTGCCGATGTGCCCGGCATTCTGCATCAGACGGAAGGCGTTGCCGATTTCATCGAAATCGAAGGCCCGGTAGGGGAGCGGCGTCAGCTTGCCTTCCTCGAAAAGCGCCCCGATTTCCATGAAGATGCGTTTGGTGAGCGCGGGCGCGTTGACCAGAAGCTGGTCGGCATCGATGCCGAAATAGCTGACATTGCGCCGGAACGGCCGCAATCCGATCTTGCTATCCGCGTAATAGTCGCGCTTGCCGAGTTCCAGGAACCGACCGAAAGGCTTCACCAGCGCGAGGCTTTGTTCCATCGCCTCGGCGAACAGCGAGTTGAGCACCAGGTCGACGCCCTCTCCGCCGGTGACGGCGCGCACGTCGTTGACGAAACCGAGCGACCGCGAATCGAAGACATGATCGGCACCGAGCATCGCCAGGAAGCGCCGTTTTTCACGCGTTCCAGCCGTCGCTATGACCTTGGCGCCCTTGAGCTTGGCGACCTGGAGCGCGGCCAGGCCGACGCCGCCTGCAGCGCCATGGATGAGGATCGTCTCTCCGGCCTGGATGCGGCCGAGCTCGACCATCGCGTAATAGGCCGTGAGGAAAGCGACCGGCACCGTGGCAGCGGCCACGGGGCTGATGGTTCGCGGCAGTTTTGCAACGCCCGCGCGGGAAACGACCGCGTGCGTCGAGAATGCCGAAGATGCGATCGCCATGACCGCGTCGCCGACGGCAAGGTCGTCGACCCCTTCGCCGACCGCCATCACATGGCCCGAAAGCTCCATGCCGATCGTCGCGCCGGCAAACCCGTCCTCGAGCGCTTCCTCGGGAAGAAGGCCCATTGCCCACATGACGTCGCGGAAGTTCAGCCCCGTTGCCGCAACCGCGACGACGATCTCGCCCCTTCCGGCCTGCGGTACGTCAGCTTCCTCCCAGGCGATGCTCGCAACCTGCGAGCTGACGCGCTGGCGGATGGTCGCTGCCGCGAAGGCACTTGTCTTGCCTTCCGTTCTGACGGCGGGGCCGGGGACGGCGCGGATTTCCGAGAGCAATCCAGTGGCCTTGTCCAGCAACCATTCACGATTTGAACCGGACACCGTCAACAGCGGCAATGCCGACGCGATGCCATCCTCCAGGCTCGCCTTGTCGGGACCACCAAGGTCGAGCGAATGGACATCGAGGAATTCGTACTCGTTCTGAAGAACGCGAGCGAACGCCCAGAGGCCGGAATTCACCCCACTGAGCGCAACGCCACTTGCGTCAGAAGTAACCGGCGCGCCGCCCGGAGCAACGAGCACCAGGCGAGCGCGGTCGTCGACTGACGCGTCAGCGCCGGCGAGATGCTGCCTCAGTGCTTCGGCGAAGGCGCTCAGCGCAAGCACATAAGTCTGCAGCGAGGCGGAATCGGTTTCGCCCGCACGACCCGTCGCGGGCGAAACGAGCACCGCGCGAACAGGATTCTCGCCCATTGTACCGAGCGCCGTCTGCAGTGTCGCAACGTCCACGGCGATGTCGCCCACGAGCGAAACTGGTACGGCGTGGCCAGGCATCGACGCGGTGTCGTGGGGCGTACCTTCCACTTGGATGATCAGGTAGGGGCCGGAAACGGCCTTGTTCTCCTGCACCGGCTCGCCGGATGTTGTCGTCGCGGTCGCGCCGCGGGCCTCGAGCAGAATGATGTTGCCGTGTGCGCACTCATGGTCCGCGACGTCGATATCGCGCAGTCCGAGATCCGAAAGACATTTCTGCCAATGCGATACGGCAGCAAGATTGCCGATCGGGAACTCAGCCGTCTGACTGCGGGCAAACCAGCCGTCGGACAATCCGAGAGCGAAGTCACCGAAGACGGAGGGCGCACTGACGGCTGCAGCGAGGGCGCCGCCTTCGCGCAGCATCGCGCGCAATGCAGTGCGCAGCGCGACTTCATCCTCGATCAGCTGGTAAAGATTGTCCGAGGCGCTGACGGCGAGGTCGAAGGGCGCGATCGCCGCGAATTCGCTTTTCTTGAGAATGCGCACATGCGCATCGTTCTCGAACGCGATCTCAAGGTTGCGCTGCGCGTTGTCGCGCGGTTCGGCGACGACCAGGTTCGCGCCATGACGCGCCGCGAGGTCAGCGAGCCGACGCGTGAAACCCGTCGACACGCTTCCGAATTCGACAACGCGCAAGGGGACGCCGGTGGTTTGCGCAGTCAGTGCCCGTTCCGCCGCGCCGAGCACCCGCTCCATGCGCTGCCGGCTCGCAACGGAATGCACGGCCTGGTGGTCGAGCGTCGCGTCGCTGATGAAGCCCGCGAAGGACGGAGAGTGGTCGCCATCCGGCCCCGCGGCGAAGAGCGCGTCAAGCCGGCTTAAGGCTTCGGCGTGGGCATTGTTGATAAGCACGGCTTCGACCGCACGGTCGGGACGCTCGCCATAGAGTTCGCCGAGGATTTCGGCCACGGCCGGAAGGCTGAACTCCCGCGCGACCGTCCAGACACCATTTTGATGTTCGCTGAGCCCGGCGTCCTCCAATACGTAGAGGCAGCTTGTCAGGAAACACTGGAAGGCGAAGTCGCCGGGCAGGGCATCGCCGCGGATCGTGGCGCCCCCCCTTGCAAGCTTCAGCGCGATTTCCTGGCAGGCGCGGTAGATCGCAGCGTTGAACAGCAGGGTCGCGTTGTCCACGCTGTCGTCGCCACCGGCGGGCGCCGTCAGCAAGGACGGCATGGGTGCGGCCCGCTTGGCGTCGGCCGGCGTCGTCTCGGAGAGCACTGTCTCGTAGTGGAAGGAAAGCCCGTCCAGCGTCTTGTGCTTGCGCAAATAGGTGCGGCGGAAACGGCAATCGTCGAAATGTGCGATCGCTTCGCCCGACTTGTCGAAGAAATGGAACCTTGCCTTAATCGAATTGGCGCTGACGCGCTCGATCTCGATCGTTGCACGGGCAATCGGCCGGCCGGCATTGACGACATGCACGGAGCCGAAGCGAACCGGAATGTAGGGTGCGCCGCCCTTGTCGCCCGTAAAGCGGTCGAAGAGCGCAACGAGCCCATGGAACGTGGCGTCGACCGAGATTGGATGGAGGGAATAGGTGACGAGCGGGTGCCCGGCCGCATTCGGCGCCTTCAGTTCGACTTCGATGACCCGGTCGCCGTATGCGACGGCCTTTGAAAGCAACTGGAAGCTCGGACCATAGTCGAGCCCGAATTGCTTCGCCGTATCGTAGGCTTTCGCAGGATCGACACTTGCCGTTTTCGCCATTTTGGCGAAGGACGGAGAGGCATTGTTTTTTCCGGGCACGGGCTTGCGGCTTCGCGCCACGGCATGCACCGTCCAATCGTCCTCCGAGAGGCGCTCGCGCGAGCGGATCTCGATGTCGCCCGTCTCTGGCGACAGGATGGTCGACAGCTCCATGATGCGGCTGTCATTGAGCTCCAGCGGGCGAACGATCTCCATATTGGTGATCTCCACCTCGTCACTGCCGTAGTACTGCTGTGCGGCGGAAACCGCCACTTCGATGAAGCCGCTACCCGGCAATATCGGTTTGCCGTCGACGACATGCTCCGCCAGATCCGGGAAGAGGTGCGCGTCGACGTGGTTCTTCCAGCTTCCGCTGTTCGGATCGCTGCGCCAGCCCGTCAGGCGATAAGGCCGGGCGGCACGGCCGAAGAGGTCGGTGGAATCGGTCGTGGCCGCAGGCCGCAGCTCGACCGGTTCGAAGGGCAGCGCCGGCAATTCGACGAAAGCGTTGCGCTTGCCATAGACGCGGGGCCGGTCGACCGCCGCACCGTGCGCGACCGCGCGCGCCATCGACGCCGAAATCGGATCGTGACCGCTCTCGCCGACGTCGCGGAGCAATGTCGGGACGACCGCCGCCGGGAAGGCGGCCTGCTTGATCGTTTCCTTGACATAGGATGCCAGGATCGGGCGCGGGGAAATTTCGATGAAAAGCCGGCAGCCGAGTTCGAGCGCCGCCTCCGCTGCGGCCTGGAAGCGGACCGGTTCGCGGACGTTCTTCCACCAATAGTCCGGGTCGAGCTGCGTTCCCTCAAGTGCCGCGCCGGTTACGGTCGAGAGATAGGTCAGCTCTGTCCGCCGCGGGGCAATGTCCGGAATGTCGGAAAGGAACGCCTGCTTTGCCTGGTCGATGACCGGATGGTGGAACGGGTAGTTGATGTCGAGGATCTGGACCGGGATCTTGGCCTTGCGCGCGGCGTCGCGGAAAGCGGAGATTTCGTGCGCCGGACCGGACATGGTGACCGAATTATGCGCGTTGACGGCTGCGACGCAGAGCTCGTTGAGACCGCGGGCCTGCGCGAAAGCCTGGGCCGCGTCCTCGCCAAGCATCGCGGCCGCCATCGTTCCCTGGCCCGCCAGGAGATCCTGATGCAGCGACCGCTTGGCAACGATCGACACGGCATCGACGAGCGACAGGGCGCCGGCCGCATAGGCGGCTGCAATCTCGCCGACCGAGTGGCCGAATACCGCAGCCGGCTTGATGCCCATCGCGACCAGAGAATCCGAGAGAGCAGCCTGCACAGCGAAAAGCAGCGGCTGCGCGATCTTCGTATCCGAGAGCTTCTTGTCGAGCTCCGGATCCGTCAGTAGGTCGGTCAGGACGATGTCGGAATGGAACTTGAAGAGCGCGCTGACGGACGTGAAGGACTGACGGAAGTGCAAGTTCTCGCGGAAGGCTTCGACGCCCATGCCGGCCCATTGAGAGCCGTTGCCCGAAAAGACGAACGCGACCTTTGCATCCTTCACCGGGGCTTCGCCCACTTCGCCGATGTCGGAGCGGGGCTTGTCCAGATGGCTGGCGATTGCACGCACGATATCTTCGGGGTGATCGCTGCGCGCCGCGAAGCGATGGCGCATATGGGTGCGGTTGGCGCCGGAGGCGGCGATCATCGCGCGCGTCTCTTCCTTCGACGCGCTCGCAAAGCTCGCCTTGTACTCCTTCAACAGGTTCTCGAGGCTCGACGCCGTGTGGGCGCTTGCCATGAACACGTGACCGGCCGACGAAGGCGCGGCTTTCTCTTCCTGTGCCGTTTCCGGATCGCTGATGACCACGTGCGCGTTGGCGCCGCCGAAGCCGAACGAGTTGATGCCGGCAAGCCGTGCACGCTTGCCCTTGAGCAGTTCGATCGGGTTGGCGGTGACGCGAACGTTCAGTCCGTCGAAATCGATGTGTTCGTTCGGCGTATCGAAATGCAGCGACGCCGGCAGGTAGTTGTGCTCAAGCGCCAGGATGGCTTTCATCATGCCGAACAGACCGGAGGCCGGCTCGGTGTGACCGATATTGGACTTGATGGAGCCGATCGGCACCGGCGCCCTGCGTTTGGCGCCAATGACGGTGCCGATGGACCATACTTCCGCCGGGTCGCCTACCTTTGTTCCGGTCCCGTGGCCCTCGACGAAGGCGACCTGGTTGGCGTCGATGCCGTTGCCTTCGTAAATGGCCCTGAGCAGATTGGCCTGCGCCTCGCGCGAAGGAAGCGAAATGCCATTGGTCCGGCCGGCGGAATTGACGCCGGTCGCCACGATCCTGGCGTAGCTGCGGTCGCGTTCGCGGCGCGCCCGGTCCGAGCGGCGCAGGATGAAGACGACGCCGCCCTCGGCGCGCACATAGCCGGCGCCGTCGTTGTCATAGGCCCGGCAGAGGCCTTCCGGCGACAACATCCGCGCCTGGGCGAAGCCGACGAAGGGAAGGGGGTGGGCAAGAATATTGACGCCGCCGACGATCGCGGTGTCGATCTCGCCGGCGCTGAGAGCCCGCATCGCCTGATCGAGCGCCACGAGCGAGGAGGAACAGGCGGTATCCACCGTCATGCTCGGCCCGCTCAACCCGAAGATGTGGGAGATGCGGTTTGAGACGATCGACAGCGTGTTGCCGGTCATGAAATAGGGACCGGCGGCGGCCGGATCTTCGACCGTCAGGTTGGCGTGGTCGAGGCTCGACGCGCCGACATAGACGCCGACATTCTCGCCATGGAGGGACGCCATGGAAATATTGGCGTCTTCAAGCGCGCGCCAGGCGAGCTGCAAGAGCACACGCTGCTGCGGGTCCATGTACATGGCTTCCCGCTGAGACATGCCAAAGACGGCCGGATCGAAATCATAGATTTGATCGAGCACACCGGCCGCAAAGGAATAGGTCTTGCCTTGCACGCCCATGACGGGATGCCAAAAGCGAGCCAAATCCCAGCGGTCCGAGGGAACACTGGATACGGTGCATTTGCCCTGCCGAAGAATCTTGAACAGCGCCTCCGGCGATTTCGCTCCGGGGGCAAGGCATGCACGCCCTATGATTTCAACAGTCATGTATGATCGAACGCTCTAAACTGCCGTTAAAATTGTCCTAGCCAATTGCCGTGCCAAACGTAAATTGCAATTGGCGAGAGTACCGATTTGTTATTTTCCCCGATTTTATTCGTCTAGCCGTCCCCGCTGTATTAGTGAGCTTTTAACTCAAAGTACCTAGCTTTCAACCCCAAAGGCTTAGATACACAGGTTGCAAGGCCCCTTCCAGACAATTACCGCGACGGATCGTAAACAATGTCGAGGAGGTATGACCGGAAAGGCGCAGTGCTGAATATTTTAGTTGCCTGGTGGTGAGGTGGCTTGTTGTGGCACGGCGATTGTGCTTTGCAGTGACCGGCGGATTCCCTGCCGGGAAAACATACGGCGCAGATCTGTAAGCAGAGTCATCGCTGTGCCGAATACGGAGTATCGTAGTGAAACGAGTGACTGCCCTTCTGCTTTGCACCGCGCTTGCGGGATGTCAGGCCGTGCCGGGAGAAGGACCTCTGACAACCGATATCGTTGCGGATGCCGGCCAGTCCGGTGCGCAGATCGGCAGGAAGAATGCGACCGTCTTTGACATTGTCGACGTTGATGGCCAATCGGCACGATTGGTCTCGGACTATGTTTCCACGACGCTCAGCCGGCGCTTCGGCATTGGCGGTGGCGTCGGGCAGGTGGTCATCGGCGTCGGCGACCAGCTGAAAATATCGATCTTCGAGGCGGGCAGCGACGGGCTGTTTTCCACAACGGAATCGAAGCAGACCAACATCGATCTGGTTGTCCAGCCTGATGGCAAGGCGGCCATTCCCTATGTCGGTCCGGTTCGCTTTGCCGGCCTGACGCTGGAACAGGCGCGACAGGCAATTCTCGAAGCACTGAAGCAGAAGGCCGTGGAGCCCGATGTCATCGTGACCAGCACGTCCACGGCATCGCGCATCGTCACCGTCTCCGGCGCGGTCGGCCGTCCGTCGGTCGTGCCGTTGAACCTCGTCAGCGAGTCGATCAACGAGGTCATCGCCAAGGCCGGCGGTCCGTCGGCGCAGCCTTACGAGACCTATGTAACGCTTGTGCGCGGCAAGAAGACCGGAACGGTCCTGTTGAAGTCGATCATCGAAAACCCGTCGGAAAATATTCACGTCAAGCCGGGCGACCAGGTCTTCGTGACCCGCGATCCGCGCACGTTCACGATCCTTGGCCAGGTCAGGGCAAACCAGCGCGTCGAGTTCGGCGCCAATGATCTGAACCTGCTCGAAGCCGTGGCGCTCGCGGGCGGTGGTGCCGACCGGACGGTCGATGCAAAGGGTTATTTCGTCTTCCGTTACGAAGAGCCAGACATCGTGATGAGCCTGCTCGGAAGAGAGCGATTCAACACGATGCTGAGCAAGGGCATGAAGCCCGACAGCGTCGGGCGCTATCCGATCGTCTATCGTTTCAATATGACCAATCCGGATAGCCTGATCGTCGGGCAGACCTTCCCGATCAAGAATCGCGATGTGATCTATGCTTCGCGTCATCCTTCCGTCGATATTGCGAAATTCCTCGACTTCGTGGCTCGCCCGATCGGCATCGCGAATACGGGCATCAACATCGCGGACAACCTGGACGATCTGCAGAACTGACGAAGCTTGGCGTCGAGCAAACCCGCTTGCTGCCAGGCCAATTCTGTGATTGATCTTCGGTTTAAATCGATTTTGTTGATGGTCGGTGCGGTCCGGCTGGATCGCGAGGAGGGCCCATGGCTGAAGAAGCCTTGATCGTCATCGATGTGCAGAACGATTTCTGCCCCGGCGGCGCCCTTGCCGTTGCCGGCGGCGATGAAATCGTGCCTATCGTCAATCGCCTCATCCAGCAGTCGGCCCATGTCATCCTCACGCAGGACTGGCATCCCGCCGGCCATTCCAGTTTCGCATCGAGCCATCCCGGCAAGGCGCCCTTTGCCACGGTTACAATGCCGTACGGCGAGCAGACGCTCTGGCCCGATCATTGCGTTCAGGGCAGCCCGGGCGCTGAATTCCATCCGGATCTTGAATGGACGACGGCAGAGCTGGTGGTCCGCAAAGGATTCCGCACCGAGATCGACAGTTATTCCGCTTTTTTCGAGAACGATCACCGGACCCCTACCGGCCTGGCCGGCTACCTGCGCGAGCGTGGCATCTCCAAGGTATCGCTCTGTGGTCTTGCGACCGACTTCTGCGTCGCCTTTTCGGCGCTCGATGCGGTCGCCCAGGGTTTTTCGACCTCCGTTGTGCTCGGCGCTTGCCGCGGCATCGATCTGAACGGATCACTCGCGACAATGACGCGGCGCATGCGCGATGCGGGCGTTAAGCTGATCTAGGGAGGAACGTTCTGCCCCCGTTCATCATTGAAGCTCTACAATTGCACCTCATGACGAGAGGAGCTCCAAGATGGCAGGTACAGGGGTTAGGCATTTTCTCGCCGCCGCGATAGTCGCCATGTCGATGGCACCGACGGCCGGTTTTTCTCAAGACTTCGAACTCTACATCGGTCCCAACGGCCCTGGTTATTACGACGACTATCGCCCACGATACTATGATGAGTATGGACCGCGGCGATATTATCGCGAGCGCTATCGTGAGGGATATCAATGCACCAAGCGCCAGGCGCTCTATCTGTCTCGGCAATATCTCCGGAGCCCCAGGATAGGGCGAACGACGAGATACTCCATCGAGGTGAGGGGGACAGGGCGTAGGGGAGAGCGCAATCGCGTAATTTTTGCAAACGAGCCCGGATGCCCACGGATAGACTAAAATCCGCACGAGGAGTCAAACGGGCGCGGCGCGGCGATCAGTTCGTGATCACCGACTTGCCGTTAAGCGTGGACGTGCGTGTGCATCGGTCGCAGTTCACCAAATCGTACCGTCTTAGTTGAACTAGAGCGCCGTGCGTTCAAGTGAACGCACAAAGGACGCTCTAGCACTTTGATTCTAGAGCATCCTATCCGCTTTCAGTGATTCCACTTGAAAGCGGGATGCTCTAGTCGCCGGAAGCGCGATCGTTCGGAATTTGCGAAACCGATCGTGATGGCCTCCTCCTTGGCCGAGTCCACGACGGCGCCAGGTGTCTTGCAGACGCACAAGGGTCGCTGTAGCACTTTGAATTGCTGCATGTTTTTATCGTTGAATCGGCTTCGATATAAGGAAGCCTGCAGCGGTGACCCGGAAGGAGCGTAATCGCAGATGCCAAAGACCGATATCGCACGGCGGGTCTATAACCATACCTGGAAGCTCGATCCGATCATCCGCAGCCTTTTGGACACGGATTTCTACAAGCTCCTGATGTTGCAGATGATCTGGCAGCTCTATCCGGACGTCGACGCGACCTTTTCGCTGATCAACCGCACCAAGACCGTGCGCCTTGCCGAGGAGATCGACGAGCAGGAGCTGCGCGATCAGCTCGACCACGCGCGGACGCTGCGTTTCAGCAAGAAAGAGATGATCTGGCTCGCCGGTAACACGTTCTACGGGCGCAAGCAGATCTTCTCGCCGGAATTCCTCGCCTGGCTCGCCAAGTTCCAACTGCCCGAATACGAGTTGTCGCGCCGCGACGGCCAGTTCGAACTGATCTTTCGCGGCCGCTGGGTCGAAACGACGATGTGGGAGATTCCGGCGCTGGCGATCATCAACGAGTTGCGTTCGCGCGCCGCGATGAAAGGCCTCGGCCCCTTCACGCTCGACGTGCTCTATGCGCGCGCCAAGGCCAAGATGTGGTCGAAGGTCGAGCAGCTCAGGCAATATCCCGACCTGCGCATTTCCGATTTCGGCACGCGCCGCCGGCACAGCTTTCTTTGGCAGCGGTGGTGCGTCGAGGCACTGAAGGAGGGGATCGGCGGCTCGTTTTCCGGTTCCAGCAACGTGCTGCTTGCCATGGACACCGACCTCGAGGCGCTCGGCACCAACGCGCACGAGCTGCCTATGGTGGCGGCGGCGCTCGCGCGCAACGACGAGGAGCTTGCCGCAGCGCCCTACAAGGTCCTGCAGGACTGGAACCGGCTCTATGGCGGCAATCTGTTGATCGTGCTGCCGGACTCCTTCGGGACCGCGGCATTCCTGCGCGACGCGCCGGATTGGGTGGCGGACTGGACGGGCTTTCGACCGGATAGCGCGCCGCCGATCGAAGGCGGCGAGAAGATCATCGCCTGGTGGATGAAGATGGGCCGCGATCCGCGAGAAAAGCTGCTGATCTTCTCCGACGGGCTGGACGTCGACACGATCATCAAGACCTATCGCCATTTCGAGGGTCGCGTGCGCATGAGTTTCGGCTGGGGAACCAACCTCACCAACGATTTCGCCGGCTGCGCGCCGACGGAAATCAGCGGCCTCAACCCGATATCGATCGTGTGCAAAGTCAGCGAAGCCAATGGCCGGCCCGCAGTCAAGCTTTCCGACAATCCGCGCAAGGCGACTGGAGATCCCAAGGAAGTGCAGCGCTATCTGAAATTCTTCGGAACCGAGGATTTCGTCGAGCAGACAGTCAAGGTCTGAACTCGCCCCATAAAAAAGAAACCGGCAAGCGCCGGTTTCAAGAAGGGGATTGCGATTGTCCATCATCGCATTGTCAGATCTAGCAATAGAATCTTAAGCTTGCGTTAAGGTCGACGTGGGGCCATCACGCGCGCCGAACGAATTGGACATCGGCGTCAGCACGGTTACCGATCTCGGCAGGCTGGTCGAAGGCTATGCGAAACTGCGAGACGAGCTCCGAGAGGCCGGACGCCTCGTTCGAAAGCCGATGCGTCATCGCCGTGCTTTCTTCGACCATCGCGTTGTTTTGCTGTGTCATGCGGTCGAGCTCACGTACGGTCTCGTTGACGTCCTGAAGGCCGCTCACCTGGGCGCGCGCATCGGCGGCGATCTCAGATATCTGGTCGTTGATGGCGTGGATTTGTCCGGAGATCCGGCTGAGTGCGTCGCCCGCTGCCCTCACGAGCGACACGCCATTCGCCACCTCGTCCGCAGAGGCTGTGATGATGGTCTTGATTTCGCGCGCTGCGACGGCGGATTTCTGCGCGAGCTCCCGCACTTCGTGTGCGACAACCGCGAACCCCTTGCCTGCCTCACCGGCACGTGCGGCTTCGACGCCGGCATTCAGCGCCAAGAGATTGGTCTGGAAGGCAATGTCGTTGATCGTCCCGATGATCTGTGAAATCGAATGCGAGGCAGCTTCGATCCTGCCCATGGCGTCAACCGCATCGTTCACGACATTGCTGGACTGGTCGGAACTGTCCTTCGCAGCGGCTGCGATCTGCGTCGCGGAAGTGGCGTGTTCGGCGGTGCGTCGTACTGTAAGCGTGATGGTGCCGAGTGCCGCCGCTGCTTGCTCCAACGACAGCGCCTGATGCTCCGTGCGCTTTGCAAGCTGGTCCACTGCGTCACGCATTTCACCGGTGTCGCCGTGAATGTGGGCGATTCTCGTCTTTACGTCGCGGAGCGTGAGCGACAGGCGGTCGAGAGACATGTTGTAATCCAGGCGCAGGCGATCGAGTCCTTCGACGAATGGCTGGTCTAAGCAGGTGGTGAGGTCGCCAAGCGAAAGCCGTTCGAGCCCTGCCGCCAGCTCGTCGACTGCTTTGCCGATGTGACGGGCCTCCTCCATCCGCGCGACATCGCGTGCCCGTCGCTCGTCCTCCATCGATGTCCGCGTATCTTCCGCCGCCTTCTCGAGGCGCACCCGGTCAATCGCCGCATCGCGGAAGACCACGACGGAGCGGGCCATGTCGCCGATTTCGTCCTTGCGCTCCTGGCCCGTGCAGGCGATCGCTGTATCTCCACCGGCGAGCCGGTTCATATCCTTCACCAGGGCCGAGATCGGTTTTGTCAGGCGGCGCGAATACCAGATTGCGGTGACGATCGCGGCAATCAGGACCATGAAAGCTGACAGCAATGTCCAGTTGCGCAGCGCCGTCACCGCCGCAAAAGCCTCGCGGGAGGTCATGACGGCTGCGACAGTCCAGCGGGTGCCGAAGGCATCGAGGGCGGTCGCCGCCATCCGTGCTTCTTCGCCGCGGAAATCCGAAAGCGCGCTGCTGGCGATCCCGTCGCTTTCGGTGACTGCCGGTCGGTCCACCCGCGCTCTCAGCATGTCGTTTTCGGTCGTCCTGATGCTGTCCGTCAGGAAGAAGCCGTTATCGTCGAGCAGGATCGTCTCGCCGGTTTCGCCGAGGCCGGTCGTGTTGCCGACGATTTGGCCGATCATTGCGTCGGGCATTTCGAGCACGAGTGCACCGATCTTGCCGTCTAGGGACGCGATCGGAATGGCAATGAAGGCCGACGGTCTCTTGCCAAGCGGGCCGTAGGTCTCGTAGGAGGCGAAGGCAAGGCTGTTCTTGTCGGTACCTTCGGCGGTCGCCTTGAAGATGCGGCCAAGTCCTGTGTCTTTCCACGACGCCTGCGAGAGACTGACGGCGAAGTTGCCCTTCTTGTTCAGCGTATAGACCACGTCGCCATTGAGATTGACGAGCAGAACATCCCTGTAACCGTGCTCCTCGGCGAACCGTCGGAAGAATGGATGGTAGCGGCCGTGCAGGTCGTCATATTTGTCCTTTCCGGCAGAGCTGAGCAGTGCCCGCTTGTACTCCGCGTTGGGGTTCGCCGTCGCGTAGCGCCGCGCAAGTTCGCCTGCAGCATCGTTGCCGATCCCGGCCATTGCACTGTTGAGATCGCTCAATGCCTTCGCGACCGTTTTTTGCGCCTGCAGATTGCGCAGGTCGTTTTCGATCGTCGTCAGGTAATGGCGCAATTCGTTGCGTCGGGCATCCGCCAGCGCTTCGAGTTTCTCGACGGCCGCTTGAGCGGACATGCTGCCGCTGACGGTGAGGCTGGCAAGGCTGGTGGCGGCGATGGAAAGGACGGCCAGACCCGCCGCTGCGAGCGGAAGCTTCACGGATAAACGCATGACAACACCGAATTTTGGAAGAAAATCAAATGCCGAAGAGGCAGGTCGTGACGCGTCATGCATCCGGCGGGTTTGCCGCAAGCGGAGTTATACGGATTTGTTTTAAGGTTTGATGACGGCGTGGCACGCATGACGCAAATAGCATCGGGCGCACGTTTCGGACCTTCGAGGGCGCGCCGCACGGGACCTGGTCGGGGCCGCCAAGAGCCGAACAACAGCCAAAACGACGTCGGAAAGCTTACCAATCGTATGACTTATTGGGGTACCTCAGTATTTTCTTGAATTTGCCCCAAAATGCCCCATGATGCCCATAATGAATGCATTGAGGTACACACCTTGGGAGGGGTTCGTGCGTCAAGCCTATTCACCGGATGATGTCGATGTCATGCGCGGGGCGCTGGATGTCTGGTGCGCTCTGCATAACGTCGGAAGGGATGGTGTGGAGGCCAATGAGGCGGCCCGCCGCATCCTGGATCTGATGGGCAGGAAGAAGTTCACCTGCGACCAGCTTCTGGCGCAGCTCGCCGATTTCAGGCCGGCCCCTCGTCACCGGGTTTCCTGATCAGGCCGGAAACGGTATCCCTGAGTTTCAGCAGCGGCAGATATTCGTTCGCCAGATGAATATCGAGGTGCGCCAGCCGTTCACCGTTCAGTTCCGCCGCCTGCCCGGTTTCCTTGTCAATCACCGTCCAGGAGCCGTCCGGTTCCTCTTTAAGGTCGTATCTCTGAGCTTCCATAAGCAGAAGCTTAAGCGACGTGCGGTGCGTTTGGTAGAGGTTTCTGCGGTTGAACGATACCCGAGCGGCTCATCCGGTCGGCTACCGGGCCTACAGCACCTCTCCGTGCCGCGTGTTGCTCATCAGGAGAACCTGTGTGCCTGACCTCTTCGGGAAGCCGCCGTGTCGCGCTACCGCAAAATTCTGTTTGTCATCAGCCATTTCGCCGAGCGGGGCCACGCATGGTTTGCGCCCATGCGAAGATTGGTAAAACCCGCTGAAACCGGTTTGCCGGTTTCGGCATCAAGGATACGGATGAGCATAGTGTGCTCTGTTCGGTTCACGCGCGTAACGACGCCCAGCAGGGCAAGAGACGCGCCATGAGCTTTGGCAATTGGGGCCTCACAGCCCCCGCAGTTCCGTAGTCCGTGCGGCGCAGCCGCCTGTTCGTTCTCTGCGGGTACATCGATCACGGAAAAACGCCCAGACTTTCGCAACCTGTGCCGATTCGGACAGATAGCGCCTGTCGTAGTCGTCTGGGGGGATTATTCCTCCCCGGCGCTCTTGTCCTCCAATTCGAAGGGAAACACCTCGATCGACATCGGCTCTTTTTGCTGAGCATGTGCAAATGGGCAGGTGCCCGCCAGCAGCGCCGCGAGAACAGTCAATGTGGGAATGCGCATGGGTGGTCCTCCCATGAACGAGGCGGTCATTGTACACGGCCTGACCACCCAAATCACGATTAACGCAGCGCAGCCGGCAGACCATGTCGTCGGCGTGCTTCGGAGCGTCCGAGGTATATGGAGTTTACCCTTGGCCGGACCCGCGTCTTGCCTCCTGACGATCGACGCCACACAGCAATTGACCGTCGTCGGTCAGATACCGAAGAATGCTTGCATCCGTTATTCCCACGACTCTGCGGCAAACGTTGACGACAAAGGATACGGGTTCGCGTGACAGCGGCACCGAGCCGTGGCATAGGGGGCCCGCAACCCCACCAGGCCGTCCTCCACATGATCCGTATCGATAACATCAGCAAGTCCAACAGTCACCGCATCCTCTACATTGAAGGCTCGGCAGCGTTGAACCGTGGCGAGAAGATTGGCCTTGTCGGTCCGAACGGGGCGGGAAAGACGACGCTCTTCCGGATGATCACAGGTGAGGAGCAGCCCGACGAGGGACAGGTCTCAGTCGAGAAGGGCATGACGATCGGCTATTTCGACCAAGACGTCGGCGAGATGGCCGGACGTTCGGCCGTCGCCGAGGTGATGGAAGGGGCAGGGCCGGTCAGCGCGGTGGCAGCGGAACTGCGCGAGCTCGAGGCGGCGATGTCGGATCCGGACCGCATGGATGAAATGGATGCGATCATCGAACGCTATGGCGAGGTGCAGGCGCGCTACGAGGAGCTCGATGGCTACGCCCTGGAGGGCCGTGCTCGCGAGGTTCTGGTGGGACTGAGCTTCAGCCAGGAGATGATGGACGGCGATGCCGCCAAGCTGTCGGGCGGCTGGAAAATGCGCGTCGCGCTCGCCCGCATCCTGCTGATGCGCCCGGACATCATGCTGCTCGACGAACCGAGCAACCACCTTGATCTCGAGAGCCTGATCTGGCTGGAGGAATTCCTGAAAGGTTATGACGGCGCACTGCTGATGACGTCTCATGATCGCGAGTTCATGAACCGGATCGTCACCAAGATCATCGAGATCGATGGGGGCGCGCTGACGACCTATTCCGGCGATTATGGTTTCTATGAGGAACAGCGGGCGCTGAACGAGCGGCAACAGCAGGCGCAGTTCGAGCGCCAGCAGGCGATGCTCGCCAAGGAGATCAAGTTCATTGAGCGCTTCAAGGCCCGCGCCTCTCACGCCTCGCAGGTTCAAAGCCGGGTGAAGAAACTTGAAAAGATCGACCGCGTCGAGGCGCCGCGCCGGCGCCAGACAGTCGCCTTTGAATTCCTGCCGGCTCCGCGCTCTGGCGAAGATGTCGTCAACCTCAAGAATGTCCACAAAGGCTACGGCAACCGGACGATCTATGACGGCCTCGACTTCATGGTGCGCCGGCGCGAACGTTGGTGCATCATGGGCATCAACGGCGCTGGCAAGTCGACACTGCTCAAGCTGGTCACCGGCACCACGACACCGGACAAGGGCAGCGTATCGCTCGGCGCCAGTGTCAAGCTCGGCTATTTCGCCCAGCACTCCATGGACCTGCTCGACGCCGACAGCACCATATTGCAATGGCTGGAGGAACGCTTTCCCAAGGCCGGGCAGGCGCCGCTCAGAGCGCTGGCCGGCTGTTTTGGCTTTTCCGGCGATGACGTCGAGAAGCGCTGCCGCGTGCTCTCCGGCGGCGAGAAGGCGCGGCTGGTGATGGCCGCGATGCTGTTCGACCCGCCAAACTTCCTCGTCCTCGACGAGCCGACCAACCATCTCGACCTCGACACGAAGGAGATGCTGATCAAGGCACTCTCGGCCTACGAGGGCACCATGCTGTTCGTCTCGCACGACCGCCGCTTCCTGTCGGCACTCTCCAATCGGGTGCTTGAGCTAACGCCGGACGGGATCCATCAATATGGCGGTGGATATATCGAATACGTGGAGCGCACTGGACAGGAAGCGCCGGGGCTGCGCGGGTGATGGGCGTTCCTTCCGCGATCTGCACCGGAGGCTGACGGACGCCTGGGCGAACGCGGTGACCGAGCGCAACTTGTTTGTAGCGGAAGAAACCGGCATCTGTCAGGGCGAAGCGCCTCCCGAAGTCCGGTAACGATTTCAAGGGGATAGACTGGTGCTGCTAGAGAGATTTGAACTCGGCGGAGTTGCTCATCGATTATTGAATTTATTGATGAATTGAGAGCGGAAATCAAGGGCTGTGTACCACCGTCGTGTTCCTCCATCATGCAACCGGGCAGTAAGCCTATTTCGAGGAGCTTCCCGGTCGAAGTCGCTTGAACTTCCTAGAATTAGCTTTAATGGTTGGCGCTTGGATGCAACTTATGCGGTGAAGTAGATTGAGCGATGCGCGAAAGGCCGTCGAACTGCTCCTGGAGCGGGGTAAGCAGTTCACTTACAGTAACTTCTCTACGAAGGGCCAATACGGGTATCCTGACGCTTATCACCCCGACTGGGTCGCTTGGAAGGCGCGCATTCAAGGCGCCCTGGGCGCTCTATTCGGAGAGAACTCCGCGCCCTATAAGCTCATGGCAGCTGCTTCAAAGGCTCAACTTCTAGGGAACGGCAAGGATCAGTTCGAAAACGCGAAGGCCCACTATCTCGGTGCCCTCCAAGCCGCACTGGAGGTGCTTGAGAATGACACGTTCGGAGAACTGATTAAACGAGAAGTGGCCGTCGCTCCCAGGGATCTTACGAATAAAGTGTTCGTCGTGCACGGACATGATGAGGCTGCGAAGAACGAGTTGGAGATCCTACTGCGAGATATGGGGCTTGAACCCATTGTCCTACATCGCCAAGCAGATGGGGGAAGGACGATAATTGAGAAGTTTGAAGATCACGCGGATGTCGGATTTGCTTTCATCCTTCTAACCCCCGACGAGATAGCCTATGTTGTCTCGGAGGAAGCCAAACCTGACCACGAACGTGCGAAAGAGTTTCGTGCTCGTCCAAATGTAATATGGGAGTTCGGTTACTTTGTCGGACGTTTGAGCCGTAAGAGAACCTGCTGCCTTCATCGTGGTAAAATGACCCTACCCAGCGATCTAAGCGGGCTCATCTACAAGCCTTTTGAAAAAGGCGTTGAGGAGGTTGCGTGGGCAATACAAAAAGAACTAAAGGCGGCTGGTTATAGGCTCAAATGACCGCGCGAGTTCCCAGGTGAATTAGCCCCTTTCGGGCTGCAGCGCTGGCTTCGGTTTTTTTCCTTTTTCGTTTATTCGAAGGTATGCGTAGAGCATTTTGACAACCCGAACGCCCGTTTCCTCGTCAATCTCAGCTGCTGAGACGATTGGCCTGTTTCGGTGTGCATAGATAACAGGCTCGTCGGGCGACAATTTGAGACCGATCGCGCCCACTCGATACAGAACCGAGGCGAGTGTGCGTTTAAATAAGCTCCGGGCATGGGGAGATGGATTGTCGCAAAGTGCAGTTGCCGACCTCGATAGCGAATTTAGGTACGGCTTTTTTCGAGCTATAATTTCCAGGGCAGTGTTATCAATTTCATGGTCAGTGAACTCGCCTAAGCGGAATGCGTGCTCTTTGCCTCGCAACAGTTCCATGATGAGGGAGAGAGAAGGAAACGGAACACGCCACTCATCGAGAAGAGCTTCGTAACGATATTGAGAGTATCGAAGCTCTGCGTTCTGTATATCACTTGGGGATATCGCGTACTTTTGATCAGCCGTCTCAAGGCACTCATTCGTAAAAGAGATGAGGTCGCGGGGCCTCAGCAATGTTCTATCTAAAATGTAGTCAAACGGAGACTGCCCCTTAACTTTTTGAGTGAATAAGTCGTCAAATAATACCTGCCTTTGTGGTGAGTATTTTCTTCGAAACGTAAGACCTATACGCTTGTCGATCAGCTCTTTGAGGCTTTTCTCATTCCACTCAATTCCAATTAGTTTGTCTCTAAATTTCTCACGTTGAAACGCGCTGTCCTCGTTCTCCTGAATTGACCTTTCAATGACGTCGGTTCGAAGGGCGACAACAATCTTGAGGTTTCGAATAGGTCTAAATTTCGGGAGAGCTTCAACAAGAGAATTTATCAGCTTATACTTTATACCCTCATCTACCCAACGCTCATCCAGATGATCAATAAGTATGTAATGATTATTCATGGCTGACGAAGATCCATCAGCGAGCAAACTTATCACTTTAGAGAGATCTTGAAGCTGGTCCGCGTTCATGATTTTGCGGACGCGCGCTATATATTCAGTCTTGTTCTGTTGGCTAAGGTTGGCGCCATAACCAGCCTTAGTCGCAAATTTGCTTACATCAATGCCAAGTTCGGCCTGAATTCGCCCTTCATAGCTTTCGGTTAACTGCTTAACATTTTCGTCTATCGTGACCCAGAGGTTACCGGCGTATTTTTCAAGATAAGCCAGTGCCCTTGCTTTACTTCTATCTGTATTAAATGTCTGCCATATACCGTTGAACCAGCCGGTTGAATTTTTCTCGTCTGTTATTCGATACTTTAACCTTATGTATTCGACTAAGAGTACGTGCTTCCATATCGCCTGAAAGAACAAGTTTAGATCTGCGCCAATGTCATTCAGGAATCTTAAGACATCTGAGTTGGAAATGTGCGTCATTGCCATATCAACAGGTGACAAGAAAGACGTTCGTTCTCGCCTGTTGATATATTGTATTATTGCACTTTTTCCGGAGCCGGTCCTCCCGGAAATAATGGATGCATTGCTATTCACATCCATAGCTTCATGTAGTGCGGAGCTGTCTACAAAGCATTCGAATAACAACTCAGTGTCTTCTTCTGCCGCATTCTTCCCGACGCGAATATCTCGCGTAATAATGTTGTTGTTCCTGGTCATTTTATCCCCAGCCACCCCAGGGTTGTGAAGCTAAGGCGGTTCACTAGCGCGCACAAGATGCTTCAGGCCCTGGATCAACAGCTCATTTGTTCACGTTCGCCGAGAAATCGCTCGGTGGCGTTCGAATTGGTGCTCCTCCAAGGCACGCGGCCCAAAAGGTGACCCGCACTGCGGCGGTCGCCAAATCTTTGGGAGAAATTTTCGAGCGGGGGATCGGACTAACAGCTTGCGCGTACACCCCTACCCCCTCCCGTTCCCCATAAGGGCCGAGCGTCTTTTCTAAACTCGAGCTGGCTGGCTTCGTCCTGAGCGCCGCACAGAACCCCTATCCGACGAACACGGATGCCCGGTGGTGCTTCAGATATGCGCGGTTTCCCTCGGTGAGCCCGGTTAAGCGCAGGGATAGGTCCAAACCGAATGCTTTTCTTGTGCCACCACTCATCAGCGCTGAAATCAAGATAACTCCTTCGTCATCGAATGAAATCAAGCCCCTGTCGAAGAGACTGTCGAGATGAACCACCAAGAGGAGACCATTGTCCGCATCGAGCCGCTCGGTTCCGCTTGATTTGCTCCAAGGCTTGATGTGGGAGGCTCGCAAAACTTCCGGCATGTCGATCGAAGTCAAAGCGCATCTGCCCTTGTATCGCTCCAGAAGGCCACTTCGAAATTTTTGCTGACCTAGACGCGCAGCTCGTGTGACCTCGGTTTCCGTAACAGGATCAACTTCAACCGCACCGGGGCTTGGAACCGGAAGGACGGAGGGCTGGGCCGCCGTCAGAACGCTTAGGAATTTGGAAAGAGCAGTCGCCCCGTCGAAGCCAAAGTCGAGGCCGTAAGGTATCTCTCCAGTCCCACCGTTAAGCCTTTGAGGGAAGCTCCGCATGGTGGAGTTATGATAATAGAAACGATCATCTGGCCTAAGCCCTCCGGCTGAAATTAATTCCGTCATCAACTGTTCCCAATCCGGCCCGATCACGAGCGGAAAGGATGTCGTAAGACGCTTGGCGTAGATGACCAACCTTCCTCGTGTCGCGCGCTGGGTGTGAACGCCTGGAGGGTCCAGCGTAAACCCCGCACTGCCCAAAGCGGCAGGTAACTCCGGATTGGCATTTCTGTCGGCGAAGGTCCAATGAATGGTTACCGGCTGCGTGTCGAGGACCTGCGTCACTCGGCCCTGCCCAGCATAAACGAACGGCGCTCTGTCCTCGTATCGGTAAAATATGTGAACTGGATATCGCTCTGACGCCAGCCTAGCAATCTGTGGCTGGCTTACATTTGTCCCGCGCTTGGCGCGCCAAACTAGCGTCTCGCCGTCCCAATAGTTGTCGTAGTCATGTCCCGTTCGACCAGCTACGCCGATATTACAGAAGATGAAGAACTCATCTTGATATTGGGTGTAGCCGGTATCCCAATCGCCGCCACGAAGGTCGTCTGGAACCTGTAGCGCTTCCTGCACTGTGGCTCGTGTAAATAGCAGCCCCGGCTGTTCGTGAAATGGCATATTACTCCCCTGTAGCGCCGATGTACCCATCCTAAGTTGTCTTGATTTCAAAAATCTCTGAAGGAAATGACAACAAGGTCAGGCAAGCACGAGGTGTGGTTCAATTCTGGGTGCATTACAGAGGTGTGCGGCCGTGCTCCAGCCGGAAAAAGCGGCGCCGCTCTTCTATTCTACGTTCTCGGTTTTGGGTATCGAGTAACAGAAGCGGTTCTTAAGGCTATGGAAAGCGCAAGTCTCATCAACCAACGCGCCTTTTGCTTCCATGCAAACACGGAACAGCCGGTATCCTTCCTGCGCGAACTGGTCCGCGATATGATTGATCTGTTCCATGGTTGTAATGTTTGGGTTGTCTGAGGTTTTGTTGATGAGGCGATCACCATCCACGTTCCACCGTTCCTCATCCTTGAGCATGCATTGCGCGTGGATTTGGCGGAGGCGGGGATCGTCTCCCCGTTGACGAATGTAGTCGGCGTGTGCTGTGGCGGTGAAAGCTGGGATTGCCAACGCGAGCGTGAGCATGGCGGCGGAGATGGATCGTGGCACGTATCAGGCTCCGTTGTCCGGTTCGCGCAAAGATATAGAGCTTTCGCGGAGCGGGGGGCAAGTATCATCGGTCCCGGCGAACCTGATCTTAAGGATATCGGGAAGGGGAGGACCGGGGGCAACGGCCCGAAGGAATGACGGTTCCGCGAATAAGCGCTTCAATCGATACCGCCTTAGAGTTGACGATATGCTGCCCGCGAACGACGAAGCCTTGCGGCGCTGGTTCATCACTCAGGCGGCACACGCCGAGCAACCGAGAGAGACGATCAAAGAGGTTCGCGACACAGGATGTCTGCGGCTCGCGTCGTCGCATCCCTGTCCAAGGCACTCAAAAGACATTGGCTTCCTGCGCTTCGTCGAGCGGCAGCGCAAGCAGAAGCACAAGCGGCTGTTCCCCGACCTTCCAAAGGCTGCGGACGGTACCTACTCAACTGCTTACTCCACGAAGTTCGGCAACACGCCGAAGGCCTTGAGCATCAAGCACGACAGGATTTCGTTCCACAGCTTCCGCCACAGCTTCGAGGACGCTTGCCGCAACAGCCGGATACCACTCGATTTCGTGAACGCGCTTCAGGGACACGCTCAGCAAGGCATGGCCGGGCGCTACGGAAACGGTCTTTATGGGCTGCAGCTGCTCAGTGAGGAAATGGAGAAGCTCAGCTATAACGGCCTCGATTGAGCAACTTGCATCCCCTTTAAACTCATGGTGCTGCATCCGGTCAGCCTGGAATTGGACGATTCCAGTTAACCGGATCCCAGCCTCAATAATTCGGTTTCAATTCTTAGAAGCTGACCGTCGCATTCACGAATTGTCTTGAGAGCAGCTTCTCGGTGCTGCTCAACTCGTTTGCGATCTTCTCGCAATATCTCAATTTGCGTCGCGGTGGGTGGGGGGCTCAGTCTTTTTGCTGGGGTGGAACTCGTTCCTACAACATTCGTCTTTACCGAAACAGGCGGCAACTCACCGCCATACTTTTTCCGCTTCTTCTCTACGAATTTCTCAAATTCGGGCTGCGAGCGAGCCCACTTCAGCGCCCCACCTGCCTTCTGTACCTGCGACTCCAAATACGCCCTCGCCTTTCGAGGGGCGTTTGGTAGGGGCTGCTGTCGGAACTGAGCGTCGAGAATTGTATGCAGGTACGCAACCCTTAAAGCATCTAAATCCGCGGGCTTCGGCCCTTTCGCCGCCTTCTTTGGTTTCGGTACAGGGGGCTTGGTTGGGGAAGATTTGGTTACACTCGGCTTGGCACCGGAGCGAGGGACGCCAACACCGGTGAACCAACCTGACAGGGGCCCCACCACAGTGCTGCCGCCCAGATAACCTCCCTTACCCATTCTCGCTGTCCCCCGTCAGATTGCATTAATGAGCTTGCTAAGCGTTCTCTGCCTTCTCCCTCAGGCCCTCCCAAAGCTGCCCAGGTCCAAGCAGGATGTCCTTGATCCCTTCGCGGATCTTCGGCGAGTCGAGGGCCTGTTTGCTCATAGCCGAATGGGCCTCGAAGGCATCCATGATCGCATCGAGAATGGCCTTGGAGAGATCCGGCGAACTCGCGAATTGCTCCTTGGTGTTGTGTTCCGCTTGCTGGACGAGCGTTTCCGACTCCAGCAGCTTCCCCTTCAAGACGCTGTTCACATAGATGACCTGGTCGTCATCCGTTAGTTCGCCCTGGAACAGATCGTTCACCCTCGCGACGATCTCAGCGAGCAGCGCCTTTTCCTTGTCCTGTACCGAGCCCGAGCCCGGGGCCGTGTAAGGCGTTAACGGAGACGCTTCGCCCGTGAGAGCGAGGGTGCGGTGTCCCTTAGTCGACAGCTTGTGATGCGTCAGCTTGATCTGAGAGACGTCAACGGTGTCCCGTTCGCGACCGAACTCGAGCAGCGGGATCAGTCGCTTGTAGAAGATCGATCGCTTCTCGATGTCGGTGTTGCCGTAGTCGAAGATCTGCGACAGGAAGGCGTAGACGCGGATGAATGCGCCCATGTCGCTGCGGAACAGGAGGAGGGCGTCCATCTCGTCCTTAGCGTCTTTCGCGGCTTTCGCATCCTCTTTGGACAGAGCGACTCGGCGGCGCTCCTGAGCCTCCCTATAGGCCCTCAAGAGAGGGTCGGCGACGGGCATGATGGCGGCAACAAGATCACCCTGCTTCGATTGCGGGTCGAGTTCCGCCTTCACGACACGATCGACCTCGAAGCTGTCATAGTATCCGGCGGCGTCCAGCTTCGCCCTGAGGTCGAACACGAGGTTGGGGTCGGTGACCCCGGCAAGTTCAGCCGTCTCATAGTAGGTCTGGAACGCCTTCAGGATGTCGTCGCCGCTATTGACGAAGTCGAGGACATAGGTCGTGTCCTTGCCCGCGTGTGCCCGGTTGAGGCGCGAGAGCGTCTGGACTGCCTGTATCCCCGCCAAGCGACGATCGACATACATGCCGCACAGGAGCGGCTGATCGAACCCGGTCTGGAATTTGTTGGCGACGAGCAGCACGTGGTATTCCGGCAGCTTGAAGGCCTCGCGGATGTCCCGCCCGTTCAATCCCGGGTTCAGCTCCTTGCTCGACTCCGAGAAAGGCTCCGGTCCGCTTCCCTTGTCATCGACCTCCCCGGAGAACGCCACGAGCGTGCCGAGGTCGTACTTCTGGTCCCTGATGTACTTCTGCATCGCGATCTGCCACCGCACTGCCTCGACACGGCTGCCGGTGACCACCATGGCCTTCGCCTTGCCGCCGAGCAGTGGCTGCACGTTCGCCCGGTAATGTTCGACGACGATCTGGACCTTCTGGCTGATATTGTACGGATGCAGCCGCACCCAGCGCATCAGCGCCTTGACCGCCTCCTTGCGCTCCACCTCCTTGTCGTCCATCTCGCCGCCAGCATTGGCCAGCTTGAAGGCGAGATCGTAGGGTGTGTAGTTCTTTAGGACGTCGAGGATGAAGCCCTCTTCGATGGCCTGACGCATCGAATAGACGTGGAAGGGCTCTGGCTTGTTGGTCTCGCTTGCCGGTTCGCTCGGTTTCGGACGGCGGCCAAAGAGCTCCAGCGTCTTGCCCTTGGGGGTCGCTGTGAAGGCCAAATAAGTGATGCCGCTTTCGCCAGCACGAGCCGCCATCTGAGCCGCGAGAATGTCTTCGCTGCTGACCTCACCACCGTCCCCGAGTTCCGCGAGTTCCTCGGCTGAGAGAACCTGCTTCAGCTTCGATGCCGCCTCGCCCGTCTGGCTTGAATGGGCCTCGTCGGCGATCACTGCGAACTTCTTGCCCTGGGTCGCTGCTAGCTCCCGCACAGCCTCCAGCGCGAAGGGGAAGGTCTGGATGGTGCAGACGACGATCTTCTTCCCCCCGGCCAGCGCCTCGGCCAGCTTGCTGCTCTTCGCCCCGCCTTCGTTGGTGATCGTCTCGACGACACCCGTGGTGCGCTCGAAGCTGAAGATTGCCTCCTGAAGCTGAGTGTCGATCACATTGCGATCGGAAACGACGATGACGGTATCGAAGATTTTCTTGTGCTGCTCGTCGTGGAGATCGGCAAGGAAATGCGCCGACCATGCAATCGAGTTGGTCTTTCCCGATCCCGCCGAATGCTGGATCAAGTACTTGCCCCCGGCTCCCTCCGCGAGAACCGCAGCTTGAAGCTTCCGGGTTGCGTCTAACTGGTGGAAGCGCGGGAAGGTCAGACCCGAGATTTTCTTCTTGGCGTCCTTCTGAGCAACGATGTAGCGCCCGAGGACTTCCAGCCAAGAATGGCGCTCCCAGATCTCCTCCCAGAGATAAGCGGTCGGATGTCCGTTCGGGTTGGGCGGGTTGCCCTTGCCACCCTCGTTGCCTTTGTTGAACGGCAGAAAGCGGGTGTCCGGCCCTTCGAGCTTTGTCGTCATCATCGCTTCGGCATTGCTGACCGCGAAGTGAACAAGGGCACCGCTGGGGAAACTCAGGAGCGGCTCGGGAGATCGCCCCTTTGGGCTCGGATGCCGATCGAACCTAAACTGGTCCACCGCATCCTGGACACTCTGGGTGAAGTCCGTCTTCAGCTCGATGGTCGACACGGGAAGGCCGTTGAGAAACAGCACCAGATCGATGCAGTTCTCGTTACCCAAGGAATAGCGCACCTGACGAACGACACGCAGCCGGTTTGCATTGTACCGGGCGAGTATCTCCTCGTTCAGGCCAAACGCCGGTTTGAACTCGGCGAGCTTCAGGGGTGCCCTAAGGCCGATCAGTTCGACGCCGTGGCGCAGCACATCCAGAGTCCCGCGCTCGTCAAGCTGCTTGCGGATGCGGTCGAGTAGCATGGTCTCGGCAGCGGATCCGTGGTTCTTCGCCAGCGTCTGCCAAGCCTTCGGCTGCGAAGTCTGGACCCACGCCACGAGATCGGCAGGAAGTAGCGCCCGGGTGCGGTCGTACTTGTTGGCAGCGTCGCCGTCCTCGTAGTGCCAGCCATGGAGCGCAAGATAACCGCAAATTTCAGTCTCCAAACTGATTTCCTTGTGGAGGCTCATGGTCGCTACCTTGTGGACGGCTTTATACCGATGGCTGCCAATCCCGCCGCTACCTCCGGCTTCATCGTGAAGCCGTGGCTGACATCCGAGTAGTTGGCGAGGATACCGCAATAGAAGTTTGCGTCCCGCGTTACCGCAGGTTCGGCGTCCCAGAGGAGACGCTCCCGCCGTTCGCACATTTTACCGAAATGCAAATGCCAGGACTGGCCGCCCCAGCCCAGCTTTGCGCTGAGGGCCTGAGATGTCTGATCAGGATTGTCGACCAGCGCCTGAAGCAGTGCCCGTTCAGTTTCTGTGGGTGGAATGGAAGTAAAGGCGTTCACCACGCGTTCGGGTATCGCCATTCCGGAAATTTTGGAGCGTCGCTCTGCCTCGTCCTCGTCGACAATCCTGGCAAGCTCCTGTAGCGCGCCCTGGGCGGCTGCCTTCTGAGCGTCGGTCCCGTGCTCTAAATAGTGTTCGGCGTTCTCCCTCAGTTGAGCCCTTTGGGTCGAATCCATCTTTGCGATATCAGGCTTCTTCATCATGCAGCGTCCTCAATGTCGACGAGGCCGCGTACATCGACTTTGCCCGTGACGGCTGCGGAAATCAGGGCCAAGCGGCGTTCCTGGAGCAGCGTAACGGACTTCTCCGCTTGGTCGCGCAACTCATCAAGTGCAGACGTGGCGCGCCTAAGGTGCTCCACAATAGCTATCTGCTCGGCCAACGGCGGTTTTGCGACGACAATCTCTGAATACCGCGACGGATTGAGATTGCACTGACCTATGGCCACAAATGCCCTCGCTCGCGCCACACCCAAGATGCCCTCTGTGTTGAGGGCGTAGGCAAAGAAATCGGGGCAGCAGTCTGGGGAGGTCCTAAGTCGAACAAGATACGAAGCAAAGCTGACCGCTTGTAAATCCCCAGGAACGTAAAGTCCCACCTTGCCGATCTGATCAAGGCTGTTAGTTCTGTTGTATAAAAGATCCCCGCGATCGAGCAGAAGAGCACTATCTACCGCATCAACGAACTTCAAATCGCCAAGATCAATGCGACCGTCCTGAATGTTGCCCATACGAAGTATTGCAACGGCCCCCTCGGGGCCTAACGTGTCTGAGATACCATAATCGACCGATCGCAAGCATCTCTTCAATTGAACAAGCTCCCAATGTTCAGGTGCCTCACGGAGCCATTCGATGCCGGTGTCCTTCAATGAGACATTTGGGTTGAGCCCCTTGGTGACCGCGTGGGATATGACGGCCTGACGCTTTTCCTTGAGCAGTTCGATAAGCCGCTTCTGCTCCTCCACTAGTGCATCGATCTTGGCTGTCTCGAGGTCGAGGAAGGCGGCAATGGCGGCTTGTTCGGACTTAGATGGATATGGCAGCCGGACCTCGTACGCGGCCTCCCGCGACAGCCCTGGAACGCCCGTATCTTGGGACAGGGTTCCGAAGTTTGCGGTATGAAAGGCCCAGTACAGCCACCTCAGATTGCATTTTGAATGGGGAGGATCCACATAGTAGACGGTATCGATGGCAAAGCTTGGAACATCGCTCCAGTTGAGTGCACCATAAGAGCCCTTTCGCCCAACGAGAATTGCGGGAGCCGACGTATTGGCTTCGCTGTGCTTTCCGAACGCACCATTCGAACCATAGACCGGCACTTCTCCAGTCTCATCCCTAACATCCGACGGCAATGCATCGCCATATACCAGCGTCGAAAGGCGTTTGACGGGCCGCATTTCCCACGTGGAAGGAACCTCGGGCGGCCAATCGACACCGGTCCTCTTGTAATGTGGATAGGCTTGGGCGCTCATGCCGACAGGTCTCCAATCATCTGCACGATACGCCTGGTGACCTGTTTCAGATCGGTATCGATCTCCGACAGCGGCCGTGGTGGCTCGAAGACGTAGAAGTGACGGTTGAACGGGATCTCATAACCCGCCCTGGTCTTCTCGTGATCGATCCAGGCATCAGGGGCATGGGGCAGGACCTCCCGTGCGAAATACGCCTCGACCTCTTCGCCGAGCGGCACGTTCTCGGAGTCGCGAAGTGAACTGTCGGCTTGTGGCTTGCCCTTTGCCTTGCCCTTGGTGCCGAGGACGACATGACCCTTCTCGTCCCTAAGGGGACGCTCGACGGTGATCGTGCGATAGCCGAAGGCCTCGGTGGGGAGGATGCGCGACAGCGGCGCGAGCTTCACCTTGCCGCCCTGGGGGACAGCCGGGGGCTTCTCACCGTCAACTACGATCTCGCGCCCGATCTCCTTGCCGCCGGCATCCAACACAGTGGCAATCTGAGCCTCGGAGAAGCTACCGAACAGCCTGGTGACAGCGGCAATATCTGCTTCACCCATCTCCTTGCGCTTGGAGCCCAGGCTTTTGCGCATCTTCTGCCAGAAGGAAGAAGCGTCGATCAGTTGGACCTTGCCCTTTCGGTGGTCCGGCTTGCGGTTCGACAGCACCCAGACATAGGTAGCGATGCCGGTGTTGTAGAACATGTCGGTCGGCAGAGCGACAATGGCTGCAAGGAGATCGTTCTCCAGCACGTAGCGTCGGACCTCGCTTTCACCACTGCCAGCCCCGCCGGTAAACAGAGGAGAGCCGTTTAGGACAATGGCGAACCGGCTGCCGCCGTCAACAGCCGGGCGCATCTTCGAAATCAGGTGCAGGAGAAACAGCAGCGACCCATCGGATACTCTGGGAAGCCCGGGCCCGAAGCGACCATTGAAACCCTTCTGCTCGTGTTCCGCCCGGATCTCCTTCTCGACCTTCTTCCACTCAACACCGAAGGGCGGATTGGAGAGCATGTAGTCGAACTTCTCCCCCGCATGGCCATCGTCGGACAAGGTGTTGCCGAAGACGATGTTGCTGACGTCCTGTCCTTTAATCAGCATGTCGGCCTTGCAGATGGCGTAGGACTCCGGGTTCAGTTCCTGTCCGTTCATCACCAGGCGGGCCTGTTCGTTGTGCTCGCTGAGATACTCCTCGGCAATCGACAGCATCCCGCCCGTTCCAGCAGTGGGGTCGTAGATCGTGCGGACCACGCCAGGCTTCGACAGGATGTCGTCATCCTCGACGAACAACAGGTTGACCATCAGCCGGATAACCTCGCGGGGCGTGAAGTGCTCCCCGGCAGTCTCGTTGGAGAGTTCGGAGAACTTGCGGATCAGTTCCTCGAAGACGAGGCCCATCTGATGGTTACTGACCTTGTCCGGGTGAAGGTCGATCCGGGCAAACTTTTCGGTGACCTGATAAAGCAGCTTGGCCTTGGCCAAACGATCAATCTGGGCAGCAAACTCGAAGCTCTCGAAGATGTCGCGGACATCCGCTGAGAAGCCCTGGATATAGGCATAGAGGTTGGCAGCAATGTTGTCCTGATCGCCCATCAGGAGCCGCATGTCGAGCTTCGACGTATTGTAAAAGGACTGTCCAGCTTTGCGCCTAAGGAACGACTCCGGGTTGATCCCGGCAGCGGTCTTGGCTTCGTATTCGGCAAGCACCGCCGCCTTGGTCGGCTCCAGAACACAATCGATGCGGCGAAGGACAGTGAACGGCAGGATCACCTTGCCATAATCGGCTTGCTTGTAGTCCCCCCTGAGAAGGTCCGCCACAGACCAGATGAATGCCGATAGTGCCTGTTGGTTCATGCGTATTCCCCGAATGCGTGTGCCGCGCCATTTATGCTCCTGGCGGGTAAACAAGGCGTGACTGCCGTGTCAGATGTTGCGAATGTTTGGCGCAGAAATGTGCGCGACCCATCAGATATACGGCAAATGCGGCTTCCCCCCGTAGGGGCTGCGGGCGTACCTAGCAGCGATCAGGTGACTTTGCCGGGGACCAATAAGAGGTGTCATCGCCGTATGTGCCGGGATCGTACCAATCTGCGACCAGCCATCCTGGTTCTCCACGAGCAGAAAGCGGCCGGAAACCGGCGACGCGATCAGATTGATAATAACGGGCAAGTCTTCGGCAATCGTCATCGGACGTTTGATCGCCATCGGGATGGGCTTTGAGAAGCGCGAGCGATCCAAATCGGCCAAACATATTTCGAGCCTCCCTCATCAGCCGCAAACCAAGCCGGTTACCGCGAAAGTCTTCCCGGACCCATAGCTTTTCAAGATGGATGAACGTGCCGGTGAAATCCATGTCGAGGTCGGGCAACACTCGCTTGATCATCGAGCGTCGCTTAGTGATGACTCTGAAGGTATCAACTGCGTGCCCACTTCTCATGTCGAATGCCTGAAACACGCCTATATCACGGACGGTCGGATAATAGCCTAGATCCAGAATAAAGCCGCTCAAGGATGCAATCTCGCAAGAGAGGTCAAAGCTTCCGTCGCTCTTGTGTCCGCAGCAGATAATCTCGAACTCGATGGACCCTCCCACATCGTTGTTCTTCCAGGACATTGTTCTGATGCTATAGAAATCGTCGCTCACATTCTTCTCGTTTATTACAAACAACGGTTAAGCCACGTGTAACCGAAGCCATTTCGCAGATCAATGCGGCTCCAACGAGGGCTTTGAACCTATGATGTTTCCGCTTCAAAGTGTATCCGGTCGCAGTGCCTAGAGTGGGCATCGCACCCAGATTGGACCTGCCACCGCATCTTGTCGTAAGCGCCCGACTCAACCAGAGCTGTCCAGATGGGCAGGGTCCAAAGGACGTCCGCTTCACGACGCCATGCAGTGTCCAATAAACCCTCTATTGACTTTTGGACGCGATTGACTCACAAGCCTAGATGCTAATGGACACATCGGGGGCTCAGACCATGCAAGTTGGATATGCGAGGACATCAACAGAAGAACAGGTCGCCGGGCTGGAGGCCCAGGTCCGAGACTTAGAGGCTGCCGGGTGCGAACGTGTATACCGCGAGCAGGTATCGGCATTAGGGGAGCGACCTGAATTGAAGGACGCGCTGTCGTTCCTTCGCTCAGGTGATACCCTTGTCATCACGAAGATTGACCGCCTTGCTCGAAACACTCGCGCCCTTGGGGATATCGTTGATGATCTTCACAAGCGTGGAGTTGGCCTAAAGGTTCTGCAGTTCGGCAAGGAGACGCTCGACACCACGGGTGCCTATGGCCGGCTCATGCTGAACATGTTCGCGGCTTTCGCCGAGTTCGAGCGCGATCTGATGAAAGAGCGGCAGAAGGAAGGCATCGCCAAAGCCAAGGTCGAGCAGAAGTACAAAGGCAGGAAGCCAACCGCCCGAGCCAAGGCCGGAGAAGCGATCGAACTCTTCCGACAAGGAAGATCGGTCTCCGAGATCGCTAAGGCGGTTGGCATCGGACGTGGTTCCGTGTACCGCGCTCTGGAAGCTGCGGGCCTGAAGGAGCCCTCGCCCTCACAGTGACACATACTTGGCTATAGGGCGGCGCTGTGAGTCCTACCAAGCCTCTTCGATCAGCTTATGCATGTCTGTCGGTGCCCCGCTGTCCGCAAGAGCGGGGTGGCTATTTTGATGATTGGAACTTTACGGATGGATCAGGTCGCACCGATCTTTGACGCACCAGACGACGAGGTCGAGGCACGGGATCGCGCCTTCAACGCCTACCGGTTCGCCGCCTCCGAGAACGCCAAGGCCATTGTGGCGGAAGTCATTCGTTTGCTTCTGAACTACGAAGCGCATTTCGGGCTAAAGAAGAACAAGCGACGTGCGAAAGATCAGGAGACGTTCGACCTCACAGTCGACGCCATCCTATCCGACCTCATGCACCACCGTCTCGTCGGAGAGGAAGGCAGCATTTATGTCACCCGCTCCAACCGAGTGCTGGGCACGAAGAGCCGCTACCGGCCACGCGCCTACAGCAAAATGTTCCCGTACATCGTGGACCTCATGGCGAAGCCGGAAATGGGCTTTGTCGTGCAGGATGTGGCACCTGCGGTCGAGGGCTTGGCGCGATCGACGGTAGTCCGAGTCGGACGGCCACTTTTGCTGCGGATCGAAGAACATGAAATCGGTCTGGATGACCTGGGCCAGCATCTGCACGGCGAGACCATTATCCTGAAGCGCACCAAGGACGTTGACGACTATTGGGATGAAGGCGGGTTTCAAGAGTATGAGGACACCGCGGTAACTGACAAGTTCCGCCAGGAACTCGACAATATAAACCAGTGGCTGGCTTCGGCAGACCTGAGATTCGACCACACGGGCACCCCATGGCCGCAGACGGCATTTCATATCGGAGACCGGCAACTGCGTCGCATCTTCACCCAGGGGCGTTTCGACAGTGGCGGCAGATTGTTCGGCGGCTTTTGGCAGCGCCTCCGGAAGCATGAGCGGCGGCAGGGGCTCTGGATCGGCGGTGAGAAAGCTGTCGAATTGGATTACGGGCAGGTCGGCCCTCGCATCTTGTATGCCCTGACCGGGCAGAAGCCACCGACAGACGATCTGTACCACCTCTGGGGCTACACTCAGCAGAGGGATGGCATCAAGCGCGTGATGAGCGCGATGATCTTCGCCTCCGATCGACTGGACAGATTTCCCAAGGGCACCCGCAAGCTGTTTCGGAGAGGCGATAAGGTCGGCGACGTGGTCGAAGCGATCGAGGCCAAACATCCGCTGATCAAGGGCAGTTTCCATCGTGGCCTCGGGCACGACACCCAGTTCATTGAAAGCCAGATCATGGTCGAGGTAATTCTGACCCTGAAGGCAGAAGGTATCGTGGGTCTACCAATCCATGACGCGGTGATGGTCCCAGCTACCAAGACTTCCATCGCAACCGACATCATGCTCTCCACTTTCCACAGGCACACAGGAGTGGAGGGAATTGTTACGGAGGAGGCATGAGAGGAGGTCTCTGACCTCTTCTTTCTTCTCTTCATTATGGTCGGGTGGGACCTCTCCTACCAACTAGGGGGAACCTACCGCTCACCTTAGAGGGACTCGAGATTGACGACAAACTGGACGAGAAAACGCGAGAGACGAGACGAGGTAAAGGCCCGGGCTGCCGAGCCCAGCCACATGTTCTCGCGGTGCCGCGTGATCGGGTGCGGCAAACCCGCTCGCGCTGGAACGGACGACGGCCTGGACACGCGGTTCTGTCGTTCCCATGCCGATCACTACGCCCGGCATGGTAGCCCCTACAAGCCTTCCTATACCGCTCACGAGATCGGCCCATATCGAAAGGCGGCCATGGAGTGGCTGAAGGCGAACGAAGGCGATCTGTGGGTCCGCAATGCTATTGACCGCGTGAGGACACTGTACGAGACCGCAGGGCCTCACGTAGAGGCGTTCCGGCTGCGCGGGTTGCCTCCAGAAGCTCGCGCCAAGGCAGCCTGGGCGAGGCTGAGAAAGGCCAACGTGGACCCGCGCCGGGTGGTCGTAGCGTGGGTCGCGATCGAGGCGATCGTTCGTGATGATCCACAATCGGACACGAAGGCCGAATACAAGCGTGTTCAGGCCGCGAAGCTCATTCACAAAATGGCATCCGGGACGCATAAAAAATGGGGCGATGGATCAGACGCTAAGCAGCTTCACGTGTATCCGAGATCACGCGGGAAAGTGCTGAGGCACATGGGCCGAGATGCCGAGCAGGCCTGTGAGCTTCTGGTGCAGCATTCGGAGCCCCGGTTCCATCGCGCAACCACTTAATGCCTCGTTCGCACCCGCTGAAGTCTTTGGCAATCAACGTGTGCTCTTTAGGAAGCCCATCCAACATCGCACTGGCGGTAAATGGCACTCGCGCTCCTTCTGTCGTTCAGGTCGAGCCTGGAACGCCATTTGCAAGAGCAAGTATGGGACGCCTGCCTACAAAATCCCTGAAGCGGGATCATCTCCAAAAGCGGATTAAATACAAAAAAACCAATCGCTTAGAGACAAGAATACCCCTTGCCTCATCTATCCGACAACCTTAGCCTGTTAGTGTGTCAACTGTAGGAGGCAGAGCATGGCGGTCCGGGAACGCGGGAAAGGCTATCAGGTAGACTTCGCCGTAGCAGGGGTAAGATATAGACCACCGGTCTTTGCCTCTGCCGAAGACGCAATCAAATGGGAAGCTGAAGCTCGGGCCGCTGCTAGGCTTGGAAAGACGTTGCCGAGCCTTCCGACATTCGTTGAGGGTTTGCAGGAGAGCAGCATCGGACATGCCCTGAAGCAAGCGAAGGAGAAACGGTGGGCGTACAAGAGGGGCTCTTCAAGGACTGTCTCCAATGCCGAGAAGTTTGCGGAATGGGTCGGCAAGAAGGAAAAAGTCTCCATCGCGCTGTCCGAGGATAAAATACACGAGTTCGTCCGCTACCTCATCAATAAGCGGAAGGTTTGCGGCTCGACAGTGAACCGATATCTCTCGGCCATCTCGGTCCTGATCGAACACGCGAGGGTGGAGCGGCCCGAACTTCCTTACCAGAGCAAAGGGAAGACACGACAACGGTTCTTTACTGACGAAGAAGTTGACCTTGTCATTCAAACCCTCTCGCTTTGGGGCAAAAGTCGCGAAAGGGACCTGTTCATTTTCCTCGTGGATACCGGAGCGCGCCCTTACGCCGAAGCTTGCTCACTCCGTTGGAAGAACATCGGCAATCGTAGGGTAACTTTCGTGGGTACCAAAAACGGCGACGACCGGACACTGCCTCTGACAACCCGCGCATGGGAAGCGGTGCAGCGCCAGCGAAGCGGGGCTCAGGGCCAACTCGAAGGGCCTTGGTTCGATATCGCCGATTGGCAGATGGTGGAGGTGTGGCGGAATATCCGGGCGCATATCCCGGCATTGAAGGACACCGTCGTCTACACAGCCCGTCACACCTGTGCATCTCGGCAGGTGATAGATGGCATAGACCTTTTGCGGGTCATGAAGTGGATGGGCCATCGATCGTACCAAACGACACTCGGCTATGCCCATCTTGCTCCAGATCATCTAATGGAAAACCTTCGCGTACTGGAAGGCCGTGGCTCGAATAGGCTGATGGAGATCAATCGCAGAAACGATTAGTGCGCCCGCATTTTTGCTTTCACATCATATTTCGGGAGCTTGAGAATTTCACGGTACAGCGCTTTCATGGTGTTCTCACCGTAGTCAGAACTTGCACTGCCATCTTCGTGACCCTGTATGGCGTCCATGTATCGAGGCGCAATATCGACATCTCGTGCGACTGTCTTGAAGCGGTGCCGCCATGCGTGGTTGGGCTGCACACGCCTGTCCGTAATCTTCGCAACATCCCTAACCCAATCACTCACTTTACCCCGAACGCTTGCTGCCTGAGTGTGGCCAGGCTTTCTTTTGCGGTCGTTCGGAATGTAGAAGAGCGGACCTTGCGGTCTCGATTGGACGAACTCTATCAATCCCAGTTCAACCAGATGGGGATGGATTGGCACCATCCGATATTGGCCCGTTTTGACCGAGCCGGCTTCCGGCGTGATCTTGAGAAACGGGATGCCGTATTCCTCTGAAAAATCCTCCCGCCTCAACTGCGTGATTTCCCCGGCTCTTGCTCCCGTATAGGCGCAAATCCACGGAACCCATCGACAGGCCAACTTATTGAGCTCTGACATCTGACCGAGAGAGGATGGATCCCCTAGGGCACACGCCAGAATGACCTTGGCCTCCGCATCTGTGAAGCTCTTGGGTCGTTCTTTGATGGCCTTCGGGACGGAGACTTTGATGTTCGCCGTGGGGTCAGCTTTGATACGAGATTTCGCGAGCCCAACTCGGAAGATGATCCGGATTGCAGCGAGGTATTTGCCGTTGACTGTATTGGCAGACAAGCCCCGATCGTGTCGCAGCATGTCGCAATATTCCGACACATTCAGCCCGGTTACCGTCTCTGCGTTCTCATGCCCTAGGTGCTTTTTGAAGTCTTCGATCTTCTGCAGGAAGTCCGCTGGCGTTCCCTGTGCGCCATTGTCGGCTAGGTGATCGCGCTCCCATAGCTTGAACAAATCTGTGAGTGTCACGGCTTTGGCCTTCGTACCCATTGGCTTCAAAGGGGGGAAGCGATTGGCATTGGGGTCTGGACTGTAGTCGCCCTCGGCTTTCTTGACTTGCTGTGCCGCCGCCAGGAGAAGTGTTTGATGCACCTGCTGGATGAGGCGCTCGCGGCTCTCGTGATCGGTTACGGTGTCTTCGCTCAGAAGAAGTTCATCGGCGCTCGGACCGTACCATTGTTCCCAGTTTCCATCAGCTGCGACCCGCTCGGCCAGCGATATGATGTTTCGCCACAGTTGCGGGCTACCGGGCTCGTCATCAAACTTCTCGATAATTTTCCGGTAGACCTTGCCGCTCAACGCGACGATCTGTTTCTGGGACAGTGGTTCCGGCTTGGTCCTAAGCAACCTCCAGTGTTTCGTGACCTGCTGTTCCTTAGCGGAGAACAGCTCTTTGGCGGCTGCTGGCTCTTTAGTCCCCAGCGAAATTTTTATCTCACGCTTTCCGATGGCACCCACCAAATCGACAGGGACGCGCATTCGAAAATAGTAGACACCGGTCTTAGGATGTTTGAACGGGCGGGGCATGTGCAGAACCATTGTGGCCACCTCTGTGTACCACCGAGGTGCTTACAAATCCTTGAAAACAGCTAGTTATTTGATTTCCAAACAGGAAAACTGGTGCTGCTAGAGAGATTTGAACTCTCGGCCTCTCCCTTACCAAGGGAGTGCTCTACCCCTGAGCTATAGCAGCATTCCGGCGGCCGGTTTGTGACAAGCCGCATCAAGCGAGGCGCCTATTGCCATAGCTTTGGGGCGAGCGCAAGCCGCATTTCGAAGTTTTTGGCTCGATCCATCAGAAATCGCCCTCATGCTTTCGAAGGTCCCGATTTTGCGCTAATGCATGGCCATGCAGGACGATGACGACAAGCAGCACGCGCCGAAGGCAGCAAAGGGCGGGCGCACCGTGGAAGCAGACGCCAAGCGGTTGCGGCTGGCAAAGAACTTGCGCGACAATCTCCAACGCCGCAAGCAGCAGATGCGCGCGCGTCGCGCCGGCGCCGCCGACGAGGCATCCGGATTGCCTGCCGCAAAATCGGACGAATCGGACGATTAGAGAGAGGTGGGGACGATTGTCGGGAATTCTTTCGGGATTCTTGGTTGTCTCCCCTACTGCATGTCTCCTTAAATCGACCTCGATTTAAGGACAAAGACATGCAGCAATTCAAGGTGCTACAGCGTCCTTTGCGCGTCTGATAAGACGCGCGGCGCTGTAGACCGCATTTCAAGGCACTTCTAATTTCACGGCATCTCCAATAAGAGACGCCTTCAAACAACACTGAATTTATGGAAAGGCGGGCTTGAGCCCGTTCAAGAGGCCTTATGGATCGCATCAGGATTGTAGGCGGCAACGAACTTCACGGTGTCATTCCCATTTCCGGCGCCAAGAATGCGGCCCTGCCGCTGATGATCGCGTCGCTGCTCACCGACGATACGCTGACCCTGGAAAACGTTCCGCATCTGGCCGACGTCGAGCAACTGATCCGCATCCTCGGCAACCATGGCGCCGACATTTCCGTCAATGGCCGCCGCGAACGCCAGGGCGAGAGCTACGCCCGCACGATCCATTTTACGAGCCGCAACATCGTCGACACGACCGCGCCCTATGAGCTCGTATCGAAGATGCGCGCGAGCTTCTGGGTCATCGGGCCGCTGCTCGCCCGCGAAGGCAAGGCGCGCGTGTCGCTGCCGGGCGGCTGCGCCATCGGCACGAGGCCCGTCGATCTCTTCATCGAGGGGCTGACCGCGCTCGGTGCCGATATCGAGATCGACGGCGGCTACGTCAACGCGACGGCGCCAGCGGGCGGGCTCATCGGCGGGCGCTACGTGTTCCCGAAGGTTTCGGTCGGCGCGACGCATGTGTTGATGATGGCTGCGACGCTCGCCAATGGCACGACGGTGCTCGGCAATGCCGCCCGCGAGCCGGAGGTCGTCGACCTCGCCAAGTGCCTCAATGCCATGGGCGCGAAGATCAGCGGGCAGGGCACGAGCACGATCACCATCGAGGGTGTGCGCTCTCTTTCCGGCGCCCGCCATCGTGTGCTGCCCGACCGCATCGAGACCGGCACCTACGCCATGGCGGTCGCGATGGCCGGCGGTGACGTCATTCTCGAAGATACCGACGCCGCCCTTCTCGATACGGCGCTCGAAGCGATCCGGCGGGCGGGCGCGGAGATCAGCCAGACCAACAGCGGCATTCGCGTCGTTCGCAACGGCGCCGGCATCAAGCCCGTCGATATCGTCACCGATCCTTTCCCGGGCTTCCCGACCGACCTGCAGGCCCAGTTTATGGGGCTGATGACCAAGTCAAGCGGCGTTTCCCACATCACGGAAACGATCTTCGAGAACCGTTTCATGCATGTGCAGGAGCTGGCGCGGCTCGGCGCGAAGATCTCGCTGTCCGGCCAGACGGCGAAGATCGAAGGGGTGAGCCGGTTGAAGGGCGCGCCGGTGATGGCGACCGATCTGCGCGCCTCGGTCTCGCTCGTCATTGCCGGGCTTGCGGCCGAGGGCGAAACCATGGTTTCGCGCGTCTACCATCTCGATCGCGGCTTCGAGCGCCTGGAAGCGAAACTTACCCGCTGCGGTGCGCATGTGGAGCGCGTCAGCGATTGATTCTCGGCGGAGCGGCCTAGAGCATCCCGCTTTCAAGTGGAATCACTGAAAGCGGATAAGATGCTCTAGAATCAAAGTGCTAGAGCGTCCTTTGTGCGTTCACTTGAACGCACGGCGCTCTAGTCCAGGCTTGCAAGGTGGGTCGACACCAGGAAAACGGAGCGGGATGCGCGCAAAACCACTTCCCGCCCTTTTCGTCGGATCAACTTTTGAGACGACGCAAGTCCGGGCGGAAAACAGCTACACACGTTTCCTGGACTTGCTGTAATGCGCGTGGAACCGTTGCGGTTTCGGGCGCGACGTCTTATGTCCATTGCGATTGCGGCGCAAAAATATAGCGTCTGATAACAGGATGGATCGCATGGATGCTCTGAAGCTGCTGGCACTCGACGAGGAAGACCTTGGCGTCGTTTCCGCGTATGTGCAGGACGCAGTCTTCAAGGTGGCGGGCATTTCCTATGACGCCCGCCGTGGTCAGCTTTCCGTGGTCATCAACCGGTTCGTCTGGGAAAATGCCGAAGGCAAGCGCCGCGGTTTCGAGCGGCGCCGGGCCGTACTCTCGTTCAAGCGTGTGGTCGCGGTACGTTCGCTCGGTTTCGACCGAGGGGATGCGGACGCGGTTCTCGACCTGCTGGCCCTGCGTTTCTCGGTCAAGGGCGAAGGGCCGGACGGTACGGTCGAACTGGTGCTCGCCGGCGAGGCATCGATCGTGGTCGATGTGGAATGTATCGAAGTACAGCTTGCCGACACGGGCGGGGCGTGGGAAACCGCCTTCAGACCCCGGCATCCCGAAGGCGCCTGAGCAGCTGACCGGTCATCACCAGAAGGATATCTCGCATTGGCAATCAGGCTGAACTATCTCGACAGCGGCTTCGAACAGGCATTTGCCGCGTTTTTGACAACCAAGCGGGAAGTATCGGAAGACGTCAATGCCGCCGTACGCGCGATCATCGATGACGTACGCGCGCGGGGCGATGCGGCGTTGGCCGACTACTCGGCTCGCTTTGACGGAATCGATTTCGGCACGACCGCGATGGCGGTCAGCGCGGCCGAGATCGATGCCGCAATCGACGCCGTCGCGCCCGAGGTTCTCGGCGCCTTGAAGGTTGCCGCAACCCGGATCGAGGCGCATCACCGCCGGCAATTGCCGAAGGACGATATCTACGAAGATGCGATGGGCGTCGGGCTCGGCTCGCGCTGGACAGCGATCGACGCAGTCGGGCTCTACGTGCCGGGCGGCACGGCAAGCTATCCGAGTTCGGTTCTCATGAATGCACTGCCTGCCAGGGTTGCCGGCGTGCCGCGCATCGTCATGGTCGTGCCCGCAAGCGGCGGCGCGATCAACCCGGCCGTTCTTGCGGCGGCGCGTCTTGCCGGTGTGGAGGAAATCTACCGTATCGGCGGCGCCCAGGCGGTTGCCGCACTTGCCTATGGCACGGAGACGATCGCGCCGGTGGCCAAGATCGTCGGTCCGGGCAACGCCTATGTCGCTGCCGCCAAGCGTCAGGTCTTCGGAACCGTCGGCATCGACATGATCGCCGGTCCGTCGGAAGTGCTGGTGATTGCCGACGGCGCAAACGACGCCGACTGGATCGCTGCTGACCTCCTGGCGCAGGCCGAGCATGACGCCGGCGCGCAGGCGATCCTGATTACCGACGATGCGGCCTTCGGGGATGCTGTGGAAGCAGCGGTCGAACGGCAGTTGAAGACGTTGCCGCGTGCCGAAACTGCGGCCGCAAGCTGGCGCGATTTCGGCGCCATCATTGAGGTACCGGATCTCGAGAAGGCGGTGCCGCTCGCCAACCGCATCGCCGCCGAGCACCTGGAACTGGCGATGGCGGATGCGGATGCGATGGTTGCGAAGATCCGCAATGCCGGTGCCATCTTCATCGGCCGCCACACACCCGAGGTCATCGGCGACTATGTCGGCGGATCCAACCATGTGCTGCCGACGGCGCGCTCGGCGCGCTTCTCGTCCGGTCTCGGCGTGCTCGACTACATGAAGCGGACGTCGATCCTGCGGCTTGGTGCGGATCAGTTGCGCGCGCTTGGTCCAGCGGCCATTGCGCTTGCGCGATCGGAAGGCCTCGAGGCTCATGCCCGCTCTGTCGCCATTCGCCTCAATCTCGGGGGCGAGGGATGAAAGCCGATCGCAACCTGCGTCTCTGCGATGTCGTGCTGGACGAAACGATCGGCCGCTCGACCCCGGACGTGGAGCACGAACGCGCGGTTGCGATCTTCGACCTGCTCGAGGAAAATCTCTTCGAGCCCGTGGGGCACCCCGGCGGTCCTTATCGACTGAACCTGTCGCTGGTTGACGCGAAGCTCGTCTTCGCGATCTCGACGGATGGCGGGGAGGATGTTGCCACGCACATCCTGTCGCTGACGCCCTTCCGGCGGATCGTGAAGGACTATTTCATGATCTGCGAAAGCTATTACGCCGCGATCCGATCGGCGACGCCGAGCCAGATCGAGGCGATCGACATGGGCCGCCGCGCTATTCACAACGAGGGCTCGCAGACGCTGATGGATCGTTTGTCCGGCAAAATCAGGCTGGACTTCGACACGGCGCGGCGGCTCTTCACGCTGGTCTGTGTGCTCTATTGGCGTGGTTGACGGGGGCGATATGATCGGTACCGCCTTGCCGCAATCGAAGACGCCTCGCTCGATACTGTTCATGTGCGGCATGAACGCCATCCGCTCGCCGATGGCCGAAGCGCTTGCCAAGGCGACGCTGCCGAAGGGGACTTACGTCGCATCCGCCGGCGTGCGGCATGGCGAGCGAGATCCCTTCGTCGATGTGGTTCTCGCCGAAGTCGGGTTGACGATCGACCGCCATCAGCCGCGCACGCTCGATGAACTCGAGGACGACTACTTCGACATCATCGTGACGCTCGCGCCGGAGGCGCATCACGTGGCGCTTGAATTGACCCGGTCCATGGCCGTCGATGTCGTCTATTGGCCGACGCCGGATCCGACGGTTGCGACAGGGACGCGGGAGCAGATCGTTGCGGCCTATCGCTCCGTTCGCGATCACCTGAAGACGTTGATCACCAGCCGGTTGGCTGCCGAGCACGCGCGCCGCAAGGAGCCCTGACCCTCAAAAAGCACTGCCGTTCCGTCCAAGGGCAAACGGCATTGATGCCGATTGAGGAAGCATTGCGGAGAATTGCTGAAAAAGCCGGATCAAAGCGGTTCACAAATCCTCCCCGATTGTGTAGTTTCCGGCAAATTTTTCGAGGATGCGTGGCGCATCCCAGAATGAACACGAGAAAGAACAATCCTGCATGGCGAAAGAAGAAGTCCTCGAATTTCCGGGCGTGGTCACCGAATTGCTTCCCAACGCGACCTTCCGCGTGAAGCTTGAAAACGAGCATGAGATTATCGCTCATACGGCCGGCCGTATGCGCAAGAATCGCATCCGCGTTCTTGCCGGCGACAAGGTGCTCGTCGAAATGACCCCCTACGATCTGACAAAGGGCCGCATCACCTACCGCTTCAAGTAGGTCCCGGCGACGGCAGCGCTTACCAACCGGGAAATAACGGCTCGCTTCGATGGCAGTGAACCAAAAACTGATACTGGCGTCCGGGTCGCCGCGTCGTGTGGAGCTTCTGGCGCAGGCAGGCATCGAACCTGCGCGCCTGCTGCCGATGGATCTCGATGAGACCCCGAAGCGTGCGGAACATCCCCGCTCTCTGGCGCGGCGCCTGTCGGCCGAGAAGGCGAAAGCGGCGCTGGATGCGATCAAGGGAGAGCCAGGCTGGGACGGCAGCTACATTCTCGCCGCTGATACCGTCGTTTGCGTCGGCCGCCGCATTCTGCCGAAGCCGGAGCTGGTGAGCGAGGCGTCGAGCGCGTTGCACCTTCTGTCCGGCCGTAGCCATCGCGTCTATACCGGCATTTGCCTCGTCACCCCGGACCGCACCATCCGCCAGAAGGTCATCGACACGAAGGTGCGCTTCAAGCGTCTTTCCGGCCACGACATCGAAAGCTACCTGGCCTCGGGCCAGTGGCGTGGCAAGGCGGGTGGCTATGCTATCCAGGGCATTGCCGGGAGTTTTGTCGTCAAGCTCGTCGGTTCCTACACGAATGTGGTAGGCTTGCCGCTCTACGAAACCGTCAATCTTCTCATCGGTGAAGGATATGACGTGCACAATCGCTGGCTGGAAGGCTGAAGAGAATTGAGTGGCGAAGGCAAGAAGAACGGTTCGAATGTCGAACCCCTGCGCGCGACGCGGCCCTGCCCGGAATGCGACCGTCCGTCGGTGCGGGAGCATTATCCATTCTGTTCCGAGCGCTGCCGCAACGTCGACCTCAATCGCTGGCTCTCCGGCTCCTATGCCATTCCGGTAGCCGACGACGAGTCGAAGGCGGACGACGAGGATCGTTGACGCCTCTTGATGCGTCCGCTCGGTGCTTCGTTCTCGGCCGCATCTCCCCTGTTCCCTGCAGCGGCCGGCCGCCATCGATTTCGGCCCGGAGCGCCCCGAAATCGTTGCTGTTCCAGCGCGATCCTGCTGAATAGCCTTAACTTTTTTGCCTTTTCCACCGCGCGCCAATTTCCTTTCAAAAAAGAGTCATTTGGTGCTGGACACGGGCGAACAAGATGTTATAACCCCGCTCGCTTCCGGGGCGAAGACACGCCCCGATGGCTCCGAAGAGAGCCATTGCCGTCAAAGGCAGGATGCCCGGATAGCTCAGTTGGTAGAGCAGCGGATTGAAAATCCGCGTGTCGGTGGTTCGAATCCGCCTCCGGGCACCATTCCCAAAATCAGTCAGCGATATTCCTTTAGTTTCGTCCGGAAATCCCAAATCCCCCCTAAAAAACTGAACTTTTGTTCGCGAATTGCTGGCTCAGTCGTCCCGACTTTCCTGTCGAGCAACTCGATCGCCATCTTGTTGAGGAATTATGCGTAGCGCTGTTAAGAGGTGCTCGCGAGCGGCCGGGGCGCAGTTGTTTCGAGCCGGGACTCATGCGAACCGATCGACATTCTGTTGCCTCGCCAATCGGCACTGCCCGCCAGCCAGCCTCGAACCCACACGATTGGAAGCAATGCATCGCGCGTGAACATGGCGATGAGCGACCATCGGGAAATGTGCCAGTTCTTCCGGTAGGCGAGGGTGAGTTCCGGCAAGTAGCTGGCACCGACGACAAAACCAGTGATGGCCAACGGGCTGCGACCTGCAACGAAGGCGGCGATCAACGACAGCAGAAGTGGCGGCATCACGCCGAGCAGGATTTCCGGCGAGTAGAATTGAGGAAAGGTAACGCGCCGCAACCTCGCCCAGCGGCACTGACGTGCCCAGACCTCGCGAAATGTCCTGGTACCCAGCGGCTGTTCGAACGGCGAGGAAACCAGGTGCACTTTCAAGCCGAGACTTCTCACAAGTTTCGTTGCTGCCGCATCCTCGGCGATCTGCGACGCCAGTGCCTGAATGCCACCATGGGCATCCAACATGCTCTTGCGCCAGAGCATGCTCTTGCCCTGCGCAAACCCGAAGCCAAGCGCTTCGCCGGCGTATTGCCAGCGCGCCTGGTGGGCGTTGAGGAACGCACATTCAACCTCCGCCCAAAATCCATGCGGACGTGAACCAAGCGGAGTCGAGCATACCAGCCCGGTATCCTGCCGCCACCCAGCCATCAGGCGAATGAGATAGTCGGCCGGCATAAGAACATTCGAGTCGGCGAGAACCACCCATTCATGCGAGGCCGCTTTCCAGCCTTTCACGCAATTGTTCAGCTTGGGATTGGCGCTGATCAGGTCGTCACCGACAAGAATTGTTGCGGAAATGGCTGGGTGGCGCTCACGCGCTTCCTCGATCAATGGGATCACCGCGTCCTCTGCGTCGGCGATGCAGAAGATGACTTCGTAATCGGGCCAATTCAGGCGAAACGCGCTCTCGAGCGTTTCCCGGGAAAATTCCTCGACGCCGCAGAGCGGGATCACGACGGAAACAGGAGGTCGATGCAGCGTCTCGGGCTGAGGATCCAGACGCGGCCAGATGCGCCAGCCCGCGATCATCAGGCTCAGCACATTGATGGCCAGGAATGCACCGGCGGCGGCGAACAAGTTCAGCATCATCTATCCAGCGACGAGTCGCGGCGCCATTCCGACGAACTCAGGCACCGGATAAACATCACCGTAAGATGACATGCCTATGACAGCCGACGCTGAGACCCAAGCGTCGGTCGCCTTGCAGCCTGTCTTCGGACAGCGATCCGTCAAGCCTCGAGTGCGCTCGGTCTCCCGCTCGGGCAAGTGTCCGCGCCGTGGAACCAAACCCCGCGACCGGCGTTCTTTGGAGGATATCCGGGAGGCGAAGGATGACACATGCTGATATCAGGACGCTCGACAAGTCTCGGGCCAAGCATGTTTGGGACGTGGCAGAATATTGCAGGCGGACGGGCATACATAAAGCCGAGGAAAAGCGCCTGATCAAAGTGCTCGGCAGGTATGCATCGAGCCACGAACTGCAGATGAACATCGTTCGGCCTCAAAGCCGCATCCGCTGACCGGTAAGATCTAGAGCATCCCGCTTTCAAGTGGAATCACTGAAATCGGATAAGATGCTCTAGAATCAAAGTGCTAGAGCGTCCTTTGTGCGTTCACTTGAACGCACGGCGCTCTAGAACGCAATTTCTCGCAGCGACATTGCGCTTCCGCGCGGCGTTTTCGTGTTGCGAGGAACGCCGGAGGAGGCGCGCGTGTGGGCAATACTGGTCGGCGTGTTTCTTGTTGTCTGCGGCATGCTCTTCATGGCGCGGGAGGCGCTCGGCCGTAGAAATCTGAGCAACCCGTCGCCCTCTTCGCAGGACGGAAACGGACCAACGCTCGAGCCGGACGAGCAGGGTTTGGGCTTTCTCGGTCTTGCGCGGAACTGGCCCGGTCTGGCGCTCATGGCAGTCGGTGCCGTCCTCTTGCTTTTCGGCTAGAGCAATTCCAGGAAAAGTGTGAAACGGTTTTCCGTCCGGAATTGCGTGATTTCAAACGGTTAGATCATTTCACTGGTTCAAAGAAACAATGAAATGATCTAAGGCGATCCGTGCCGAATTGCGTAGTTTCAAAACGAGTTGGAGCGATCAGCGGCCGGAGGCCGGGCGCCTTGCCGCCGCAAGTTGCTTGCGCGCTGCACCGGGGGTTAGCGAAAACGCCTCCCTGAACTTCCGGATGAAATGAGAGACATTCTCGAAGCCGGTTTCGAGCGCAATGTCGATCAACGGCTTTTCGGTGGATGCAACCAGCCGCATCGCCGCGTCGAGGCGAAGTTTCAGATAGACCGAAACCGGGGTGGCATCGAGTTCGTTCTGGAACAGACGTTCGAGTTGCCTGCGCGATATGCCGAGTGCGTTTGCCACATCGTCTATGCCGATGATGTCCTCAAGATGCTGCTCCATCACCATGAGCGCGAGACTGATCCGCTTGTCCTGCACGGTGACTGCGCCGAGCGGATTGCGCGTCTGCATTTCCGTGGCGTCTCTGCGGCGTGTGATCTGCATGATTTCGAGCGCGTTGCGTTCGGCCTCCTCGCCGACATGTTTGCGGATCAGGTAAGTGGCGAGGTCTGCGACGCTGCTGCCGCCGGCGCAGGTGATCACCTTGCCATCCTCGACAAAGATGCGTTTTGACGTCACCTCGATTGCGGGGAAGCGTGATCGAAATTCATTGTGATGCAGCCAGCTGACGCAGGCGGCATGTCCATCCAGCACACCCGCCTCGGCCAGAATGAAGCTTCCCGTGCATACACCGATGATCGGCACGCCCTCTCGCGCCGCCCGGTGAAGGTAGTTGATCGTTTCACGGTCGATCGGTTCTTCGACGTTGAGCCGCCCGCCAACGACGGCGATGTAGCTGAACTCGGTCGGCGGGCGAAGCGAGGCCGTGGGCGCCACCTGTATGCCGCAACTGGACATCACGAAGTTCCTCGTGCTGCCGAGCACCTCCCAGTCGCAGTTCACCCGGCCCGACTTGTCCTCGATATCGCTGCCAAGCCTCAAGGCGTCGGCAAACAGGGAAAAGGCGCTGAGCGTGAAGCTCCGCGCGAGAATGAAGCCGACGCGCAGCACCCCGTGACCGGCGAGATGCCTGTTCGCGGCCGCCTTTTTTCCTACCAGAGTCGTTTCCAATGCGATGCAATCCATTCCTGCCGGGCGGCAAGCGTCCGTGCGCGGCCCATGAGGAACGCATAATACCAAGCGCAAGGCGCTATAGGTAGGCCGCCCGCGTCCCGGACTGGCCGACAAGAGGCGGGCAGTTCCCGATGTCGTCGTCTGTGCCGGTCTGCGTCCTAGGCGGGCTAATCCCCATGTATATGATGATTTATTAACCGATTTGTCAGAAAATTGTCATTGTCCGACAGGGGCGCGGCTCGGCGCATTGGGCCGATCGAAGTGTCCCTGGGAGCCGGGGCTGGCTCCGGACGCATCGTTTCGCCGCTATTGTCGCTAGGTTCGTTCATCGGGGAATGAGGCTGGGATGTACGAAATGACGGAACACATGATGAAAGTGCTCATGAGCATCATGGCCGCGCTTTCGCTCGGCTCGCTGATGTTCCTTATTGTCGTGCTTTAGGATTTTGAACCTACCGCGCCGTGCGTTATATCGGCGCGCAAAGGACGCTGTAGCACTGCTTTCAGTGAATCCACGTGAAAGCAGGATGCTGCAACCGTGCTTAAGCCCTGTGGCTATTTCCAACGCAGAAACATCACGTTGCCGAAACGTCGACCCATTCCGCTCCGGTCAATTCCGCGATGCGTTCCGGGCTGATATGGACGGCGGCGTTGGTGGCGCCGGCCGCGGGAACAACGACGTCGTAGGCCTTCAAGGACTCGTCGCAATAGACATTGTGCGGTTTGGCGAGGCCGAAAGGGCAGACGCCGCCGACCGGATGGCCCGTTTCCGCCTCCACCTCGTCGAAGCCGAGCATGCGGGCCTTCGTGCCGAAGCGGGCCTTGTATTTCTTGTTGTCGAGCCGGGCGTCACCGCGTGTGACGATCAGGATGACGTCGTCTCCGACCTTGAGCGCCAGTGTCTTGGCAATTTGCGCGGGCTCGACACCGTGGCCTTTGGCTGCAAGTTCCACGGTGGCGGTACTTTGCGCAAGTTCAATGACATCGATATCCGGGGCGTGTTCGGAGAAGAACTGTTTGACGGAAGCAAGGCTCATCGGGCGATCTATGCGGCAAAAACAGGTTGTCGGGAAAAATACGAATGTGTGGCGGCAAGCCGGGATTGCGCTCGCTGCAGACGGCGTCAGTGTTTCAATCGTCGTTCGAGGCGTCAAGATCTTCGGGGCGCCGGCCTTCCTGCTGCGGCGGCAGATAGCCATGGCTCGCGAACCAGTTCTCAAGGATCGTCGAGATCGCCTGTTCGCGCGTAAGCATCCCCCGATGATCGGTGATGAAGGTTTTGAGGGCCGTCTCGATATTTGCGGCGTAGAGTTCGGTCATGGTTGCCTCCGGCTCTTGCAAGAGGCGGTCCGCGCTTTCGCGCGGATCGCAATATTTCATCGGCGGGCTTATGCCTGTTTGACGATGCGGATCAGTACCAGAAGGATGATCGCGCCGATCGTCGAGTGAATGATCGCGGAAAGGATACCAGTCCCGAGGCTGATGCCGATCGCGGGAAAGAGAAAGCCGGCGATGAAGGCGCCGACGATGCCGACGACGATGTTGCCGATCAGGCCGAAACCGAAGCCGCTGACGATCAGACCGGCAAGCCAGCCGGCAACAGCGCCGACAATCAGGAATACCAGGATGCTTTCAATACCCATGAATCGCTCCTCTCCGTTGGATCCATGAGGAAAAGATAGATCAGGTTTTGAAATCAGATAGAGGGCAATTTTATCGTGCGGCGATTTTGCACCGATTTCCAGCTGCCGATCACGCCTCCGGCGGCTCCGCGAGGTCGGGCGATTGGGAGCGACCGCCACTGGCCGCTCCTCGATTGCTCAGACGATGCCGCCGCCACCGCCAGCTACAGCCGGCCGTTCGCCCGCCACCTTGGCGCGGTAGCCGCTCGCACGGTAGGTCGCGACCGGCGCGATCGCACCGCCATGCTCGAGGCGTGCCATCGCGAGGATCGGTTCGACGTCTGTCCGGAAGGCGGCTTTCAGCGTCTCCGACGCCATCAGTGCATCATTGCCCTGCTGATAGTCGTTAAGCGCCTTTCGATCGACAAGAAGGGCCTGGGCGTAGGCGCGGCAGACTTCCATCGCGCTGGTCATCAGGCTTTCGATCGGGTCCGTCACGTTATGGCTCTGGTCGAGCATATGCGCGGGATTGAAGCCTTCCGCGCCGCGCACCTCGGCGTCGACCAGCTCGTTGAAGACGAGGAACAGGCGATAGGGATCGATCGATCCGGTATCGAGGTCGTCGTCTCCGTATTTTGAATCGTTGAAATGGAAGCCGCCGAGTTTTTTGAACTGGATCAACCGGGCGACGATCATCTCGATATTGACGTTCGGCGCGTGGTGTCCGAGGTCGACGAGGCAGAAGGCCTTGGGCCCGAGTTCCTGCGCAATCAGATAGTTCGTACCCCAGTCCTGCACCACCGTCGAATAAAAGGCCGGCTCGTACATCTTGTGTTCGGTGAAGACGCGCCAGTCGTCCGGAAGTGCCGCGTAGACTGCTTTCATCGCATCGAGATAGCGTTCAAACGCCTTGGTGAAATTGCACTGCCCGGGAAAGTTGGAGCCGTCGCCGATCCAGACCGTCAGCGCCTTCGACCCCAGCGCCTTGCCGATCTCGATGCATTCTAGATTGTGCTCGATCGCCTGGCGCCGCGTCGCCGCATCGCTGTGCGAGAGCGACCCGAACTTGTAGGAGTGAGCCTGCCCGGGCGCGTCCGAGAAGGTGTTCGAGTTCATCGCATCGAAACCTAGGCCCAGCGCCGCACCCTTCTCCTTCAACGCTCGGAGATCGGAAACCTTGTCCCACGGGATATGCAGCGAAACGGTCGGCGTCGCGCGCGTCAGCTCATGGATGACGCCGCAGTCTTCGAGCTTGTCGAAGATGTTGCGCGGCTCGCCCGGGCCGGGAAAGCGGGCAAAACGCGTGCCGCCCGTGCCGACCCCCCAGGAAGGAACGGCAACGCCATAGGCGGCGACCTTTTTCTTGATCGTGTCGATCTCGATGCCGCGGCGGGCAAGCCTTTCGCCGAGGCTGTCGTAGTCTCGGCTGAGCACGTCCCGGCGGCCTGCATTTTCGGCTTCGACAACGGCCTTGCTGATCATCTCGGTCATGGCAGCCTCCGCATCATCGCGTAAACGACTGGGCATTGCCCGCGTCGACATTGACGATGTTGCCGGTCGATTTTGCCGACATGTCGGAAGCGAGGAAGTAGATCGCTTCGGCAATGTCTTCCGGGAAAACGCTGAGCTTCAGCATCGAACGCTCGCGATAGTGTGCCTCCAGATCGTCCACGTCCATCTTGTAGGCGGCCGCGCGCTGCTCCTTCCATTCGCCGGTCCAGATCTTGGAACCGCGCAGCACCGCGTCCGGATTGACGACGTTGACGCGGATCTGCGCCGATGCCCCTTCGAGTGCCAAGCAGCGGGCAAGATGGATCTCCGCCGCTTTCGCGGTGCAGTAGGCGGACGCGCCGGGCGAGGCGGCAAGGCCGTTCTTCGAGGCGACGAAGACAATATTTCCGCCGGCCTTCTGGTTGCGGAAGATGCGGAAAGCCTCACGCGAGACAAGGAAATAGCCAGTCGTGAGAATGTCGATGTTTTTGTTCCAGAGGGCGAGGGTCGTATCCTCGATCGCCGCCGACGAGGCGAGCCCGGCATTGGAGACGAGAATGTCGAGGCCGCCGAAGGCGAGAAGCGCATCGCCGAAGCCGGCTTCGACCGCCGCCTCGCTGGTCACGTTCATGTTGACCGCACGGACGAAATCCTTGCCGTAGCGTCCGGCGAGTTCGCTCTGGGCAGCCTCGAGCGCCGTTTCGTCGATGTCCGCGAGAACGACGCAGGCGCCTTCCTGCATCAGCCGGTTGGCCGTCGCCTTGCCGATGCCGCCGGCGGCGCCGGTGACGAGCGCGATGCGACCCGCGAGACTCTTGGGCTTCGGCATGCGCTGGAGCTTCGCTTCTTCCAGCAGCCAGTATTCGATGTCGAACGCTTCCTGCTCGGGCAGGCCGACATAGGTCGATACGCCGGAGGCGCCGCGCATGACATTGATGGCGTTGACGTAGAATTCGCCGGAGATCCGGGCCGTCGCCTTGTCCTTGGCGAAGGTGATCATGCCGACGCCGGGGACGAGATAGACGACGGCGTTCGGGTCGCGCATGGCCGGGCTGTCGGCGCGCTTGCAGCGCTCATAGTAGCCGGCATAATCGGCGCGATAGGCGGCAATCGCCTCGCAAAGCCCGGCGAGCGTCCTGTCGATATCGGGATTGGCCGGATCAAAGTCGACCACCAGCGGGCGGATTTTCGTCCGGAGGAAGTGGTCAGGGCAGCTCGTTCCGAGCGCGGCCAGCGGTTCGAGATCTTTGGATGTCACGAAATCCAGGACAGCCTGGCTGTCGTCGAAGTGCCCGACCTTTTTCTCGTCAGCGCTGATCAGCCCGCGGATCACCGGCATCAGTCGCTTGGCGATCGCGGCGCGTTCTGCGCTGTCCAGCGTCGGCTTTACCGCCCCGCCGAAGGCCGGTGCCGTGTTTTCTGCCTCGAACCAGGCGATCGCGCGGTTGATGATCTCGATCGTCGTCTCATAGGCTTGCTTGGCCGTATCGCCCCACGTGAAGAGGCCGTGGCTTTCCAGGATAACACCGCGTGCCTTCGGATTTTCGAGGCAAAATTTTTCGAGCCACAGGCCGAGTTCGTAGCCCGGCCGTTTCCATGGCAGCCAGCCGATCTCGTCGCCGAAGATCTTTTGCGTCAGCTCCTTGCTGTTCTTGGAGGCGGCGATCGCGATGATCGCATCCGGATGCATGTGGTCGACATGCGCCTTCGGCACATAGGCATGGAGCGGCGTGTCGATCGAAGCGGCGCGCGGGTTGAGGTTGAAGGTGCAATGCGGCAGGTAGCCGACCATCTCGTCTTCGAATTCGACGCCCCGGTAGATGCCCTTCAGGGCATTGAGCCTGTCCATGTAAAGGGTTGCGAAGCCGTCGAGCTTGATGGTGCCGACGTCGCCGCCCGATCCCTTGACCCAAAGAACCTCCACCATCTCGCCCGTCAGCGGGTCCTTTTCCCTGACCTTGGCCGACGTATTGCCGCCGCCGTAATTGGTAATTCGCTTGTCCGATCCGAGAAGATTCGATCGGTAAAGAAGCCGCTCTGGCTCGCTCATTCCTGCCGCCTTGCCCTCGTCCCAGAGATTGGCCAGGCGTGCGCCCTGTTGCTTGTCGAGCATGTTGAATTCCTCCCGGTAAGCTATCCGGCGGCAGTAAGACCGCGGCGACATGATTGGCATCAGATCACACGGTCGGCGCGCGAATGTCAATCAAAAACGATCAAAATCGTTCATATTGCGCTGCACAATGAAAAAATATGATTGATACTGATTGACAATGCTTGGGACTGATGGAAGCATGCTGGGCATCGGAGGAGCGAATGCACGAAAAAGAAAGACATAGGGTCATCCTGTCTGCGGTTCAGGAAAAACCGGTCGTGACGGTGCCCGAACTCGTCGAACTGACCGATAGTTCGGAGGCGACGATCCGGCGCGATATCGCGGCGCTTCACGTGCAAAAACGCCTGCGCCGGGTGCGCGGTGGCGCCGAGGCGATCAATCCGCCACAATTCGTCGGTCTCGCCGGCCGGCCCTTCAGCGTCAACGAAGGCCTGCACGCCCGCGAGAAGCAGGCGATCGCCAAGGAAGCGGTGGCGCTTTGCGAGGACGGGGAACCGATCATCATCAACGGCGGCACCACGACCTTTCAGATGGTGCATTTTCTGGCAAACCGCCGGATGCAGGTCTTCACCAATTCCTTCCCGATCGCCGAACATCTGCTCAAGCATTCGAAGAACACGGTGATGCTTTCGGGAGGCACGATCTACCGCGAGCAGAACATCATATTGAGCCCCTTCGACAACGACGTGACGCGCAACTTCTATGCGCGCCGCATGTTCATGGGGGCGCAGGGGCTCGGGCCCCTCGGACTGATGGAAGCGGATCCGCTTCTGATCCAGGCCGAACAGAAGCTGATCGATCAGGCCGACGAATTGGTCGTGCTGGTCGATTCCTCGAAATTTCACAGGCGCTCGAGCCTCATCCTTTGCGGGCTCAAGCGCATCGCCACTGTGATCACGGATTCGGGCATCGAGGACAGGCATGCCGCAATGCTCGAAGGCGCCGGCGTCAACCTGGTCATCGCCAAGGCGAAGCCTGTCGTTGACGCGGAAAGTGCTTCATCGTCCGCCTAACGCGGGCGAGGAGAGGGGAGTGAGGACGTTGCGGTAGTTCTGGGCATGCCCGGACAGGCCGCAGATTAGGGGGCCGGACCGATGCATTCATACCGAATGCGCGCGACCCAAAGGGAGGAGAAAGTCATGAAGATTTTGAAATCATTGATGGTTACGGCCGCCGTTGCGGTGGCGCTCATGGCCAATGCCGCGCATGCGGAAAACAAGAAGATCGCGCTTGTCGTCAAGGCGCTCGGCATCGGCTTCTTCGAGGCTGCCAACAAGGGCGCGCAGGAAGCCGCCAAGGAACTTGGCGACGTCGAGGTCATCTATACCGGCCCGACCTCGACGACAGCGGAAGGCCAGATCGAGGTGATCAATTCGCTGATCGCCCAGAAGGTGGATGCGATCGCCGTTTCCGCCAACGACACCGATGCACTGGTGCCGGCTCTGAAGAAGGCAATGGATCGCGGTATCAAGGTCATCTCGTGGGATTCGGGCGTCGCCAAGGACGGCCGACTGATGCACCTTAACCCGTCCTCGAGCCCGCTCATCGGCAACATGATCATCAAGCTTGCCGCCGACAACCTGCCTGAAGGCGGCGACGTCGCGGTACTCTCCGCCTCGGCGACGGCGACCAACCAGAACACCTGGATCGCCGAAATGAAGAAGGTCCAGGGCAACTACAAGGGCATCAATGTCGTGACCACGGTCTATGGTGACGATCTCGCCGACAAGTCCTACCGCGAGACCCAAGGCCTCATTCAGTCCTATCCGAATCTGAAGGCGATCATCGCGCCGACCTCCGTCGGCATCGTTGCGGCCGCGCAGGCGGTCACTGACGCCGGCAAGATCGGCCAGATCAACGTCACCGGCCTCGGTCTGCCGTCCGAAATGGCGGGACACGTGAAGTCCGGCGCATCGAAGTCCTTCGCGATCTGGAACCCGATCGACCTCGGCTACTCGGCAACGATGATCGCCTATGGCCTCGTCAATGGCGCTGAAGCCAAGCCCGGCGCGGAACTGAAGATGGGTCGCATGGGAACGGTCAAGCTCGACGACAACAATGAAGGCGCCATGGCCGATCCGTTCGTCTACGATGCCTCGAACGTCGAAGAGTTTGCGAAGATCTTCTGATCGCGCAGGCGAGGGGCACTTGCCCCTCATCCGGCCTGCCGGCCACCTTCTCCCCGTAGGCGGGGAGAAGGAGACACGCGGCGAACGCACTCGTCCCTCTCCGCGGTAAAGGAGAAGGTACACGTAACGGCACTCTCGTCCCCTCTCCCCGCGAGCGGGGAAAGGGTTAGGGTGAGGGGCAACCGATCGAGGCCTCACCGCGAAGACCGCTGAGCCCGACCGCCGCCCAATAGAAACGACTGACTTGGTGGACTGTCTCTTGTTGCAGGATAAGATCACATCGCGGATGAAGCCCGCGGTCGCACTCGAGGGCATATCGAAGTCCTTTCCCGGTGTGCGCGCCCTTTCGGATGTCTCGCTCGCGCTCTATCCCGGTTCGGTGACGGCGCTTGTCGGGGAGAATGGCGCGGGCAAGTCGACCCTCGTCAAGATCCTGACCGGCATCTATCAGCCGGCTGCCGGCGTCATCCGCGTGGCGGAGGAGGAAACGACGTTTCCAACCGCGCTCGCCGCCGCCCGTGCGGGCGTAACCGCGATCCATCAGGAAACGGTGCTTTTCGACGAACTCTCCGTTGCCGAAAACATCTTCCTCGGCCATGCGCCGCGCAATCGCTTCGGTTTCATCGACTGGAAGAAGCTCAATGGCGAAGCACGGGCCTTGCTGCACCGCGCCGGCGCCGACTTCGATCCGACGATCCGGCTGCGCGACCTTGGCATCGCCCGGAAACATCTGGTGGCAATCGCCCGCGCGCTGTCGGTCGATGCGCGCGTCGTCATCATGGACGAGCCGACGGCGGCGCTGTCGCACAAGGAAATCCATGAACTCTACGCCTTGATCGAACGGCTCAAGGCCGACGGCAAGGCGATCCTCTTCATCAGCCACAAGTTCGACGAGATCTTCCGGATCGCCGACCGCTACACGGTCTTCCGCGACGGGACGATGGTCGGCGAGGGCCTGATCGCCGACGTGAGCCAGGATGATCTCGTCCGCATGATGGTCGGCCGTGCTGTTGGTTCCGTCTATCCGAAGAAGGAGGTCGCAATCGGCGAGCCGGTGCTGACCGTCTCCGGTTATCGCCACCCGACCGAATTCGAGGACATCAATTTTGAACTGAGGCGCGGCGAAATCCTCGGCTTCTACGGCCTCGTCGGTGCCGGACGCTCGGAATTCATGCAGTCGCTGATCGGCATCACCCGCCCGTCGGCCGGCGCGGTCAAGCTGGGCGGGCAGGTGCTGGTGATCCGAAGCCCGGCCGAGGCGATCCGCGCCGGTATCGTCTATGTGCCGGAAGAGCGCGGCCGGCAGGGGGCGATCATCGGCATGCCGATCTTTCAGAATGTCACCTTGCCCTCACTGTCGCACACATCGCGCTCCGGCTTCCTGAAGCTCGCCAACGAATTCGCCCTCGCACGTGAATACACTTCCCGGCTCGATCTCCGCGCCGCCTCGCTCGACCAGGACGTCGGCACGCTCTCCGGCGGCAATCAGCAGAAGGTCGTGATCGCAAAGTGGCTCGCAACCAGGCCGAAGGTCATCATCCTCGACGAGCCGACCAAGGGCATCGATATCGGCTCCAAGGCGGCCGTCCATGCGTTCATGAGCGAACTCGCGGCCGAAGGCCTGAGCGTCATCATGGTATCTTCGGAAATTCCCGAGATCATGGGCATGTCGGATCGCGTGATCGTCATGCGTGAGGGGCGGATCGCCGGACGCTTCGAGCGAGCCGAACTAACCGCCGAAAAGCTGGTGCGCGCGGCTGCCGGCATCGAAACGCAATCGAACGGTAGGGCCGCATGATGGCGAAGCTCCTGAAAAATCGCGAAATCCTGCTCGTTGTCGCCATCGTCGCGCTCGTCGCCCTGATCGCACTGCGCTTTCCCGCTTTCGTAACTCCGGCAAGCTTTGCCCGCGTCTACAACGACACCTCTATTCTGATCATTCTGGCGCTCGGGCAGATGGCGGTGATCCTCACCCGCTGTATCGATCTGTCGATGGCTGCAAACCTTGCGCTCAGCGGCATGGTTGCAGCCATGTTGAACACCGCCTTTCCGGGGCTGCCGATTCCCCTTGTCATTCTTGTCGCGATGGCGCTCGGCTGCCTGCTCGGCATGGTCAACGGAACGCTCGTCTGGAAACTCGACATACCCCCGATCGTCGTCACGCTCGGAACGCTGACGATCTATCGCGGCCTGATCTTCCTCCTGACGGACGGCAAATGGATCAACGCCCACGAGATGAGCGACGCCTTCAAGGCGCTGCCGCGCCTGGGCCTTGCGGGCGTGCCGGTGCTCTCGTGGCTGTCGCTCTTGATGATCGCGCTGATGTTCCTGGTGATGGGCCGCACCCCGATCGGTCGTGCCTTCTATGCGGTCGGCGGCAATCCGCACGCGGCCGTCTATACGGGCATCGACGTCGGCCGCACGCGCTTCTTCGCCTACTGCCTCTCGGGCACGCTCGCTGGCCTCTCCGGCTATCTCTGGGTGTCGCGCTATGCGGTCGCCTATGTCGATATCGCCGCCGGCTTCGAGCTAGACATCATCGCGGCCTGCGTCATCGGCGGCATTTCGATTGCCGGCGGCATCGGCTCGGTGGCAGGCGCGGTGCTCGGCGCGCTTTTCCTTGGCGTGATCAAGAACGCACTGCCGGTCATCAACATCTCGCCCTTCGCGCAGATGGCGATTTCCGGAACGGTCATCGTCATCGCGGTCGCCGTCAACGCCCGTGCCGAGAGGCGCAAGGGCCGGGTCATTCTCAGAAAAGCGGAGGCGGTCTGATGACGGACGCTCACCTCTCTCCCCGCAACATTCCAGACCGGCTGCAGGGCCGCGGTGCACGCATCCTGAAAAGCTGGGAAAGCCTGCTGCTTGCCGTCGCCGTCGCGATCTTTCTCGGCAATTCGCTGGCCTCGCCCTATTTCCTCGATCCGTGGAACCTCTCTGACGCCACGTTCAATTTCACCGAGAAGGCGATGATCGCCTTCGCCATGGCGCTCGTCATCATCTCCGGCGAGATCGATCTTTCGGTCGCATCGATCATCGCGCTTGCCTCGACGGCAATGGGCTATGCCGTGCAATTGGGCGTGGACACACCGGCGCTCGTCGCGATCGGTCTCGGCGTCGGGCTCATCTGCGGCATGGTCAACGGGCTGCTGATCACCGGCCTCGGCCTGCCGTCGATCGTGGTGACGATCGGCACGATGAGCCTGTTTCGCGGGCTTTCCTTCATCGTCCTCGGCGACCAGGCCTTTACCGGCTATCCCGAAAGCTTCGCCTGGTTCGGGCAGGGCTATGTCTGGTGGGTCTTCTCATTCGAGTTCACCTTGTTCGTCGTGCTCGCAGTCGTCTACGGCGTGCTCTTGCACAAGACGAATTTCGGCCGCGCCGTCTATGCGATCGGCAACAACCAGACGGCAGCGCTCTTTTCGGGCGTGCGCGTCGCGCGGGTGAAGTTCATCCTTTTCCTGCTCACCGGGCTGATGGCGGGGCTGGCCTCGATCTGCCTCACCTCCCGCCTTGGCTCGACGCGCCCATCGATCGCACTCGGTTGGGAACTGGAAGTGGTAACGATGGTCGTCCTCGGCGGCGTCAACATCCTCGGCGGCTCGGGCACCATTCCCGGGGTCGTGCTGGCAGCACTGATCATGGGCATGGTCACGTTCGGCTTCGGCCTGCTCAATGTACCGGGTATCGTCATGTCGATCTTCATCGGCCTGCTGCTGATATCGGTCATCGCCCTGCCGATTCTTTGGCAGCGCGCCCGCCGTCGTCTCGCACATTGAGGTTATCCATGGAAAAATACGCCTTCCGCATGCGTCTCAACCCGGGAATGGCCGACGAATACAAGGCACGCCATGATGCGATCTGGCCTGAGCTGGTTGTTCTGCTCAAGGAAGCGGGAGTTTCCGACTATTCGATCCATCTCGATGAAGAGACCAACCTGCTTTTCGGCGTGCTCTGGCGGACCGACACGCACGGGATGGCGGAGCTTCCTTCGCACCCTGTCATGCAAAAGTGGTGGGCCTACATGGCCGATATTATGGAGACGCATGCGGACAACGAGCCCGTTGCCGTGCCGCTGAAGACCGTTTTCCATCTGAGCTGACGATGAAGACGGTGGCGGTCATCGACATAGGCAAGACGAACGCCAAGGTCGCGCTGGTCGATCTCGATCGGTTCGAGGAAATCGCCGTGCGCAAGACGGGCAACGGCGTGGTCAATAGCGGCCTTTACCCGCACTTCGATATCGAGCGCCTTTGGCGCTTCATTCTCGACAGCCTCGCAGCACTTCATCGCGAGCGCAGGGTGGACGCCATATCGGTTACCACCCACGGGGCGACCGCCGTCCTGCTCGACGACGCCGGCGATCTTGCGCTTCCGGTGCTCGATTACGAGTTCGCCGGACCCGACGCGCTCGCCGACGACTACGACCGGGTTCGCGCGCCGTTTTCTGAGACCGGTTCGGCGCGCCTGCCGATGGGCCTGAATGTCGGCGCACAGCTCTTCTGGCAGGAGCGCATGTTTCCGGAGCACTTCGCGAAGGTCACGACGATCCTGACCTATGCGCAGTATTGGTCCTACCGGCTGACCGGCATAAGGGCGAACGAGTTGACATCGCTCGGCTGCCACACCGACCTCTGGAACCCAAAAGCCACGGCGTTTTCCTCGATGGTCGAGGCACTCGGCTGGCGCAACCTCTTCGCGCCGGTGCGCAAGGCAAGCGACGTGCTTGGCGGGTTGCTCCGAGAGCTCGCGGATGAAATGGGCATGCCGCAAGACCTGCCGGTCTATTGCGGGATCCACGACTCCAACGCCTCGCTGCTGCCGCATCTGCTGACGCGCAGTGCCCCGTTTTCGGTCGTTTCGACCGGCACCTGGGTCGTCATCCTGTCGGTCGGCAGCGACAGGGTGGATCTCGACGAGAAACGTGACACGCTGATCAACGTCAACGCGCTCGGCGATCCGGTGCCCTCGGCCCGTTTCATGGGTGGCCGCGCTTTCTCGACGCTTATGGGCGAAAACCCGCCCGCCGGTTCGCTGGAGGCGGAAAGCAAGGTTCTGTCTGCGCGCCACATGCTGCTGCCGTCGGTGCCGGTCGGCTCCGGCCCTTTCCCTTCGACCGGCGCGCGTTGGACCACTGACGAAAGAGCGCTTGCTTCGGCCGAGCGGCTTGCCGCCGTTTCCTTTCACCTTGCACTGATGACGGCGACATGCCTTGATCTCATCGGAGCAAGGGGAGAGATCGTCGTCGAAGGGCCGTTCGCCACCAATGCCGCCTATTTGCGGATGCTTGCCGCGGCCACGAGCCGACAGGTCCTTGCCGACAGCCGCAGTGCCACCGGAACCAGCCTTGGGGCGGCCTGTCTGGTGACCGGCGTTCGCGTCCACACGGGGGCGGAACGTTTCATGGCCACCGTCTCCGACGACTATGCGAGATACGCCGAGGAATGGCGTGCGCTCACTGCGGCGCACGTTAAGCGCGTAGTCGACGCCTAAAGTCTACCCGATGTAATGTGATGTACACGCGAAGTAGAGCGGTCGCGTTGCGCAAATCGATCAGAAAACCGCGCTCCGGTTTAGCGACCGGTTATGTTCAAGATTGATGACGATCGAAATTGCCGTCATTGTCAGGAATGCAGTGATGGCGGCGCCTATGCCAAGAACAATCATTGTTCATTTCCCGTCGGCGCACCGTCATGATGTCGCCAGCCTGTGTGAAGGTTACTGCAGGCGGTCTGCGCCTTATCACCTTTGCTTTCGATACGCGACGCCAAGTAGAAGCACAATTCTAAACTCTTGTGATTGAAAACCTGTTGTTGTCCGGTCGAATAACGCCGTTTCGTTGCAATGCAAAAACGGGCGCCCGAAGTCATAGGTGAATTTTAGCGATTCCAGTTGCGGGCCAGGAACCGTTAACTTTCAAGCAACGAATTAACCATAAACATGGTCGCACACGTCGGAATAGGAAAGTCTCAGCTACTCCTCAAGGCATGACGCCGCACCGCCGTACCGGTTCCGGTCCGGTATCTATTGTTCACCGAAATACTTGCGGGATGGGACGATGGCAAACGCTGCGGCGCGCTGATCGCATCGATCGGGCGTGACCACTGCTGGCCGTTTGGCCGGCCCTCCCCAGGCGAGTTTCGATTGCGCACTACAGCGCCGCGCGTCAGACGCGCAAAGGTCGCGGTAGCCCCGGGGATTGGTGTGAAGCAGGACGCGTCGTCAGAACAGGCAAGAAGGGGCCAAGCGGGAAGCTTGCTTGAGCGTCTGCGTTTTGCCGGGCTCGACGAAGACGGCTGCGCGCTCCTGCGCCACCATCGCCAGGCCCTTTCGCCGCGCATCAACCTTGCGCTTCGGGATCTCTTCCAAAGGTTTCAGACCTACCCGGAGGCCGCCCGCCACTTCGACAGTGACCGCCAGCTCGATCGTCTGCACGATCTGCAGTCGTCGCATTGGAACGTGCTGACCGATGCCCGTTTCGACGGGCTTTATGCGGAGCGCGTGAAAGTGCTTGCCGATACGGAGGGCCGCATGGGGCTCGACCCCCGCTGGCAAGTCGCAAGTCATGCGGTGGTGCTGGAACATTTGCTCACCGGTCTCATCGAGGACGCGTGGCCCAACCCACTGCTTTCCTTCGGCAAGGCGCGCAAGAAGGAACTCTGCAACCTCGTTGCCGCGCTCGTGCGCACCACCTTCGTCGACACGGAGATTGCGGTGTCGCTGCGGTTCAATGCGCTCAGGCAGCAGCATCAGCGGCAACTCGCCGAGCAGCGCAGGGACGACGAGACCGAAGTCAGCGACCTTTTCGCAAACTTTCTGCAGGCTCTCGGTGACGGCGATCTTGCTGCCCGGCTGCCCGAGGACGCTTCAGACGCGTATCAACCGATCGTCGCACGCCTCAATGCTTCCCTGGATCAGATTCAGGCGGCGCTGCAATCCGCGGACGAGCGCAGCACAGCGGCAGAAGCGATGGTCTCGCAGCTGCAGGCCCGCGCGGCGGAATTTTCCGGCAAGGCCGGAAGCGAAGCGGAGGCGCTTTCGCGTCAGGCGGCAGCGCTCGGCGGCATGACCGGACGCATCCAAGCGGGATCGGCGCGCATCGGCGAAACCGAGGCGAAAGCGAACGAGACGCGCATTGCCGTCGAGCGGAGCGGTGAGATTGCCGGCCAGGCGATTTCGGCGATGGCCGACATCGAGGCGTCTGCCGAAAAGATCGGTCAGATCATCGGTGTGATCGACGAGATTGCCTTCCAGACCAATCTTCTGGCTCTCAACGCCGGCATCGAGGCGGCGCGCGCCGGCGAGAGCGGCCGCGGCTTCGCGGTGGTCGCACAAGAGGTCCGCGCACTTGCCCAGCGCTCCGGCGAGGCGGCGCGGGAGATCAAGCAGCTTGTTACCGGAACCAAGGCCCAGGTCGAGGCCGGCGTCGAAATGGTCGGCCGAACCCAGGATGCGATCAGCAGCATCGTCGAGCAGGTGATTTCCATCAACGCGGCCGTTTCGGGCATCGCCCGCGATGCCGAAGGCCAGGTGAGCGACCTTCGTACCGCCACCTCTGAAATCGGCGGCATCTCGCAAGCGATGCAGCAAAGTGCGGCATTGGCGGAAAACGCGGCGAGATCGTCGGACGACCTTCATGGGGTCATTGAGGAACTCGGCCGGACGATCCGCAGGTTCCGTCACGAACGGCATCAGGCGGGACGTGCCGCGGCGACCCGCAACCCGGCGCTCTCGCGCGCAGCGCAGCGCGCGCCGGCACAGGCGAGCGACGACGACGCGATCGCTCTGTTCGACGATGGTGCTGTCACGGGACGAAACGTTGCGGGACGGCACCACTAGTCTTGGGCAAGACATTCAAAGCAGGCAGGCGAGGAAACCGAAATGGCCAGCAAGAAGACAGCTCAGAAGACGCTCAGGCTCGCTCCTGTGCTCGATCTGAACGAGGCGACGGCGCTGCATGAAAAGCTGCTGGCGCTGAAAGGCAGCGCAGTCGCTATCGATGCCTCCGCTGTCGAGCGGATCGGTGCGCTCTGCGTTCAGGTGCTGATCGCCGGCGCAAAAAGTTGGGAAGAACAGCAGCTGTCTTTCACCTTTGCAAAGGTGTCGGACGCCTTCGTTAAAACGACACAGCTCATCGGCGTGGACATCGATCCCCTGATGGCAAAGGAGATTTGAGAAATGAAGAAGAGAGTTCTGACTGTCGACGACTCCCGGACGATCCGGAACATGCTTCTCGTCACGCTCAACAATGCCGGATTCGAAACGATCCAGGCGGAGGACGGCGTCGAAGGTCTCGAGGTCCTCGAGGAAGCCAATCCGGACGTCATCGTCACGGACATCAACATGCCGCGCCTCGACGGCTTCGGTTTCATCGAGGGCGTGCGCAAGAACGACCGCTACCGCGCCGTGCCGATCCTCGTACTGACCACGGAGAGCGATGCTGAAAAGAAGAACCGCGCACGGCAGGCAGGTGCCACCGGCTGGATCGTCAAACCGTTCGACCCGACCAAGCTGATCGACGCAATCGAGCGCGTAACGGCCTGAAATCCGAGGACAGCCTCCAATGGATATGAACGAAATCAAAGAGATTTTCTTCCAGGAGTGCGAGGAGCAGCTCGCGGAACTGGAGTCGGGTCTCCTGAAGCTCAACGACGGTGATCGTGATCCGGAAACGGTCAATGCCGTCTTTCGCGCGGTCCACTCCATCAAGGGGGGCGCTGGTGCGTTCGGGCTGGATGATCTCGTGTCGTTCGCACATGTGTTCGAGACGACACTCGACTGCGTTCGATCCAACAGGCTGGAGCCCAATCAGGACGTTCTGAAGGTCATGCTGAAGTCGGCGGACGTGCTCGCTGACCTCACCAATGCTGCCCGCGATGGCGGCAGCGTCGATCAGGCGCGCAGCCGTCAACTGATCAAGGAGCTCGAAGCGCTGGCGAATGGCGAACTGCCGCAGGCGTCCGCTGCCGAACCGGCGCCCAAGGCTGCAGCTCCTGCGCCCGCGCCTGTTGCCGCGCCCCCCGTCAACGAGGAGGGCTTCCAGCCCGTTGCCTTTTCCTTCGAGGATTTCGAGGCCGACGAACCGGACCTGATCGAGGGGACATGCTACGAGATCATCTTCAGGCCAAAATCCGAGCTTTATGCCAAGGGCAATGATGCGACGCTGCTTCTGCGCGATCTGTCGCGCCTCGGCGCGATGAGCATTCACTGCGATATGGATGGCCTGCAGCCGCTCGACCGGATGAATCCGGAGGCGGCCTACTTCTCGTGGAAGATTTCGCTGAAGACGGACAAGGGCGAAGACGCGATCCGCTCTGTATTCGAATTTGCGGAATGGGATTGCGACCTCGACATTGCTTTGGCCGGTGGCGGCGCGGTTGATGCGTGCGAGGAGCTGCCGATGCAGCCCGTTCCCTTCGATCTCTCGATGCTGGACGAGGCAGCGGCCGGTTCGGCTGAAGAGGAAGTTCAAATCGCCGCCCGCGACCGCGCTGCGGCCGTTTCGGCGGCCGAGACGGCGAGCAACGTCTTGCAGATGGCCCAGTCCTCCACCAGGGCACCGGCAGAGGCGCAGAAGAACGCAACGGCTGCGGCCAACGCCGCCGCCCAGCAGGCTGCGTCAGCCGCGACCCCGACTATCCGCGTGGACCTCGATCGAGTCGATCGTCTGATCAATCTCGTCGGCGAACTCGTCATCAACCAGGCGATGCTGTCGCAGAGTGTGATCGAGAACGACACCAACGGTACGTCGTCGATCAACATGGGCCTCGAAGAGCTGCAACAGCTCACCCGCGAGATCCAGGACAGCGTCATGGCGATCCGTGCGCAGCCGGTGAAGCCCGTCTTCCAGCGCATGTCGCGCATCGTCCGCGAAATTGCCGATATGACCGGCAAATCCGTTCGTCTCGTCACTGAGGGCGAGAACACGGAAGTGGACAAGACGGTCATCGACAAGCTGGCCGAACCGCTGACGCATATGATCCGCAACGCTGTCGACCACGGCCTCGAAACGCCGGAAAAGCGACTTGCAGCCGGCAAGAGCGCCGAAGGCACCGTGCGCCTGACGGCCAAGCACCGTTCGGGTCGCATCGTCATCGAGCTTGCCGACGACGGCGCGGGCATCAATCGCGAGAAGGTGCGCCAGAAGGCGATCGACAACGATCTCATCGCCGCCGACGCCAACCTCTCGGACGAGGAAATCGACAACCTGATCTTCCACGCGGGCTTCTCGACCGCCGACAAGATCTCCGACATTTCCGGCCGCGGCGTCGGCATGGATGTCGTCAAGCGCTCGATCCAGGCGCTCGGCGGGCGCATCAACATCTCGTCGAAGCCCGGGCAGGGTTCGGTCTTCACGATGAGCTTGCCGCTCACGCTCGCCGTCCTCGACGGCATGGTGGTGACGGTCGCCAACCAGACGCTGGTCGTGCCGTTGACCGCCATCGTCGAAACGCTTCAGCCCGAGGCTTCCGCGATCCATAGCTTCGGCGCCACCCAGCGCCTGATCTCGATCCGCAACTCCTTCTGCCCGCTGGTCGATGTCGGCCGCATCCTGAACTTCCGCGCGACGCAGGCCAATCCGGTCGAGGGCGTCGCGCTGCTCGTCGAGTCCGAGGGTGGCGGCCAGCGCGCCCTGATGGTGGATGCGATCCAGGGGCAGCGGCAGGTGGTGATCAAGAGCCTGGAGGCGAACTACACCCATGTTCCAGGCATCGCAGCGGCGACCATTCTCGGCGACGGCCGCGTGGCGCTCATTCTTGATGTCGACGCCATCGTCGCCGCATCGCGCGGACAGTCTCTGAAACCTGAAATGTCATTTGCTGCAGCCGGATAATAGTCATGACCTATGCCGCAAAAAATCTGACGACTGGCGGACGGGAGCTCATCGCTTTCCGCGTCGGAGATCAGGAATTCTGCGTGAACATTATGGCGGTCCGCGAAATTCGCGGCTGGACGCGGGCTACTCGGATGCCGCATGCGCCATCCTATGTGCTCGGCGTGATCAATCTGCGCGGCGCAGTGTTGCCGATCGTCGATCTGTCGGCGCGTCTCGGCATGAAGCCCGCGGAACCGACCGTTCGGCATGTGATCATCGTCGCCCAGGTGAAGAGCCAGATGGTCGGGCTTCTGGTTGACGCCGTATCCGATATCCTGACCGTCAGGGACGAGGAGATCCAGCCGACGCCGGACATTTCGTCCGAATTCGAGAAGAGCTTTGCCCGAGGCGTGTTGGCGATCGAAGGCCGGATGATCTGCCTGGTCGAACTCGAGGCGGTCTTCCCCCAGGAAGAAAGGGAGGCTGCATGAGAGCGCACGCGATTCTCGAACAGAAACTGTCGCCGGACGAATGCCTTGCAAGCGGCGAGTATCCGCTGACGCGGCGCGATCTTAGCGAAATTGCTGCGATGATTTACGCCGATGCCGGCATCTATCTCAACGAATCCAAGGCGTCGCTCGTCTATTCGCGGCTGTCGAAGCACATCCGCAATCTGGGCCTGAAGGGTTTTCGCGACTATTGCCAGCTCGTCGCCTCGCCGGCGGGCGCAGCGGCGCGGCGCGACATGCTCTCGCACCTGACCACGAACTTCACCCGCTTCTTCCGCGAGAACCACCACTTCGAACACCTGAAGACGGACGTGTTGCCCGACCTCATCGCCCGCGCCAAGAATGGTGGGCGCGTTCGCATCTGGTCGGCTGCGTGCTCGGATGGTCAGGAGCCCTATTCGATCGCGCTCACGGTTCTGTCGCTGCTGCCGAACGCGGCGGACTATGATTTCCGCATTCTCGCGACGGACATCGATCCGAAGATCCTGGCACTCGCCCGGGCCGGTGCCTACGACGCGACGGCGCTCGAGACGGTTAACCCCGCCATGCGCAAGCAGTGGTTCAGTGAGGTCAATGTCGGCGGCCGCGTCAAATGGCAGATCGACGATCGCGTCAAGCGGCTGATCACCTTCAACGAACTCAACCTGATGGCACAATGGCCGGTAAAGGGACCCTTCGATGTGATCTTCTGCCGCAACGTGGTGATCTATTTCGATGAGCCGACGCAGATGAAGATCTGGTCGCGCTTTGCCGGCGTGCTGAACACGAACGGACATCTTTATATCGGCCATTCGGAGCGCGTGTCGGGAGACGCCAAGTCGAACTTCGACAATATCGGCATCACCACCTACCGCCATACCGGCAAGTTTCATGGAGTTCGGGCATGAGTGTTCCCGCACGCGTTCTCGTCGTCGATGACTCGGCCACCATGCGCGGTCTGATCACTGCCGTGCTCAATGCGGATCCGGAGGTCACGGTCGTCGGTCAAGCGGCCGATGCGATCGAGGCCCGCCAGGCGATCAAGCAGCTTGATCCCGACGTCGTCACCCTCGACATCGAGATGCCGAACATGAACGGCCTCGAGTTTCTCGACAAGATCATGCGGCTCAGGCCCATGCCGGTCATCATGGTCTCGACCTTGACCCACAAGGGCGCCGAAGCGTCGATCGCCGCGCTCGAGATCGGTGCCTTCGACTGTGTAGGTAAGCCGCATCCCGGCGACCCGCATCCCTTCGGCGATCTGGTCGACAAGGTGAAGGCGGCCGCCCGGTCACAGCGCAAGCTCATCATCACCGGCAACAAGGCCGCAGCACCAGCCGCCGCAAGCGCGAATGCCGCTTCCGAATACAGGGCCGGCCGCAAGATCATCGCCATCGGAGCGTCGACCGGCGGTGTCGAAGCGCTGATCTCCGTGTTGCAGAAGTTTCCGGCCAATTGCCCGCCGACGGTGATCACGCAGCATATGCCGCACACCTTCACTAGGAGCTTCGCGGAGCGGCTCAATCGCCTTTGCGCGCCGACCGTGCAGGAGGCGACCGATGGCGCCCGCCTCGAGATCGGCAAGATCTACCTGGCGCCGGGCGGCGAACGCCATCTTCAGGTGGCCAATGCCGCCGCGCCTTGCTGCCGGCTGGTCGAACGCGCCCCTGTCAACGGTCATCGCCCCTCGGTCGACGTTCTGTTCGATTCGGTCGCCGAGCTTGCAGGCCGCAATTCGATCGGTGTCATCCTGACTGGAATGGGCCGCGATGGCGCATCCGGTCTCCTCAGGATGCGACATGCCGGAGCGCGCACCTTCGGACAAAATGAAAAGACTTGTGTCGTCTACGGCATGCCGAGAGTTGCCTATGAATTGGGTGCTGTCGAAACGCAGCTCCCCCTCGGATCGATCGGGGAGGAGATCCTGAAGACCGCAGCAGCCCGAAAAGAAGGAAGCGAATAATGTCCATCGCCGAAAAAATAAAAGTTCTGATCGTCGACGATCAGGTCACCAGCCGCCTGCTCCTCGGCGACGCCCTGCAGCAGCTCGGTTTCAAGCAGATCACTGCAGCCGGCGACGGGGAGCAGGGCATGAAGATCATGGCCCAGAACCCGCACCATCTGGTTATCTCGGATTTCAACATGCCGAAGATGGACGGTCTGGGGCTGTTGCAGGCCGTTCGGTCGAACCCGACGACGAAGAAGGCGGCCTTCATCATCCTGACCGCACAGGGCGATCGCGCGCTGGTGCAGAAGGCAGCTGCCCTCGGTGCCAACAATGTTCTCGCCAAGCCGTTCACGATCGAAAAGATGAAGGCAGCAATCGAGGCCGTGTTCGGGGCACTGAAATGATGGCCGCGGCTGCTGCCGGCAGGCGCGTTCACGTCATCCAGGGCGAGTTCAAGGTCGTCAACGATCCGGATATCGTTCTTTCGACCATTCTCGGTTCCTGCGTCGCCGCCTGTCTGCGCGACCCCGCGATCGGTGTCGGCGGCATGAATCATTTCCTGTTGCCCGGCTCCGCGACAAGCTCCGGCGGCGATGCCACGCGCTATGGCGTGCACCTGATGGAACTCCTGATCAACGGCCTGTTGAAGCAGGGAGCACGTCGCGACCGCCTGGAAGCGAAGATTTTCGGTGGCGCCAAGACGATCGCAAGGTTCTCCAATGTCGGTGAGCAGAATGCCGCCTTTGCGCGCCAGTTCCTGCTGGACGAGGGGATCCGCATCGTCGGCGAGAGCACAGGAGGGGAGCACGGCCGCAAGCTGGAATATTGGCCATCCTCCGGGCGTGCCCGCCAATACGCTTTGACCGGGGTGGAAGCGCAACGGGCGATGCAGATGGACCAGCGACCTGTACCCGCGCCAAAGCCGGTGGAAAGCTCGATCGAATTCTTCTGATCGTGCTCGCCCATAGGCCCGCCAGGGAAAACGCACTTCAGAATTCGCAGACGACGTGAGAACAGACCATGCAGATCGACTATCAGAGCCATACGCCTCACGCCGAAGAATCCTTGCCCGGTGTGCTGATGCGCATCGTCACAGAGCTCCATGACGTGGCCTATCTCATCGAACGCATCGAGCCGCAGCTCTACGGCAATCGCGGCGTGGCCGCGGCCGACGAGTCCGAGCAGATGATGGTGCTTCAGGGCCTTGATCTGGCCGTGCAGAAGACGCGTGGGCTGGCCGAGTTTATCGATACGATCACGGGATCCATCCCCGACACCTGGCTTGTCGACGTTACGACTGCGGTCAACCTGATCAAGCTTGCCGATATGAGGAAGGCGTTGGGAAATGGCATGCTGCGCCATGGTCACTCGCAGCCTTTGACGAAAGCCTCCGGTGACTTCGAGGCATTCTGACCCCACCGTCGACGGTTCTCGCCACATGCCTGAGAAACGTCCGCAGTGGCCCCGAGATTGTTTTAGCCAACGCAACGCGATCTGACCAAGTTCGCGCAAGTTTCGCCGCCTAGCTTCGCATCCGGGGCTGGTAGATTCGCGCGTATTGGACATCGGCTGAAGCGCAAGCCGATACCCAGCGAACCCGAATGTTGGATCTGCGCATGGCGCAAGCCGGATGACCGGCTGGCCGTCCTGCGATACTGGGTGCGGAAACAGAATGAATCTGTTCGATCAATTCTCGACGTTCACGAAAAACCTCGGCAGTCTGGGGCAAAGCAAACTGATCGCGCTCGCCGTGGCCGGTATCGTTGCGGTCGGCTTCGTCCTTGCCGCCGGCATCTACGTCAACAGACCTTCTTATGAAACGCTCTATGTCGGCCTAGAGCGCAGCGATGTGACCCAGATCAGCATTGCGCTCGCCGAGGCGAACATCGATTTCGACGTCGGGTCCGATGGCGGTAGCATCCAGGTTCCAGTCGGCATGACCGGTAAGGCCCGGCTGTTGCTTGCCGAACGCGGTCTGCCGAGCAGCGCCAATGCCGGTTACGAACTCTTCGACAATGTCGGCTCCCTGGGCCTCACCTCCTTCATGCAGGAGGTCACGCGCGTTCGTGCGCTTGAAGGCGAAATTGCCCGCACCATCCAGCAAATTTCTGGCATCGCCGCCGCACGCGTGCACATTGTGATGCCGGAGCGCGGAAGCTTCCGCAAGGCCGACCAGACGCCGACGGCGTCGGTGATGATTCGCGCGAGCGCAACGGTGGGCCGCAATGCCGCAGCCTCGATCCGCCATCTCGTGGCATCCTCCGTGCCGGGACTTGATGTCGACGACGTTACCATACTGGATTCGACCGGACAGCTTCTCGCCTCCGGCGATGACCCGGCGAACAGCGCACTCAATCAGTCGCTCGGCGTCGTCCAAAATGTCCAGACAGATCTTGAAAAGAAGATCGATAATGCGCTCGCCCCGTTCCTCGGCATGGACAATTTCCGCACGAGCGTGACGGCGACGCTCAACACCGATGCACAGCAGATCCAGGAAACCGTCTTCGACCCCGAGTCGCGTGTCGAGCGCTCGACCCGCGTGACCAAGGAAGAGCAGAAGTCCAGCCAGCAACAGCCGGACAATGCCGCAACCGTGCAGCAGAACGTGCCCCAGGCCGCACCGCGCGGCGGCGCCGGTCCGCAGTCCAGCGACGAGGCGGCAAAGAAGGAAGAGCAGACCAACTACGAGATCAACAGCAAGACGATCGCCACCGTCAAGAACAGCTATTCGATCGAGCGGCTGTCGATCGCCGTCGTCGTCAACCGCGGTCGTCTCGCGGCGATGGTGGGAGAGCCGGCTGATCAGGCGAAGATCGACGCCTATCTGCAGGAGATGCAGAAGATCGTCTCGTCGGCCGCGGGCGTCGACGCCAACCGCGGTGACGTCGTCACCCTGAACGCGATGGATTTCGTCGAGACGCAACTGTTGGACCAGCCGGTATCCGGCCCGGGCGTGATGGAAATGCTGACGCGCAATCTCGGCGGCATCATCAACTCGCTTGCCTTCGTCGCGGTCGCCTTCCTGGTTGTCTGGATGGGCATGCGGCCGCTCGCCCGCCAGATGGGTTTCGGCGGCAAGGCAGGCCAGCTGGAAAGCGAGGCGGCCGGCCTCGAACTGCCCGACTTCTCGCCGGTCGGTGCCGGTTCCGGAGGTGCGCTCATGGAAGGCTTCGGCTCGGACTTCGGTTTCGACAGCACCGACGACCTGCTCAACATCGGCGAGGAGGGCAACTTCAACCGGCGCGTCAAGGAAGGACCGGAACGGCGGCTCTCGCGCATGGTGGAGATCAGCGAGGAGCGCGCCGCGAAGATCCTGCGCAAATGGGCCCTCGACCGCGCCGCCTGACCGACATTCGGCAAGGCAGACACTTTTCAGAAAAGTCCCGCCCGAGTGGCGGGATTTTTTGTGCGGCCGGATCAGTTCGGCCTGCGTGACGAACCCAGGGCCACGAATGCGAATTGTGGCTCTTGTCGAAATATTGGCTGAGCCCGGCGTGTATTGGCGACCGGATCGGGAATCGACATCAAGAATCCGCTGCCGCCCTCGGAGTCTCGGCCACGAGGTCCGGGATGAAAATTAACAATAAAGCAACCTTTGTAGATTCGGAGCCGCGATCGATGCCCAGACTGACGGTGCATCTACTGATCATCTCTATGTCCAATGCTGAGTTTTCGGCAAATATAGTTTGGGATATTCCAAATAAAATGGAAGAATGAGGGATTTCTATTCATGAATCGTCTCCGCGCAGACTGCGTCGAAATTGATGCATTTCGGCAACAGGCGTTGCGGTAAAGTAAATTTCGCTTTTATTTCGTTGGGAGCGTTTGGGCGAAAAAACAGGTTTGAGCGCCGCAGAAATCGCGCTCACGCGCCGGTTCAGAGGCGCCTTGGTCGTGTTCCGAGGAGCCGAAATTGCGTATAAAAATATTGAATATCAATGCGGTATGTTCAACAGGACCTTTCGGTCCGGATCCTGCTTGATTGGTCGCGAACCAAGCAATTGCAAATGATTTCATCGGTCATTGCCGAAGTAAACGGGCGGGCGGAGCCAGTGGTTTTTCCGCGGACGCGATGTACTGTTTAGGAACTGATTCGCGTCCTGATTTGCGGATGGCGGTGAATATCGGTTCCGGCCGGGCTGTCGGCGGCGATAGCAAGCGCATGTTCAGGGCGTCGAGTTCGGCACGGGGGCTGAGGTTATGGACATTTCGCAGGCAGGGGCCGTCTGGCCTTTGCAGACGGCCGCGCCGCATCGAAGCGGTCGCGAAATTTCAAAGGAACAACTGATCCAGCGGCTCGCTGAAACCGCCGAGCGCGGGGGGGTTGCAAACGCACTTGCGGCGCTGACGGATTATGTTGGTGCGACCCACTATCTGCTTGCGCGCCACGAACTGTCCCAGGACGGCGGGCTTGATAGCGTCGTCTGCTCCGATTGGCCGTTTGATGTCGTGCGACGGCTGGCGGGAATCGTCATGGGCCTGAACGCCAAGACGACCGAGCTGGAGAAGTGCCTCGCGGTTCTGCAGCCGTGCTTTCACACTATGCCGGATGACATAGACCTGACGCGCGGAGTGAGCCGGGAATATTGCGCCGTTGCTTTCAACGTCGGACGAACGCGGTTCTCGCTCATGCTCCTGTTCCCCGCGGACGTGATCCTGTCGCAGGTGGGCCTGCGCGATATTGCGCTGCTTGCCGCCTATGTCGCAAGCCTCAAGACCAGCGTCGATGCGCGGCAAGAGCGCGAATGCGAATTGACCGAGCGTGAAATCGAATGCCTGTTCTGGATTGCCGAAGGCAAGACGAGCGAGGAGATCGCCGTCATTCTCGGAATATCCCGCAACACCATCAATAACTACATCACCAGCGTGATGCGAAAGACTGCAACGCGAACGAGGTCGGAAGCGATCGCCCACGCCGTTCGCAACAATCTGGTTTAGGGGGGAGGCACCGATGGTTCATTTTGTCACAGGCAGTCGCCCCGACGACGATGGCCGACTGGCCAGGAATGGTCGAGCTGCTCGTGCGGCGACGCTGGTGACACGGCTGCAGGCGATGCAGCGGCTGATCAACGCTAGGAATTTCGCTGTTCTGCGCGTTAACGGCAGGGGCACAGCTGCGGCGCGCAAACTAACCTGCGCCCTTCACAATTGGGGCACTGCGTGCGAGGCAAACGCCCGCGAACTCATTGGTGTTTATGGCGAGGAGCTGCTCGCACATCTCGATCGATCTCTGCTGCCGGTCCTGTGGGATGGTCTGGGTGAGCATCACGCCGCCGAAGCCGCCGATTTCCGCCCGTTCGTGCAGCGGCTGCCAGGGCGAAAGCTTGCCTGTTCGGGGATCGCCTTTCCCGTCCGGCTCGGCGCCCAGGGCAACGGCTATGTCGTCTTTACCGGCAGCTATATCGATGCGTCCAGCGAGCAGGTCGTCGATCTGCATGCGCAGAGCTGCCACATCATGACGGATATGCTTGCGGCAGACGAAAGGCGGCTGTTTCAGGCGGAAGCGCTCAGCGACCGGGAGATCGCCTGCCTGCAGATGGCCGGCGACGGGCACATCAGCGAGGAAATCGCCGAGAAGATGGGTCTTTCCGTGCACACGGTGAACGCCTATCTCGGGGCGGCAACGACGAAGCTCGATTCCGTCAACCGCATCCAGGCGATCGCCAAGGCGATACGCCTCGGTTACATCAGCTGACGCCTTCGGACGCGGTGGCTCCTCAATTCTAGCTCGCGAGCGGAAGCGCGTAGGATTTGACGAATTTCGCCTCTTCCAGGCTTTTCGCGAGGAAGGCGGTGTTTTCGTCTGCATCCGTGGAGGGGTGCTGAAAGCTTATATGGCTGATCTCGACCCCAGCGGTGTCATTGCCGAGGGTCAGCCGCGCATAGATCGTAACGCCACGCGGCTTCAGTTCGAGGTCGAGGACGATCTCGGGGTTGCTGTCCCAATCCAGATTGTAGTTGCCGCCGAGACCGAAATTCACCGTGCCGGGGAGGAAGTAGAGCTCGGCGGCAGACTCCACGAGGTCGGCGAGGCTCGCATGGGACTCGAACCGTAAGAGCGCGATGAAGTCCGCAGCGTCGATCAGACGCAGTTCCGTCGCCACCGGGCGGATTGCTTCCGCCACTATCTGTTCGCGTTTTTCGGAGAATTCGCACTTTTTCATCGAGATCACGTCACCCGTTTTTGTTGCGGCTGAGCTGCATAAACCCGGTGAATGAGTTCCGCGACTGCCTTGTAAAACACCGGTGGAATCACACTATCCGCCGAGACTTGTGCAAACATGGAGCGTGCGAGCGGCGGATCCTCGAAGACCGGAATGCCGTTTTTTTCGGCAAGCTCGCGGATTTTGAGCGCAACCAGGTCCTGGCCCATGGCCACCACGACCGGCGCATCGTTCTCTTCGCGGACGTAACGCAGCGCGACGGCATAGTGGGTCGGGTTGGCGATCACCAGTGTGGCGCGCGGCACCGAGGAAATCATGCGCTTGCGCGCCCGGTCGCGCTGGATCGAGCGCAACCGCGACTTGACGATCGGATCGCCCTGGGACTGCTTCAGTTCCTCCTTTACCTCCTGCTTCGTCATCATGAGCTCCGTGTACCAGTGATGCCGCGTCCAGAAGAGGTCGACGATTGCAAGCACGGCCGTCGCCAGCAGGACCACGATCATGATCTGCTTGAGGTCGGACGTCATTGCCGTGAAAATCGTCACCGGATCGGAGAACATCAGGTCGAGCGTGGCGAAATAGTCGTTCCACAAAACGAGGACCACTATGGTCGAAACGACGACGATCTTGAACAAGGATTTGCCGAATTCGACCAGTCCCTGCACGCCGTAGATGCGCTTGAAGCCGACTGCAGGCGATATGCGGTTCATCTTCGGTTGAATGCGGTCGAGGACCGGGCGGGGGAGATTCTGGAAGATAGACGATCCGACGCCGAAGATGATGAGCAGCACGAAGATCGGCACGAGCAGCGCCCCCGATTTCAGGACGATGTGCGAGATCAGCGCGACGACGTCGGTCGAAGTGTCCAGCCGCCAGGCTTCCGGCTGCTCGAAAATGTCCTTGAGAGCCTCGGCGACGCTGGCCGCACCATCCGACAGAAAGAAGACGACGAAGATGTAAATCGCGAGCGTCGAGGCGAATACCGTCACCTCGCGGGAAAATGGGACATTACCCTTGTCGGCGGCATCGGAGAGCTTCTTCTCCGATGGCGCCTCGGTCTTGCTGTCTTTGTCCTGATCTTCCGACATGAAACAGGAAGCTCCCGGCGATTTCCCGATCGAACGTCACCCGACCTACAGCGGCGCGCGTCTTATCGGACGCGCAAAGGACGCTGTAGCGCTTTGAACTGCTGCATGCTTTGTTCTTAGATCGGCTACGATTTAAGAAAACATGCAGTAGCAAGCCTGCGGCGATGCTCTTGAGCTGTCGTGAACCGGGAAGCTCTGACGCGCAAGGGTCTGGCGACGCCGGCAGGGCCGAGTCAACAGGAATTATGGAGTCGCGGCAGGCCTCAGGCGGCCTCCGCTTCCTTGTCCTTGAGCTCCAGCTGTCCGCTGGCGGCGAGGCGGATCGCCTCCTGCGTGATCGACCGTCTGGCGATCGCGATGTCGCGGGGGTTGATACCTGCGTCGCCGACAGCCAGATCCGATTCGATCATGCGGCGCTGGCGGGCGCCGATCGACGCGAGAACCGATTCGCGCAGTTCCGGCGCCGAGCCGCGAAGTGCCATCGTGATGATATCGGTGGAGACATCGTTGAACAGCTGAACGCGGCTTCTCTGCGGCATGAAGAGAATGTCGTCGAAGAGGAAAATCTTCGGCCGGACCTTCTTGGCCGAGTCGGTGTTGATCGTCTCGAGCGAGGCGAGCAGCGTGTCCACCTGTCCCTTTTCGAGTTCGTTCATGACCTCGGCGATCTTGGCCGGTCCGGGCGAGTTGCGCTCGGCTTCCATCTCGTCGATCATTTCCATCACGCGCGCCTCGATGATGGCGGCCGCCTTCGGGCTCACGTTCTTAATGTTGACGGCACGGTTGAGGATATCGGGCCGTTGTGTTTCAGAAAGCTGTAACAGCACCTTGGCGCCGAAGCTCGAAGGCATCATCGACAGGACGTACGCAATCGTCTGCGGGTGTTCCTTGGCGAGCGACTGGGCAACGAGGATCGGATCGCACTCCTGCAGACGATCCCAGATATTTGCTTCGTAGGTCTGGAAGGTGGCGCGGCGGCCGAGCAGGCCATCGACCTCGTCGGGGGTCAGCCCTTCTTCGAGAATGCTTTCGATCGCCCGGGCATTGTCCATCAGGCCAGCACCTTCGGTGAAGAGGTCCTCGAACTCATTGACGAGCGCTTCGAGTTCGTGGGGAGGGATGGCGCGGAGTGATTGCGCCGCGGCGATGATCGCCTGGAGCTCGCTCTGGGTGAAGAACTTCAAGAGCTTCCCGGCCACGGACTTGCCCATGGCAAGCAATACGGCGGCCGCCTTGTCTGTCTGGCTCAGCGGATGTGCCGGCGTCTGTGCCCCGAAACTTTCGAAATCCATCATGGATTTATCCCTCGCCCACTCATTGGGCCTATGCGCTCTTGCTGCCCTTAATCTCGATGAGCTTGACGCCGAAACGTGTCACGTCGCCCTCGAGCACGGTAATTTCGCCACGACCGATCACCCGGCCATTGACCATGATTTCGACCGGTTCCCCGATCTTGCGGTCGAGCGCGATCGTCGCGCCCTCGGCCAGGCCCATGAGCCCGGAAACCTGCATCCGGCTGGTACCGAGTACGATCTGGACATCGATCGGGATGTCCATGATCAGATCGAGATTGGCCGTCATGCCGCTGCCCGGCGCGGATTCGATTGCCGGCTCGGGGGCATCGAAGCCGCCGCCGAAACTGCCACCGGCGTCGAAGGCGCCGGTCACTCCCGCATCGGCGAAGTCGCCGCCGAAACTGTCCGCCCCGAAGTCGCCACCGAATGCGCTCGAGCCATCGGCCGTGCCACCAAAGTCGCCGCCGAATTCTGTTGCCAAGTCCAGCGCGCCGGTGGAGGTGAAGTCGGCGCCAAAATCCGCCGCCTGCTCGCCATCCTTCTTGAGAACGCCGCGCAGGTCGTCGATCGCCTGGTCGAGCTCCGTGTCTTCGACGGCGAATGCGGCCTGTTCTTGGATGGGTGCTGCTTTCTTGGGTGCCATGTGCGAATTATTCCAGTTGAAGCTTGCCTCAGGCATTCTGCCGAGAGAGGGCGGGCTGTTAACTCATGATGTGGCGAAGAATGTCCTGTTCGGAGCCGTGCGTATCCTTGACTCGGACCGTGTATTTCGCGCCGGACCGTCCGAACTCGCAGACATAGAGCTCGCGTCCGTTGGCGTTTACGTCCACGCGAACGTCCTGGCCGTCATGAAACGGGATCACATCTCCCGGTTGCAGACGGCTGATCGTATCAAGCGTCAGGCTTTCCAACCGGATGCGTGCCTCGAGCGTCACGGCGGAGCGACGAACCTGTTCCTCGAGCTGTTCCGCCCATTCCGGCTTGCCCGTATCAGCCTGGCCGGCACCCCTGAACGGGACGATCTGTGTCTTGAGGAGAACGCTTTGGGGAACAACCACCGAAAAGGTCGACAGCACCGGCCCAAGGCCGATCGTCATATCGATGGAGGCCGCGAAAACGTCCACCATCGCCGGATCGGATTTGGGGCGTGCTTCGCTGTTGTATGGACGGCCGACGACAGGCTCGAAGCCACCCGGCGCGTTCACCGCTAGGCGCAGCACATCGGCGATTTTTTCGAAGACAGGCACCGCGACGTCGATCTCGATCTGCGACATCGACCGGGGCTGCGGTTCTCCGATGCTCATGGGCTCGGCGCCGAGCAAGGCTTCGACGAGGGTGATGAGAACCGGACTGTCGCAACCGATCTGGAAATCCTGGCACCAGTTGCGCAGCGAAGCGTCGGCTAGCAGCACGCCGTCTCCAAGACCGGCAATCAGCTCGTTCCTGAGACCGGTCTTGAAACCGGCATAGCCGATTGCAATGTCGTGACCGGTCTCGGCCTTATATATGCCCGGAAGCAATTCGCCGAAGACCTGGCCGAGTTCGAGTGCGGTGCGGCCGATGGTCTTGTCGTCGCCGAGCGCGCCGATCATGCGCGCAAGCAGCCTCTTGTCGAATGCGTAGACGTTCGTTGCCGAGCTCAGGTTCATGTTATGCCGCCTTGCTTTCGCTGCCGCCGCCCGGGTTCATCATCTCCTGCTCGACTGCGTCGATGGACGGCCGCTCGTAGGCGGAGATGGTCTTGCGGCCATATTCGAGCGCGACCTGCGGAACCGAGCCGTTCATGTAGGCAAGCAGCGTTTGCTTGACGATGACGTAGAGGCGGTTCTGCTTCTCGCGCACGGCCTTGATGTTTGCGACGAGCGGGCCGACGATCGAATAGGAGAGGAAGACGCCGAGCAGGGTTCCGACGAGTGCGGCGGCGATCTTGGCTCCAAGCACTTCCGGGGCCTCGTTGATAGCGCCCATCGCCTTTATGACACCGAGAACCGCTGCAACGATACCGATCGCCGGCAGCGCATCGCCCATGATCGTCAGGGAGTGATAGCACTTCATCTTGTCATGGGTGATCGTCTGGATCTCCTCGTCCATCAGCGCCTCGATCTCGTGCGAGCGGGCATTGCCGATGATGATCAGTCGTACATAGTCACAGATGAAGGCGGTCAGTTCCTTGTTCTGCAGGACGGTCGGCGCGGACTGGAAGATCGAGGATTCCTCCGGGTTGTCGATGTGGCTCTCGATCTCGTTGCGGGACTTGGTCCTGAGATCGCGCATCAGGCTGTAGAGCACCCCGAGCGTATCGAGGTAGTGGCGCTCCTTCGGCACCTTGTGCCGGAAGGCTTCGCCGAGCGCCTTGCCGGTGTCTTTCACGACCTTCATCGAGTTGGCCATGATGAAGCCGCCGATGCCGGCCCCGCCGATGATCATCAGCTCGAAAGGCTGGTTCAGCACTTCCAGGTGGCCGCCCATCGCGAGATATCCGCCGAGGATACAGCCGAAGGTCACAAGAAGCCCGATGATGATGTTCATTGTCGATACCTGTCGCGATCGTGGTTTTCCGTTGATGGAATAGGGATTCATCCTTGCGTGAAGCTGTTCGTAGAGCCCTCTTGAGACCCGCGCGCGGAACAGGTTCGCGCAAGCCAGTCAGGTCAGGATTTGCGAGGTCGGGCCAAGTGGCGCCCGGCTTTATTCCGGACAGGGCGAAGCGATCGTGACCACGACCTATACGAGCTACAAGCTGATCACCGCCGATCTGACGAAATCGCTGGAGCGCGTTTCCGAGCAGCCGGACGTTGCCCGCGAGACGGAATATTATCTGGCGAAGATCGGCAGCATCAAAACCATCGACGATTTTTTCGCCGATAGCCGGCTCTACAACTACGCGATGAAGGCGCACGGCCTCGAAGACATGGCCTATGCGAAGGCCTTCATGCGCAAGGTGCTTTCCGAGGGCATCGACAGCGACGACGCCTTTGCCAACAAGCTGACGGATGGTCGTTATAAGGCACTGGTCGAATCCCTGAACTTCGCCCGCAACGGCGAGGCGGCGACCTCATTCGACCGCGCGCAAAGTGGCGTTGCCGACAAATATGCGCGCCAGACGCTGGAACAGAACGCCGGCGAGGAAAATGCCGGCGTGCGGCTGGCGCTCTATTTCTCGCGCATGGCACCGACGATCACGAGTGGCTACGCCATCATCGCCGACGAGGCGCTGGCACAGGTTGTGCGAACAGCTCTGCAACTGCCCGAGGAGTTCTCGGCGACCGATGTGGATCGCCAGGCCGAGGCCTATGAGGCGGCGATCGATCTCAAGGACTTCCAGGATCCCGAGAAACTGGCGGCGTTTCTCGACCGCTTCACCGCCCTTTGGGAAGTCAACAACTCCACGGACAGCTACGATCCGCTTGCAGTTTTCGGTTCATCGAGCGGCTACGGCATTTCCTCCGATCTGCTCCTGTCCATCAACAGCCTGAAACTCGGGGGACGCTGACGTGCAGACTGGTCTCTATGTGGCGATCTCGTCGCAGATGGCGCTCGAAAAGCGCCTGAACACGCTTGCCGACAACATCGCAAACTCCGGCACCGTCGGCTTTCGCGGCGCTGAAGTGAAATTCAACCAGATGCTCGGCGACACCAAACCGACCAAGGTTTCCTATGTGTCGGAAGGCGAGGAATACCTCAACACCAATACCGGGTCGCTTGCACGCACCGGCGCCTCGCTCGACTTTGCAATCAAGGGCGACGCCTGGTTCTCGATCGACACGCCCGGCGGGCCGGCTTTGACCCGCGACGGCCGATTCACGCTGACGGAGACCGGCGAGCTCGTCACCATCAAGGGCTATCCGGTGCTCGACGCCGGCGGCGCGCCGATCCAGCTGAACGGCGGAACAGGCGAGATCACCGTCGGCGCCGATGGCGCCATCCACCAGAACGGCAATCAGGTCGCTCTGCTCGGCCTCTACGAGGCGGACTTCAGCAACGGCTTCATGCGCTACGACAACAGCGCGGTCATGCCGGCAATTCAGCCAGAGCCGGTCGTAGACCGTTTTGACGTTGGCGTGATGCAGGGTTTCCTAGAAGAGTCGAACGTCAACGCCATCCAGGAAATGTCGCAGCTCATCATGGTCACCCGCGCCTTCGACAACATCACCGCCCTGATGCGCGACAGCGAGGGATCGCTGGAAGAGGCGATCAAGACGCTGGGCGGCACCCGCTGATAAATGACGGAAACCATGGAACGCGAAGGCCCCGAGACCCTTGCTGCATCGACATCGCTGGCGGCGCTCGCCGGGCTGGTCGAACGCTACGCCAAGCCGGAGTTTTCGATCGCACCGGGTGGGCACGTGCAGACGATCGCGCCCGGGCATTACACCGTTAGCGGTCTTTCGCGCCACGTTCGGCTCGGCGACTTCGTCGCGCACAAGAGCGCGACGGGTACACATCTCGGCGAAGTCGTCCGTGTCGAACCGGAGCAGGTCGTCGTCTGCCCGATCGAACCCGGCGATCCGATCGGCATTCACGATACGGTCATACGCAAAGGCGCTTTCCGGATAGCGCCCACAGACAACTGGTGCGGCCGCACGATCAACGCGCTGGCGGAGCCGATCGACGGCCTGGGACCGCTGTTGCAAGGCGACGTTCGCCGCTCGATCTCCAACACCGCGCCGCCGTCCATGACGCGCAAGCGCGTCGAGCATGGTTTCAAGACCGGCGTGCGTGCCATCGACATTTTCTCGCCGCTCTGCCTCGGGCAGCGCCTCGGCATCTTTGCCGGCTCCGGTGTCGGCAAGTCGACGCTGCTTTCGATGCTCGCGCGTGCGGATGCCTTCGACAAGGTCGTGATCGCGCTGGTAGGCGAACGCGGCCGCGAAGTCCGCGAATTCATCGAGGACACGCTCGGCGACAATCTTTCAAAATCGGTCGCCGTCGTCGCCACCAGCGACGAAAGCCCGATGCTGAGGAAGATGGCGCCGTTGACCGCCGTCACAATTGCCGAGCACTATCGCGACAAGGGTGACAACGTGCTCCTTATCGTCGATAGCGTGACGCGCTTTGCCCATGCGATCCGCGAGGTGGCGACGGCGGCGGGTGAGCCTCCGATCGCGCGCGGTTATCCGGCTTCCGTCTTCACCGAACTGCCCCGCCTGCTCGAGCGTGCCGGTCCCGGCGTCGAAGGGACCGGGACGATCACGGCGATCATCTCGATCCTCGTGGATGGCGACAACCACAACGATCCGGTCGCCGACTCAACGCGCGGCATTCTGGACGGGCATATCGTGCTGGAGCGCAGCCTGGCGGAGGAGGGGCGCTATCCGCCGATCAATCCGCTTGCCTCGATTTCGCGCCTGGCGCGGAAGGCGTGGACTCCGGATCAGGAAAAGCTCGTGGCGCGCCTGAAGGCGTTGATCCATCGCTTCGAGGAAACGCGCGATCTACGCCTGATCGGCGGTTATCGGCCAGGCGGCGATGCCGATCTCGACATGGCGATCAAGCAGGTGCCGGTCATCTATGAGGTACTCAAGCAGACGCCCGGCGAGCGGGCCGCGTTCGACGCCTTCACCGATCTTGCCAATGCGTTGAAGGCGGCCGCGATGGGGAATCAACCGGGTGCCGCCGGCGGCATGCGACCGAGGGGGTAGGGGTGACCGACTTCGACGCAGACGAGATCGTTCGGCAGCACCGTTACGAGGGAAAGATGCCACTGTTCGACAAGTTCCTGGCTGCCATCGGATTGGCGATGGCGGCGTTCGCGACGTTCTTTCCCTGGTATGCTTTCCTCCACCAGGACGAATTCTCGATGCCTCGCCTGTGGCAAGGCACGACGCGTGATTTGCCGGAAAGCCCGGGCCGCGATGTGCCGTCGGTCTCGCCGCTGGCGATGGCCGACATGGACAGCGACACGGCCGCCGCCGTGGATCGTCTGACAACGGCGACTGTGCCTGGCCTCGGCGACGCACCAGACCACGGGCCGCCGGACCCCGAAGCAGGGATGGATCAGCCGCTGCCGGGACAGTCGGAGTTCAGGCTGATGCATGTCGTCAACGGCCGCGCTCTGATCGAGGACGCAAGCGGTTTGTATATTGTTCGCGTTGGGTCGATCCTCCCGGACAACAGTCGCCTTGCGACGTTTCAGGAACGCAACGGTCGTTGGGTGATGATCACCTCCAGGGGCGAGATCTACGAAGAGCAGTAGACGGTGGTCGGGAGTATGCGGCGGAGGAGCGGTGGCGCGCCGCTGCTTTAGCCGTCGGCAGCTCCGGTTCTGTTCCGTGCTCAAAATGAGGCGCTGCCGCGGCGCTTTAGGGCCGAATTGCGAGGCAGCCAGAAATCCGCGATCCCGACAAGTCCCACGCAAGATTACCTGCCTAGGTTCGTCACCATCAGGCAGGAGCTTTTGATGGAACCGATTCAGCTTTTCGAACTAGCGTCGCGCCAGGCCCAATGGCTGACGGTTCGTCAGAACGTCGTGGCGGGTAACATCGCCAACGCCAATACGCCGCACTACCGGGCCAAAGACGTCGAGCCCTTTGAAAGCGTGCTGCAGAACACCGGCATCCAGATGGCGGCGACGCATCGTGCGCATTTCACCGAAAGCCCGGATGCCGCCCAGGTCACCGAAGTCAGCATGATCGACGACGTGCAGGTGCAGCAGTCCGGCAACACGGTCGCGATCGAACAGGAAATGATGAAAACCGGTGAGATCAAGCGCGACTACGAGCTCAATGCCGGGCTCGTGAAAGCCTTTCACCGGATGATGCTCATGACGGTACGGAAATAAGAATCATGGATCCTTTGACTTCGGCCCTCAAGGTTTCAGCCTCCGGCCTGCAGGCGGAATCGACCCGCCTGCGCATCGTTTCAGAAAACATCGCCAACGCCCGCTCGACCGGCGACACGCCCGGCGCCGATCCCTATCGCCGCAAGACCATCAGCTTTGCGGCGGAGGTCGACCGGGCGAGCGGCGCATCGCTCGTCGAGATCCAGCGTCTTGGCACGGATGATTCGAATTTCAACATCGAGTTCGATCCCGGCAATCCGGCGGCCGACGAAAAGGGCATGGTCAAGATGCCGAACGTCAACGTCCTGATCGAAATGGCCGACATGCGCGAGGCCAACCGCGCCTATGAGGCCAACCTGCAGACCATCAAGCAGTCTCGCGATCTTATCTCCCAGACAATCGACCTGTTGAGGGCTTCGCAATAATGATCGATGCAATCCAGTCCGTCGGCGCGTTTTCGGCCATGAAGGAGACGGAACGCGCGAGCCTGACGGCTTCCAGCTCGCTTACCACGCCCAGCGCCGGCGCTTCCATTCCGCAGGCGCAGAGCTTCGCCGAGGTCCTCGGCAACATGACGACCGACACCATCCGTTCGATGAAGTCCGCGGAGGGGGCGTCGCTCCAGGCCGTTCGTGGCGAAGCCAATACCCGTGAAGTCATCGACGCGGTGATGAATGCGGAACAGTCGCTGCAGACCGCGCTCGCCATCCGCGACAAGGTTGTGAGCGCCTATCTCGAAATCGCGCGCATGCAGATCTGAAGGAACGAGACATGAAGGCCCTTTCCATCGCCGCCACGGGCATGAATGCCCAACAGCTGAACCTGGAAGTCATCGCGAACAACATCGCGAACATCAACACGACGGGCTACAAGCGGGCGCGTGCCGAGTTTTCCGATCTGCTCTATCAGACCGAGCGCGCCCAGGGCGTGCCCAACCGCGCCAACCAGGCGATCGTCCCGGAAGGCGCGATCATCGGCCTCGGCGTCCAGACCTCGGCTGTGCGCAACCTTCATATCCAGGGCAGCCTCGTCAACACCGGAAACGATTACGATCTGGCGCTCGTCGGCCGAGGCTGGTTCCAGATCGAGACGCCGGACGGAGAGACCGCCTATACCCGTTCGGGTGCTTTCAACACCAATGCCACCGGTCAGCTCGTCACGATTGACGGCTACACCGTCGTTCCCGGCATCACCGTGCCGCAGGATGCGAGCGAAATCACCTTTACCTCTTCCGGGCAGGTCCTCGTGCGTATCGGCAACAACACGGAACTGCAGGAAATCGGCCAGCTGACGATCGCGAACTTCGTCAACGAGGCCGGGCTCGAGCCGCAGGGCGAGAACCTCTTCAAGCAGACGCCGGCTTCCGGCGAGCCGATCATCGGGACGCCGGCGGATCCCGGCTTCGCCCAGGTCAAGCAGAACTATCTCGAGGCCTCGAACGTCGATCCGGTCAAGGAAATCACCGACCTGATCTCCGCCCAGCGCGCCTATGAGATGAATTCCAAGATCATTCAGGCCGCAGACGAGATGGCGGCGACGGTCAGCAAGAATCTCAGGTAACGTGAAACAGGGGCAAACATGATGTTTCGCCGATCCGCCGCAAACAAATCGCCAAACGGTTCCCCGGTTCGGGTGCGGACCGCGGCATTCGCCGTGGCTCTCGCGGCCCTTCTGTCGCCAGCTACTGTTTTCGCGGAACGGCCGACCGCTGTCATCCCCAAGCAGACGATCTATCCCGGCGAGACGCTCGATGAGAGCCTCGTCGAGGTCGTCGACGTGACCAATCCCAATCTCACGGACGGCTATGTCCGTTCCATCGAGGAGATCGAGGGCAAGGTTACGAAACGGACCCTCCTTCCCGGACGGGTAATCCTCGCCTCGGCATTGCGCGACCAATACGCGGTCGAGCGCGGTTCGACGGTTCGGCTCATCTTCAACAATGGTGCCCTGACGATCACGGCGGCCGGTTCGCCATTGCAGGACGCCGCGGTCGGCGACCTGATCCGCGCACGCAACGTCGATACCGGCGTCATCGTCTCCGGCACGGTTATGGCCGATGGCACTATCCATGTGGTGGCGAAATGAAGCTGCACGTCTGTAAGTGGTTCCTGACGCTCGTCGCGGCCTTCGTCACGACGCTGACGCTTGCTCATGGCGCCTCGCGCATCAAGGACGTGGCGTCGTTGCAGGCCGGACGGGACAACCAGCTGATCGGCTATGGTCTCGTCGTCGGCTTGCAGGGAACCGGCGACAGCCTGCGCTCCTCGCCGTTCACCGATCAGTCGATCCGCGCCATGTTGGAGAACCTCGGCATCGCCACGCAGGGCGGCGAGTCGCGCACCCGCAACGTCGCGGCAGTGCTGGTCACGGCAACGCTACCGCCCTTCGCGAGTCCCGGCAGCCGCGTCGATGTAACAGTCGGCTCTCTCGGCGATGCGACGTCGCTGCGCGGTGGTACGCTGGTCATGACCTCGCTTTCCGGCGCCGATGGCCAGATCTACGCTGTGGCGCAAGGCTCGGTCGTCGTCACCGGCTTCAATGCGCAAGGGGATGCCGCCACCCTCAATCAGGGCGTGACCACCGCCGGACGCGTGCCGAACGGCGCCATTATCGAACGGGAGCTGCCGGCGCGGTTCAAGGACGGCGTCAATCTCGTGCTGCAACTGCGCAACCCGGATTTCTCCACGGCTGTCGGCATGGCCGCGGCGATCAACAAATACGCCGCCGCACAGTTTGGCGGTCGCATCGCCGAAGCCAAGGATTCGCAATCGGTGCTGGTCGAAAAACCCAAGATGGCCGATCTTGCGCGCCTGATGGCCGACGTCGAAAATCTCGTGATCGAAACCGATGTGCCGGCGCGCGTCGTCATCAACGAAAGGACCGGCACGATCGTCATTGGCCAGGACGTGCGCATTGCCGAGGTCGCGGTCAGCTACGGCACACTCACCGTACAGGTGACCGAAGCGCCGACCGTCGTGCAGCCGGCGCCATTCTCGCGCGGCGAGACCGCCCTGGAACCGAACACCATTATCGAGGCACAATCGGATGGCGGCACGGTCGCGATCCTGAACGGCTCGAGCCTGCGTTCCCTGGTCGCCGGCCTCAACAGCATTGGCGTCAAGCCGGATGGTATCATCGCCATCCTCCAGAGCATCAAAACGGCGGGAGCCCTTCAGGCGGAGCTTGTTCTGCAATGACCGGACACTTGGACGAACTTCTCGGCAAATCGCCGCGCACGCTCCTGATCTCGGCCGTTGGCGCATTGATGTTGGCACTGCCGGGCGCTTTCGCGCAGGACGTAACGGCACCACCGCCGGAAAGCGGCAGCGCCAACGAGATCCAGCAGTTCTGCACAAATATAGCCGATGCCGCGCGTGACCAGCGCTACCTCCTGCAACGCAAGGAACTTGAAAATCTTCAGGCCAGCGTCGACGAGCGCATCTCGACGCTCGAGAAGCGGCGCGCCGAATACGAGGACTGGCTGAAGCGCCGCAACGATTTCCTCAAGCAGGCGGAGCTGGGGCTCGTCGATATCTACAAGACGATGAAACCCGATGCCGCGGCCGGCAAACTCGAAATGGTGCGCCCGGAGATCGCCGCGGCGATCGTCATGAAGCTGCCGCCGCGTCAATCTTCGCTGATCCTCAGCGAGATGAGCGACGACAAGGCAGCGGTGCTGACGAACATCATTTCGAGCGCCAGCGATCCCAACACCTCGAAGGAGCCATCATGAGAAAGCATTTTACGGCCGTCCTGGCCGCGGGCCTCCTTGCGGGATGTCAGAACCAGGCGTTGAGGGAGATCGGACAGGCTCCGTCCATGAGCCCGATCGGCAGCGGTCTGCAATACACGCAGGCGCCGCAGCTCGCTGCATATCCAAAGCAGCCGCATCAGATCAGGAACGGATATTCGCTGTGGAACGATCAGCAGGCAGCGCTCTTCAAGGATGCGCGCGCGATGAATGTTGGCGACATTCTCACGGTCGACATCAGGATCGACGACAAGGCGTCCTTTGAAAACGAGACAGACCGCAGCCGTAAGAATTCGAGCGGCTTCAACCTCGGTGCCAGCGGCGCATCGCAGACCAGCGATTTCGAATGGTCGGGTGATCTCGAATACGGCTCCAACACCAAGACCGAGGGCGATGGCAAGACCGAGCGGTCCGAGAAGCTGCGCCTGCTTGTTGCCGCAGTCGTGACCGGTGTGACGGAGAACGGCAACCTGCTGATCAGCGGTTCGCAGGAAGTTCGCGTCAACCATGAACTGCGCATTCTCAATGTCGCCGGGATCGTCCGGCCGCGGGATGTCGATGCCGACAACATCATCGCCTACGACCGTATCGCCGAGGCCCGCATCTCCTATGGCGGCCGTGGCCGCCTGACCGAAGTGCAGCAACCGCCTTGGGGTCAGCAAGTCGTAGACCTGCTCTCGCCGATCTGATCGAGGGCAGATTGCAGATCAAAGAGCCACGACGCCGCCAGTTTCCTCGACGAGGTGTGGCGCCGTGGCCAACCGGCACGGAATGGCGTCATGGAAGAAATCGATAGCGCGCAGTCCTCCAAATCCAAAGTGATGACGATTGCCGCCCTAGCCGTGCTGACCGTCATCGCCGGCGGCGGCGGGTGGCTCGTCGGCCAGTTGCTGGCACCGCCGCCCCCAACGGAGCAGACCGAAGCCGTTGCCGAAGTCGCGCCGAACGCCACCGGTGCCGAGGGGGTTCCGAAAATCGCCACCGAGGCCAACGGTGTCGTGCAGCTGGAGCCGATTACGACGAACCTCGCTTACCCCTCCGAAAACTGGGTCCGGCTGGAAGTGGCGCTGCAGTTCAATGGCATCCCGGACGTTGCCTTGGCCGAGCAGATACACCAGGACATTGCAGCCTATCTCAAGACCGTGTCGCTGCAGCAGATCCAGGGCCCGCGCGGCTTTCAATATCTCCGGGATGACATTCAGGAGCGGGTTGACCTGCGCTCCGACGGACGCGTAACGAATGTGATGTTCCGAACCTTCGTCATCCAATGATTCGGTAGCGGGTCGGGACCTATTCATTCATCCATTTCTGTTCAGGCCCCTCAATGCTCCGGATCGCTGCCTTCATAGTCGCCATGATGGCGATGTCGGGAATTGCCGGGGCGCAAGGCTTTCCCGCCGACATTCTGAACACGCCGGTCGACGGTTCCGTCGCATCGTGGATCATCCGCACCTTCGGTCTCATCACCGTTCTGTCGGTGGCGCCCGGCATTCTGATCATGGTGACGAGCTTCCCGCGCTTCGTCATCGCTTTCGCAATCCTGCGGTCCGGCATGGGACTGGCGACCACGCCGTCCAATATGATCATGGTGTCGTTGGCGCTCTTCATGACCTTCTATGTGATGGCGCCGACCTTCGATCGCGCCTGGCGCGAGGGCATCGATCCGCTGCTCGACAACGAAATCTCGGAAACCGAGGCGATGCCGCGCATGGCGGAGCCCTTCCGCGAGTTCATGCTGGCCAATACGCGCGACAAGGACCTGCAGCTCTTCATCGATATCGCCAAGGAAAAGGGCCAGACGGTCGTGGTCGACGACAAGGTCGATCTGAGGGCAGTCGTGCCGGCCTTCATGATCTCGGAGATCCGCCGAGGCTTCGAAATCGGCTTCCTGATCATGCTGCCGTTCCTGGTGATCGACCTGATCGTCGCGACCATCACCATGGCGATGGGCATGATGATGCTGCCGCCGACAGCGATCTCGCTGCCCTTCAAGATCCTCTTCTTCGTGCTGATCGATGGCTGGAATCTTCTCGTCGGCAGCCTGGTGCGATCCTTTACCTGACTTGCTCTCGGCGACAGCCGAGCAAGACAGGGGCTGCCACGTCCTGCCGGGCGCACGAAAGTTCTTGCGAAATGCACGCCGCTGACTGGTGTGGCGATCATTGAATAGAAAAAGAGGCAGTGGAACCACCGCCTCTTTTCCAATGGTCTTTTCTGCAGTGCCGATCTATCGCTCGAAGGAACCCTCGCGCGGGGGAAGGGCCGGAACGTCGATGTGATCCGGTGGCAGCTTCTGCTTGGCGCGATCCACCATCATCTCGTAGCCGCGCTCAAGATGCCGGCAGAAGCGCTCCGCATCGAACAGCGGCATGCGGAAGCGATTTTCCTGTAGCGCCTTCCTGTATTCAACAATCTTTTCGCGGTTCTCGTAGAGGGCGACCGCTTCGGCGACGTAGGCTTCGGCGCCCGCGGCCACGAGCTGCGGCAGCCCGATCGCATTGAGCAGGCTTTCGCTCACGCGCGAGGCGAAGTTGGTACCCTTGAACGTGAGCACCGGCAGGCCCGCCCAGAGCTGTTCGGACGTGGTCGTGTGGCCGTTGTAAGGGTAGGTGTCGAGGCCGAGATCGGCGGCGGGCAGTCGGTTTATGTGCTCTGCATAGGCCGTCTTGCTGCACAGGATAATGCGGTTCGAGGCGATACCGCTACTCTGGAACTTACGCAGAACGTTGGCCTGCGCGTCCCGCTTGCACATGAGCCACAGAATGCTGCCGGGCGTTCTGCGCAGGATCTCGATCCAAAGATTGATGGTCTGGAGAGAAATCTTTCTGCTGGCGTTGAACGATGCGAAGACGAACGCGTCATCCGGAAGGCCGAGATCCTTGCGGGCGATGCCGTAGGGGCGAGGGCGGTGAAAGGGATCGTTCGGCTGATAGGTTTCCGGAAGCCGGCAGAACTTTTCATAGTAATGCTCTTGGCTTCCCTCAGGCAGCACGTACGGGTCGCCGATAACATAATCGACATCGATGTTTGTCGTGGTTCCGGGGAACCCGAGCCAGGAGACCTGAACCGGTGCGGCCTGATGGTTAAGGATCTTCAGGCGGTTGTCGAGCGTGTGGCCCTTCAAGTCGACCAGGACATCGATGCCTTCTGCACGAATGACACTGGCCGCCGCCGCATCGGACATATCGTCGATGCGGATAATCCGTCCCCAATTGATGCGATTGCCCCGGTCACGGGCCAGATTGCTCTCCTTCGTGTGACAGAAGAGCGTGACCTCGAATTTTTCCGGATCGTGCAGCTCCAGCACCGCCTGCAGGAGCTTCATCGTTGCGTGCTGATCCCAGAAGTCCGCCGAAAGATAGCCGATACGGATCTTCTTCGCCCATTGATGCGGCATGTTGCGCCGCGCCTCAGCAATTGCAGAAGCAAAGGGCTGGCTCCTCGCTCCAGCCCACCGATTTAGCCTTTCATCGCCGCACCAAGTAACGTGATAGTAGGGGGACTCGGCGGCCAGAATCTCGTACTTTCCGGCATCCAGCGCTTTCTGTACGTCCGGATAGTATTTTTCGATCTCGGCGTAGTCGTTGGCCTCACGGGCAAAGACGAGATAGGCCGCCCGCAACACCGTGCTCTTCGGATTTTTCCGGAAGAGATTCACGACAGCATCGCGATCCTGCGCATCGTCGATATCGGCCGTCAGAAGTTTGAAGGCGAGGGACTGATGCTGGATGTTTACGCTCGTCGAAAGCGGCGCCTTGAACAGGCCGAGAATTTCCTTCTGGTCCCGCCTCAAGAAAATGGATGCGATGATGAACGCGATGTCGGGGTCGGTCTTCGCCTTTTCGAGAAGGGGAAGACCGATGCTGAGCGCCTCGTCCTCGTTGCCGCACGCAAAATGCAGCTTCATCGCTTCGCTCAAATAGTGCTCTGAACGCGAACCCTTTTCCTCTCCCGCCAATTGATAGGCGCGCGCCGCATCCGTCTTGAAGCCAAGTTTCAAGAGAACCTTTGCCAGCAGGACGAATGTCTTGGCCTCCCTGCTGATGTTCATCAGGTGGTTGAGTTGGTTGAGCGCCTCGGTGTACTGGCCTTTCTGATATTGCCGGGAGGCGTTCGTGAAGAGGGCATGCGCGTTCAATTGCGGCTCCGTCGCATAGGTCGGATCGCGGCCGGCATTCTGCCGCTCCGGTCCTGATTCGATCGACATGTTTCACGCAACATTGTCGTCGGCGGACCTTGCCTCAGGCGTGATTCTCAGAATGGCTGGTCTGGCCTTCGGCCATGGCTGTCGAGGGAGGGTGCGTGAACAAAAAGCTTCATGAGGTCAATCATTTAATCGTACGTTAAGCATGAATGGAGGCATCCAGAACAGGCGCCTGCATTTAATGAATTCGCAAGCATTGGCCTCGATATTCGACTCCACATGACGGGTTTGGTTTCTTCCAAAGAATGTTTGTTGGAACCGAGAGGCATGAAGCCGGTCCGTCATCACCGGTAGTGTACACAGTCCGGTATGTCCCCCAACCGTATTCAGTAAAAAAGGGACAACTCATATGACCAGCATCATGACGAACTCTTCGGCAATGGCCGCAATCGCGACCCTGCGTTCGATCAATTCCTCGATGGAAACGACCCAGGACCGGATTTCCTCCGGCTATCGCGTTGGTTCGGCCTCTGACAACGCCGCTTATTGGTCGATCGCGACCACGATGCGTTCCGACAACAAGGCGCTTTCGACGGTTCAGGACGCTCTCGGCCTCGGCGCCGCCAAGACCGACGTCGCCTATACGGCGATGAAGTCCTCGATCGACGTCGTCGACGAAATCAAGGCGAAGCTCGTTGCCGCCAGCGAACCGGGTGTCGACAAGGGCAAGATCCAGAAGGAAATCAAGGAACTTCAGAACCAGCTCGTCAGCATTGCGAAGTCCGCTTCGTTCTCCGGCGAAAACTGGGTCTACAACGACAACAACAACGCTGCCGGCACCAAGTCGATCGTCGGTTCGTTCAACCGCGACGCCAGCGGCAATGTCAGCCTGACCCAACTGCAGTTCGACACGACGAAGAGCTCGCTCATCGAAGTCGACTCGGCTGGCGCCTATGTCACCAACGGTTCGGGCCTGCTTTCGAGCGACCTCGAATACACCGACACTGACGGCACGACGACGGTCACGCTGAGCTACAACCTGCTCGAGATGGACATCAGCAGCATGACGGCCGGCGACCTGGCCGGGGCGATCTCCGGTGTCGACGCTGCCTTGCAGACCATGACCGACGCTGCCTCCGATCTCGGTGCGCTCAACAGCCGCGTCGATATGCAGAAGGACTTCGTCGCCGATCTGATGGACTCGATCGAGAAGGGTGTCGGCAAGCTCGTCGATGCCGACATGAACGAGGAATCGACCCGCCTGAAAGCCCTGCAGACGCAGCAGCAACTCGGCATCCAGTCGCTGTCGATCGCCAACAGCAACTCGCAGAACATCCTGTCGCTGTTCCGCTAAGCGAGTTTCCGATCGGCGGGTGACTACCGCACCTGGCTGCAGCCAATCGAGGCCGCGTTTCGCAGGAAACGCGGCCTTCTGCTTTTCAGGCGATGGCGTCTCTCAAAAAATTCTGACGTATCGAGGATCCGCTTTAGCCTTCGTTAACTATGTTGGTGTTTGCTGTGGCCATCGAAACAGCGGGTTAACCAACAAATTTAACGCGTTAGCAGGCATGAAGCTGACCGCCGTTTCCCGGTAATCCCGGAATGTCCCTTTCCTTTCAACTGTTCACCAAGGGGCACTCAGCCAATGACAAGCATCATGACGAACACCGCCGCAATGACGGCGCTCGCAACTCTGCGCTCGATCAACTCCTCGATGGAAACGACCCAGGACCGCGTTTCCTCGGGCTATCGCGTAGGCGCTGCCCAGGACAACGCCGCCTACTGGTCGATCGCGACCACGATGCGTTCCGACAACAAGGCACTTTCGACAGTTCAGGACGCCCTCGGCCTCGGTGCCGCCAAGACCGACGTTGCCTACACGGCAATGGAATCCTCGATCGACGTCGTCGACGAGATCAAGGCCAAGCTGGTCGCAGCCAGTGAACCGGGCGTCGACAAGAGCAAGATCCAGAAGGAAATCACCGAGCTCCAGAACCAGCTGATCAGCATCGCGAAGTCTGCTTCCTTCTCCGGCGAAAACTGGATCTACAACGACAACAACAACGTTGCCGGCACCAAGTCGATCGTCGGTTCGTTCAACCGCGACGCAAACGGCAATGTCAGCCTGACGACGCTTCAGTTCGACACGACGAAGAGCTCGCTCATCGAGGTCGACTCCGCCGGTGCCTATGTCACCAACGGCTCGGGCCTGCTTTCGAGCGACCTCGAATACACCGACACTGACGGCACGACGACGGTCACGCTGAGCTACAACCTGCTCGAGATGGACATCACCAGCATGACTGTCGGCGATCTGGCCGAAGCCATCTCCGGCGTCGACGCTGCCCTGCTGACCATGACCGATGCCGCCTCGGACCTCGGTGCACTCAACAGCCGCGTCACCATGCAGAACGACTTCGTTGCCGATCTGATGGACTCGATCGAGAAGGGTGTCGGACGCCTGGTCGATGCCGACATGAACGAGGAATCGACGCGTCTGAAGGCCCTGCAGACGCAACAGCAACTCGGCATCCAGTCGCTGTCGATCGCCAACACCAACTCGCAGAACATTCTGTCGCTGTTCCGTTAATCGGTCCAGCTTCAGCTTAGTCCGACAAGAAAGCCGCGCTGCTCGATAAGCAGCGCGGCTTTCGGCTTCCTTGCCCGACAAGCGTTTGGTTAGGATTTATCCATCTTTGTTTATTTTCGTTTATTTTTGTTACCGATGCGTAAATCGCGTTAACCATTTGTTAACCAACAAATCGTTACACCTTCGTTAAGAGCGAAGGGTCGCCTCCCAGGGCAAATTGGAGGCGGTTCGCATGACGCTGGTCCCGTCGCTGCCGGTGCACTCCGGAATGTTTTTGAAAAAATCATTCAGGGCGAACGATCTATGACCAGTATCATGACCAATGCCGCCGCCATGGCGGCGCTCCAGACATTGCGCTCGATCAACAACAACATGGCCGAGGTGCAGAACCGGATTTCGTCGGGCTACCGCGTCCAGACCGCAGGCGACAACGCGGCCTACTGGTCGATCGCAACGACCATGCGGTCCGATAATGCGGCCCTTTCGACAGTCCAGGACGCGCTCGGTCTTGGCGCCGCCAAGGTCGATACGGCTTATGCCGCCATGGACACGTCGATCGATGTGATCAGCGAGATCAAGGCGAAGCTCGTTGCCGCGCGCGAGCCTGGCGTCGACAAGCTGAAGATCGACAAGGAAATCACCGAGCTCAAGAACCAGCTCTTGTCCGCAGCGCAGTCCGCATCCTTCTCCGGCGAGAACTGGCTCTACAATTCCAACGCTGCCGCGGTCGGAACCAAATCGATCGTCGCGTCCTTCAACCGCAGCGGCAACGGCAATGTTTCCGTAACGACGCTCGACTTCGACACGGCTCAGTCGATGCTGATCGACACGGCCGATGCCACCCGCGGCCTGCTGACCAACAGTTATGACGCTGATCAATTGCAGGCCACGCCGTCCGGCACCCCGCGGCTCTTTCACCTCATCGTCGCGCCCCCGGCCACACCTGTCGCCGGCAGCACCGAGATCAAGCTGACGGGCGCGACGACGAGTGCGCAGCTGGACGACATGATCAGCGTTGTCGACAAGATGCTGAGCAAGCTCACCGATTCCGCCGCCACGCTGGGGGCGATCACCAACCGCATCGACATGCAGGAGAGCTTTGTCGCGAACCTGATGGACGTGATCGACAAGGGCGTGGGACGCCTGGTCGATGCGGACATGAACGAGGAATCGACACGGCTCAAGGCTCTGCAGACGCAGCAGCAGCTCGGCATCCAGGCGCTGTCGATCGCCAACACCAATTCCGAGAACATCCTGCGCCTCTTCCAGCAGTAAGGCGCTGGCATTTCCGTCGCTCCCCGTCCGCTTGCACGAAAGCAAGCGGCGTCGCCTTCCGCCGTGCCGCCGGTCATCGGCATTTGGCGGGAACCGTTGGACCGCGCTGTTTGCCCTGGCGCGGTCCAACCATTTTCGCGCAAGTTTGACCGAATAGCCTCCCATCACAGTCTTGTCGGACTGTCGGCCAAGATGAGTTTTGCGCCGCCGCTTGCACCGGCTCTGCCAGCTTTGCTTTCGCAAGAGCCGCTGCACATCGAGAATGTTGGGTCCTGTCGCTGTCTCGGGCGTTCGGGACCGAGGGAGACATTGGAAACGTGTCAGGCTCTTTGGATTTCCGGGCCGTGAGGCCGCGTGCGAGGGATGGGCGGAACATGCCGACGTCCGCCGCGCGACCGCGGGAGGCGCGCCGATGAGCGCGCCGCTTTCCCGGTACCTCAAGGATTTCAGCGCGCCGAAGATCGAGTTGTCGAGGATGCCGCCGAAATACTTCCCGGATATCGACTCCGGCTTTCCAGCCGTGGATCGTCCCGGCGCGAGGCCCGCCATGCCGGAGATCGACATCGATGCCGAGCGGCGCGATGCGTTCGCGGAAGGCCGCGCCGAAGCCAGCGCCGAACTCGTTTTCGAGCACCAAAAGCAGATCGCCGAACTCGAGGCGCGCCACGCCGAGGACATGCAAGCGTTGACGCTGCGCCTCGAAGGGGAAGTTGCCGGTAGACTGGCAAGCAAGTTTACGGAAATGACCGAGCGGCTTGCCGTCGGCCTCGGCGACCAGACGGCGCGCGTGCTTGCGCCGGTCATGGAAGAGGCGCTGCTGAAGCGCGCCATCGAAGATCTGGCGCAGATGGTCAGACAGGGGCTCGCGGCCGGCGAGGGTGGCGTGATCACGGTCAAGGGGCCGCAGTCTCTTTTCGAGGCGCTGAAGCGGCATATGCCGGATGACGCTACGCTTTTCCGCCATATCGAAACCAACGACATCGATCTCGCGGTCGAAATGGGTGACGCCGTACTGGTGACCAGGATGGCCGCCTGGTCCGATACCGTCCGGAAAGTTCTGGCATGAGTGACGAAAGCCATCATAACGGCAAGAACGAAATCATCATCGTCAAGCGTTCCCCGGACGGCCACGGCGAGCATCATGGCGGCTCGTGGAAGATCGCCTATGCCGACTTCATGACGGCGATGATGGCTTTCTTTCTGGTGATGTGGCTGATCAACGCCGCGAACGAAGAGACGAAAGCGGCGATCGCCTCCTATTTCAATCCGGTGCAACTCACCGACCAGAAGCCCTCGGAGAAGGGGCTGAAGGATCCCGCCAAGGACGCCCAGGGCGAGCAGACGCAGCAGCGGTCGAAGACCGACGGCGAGCAATCGAAATCCGGCGGCGCCGCCAAGAAAGGCGATCAGCTGACGGCGACCTCCGGCGAGGAAACGAAGTATTCCGACGCCGATTTCTTCGAGAACCCCTATTCGGTTCTTTCCGAAATCGCCAAGGAAGTCGGCCAGCAGGCCAATATCAGCGTCAAGGGCGATGGCGGCGCGGCGCAGTCGGGTCCGGCGACGGGTGCCGAAGGCGGCGAGGCCTACCGCGACCCCTTCGATCCGGACTTCTGGACCAAGCAGGTCGAGATCAAGGAGGCCGGCAATACCGCGCTAAGCGACGTGGCAGCCGCGACGAACCCCGCGCAGCAGGGAGCAGCCGAGCAAAAGCCGGTCGCCGATGGTCGGGTGCCGGCCAAGATCGAAGGCCAGACTGCCGCGAGCGCGGACGCATCCAAGCCTGAGCCCGACGGAAAAGATCTGCAGAAAGAGGCAGACGCGCTTAAAGTCGAAATCGAGAAGGAACTCGGCCAAAATGCCGGGCGGCTCATTGAGGGGCTGATGGTGACCCCTGCCGAGGGCGGCCTTCTCGTGACCATCAGCGAGCAGACGGACGCCGCGATGTTCGCGGTCGGCTCCGCCGTGCCGCAGAAGGAACTCGTGCTCGCGATGGAAAAAATCGGCCGGCTGCTCGCAGCGCGCAAGGGTGCCGTGGCAATCCGCGGCCACACGGACGGTCGTCCGTTCAAGGACGGAACCTACGACAACTGGCGCCTCTCGGCGGCGCGCGCGCAGAGCGCCTACTACATGCTCGTCCGTGGCGGGCTGACGGAAGACCGTGTCAGCCAGATCAGCGGCTTCGCGGATCGGCGCCTCCAGGTCCCGAGCGATCCCTACGCGCCCGGCAACCGGCGCATCGAAATCCTGTTGCAGTCGGGACAGGGCTGATCGGATGCTGAAGCGGCTGCACGCGATCCTCCTGATGTCGGCTCTGACTCTCCCGCTTCCGGGGGGGCTTGCCTGTGCGGCCGCGGCGGAAGAGCTCGCGCCCTTCAAGATGATAAGGTCGCTGCAATTCGTTCAGGATTCGGTCGTGCTCGGCGATCATTCCGCAATCGAGATGCAGCGTTTCATGCTGGGGGCGATCGACAAACGGCTGAGGGTCGTCGAGCAATCGGCCTTCCGCGATCCGCGCAACGTCGATGCGGCGCTGGTTTACGTCATGAGCGGCGGCAACCCCGACACGCTCGACTATCTGACCGACCGCGACATCGAAGGAAATTTCGATAGCAGGGTAACGGAAGCGTTGCGGCAGTATCTCAGCGGCAAGGGCGCGCTTATCGTCGAAGCCCTTTCCAAGGCCGCGCCGGAATACAAGAACGCTCGCATCGGCCCTTATCTTTTCCTGATCCTCGGCAATGCGACCTCGCAGCAGAATCCCCTGGCTGCGATGAAATATTACGACTGGGCCCGTCTGACTGCGCCAGGCACCATCATCGAGGAGGCGGCGCTGCGACGCTCCGTCTTTCTGGCGGCAAGGGCGAACGAGCCCGACAAAGGGTTTCGCTATGCCTTGAGCTATGCGCGCCGTTACCTGACGTCGCCCTATGCAAGCCAGTTCGCCGACGTGTTCGTCGAACTGGCGGTTGCACATTTCGATGAAGCGGCGGAGCAGCGGGTCTCCGAAGTCCTGGCCTTTATGGATCGGCCGCGCCAGCGCGAGGTCTATCTTCGTGTCGCCCGGCGCGCGGCGATCGGCGGCAATCAGGCTCTCGCGCGGCTTGCGTCGAAACGGGCCGAAGGTCTCGCTGATGGCGGCACTTCGCCGTCGCAGGTACTCGCGAGCTTTTATGAGGGGCTCGCCGCGGTGCCCTCGGCGGACGTGTTCACGGCCACCGAAACCATCAATGCAATCCCTGATGAAAAACTATCTCCGCGCGATCGGGCGCTCCGCGATGCGGCGAAGGCGATTGCGGATGCGGTGGTGCAGCTACCGCAGGATGAAAGCTCCATGCAAGCGTTAGCGCCTACACCGGACAGAATCGCCGCGGAAGAGGGCGAGGCTGTGTCCGAGGAGACGGGAAGCGGGATGAGCCCATTCGGCGAGACGGCTGAGGCATCGGGTCAGTCGAGCGACGGTGGCAAGACCAGTGCCGGAACGAAGCGGTCTGTGGACCCGACACTCGACCGGTTCCTCACCAACGGGCGCTCGAAGATCGCTGAGATCGATTCTCTCCTGAAGGAGGAAGGACTATGAGGCCTCTTGACGAGAGTATGCGTAGCCCACCCCCGGCTGCCACGAGCAAGGCGGGGTCGAGGCAGGGCGGAAGGGAAGAGATCGGCGGAGCGCCCCGCGGCTTCGAAGACGCGATTGCCGACGCCAGCCGCCAGAAAGCACAGGGACAAGGCCCGGCTATTAGCGATGCCAAACAGCAGGCGGACAATCCATCTGCTAACGGCTCGCGGGGACCGATCGACAACGGCACGGCAGCCGAAGATCGTGAGATACGTGCTTCGATCGGACGCAACGGATCAGAGGGCAGCTGGGACGCGGAGTCATTGCACGACCTCGGCAATGGTGGTGCGGAAGATAAGAACGCGGCCGGCAATCGAGCGACATCCGATTCGGGTTCCGTCCGCGAGCAGGCAATTAAGCGGCTTCAGCGCATGGGCCTCGCGAACAAGGAACGTACGCCATCGGGCAGAGATCGTGGCGGCGAACAGGACACGGATGCGTTGGCGCAGAAGGTAGCTGCCCTCGCGCGCGGGCAGGCAAAGGCAGGCGCCGCGGCAACGCCCGAAGCGCCGGCGGGCGCCGAGCAGGAGGACGCTTCCGGCACGGCCGAGCCGGCAAAGGGGGCCGTCGGCGATCTGCTTACGATGCTCGGCGCGGCGGCCGCGATAACCGCCGCTCTGCAGCAGCCGGAAGGCGAGGCGGACCGCCTGTCGGGTGAACGCACCGTGCCGGGCAACACGGCCCGAATCAACGGCGGCGAAGGTTTGGCCGATGCGGTCCCGGACGACGGCCTGCAGGGAGAGAAGGACGTTTCCGAACCCGATCAACTGTTCCGGTTTGCGCGTGCCGACGGCAAGGGCCAGACGGTGTCGATGGCCATTTCGCGAGATGGGGAGAAAGCCGTCGTCGATAACACCAAGCCGGGCACCACGTCCAAGGCGGAAAACGTCACTGTCTTGGAAGCGCGCCGTTACCTCGGCCTGGCGATGAACCCCAACGCAGCGTCGGTGACAGGCGCGATTGCGGGTGACAGTGGATGGACGCAGTTGATGCAATCGAGCACAGCCCTGGCGCAATCCGATACCTCGGGCCAAGTCGGCAAGACGCTCAACACGCTCAAGATCCAGATGCATCCGATCGAGCTCGGCACGGTGACGGCGACCTTGCGGTTGAAGGACGACGCGTTGCAGGTCGATCTGAAAGTGGAGTCCGGCGAGGCGTTCCGCCAGTTGCGTGACGACCAGGGTGAGATGGTCAAAGCCTTGCGCGCCCAAGGCTTCGCGGTCGACCAGGTGAATATCGTGTTCAATGCCGGCGGCGACGCTTCGTCTGGCGGCAGTGCGCAGCAGCAGGCGCAAACCGCCCCAGGCCAGCAGGGGCGCGAACACGCCGGCGAGGGGAGCGGACAGGAGCGCCAGAGACAGGATAGTGCGCAAGCAGCGGCGGCAGAAAGGTGGGCGGGCAATGATGGACAGGGTGATGCGCCGGTTGACGCTGAGCGCACTCGTGCTGGTTACGTCTACATGTAGCGCCTGGGCAAGCGCCGGCGTCTGCGAGAGCGAGATCATTTCCGCCGCTTCGAAATATGGCATTCCGACCGGTATTCTCTATTCCGTGGGCCTGACCGAGACCGGCCGCAAGGGATCCCTCCAGCCTTACGCGATGAACATCGAGGGCAAGGCGTATTTCGGCACCAGCGTTGAGGACGTCTTGGCTCGCTTCGGCACAGCGCGAGCGGAAGGGGCCAAGCTCATCGATCTCGGCTGCATGCAGATCAACTATTACTTCCACGGCGAGAATTTTCGTTCGCCGGAGGAAATGCTTGATCCGCGCAAGAATGTCGAATATGCCGCACGCTTCCTGTCCAATCTCCGCGCGAGGCACGAGAGCTGGACGATGGCCGTCGCGCGTTACCATGCCGGTCCGAACAACGATCCGGCGCAGAAGAAGTACGTCTGCCGGGTGATCGCGAATCTCGTCGCGACGGGCTACGGGAAGTGGACGCCGAACGCCACGCAGTTCTGTCAATAATCAACCTGAGATTGCTCTCGTCCGCTTGAGACCGCATTGTGGCGACAATGCGGGCAGATTGTGATGGCAAGTGGATTTGTTGCAGTTCGTTAACTTTTCCACACGATTTTAGTGTCATGATTAACGAGCACCTACTAGATGTAGATCAAATCGGCACGCAATCCCTAATCAATTATTAAAATCTCCCATTAACTTCCTCTAGTTGTTCGTGAATCCCTCGATTCGTACCTCTTTATCAACGAGGCACCCATATTGATTCGGAGGCGGACGAATGATCGTGGTGGTTGATGATAGAGAGCTCGTAAAGGATGGCTACACGTCCTTGTTCGGGCGCGAAGGTATTCCCTCGACGGGCTTTGATCCGAGGGAATTTGGCGAGTGGGTAAACACGGCTGCGGACTCGGATATCGATGCGGTCGAGGCGTTTCTGATCGGGCAGGGTGACAGCGCATTCAGCCTGCCACGCGCGATCCGTGACCGCTCGATGGCACCGGTAATCGCGATGAGCGATACACCTTCGCTCGAGAACACTCTGGCGCTGTTCGACTGCGGGGTCGACGACGTCGTGCGCAAGCCGGTGCACCCGCGAGAGATCCTCGCTAGGGTTGCCGCGATCCGCCGGCGCCTCAAGGCCATCACCAACTATACCGATATCGGTCCGATCCGCGTTTTCGCCGACGGCCGCGATCCGGAAATCAACGGCGAGGTCTTCGCCCTGCCGCGGCGCGAGCGGCGCATTCTCGAATACCTGGTCGCCAACCGCGGCCGCCGCGTGTCGAAGTCCCAGATCTTCAACGCGATCTACGGCATCTTCGACGAGGATGTCGAGGAGAACGTCGTCGAAAGCCACATCAGCAAGCTGCGCAAGAAACTGCGCAAGAAGCTCGGCTTCGACCCGATCGATTCGAAGCGCTTCCTTGGTTACTGCATCGACTGGAACTGAGTGTGTGGCAGTGGGCGGGGCAGCTCAAGACAGGTTCACGCAAGGCCCGGCTCCTAGTGTCGCCGCAACGATGAATTGAGGATCCGATATGAGTCTCTACGGTACCATGAGAACCGGCGTGTCAGGCATGAACGCCCAATCGAACCGGCTCAGCACAGTCGCGGAGAACATCGCGAACGCCAATACGACCGGCTACAAGCGTGCATCGACGGAATTCTCATCGATGATCCTGCCGTCGAGCAACGGTGCCTACAATTCCGGCGGCGTGCAGACACAGGTTCGCTACAGTATCTCCGAGCAGGGTGCGACGACCTACACGACCTCCGGCAGCGATCTCGCGATCGATGGCGGCGGTTTCTTCATCGTTGAAGGTGCAAACGGTCAGGAATACCTGACGCGTGCCGGCGCCTTCGTCCCGGACAAGGAAGGCAACCTGGTCAACGCCGCAGGCTTCACACTGATGGGCTACGAGTACCAGGCCGGCGCCGATCCGACGGTTGTTGTCAACGGCTTCGACGGTCTGACCAAGGTGAATCTCAGCTCAGAAGGCTTGGTCGCTCAGGGATCGACGAAGGGTTCTATGGGCGCCAATCTTCCCTCGGGAGCGGCCGTAGGCGATACCTCCACGACGTCGCTTGTCGTCTATGACAGCCAGGGTAACACGCGCATTCTCGATTTTGTGTATGAGAAGACCGCAGCAAACAATTGGTCGGTCGAAATCCGCGACCGTGCGACCTATACCGCCGGTCCGCCCGCCACCGGTGTACTCGGCACCGCGGCCTTGGCCTTTGATGCAAGCGGGGCGCTTACGACCTCTCCGGCAACGCTCACCACCACAGCGATGACTGGCCTGCCCGGGACTGGTGCAAACCTCGCGGCAATCACCATCGACCTGACCAAAACCACCCAGCTCGGCTACGCCTTCAACTCCGACGGCGGCACGATCGACGGCAACGCGCCGAGCAAGGTTGCCGGCTTTCAGATCGATTCCGATGGCATCGTCTACGTCAAATACGAAAACGGCAAGCTCGATCCACGCTATCGCATCGCGCTTGCCAATGTGCAGAGCCCGGACAAGCTGCTGCCGGAGTCCGGCAACGTCTATTCGCAGGGCGTCGATTCCGGCGTGATTATCACCGGCTTCGCCGGTGCCGGCAACTTCGGCGAAATCCTTTCGGGTGCGCTTGAGAGCTCGAACGTCGACATCGCTGAAGAACTGACGGCGATGATCGAATCCCAACGCAACTACACGGCCAACTCCAAGGTCTTCCAGACCGGCGCCGAATTGCTCGACGTGCTGGTCAACCTGAAACGGTAATCGGAAAGAGAGACGGTCCGCGTCATGTCGCTGTCCACCGCAATCACAATCGCGCAGTCGGCTTTCAACACCACGGCGGCTCAGACGGCCATCGTGTCGAAGAACATCGCGAATGCGGGCAACGCGGACTACTCACGCCGGATGGCGCTGCTGGGATCGACGCCGGGCGGGGCGCAGGTCGTCTCGATCTATCGGGCGCAGAACGAGGCGCTGCTCAAGCAGAGCATTGCCAGCATCGGGCAGTCCTCGGGTCAGGGTCGCCTCCTCTCCGGTCTGGAACTCCTGAAATCGTCGCTTGGCGGCAACGACTACGAAACGTCGCCGGCAAGATACCTGGCGGCATTTCGCAACAGCTTGCAGACATTCGCGTCGACACCCGGAAACCCGGCGATGGCGGCTTCCACAGTGTCGGACGCTGGCGATCTGGCAAATGCCATCAGCACGGCGGCAAATGCGGTTCAGAGCCTTCGCGCCGATGCCGACAAGGAGATCGCGATCGAGGTCGAGAAGCTGAACAGCCTGCTTGCCGAATTCGAGCAGGCCAACAATGCGGTGAAGGCGGCAACGGCTCAGGGGCAGGACGCGAGCGATGCCCTCGACCAACGGGACAAGATCCTGAAGCAGGTATCGGAGATCGTCGGCATCTCGACGGTCACGCGGGCCAACAACGACACCGTGATCTATACGGCCGACGGCACGGTGCTGTTCGAGACCATGCCCCGAGCTGTCACCTTCGCCCCCAAAGCAGCCTATGACGCGACGATCACGGGCAACAAGATCTATGTCGATGGTGTTCCGGTGGCGGCCGGCGCTGGAGCCAACACGACTGCCGAAGGCAAGCTGGCGAGCTTGCTTCAGCTGCGCGACGACGTCGGGCCGAAATTTCAGTCGCAGCTCGACGAAATTGCCCGCGGTCTGGTGACCCTCTTCCAGGAGGGCGACCCGTCCGGCGTGCCGCCGATCCCCTATGCGCCAGGACTTTTCACCTGGGCAGGTGGCACGGTTCCGCCGGCGGGCACAGTTGTTCCCGGCCTTGCGGCAACGCTCGCCGTCAATCCTTTGGCAAAAGCCAATCCGATGTTGCTGCGTGACGGTGGTTTCAACGGCGTCGTGTCCAATCCGGGCGGCGCTGCAACGCCCGATGCGGGCTATACCGCCCTGCTCGAAGGCTTTATCGACGCCATGGGTGAGGACATGGCTTTCGACCCCGCAACGGGCCTCGACGGAACCAGCTCGATCCTCGATTTCGCAACATCGTCGGTCGGTTGGCTGGAGCAGCTGCGCAGCACCGCCTCGACCGCCAGCGATAACAAATCGGCGCTTCTTGCGCGCACCCAGGAAGCCTTGAGCAAAGAAACCGGCGTCAGCATCGACGAGGAATTGTCCCTGCTGCTCGACCTGGAGCAATCCTACAAAGCATCGGCCAAGCTGGTCAGCACCGTGGACGCCATGATGGCGGCCCTGATGGAAGCCGTGAGGTAATCATGAAGACATCCTTCGTTTCGAATCTGGCGATCCAAAACGCCATGCGGCTGACGATTCAGCAGCAGCAGGCGGAAATGCTCGACCTCCAAAAGGCCTTGACGACGGGCCGCCACGCCGATGTCGGCGTCACGCTCGGCGCGTCGACCTCGCGCTCGCTCAACCTGCAACGTGAGCTCGCGCGCATGAACTCGCTCACAAGCACCAACTCGATCGTCACCCAGCGGCTCTCCGCCTCGCAGGAGGCCCTCGAGACGATGGCGAGCGCGGCGCAAAAGGTCCGCGACACACTCGTGACCTTCAAGGGCAACGATTCTGCCGACAAGCTGGCAATCCAGAAGACGGAAATCGACAGCGCTCTTTCGCTTTTCACATCGGCGGCGAATACCTCGTTCAACGGGGAGTTCCTGTTCTCGGGTATCAATTCGGACGTGAAGCCGCTTGCGGACTATAACTCCGCGGCAACCTCGGCTGCCAAGACTGCGTTCAACACGGCCCTGTCGACATACATGGCGGCCCAGGTCCCGCCGCTGACGTCGATGGACCAGTTCTCTGTCACGCAGATGCAGGATTTCATCACCACGGTCGTGGAGCCGATGTACACCGGCGCACAATGGGATGCCGATTGGTCCGATGCATCGAACCAGAACATGACGAGCCGCATCAGCACCTCCGAGGTCATTGAAAGCTCGACGAACGTCAACACGACCGGAGTGCGGATGTTCGCGCTCGCGAGCGTCATCGCCTCGGAACTGATGGACAAGGGCGTCACTTCGGAAGTCCGCAACGCGATCGGAGAAGCAGCCATCGATTACGTCGAGCAGGGTATTACCGGCATCGACGCCGAACGCAGCAAACTCGGCGTCGCCGAGGCTCGCGTGAAGAAGGCAAACGACTCCCTGGCGGCACAGATCAAACTCGTCACCACGCATATCGGCGACATCGAAGGCATCGACGAGGAGGCAGCGTCGACGCGCATAAACCTTCTGAAAACGCAGCTTGAGACATCTTACACGCTCACATCGCGGATTCAGCAGTTGAGCTTGCTCAATTTCCTCTGATCGAGAGGGACCGGACAAACATGAAGGATGTCTGAATGTATCAGTTTTCGTATGCCGAGATCATGGAGGACGGCGTCGCCGATTCCAAGGATCGCGAACGGCAGGTACTCGATCGCTCGATCGCACTTTTGGAGGCGGCGAAACAGCAGAATGGGTATTCGCGGGAGGCTATCGAGGCGATCTATTTTACCCGACGCGTCTGGATCCGCTTCATCGAGGATTTGCGCACGCCGGATAACCAGCTCAACGAAGAGCTGCGCGCCAATCTGATTTCGATCGCCATCTGGATCTTGAACGAGACCGAGAAGATCCGCAAACGCGAATCTTCCAACTTCCAGGGCATCATAGACATTACCACCATCATCAGGGATGGACTGAAATGAAGAGCACACTGCGTATCTCGCTGAAATCGGGCGAAAGGATTTTTGTAAACGGCGCGGTGCTTCGCGTTGACCGCAAGGTTGCGGTCGAATTCCTGAACGACGTCACCTTCCTCCTGGAAAACCACGTGCTGCAGCCGGAAGACGCGACAACCCCGCTGAGGCAGCTCTACTTCATTGCCCAGATGATCCTGATCAACCCGGAAGGCGCCGACCAGTCGACGGCGATGTTCCGCAAGTCGATCGTCATGCTGCTCACCTGCTTCAAGAATGAAGAGGTTCTGGCCGAGCTGAAGCGCATCGACGGTCTCGTCACGCAAGGGCGCGCATTCGAAGCACTGAAGGCGATCCGGGCGCTCTATCCGATCGAAGATCGCATCCTCAATGCGCAGGAAATCACGCCGGCAACGGTCGAGCAGATTCGCAAGGAGATCGCACCATGGCGGTAAGTGGCGTCAGCAATACTTCGACCACCTACACACCGACGGTTTCGGCCACGGAATCGTCGGACGACGCGACCGCTGCGACGCTGAACTACGAGAGCTTCCTGAAGCTGCTCGTGGCGCAGATGAAGAACCAGGATCCGACCAGCCCGATGGACGCGACGCAGCAGATTGCCCAGCTCGCGACCTTCTCGCAGGTGGAGCAGACGATCAAGACCAACAAGAACCTCGAAAGCCTGCTGCAGCGCACGTCCCTCAGCGAAGCGGACGCGGTTATCGGCAAAACGGTGACGAGCGCCGACGGCAAGACGACTGGTGTCGTCAAGGAAGTAAAACTATACTCGGACGGAATCATCGCCGTCTTGGATACGGGCAAGGAGCTCGTCATCGGACCCGGCGTCAAAGTGAAGTGATTTCCTTATGAACGAGGCGGACGCCCTTGATATTGTGCAGGCTGCGATCTGGACGGTGATCGTGGCCTCAGGCCCCGCCGTGCTCGCCGCGATGGTGGTTGGTGTCGTCATCGCGTTCATCCAGGCCCTGACCCAGGTCCAGGAAATGACGCTGACCTTCGTGCCGAAGATCCTGGCCGTGATGATCACTGTCGCCGTTTCCGCACCCTTCGTCGGTGCGCAGATCTCCATCTTCACCGACATCATCTTCTCCCGGATCCAGTCCGGATTCTGATTGTTTCCGCCTGCTGCATGTTTCCGTAAATCGCATTCGATAGACGGACAAAAAACATGCAGCGATTCGAAGTGCTACAGCGACCTTTGTGCGTCTGAAAAGACGCACGGCGCTGCAGTGCCACCCTCGCGCAAGCTTGGGCCTGTAGATCTCCGGCGATAGCTTGGGCAGCTTTCGCGGACTGCTGCCCGCCTCTCATGAAGAGACGGAAGAGACATGGCACAACAGGCGACGCTGACCATCCCGAAACTCGCACCCAAGAGCAGGGACATCGGCTTTGCGCTCGGGATCGTGATGATCCTGTCGATCCTGTTCCTGCCGATTCCGCCGTTCCTGATCGACCTCGGCCTGGCGTTCTCGATCGCTTTCTCAGTGCTGATCCTGATGGTCGCGCTGTGGATCCAGCGGCCGCTAGAGTTCTCGTCCTTTCCGACCATCCTCTTGATTTCGACGATGACGCGGCTGTCGCTGAATATCGCGACGACGCGCGTCATCCTTTCGCACGGGCATGAAGGGCACGGCGCTGCGGGTGGGGTCATTTCCGGCTTCGCCAGCCTCGTGATGTCCGGCGATTTCGTCATCGGTCTGATCGTCTTCCTGATCCTGATCACGGTGAACTTCATCGTCATCACCAAGGGTGCGACGCGTATCGCCGAAGTCGGCGCCCGCTTCACCCTCGACGCAATCCCCGGCAAGCAGATGTCGATCGACGCCGATCTTTCCGCCGGCCTGATCGACGAGAAGGAGGCGCAGCGGCGCCGCCGCGAGCTCGAAGAGGAAAGCTCCTTCTACGGCGCGATGGACGGCGCGTCGAAATTCGTCCGCGGTGACGCGATCGCCGGTCTGATCATTACCGCGATCAACATCTTCGGCGGCATCATCATCGGCTATCTGCGCCACGACATGCCGATCGGCGAGGCGGCCGACGTTTTCGTCAAGCTCTCCGTCGGCGACGGCCTCGTCTCGCAGATCCCGGCGCTGATCGTCTCGCTCGCCGCCGGCCTGCTCGTCTCGCGCGGCGGGACCGCCGGCTCCACCGACCAGGCGGTGGTCGGCCAGCTCAGCGGTTATCCGCGGGCGCTGACGGTCGCCGCCGGCCTCATCATCCTGCTTTCGGTGATGCCGGGGCTGCCCTTCCTGCCGTTCGCCGCTCTCGGCGGCGGCATGGCCTTCCTCGGCTGGGTCATTCCGAAGCAGCTCGAAGCCGCCGACGCGGAGAAGCGGGCGCAGGAGGCGATGAAGGCGCAGCAGACAAAGGAGAGCGACAAGGATTCCGTCAAGTCGGTGCTGAAGACGGCGGAGATCGAACTTCTGCTCGGCAAGCAGGTCTCGACGCGGCTGCTCGGCGCGCATCAGGAACTCGCTTTCCGCGTCGGCAAGATGCGCCGCAAATTTGCCGGCCAATACGGCCTCGTCGTTCCGGAGATCAAGGTTTCCGACGATATCTCGATCCCGGACAAGGCCTATCACATCCGCATTCACGGCACGACCATCGCGTCCAACACGGTGCGGGTTGGCGAAGTGCTGGTCGTGACGGGCGGCGGCCGCCGGCCGAGCGTGCCCGGCGACGAGATCAGGGAGCCAGCCTTCGGCATGCCGGCCGTCTCGATCCTGGAGACCTTTACGGAAGACCTGAAGCGCGAGGGTTTCCACCCGATCGACAACGTCTCGGTGGTGCTGACCCATCTGAGCGAGGTCATCCGCAACAATCTTCCGCAGCTCCTCTCCTACAAGGACGTGAAGGTGCTGATCGAGCGGCTCGATCCGGAATACAGAAAGCTCGCAGACGAGATCTGCACGTCGCACATGTCCTATTCAGGGCTGCAAGCGGTCTTGAAGCTGCTGCTTGCAGAGCGCGTGTCGATCCGCAACCTGCACCTCATTCTTGAGGCCGTGGCCGAGCTTGCACCGCATGTGCGCAAGACCGAGCAGATCGTCGAGCACGTACGCGTGCGCATGTCGCAACAGCTCTGCGGCGACCTCGCCGACAACGGCGTTCTCCGCGTTCTCCGGCTCGGCAATAAATGGGACATGGTCTTCCATCAGGCGCTCAAACGCGATGCCAAGGGCGAAATCGTCGAATTCGACATCGATCCCCGTCACCTGGAGGAATTCAGCGAACAGGCGACCAAAGTTATCCGTGAACATCTCGATCGCGGCATGCCCTTCGTGCTGGTAAGTTCGCCCGAATCCCGCTCTTATGTGCGTATGATCATCGAACGCCTCTTCGCCACGCTGCCCGTGCTTTCCCATGTCGAGCTTGCCAAGGGCCTTGAGATCAAGATCATCGGCTCGATTTCATGATCACCGACCCGGAGGGCACGGTACTGGCACTGTTTGCGGCCTTTTGCCGGATCGGCGCCTGCGTCATGATCATGCCGGGATTTTCAGCCGCACGCGTTCCCGTCCAGATCCGGCTGTTCATCGCCGTTGCGATCTCCATGGCCATTTTGCCAATCATGTGGGACGACATCTACCCGCAGGTCACCGGCAAGGGCCATACCTACATCTACCTCATCGCCACCGAGACGATCGTCGGCGCCGTCATCGGTCTCGTCGCGCGTTATTATGTGCTTGGCCTGCAGTTCGCCGGCACGGCTGCGACCATGCTGATGGGATTCAGCCCGCCGCCCACGGCGGACGTGCTTGAAGATACGGCCGAAAACCAGCTCACCACCTTGATCAGCTTCGCCGGGCTGATGATCCTGTTCATGCTGGACTTCCACCATGTGATGATCGAGGCGGTCGCCCAATCCTACCGTGTGATGCCGATCGGCAGCGGCTTTGATCCGCAAGGCGTGCTGATCACGCTCGCCAACTCGCTCGGGCAGACCTTCATGATCATGCTCAGGCTCGCGAGCCCGTTCCTGATTTATGGCCTGCTTTTCAACGTCGCGATCGGCATGGTGAACAAGCTCGCGCCGCAGATTCCGGTCTATTTCATCTCCCAGCCCTACCTCATCATGGGCGGTATGTTCCTGCTCTATCTCGGGATCGCCGCGATGCTGCGGCTCTTCGCCGACGGCTTCGCGCCGGTAATGCAGGGAGGCTAGGCGTGAAGACGCGCTCGGAAAAACTGAAGCGCCTGGTCGCCGTCCAGCGGCACCTAGAGCGGATGGCAGAAAGCGAGTTCACCGAGACCGCGCGCCAGCGCGCCGTTCTTGCCGAAACGATCGACGTGGTCGTCGACGCGATGGGTTCGGCTCACCCGATGCATCGCATCTTCTCGGCTCATTACGCCTCCCACCTCGGGCGCCTGGTACAGAAGGATCAGATGCTAATCGGCATCCAGCAGGTTCACGAGGCGCGCATGCTGAGAGAGCGCGCGAAAGGCGACCGGATCGAGGAGCACATGAAGGATGCCCGCCTCGTGGAGGACCGTGAGGCGGCCGACAACTCGATCCTCGATCTGATCGATCAGCACCTCGCTACAGCGCCGCGCGTCTAATCAGACGCGCAAAGGTCGCTGTAGAACTTTGAGTTTCTGCATGATTTTGTCCTTCAATCGATTCCGATTTAAGGAACCATGCAGGAGCGGTCCGCCAGCTTCCGGTAAGGTTGAAGGGCGATAGTGCGCCATCGGGGCTGCCCTTCCAGTGATGGGCAAGCCCCGATTCGGGACATTTGCGGCCGCGCAGGATTGCGGGTGCTTCCGTTCGAGAGGATCTGACATGGCTATTTCCCCGCCCAGCGACCTTGTGATGGACGTCGTCCGTGCGGCCGATCCGGCGGAAATCCAGGAAGCCCAGGCAAGGCTCAAGGCCAACCGCGCCGCCTTCCAGGCAACGAGCCTTGCGGAAAACGGCAATGGTTTTGCCGCGGCGGTCTCAGTTCTCGACCCCTCCGAGGGATCGACCGGACTGGGCGACATCAACAACCGGGTCGAGCAGAAGAAGATTCCCGAGACCTATCGGAAATTCGAGGCGATGGTGCTGCAGAATTTCGTGAAATCCATGCTGCCGAGCGAAAGCGAAAACGTCTATGGCAAGGGCACGTCCGGCGACGTCTGGAAGAGCATGATGGCCGAGCAGATCGGCGACGTTCTTGCCGCAGGCGGCGGTATCGGCATTGCCGATCGGTTGGTCGGAGACGATGCGACCGGTCGGGTCAATGCATCCGTCGACGGCAACAGCCACAACCTCGCGACGAGCATGGTCCAGGAATATGAGCGCAAGGCTCTCTCCGGCTTTTTGACCAACGATGAAAAGAAGAAGCAAGCCTAGAGCGGACGAGCATATCCGGCGGTTTCCGCCTGCATCTCGCTTTGGATTATTTTCGGGAGTTTATTTTTATGGAAGCTGTGGCATCGAACGACGTACGAATTCGCAATGTTCTCGGCCGGCTGGAAATGATCATCGACAACGAGAACAGCCGGATCGGCGTGGACCCTGATTTCGATATCAAGACGTCGAACGCACACAAGAGCCGCTGCCTCTACGAACTGACGATGCTCCACCGTGATGCCATTCCCGGCGAAATCTCGCCGGCCTTCGTTTCGCAGACGCGCCATTTGCGCAACAAGCTGCAGATCAATTCCCAGAAGGTCGAGGCGCATCTGGAGGCGGTGCGTTCCGTGGTCGATCTTCTCAAGACGGCTGCCCAGGATGCCGACGCGGATGGCATCTACACCGAAGCGCAGTTCCGCTATAGCGATTTCTGATGTTGAAGCTCGTTCTCACCGGGGTCTGGGTCTTAGCCGTTACGCTCGGATCCGTCTATTTCTCGATGCAATACGCTTCCGCGCCTGTCGTGTCGGAGGCCGACGCCGACAGACGTGCATCCGAGGAATACGTACCGGGAGAGATCATCACTGTCCCGGTCATCAAGGAAGGGGCGGTGCAGGGATATTTCCTTGCGAAGCTGTCCTTTTCGGCCACCAAGGAAGGCATTGTGAAGCTGCACGCACCGCTTCGACAGGTCGTGACGGATGAGCTTTATGACATGCTCGTCGGCTCGAAGTTCGTGGACCTCGCCGACACCGGATCGTTCGATCTGCCGACCTTCAAGGTCGCGGTGAAGGACGGCCTGAACAAGAAGCTCGGCAATGAGGTGATCACCGAGGTTCTGGTGGAACAGCTCGAATATCTCACCAAGGATGATGTCGAACGCGTCGCCAACAGCCAGAACAGGCCATACCAAAAGCCGGTTCCCGTCGTGGACAAGAATGGCAACATCGCCGCGGACAAGATTCCCGAAGGGGCGGTGAAGGCGAACAGCAGCAGCGCTCATTGACCGGTGCTACAGCGCCGCGCGTCCAATCGGACGTGCTAGAGCAATTCCAGGAAAAGTGTGTAACGGTTTTCCGTCCGGAATTGCGTAATTTCAAAGAGTTAGATCATTTCACTGTTTCAAAGAAACAATGAAATGATCTAAGGTCGCTGTAGCACTTTGAATTGCTGCATGATTTTGTCCTTAAATCGATTCTGATCTAAGGAATCATGCAGTAGCGGCGTTTGCGAGCCGGCATTCAGGTGACGTTACGCGTCCGGTCTTGCGCCTCGGCGGAGCCGATCTTCGCCGTCAGCCGGCCGACGGCGACATAAAGCGGATAGAGGCTTGCAGCGGCAAGTCCAGTCTCCGCCCAAAGTTTGAGGCCGACCGGCAGAGAGGTGGCGATGAGCGCAAGCGATTTGCCGAGCGATTTCAACCGTCCGGAGAATGTCGGATCGCGCTGATGCTCCAGGAGTGCCGAGATCGCGCCGTTCTCAAGGCTGCGGGTGCGGATCCACGACCTTGTCGTGTGATAAGCGGGAACCGTTTCCGTGACCCAGGCCTCCGTTGCCCAGGCAAATGTGAACCCCTTCGCCTTGCATCGATCGAAGAAATCCGCGTCGCCCACTCCGACGACATTGAGCGTCGGATCCAGAAACGGCTGGGCCATCCCATCGAGCGCCGGCCGAGCTATGAGGACGTTGCCTGCCGAATAGAGGATCGGTACCGGTCCGCTCTCATTGTAAGGAGGCGTGAAAACGGGGTGCCGCTTCCACTTCTGTTCGCGCGGATCCTCGAAGACGGGCAGTTGCGGCCCGCCGACGATATCCGCCCGATGAGTTTCCTGGGCCGCAATGAGGCAATCGAGCCATTCCGGAGCGGCAACTTCATCGTCGTAGATGATGGCGAGCGCGCGGAGGTTGGGATAGAGATCAAGCGCCGCCGCCCATCCGGCGTTGCACGCATGGGCATGTCCGCGGTGGCGAACGACGACAACGGCGGAATCGGACGGATGTCCGAGAAGGAAACTTTTCGCCGCCTCCGCGCCGGTGAGCCCATCGGCGTCATTCTCCACCACGATCGTCGCGGAGGGAACGTCAGGCCGTTGCGAAACGATGGTTTTCAGCGTGGTGACGATGTGACCGGGGCGGCGGAAGGTCGGCACGACGACCACAAGTTCGATATCCGCCGCATCTTCCCGCTCGGCCTGGAAATAGACGGTGATGTCCTGACCGTTCGGCGTCATCTTGAGACCCGTGCGCGCAGATAGCCGGCAAGCACTACAGCAAAACTTCCTAAACAGATGTTGAATCCGGAAAACGGCTTTTGAATGAGAGCCTTAAACGCCGTTTCACTGCAAGCGGCTAAAATGAGAAAAATAGTCTCTCATCCCATGTGGCAACATGTTTCCGATACCGGTCTTTTCATTGAATGCCGTTTCACGCATTGCCGCTATTACATCCAAGCGGATCGCTGCCGGCGCGCCGCCTCGCGATTTCGGTTGGGCCGATGCCTTGGCTTTCGCGGACACGGTCGTCTCCCGGCCCACGTGGCATGCGATCGTGACCGAGCGCATGTTTCCGACCAATCGGGATGCCATGGCCTTCGTGCCCGCACTACTGACCTATATCGAGAAGCCGATGCGTGTCGCGCTGATCGGATCGCACCGTCATATCGCGGAGCACGCTGCCGAGGATTTCCGCCGCCACGCGCCCTGGCACCAGTTTATCGCTGCCGGTGGTTTCTCCGGTGAGGCGAACGCCCTCGATAAAGTGCGCGCGCTTGAGCCCGATATTCTTCTCGTGGCGGTCGAGAGTTCGAAACAGGAGAAATGGGTCGATCGATATATTGCTCCCGAGCACGGCCGGCTCGTCATCACCGTCGGTGATTTTGCCACTCGGGAATTTTCTCGCACGCCCGCTCTCCATCGCTCGCTCGAGCGGCTCTATCGGCGCCTGGCCGAGGCAGGGCGGCGGCGCACCTACCACGCTTTTCGGTGGAGGCCGATGGAGCGTGGTCGCGATCTCGCCAAGGCTTACGGGCCGCCGACACATTTCGAACCGCATGCGTATCGCGGCGGTCGCGGCATCTCGCGCGAATGAACCCCAGCTTTGCCGGATGATCGTCGGCGAAAGCTGCTCTCGCCGGTGGGGCGGGTCCCTCCGACGTTGCAGGCGGGGCGGATCCCGATCTTTCAGCGATGCAAGGAAATGCGACACTCGTTCGCCGGATTGCCGTTCCGGCTTCGTCGGCTCTTGCATTTATGCGTTTGGAACAGCATAGGGCGCATGCAGGCAATCGCTTGATGCCGTGCGAACTAGAGTGTGCCGCGTGAAGGACAAGCCGGGAGATACGCCGTGACGACTGTGATTGATGGCAAGGCCGTTGCCGCTTCGGTCATCGAAACCGTGAAATCCGCCACAAAGACGCTGGAGGCGGAAACCGGCGTGCGCGCCGGGCTCGCGGTGGTGATCGTCGGAGACGATCCGGCAAGCCACACCTATGTATCGGCGAAGAGCAAGATGGCCAAGGAATGCGGGTTCCTTTCGGTCCAGCACACGCTGCCGCAGGAGACATCGCAGGAGGAACTGGCGGCGCTCGTCGCCGAGCTCAACGCGGACGCTTCGATCCACGGCATTCTCGTGCAACTACCGCTGCCGAAGCATCTTCGCTCGGAGCCGATCATCCAGTCCATCCTCCCTGAAAAGGATGTCGACGGCTTGCATGTCGTCAATGCGGGCAAGATCGCGACCGGAGATCTCGAAGGCGGGCTCGTGTCGTGCACGCCCGCCGGGGCCATGGTGTTCGTGCGCCGCACACATGGCGAAGATCTTTCGGGATTGAACGCCGTCGTCATCGGCCGTTCGAACCTCTTCGGCAAGCCGATGGCGGCACTGCTTCTTGCCGCCAACGCGACCGTAACCACGGCGCATTCGCGCACGAAGGATCTGCCTGCCGTTTGCCGCAATGCCGACATTCTGGTTGCCGCTGTGGGCCGCCCGGAAATGGTCAAGGCCGATTGGGTGAAGCCCGGTGCGACGGTGATCGACGTCGGCATCAATCGCGTCCCGGCGCCGGAACGCGGTGAGGGCAAGACAAAGCTTGTCGGCGACGTTGCCTTTGAGGAATGCGCCAAGGTCGCGAGCGTGATCACGCCGGTCCCCGGTGGTGTCGGGCCGATGACCATTGCCATGCTGATGGCGAACACGATCATTGCCGCCTGCCGCAAGGCCGGCCGCAAGCCGCCGAAATTCTGAGACGATATGGGTGGGACGGCCCTCTGCCGCCCGCACTTCGATTACGATTTGCCTGGTGCAGGCCCCGTCGAGGCGCGAACGATCAGTTCTGCGTGCCAAAGCTCCTGATCGGGGTAGGTGCCGCGTTCCAGGATGCCGCCAATCAGCCGGCAGGCGACGCGGGCGCCGGCGGCCCTCAGGGACGAGCGCGTCGTCGTCAGCGGTACGCTGAAATTTTCCGGCTTCAGCATCGGCAAAACATCGTCGTGAGCGATGATCGAGATGTCCGTGCCGACCGTGAGGCCGGCTTGATTGATCGCGCGCACGGCGCCGAGTGCCAGAACGGTACTCGAGCAGAGAACGGCTGTCGGCGGATTCGGTTGCATCAGGAAGCGCTGCATGCTGCGATAACCGTATCCATCCGTCATGACCGAGTGGTGGACCAATGTTTCGTCGAGATCGAGACCCCACTCCTTGAGCGCGCGCATCACACCCTTTTTCCGGCGAATGGCGAAGGCCAGGTGCTCCTGCCCGTTGATAAGCGCGATCCGCCGATGGCCGAGCTGGATGAGAAGCCTCGTCGCCTCGTAGAAGGCGGCGGTGTTGTCTATGTCGAGGAACGGATAATCCTTCGAGCCGCCGATCGATCGGCCATGCACGATAAAAGGGATAGACAGCGACTTCAGCATGGCGATGCGCGGGTCATTGGCGCGCATATGGGCAAGAAAGAGGCCGTCGACATTGCCGCTGGCCGCCAGCCGTCGGAACGTCGACTCTTCGTCCTCGGGCGCGCTTGGGTTCAGCACGAAATGAAAATCATGCTTGACGGCCTCTTCGGCGAGACCAGCGAGAAATTCGCCGAAATGAATGTCCGATCCGATGCCGGATGCAATCGGCATCACGAGGCCGATGGAGTAGGCCTTGCCGGTCGCGAGCCGCTGCGCGGCACGGTTCGGCCTGTAGCCCGTCTCACGTACCGCTTTCAGAACTCGCTGACGCGTCTTGGCGTTGACTTCCGGGTAGCCGTTGAGTGCTCGGCTGACCGTCGTCTGCGACAGGCCGAGCAGCTCTGCTAGCTGCTTAAGTTTGACCGGCATGGCCTTCTCCCAAAGCGCTTTGGATACCCCTTTCATTTAGGTTGTTCCGGTCAGCGCCCCCAATGTCATCTATCACCCGTTCCATGCCGGAAAAAGCCGAAAACCGCGCTTTCGCGCTGCAAAATGTTGATGCATAGCAATATCCACACCGCCTTGAGGCGAGTGGAAGGAAAGCGCTTGACTCTTCGTCCGCGGCGATGATTTCTTAGCGAACTCAAAGCGCTTTGAATTTGCGCGTAGATGATCCGCCCGCGGCGCAACGTCCGGGTTCATGTTGGGAGGACGATAACGTGAAGAGATCATTCCTGATGGGCGTGGCTGCGCTCGCCCTGGTAGTGGGGGCTGCCGATGCTGCCGAGCTGAAATTCAAGCCCGGCGAAGATTCCAAGTTCAATTGGGCGAGCTTCGAGGAGTTCAAGAAGGGCCACGACCTCAAGGGGCAGACGCTGACGATCTTCGGCCCCTGGCGCGGCGAGGACGAGGCGCTCTTCAAGAGCGTCTATGCTTACTTCGTCGAGGCGACCGGCGTTGACCTCAAGTATTCGTCCTCCGAGAACTACGAGCAGCAGATCGTCATCGACACGCAAGCCGGCAGCCCGCCGGATGTCGCGATCCTGCCGCAGCCGGGCCTCATCGCCGACCTCGCCTCGAAGGGCTATCTGACGCCGCTCGGCGACGAAACCAAGCAATGGTTGCTCGACAACTATGCCGCGGGTCAATCCTGGGTCGACCTCTCCACCTACAGCGGCAAGGACGGCAAACCGGCGCTCTATGCATTCCCCTACAAGATCGACGTGAAGTCGCTGGTCTGGTACGTGCCGGAAAACTTCGAAGACGCCGGCTACGAAGTGCCGAAGACCATGGAAGAGCTGAAGGCGCTGACCGACAAGATCGCCGCCGACGGTCAAAAGCCATGGTGCATCGGTTTGGGTTCGGGCGGTGCGACCGGCTGGCCGGCGACCGACTGGGTCGAGGACCTGATGCTGCGCACGCAGCCGGCCGACGTCTACGACAAGTGGGTCAAGAACGAGATTCCGTTTACCGATCCGGCGGTCACCGGCGCATTGGACGAGTTCGGCTGGTTCGCGCGCAATGACAAGTTCGTGGACGGCGGTGCTGCGGCCGTGGCCTCCGCCGACTTCCGCGACAGCCCGAAGGGCCTCTTCGCCTCGCCGCCGAAGTGCTACCTGCACCACCAGGCTTCGTTCATTCCGTCCTTCTTCCCCGAGGGCACGGTGATCGGCGAGGACGCCGACTTCTTCTACATGCCTCCCTATGAGAGCAAGAAAGACCTCGGCAATCCGGTGCTGGGTGCTGGCACGCTTGCGATGATCACCAAGGATACCCCGGCCGCACGCGCCTTCATCGAGTTCCTGCAGACGCCGATCGCGCATGAGGTCTGGATGGCGCAGACGAGCTTCCTGACGCCTTACAAGAGCGTCAACGTTGAGACCTACGGCAATCCGCCGCTGAAGAAGCAGGGCGAGATCCTGCTCAATGCGACGACCTTCCGTTTCGACGGGTCCGACCTGATGCCGGGCAAGATCGGTGCAGGCGCTTTCTGGACAGGCATGGTCGATTACGTAGGCGGCAAATCGTCCGCCGACGTCGCAGCCGGCGTGCAGAAGGCGTGGGACGCCATCAAGTAGGACTAAAATTGACGGCGGGCGATGCTTATCTCGTCCGCCGCTCCTTCATTTCCGGATTGCCTCAGCAATCGGGTAATCCCAATCAAGAGCGGTAGCCGCCATCACGTGATGCGCCTGGAGCATCCTGCTCGGGAGCGCGTTTAAGGGGAGGGATGTGTCATGCAGCAGCTACTCGCTGCCCTTTTGACGATGATTGCCGGTGTCCTGGCCTGCGCGGCCTATTTCTGGGGCACCAATTTCATTCTCGACTGGATTTTCCCATCGAAGGGCCTCTCCGGCAAGGCCGCATCCCGCAACCTGCGCATCACCAACGCCATCCGGCCTTGGCTGTTTCTGGCGCCGGCGCTGTTCGCGCTGACGATTTATCTCCTCTATCCGGTCATCGAATCCGTGTGGCTCAGCTTTCATGACCGCGGCGGCCAGAATTTCGTTGGCGCGCGCAACTACGGCTGGATGATCAACGACGGGGAATTCCGCCAGTCGATCTTCAACAATTTCCTCTGGCTGCTCGTCGTGCCTGCGCTGTCCACCTTCTTCGGTCTGGTGATTGCCGCGCTCACCGATCGCATCTGGTGGGGCAATATCGCCAAGACGCTGATCTTCATGCCGATGGCGATCTCCTTCGTCGGCGCGGCCGTCATCTGGAAGTTCATCTATGACTACCGTGCGGAGGGGGCGGAGCAGATCGGGCTCCTGAATGCTATCGTCGTCGCCTTCGGCGGCGCGCCGCAGGCCTGGATCACGCTGCCCTTCTGGAACAATTTCTTCCTCATGGTCATCCTCATCTGGATCCAGACCGGATTTGCGATGGTCATCCTCTCTGCGGCACTGCGCGGCATACCGGAGGAGACCATCGAGGCCGCGGTGATCGACGGGGCCAATGGCTGGCAGATCTTCTTCAAGATCATGGTGCCGCAGATCTGGGGCACGATCGCCGTCGTCTGGACCACCATCACGATCCTGGTGCTCAAGGTTTTCGACATCGTCCTGGCGATGACGAACGGGCAATGGCAGAGCCAGGTGCTTGCCAACCTCATGTTCGACTGGATGTTCCGCGGCGGCGGAGACTTCGGTCGCGGCGCGTCGATCGCCGTGGTGATCATGGTCCTCGTCATCCCGATCATGATCTGGAACATCCGCAACGCGACCAAGGAAATGAGGAGCCACTGAGATGAACCCAGCCACGCGCTCCCCGCTGATGTGGGCGGTCCATCTCTCGGTGCTTCTGCTCGTCGCTCTCTGGACGATGCCGACCGCCGGCCTGCTGATCTCGTCGCTGCGCGACAAGGACCAGCTCGCCGTTTCCGGATGGTGGACGGCTCTTGCCACGTCTTCACGCAATGATGTCGCGCGCGCTCCGTCGGCCGACAGCCAGGTCGAACGGGACGGCAAGTTCGTCATCTCGGGTAACGTTCTTGCCGGTCAGGCCGGGCAGATATCGGCCTTCGGCTTCTCCAGTCGCGAACCGGCGGCGTTCAAGGCCGGTGAGACCGCTGATCTGAACGGCGGCGAGAAGCTGACAGTGCAGGCGGACGGCAGTTTCGAAATCGTCTCCGATACCAGGATGGAAGGCTCGCGCGGCCAGCGCATCTTCTTCACCGCCGCGGCACCACCGCGTTTCACCCTCGACAACTACAAAGAGGTGCTGAGTGCGGAGGGCATCAGTGCGTCCTTCATCAACTCGCTGACGGTTGCCGTTCCATCGACGGTTATCCCGATTCTGATCGCTGCTTTTGCAGCCTATGCCCTGGCCTGGATGCCTTTTCCCGGGCGCGCAATCCTGATCGCCGTGGTTGTCGGGCTGCTGGTCGTGCCGCTGCAGATGTCGCTCATTCCGCTCTTGAAGCTCTACAACGGCGTTGGCGCATTCTTCGGCGTTCCGGCCAAGACCTATATGGGCATCTGGCTTGCCCACACCGGGTTCGGCCTGCCGCTGGCGATCTATCTCTTGCGCAATTATATGGCGGGCCTGCCGCGCGAGATCATGGAATCCGCGCGCGTCGACGGCGCCAGCGATTTTGACATCTTCGTCAAGATCATTCTGCCTTTATCGTTCCCGGCGCTCGCCTCCTTTGCGATCTTTCAGTTCCTCTGGACCTGGAACGATCTCCTGGTCGCGATCGTCTTCCTCGGCACCGGCCAGGATCAACTCGTGCTGACGGGGCGGCTGGTCAACCTGCTCGGCTCTCGCGGCGGCAACTGGGAAATCCTCACCGCCTCCGCCTTCATTACCATCGTCGTTCCTCTGATCGTCTTCTTCGCTCTGCAGCGCTATCTCGTGCGCGGTCTGCTCGCGGGATCGGTCAAGGGCGGCTGACAGATTTCAGGACAAGGATCTCTTACACGAATGAACATGACCGAAACGGCCGGCTCCATCCTCAGGCCCGACAAGGACTGGTGGCGTGGAGCGGTGATCTACCAGATTTACCCGCGCTCCTTTCAGGACACGAACGGCGATGGCATCGGCGACCTGAACGGGATCACCGCCCGGTTGCCGTATGTCGCGGCGCTCGGCGTCGATGCGATCTGGATTTCGCCCTTCTTCACCTCGCCGATGAAGGACTTCGGCTACGACGTTTCCAACTACAGGGATGTCGATCCGATCTTCGGCAAGCTCGAGGATTTCGATGCACTGATTGCCGAGGCGCACCGGCTCGGCCTGCGGGTCATGATCGATCTCGTCCTGTCGCACACGTCTGATCGGCATCCATGGTTCGTCGAAAGCCGGTCGAGCCGTAGCAATGCGAAGGCCGATTGGTACGTCTGGGCCGATTCAAAGCCCGACGGAGCACCGCCGAATAACTGGCTCTCGATCTTCGGCGGCTCGGCCTGGGCCTGGGATCCGACGCGGCAGCAATATTACCTGCACAACTTTCTGACCTCGCAACCGGACCTCAACCTGCACAATGCGCAGGTGCAGGAGGCCCTGCTTGCTGTCGAACGCTTCTGGCTCGAGCGCGGCGTCGACGGCTTCCGCCTCGACACCATCAACTTCTATTTCCACGACAAGCAGCTGCGCGACAATCCGTCCTTGGCGCCGGAGCGGCGCAATGCCTCGACGGCGCCGGCCGTCAATCCGTACAATTACCAGGAACACCTCTACGACAAGAACCAGCCGGAAAACCTCGAATTCCTCAAGCGCTTCCGGGCGGTGATGGACGAATTTCCAGCGATCGCCGCCGTGGGCGAAGTTGGCGACAGCCAGCGCGGGCTTGAGATCGCCGGCGAATACACGTCCGGCGGCGACAAGATGCACATGTGCTATGCCTTCGAGTTTCTGGCTCCGGATCCCCTGGCGCCGGACCGCGTGGCCGAGGTGCTGCTCGATTTCCAGAAGGCGGCGCCCGAAGGCTGGGCCTGCTGGGCGTTCTCCAATCACGACGTCGTCAGGCACGCCAGCCGCTGGGCTGACGGCGTCAGCGACTACGGCGCTCACGCCAAGTTGCTGGCAAGCCTTTTGATGTCGCTGCGAGGCTCGCTTTGCATCTATCAGGGCGAGGAACTGGCGCTGCCAGAAGCGGAGCTAGCCTACGAAGATCTCCAGGATCCTTACGGCATCCAGTTCTGGCCCGACTTCAAGGGCCGCGATGGCTGCCGCACGCCCATGGTATGGGAGAGCATGCCGGACGGCGGGTTCAGCGACACCAGGCCGTGGCTGCCGGTTCCCGAGAACCACCTGGCTCAGGCCGTCGCCGTTCAGGAGGCCGATCCGGCCTCGGTGATGCAGCATTACCGTCGCTTCCTGCACTTCAGGAAGGGGTATCCGGCCCTTGCAAAGGGCGCGATCGAGTTTTTCGAGACTGAGGCGCCGCTTCTTGGTTTCCTGCGCACCCAGGGCAATGAGAAACTGCTTTGCCTGTTCAATATGAGCGAAGGTCTCGCGACCGCGGTGTTGCCGAGCGAACGACTAGAAGCGCTCGAAGGCCATGGTTTCGTTTCGGAGATCAAGGACGACAAGGTCAATCTTCCGGCTTGGGGCGCGTTCTTCGCGCGTCTCGCCTGAGCCTCTTCAAGCGAAATGGATACCAGTTCGAATGAAGAGAGTGCATTATGAAGAAAGAGCGAGGGGAGGGATGCGATGACAGGCCTGCTGCTTAAAGATATCCGCAAGTCCTATGGGGCCGTTGATGTCATTCACGGCATCAACCTCGACATCAAGCAGGGTGAGTTCATCGTTTTCGTCGGACCGTCAGGCTGCGGGAAATCGACGCTGCTGAGGATGATCGCCGGCCTCGAGGCGATAACTGGCGGCGACATGTTCATCGACGGCGACCGGGTGAACGATGTGCCGCCATCGAAGCGCGGCATCGCCATGGTGTTCCAGTCCTACGCGCTCTACCCGCACATGACGGTTTACGACAACATGGCTTTCGGCATGCGGATAGCCAAGGAGTCGAAGGAGGAGATCGACCGCCGTGTGCGCTCGGCGGCGGAAATCCTCCAGCTCACGAAATATCTCGACCGCTTGCCAAAGGCGCTCTCCGGCGGCCAGCGCCAGCGCGTCGCGATCGGTCGGGCGATTTGCCGAAATCCCAAGGTCTTCCTCTTCGACGAGCCGCTTTCCAACCTCGATGCTGCCCTGCGCGTCGCCACGCGGATCGAGATCGCCAAGCTCAATGAGCAGATGGCCGATACGACAATGATCTATGTTACCCACGACCAGGTGGAGGCGATGACGCTAGCCGACCGCATCGTCGTGCTTTCTGCAGGCCATATCGAGCAGGTCGGCGCGCCGCTCGACCTTTATGAGCGCCCGGCGAACCTATTTGTCGCCCGCTTCATCGGTTCGCCGGCGATGAACGTCATCCCTTCGACGATCTCGGCCACAGGCGCGCAGACGACTGTGACACTCGCAGGCGGCAAGTCGGTGACGCTCGACATCGCCACGAACGCCTCCGAGAACGGAAAGAAGGCGAGCTTCGGCGTGCGGCCGGAAGACCTCCAGGCGACGCAGTCCGAGGATTTCCTGTTCGAAGGAACGGTTTCGATCGTCGAGGCGCTCGGTGAAGTGACGCTGCTCTATATCGAGGGACTGGTCGAAAACGAGCCGCTCATCGCTAAGATCCCCGGCATTCCGCAGGTCAACCGGGGAGACAAGGTGCACTTCACTGCAGACAAGGCGAGGCTTCACCTCTTCGATGCCGAAGGACGGAGCTATCGCGCCTAGAGCGGGATGAGGAAAAGTGTGTGCGGTTTTCCGCCCGCAGGCTGCATCACCGGATGTGCGTGCAATCTGAGAAATAGCGCGCTCTCTTCTCCATCTCAGTTAGATGGATTTAACCATTTCTCACCCGTCCGGCGCTGTCGGACGGGTTTTCCACATGCGTTTGGCAAGCCAAACTCTCTGTTAAATTTCATGGGTTAGCGTGGCCGCAGATTGAAATGCGAAAGGCGAATTCGATGAGCGGCGCGGCCCCCGTGGTGCACCAGCACTTCCTCAACAAGGAAGAGTCCTTCATGTACGATCGGGAAGCGAATTTCCCAATGGAGGACACTCGCAACGAGGCGCGCATCGAATTCACCGAGAAGGGCATGCAGCACCTCTCGTCTCGCCGCTGCGAGATCATCAAGCTTTCCAAAAGCAGTGCACTCATCGGCATCATGACGCAGTTCCAACTGCCGCGGAACTTCTATCTTGATATCCCGAGTGCACGCATCCCCCTGATCGGCTGCCTGCTCAAGCGCGTCCACGGCAACAATATCATCGAAGCTCGCTTCCTGCGGCTTTTGACCGATCGCGATCTGAACCGGATTTTCGTCTACAGCATGCATCCGAACCACCGCAACCGCACGCTCGATATCTACCGCTGAAACCGAAAAAAGTGCGCCGCGTCTTGCGCTCGTGTGGGCATTGCGCTCCGTCTTGACGGGGCTGGCTGCGTCGTCGAGACTCGCGCTGTGGTGACTGTAGATCGAGAGAACCGCTGTGCAGCGACCCTATCGCCTTTCCTGTCATTGCGGCGACATCTGTGTCGAGGTCGACGCGGAACTATCGCGATTGGTCGAATGCAATTGCTCGACGTGCCGGCGTTCCGGTTTCCTGCATTGGAAGGTGGATGCCGCCGCTATCAGGCTGATCACTGAAAAGCGCCGCCTGTCGACTTACATCTGGCGCGGCATCACCGAAGGCCATCACTTCTGCCCGACATGTGGCACCGCGATCCTGCGAAGCGGCTATCCGGGCGACCGCGTTTCGCTCAACGCCCGCTGCATTGAGGGCGTGGATGTGTTCACGCTCGAGATCGAGCGTTACGACGGGCGAAACGATATGCCCCCCGGTCCGCTTCCGTAGCCGGACCGGCCAGAATTTGGGCGGCCCGGAGCGTCCGTCTGCTCACTGGAAGAGGACACTTGCCCCATGATCGGCCGCGCCCGCGATCCGGCGGAACGGCGCGAAAAGCTCGCGGCCCATGCCGAATTCGTTGTCCGAGAGGTCGATATGGGCCGGCACGCGCGTTTTCAATGCAATGTCTTCGACCAATACCTCGATCGTTCCGGCAATCGCGTCGATGCGGACGATGTCACCTTCCTGGATGCGCGCGATCGGCCCGCCGTCCTTCGCTTCCGGCGTCACATGGATGGCTGCCGGGACCTTGCCGGACGCGCCCGACATGCGGCCGTCGGTCAAGATGGCGACCTTCTGGCCGCGGTCCTGCAGGATGCCGAGCACGGTCGTCAGCTTGTGCAGCTCCGGCATGCCGTTGGCCTTGGGTCCCTGGAAGCGCACCACGGCGACGAAATCGCCCTCCAGCTTGCCCGCCTTGAAAGCGGCGTTGAGCTCGGCCTGATAGTGAAAGATCTTCGCGGGCGCTTCGATGACATGGCGATCCGGCTTGACGGCCGAAATCTTGATAACCGCCTTGCCGAGATTGCCGGCGAGCATCTTCAGCCCTCCGGTGTGCTGGAACGGTTGTTCGATCGTTGTCAGCACCTTCGGATCGGCGCTCTCTTTCGGCGCTGGCTCGCGGTGGACGCCGCCGTTGGCGCCGAGCTTGACGTCGATGGCGTAGGCGTCGAGGCCCTGGCCGAACACCGTCCGAACGTCGTCGTGCAGCATTCCGCTCTTGAGCAGTTGGCCGATCAGGAAGCCCATGCCGCCGGCGGCGTGGAAATGGTTCACGTCCGCGAGCCCGTTCGGATAGACGCGTGCCAGCAGCGGCACGATGTCGGAAAGCTCGGAGATGTCCTGCCAGGTGAGCAGGATGCCCGCGGCGCGCGCCATGGCAACGAGATGCATGGTGTGATTGGTCGAGCCGCCCGTCGCGTGCAGGCCGACGACGCCGTTGACGATCGATCGCTCGTCGATCATTTCGCCGGCAGGGGTGAACTCGTTGCCCATGGCGGTGATGGCGAGCGCCCGTTTTGCAGCCTCCTTCGTCAGCGCGTCGCGCAGCGGCGTGCCGGGATTGATGAAGGAGGCACCCGGCAGATGAAAGCCCATGATCTCCATCAGCATCTGGTTGGAGTTGGCGGTGCCGTAGAAGGTGCAGGTGCCGGGGCCGTGATAGGACTTGGATTCCGCCTCGAGCAATTCGTCGCGACCAACCTTGCCCTCGGCGAAGAGCTGGCGGACGCGCGCCTTTTCGTCATTCGGCAACCCCGTCGTCATCGGCCCGGCGGGAATGAAGACTGCGGGCAAATGGCCGAAGGTCAGAGCTGCGATGACGAGCCCAGGGACGATCTTGTCGCAGACGCCGAGATAGACAGCGGAGTCGAACATGTTGTGCGAGAGCCCGACGCCGGCGGCCATCGCGATCAGGTCGCGCGAGAAGAGCGACAACTCCATGCCGGGCTGGCCCTGGGTGACGCCGTCGCACATCGCCGGCACGCCGCCGGCGACTTGCGCCACGCCGCCCGCCTCGCGAGCCGCCTCCCGGATCAGTGCCGGGTAGGTCTCAAAGGGCTGATGCGCCGAGAGCATGTCGTTGTAGGAGGTAATGATGCCGAGATTGGGGACGCGGTCACCCGCGAGCGCCGTCTTCTCGGCGGGGGAACAGACGGCAAACCCGTGTGCGAGGTTGCCGCAGCCGAGCACGCTGCGATGCGGCCCGTTTGCCGCGGCGCTGCGGACGCGACCGAGATAGGCGTCGCGCTGGGGTTTGGAACGCTCGACGATGCGGGCGGTGATGGCGGCAACGCGGGAATCGGCGGACATGATACATCCTATTCCGGAGCCTTGAAGGCTCCTGTCTTCATCCTGTCATCGGTCTACAGCGGCCGGGCGGCACCGCATCGGCGGCTGTAACAGTTTGAATTGTTGCGTAATTTAACACCCCAGTTCGATCGCGAAATGGGGATAAATCACTCAACACGACCTGCGCACTCGACAGAACGCGCAAGGAAAGCTCTGGTTCGGGCCTCTATCTACCTTGGCGGGCGTTCCCCGAAGGGAGCACTCGCCGTGTTACGGCGCCCAGTAGATCTGCAGCGGCGATGTTGCGCGCCGCAACATGGCGCGGATCGGCATCTCCGCCTCATCGCCGGGCGCCTCCGCTCGGGCAAGAACCTCCTTCTTGCCGTCACCTTCGATATGCAGGACGAGCAGCCCGGCGTCCTCGAGGCTGGAAAAGGTAAATGTCAGCCGCGTTTCGCCCGCGCCGTCCGCTTCCATGGTGATCACGCCGCGTGGCGTCGCCGGATCGATCGCCTCTTTAAGACGCGTCCCTCCCGGGAAGAACGAGGCGGTGTGCCCGTCCGTTCCCATCCCGAGAACAACGACATCGAAGGGCGCACCGACCGCGGCAACCGACTGGCTCGCCATGGCCGCTGCTTCCTCGGCGGTCGCCGCGGCATGATAGAGCGGCACAAAATGCGCCTTAGCCGCCTTGTTTCGCAGGAGGTTCTGAGCGACGAGGCCGTGGTTGGAGCGTTCGTTTTCCGGCCGCACGAACCGTTCGTCGACAAGGGTGACGGTCACTTTCGTCCAGTCGAGTTCACGCTGCGACAGGGCCTGGAAGAACGCCTTTGGTGTCGATCCGCCGGACACCGCTATGCTCGCGGCGCCGCGAGCTTCGATGGCCGCGGCGAGCTTGGCGCTGACGGCGTCCGCGAGCCCTTCCGCCAGGACAGCTCCATTCTCAAATGTGTGCACGGTGGTGTTCATGAGCCGGTCCTAGATTGTATCGTTCCAGGTGCGGCCGTCGCGCTCGATCAGTGCGATCGACTGGCTCGGGCCCCAGGTACCTGCCGTGTAGCCCTGCACTTGTTGTCCGGTCGTTTCCCACGCTTTGAGGATAGGGTCGACCCATTGCCAGGCGGCTTCCACTTCGTCGCGGCGCACGAACAGTGTCTGGTTGTTGCGGACGACATCGAGCAGCAGCCGTTCATAGGCATCGGCGTTGCGCACGGCGAAGGCTTCCGCGAAGCTCATGTCGAGCGGGACGTTTCGGAGGCGCATGCCGCCCGGTCCCGGGTCCTTGATCATAAGCGATTGCTTGACGCCTTCGTTCGGCTGGAGGCGGATCATCAGCTGGTTCGCCGATATGCGTCCGGCACTGTGATCGAAGATCGAGTGGGGGATCTGCTTGAAGGTGATGACGATCTCTGACATGCGCCCCGCCATGCGCTTGCCGGTGCGAATATAGAAGGGCACGCCGGCCCAGCGCCAGTTGCTGACTTCGGCCTTGATCGCGACGAAGGTTTCCGTGTTGGAAACGCCGCCTTCGAGCTCCTCGAGATATCCCTTTACCGGACCGCCCGCAGATGCGCCTGCACGATATTGGCCGCGCACCGTCACCTGCTCGACATTGGCCGCGGTGATCGGCTTCAGAGCGCGAAGCACCTTGAGCTTTTCGTCGCGCACGGCTTCCGCGTCCATCGAGGTCGGCGCTTCCATGGCGACGAAACAGACGAGTTGCAGGATGTGGTTCTGCACCATGTCGCGGAGCGCACCGGCCTTGTCGTAATAGCCGGCGCGGTTTTCGAGGCCGACGGATTCCGAAACGGTGATCTGCACATGGTCGATATGCGCCGAGTTCCACAGCGGCTCGTAAAGCGCATTGGCAAAGCGCAGGGCCATGAGGTTTTGCACCGTCTCCTTGCCGAGGTAGTGATCGATGCGGAAGATCTGCTCTTCACGAAACACCCGGCCGATCGTGTCATTGAGTTCCGTCGCCGTGGCGAGGTCGCGTCCGATCGGTTTTTCGACGACGATCCGGGTGTTCTTGGTGATGAGCTTGTGGTCGCGAATCTTTTCCGAAATATCGCCGAAGATTGCCGGGCCGACGGCGAGATAGAAGGCGCGGATGCGATCCTTTCCCTCTTCGAGGATTTTCTTCAGTTCGTCCCAGCCCTGATCGGATTTGGCGTCGACCGAGATGTAATAAAGCCGGGCCGTGAACTTCGCCACTTCGGCTTCGTTGAATTCGCCCTGTTTCAGATGCTCCTTCAAGGCGTCGGTCGCGAACGTGCGGTATTCCTCGTGGGTCAGTGCCGCGCGTGACGCGCCGATGATTCGCGTCGGCTCGCTGAATTGACCTTCGATCTGCCGGTGATAGAGCGCGGGCAGAAGTTTGCGCTCCGCAAGATCGCCGGTGCCCCCGAACACCACATAGTCAAACGGGTCGACGGGAATGATCTGGCTGCTCATGGGATATCTCGATCTCGTTCAGGTCAGGGGTGGTATAATCTAATCGATTTAAAAACGCTAGGGTGCGGCGCAACAAAATGCGTCCGCACGCGGCATTTTAGAGCCGGTCGCGCAAAGCATACCAGCTGAGCGCGAGGAACAGGAGCGCCGAGCGGAATCGCATTCCGCCCGGGAAAGCAGGTATTTTCAAGGCCTTGAGAAGATCCAGCTCCGTCTGTTTCCCCAGCACAAGGTCAGCATAGAGCTTGCCGCAATAGTTGGACAGCATGACGCCATGCCCGGAATAGCCGCCGATGCTCGTGACCCCCGGCATGACCTCGCGGCAGAAGGGCTGGCGCGGCATGGTGATGCCGACCGAACCTCCCCAGGCGTGGGTGATCTCGACGTTGGCGAGTGCCGGATAGATCTCGCTGATCTGACGGCGGATGTGGCTGGAAATGTCGCGTGGATTGTCGGCCGTATAGGCTTCGCGCCCCCCGAAGAGCAGCCGTCCGTCTTTCGATTTGCGGAAATAGCGCACGACGAAACGGGAATCGTCGACCGATTCGCCGCCGGGCAGCACATCGGGATGGTCGGAGAGAATCTTGGTCGCGCCGATAAACGAGCGGATGGGCATGACGTGGCTGGCGGTTACAGGCTCGAGGTTGCCGATATAGGCATTGCAGGCGATCAGCGCCCGGTCGGCGGTGATCGTGCCGCGATCGGTGTCGATGACGATCGCGCCGCCCTTTTTTTCGATCTTCAGCGCCTTCGTCTGTTCGTGGAGGCTGGCGCCGGTACGGGCCGCCTGCGTCGCGAGGCCCATAAGCAATTTCATCGGGTGGATGTGCCCGGTGCCGGTGTCGCGGATGCCGAAGTGATAATGGTCCGATCCGAGCCGGCTTGCGGTCTCGTCCCGTTCCATGAAGGAGAGGTGCGGATATCCGAAACGCTCCGCCATCGCCTCGACATGGCGACGGTAGTCCGTCTCGAGACCTTTCTTGTGGCCGACGGAAAGCTGACCGGGGACGAACTCGATGTCGATTCCGTGTTCGCCGGCGAAGCCCAGCACGTAGCGCTTGGCGTTTTCCGCCATCTCGAACAGCAGCTTGGCACGTTCGTGGCCAAGCGCTTCCTCGGTATCCTCCGCCCAGGCGCGCTGTCCTGTGCCAAACTGGCCGCCGTTGCGACCCGAAGCGCCGTCGCCGAAACGACAGGCGTCGATCACGGTCACGTCTGTTCCGCTTTTCGCGAGATTGTAGGCGGCTTGAAGTCCCGTGTAGCCGCCGCCGACGATGGCGACGCCGGTTTTCCGCGAACCTGCCAGCGCTGGATAGACCGGACGCTCAGGGATCGTCGCCTCATACCAGGAAATTCCGGGCGAGATCGGGCTTTGCCAGGGCATGAGGGCGCCTTTCGGTCAGACGTTCAGAAGCAGGAATTCGCGTTCCCACGGACTGATGACCTGCATGAAGGTCTCGAATTCGCCACGCTTCACGCCGGCGTAGATGGCGACGAACTCAGGTGTGAACACATCGGCGAGCGAGGGCGCCGATTCGAGCAGCGAAACCGCTTCCAGCAGACCGCGCGGCAGGTCGATCGCGCCTTCGTTGGCCGTGTCCTCTGTCGGTGGCGTGGGCTGCAGGTCTTCGATGATGCCGAGATAGCCGCAGCCGAGCGAGGCCGCGAGCGCCAGATAGGGATTGGCATCCGAACTCGGCAGGCGGTTCTCGATGCGTCGCGCGGCCGCGTCCGAGACGGGGATGCGGAACGCCGTCGTCCGGTTGTCATAACCCCAGGCGGTGTTCACCGGTGCTGACATGTCGGGCGTCAGCCGCCGGTACGAGTTCACGTAGGGCGCCATCATCGCCATAGTTTTCGGCACGTAGTGCTGCATGCCGCCGATGAAGGAGAAGAATTCCTTCGATGGCGACCCGTTCGCATTCGAGAAGAGGTTGCGACCGGTGTTGATCTCGACGACCGACTGGTGAATGTGCATCGCCGAGCCGGGTTGGCCCTGCATCGGCTTCGCCATGAAGGTCGCATAGATGCCGTGCTTCAGTGCGGCTTCGCGAATTGTGCGCTTGAACAGGAAGACCTGATCGGCAAGCTCGATCGGGTCGCCATGCCTGAGGTTGATTTCGAGCTGTGCCGGCCCCTCTTCATGAATGAGGGTGTCGATCTCGAGGCCCTGCTTTTCCGAGAAATGGTAGATGTCATCGATCAGTTCGTCGAATTCGTTGATGCCGGCGATCGAATAGCCCTGGCCGCCGAGGATCGAGCGGCCGGAGCGTCCCTTCGGCGGGCGGAGCGGATAGTCCGGGTCGTCGTTCTGGGCGACAAGGTAGAATTCGATCTCGGGCGCGACGACCGGCTTCCATCCCTTCTGGCGATAGAGGTCGACGACGCGCTTCAAGACGTTACGCGGCGTATAGTTGATCTGCTCGCCCTGCGAGCCGACGATGTCGCAGATGACCTGCGCCGTCGGGTCGGTCTCCCAAGGAACAATCGAAAGGGTTGAAAGATCGGGCAGCAGCTTGATGTCGCTGTCGCGCGAATCGTAACGGAACTGGCCGGTCTCGTCGGGATATTCGCCAGAAATCGTATGACGGTAGATCGCCGAAGGCAGAGCAAGCGAGGTGTTCGAGGTGAACTTGGAGGTGGGCATCATCTTGCCGCGCGGTACGCCGGCAAGGTCGGGCGTGATGCACTCGATGTCCTCAATGCCGCGAATCCTAAGCCAGTCGACCGCTTCCTTCCAGGTCTTCACGCCTCGCGGCGAGTGCAGGGCGGCTGGTATTTTCGAACTCTTGCTGATCTTTGCTGCTTGCTGGGCGACACTTCTCTTGGAGGGCATAAATCACCGGTTTTGGCTTCGGATAGCGCATCATAACCGGAGTTTGGCGATTGGCTAGAGCAGCGCGACGGATCACGATTGACTTTTGGTTCTGCCATCGGAAAGGAAAGCTGAAACGCAAAAAGGGTCTTCCGTGGCAGAAAAACACGATGTGGTGATCATTGGCGCAGGTGCCGCCGGCATGATGTGCGCGATCGAGGCGGGAAAACGCGGACGCCGTGTGCTCGTGCTCGACCATGCCAAGGCACCCGGCGAGAAGATCCGCATCTCCGGCGGCGGTCGCTGCAACTTCACCAATATTCACGCCGGACCGAAGAACTTCCTCTCCGAGAATCCGCATTTCTGCAAGTCGGCGCTGGCGCGTTACCGGCCGCAGGATTTCGTCGCGCTCGTCGAGCAACACGGCATTACATGGCACGAGAAGACGCTTGGCCAGCTCTTCTGCGATCATTCGGCGAAGGACATCATCCGTATGCTGCTTGCCGAGATGCAGGAGGCGGGCGTGGCGCTGCGGCTTGCAACGGCGATCTCGGCGATCGAGAGAGTCGCATCCGGATTCCGCGTGACGACGGATGAGGGTGCCGTCGAGGCCGCGTCACTGGTGGTCGCGAGCGGCGGCAAGTCGATTCCGAAAATGGGTGCCACGGGTTTTGCCTATAGGACCGCCGAACAGTTCGGCCTGCCGATTGTCGAAACGCGGCCTGCGCTGGTTCCGTTGACCCTCGATCCGGCGCAACTTGATAAGATCGGCGAACTGGCGGGCGTTGCGGCCGATGCCGAGGCGCGCTGCGGCAAGGCCGCCTTCCGCGAAGCGGTGTTGCTCACCCACCGCGGCTTGAGCGGACCCGCCATCCTGCAGATCTCCTCCTATTGGCGGGAGGGCGCGGAGATCGTCCTGCGGCTGATGCCGGATATCGATATCGCGTCCATTCTCAAGGGGATGCGCCGAACGAACGGGCGCCAGGCCGCGCATACCGCCTTAGCCGACATCCTGCCGCGACGGCTGGCGCATTTCTTCGCGGAAGAAGCAAAGCTGGCGGGGCGGATGCTCGCCGACCTTTCGGACAAGGCCATCGACGCAGTGTCGGCTTCCATCCAGAACTGGACGCTGAAGCCCGCCGGGTCGGAAGGTTACAGGACCGCCGAAGTTACTCTCGGCGGGGTCGATACCCGTGCGCTCGATTCCCGGACGATGCAGGCGAGGGAAGTTCCGGGACTTTATTTCATCGGCGAATGCGTCGATGTCACCGGATGGCTCGGCGGCTACAATTTCCAATGGGCCTGGGCCTCCGGTTTCGCCGCCGGTCAAGAGGTGTGACCACACGGAAGAATTGGTGATTTGCCTTTTCAGCCATTGTTAACGGAAATGGCTGAACCTGAATTTATGGCTGCATAGCCTGCACAGGACTGGGGGCGGTCCCTAAACGGAAACCACACTGTTTCCATTTCATGGACTTTCCTTGGCCGCAGGATGAATGCACCATGATGTGCATGGTAGCCGGGTTGGCTGCCAGCAATTCAAGGGTTACAGCGTCCTTTGCGGTCGGAAAAACGCGCGGCGCTGTAGGACAAGGACAGGATGCCATGACCCACTCACGCCGTCCCCGCGCTGTTGCGATCGCCCGCACCGAGCAGGGCCACCTGCACCACGAGCTGATTGCTTTCGGTGCTGTTATCGCTCTCTTTCTCGTTGTGACTTTCGCGACGTTCGCCGCGTTCTGAATGCAAGTCAGGAAGGCGGAAGCGCCTTCCCAGGTGAGCGAGTTCACCTGATCCAAATTGCGGTGCCTGTGATCCGGGCGAAACCGCATGGCCGTTGTCGCAAAATCGTCCTCGCCCTATCGCCGCGTCATAACCGCCGGCCGCTTATACAAATCTTAATCGTTCAAATTGACTATGGCGCCCAAGTGAGTCCCGTCAGGGCCTCGCTGCCCGCACACGGGTAGCGCGGGCTCCGCAATGATTGCCGGCGGACTGGCGGCGTGCGCCGCATGTTTCCCGAAAAACATCAGCCTGTTTGCGCATCGGGTGGCCTGTTCCTCCACAAGCAATCGCTTGGGGCGGTACGCCGGGCCATCGGGGGAAGCGAAACGCGAGCTGCGAGCCAAGGTGTTTTCAATGTTCATTGATAGAGTTCTTGCCCGGTTCAAGATTCAGACGAAGGTTCTGTTCTTCATCCTGCCGTTTGTCGTCAGCATCTCGGCTGTCGGCATTACCGGCCTCTACGCATCGGGTCTGCTGCAGGGGCGCATGGAGATTTCAAACAGCGTCCTGCAGACGCTGAGCGGCTTCAAGGACGTCTATGCCGGGATGAACAATTTCCTGTACAGGACGACCGAGGAAAGCCGCGATGCGGTTCGCGCGACGATCGCCGCGCAGAAGGACATCCTCGCTGAGACCGCCGCGCAGGTTGCCGGCCAGAACGGACAGGACGAGCTGACCGCTGCGATCGCTGCGACCGGCGATATCGAAGCGCGTATCGAGGGTCTTTGGACGTTGCATGTCGGCGAGCAGGAACTGCGCGCGGCTACGGCGGCCAATCTGGAGCGCCTGGTGGCCGAACAATCGAAGATCAATGAAGAGACGAACCGGCTGCAATATGCCGTGCGCAAGGACGAGAACGCGGCGAAGACGATGCTCCGGAACGCCGAAAAGCTCCTTCGCGCCAGCCGCTTCTTCACGGAGTTTGGCACCGAGGTCGCCAAGGCGACCACGGTCGAAGAGAAGCTGAAGGAGGTCAAGGATCGCTTCCCGGCGATCGGCCGCACGCAGCGCGAGATCTTCACCCTGCTGCCGAAGGGCGAAAAGTCTCTCGCCGACACGGTGAATTCAGCATCGAGCGAGATCGGCTCCCTGATCAAGGCCCCGGTCGGACCAGAAACCCTGGGCAACATTTCGAAATACGTCGATCGCTTCCGTACCGCGAGCTTCCGCCTCGAAGCCGCCTCCGTCGGCAAGATGCGCGAGGCTACCCAGATCTTCAGCGAGCTGGACGAAAAGATTGCGAGCACCGAATCTGTGCTGACCGCGACACGCCGGCTTTCCACGTCGATCACCGACATTCAGATCGCCGCGGCGGCCTTCCTCGGCACCACGACCGAGGAAAATCGCAAGAGGCTCCTGGATAAGTTCCTTGCTGTTCAGGCAAATTTGACAACGCTGCGTGGCGTCGCGAACGGGATGAGCTTCTTCGATACCACGGCGGATGCGCTCCTTCCGATCCTCGACGTGATGAAGAAGGATGGTGTTGCGTTGGTCGCGAGTTCCGAAAAGCGCAATTCCGAGTTCAATGCTGCCGGTGAATCGATCAATGAGATCTGGGGCGATCTGACCGAGTTCGCGGAGCAGCAGAAAGTCGCAGCCGGTACCGAACGGGACGAAGCGAACCAGATCTCCGTTGCTGCGACGGTCGGCGGCGTCATCATCGCATTGCTCGCAGGCATCGCGCTGACCCTGACGCTGAAGAAACCGATCGGACAGATCACCGCCGCCATGCGCCGCCTTGCCGACGGCATGCTCGATACGGCGATCGACGGCGATGCGCGGCGCGACGAAATCGGCGACATGGCGCGCGCCCTCGGCGTGTTCAAGGAAAACGCCCTTTCCAAGGTGCGCATCGAGGCGGAAAGCGAAGAGCAGCGCGCTCGTGCCGAAGCGGAACGCAGCCGGAACGACGCCGAAAAACGCGAGCTGGACCAGCAGATCGATCTTGCCGTCAGCGAACTCGCCGCTGGCCTCGGGCGTCTGGCGCAAGGCGACCTCTCGCACCAGATCGAGGTGCCTTTCCACGGGCGGCTCGAGCAGTTGCGCACGGACTTCAACGGATCGCTCATCCGGCTTCAGGATACTCTGGCCCAGATCCGGTCGAACGCCCAGGCGATCCAGCAGAGCGGCGCGGACATGCATCAATCCGCCGACTCGCTCTCCAAGCGCACCGAAGCTCAGGCGGCTTCGCTCGAGGAGACCGCGGCCGCGGTCGACCAGATCACTGTGACGGTGCGTTCCTCGGCAGAGCGGGCGCATGAGGCGAACCTCGCCGTTTCACAGACCAAGAAGAGCGCCGACAGCTCGGCGACCGTCGTCACCAATGCCATCGCCGCGATGGGACGCATCGAAGAGGCTTCACGCCAGATCGAGCAGATCATCGAGGTCATCGACGACATCGCCTTCCAGACCAACCTGCTGGCGTTGAACGCCGGCATTGAGGCGGCACGCGCCGGCGAGGCGGGCAAGGGCTTTGCCGTCGTCGCGCAGGAGGTCCGGGAGCTGGCGCAGCGGTCCGCCGAGGCGGCTCGGGAAATCAAGGGACTCATCAACAAGTCGACTGAAGAGGTCAATTCGGGCTCTCATCTCGTCAAGGAGACCGGCGCAGTCCTTGCCTCGATCAGCGCTCAGATCGTCTCGGTCAGCCAGCATGTGGACATGATCGCAACGGCAAGCCGCGACCAGGCAGCGGCGCTGAACGAGGTCAACGGCTCCGTCAACCAGATGGATCAGATGACCCAGCAGAATGCCTCGATGGTCGAGGAAGCGACGGCCACCAGCCGCGCACTCGCAAGCCAGGCGGATACGCTGATGATGCTCGTCGAGCAATTCCGGCTGGAGCCGGAAGTGGCGACCGGCCAGACCTACCGCGCCGCCTGAGCGGCAGCGACCAGCCGCGGCGGGCTTGCTCGCTTACGGTAATGCAAGGACTGAATGCCGTGCGCTCGACCGGGCGCACGGCATTGTCAATTGGGGTCGCCGCGGTGCGAAGCTCAAACGGGGCCGCAGTCCGAGCGGCGCTTTTTCGGCGGCGACTTCCGGGCGATTGCGGAAATCAGGCGGCCCACGAGGGTCTTGCGCGGCGGCCGGAGCGGCTCGAAGGCCTCGTCCCAGCGGCGATTCTTGGAAAGCATGTCGAATAGATAGGCCATTGCCATCAGGTCCATGGTGATGCTCCTCGTTTTCGGGCATCCCCTCTTTTATGCACTCAAAACTGTTTTACATACGGCCTAATTCCCCATATGTCTTTCACGTATGAAAAACATGGACTGGGACATCTACCGCTGTTTCATGACCGTGGCGCGCGCCGGCGGCCTGACCGGTGCGGCGCAGGCTACCGGCTTGAGTCCAGCAACCATTGGCCGCCGGATGCTGGAGATCGAGGAGCGTACAGGGCGTTCGCTCTTCGTGCGCAGCCAAACCGGATACGTGCTGACCGCCGACGGGCGCCTCCTGTTCGAGCAATTGCAGGAAATGGAGGCGGCGGCACGCAAGGTCGAGAGCTGGCAGAAGGAAGGCGAGGGGATGCCGCTCGTGCGTATCGCGGCCGGAACATGGAACGCGTGGCTGATCGCGGAAAATTTTCCGGCGATCTGCACCGAGCGCGACGCCTTTGCCATATCGCTTTCGATCGGGGAGGCAAGGGCGAATCTTGCCTACCGCGAGAGCGATATCGGCTTGCGCGCCTTCCAGCCGGACGAGACCTATCTGGCGTCGCGGCTGATCGGCGACGTGGCCTATGCGGCCTATCGGCAGAAAAATGCGCCGGGCGGCGGGCCCGAGCGCTGGGTTGCGGTCGCCGAGGAAGAGGCGATCTCTGCCTATCTGCGCTGGCCGCACGACCAGGCGGCCGGCCGGATCGTTGCGACGGTTGGTCGGCCCCGCTCCTTGCTCGATCTCGCGCGCGCCGGGGCCGGAAGTGCGGTGTTGCCCTGCTTCGTCGGCGATCTCGATCCGCTGCTCGAGCGCGCGGGCGAGGAAATAGAGCCGCTTCGACATCGGCAATGGATCGTCATGAACAACGAGGACCGGCACAGGCGGGAAATCCGCACTGTCGTCGATCGGATGACACGACTGCTGCGCAGCCACGTGGACCTGTTTGCCGGCAAGCGCCCGCGGCGGACCTCGTCCGCATAGGACGGAAAGGACCACCGGCCGATTTACCGTCGGCCGGTGGTTTGTTCATGGGAAGGAAGAGCTTTCTCGTCAGCGACCGCGAACGACGGCGACGGGGATCTGCCGTCTGCGGGACAGAAGCTCGTGCCAGTACCCGCCCGAAAGCGTGAGGATGAACGCGATTGCCGTAAGCGCTAACATCACTTCCGTCCTTGTGTGACGATGACCGGAATGAGCAGGTCGCCCCAGTTGCCTTCGCCGCCGTGATGGCGTGCCGAGCGCACGAGCTCGACCGAAACGCCGGCATCGACGGCCTTCATGACCGACTGATTGAGCCGATGCAGGTCGTTCGCGACCATGCGGATCGCCGCCTGCTGGTCAGGGGTCATGGCCGACGACTGTTCCTCGGCCCGTTCCTTGACGCGTGTCTGTACTGTCATTGACGTTGCTCCTTTGGAGGTTAGAGCCGGATGCGGGCACTCCGCTTTCGGTTCGAGGTTCTGTTGTTTCCGGGACGCGCGACGGGCAGGGATGCCGCGCGCCCCGGCCTTTCAATCCGCGTCCTTCATTCTGCCGCCGGGCGGAACTGGTCGTGCTCGGTCGATTCCTTCATGGCGGTGGTCGACGACTGGCCGCCGGTGATCGCCAACGACACAGCATCGAAGTAGCCGGTGCCGACTTCGCGCTGGTGTTTGGTTGCAGTGTAGCCGTTGGCCTCTGCTGCGAATTCCGCTTCCTGCAGTTCCGAATAGGCGGCCATCTGCCGATCCTTGTAGCCGCGCGCCAGCTCGAACATGCCGTAGTTCAGCTGATGGAAGCCGGCGAGCGTGATGAACTGGAACTTGTAGCCCATCGCGCCGAGCTCGCGCTGGAACTTGGCGATCGTCGCGTCGTCGAGGTTCTTCTTCCAGTTGAACGATGGAGAGCAATTATAGGCGAGCAGCTTGCCCGGATGCGCGTTGTGTACGCCTTCGGCGAATTTGCGCGCCTGCTCCAGATCAGGCTTCGAGGTTTCGCACCAGATGAGGTCGCAATGCGGCGCATAGGCGATCGCGCGCGCGATGCAGGGCTCGATGCCGCTCCTTACCTGATAGAAACCCTCCACCGTGCGGCCGGCATCGTAGTCGACGAAGGGCCTGTCGCGCTCGTCGATATCCGAGGTCAGGAGCTTTGCCGCTTCCGCATCGGTGCGGGCGATGACGAGCGTTGGTGTTCCCATGACGTCGGCCGCAAGCCGCGCTGCGTTCAAGTTGCGGATATGCGCGGCGGTCGGGATCAGCACCTTGCCGCCGAGATGGCCGCATTTCTTTTCCGAAGCAAGTTGATCCTCATAGTGGACACCTGCCGCACCAGCTTCGATGAAGGCCTTCATGATCTCGAAGGCGTTCAACGGCCCGCCGAAACCCGCTTCGGCGTCGGCGACGATCGGCGCGAACCAGGTCTCGACAGAAAGCCCGTTTCCTTCCGAGGTCTCGATCTGATCGGCGCGCTGCAGGGTGCGATTGATGCGTTTCGCCAATTCCGGTGCGGCATTGGCCGGATAAAGCGACTGATCCGGATACATCGCCGAAGCCGTGTTGGCGTCTGCGGCGACCTGCCAGCCGGAGAGATAGATCGCCTTCAGGCCGGCGCGAACCATCTGCATCGCCTGGTTGCCCGAGAGCGCGCCGAGCGCATTGACGAAATCCTCATCGTGGATGAGCTTCCACAGGCGGTTGGCACCCATCTCGGCAAAAGAATAACGGATTTCCACCGATCCCCGCAGCCGCTTCACATCTTCGGCGGTATAGGGTCGCTGGATACCGTCGAAACGTCCCCGCGGTGCGCCGGGAACCAGTTTGTAAAAATCAGTCATCCTGTCCTCCTCGTAAAAACCGATAGCTCTTCGACTTTGGTCTTACGCCAGTTTTGGTCGTAAGTTCATGTGACATTTTTTACATTGCAGTGCATGAGAAGGCTATGGAATTCGCAGAATTGGCCGATTCAAAAGGGTTATCTTGTCTTGTGTTTGACAGTAGAAATCGGTAAAATTGTAAAAGTTGTCAAAGCGATCGCGGTGCCGGATTTGTAAAGGGAGTTACAAATGGCCGAAAACAAGATCTTCGCCGGGCCGCGCGTCAGACGTATCCGCAATGGTCTTCAGTTGACGCAGACGGCGATGGCGGAGGCGCTCGGCATCTCACCCTCCTACCTGAACCTCATCGAGCGCAATCAGCGGCCGCTGACGGTGCAGCTGCTCCTCAAGCTGTCCTCGGTCTACAAGGTGGACCTCGACGAGCTGCAGGGAGAAACCGGTAGTGGTCTGGCACACTTGCGCGAGGTCTTCGCCGATCCGCTCCTGGCCGGCGAACTGCCCGGCGACCAGGAACTGATCGAAATCGCCGAAGCGGCGCCCAACGCCTCCGGCGGCATCGTCAAGCTCTACCGCGCCTATCGCGAGCAGGCGTCACGCCTGAAGGATCTCGCCGATCTCCTGGCGGGACAGGGGCACATGGCGGCGCTTTCGGGCACCCGGCTGCCGATCGATGAGATGCGCGAGGCGTTCGAGGCGCGGCCCAATCATTTCGCGCGGATCGAGGAGGCAATGGAGGCGTTTCATGCCGCGCTTTCGCCCGGAGACGATCTCACGGGAGCGCTGAAGGGCTGGCTCAAGAAGGAGCATGGCCTCGTCGTCAGAACGCTGCCGGTGCACGCCATGCCGAACCTGCGCCGCCGGTTCGACCGGCACTCGATGCGGCTCTTTATATCCGAACGCCTGTCACCTTTCGACCAGACGCGGGAAATCGCCATGGAAGTGGCGTCGATCGCCTGCCACGAGGCGATCGACGCCGAGCTGGAGCAATTCCGCTTCTCGACCGCCGAGGCGCGCCGCATCGGTCGCTTCGAACTCGCGCGCTATGCCGCCCATGCCTTGATGATGCCCTATCAAGCGTTTCTAGCCGCGGCGCAGCGCGCGAAATACGACATCGATATCTTGCGATCCCGCTTTCAGGTGTCCTTCGAACAGGCGGCCAATCGACTGACGATGTTGCAGCGCCCCGGCGCCGCGGGCATCCCGTTTTTCCTTATGGAGATCGATAATGCCGGCCATCGGCTGCGCCGTGCGGGCGCGCTTGGCTTTCCTGGTGCGCGTTTCGGCGGCGCCTGTCCGAAGCTCAATATCCATGCCGCCTTCGCCGTGCCCGGGCAGGTTCTCGTCGACCGCGTCGAAATGCCGGAGGGCAGCGAATTCCTTGTCGTTTCGCGGACGCTCGACGGACCGCAAGCGGGCTTCCAGGAGCGGGTGAGGCGCACGGCACTGCTTATCGGCTGCGATGCCGGCTTCGCGGAGGAAGTCGTCTACGGTGCGTCGAGAATGCCGGCAGTCCCTGTTGGCGCAGCCTGCCGCCTCTGCGAGCGGCAAGGCTGTCTGGCGCGCGCAGAACCACCTGTCACCCGCCCGCTTGGCCTGGACGAGATGGCGACGGGCCTCAGCGTTTTCGACTTTCAATAGCCGGTCAGTAACTCGCCGGATGCTGATTGGGCAACAGCGGTGCCCCGGGCGCGAAGCATTCCGCGGCGAGGCCGGTGGTATAGCCACGTGTAATGTGGGCCTTCGCCGCATAGGTCTTGTTTCGCATCAGGATAGCGTGCAGATCCGGCAGATTGTAGTAGGGCACGCCGGGATAGAGGTGGTGCTCGAGGTGGTAGTTGATGTTGTGGGGGGCGAAGAAAAGCTTCTCCCAGGCATGCGGATAGACGGTGCGTGAGCTCGTCAGTTCGTCGCCGTAATCCATGCTGCCAAAATGTTCGGCGACGCTGCGCACGTAAAGAAACAGGCAGAAAAAGGTGAAGAAGGGCACGAGCCAGTAGAGCACGAATTCGCGCCAGATGCCGAGGATCGTGAAAACGACCGCTGCCGAAAGGTAGAAGCCAAGCCTTAGCGCCTTGTAGGCCGGTGTCGAGCGATCCGTCGTCGAGATCCTCTTGGCCATGTGAATAAGGTCGCGGATCGAATTCACCGCGACGAGGTAGCCGAGCAGTTGCGCAATACCGCGTGCCAGTTTCTGCGGGAAGGTAAACTGTGTGAGGTCGCGCTTTGCCACCCAGTCCGGGTCGTCATCCGTATTGGCGTGCTGGTGGTGGGCAAGGTGGTTCTGGCGATAGCCGTCAACTGTCGCCAGCACCGGCCAGGCCAGCAGAATGTCACTCATCCAGTCGCTGAGCTTGCGATCGCGAATGATGCGGTAGTGGGCAGCCTCGTGCACCATGCAGCCCAAGGCGTGCATTCGCCCGGCGATCACAGCGATGGCGATCACGTAGACGAGGATATTGTCGGTGTATTCGCTGACGGCGATCGCCGCCGCGATGACGGCCCAGTCCGTGGCGATTGCCGTTAGTGATTTTCTCGGCTGCAGGACCGAAAGGCGCTTCAATTCCCTCGGGTCGATCCTGCGGTTTCGCTCGCTCATAACGTGGTCCGGACGCTGATACACAACCGTCGGCAAACTCGCACTTCCACTAAGGTTAATCAATCGTAAACGCGGCCCGTGAGTCGGCATGTTTGTACGATGGTTAACGCGTGGCTCGTCCCCGATTGGCACAGTGTTCCCGAGCCCCATGTCATAAGTGCCCGTTTTCGCTTGCGCTTGCCAAAGTGCATTAGGCACGGGATCGTGCCTGAAACCCGAGCGAAAGCGCTTGAGGTTGGCGAGAAAGATGCCTAACCTCCCCGTCGGGCCGACTGGGACCGCACGGGTTGGCGGGTCCGGCCGAGAACCGACAATAATGAGGGAACTGAATGTCCAAAATCGTGATCGCAACACTGGCAGCCGCGGCGCTCGCGGGATCGACCATGCTCGCCTCCGCGCAGGAGCGGGTCGTCAATGTCTATAACTGGTCGGATTATATCGACAGCAGCATTCTCGAGGACTTCACCAAAGAGACCGGCATCAAGGTGGTCTACGACGTCTTCGATTCCAACGAAATCCTGGAGACGAAACTGCTCGCCGGCGGCTCCGGCTATGACGTCGTGGTGCCGACGGCCTATTTCCTGCAGCGCCAGATCGCGGCCGGCGTGTTCCAGAAGCTCGACAAGTCGAAGCTCCCGAACCTGCCGAATATGTGGAACGTTATCATGGAGCGTACGGCGAAGTACGATCCCGGCAACGAATATGCCGTAGACTACATGTGGGGCACGACCGGCATCGGCTACAATGTCGACAAGATGAAGGAGATCCTGGGCACGGACGAGAAGCCGAACTGGGACGTCATCTTCAAGCCTGAAATAGCCGCGAAATTCAAGGATTGCGGCATTCATCTCCTCGACTCGCCGACCGATATCGTTCCTTCCGCACTTGCCTATCTGGGCCTCAATCCCGACAGCCACGAGGCGGCCGATCTTGAAAAGGCGGCCGAGTTGCTGACGAGCATCCGTCCCTATGTGCGCAAGTTCCACTCGTCCGAATACATCAATGCGCTCGCAAACGGCGATATCTGCCTCGCTGTCGGCTTCTCCGGCGATATCTTCCAGGCGCGGGACCGTGCTGCGGAGGCGAAAGCCGGTGTGACGGTCGATTATTCAATCCCGGCGCAGGGCGCGCAGATGTGGTTCGACATGCTGGCGCTTCCCGCCGATGCGCCGCATGTTGCCGAAGCGCACGAGTTCATCAACTACATGATGAAACCGGAGGTCATTGCCAAGGCCTCGAACTATGTCTTCTACGCCAACGGCAACAAGGCTTCTCAGCAGTTCCTCGACAAGGAAGTCTTGGAAGACACGGCTATCTATCCGTCGGACGAGGTGATGCAGAAGCTGTTCACCATCACGCCGTTCGAGCCCAAGGAGCAGCGGGTGTTGACCCGGCTCTGGACCAAGGTCGTCACTGGCCAGTAAGAGCGGAAACGAATTGCCCGGCCCCAAGATCCGGGCAATTTTTTTGGAGCGGGACGAGGAAGGACGAGTTGTTGTTCGCCCGTCTTCCGCTCGGCGTAAGATTGCAGTGGGCGCCTGCCGCGTGTTTCCTTAGATCGAGCCCGATATAAGGATGAAAGCATGCAGCAATTCAAAGTGCTACAGCGTCCTTTGCGCGTCTGGTAAGGCGCGCGGCGCTGTAGGTCAGGACTGTGCGCCCATCGGCTGTGTCATTCGGGGATAGATGATGAAGTCTCTAGGCAGTATCCGGCGGTCCTTCGCCCCATGGGCGGATCCGGCCTCCAAACCATTCATTTCCTTCAAGAACGTAACCAAGAAGTTCGGAGACTTCACCGCCGTCGACGACCTTTCGCTGAACATTTACACCCGGGAGTTCTTCGCCCTTCTGGGTGCCTCGGGCTGCGGAAAATCGACGTTGCTGCGCATGCTTGCCGGTTTCGAGCAGCCGACGTCGGGCGAGATCATTCTCGACGGCCAGAATCTCGCGGGCATTCCGCCGTATCGGCGACCGGTCAACATGATGTTCCAGTCCTACGCGCTATTTCCTCATATGACCGTCGAAAGCAACATCGCCTTCGGTCTGAAGCAGGACGGCATGCCGAAGCCGGACATTGCCGAGCGCGTTGCGCAGATGCTGAAGCTCGTCAAGCTCGAGAAATTCGCCAAGCGCAAGCCGCACCAGCTTTCCGGCGGCCAGCGCCAGCGCGTGGCGCTCGCCCGCTCGCTTGCCAAGCGCCCGAAGGTGCTGTTGCTCGACGAGCCGCTGGGCGCCCTCGACAAGAAGCTGCGCGAGGAAACCCAATTCGAGCTGATGGACCTGCAGCAGGAACTAGGCCTGACCTTCGTCATCGTCACGCATGACCAGGAAGAGGCCATGACCATGGCCGACCGCATCGCCGTCATGAGCCACGGCAAGGTCATTCAGGTGGCGACGCCGGCGGAAATCTATGAAGCGCCGAATTCGCGCTTCGTCGCGGACTTCATCGGCGACGTGAACATTTTCGACGGCACGGTTGCCGCTGCGGAAGAGGGCAGGGTTCGCGTCGAGACGGCGGGCGGCGTTCCGATCCGGATGGCCTCGTCGGCGAAGCTGTCGACGGGAGCCAGGGCTGCCGTTGCGGTTCGGCCGGAAAAGATCCGGGTCACCCGGCAGGCGCCTGCCCACGCGCCGCTCAACGCAGCCGAAGGTGAGATCTGGGACATCGGCTATCTGGGCGACATGACCGTCTTCCACATTCGTCTGAAGGACGGCAAGGTCATCAAGGCATCGTCGCTGAATGCCGTGCGCGCCGTCGAGGATCCGCTTGGCTATGACCAGCAGGTGTGGATCTCGTTCAGCGAAGACGCGGGCGTGGTGTTGAAGGATTGAAGCCATGGCAAAAATTGCGTCAGCCTTCGTCAGCCGTCTGGTCATCATCGTTCCCTATGCCTGGCTGCTCTTTTTCTTTCTCATTCCCTTTTTCATCGTCTTCCGCATCTCGCTTTCGCAGACGGCAGTTGCCATGCCGCCCTATACGCCGGTCTTCGATCTGGCCGACGGCCTTTCGGGCATCCTCGAAGGAATGCGCGAGTTCTCCCTCGACAACTATGTCTGGTTGACCGAGGACGTACTCTATTTCAACGCCTATATTTCGAGCCTCATCATCGCCGCCGTTTCCACTTTCCTGACGCTTTTGATCGGCTATCCGATCGCCTACGGAATGGCGCAGGCGCCGCGTTCCGTCCGTCCGACACTGTTGATGCTCGTGATCCTGCCCTTCTGGACGAGCTTCCTGATCCGGGTCTACGCCTGGATCGCGATCCTGAAACCGGAAGGTCTGCTCAATCAGTTCCTGATTACCATTGGCGTCATCGATCAACCGCTCATCATCCTCAACACCAACTGGGCGATCTACATCGGCATCGTCTACTCCTATCTCCCCTTCATGGTGCTGCCGATTTATTCGGCACTCGAGAAGATGGATCAGACGCTGACGGAGGCGGCTCAGGACCTCGGCTGTACGCCGATCACCGCCTTCTGGCGGGTGACGTTCCCGCTGTCGCTTGCGGGCGTCGTGGCCGGCTGCCTGCTGGTCTTCATTCCGGCGGTCGGCGAGTTCGTCATCCCGGACCTGCTTGGTGGATCGGAAACTCTCATGATCGGCAAGACCCTTTGGAACGAATTCAATGCCAACCGCGACTGGCCCGTTTCCTCGGCGGTCGCCACGCTCCTCCTGCTTATCCTGGTTCTCCCGATCGTCTATTTCCAGAATGTGCAGGCAAAAGCCGACAGCGAGGGGAGATAGACGATGGAAAAGTGGTCGCGCTTCAACATCGTCTCCATCGTCCTCGGCTTCGGCTTCCTTTACCTGCCGATCGTGCTTCTGGTGATTTTCTCGTTCAACGAGTCCAAGCTCGTCACCGTCTGGGCCGGCTTTTCGACGCGATGGTACGGCCAGCTCTGGCACAACCAGGCCCTGCTTGATGCTGCCTGGGTGACCATTCGCGTCGCGCTGCTGTCGGCGACTGTCGCGACGGTGCTTGGAACGCTGGCGGCGATCGCGCTCGTGCGCTACACCCGCTTTCGCGGCCGGGTGCTGTTCTCTGGCATGGTCTACGCGCCGCTGGTGATGCCGGAGGTGATCACCGGCCTGTCACTGTTGCTGCTGTTCGTCGCCATTGGGTTCGATCGCGGCTTCTGGACGATCACGCTCGCCCATATCACTTTCACCATGTGCTTTGTCGCCGTGGTGGTTCAGTCGCGTCTCTTGAGCTTCGACCAGTCGATCGAGGAGGCGGCGCTCGATCTCGGCGCGACGCCGGTCAGGACGTTCTTCGAAATCACGCTGCCGGTGATTGCGCCAGCGGTCTTTTCCGGCTGGGTGCTTGCCTTCACCCTGTCGCTCGACGATCTGGTGATTTCGAGCTTCACGACGGGGCCGGGTGCCACCACCCTGCCCATGAAGATCTATAGCCAGGTGCGCCTCGGGGTGACGCCGGAAATCAACGCGATCTGCACGATCCTGATCGGCGTCGTCGCGTTCGGGGTGCTCGTCGCCTCGATCGTGACGAAGCGTCGGGAGGTGCAGCGGGAGAGGGACGAGCGCGCTGCATTTGCCGTGGTAGGCTGACCGCCCGAAGCGGGATGAGGAAAAATGTATCCCGCCCTACATCGCCCGAGCGTCTATCAGACGCACCTATTGCGGCTCAACGAGGACGGAGAGCGGCGAGATGACCGCATTCGGCCAGGACCCACCGACGAAGAAGCGCAGCGGTTGGTTGATCGTCTCCGTGTTTTCCAGCATTCCGGCAAGCGCGAGGCTTCCCGTGCGGTTAGGGATGACGCCGGTAACTGACAAGCTACCTGACGGTCCGGCAAAATTCGCTCGGTTCAGCCGGGCCACGCCGCCGCCGAAGGTGGCGTCAATCTCGGCCGCCTGGAAGTCGAACACCCCGGCACTCGCCTGCGAGAGAGAAAAGAATTCCCCCCTTCGGATGAGATCGATGAAGGCATTCGCATCGAATCCGGCGAGGCTGCCATTTGCCAGCGAGAAAGTCAGGCTGCCCGAAAGATCGGCAGCGCTGGTCGCCCAGACGGCTTGGTCCGTCGCAAGGTCGAGAGTGAGCGTGCCCCTGCCGCTCGGCGTCGGGCCCTTCAGACCGAAACTGTTAAGTACGGCGGCGAAGTCGGCATCCTTGAGGCTCATCTGCAGCCTACCGCCATGTTCCAACCCCTTGTCCGAGAGCACCAGGCGGCCGCTGAGAACACCGTTTGCGTAGGTACTGTCGCCGATGTCGAGCGATGCCCGGTTGCGATTGATGATGACACCGGCCGCTACGTCGGTGAGACGCAGCGGACCGACGAGTACTTCCTGCGATGAAAGCCGCACATCTGCGCGCCAAGCGCCGGTCAGGTTCTCCGCCACCCGCCATTGTGGGGCGCTTGCGTCCGCTGGCTTCGCAGTCGGGAGACTGAGGCCGTTGAGATCGATGCTGTCGAAGGCGAGCGTTCCCTCGATACGCGGCGTGTCGCCGGCCGGGAAGGCGACGTCCAGGACGCCGGTCGCGGTGGCGCCACCCATCGCAAGTTGCAACTCATCGAGCTTGAGCGTCGTTTCGCCGGTCGCCACCATGGCATCGATGCTGAAGGCACCTGCGGGAAGCACTGCCGACGAACCGCCCCGATACCAGGCAAGAAGCGCTGACAGCGAGGGGGCGGATGCCTGCAGATGGCCGGAGGCAAAGGGATACATAGAAAGATTGCCGATACCTTCGAAGGAGAAGGTCAAAGGGGTGGAGGTCAGCGAGGTCCTGAGCGACGCATTGCCGCCGGCAAAGAGGGCCAGCGGTTGGTCGCAGATCAACGCCCAGTCAATAGCCTCGCCGCCGATGGTCGTCGAAAGCTGTGCGCTGATGCGCTCGGCAAAGGACGGCCATTTGACAGTTCCGGAAATGGCCGGAACGTCGATGTTCAGGCCACCGCCGGCCATTTGGTCGAGGATCCGCACCCGCCCGTTTTCGATCGTTATGTCGCCGAAGGGTGTATCCTCACCGGTCGTCGTCTCGGTGAGGCTCAGCCAGTGCGGCCGTTTCCAGTTGACCGTTCCGTCGGCGGCGCGCTCGATGGTGACGACCGGATCGACGAATCGGATATCGTCCAGCACCGGATCGCCGCGAAGGGCTGCGAGCAAGCTGAAGGATGCGGTGATGCGGCCGACATGGGCAAGCAGGCGCGGGTTTGGCTCGTTCGATTCGATGGTTGCGGAGGGTAGAGTAATTTCAGGCTCCGGCCAGAACCGGACCTCGGGTTCGCCGCCAATCCTGCTTTTACCGCCCGACCAGGCATCGAGCATCCGTTCCATCGTCGCGCGGGCATCCGTCGTCGAAATGACCAGCGGCAGCGCGGCGTTGTAGGCGACGGCGAGGCCGACGCCGACCGCGGCGGACCAGACGAGGTGGCGCCGGCCGATCCGCGACCAGAGGCCGGAACTGCGCAATATCTGCAGGATTTGTCTCGTCATTTCGGTTGGGTTGCCGTTGCCTCTCGGGTCAAGCCGTCTGGATAGGCCTTCGGCCTGGAGAAAGCAAATCCGACTGGCATGGAAATGTCGTCATCGCGATGCCGAACCTGGCGCGTGCTGTTTATTTTGCGTTGCAGCATGGTATAGAAACACGCAGAGGAGTGGAGGAGAGCATGCAAGCAGATCGACCTTTGTGGGTTCCTAGTGCCGAGGTTCTCGAGCGAAGCCCGATGGCGCAATTCATGGCGTGGTGCGGGCAACGTTTCGACCGGAATTTTGCCGACTACGACTCTTTCCATGACTGGTCCGTGGCCGAGCGAGGTGACTTCTGGACCGCGGTCTGGGACTATTGCGGGGTCGTCGGCGACCGCGGGGAGAGAGCGCTTATCAATGGCGAGCGAATGCTTGATGCCCGCTTCTTTCCCGACGCAACGCTGAATTTCGCCGAGAACCTGCTGCGCAAGAGCGGCGATGGCCTCGCGGTGGTCTTTCGGGGTGAGGACAAGGTCGCCTGTCGCCTTTCCTGGGATGATTTGCGCGCCCTGGTGTCGCGCCTGCAGCAGGCAATGAAGGCCAAGGGCATCGGCAAGGGGGACCGCGTCGCTGCGATGATGCCGAACATGCCCGAGACAATCGCATTGATGCTGGCGACCGCTTCGATCGGCGCCATCTGGTCGTCCTGCTCGCCCGATTTCGGCGAGCAGGGTGTTCTCGACCGCTTCGGTCAGATCGGCCCGAAACTGTTCATCGCCTGCGACGGCTATTGGTACAACGGCAAGAGGCAGGACGTCGCCGGTAAGGTGGGCGCCGTCGCCGCCACGCTGGGCGTGCCGACCGTCATTGTTCCTTATGCGGGTGATAGCGCCTCGGTGGCAGCGGCGACCGAAGGCGGCGTCACGCTGGCCGATTTCATTGCCCCCTTCGAGGTCAAACCGCTGGCGTTCGAGCAGCTGCCATTCAGCCATCCGCTCTATATTCTGTTTTCCTCCGGTACCACCGGCGTGCCGAAATGCATCGTGCATTCTGCAGGCGGAACGTTGCTGCAGCACCTCAAGGAACACCGCTTCCACTGCGGCTTGAAGGAAGGCGAGAGGCTCTTCTACTTCACCACGTGCGGCTGGATGATGTGGAACTGGCTGGCATCGGGTCTGGCGGCAGGAGCCACGCTCTGCCTCTTCGACGGCTCGCCCTTCTATCCGGACGGCAATGTCCTCTTCGACTATGCGGCGGAGGAACGGTTCGCGATCTTCGGCACGTCGGCGAAATATATCGACGCCGTGCGCAAGGGTGGCTTCACGCCGGTGAGCACGCACGACCTGTCGGCGCTCCGTCTGTTGACGTCCACCGGTTCGCCGCTTTCTCCGGAAGGTTTTTCTTTCGTCTACGAAGGCATCAAGTCGGACATCCAACTTGCCTCGATCTCTGGCGGCACTGACATCGTATCCTGCTTTGTGCTCGGCAATCCCCTGAAGCCGGTCTGGCGCGGCGAAATCCAGGGCCCCGGCCTGGGGCTTGCCATGGATGTCTGGAACGACGAGGGCCAATCCGTGCGCGGCGAGAAAGGGGAACTCGTTTGCACCAGGGCCTTTCCTTCGATGCCCATCATGTTCTGGAACGACCCCGAGGGCGCCAAGTACCGCGCGGCCTATTTCGAGCGTTTCGACAACGTCTGGTGTCACGGCGATTTTGCCGAATGGACGCCGCATGGCGGCATCATCATTCATGGGCGTTCCGATGCCACGCTCAATCCGGGTGGCGTGCGGATCGGCACGGCGGAGATCTATAACCAGGTCGAGCAGATGGAGGAGGTCGCCGAGGCCCTCTGCATCGGCCAGGATTGGGAGGATGATGTACGGGTCATCCTCTTCGTCCGGCTGGCGCCGGGAGCCGAATTGACCGACGAACTGACAAAGGTCATCAAAAACCGCATCCGCGCCGGTGCTTCGCCGCGTCACGTGCCGGCGAAGATCATTGCCGTCGCCGATATTCCGCGGACCAAATCGGGCAAGATCGTCGAGCTTGCGGTTCGCGACGTCGTGCATGGCCGGCCGGTCAAGAACAAGGAAGCGCTCGCGAACCCCGAGGCGCTAGACCTGTTTGCCGGGCTCGATGCATTGAAAAGCTGATTATTTGAGCGGAACGGCGGCTTCTGCGCCTTGCCGCCTTCCGATCGCCAGTCATGCGGTCGCGCGTTAACCAGTTCGCGTCCCGCGAATTAACCAAATCATCGGAGTTGCGCGCGACTGCCTAAGATTGTTGGATAAAAAAGTAAGATCTTGTTTACATTTGGGGGTGCATGGTCGAACCAACTTGAGGCCGACCAGTCAAGGGCCGGTGCCGCAGCAGCGATGTTGCTGCAGACATGATGTCACCTTTTCTCGAGCATTTGTTGGTTAGCATTGACTTCAGAGGCGGCTTTCGGCTGCCTCTTTTTTTGTCTGTTTTGTCTGCGAGCGGCCGGCTTCCGCTGTGACGGTTAGAACAACGCAACTCCGGACGGAAAACCGTTACACACTTTTCCTGGAATTGCTTCAGAGCGCCGTGCGTTCAAGTGAACGCACAAAGGACGCTCTAGCACTTTGATTCTAGAGCATCTTATCCGCTTTCAGTGATTCCCCTTGAAAGCGGGATGCTCTAGGGACGGCGTTCCAGCGATCTCGACACCAGGATCACCGGGATCATGCCGGCGATGACGATGATCATCGCCGCGACGGAGGCGTCTTCGACCTTGGCGCGCGAGGCGTCCTCGTAGACCAGAGTAGCAAGCGTGTTGAAGTTGAACGGTCTCAGCATGATGGTCGCCGAGAGTTCCTTCATCGTCTCGATGAAAACGAGCAGGGCCGCCGTCAGCACCGCCGGTCGCATCATCGGCAGGAGCACTGTTCGCAGCGTCTGGCCGCTCGTGCGTCCAAGTGCGCGCGCCGCCATGTCGAGATGCGGCGACAATTTCTGGAAACCGGCCTCGAGCGTGCCTTCCGCCATCGTAAGGAAGCGGACGGTGCAGGCGTAGACGATGGCAAAGCCGGTGCCGCTCATCAGCAGGCCGGTCGAAATTCCGAACGTATCTCTCATCTGCGCATCGACGGCGTTATCGAGCGCTGCCAGCGGAAAGAGCACGCCGATCGCGAGAACCGTGCCGGGCACACCATAGCCGAAGGAGGCCAATCGGCCGGCTGCTTCCGTGGTGCGCGAACGCCCGGTGCGGGCGGCATAGGCAAGCACAAATCCCAGAAGCACCGCGACGAGCGCTGTCAGGGCGGAAACCAGAATGCTGTGCAAGAGCGCATTCAGAAGGCGCGGGGCCAAAAACTGATCCATGCGGTTCAGCGCGTAATTTCCGAGAATAAAGAAGGGAACGCCGAAGCCGGAGAGCACCGGCAGCAGGCAGGCGATCGTTGCCGCCCATTTTTTCCAGCCCGACAGTGTAAGCCTGGCAAGATCGTGGACGGCGGCCGTTGTCTTCTGGCTGGAGAAGCGCTGCCTGCGACGGGCGGCGCGCTCGACCATCATCAGGGCGACGACGAAGAGCAGCATGATACAGGCAATCTGTGCGGCGCCAGCCAGGCTGCCGCGGTTAAGCCAGGTATCGAAGATCGAGAAGGTCAGCGTCTGGACGCCCAGGAACTCGACCGCACCGATGTCGTTAAGCGTTTCCATGGCGACGAGCGTCAGGCCGATCATGATGGCAGGCCGCGCCATCGGGATCTGGATCCGGAAGAACACCTTGAGCGGGCCGGCGCCGAGCGTGCGCGCCACGTCCGCGGCCGCGCGCCCCTGCATCAGGAACATCGAGCGGCAGGCGAGATAGATATAGGGATAGAGCACCGAGCTCAGCACGAGCACCGCGCCGCCGAGCGAGCGCACGTCCGGAAACCAGTAGTCCCGGCTCGTCTGGAAGCCGAAGATGAGCCGGATCAACCCCTGGACCGGACCGGTGAAGGTGAGAAGTTCGCCGAATGCGTAGGCCGCGAGGTAGGCGGGTATCGCGAGTGGCAGTACGAGCGCGGCAGAAAGGAAGCGGCGCAGCGGAAACTCGCAACTCGCCACCAGCCATGCAGTCAGGATACCGATAAAAGCTGTTGCCGCACCCGTAAGCGCGACGAGCAGCAGCGTTCGCCCCGTCGCGCGCGGGATGACGTTCTCGATAAGATGCGGCCAATCGGCGCTGCCGCCGGAAACGGCAAGCCAGCCAATCGCGAGCATCGGCATCAGCACGATCGCCGAGGCGAGCACGGCCCAGATTGCGAGCAACGGATGACCAAGGCCCGTCCCGGAGCGGGCATAGCGTCTTCTGAGGCTCTTGGATGTGGACTGCAAGCGATCGGTTCCGAGGCGAAGCGGCAAGGTGGCGACTGCCGGAACCGGCAAACTGGCTCCCGCGAGTCAACATTTCCTTACAGCATTCGTGCTCAGTTCGCCAAGACGCGTTGCGATGGGAAGGAAATTTCGACAAGCGTGCCTTCGTTCGGCGTGGAGTTGATCGAAAACTGTGCGCGGTTCGCCTCGGTCATCGCCTTGGTCAGCGGCAGTCCGAGGCCGGTGCCGTCGCCGCGCTTGCGCCCGCCGGTCGTCACCTGACGGAAGGGCTTCATCGCCTGGTCGAGCTCGCTGCGTGTCATGCCGATCCCGGTGTCGCGGATCCGCAGGATGACGCTTCCATTCCCCTCGTAGGACGTAGACACGACGATCTGGCCGCCGGACGGGGTGAAGCGGATGGCGTTCGCGAGAATATTGAGTGCGATCTGCTTGATGGACCGGCCGTCCGCGACGACCGCCGGAACGGACGCCGAGAGCGAGGTGCGGATGATCACGCGCTGGCTGTTGGCCTGTGGTTGCACCAGCGACACCGCTTCGGAAACCGCATCGTTGATATCCACGGCACTGAAATCGAGGTCCATCTCGCCAGCCTCGATCTTCGAGATGTCGAGCAGATCGTTGACGATGTCGAGGACGTGCCTGCCGGAGCGGCCGATATCCCCGGCATATTCGATGTAACGGGGATGGCCGACCGGGCCGAAATGCTCGCTTGCCATCATGTCGGAAAAACCGATGATGGCGTTCAGCGGCGTGCGGATCTCGTGGCTTACCCTCGCCAGGAACTCCGTCTTGTGCGCGTTGGCCGTTTCGGCGGCGCGCTTGGCATTCCGCAGTTCCTCCTCGGTCCGCTTCCATTGCGTGATGTCGCGGATGACGGCACAGTAACCGTTGGACGAAGAAAGCCGTCCGATGGTCATGAACAGCGGGATGAAGCCTCCATTCGCCTCGCGGCCGATCACTTCGCGGCCGTCGTTGAGCACGCTCGCGACGCCATGGCCGGCAAGACCCTGCAGATAGTCGAGCACCGCTTTCTGGCTCTCATGGGCGAAGAGCGCGGCGAAGGGTTTTCCGCGGATCTCGTCTTCGTCGTAGTTGAAGAGCGCACTTGCCGAACCGTTCATCGTCCGCACGTCGCCTTCCTGCCCGAGGATGACGACGCCGTCGGTCGCAGTCTCCAGGATGGAGCGAAGCTCGTCGATTTCCATCCGCAGGCGGCTTGCTTCGCCCGCAGTTCCATCGCCATCGCGTGTCGCTTGTGCGCCGTCGCTCCCGTTTGCCGGGGCGAGCGCAAGCATGAGCGCGCTTTTCCCCTCCCATCGGATCGAATGAAGATGCGCGTTCACCGATGCAAGTTGGCCGTTCTGGCGGATCAGCGTCATCGTTCCGTCCGGCTCATCGACGATGTCGCCGCCGTGGGCGAAGAGCGCGTCAAGGCCGCCTTCCCGCGAGAAGCTCTCAAGATCGCTATATCCCGTCAGCTGGAGGAACTCCGGGTTGGCATGCAGCAATTCGTCGCCGTAGTGCACGAGAAGACCGACAGGCAGGCGGTCGAGGATCTCGCTGCTCATTCCCACGGCCGGGCGCGGGGTAGGAAGCGTTTCATCGTCGGCTGGAGGTGCTTCCTGAGCGACGGTCGCTTTCGTCTCATCTGCCTCTTCGGTATCGGGGGCGGCGCTCGAGGGCGGCTCCTTTGTCGGCTTTGTCGGCGCCGATTCAGAGGCCGGTTCCTCGATGTCCTCGCTCTCCCCGCGTGTTCCGAAATGTTCGCCGAGTTGCCTTGCAATTTCGCGAAAGGCGGCTTGTTCGCCCCGCGTCAGCGTCCCGGCCGTCCCCGGCCTGCGCTCGTCGAGGTCCACAATCTTGCCGGACGATGGGCGCTCGGGCGCGTCCACGACGCGCAGTGCCGGACGCTCGCCGTGGAAGGGATCTTCTGGCTCGGCCGAAACCGTTGCGGAGTCGAAGTCCACCCATTCCTCGTCGCGATCGGGCGCCTCGTCGTCGGCCGCGACGTCGGAACCAGGTCCTGCTCCGGTCTCTGTCCGCTCTCCATGAGCGATGGTCTCGTCCTCGCTCTCCGGTGGCAGGGCAGCCGGCCGAGGCTCAGCGGTGCGACCGAGCTCCATTCCTCTGGCCCTCTCGTCGATGACCGCGTCTGCGACTCGGACGATCCCGAAGCCGCGAAAGCCGTCGAATTCCCGAGACCGTGAATAGGTGGGAAGCGCGGCGAGGTCGACGGGCACCTTCAGGCTCGTTCCCTCGACCGGCCAAAGAATCGTCTTGCCCGACCAGGTGTCGCGCCGGCGCAGGAGCTCGTTGATCCGATGGTCCGGGTCGAGACCATAGCGCTGCGCGAGATCGGCAAATGTCTCGCCGATCACATCGGCAGCCTTGGGACCGACGGCCGAGGCAAACTCCTCCGAGATCTCGCTGAACCGCCCCTCCGCGTCTATTTTCCATACGAAGCGGACGGCACGACCGCCGGGCGTGAATGCAAAGCCGGGAGCATGGGTCTCGCCGGCATCGTCGCGCTTTGCGGCTGGCTCGGTTGCTCCGGCAGGCTCATCGGGATTGGCAGGCTCCGCGGCGGCCGATGTCGTTTCGTCCGGCCCAAGCGCCAATTCACCTTGATCGTCCGGCGCGCCCGCACCGTCATTCGCATCCTGCTCCGCATCCGCCGGCACCGTCGCCGTGTCCGGGAGTCCCGGGCGAGGCGGCTCCTCCATCGCCGGCAGGTCGTCGGCGGCAGGTTGGTCGAGGCTTTCTGTCGGCGACGGCAGATTGTCGTCCGTTCCTTCCGATGCCGCTTCGGAATCGAGATCCTCGAAGACGGCTTCCACCGCGAACAGAAGGTGCAGGGTCGGGTGGTCGGATATCTTGCCGATCGCAGCGGGAAGCTCGCCCTTCCTGGTCAGGACCGGGCGCTTGATCAACCGGTCTCTATCGCGCGCAACGTCCGAAACGAGTGTGCGGCGAACCTCCTCCGACAGACCCAGTTCATCGAAACCGGAAGACTGCGCAAGGATCGCGCCGTCGCCGTCGAGCACGGCCATATGCGTGTCCGGTCCGTCGAGCCCCGCGATCATCCGGGCGGCGCGCTCCTCGGTCGTCAAGGCCTTCCCGTTATGAGGGGTGGTGAAGAGCACCGCATCTTCGCCCGGGCGGATGCGGATCAGTTCCACGGACGCATTCAAGGGCAGGCGCCTGAAGCCGGCGGATATCCGAACCAGCAATTGCCGGCGGTCGCCGACCGCTGAGAGCTGCGTCGCTGCTGTACGCAGCTGGCGAAGCGAGAGATCGTTCGGATCGAGAGCAGCATCGATGAAATCGTAGACGGATGCGATGCCGAACAGGCTCGCGCCCTGGTCGTTGGCCCACAAGACGCGACCGAGATCCCTCGAAAACAGGACAGACGCATCCCCCTTGGCAAAATGATCGCGCACCCGTGCGTGCACGGCAATGTCGATGAAGGGATACTGTCTCTCGGGCATGGGCAGGCCTATTGACGGATCGCTTGCGCGTTAACAGTCTATTAATACCCGGCCCGTCCGCGAGGGTCCAGCAATGGCGCGCCGTCGACAACGCCTTTTGCCGCGCAAGGTTAATAGGCCTCAGGTTAATGAGCCTCGATTTGTGCAATGCACAATTTTTGTTGCAATGCACAACGAAATCGTTTATATAATGGGCAGCAACCAACCGGCGCCTCTGAAGAGGGCCACACCAAGGAGCGCTTACCATGGCTACCAAGAAGACCGACGATGCATTTTCCCTTTCCTCCTTCGACCCGGCCAAGTTTGCCGACAGCTTCCGCGAATTCGCCGAAAAGGGCGCCACGCAGTCGAAGGAAGCTTATGCCAAGATGAAGACCGCTGCCGAAGAAGCGACCAAGGCCGTGGAAGCGACGCTTGAAAACGCTCAGACCGGCACCGTCGAACTCGGTCTCAAGGCCATCGATGCGCTGCGCACCAATGCCGAAAATTCCCTTTCGCACATGGAATCGCTGCTCGGCGTGAAGTCGCTTTCGGAACTGGTCGAACTCCAGACCGCCTTCATCCGTAAGCAGGCCGAACTTGCCGTCGAGCAGGCGAAGACCATGCAGGACGCGACGAAGAAGGTCGCCGAAAACGTTGCCAAGCCGGGCAAGGACGCCGCTGAAAAGGCGATGTCGAACCTCAAGAAGGCCTGATCGGCTGCTGCATGATTCCTCAGATCGGAATCGATTTGAGGACAAAATCATGCAGCGATTGAAAGTGCTACAGCGACCTTTGCGCGTCTCAAAAGACGCGTGGCGCGCCTCACATCATCAGAAAGACCGGGTGGCTTGCCATCCGGTCTTTTTGCAGGATAATCACAAGTTAAGGCTTGCAAATCAGCGGCAGTGCCCGTATGTGAGCCGCCAAGCGACACATGTCGCATTCCAAGTGCGGTTGTAGCTCAGTTGGTTAGAGCGCAGGTTTGTGGCACCTGAGGTCGGTGGTTCGAGACCACCCAACCGTACCATTTCTTTCCAAGCCCACATTATTCAATAAATCAACGGTTTGAATGCCGTCCTCCCTGCCTCAAAAAGTACCGTCAAATCGCGTGAAAATCGGGGTGTTATGAAGGCCCATAACATTCCCATAACATTTCTTCAGTGTTGACAATAAAGAACGGAACGGGATCGGAGGCGTCTCATCGCCTGTGCGACTCGCAAATGTCAGGTCGACATCACCCTGATTCTCGTTCAAACATCGCAGGGCTGAGGACCTGCCGACCCCGGCACGGCTGCGGCTGCTCTCGCGGGCGTGACGGTAAGTTGGGGACGGATACCGGCCGACAGCGATGATGACGAGCTAACGGTGGAAAAGGCTCCAGTCGAACCCAAGGTCGATCCGCGCGCCGAAACCAATCAATTGCTCAAAGGAATCAAGACTGCTGTCTGGGCATTGTTCGGCGTCGTGGCGGCGGCCGCCATACTTCACCTCCGGTGAGCAACGGCGATGCCGAACTCGTGGACCTTACTCAAAGACAAGCGCTGTCCCGCATGTAACCGACGACGACCGCGCCGTGCGAGGGTATCGATTGATCGACACCTTGACTCTTTTGGCAAGGAGAACAAGATAGGAATAAATTCTCAGGGCGGCAATGAAGTTCCAACTCGACAATGAAGCACCGAAGCAGCATAGACCTTGCAGACCCCGTGCAAGACGACTGGGGACCACTCGAGCACATCTATGCGGTGGAAGTCTGGACCGATATGCCGGAGTCTGGAGGCGAGCGTCTGGAGACCATTTCGCGAGCTACCGATTTCCAGGTGTCGATTGCCGCCTATAGGGCCGCTATGAGGCAGCGGCCAGGGAAGGCGATCATTCACCTCAACGGCCGGCACAGGATGTCATGCCAAACCGCCCCGGACCCACCGCTCCCTCTCGGGGTCGGCCGACCAGGCGGCGGGATCGGCCGTATCCAGACCACAGCAGTCACGAAGAGACCGCCTCAGGCTTTCCGAACTCGAGGAGTGGTATCTGCTCGGGGGCAGGTGTTCGAAGTGCAGACACCAGGGCTGGCTTGATCACAGTGCCATCGGTCGCCGCTTTGGGAAGAACGTAATCCTCGTGTCTCTCATGCCGAGGCTCCGCTGCACCGCATGCGGAAACAGGCATAGGAACACCCTGTGCGCAGGCAAGATCAAACGGCGAGCGATTACAGCGCTGAGTAGATCGCCCACGCAGTACCTCCGAGGACGGCCGCCGCCGCGATAAGCGTGAAGTACGCCTCAAGATACGGTCGCTTCCGCTCTTTCCAGGCTTTCATCCGGCGGGCGTTTGACTTCCTGACGAGATCGCCTGGATCGTCTTCCGGGATAGGCTGCATGACAGGTGGCGAATCCTGGTTGAGGTCGATCCAATGCTCGATAATTTTGGGATGCTTCAACTTCAAGATTCGTTCGCCCGGTTTCGCCCTGCCTCCGTTAACGGTTCGATCGCCAAAATCAAGCAGTAGGCTTGAATTCGCAACCTATCCGCGTCATGTGTGATGAAGACAACTTCGTTGACGGAGGCATCACATGGCTAATTTCGGCAATCCCGCGTTTGGCGCTGCCATGGGCAACGCGGGCGGAATGGCTCTCATCGCGGCCGGAGCGGTAGGCCTCGCATCTGCTATCGGCGACGGGCTCGCGGCCGCGGCTGAAGCCCGCTACCAGGGGCGCTACAATGATGCCCTAACGACGGCTATCAATCATGCCGGGGAAATGGAAGCCATGGCCCGCAAGGCTATGGAGCTGCTGGCCGAACTCGAAGCGGAAAACCATCGTCTCCGCGCCGCATGCCGCCAGCGCCAGGAGGTCATCGACCTCCTGAAGGCCAAGGCGCGCGCATAATGTCGGATATCAGTGAAAAAGAATGGCAGCGCATCCGGCAGCATTACGGCGATCTCGCGTATGAGCATCCGGAGATGCATAGCATGATGCTCGATCTCCTCGATACGGACGCCCTCGACAAGGCGCTCGGGACGGATGAGCCGCGCACGAACTTCAAACGCAGCGTGTTAGGAGCATACGCTGACGGCCGTCTCTCTGAGCAGCAAGCTATCGACGCACTCGACCCGAGGGATTCCGCGGAGCTGCTCGTCGCGCTCGGAGATGCCGGGCTACCGATGCCGCAGCCATCGGCAGCCGAAGTCCGCGGGCAGGCAGAGACCGTTGCAAGGTTCTTTCTCGAAAACCGGGAAGCCAAGGTCTCCGAGGTTCTGGAAATCGTATCGAGAGCGCCGGACGTTACGGCCGATCCTGATGACGAACTGAAATGAAAATGGCCCTCGACGACATTGAGCAAGCCATTCGCACACTGATTCGACAAGTCGACGAGCTCGCGGTGCGGATGACTGACCAACTCGCGGCTTTCGGTAGGCTGCAAGGTGAGCGGACGGCATTGCTTGGCGACCTCAACGCGCTCCACCGCGAAAACCGGGCTGCCGCTGGACGCATGAGAGCGCGGCTCGAGCACATTGCGGATGGCATCGATGCGATCCGCAATGCCCTCATACTGACATCCTGAAAACTCGGGACTGCTCGGATTTGAGCATTCTCGACCTGACTTTCCAGAGCATGCGTTCCTCGGCCGTCACTTGCTTCGGCGCAAGCTCGGCCGCCGAAGCCCGCGGCTTGATAACCGGAACACCGTGGATTCCGTGATCGCGAGCTTCGACAAACTTCCTGACGGCTCCGAGTCCTGCCTGCGCCAGAGCGCGCAATTCGTTGTCGTCCATGGTGAGCAGGGTCGCTCGTACGTCCGCCTTCAGTCCGCCCAAGTCGATTGTCGTGCGCGCATGTGCCGGAGCCTTGGCGTACTTGATGACGCTGGAAACGCCGTCGCGATCCTGATCGTGAACAGCGGCCCGCCGCGCACGTGCCTCCTCGAACTCGTCGAGGATCTGGCTCGCGCTGACATCTGGTTTGTAATCCGAGTTTGGCATGCCGCCTGCGCCGCTACCGAACACCAGACTGAACGGCCAGCGGACCAACTGCTCGGTCCAGCGCAGGACGCCCAGCGTTCCGCGCCATAGGCTTGCCAATGCAGCTGCAATCGCTTTCAACATTCTATGCTCTCTCCGCCTCTGTTGTTGCAGACAGATTGTTGTCGTGTCGGCGGCAAGCAACAAATCGTCGGGGAGTTGCGTCAAGAACTGATCCATCCCCTGCTGAAAAACGCGTCGTTGGCCATATGGCGACTGGGTCAGCTGACCACATCCATGCTAGGTAGAAACATGAACATTTCAACGCCGCTATTTCTGCCATCGTCCGATACGTACATCGATCTCTGTAGGACCCTGAGGGATATTCACCTCGCAGGTGATCTCACCGATGATGTCGATCTGCTGCGGATGAAGGACCGCGGGGTAGGGCACACGTGGGAAAACCTCGTAAATGAGAAGCGCGTCGTCGTCCTTGCCGAAGCCGGGGCGGGCAAAACCTGGGAAATAAGGGAATTAGCGCGGAAGCTCAGAGACGAGGGCCGGGAAGCATTTTTTATCAGGCTCGAACTTATACCGCACAATTTCGATATCTCTTTCGAGGAAGGGATGTACGCACGCTTTCAGGCGTGGCTCAGTGGACAAGACGAGGGTTGGCTGCTTTTGGATTCGGTTGACGAGTCTCGGCTACGCGACCCCGGGGACTTCGAAATTGCTGTCCGCAGGCTGTCGAGCGTCCTCGGCCCCGCGAAAGTTCGCTCGCACATCGTGCTTACGAGCCGGGTCGGCGCGTGGCGCCCCAAGACCGATCTTTCACTTTGCAGTACGCACCTGCCGCATCCATCGCCCGCGGCGGTCGCTGTGGGTACGGGTTCCGTTAGCCCCGAACCGGACATCGACCTGGATTCCGACGATGATCTGGACGGCTACAACGAGCTCTTCGATGATGTTGTCCCGACAAAACAGGCCAGCCCCGCCGATCAGAACGCTACTGCGGGCTTTCGTATTCTCAGCCTTGAGGACCTCGACACGTCCCAAGTTAGGCTCTTCCTTACGGCGCGTGATGTCGAAGATGCGGATGCCTTCATCAGGGAGGTCGATCGTCGCGACGCGCAAGCCTTCACGGCGAGGCCGCAGGATCTCGACGAGGTAGTCGACTTCTGGCGCGCGAACGGCCGCATCGGTTCTCATCTGGAAATGATGAGAGCCTCGCTTTCGCGAAGGCTTGCCGAACACGACCAGCGGCGGGCGGATGTCCAAGGCCTTAGCGAGGAACGCGCGCGGGCCGGGGCCCGCTCACTGGCCGCAGCGGCGACACTCACCGGAGTCCCGGTGATCCGGGTCCCTGACGGCAACAGCAGCAGCGGCGGTATTCCGGCGTCGGCTATCCTGCGAGACTGGGGCGCGGCGGAAATCACGGCCTTGCTGCAGCTTCCCGTTTTCGACGGGGCGATCTACGGGACGGTCCGGTTTCATCATCGTTCGGTGCGAGAATACCTTGCCGCTGAATGGTTCGCTGACCTTCTGGGGAGAGCTCCGTCCAGACTTGGATTGGAGCAACTGTTCTTCCGTAAACAGTACGGTATCGAAATCCTGACCCCGATCCTTCGTCCGGTCTTGCCGTGGCTGGTGCTCCTCGACGAAGGCATCTGCGTGAAGGTACTCAACGTGTGCCCCGACGCGGCTTTGGAAGGGGGAGATCCGAGCCAGTTACCCGTGAACGACCGCAGGAAGATCCTGGCTGCGGTATGCGAGCAGCTTGCCTCCGGGACAGGATCACGCTCCGGCCCCGATTTCGAAGCGGTCCAACGTTTCGCTAGCGACGACATCGCCGACGATGTTCGCTCCCTTCTGAACCAGTATCGAGATCACGAGGAAGTTGCTCCGTTTCTTCTGAGGATGGTCTGGATTGGACGTCTGCGGGTGGTCATTCCGGAAGTTTTGCAATTCGCGACTAACCCGACACCGTCGGGCTATCGGCGGTTGACAGCTCTTCGGGCGCTTAACGCGATCGGGCTCGAGGAAGAGATTGCTCACGTCCGCGAGGCGCTTCTCGTGGAAGGCCAGATCGATCGCAAGCTGCTTTCTGAGTTGGTATCGGAACTTCCGTCCACGAGGCCGGCGGTCACCTGGCTACTGGCCGCAGTCGAAGCGACCGCGCCGAAGGTCAAATTTCACACTGATGATCTGACACGACAACTGACCTTGTTCGTGAAGCGCAGCGCACCCGGAGAATGCCGCGATTTAGTCATCGGGTTTGAGCGGCTTTTGAGCCGGCCGCCCTTTGTGGAGCGGATCTACAACGAAGTATCTCAAACGTTCGAGTGGCTTTTGACGCCCGCTGCCGCTGCCGTGCGGCAGTTGGCGGAGAGCCGTGATCCGGCATCGCTTTCAACGCCCAGCTTATCCGTGATTCGCCGTGTTAGCGGAGCCATTGCCTTCCAAAGCGACGAAGTACGCGACGGGGCGTACAAGCTCGACGCTCTCGTTGTCGCGTGGCCGGATCTAAACCGCGCCCAGTTCTGGTACGATGTCGGACAGATGCGCGGGGCTATGGCGAACAGAAGTCGCGGGCAGTTGATTGACTGGTGGCTAGCAAAAAATGTCGGAGCTCCGTGGATATTCGGCGTAGACGACTTCGACTTTGCCATCGACGCGATGAGTTCGAGAGATCTAATGGATGATCGTCTCGTCGGTCTTTCGCTTGCGTTCGAGATATACGCCTCGAACGGTCGGCCGAGGCGGTGGCTCACCATGATGAAGCGAGCCGCGGCAGTTCAACCGGAACTCGCTGCGCGGCTCAGCACCTTCTTGCATCCACCCCACAACCCGGAGGCGGCCAGGTACCGGGCGAACGAGCGCCAACGGGTCCGCAGGCTCGAAAGGCGAAGGGCGGAGGAGGCGGACAACGAGCAACGCGCGAGGGATTACCTTCAGGCAAACGTCGGCCAGATACGAGCAGATTTGTATGCCGACCCGACACTTGTACCGCGATCTCGCGCTGTTCGATATCTCTTCGACAAGACGCAAGAGTCTAACCGGGAAAGCGGATATTGGTCCGACGGCAACTGGCGCTCGCTCATAGAGTCTTTCGGCGGCGATGTTGCAGTGTTCTTCAAGGATATGGCCCTTGGTCACTGGAGAAACAACACGCCGATACTGTGCTCGGAGGGCGCACCCGCCCACGAAACTCCCTTCGTCATCATCCTCGGCCTTGCAGGTCTTGCGATTGAAGCCGTGGAATCGCCGGAGAACTTCGTGCGTTTATCTCCCCCGGAGGTCGAAACCGCATGTCGACACGCACTATGGGAACTAAACGGCTTTCCGACCTGGCTGTCGATAGTTTATCGACACAACATCCACGCGGTAACAGCGCTTTTTCTGAATGAGATCCGGTACGAACTCACGCTGCTGCCTTCCGGCGATAGGAGTAACGATGTACTGCGAAGAGTGAGTTCTTCCGGCGAATGGGCATGGGACACCCTCGCACCACCGCTGGCCGAGTTGATCGCGGAAGCCGAACCGGCAGACGCTCGTGCGCTCGGAAAGATCCTCAAGATTCTTAGAGGATCCTCGTTGTCCGACGGCCAACTGGCTCACATGGCGAGATTACGGTGCATCGAACTGCGGGGAGGGACTCACCCGGCCTTGTGGTTCGCTATGTGGATCGGCCTTGAGGGGAGTGTCGCTGTCGAAGCACTTTCGTCGCACCTTTCGGAACTAGGTGAGGAAGCGGCCACGAATCTGGCGATGGAAATCGCGGTCAACTTGTTCGGAAGTCGTTTCGATCACGATCCGGTTGCTAGAGACGGCGTTCGCGAGCCGTCCACTATGCGAAAGCTGCACGAGGTTTTCTCCAAGTACATACGACGAGCCGATGACATAAACCGCGCGAATTCTGGCGTCTACAGCCCCGGGCTCAGGGATAACGCGCAGGATGCAAGAGACAGCATTCTCAACTCTCTTGAAGAGACGCCCGGAAAAGACGCCTTCCTCGCAATCCGGGAGATCGTGCGGAGCCAGCCGGATCGACCCTGGTTACAACGGCTAGTGATAGAGAAAGCCGAGAGGGCAGGCGACATCGAGCGCTTCACCGCCGAAGAAATCCCGCCGCTGGCGGAGAACTTCGAACGGCTTCCGCGAAGCCCGCGGCAACTCGGAGATACCGCGGTTCTCCGGCTGGGACAGCTCAAGGAGAGAGTAGAGGTCAAGGGAGATATTGGCGTCGAAGCTTTAGACATTGACGATGTATCGGGTGTGACCGCGTTGCTGGAAGCGCACCTACGTGGTCGTGCCCTGGGTACATATTCTCTGCTTTCGACCACTGATGACCGGCGTGGGGCAACCATTTCGCTGCACGGCGTAGGGTATAACGGCTGCCAGCCCGCCATCGCTTTGCTTCCAAACCTCGTCAACGGAAAGAAAACCGATTTAGCGTCGTCGATTTCCGTTCTCGCGGACAACAGTTCCTCGCGCACGGGGGTCGTCGCCGTTTTCAACCTCGCGAAATCAAAAGGCTGGCATTGGCCGTGGTTGGCGCGACCAGACATTTCGAAGGCCGTTTCCACCATTAAAGCCGAGTGGGAAAAGCTCGAACCGGGGCTGGAGAACCTGGACGATGTCGGGATCGTCGGCATCGACCTGACAAAAGTGGCGCTCCCGGAGAACCGCAAGCGCGATGCGCTCGACCGGATGCTGGACTTCCTGAGGTGGTACACCGGCACGACTCTCATGAAGATCGGCGCAGCAATCGTGGCGTCGGGCCTTGGGACAATCACAGGGGTGCTGCAGTTCGTCATAGAGTGGGCCGTGGCTTATTTCTGGGAGATAAAGCTCGATATACCCGAGCAGGCGTCTTGGATCGGCTGGGCACTTCTGGCTATTGGCCTTGCCGTCGCGTTCTACGGTCACCATCAGCGTCCCACCCGCTGACCTGCCGCGCCGCGCAATATGGGGGGCATCGCCTCTCCGTCAACCCTCACCGAAGGAAGCAGTGGGCGACTTTGGCCAGCACTGATTGCCGGCCGTTAAACCGGTTTCGAAGGAGCATAACGAGACCGGGGGAAATCATCAAAAAGCCTCGCTTCACCTGAAAGTGTGAGCGCTACTGCCGAGGCGACAGGATATCTGTTTCTGATTTCCGATAAGGAATGTTATCGGAACTCAGCAGCGGACCGAGGCATCATAGCGTTTTGAACGTAAGGCCTCGTAGCTACAAACAAGCTACATTGAAAGCTCCCTTTCCATGGTCTTGTCAGCAAACTAGCAGCACTTGGTTGCGCCGACACGAATGCCCCAGAATTGACGGCGCTTAAATCCAGTCTTCCGCATAAGCGGTCGTGGGACATTGCCCGGAAAGCGCCAGCACCGGAAATGCCGGATGCTTTCCGAATGGCAGCGCAGGGTGGAGGCTGTGTGAAAACACCCGCGCATGATAGCCTACCTCGAGTTGAGCGGGAGATTCGGCATGGCGGGTTTCATCGAGGGGAAGGACCGCCGAGAACAGTCGTTCTTGCCGGAATGCCTCGATGACTATGTCGCCGAAGACAACCCAGTCCGCGTTGTCGATGTCTTCATTGACGAACTGGACTGGAGCGGATTGGGCTTTGCAGCGCCAGCGGCGACAGGGCGGCCGGGCTATAACCCCGCGACGATGCTGAAGCTCTACCTCTATGGCTACCTCAACCAGGTGCAGTCGAGCCGACGACTGGAGCGCGAGGCGGGCCGCAACATCGAGCTGATGTGGCTGACGGGCAAGCTGGCTCCCGACTTCAAGACGATCGCTGATTTCCGGCGTGATAACGGTGAGGCGATCCGCGCCATCTGCCGCCAGTTCGTCGTGCTCTGCCGGCAGATCGGCCTCCTTGCCGGTGGCACAGTTGCGGTGGACGGCAGTCGCTTCAAGGCCGTGAACACGCGCGATAAGAACTTTACGTCCGGCGCGATCCGCCGCCGCATGGAGCAGATCGATGCCAGCATCGAGCGCTACCTGGCCCTGCTTGACACGGCCGATCGTCAGGAGGACGAGGTGGCGGAGATGCGCAGGGATCGCCTGACGGAGCGCCTCGAACGCCTGCGCCAGCAAATGCGCGATCTGAAAGCGATGGAGCGCGCCATCGAGGCAGCACCCGACCGCCAGGTCTCGCTGACCGATCCCGATGCTCGCGCCATGGCCACCAACGGCAAGGGCACCGGCCTTGTCGGCTACAACCTCCAGGCGGCGGTGGACACGAAGCATCATCTGGTCGTGGCGCATGAGGTCACCAATGTCGGTCACGACCGCACCCAACTCGCCAGCATGGGCCAGCAAGCGAAGGAGGCGACCGGCGCGGATGAGCTGACCGTGCTGGCCGATCGCGGCTACTTCTCGGGCGAGGAAGTGCTGGCCTGCGATGCGGCGGGCATAAAGGCCATCGTGCCGAAGTCGCTCACCTCAAGCGGCCTGAAGCGTGGCTTCTTCGGCAAGCAGGACTTCGTCTTCGACGCCGACCGGGATCTGTATGTTTGTCCGGCCGGACAGGAACTGACCAGAGGCAGGATCCGATCGGATCGCGAGTGCGACGTCATCTTCTATCGCCATCTGACCGCCTGTTCGAGCTGCGAACTGAAGTCCCGCTGTACGCCCGAGAAGCTTCGGCGCATCCGGCGCTGGGAGCATGAGCAGGTGATCGACGCCATGCAGGCCAGGCTCGACCGCATGCCCGATGCCATGCGGGTGCGGCGGCAAACGGTCGAGCATGTCTTCGGGACCATCAAGGACTGGATGGGCCGAGGCCACTTCCTCACCCGGCGGCTCCCCAACGTCGGAACCGAGATGAGCCTCCATGTCCTCGCCTACAACCTCAAACGGGCGATCGCCATTCTCGGAGTACCGATGTTGATGAAGGCAATGAGGGCGTGAGCCCCTCAGACCGTCTGCGCGCCACCCAGATCCACGGCAGCAGGCGTTTCCACACAGCCTCGGTGGGAAACAGCCATTCGGCGTCGTTCCGCCGACGGGCTTAATAGCGCAATTGCAGACATTTGTACGCAAATTCTGCGGCCCGGTTGTCCCCGCGTCATCTTAGCTCTCGGTCACATCGCAACGGAAGATTTTGTTCCCCATTGATGCCGAAGCCTCTCTTTTTCGGCATCAAAGACGAAAATGAAGCAAGCCGTGTTTCGCAAAATAACCAGTTATCCGTGAAGGAATATTTGCACTTAGCCGCGTAGTTGAAGGGAACCAGAGATATTTGGTGATCGTGGTCATGCGCGCACCCCTGTAGCCAGAGAAGGCCGAAGTATGTCTCCTAAGTTGAAGCACCGGAAACGGGTGTACGGCATCGCTCGTCGACGGCGGGCGTATCGATCACCCGCACCTGAGGCGATCACAACGGATAGCGACCCGTGCTCCGTTTCGAGCGACAGAAACAGAGACCGCTTCGGGGCCCCATGAAAAACACCCGGCGGTAACGGTGAACGGCTGTGCGTCAAAATAGCCGCCCCTTTTACGCTCTTCGGGCGTGGTAATTTGACGCCATGAGCGGGGACGGGCACCTACAGCGCCGTGGGTCGTTTGAGAGGTACTAGACTAAGGTCGTCGTAGCACTTTGAAGTGCGGCATGTTCTAATCCTTGAATTCGCTCGCATTGATTGAAACGTACGGCCAAGGTCGTCACAGCGGGTGTCTCGGTCCTCACGCCTGGGCGAGATGGCCACAAATTTGAAGGACGGAAAGCATCCAGTAGTGATGTTGCAGCCGCCACCCCCTCGTCGCCAGGCTTACGGCGTCCGTCCGGGTCACGCAAAGTTACAAGGGCGGCAGTCATTTTGGGGCGTTAGAGAATTTGCTAGTCTCCGCGTACGCGCGGCGATACGTTGTGGTTGCAAAGCGGAATCTGGTCGCCGCGCTTCGCGCGAACTTTTCCAGTCAGAAGCGCGTGGCGACTGCTGTCGGGAGCTTGCCTTCCACCATGCCTACGGACTCGCGCAATGCTCAAGGTCGGTTGACGGCATTGTCCCACAAAGGGGCGGCGCGATCGATTCGTGTCAGAGTGGCAGCCAAGCAGTCGGAAATTCTGGTAAGCCTGGTGGAAGCAGGCGTGCAGGGCTTTCGCGGCGCTGATGCGCCGCCAGCGAAGGGTTTTGTTGCGGCCGTTCCGCTGCCCAATCGGGAGCAGGCAGGAGCGGCTGGTTCGGTAGTTGGACAAGAACAATCAGGGATTTACATCGCCGTTTCCGACGATCTGCCGCGGGTTTCCAGCGTGTGCTGCCAAGGCTTGCGCTACCTGCTGTTTTATTTTCCAACGGCCGCATTGCAGGTGATCGCACTGGAGTGCGGCTACGATTTCACGAGTGACCTCGGTTCCGCACCATTCGTCAGGACCAGTGACGATACCTTCTACCGACTTGCTTCCGCGCTCGAGGTGGCTTTTGCCCAAACTCAGGAGACTGCGAAACTGTTCGTGGACAGTGTCACGCGAGCCGCCGCGGTACATTTGGTAGCCAGCTTTGGCCGCAAGAGGGACGTCACGGCGTCAAAAGGCGGGCTCGCCCCATGGCAAGTGAAACGCGCCCGGGAGATGCTCGAGGCGAACTTGCAAAGGAGCGTTCCATTTTCTCAGATCGCCGCCGAATGTCGGCTCTCGGCACGCCACTTTTCCCGGGCCTTCAGTCAATCGATGGGCATGCCGCCGCAGCGTTGGCTGATCAAACATCGCGTGGAGACGGCCAAGCGGCTTCTGCGCAATCCTGACCTTTCGTTGCCGGCGGTCGCCAAGGAAGCGGGCTTCGCCGACCAGAGCCATCTGACACGAGTATTTTCCGAATGGGTTGGAGAGAGCCCAGGGTCGTGGCGGCGATCGAATATGGAGGCGCCGGCACCGCATGGTGAGGCAGGCTGACGGGAACGGCGTAGAGCATCACAATCGCTGAAGGAGGCGACGACCATGCAGGACAGCGAAGCTTATGGCGATCGGTTTGGCGACAAGTTCGGACTCGAGACGGCTCCTGTCTTTATCACGAGAACACTCCGCAATGCAGAAATCGCTGTGACCGAGATACGGTCGGACTATCCGCGGATCGGCTTGACGGACTCAATCGCTCGTGAAGACGGATACCTTGTGGGCCTTCAGATTCGCGACTATCCGCATCATGAGTACTGGGAAGACGGCAGGCAGGCGCCCCTGACTTCGCTCCGCTCCGGGGATTCGGTGTTTTACGACCTCAAGCGCGATCCGCTGGTGCTTATCGATAAGCCCTTCCACTCCATGCATTTCTATCTGCCACGTGTGGCCCTCAACGCGATTGCAGATGACACGGAGGCGCCGCAAATTGGCGAACTTGCCTATCAACCCGGGGCAGGGGTGCCCGACCCCGTGATCGCCGATCTCGGCTTGTCATTGCTCGGCGCATTTGGTCGTCCGGAAGAGGTGAGTCGCGTTTTTGTCGATCACGTCACGCTTGCGGTTGGCGTTCATGTCGCGCACAGATATGGCGGCATGCGTGTCTTGCGGCGCGAGCGCGGTCAATTGGCAATGTGGCAGGAGAAACGTGCCAAGGAGCTTCTGGAAGCCAACCTCGATGGAGATATTTCGCTCAGGGCACTCGCGATGGAATGCGGCTTGTCACGCAGCCACTTTACCCGGGCGTTCCGTGCGACGACGGGTGTTGCGCCACATCAATGGCTGCTGCAACGGCGAATAGAGCGAGCAAAAGACCTGCTTCACGATACCAAGCAGACCATCGCCGAAGTCGCCCTTTCATGCGGATTCGCCGATCAGAGCCATTTCACCAGGATATTCACCCGCGTTGTCGGCACGAGCCCTCATGCCTGGCGCCAATCCGTAAACTCTTGAACGATCGGGGCGCTTTCATCTGGGGGCGGATGCCGGCCTGCCAGCAACCATATGCCCTACGGATCGGCCGATGCTCGCTCCTGCTCCCGCGGTGGCCCCGGATATTCGCTCGCCGAGCGTGAGATCACGACCGTCGATCTCCTGGCCTTCGATGAGCCGCTTGCCAACCAGACGAATAATTTCCGGGCTCTCAGCAAATTTGCTGTGATGAAAGCTATCGCCTCCCTTGAGCTTGGTGAGATTGATCACGACAATGTTGAATTCCTTCAGCTTGGATCTGTAGGGCTCCCTTTCCGGATCGATCGCACCGACGCGATCGATGTCGCCGCCCAGATGGCGAGACAATGCAAGCGCCTGATCGTCCTGCGAGAGGAATATCGTGATGCGGGGCCGTGGCTCGGCCATCTGAACGAGCTGGCTACGGAACACTTCGACATCGAGGTCGGGCGAGGCCATGATGATGTTCTTGATCTTCGAGGGCAGCCGGCCACGTCTGATCGACAACTGCCGGAGCGCTTCAACCATCGTCCAGTTGCCCATGGAGTGCGCCATCACCGTAATGTCGGAGACATTGGGATTGGCGGCGGCCCGTGTCAGGAGATATTCCAGGGCATCGCGCGAGTAGGTGGCGCTTTCCTTGTCGTAGACATAGTCGAGCACATGTCCGCGCGAGGGCCACGTGAACAGTACTGGGGCCGCCTCGGCGCGGGAATCGTGTGTAATCTGAGCGAGCCTGTAGGCGGATGTCGCGAACGTATTGTTGTAGCCGTGGACGAAAATGAGGAGCTTGCGCTTCTTGCCCGCCACCCGGAGAAACCACCGATCGACATCGGCCGGATTCATGTCGCTTGCCTCGACGGTCACGAAGTCCGTCCGGGCGTCGCCTCTCGGCCCCCTCGGCCACTGTATCTCCCCGATCTTTCGGGCTTTGTCGGGTGGTATCGATACCACCAGATGATAGAGAGACTGCTTCTCAGCCCTGTCACCACCATAGACCGCACCGGGCAGGGGGGACCGCTCGCGCGTCGACATCACGAGCATGTCGACCTTCTGGGTTCCCACCGCACCGATGGAACTGGCTTTTCCTGGCGCGATCAATGCGTGTGGTTGAGTCGCGCAGCCGGCGACGCTCGAGGTCATTATCAGGAGCAGGCTCGCGCATAGCCTCGTCAAGCCCTCGCGCGCGATATGCAGCCGCCTCTCAATCGGCCACATTTCCGCTCGCTTTGGTGGCCTTGGCGCGCAGTTCGAGAAGGCCGAGCAGAACTTCGTCTCGCTCGGCTGCGAGTGACTCGATCGATCGCGATCCCACCTCTGCGCGAACGCCGTCTATCAGTTTCTGCTGCAGCTCCGGCGTCAGCTCGGGAGTGCCGAGGACCTTCCACCACGCCGTCATCGGCCCGGCGAACTGCTGCAGGAAGTGCTCCATGCCACCCTGACCGCCGCCCAGATGATTGAGAAGAACCTGGCCCATGATGCCCCAGCGCAGGCCCGGGCCCCAGCACAAAGCTGCGTCGATGTCAGCGACGCTGGCGACGCCTTCGGAGACGAGATGGTAGACTTCGCGTGCGATCGCCGCCTGGAGTCGGTTGGCGACATGGCCCGGCAGTTCCTTGTTGAGGCGGACCGCCTTCTTTCCCAGCGACGTGTAGAAATCCGTGGCGCGGCGGATCGTGTCCTCCGAAGTCCTCGATCCGCCGACGATTTCCACCAATGGAATGAGATGAGGCGGGTTGAAAGGATGTGCAATCACGCACCGCTCCGGATGGGCGGGGCACCCGGGCTGGATTTCGCTCATCGTCAGACCCGAAGAACTCGACGCTATTATAACCTCCGGAGGCAGCAACTCGTCGAGCTCTCCATAAAGCTTCCTCTTGAAGTCGATCCTTTCGGGCCCATTCTCCTGAACGAGATCCGCATCCTTGGCCGCCTCGGCGAGGTCTGCCGCGAATATCAGATTTGATTGCGACGCCCCTGGCGCAAGACCGAGCCTCTCCAGTGCTGGCCAAGCCGTTTCGACGAAACGCCGGAGCGATGCCTCCGCATTCGGAGCAACATCGGTGGCGGCGACCCGAAGGCCTTTTGCCAGAAAGAGTGCCGTCCAACTCGCCCCGATGACACCTGTGCCGATGACCGCCACGCGGCGGATAGGCTTGCTCTCGGACATGATCAGTTTCCCCTTCTACGCAAATCGGCGTAAGCGATGCCGGTGAGGTTTCCCTGAGCGTAGAGAAGCGTCCGCTTCTCAGAGCCGTCGAGTCTGGCGGAATAGATGGAACCACCAAAATCGGTGACGAACATGCGATTGCCTGGAACGTCAAGCGCAAGCCCGATGCCCTCCATCAGGTCACTGACGACCCTCTCCGGAGTCGGCCTGTCTTGAGATGACCTGTCGATTACCGCGCGGTTGACGGTGTTGCCGCTCGGCGGATTTCCGCGATCTGTCCAGTAGAGAATGCGGTTCGTTAGGTCGAGCTCGAGGTCGATCGGCTCCGGCAAACCATCGAAATAGACCTCGATGTCGCTGCGGCTGGCGGGGCTCTCCCCCGCAGGAATGTCGATGCCCGCACGAAGGATGCGACCGAGACCGGCATTGTCCGGGCCCTTTTGCGTCCAGTAGATCTGTCGCCGCTCGGGGTCGGCGGTGATGCCAACGCACCATCTTGTCTGATCGTGTCGCTCAGCGTCGCCGTCCCCTGCGATGACGAGCGTTTCGACGCTGGATCCGTCCAGATTGGCCCGCATGACGCGCATTCCCTCGCGGTCGCACCAGTAGAGCTTGCCCGCACCCTTTTCGAGGTGAAGTTGCTTTGGCGTGAACGTCACGCCTTCCGGAATGATGACGGTCCGATTTCGTCCATCGATGTCGACGCGTTCGATGGAACCATCGTTCAGGTTGGGCACGCCCATATTGCTCCAGTAGATATGGCCGGTCTCGATATCGATCGCCAGCCCATCGGGGTTTCGCCCATCCGTCACGACCACCCGCTTGTCGGATCCATCAGGCTTCATGGAAAGGACACGACCGCCGCTGAGGTCGAGAATGAACAGGCGACCGTCCACGGTCCCGCCGGCCCGCGCGGATTCGGCACTGACAATTTGTGTTTCGGTCACGTTTCCCTCCTTCAGGCACCGCTTCATCCGCGAGCGAGGCATCGAACCTTCATTTGGCCGCAGCGTGAGCAGCCGCTCCTTGGATTGCCCCGTTGGCGCGCAGGCTCTCGACCTCCTGTAGTGTGAAGCCAAGTTCCTCGAGAATCTGGTTCGAGTGCTCGCCGAGTTCCGGTGCAACGCGAGGCGCAACCTTCGGCGCCTCTCTGACGGTGATCGGGCTGTTCACGGTGTAGCGGGGCTCCGCGCTGCCATCGGCAATCGGCACGATGACGTCGTTTGCCAGGAGCTGGGGATCCTTCACGATCTCCGCCGGCACCTGCACGACGCCGTAGGGCAGCCGGGCGGCGTCGAGGACCTCTTTCCAGAAGTCGAGGGGTTGCGACCGGAACGTCCTGTCGAGCTCGGCGACGAGCACCTCGGCATTTGCACTGCGGTTCTTCGCATTGCTAAATAGGCCATCCGCAGCGAGGTCGTCGCGCCCGATCGCCTTGGTAAAGACCGGCCAATTCTTGTCCCCCTCGACGAAGGCAAGAAGCAGCCAGCGGTCGTCCGCCGTCTGATAACTGCCTCCGGCGAGGGGGTTGGGAGGTCTTTTTCGATCGCTCAATCCCGAGAATCGACCGCCCCAGAGCGCCGCCTGCAGCCACGCGGCAGTGGCCCAGGCCCCTTCCGCAATCAGCGAGGTCGAGACACAGCAGCCCTTCCCGGTGCGTTCCCGGCGATAAAGGCCGGTGACGATGCCGGCGTAGAGTGAGATTGCGGTCGCGTGGTCACCGATGCCGGGGACGGGGATTGCAGGAGGGCTGCCGGCATTCCGCGTATATTCCATGAGCCCGGATCGCGCCCAATAGGCAGTGATGTCGAAGCCCGGCTTGTCGGCCTCCGGCCCCTTCTCGCCATAGCCAGTCAGGTCCGCATAGATCAGCCGCGGATTGAGGGGCGCAAGGTCCTCGTAGTCGATCCTGAGGCCTTTCCGCACGCGCGGGGGGAAGTTGGTCACGAAGACATCGGCCCATTTGATGAGCCGGCCGAGAATCTCTGCGGACTGCGGGTTTTTGAGGTCAATGGCAAGGCTGCGCTTGTTGCGATTAGTAAGTTGCCAGGTGTAGTTCCCAGCGAGAGGCGGGTTTGGCGGCGTTATGTAGAAGTAGCGATAGGGATCGCCGATCTTTGGCGGCTCGACCTTGATGACGTCCGCGCCGAAATCCGACAGCACAGTCGTTGCAGCGGGGCCTGCGATGAAGCTCGCAAGATCCACGACCTTCAATCCCGAGAAGATGCTGTCCGTCTCCATCGCCACCTCCCAATTGCTGTCTAAAGGGACCACAGCCCAGGCTTCTGTGTTTCGAGGACCGAGGAGATCCAGTCAAGCAATCGCGCCTGAACTTGATCGCGGTTGATTTCATTAAGCATTTCGTGCCTGCCACCGAGGTAGAAGTCGTGGCACAGGTTGTAGAGGCCGGCCGCACGGTAGCGCTCCATCAACAGCTCGACGCCGGCAAGCCGCTGGCCGACCGGGTCTTCGCTGCCGGAAAAGAGGTAGACCGGCAGGTCAAGCCGTATCCGCGCGAGAGCAACGGGATCGGCCAGGCGCGGCGCGGCAGCGAGAAAGGACGCAAAGGCAGCCGGTTGAAGTTCCGCGAAACAAAGCGGATCATTGATGAATGCATCAACGATCGCCGGGTCGCGACTGAGCCAGTCACACGTTGTACGAGCCGGCTCGAAAGGAGCGTTGAGGATGTTCGTTCCAGGGGACGCCGCATGCGCCAGGCGCGCCAGTCCATCAAGGGCGCCGGAACCGGATAGGGCGAGGCCGGCGATCTCCTGGCTATGGTCGAGCACATAGCACTGCGCCGCAAACGAACCCATGCTGTGACCAAGCAGGATAAGCGGCAGGTCGGGGTTTTCGTCGCGGGCGATCAGGCTGAGCCGCGCCATATCCGCCACAAGGAGCTCGAAGCCGCCTTCGCCGAAATCCCCGAGGTGAGCGGGAGTAGGGGCCGTTCGGCCGTGACCGCGATGGTCGCTGCCGTAGACAGTCAGGCCAGCGCCAGTCAGCGCCGCGATTGCTTCGTGATAACGCCCGATATGCTCGCCCATTCCATGGGCGATCTGGACGACACCGCGCACGCGGCCGCGCCCCTCCCAGCGGTGGCAGGTGACTGGCAATCCGTCACTGCTGCTGAAACTGAACGCAGTCGAGGGCACCGCCTCGGTGCGCACGCCTGGGCCGCTTCGCCCTGCCGCCAAATGAGCGCGCTCGCCGGCCACGTCACCGCCCCCGAAAATGGGGTGCGCGCTTCTCCAGGAAGGCGGAGGTCCCCTCCTTCTTGTCTTCGGTCGCAGCGCAGATGCCAAAATAGGAAGCCTCTAGGGCAAGACCGTTTTCCTGGCTCGCCTCCAGCCCCTTGTTTACCGCGTCAAGCGCGAACTTGACCGCGATGGGTGCATTGGCTGCGATCTGGGTGATGATGACCTCCGCGCGCTTGATCAGCTCCGCGGGCGCAACGATCTCGTTGACCAGACCAATACGGTGAGCCTCCTCGGCGCTGATCATCTCGCCGGACAGAATGAGCTGCAGGGCGCGCCCTTTACCCACGAGACGTGGTAGCCGTTGCGTCCCCCCGCCGCCCGGAAGAAGCCCCAGTTTCACTTCCGGTTGGCCGAACTTCGCCGTCTCGACAGCGATCCGGATGGTGCAGGCCATCGCCGTTTCGCATCCGCCGCCGAGCGCAAAGCCATTGATTGCCGCAACGACCGGCTTTCCGAGGTTCTCGATGAGGTCGAGTACGCTTTGTCCGAACCGGCTCGACTCCTCTACCTCGAACGCGCCGAGATCTGCGAGTTCGCTGATGTCCGCGCCGGCGATAAATGCCTTGTCTCCCACTCCGGTCAGGATGACGCCCCGCACAGCAACGTCATCGCGCGCATGTTCGAAAGCCGTGCGCAGGTCCGTCCAGGTCGGCGTGTTCAAGGCATTCAATACCTCGGGCCTATTGAGCGTGATGTAGGCGATGGCGCCTTTTCTTTCGTAGAGAACATTGGCAAGCGAAAGCTCAGAACCTGCCGCGACTGGCAAGTCTCCGAACGGACGAGTTGCGGTGGGTGAACTCATTGGACCGGCTCCTTTCAAACTGCGGACGGCGACGGCAGGTGGAGAACCAAGGCTGTCACACAAAGGCACTGAGCCCGGTGATCGCCTTGCCGACGATCAGGTTCTGCATCTGGTACGTACCTTCGTAGGAATAGAGCGCCTCGATATCCGCGAAGAAGCGCGCGACGTTAAAGTCGGCGACGATGCCGTTTCCGCCGAGCAGTTCGCGTCCCCAGGCAACGGTCTCCCGCCCCTTGGCCGTGCAGAACGCCTTGGCCAGCGCCGCGTGCTGATCCTGAAGCTTGCCTGCGTCGTCGAGTTGGGCCAGGCGGACCATCAGGCACTGGCAAGCCGTCACGTTGGCTAGCATCTTCGCAAGAAGGTCCTGAACGAGCTGGAACGAAGCGATCGGTTTGCCGAATTGCAGTCGTTTCTGGGTGTAAGCGAGCGTATGTTCATAGGCGCCCATCTGCGCCCCGGTCGACGCCCAGCCAACCATGTACCGCGTCATCCGCAGCACACGGGCCGTATCGCGGAACGAGTTGCCTGCCTGCAGACGGTTGGCCTCCGGCACGCGAACGTCCTGCAGAGTGATCTCGCCGTTCTGCACCACCTTGAGCGCTATCTTGTGCTCGATCTTTTCGACGCTGAAGCCAGGGGTGGTTTTGTTTTCGACGATAAAGCCCTTCACTTGGTTATCGGCCACGTCGCGCGCCCAGATGATCGACAGATCGCACCAGGGTGCATTGCCGATCCACCGCTTTTGACCGTTGAGGATCCAGGTGTCCCCTTCGCGCTTCGCGGTGGTGGTCAGGCCACCGCTGGCGCCGGAACCCACCAGCGGCTCAGTCAGGCCGAAGCAGCCGATCTTTTCAAAACGGGCCATTTGCGGCAGCCATTGCCGCTTCTGCTCTTCGGAGCCATCGAGGTAGATGGAGCCCATTGCAAGGCCGCTGTGGACTCCGTAGAACGTGCAGAAGGATGGGTCGACCCGCGCCAGCTCCATCGCTACGAAGCCGAACTGGGCCTGGCTGCCTCCAGCGCAGCCATAGCCCTCATAGCCAAGGCCACCAATACCCAATTCCTTGAAGGAAGGTAGCAATTCGAAGGGGAACGCATCGTCGGCCCAGTATTTGTCGATGATCGGCGCAACATTCGTCTCCATATAGCTGCGCACCTTTTTCAAGAGCGCCAGCTCATCCGCGCTGAGCGTACTTGCTAGATCGTAGAAGTCGCTATTCGGCACGGGTAGGGGCTTCGGCGCCTGGACGGTGTTTGTGGCTGCGACTGGCATTTTGGGCCTCCCACATTTTTCGCCTGCGCGGCCCGACTTCGACACGCGCGAGGCTGAAGGATGACGCAACAGAGATGGTCCCGTATGGCATGAACGGACCGTCGTTTGGTCAATTCGGCCATTGCATGACAGGTGCCCGGATGGGCGCTTGGTTCATTTTGAATATTCGCGCCAGGGCACCACGACCGCACCGTCGGCTCGAGCTAGCGCCCTCCCCAGATGGTCGGCACTCGCAAAGCCGGTCGCTGCCGCGACTTCAGCAAGCGAGACGTTCTTTTGCTGCAGAAGGTCTCTGGCTCTCGCAAGTTGGAGGCATTCGATCCATCGGTGGGGCGTCAAGCCGGTGGCTCTGCGAAACGCTTCGGCGAACTGGCTCACCGGCAGGCCGCAGGCGTCCGCGAGCTCTGCGACCGTGAGGCCGCCATCCAGCCTCGACGCAAGCAACTCCTTGATCTGGCGCTCCTCCCGGTCCGACAGCGTTATTCGCGCCGGCTTGCCGGCCTTGGTGCCGTACACGCGCGCGAGATGAGCGGCGATCGCTACCGTGACATGATCGATGAAGAGCGGCGACACCTCCTGCGGATTCTCAAAGGCTGGCAACAGGGAAGTGGCGAGGCCTTTGAAGATCGGGTCATCCACTCCGAGCCCAGGCTGCGACATCAGCTCGTCTACACGCGGAGCACCGTCGCTGTCGGCGATCGCGTTCAGGACCTTGTGCGGCAGGTAAAAATGCAGGTTTCGAAACGGACTGATGCTGTTGGCGATCGGATTCTGGCGGAGATCGTAGATCGAGAGCGATCCGGCAGCCAGATAACCGGTCTTCTGAGGTTTGCCGTCGATCCAAAGGTCGTGCCTGGGGCATGGGCGCAATTGCATCGTTGCGAGGAATGCATCCTCGCGAGGAATTGGAGCCGTCAGGCCATTGTTCTCGACGTCACAGACGATTTGCGTGACGGCAATGGTGGTCCGGCTCAAGGTCCGGATGATGAAAGGCGGCGGCGCCTTGAGCCCGAATATGTCGCCGAGCCTCTGACCATAAGCACCTGGCTTGCTCGTCCTTCCCATCGCAACCTCACGCCCGGGCTGCCTGCGTGACCATGCGGGGGCTGGCACGCTCCATGGGGTCCACTTGATCACGGCTGCAGACACGAGGCTATTACAAAAGGATGGCGTTTTTCACACTTGCGGCATCACCCGTAAGCGATACTCTGTACGCGGAACTCAAGGCGGGATTTGTCAGATCCTGAACAAGTGCCTGATGCGTGCGGTCAGGCGGGGCGCCGACTTGGAACCGTCGTCGTCATGATATTGTTTCAGTCGAACCAGCTCCGCGGCGGCTCGCTTGGACAAACTGGAGCCGAGTTCGTCGGCGATCGCAGGGCGGTCGCACAGCAGCGCTGCGAGACCCTCCTGTGTGATCTCGTAGACCACGACGAAGGTCAGTGCCTCGACTGTCCCGAACTCGCCCGCCCCCGTGAGCAGACCGGCTTCGCCGAAGAAGTCGCCCGGCGCGAGACGCACAAGTTCCGTCACCCGCGTCTCGTCGCGACGCGTAATTGCGACGATGCCGCTGCGAATGATCATCAGCGAATCCAAGACAGCACCCTGTTCGACCAGAATCTCCCCCTTCCGGAACGTTCGGCGAACCATCGTCGAAGCGAGGGCTTCCTTTTCGTCGTCGGTCAGCGAGGCAAACAGCGCAATCGCATCAAGAAGGCGTCGAGGTGTTGTGTGATGGCCGAAGGAGATCTCGTCATCGGCGGCGCCCATCGCAGCTCCGGCGCTCTCAGGCGGCGGAGCAAGAATGAGCCCTGTCGCCTTCGCGTGGCGGTAGACCAGGTCGAAGATCTCGGTCCTTGCTTTTCCGGCGAGTCCGATATCAGCAACGCTGAATGTCAGTTCCAGTTGAACCGCAGTCGCGTCAAGGGATGTCACCTGGACGCTCGGTTCCGGCTGCGCCATGATCGAGTTGCTGCTGGTCAATGCCGACCGCATCACTTCGATCATCGCCGAGGGTAGTGTGGTCGGGCGGAATCGCACAGTGAGCGTCACGCCATGGCTTTGTTCGGGACTGCTGAGGTTGGTCAGCCTCGCCCTTGCGAGATCGCTGTTGGGAACCACGATCAGATCGTTGGCGCCGGTGACGAGGTGCGTTGCCCGCCAATTGGTCTCCACCACCTTGCCTTCGATGTCATTGCCGAGCACGAGCCAGTCGCCGATCCCGTAGGGTCTGGCGAGATTGAGCGCGATTCCCGAAAACACATCGCTCAAGGTGCTTTGCAGTGCGAGGCCAAGGACGATGGCGATGGCACCCGAGGTCGCGATGAGCGTGCCGACGGGGGCGTCGAATACGTAGGCAATGACCGACAGAATCGCGCCGACATAGATCACGCCGACGATCAGGTCCTGCAGGAGCCGCACCTCGCTTGGCTGCCGCTCGAAGATCAGAAACACGCGGACGATGCTGATCAGCGACCACGCCGCGTTTGTCCACCAGATGATCTTGGCGATGGCGATGAAGACCCGTTGCAGGACCGTCGTCCCGGGGCGCCCTGGTTCATAGGGAATGATACCGTGATAGAGGAGCAGGACTGTGAGTGCTACGAAGAAGGTCAGCTGACCGATCAGGCGGCGCTTCGGATGGTGGCGCAGCAGCACGCGCGTGATCAACGCCCCGACGGCGGCGAGAGCGCCAGTCTGCACAAACGGATCGACGATGATATCCATCATATCGCTCAGCCTTTGAGCGCCCTATGGTTGAGGAGAGAGCCAAACGGTCATCCCCGGTTCGAGATTATCTATGGCTTCACCGGAGTCGAGTCGCACGCGGAAGCTGTTGAGATCGTGATCGCCGACGGCGCGGGCCGCACGCCAGGTGGCGAACTCGCCCAGTGGGCGGAGTTCCGTCACGCGGGCGTCGATGCGCCGTCCGTCCTGGGCGGTCAGCGTCACCGCGGCCCCAAGCGCGATCCTATGCATTTCGTCCTCGCGCAAGGTAAAAGCAAACCACGGGTGGTCCTCGGTCTCCATCGTTAGTAACGGTTTGCCGGGCCCCAGGATCTCTCCGAGTTCGGCCACCCGTATGCGTACCGTGCCGTCGGCAGGCGCGAACAGCCTCGTCTTATCGAAGCGTGCGGCGAGCTGCGCCACCGTCGCATCGGCGAGCGCAACCCTGGCATCGGCCAATGCGCGTTCTTCTGCCGTGGGGCCGGCGCGTGCAGCCGCCGCCTGGGCCTGCTTCAGGTCGAGGTCGGCCTCGGCTTTTGCGAGCGATGCGGTGGCCTCGTCCGCCGTTTGGCGGCTGGCGAAATTTCTGGTGAGGAGGGCGCTGGCTCGAGCGTATTGCTGTTGGGCAAGAACGAGATTCGCCTCGGCCGTGCGCACGCCCTCATCGGCGATTGCCACTTCCTCATCTCTGACGCCCGAATAGACCTTGTCTCGGTCGGCCCGCGCGCTCGCCGCCACGGCTTTGGCTTCGCCGACCGAAGCGACAAGATCGGGACTATCGACAATCGCAAGCAGGTCGCCTTTCCGAACCGTTTCGCCGGGCGAAACTGCCACCGAGGCCAGCCGACCCGATATCTCGGGTGCGATCCGAATCTCGGTTCGGCGTACCATGCCGGGGATCGACCGCTCCGCTTCCTGCGCGCGCGAGACCTCCGCTGTCGCCAATGGGAGAGCTGTCACGGCCGTCACGGCCAGCGCGATCAGGAGACGATGTTTCGATCCAATATCCATTCTAGGCTCTCCGGGCGGTTGCAATCCGGGCGCCCGCAACAGCCAGGATCGCATATGCGCCCGCCAGCGCCCAGAGTCTCATCCAGTCGTCGAAAACGTCAAACAGCGAGGCTCCCATCTGGTTCACGCGCACCAGCGCGTCGATTCCCGACGTGCTTGGCAGGATCACGCTTGCGGCGCGCAGAACGGGAGGGATCGCTTCAGGCGGCCAGGCCACGCCGACAAGGAAGAAAAGTGGCAGGCTGATCGCGATGAACAAGAGCACCGCGGTCTCGCGGCGCTTGAACCAGCCTCCGACAAACTGGCCGAGCAAGCTGACGGACAGAATGAAGGGAATGGAAAGCGCGAGGATTTCGAAGACGCGGTCGCTCGCAGAAAAACCGTAGACTCTCGGAAGGACGACCAGAAAGAGCGCGTAACCCGGCAGTGAAAGCAACAGGTGCGCAAGGCTCTGGCCGATCACCGCCGTCAAGGCGCTGCGATTGCGGAGTGCGGCGTGACCGCCACCTTCGAACGCCACGCCGCCAACCGTCGCGACTCCCATCAGTAGCGTTTGTTGCAGGATCAGGACGAAGGCGGCCGGCACGATGTAACTGCCATAGCCGCCGGTGGGGTTGAAGAGTGGCTGGTTCAGGATTTCGACGGGCGCGCTGCCGGCCAGCGCGGCCCGGTAGAGACTGCCGTCCGGTCGCGCGCTGCGTGCTGCAAGATCGGCGCGGACTGCGCCCACCGCTTCCTGGATACCCTGGAGCGTGCGGTTGTAGAGCAGGAAATAGGTGGAGTCCACGAATGCAGGCAACCTTGCGCCGCCACCCTTCAGAACGTCGCGCTCCGTGCCTGCGGGAATGCCCAGGATGCCGAAAACCTCGCGACCCGCCAAGGCCATCTGCGCTTCCGCCAGAGTGGTCGGCCGAACCGCAACTTCGAGGGTCTCATGTGCATCGAGGGCCTGGAGGATCGTCAGGCTGACGTTTGACCTGTCGTCGTCGACCACGGCGATCGGAACGTTCTTGATGAGCTGACCGAGATAGGGTTGCGGATAGAATACCCCATAGATGATCGGCGCGAGCACGATCAGGCTGAAGGCGCCGCGGTCGCGAAGGATGCGGCCGTATTCATCGGTGAAGGCGCGCACGAGACCGATCCGAGCCGGGCCCGGTGGAGCTGGTGCCTCCGCCGGGTTGGGCATTGGGCGACGGGAAACCGAGCGCAGTCTCATTAAGGCGAGGCCGAAATAGACGAAGGCCAAACCGCCGAGCATCATGAAAGGCATGGCCGAATCCTGCGCGGGCACGCCGCGCGCCGCCTGGTCGAACAGAAGTTGTATGTACCAGCGCAGGGGTAAAAGGGCGCCCCAGCCGCGCGCGAAAGCGCCCATGGCAAGAACCGGGAACCCTACGCCTGCGTATCCGAAAGCCGGGGAACAGACGATACCGGTGAGGCTCAGTCCGAAGGCAAGATTCCGGACAAGCAACTGGAGCAAAGCGCCTATCGAAAGGTAGGCGATGATCAACAGACAGGCCGAAACGCCGACAAGCGCCGCGTTGCCCCGAAACGGGATCTCGTAGAGACCGTGAATGATGCCGAGCCCGACGGCCATTATTAGCAGGAAAATGATGAAGTACGGGGCGAGCTTGCCGACGAGTGCGGTCAAGCTGCTTCCTCCGGCAGTCGACAGCCATTCGCTCATGCTGCGCGACCCGAACTCCGAGCCAACGGCATAGCCGGCGGCGATCGCAACCACGATGTGAAGGACGGTCGGCAAGATCGCGCGCAGCAGAAACTGCGCATAGTTCATGGCGGGATTGGTGAGCACATATTGTTCGACGATCAGCGGTCCGGGCTGAAAGGAGGTCCCGCGTAGACCGGGCGGCAGGTCGGCGACGGCGGCTGAGACGGCGCCCTGGAGCGCGCCGGAAGCAACATTGCCGGGGGTGAAGAACTGCTTGTTGGAAAAGATCACGATCCTCGGACGGCGCCCGCCCAGAATGTCGCTCTCGAGATCCTTGGGAAGGTAGACTGCGGCAATGGCTTTCCCCGATCGGACCGCATGCATTGCCTGATAAAGGTCCTCAGACCGCACGTCGACATTAACGCCCGGCGCGGCACTGATGGCATGAACGAAGGTCATCGAAGTCCTCGATCGGTCGTGATCGACGACATCGACATGGAGGTTGCGGATAACCGCATTGCTGAAGGTCGCGGCCAACAGCGCAAAGGCGAGCAACGGAATGCCCACGACGAGCAGCAGCGCCACCTTGTCGCGCCAGATCCAGGTTATCTCGCGCATGGCGACGCTGACAATGCCGGGACGATGGGGGGTTGGCATTATCGTGCCCGCCAATCGGTGTAGGCGCTCATTCCGGGCCGCAACGCGCTGACCTTTTCGACCGGATAGGCTCTCACCTCGAAGGTGCGCAGGTCGAAGTCTCCGGTTGCCCGCGTCGCCCGCCACCCGGCATATTCGCCGCGCGTTGCAATCGTCCGCACTTCGACTTCTATCGGGGCGTCTCCAAGTGCGGGAATCCTTGCCGTGAACCGATCGCCGACCTTCAACCCGTTGAGCAAGTCTTCGCGAAGGTCAAAGCGCAGCCAGACGTCGCTAAGGTCGATGAGCGAGAGCAGGGGCACGCCGGGTGAGACATATTCCCCCGGTTCGGCCGCGACCTGATAGACCTGCGCCGAAACCGGCGCGCTGACCGTCAGCTCCGCGACCTGCGCCTTGAGGGTGACGATTACCGCCTCTGCCTTGGCGACAGCAGCCTTTGCTACGCCGCGCTCCTCTGCCGTGTATCCGGCGACCGCCTCGTCGAGGGCAAGCTTGGCCTGCTCCAGAGATCGCTTGGCGACATCGAGCGATGCCGTCGCCTCGTCGAGGTTCTGCATTGACGCATGTTCGCTCTTCGTCAACTGCACTGTGCGATCATAGGTCTGCTGCGCAAGCGTCATGTTCGCCGCGCTTGCCGCGACCGCCGCCTTGCGCTCGGCAATAACTTCGGCGCGCGTGCCGACCTCAATGCGTTTGAGATCGGCAACAGCGACCAAGCGTGCCGCTTCGGCCTCGCGCAATTTCATCCGCAGCTCGGGATTGTCGATTGCAACGAGCAAGTGGCCGGCGTTCACATTGTCGCCCCGCGAGATGGGCCGCTCGCCGACGCGGCCATCGACGCGCGCGGCGATGTCGATGCGGGTGGCGTCGGCCTCGCCCTGGACCAGCAGGGGCTGCGGCTGCACCAGGTACCACAACGACAATCCCACGATCACGGCGGTGCTGATGGCGACGATGGTGGCGGCGATCGGCGCCTTGCCCGTCGCTGCCGGCGACGCGGGTATCGGCGACGGCTCGACCCGTTCGACGATCGCCGGTCTGGTCGGTTCTGCCTCAGCGGACGGGTTTGATATGCCGCCGGACCGGTCCATCGCCGCAGCGATAGAACCGGCCGATGCCTCGGTCGTCCCGGCGCCGTCCGGCGCATTGTTCAAATTGGTCGGGTATGGCGCACCGATCGGCGAGCTCTGTGACGGCTCTTTCACTCCATCGCCTCCGCGCTTCAATTTCTCCCAGCGTAGCAAATTCGGTGGCAATCGCGCTCCGCGTCTTGTCGCTTTGGGCTGCATTTTGAACAAAACCGTCCGGGGTTACACTGCTTCCGGCCGACGGGCCGCGACCTGAGTAGCCATGACGACTGACACAGGGGTAGTGATGCGCGGCAGAATTAAAAAAAAAGCGGTGCTTTCGGCAAAGACCGCCTGTCGAGGACACGTCATCGTCGGCGTTCCCGCATGTCGATGTGTGAAGCCGCGCGTCGCGTGTTGAGGTTTGCGTGCAACTCGCTTGGAACGAGGCAGATAGATGGTCGCGAGACTGACAATGAGCGAACGGCGATGGGCCGTCGTCATTCTTCTGGTTGTCAGCCTGTGCGGCTTGACCATGGCGGCCGATGGTCGGGCGGACACGCTTGGCGTTCACGGCTTTATTGTGCTGGTCTTCAGCTTTGGGCTCGCTTTCTTCGTCATGTCAGACTTCTATTCTCCCGAGCCCGATCCGGAGCGGCTCAGTCGTTATTACGACGATCCGACGAAAGTGGGCATCGTCCTGGCCATGGTTTGGGCAGTGATCGCCATGTTCGTCGGTGTCTGGGTCGCGGCGTTGCTCGCCTGGCCGGATATGACGTTCGACGCAGCCTGGGCGAGCTTCGGCCGGCTCCGCCCAGTCCATACCTCCGGAGTGATCTTCGGCTTCGGAGGCAACGCGCTGATCGCGACGTCCTTCCATGTGTTGCAGCGAACGTCGCGCGCTCGCCTGCCGGATCAGTTGAGCCCCTGGTTCGTGCTTATCGGCTACAATCTCTTCTGCCTGGTCGCTGCGAGTGGCTACCTTCTCGGCATCACCCAATCGAAGGAATATGCGGAGCCTGAATGGTATGCGGATATCTGGCTGACGATCGTCTGGATCGTCTATTTTCTCATCTACATCCGAACATTGGCACGCCGTAAGGAACCGCACATCTACGTGGCCAACTGGTATTACATGGCCTTCATTCTTGTCGTTGCGGTCCTCCACATCGTCAACAATCTCGGCGTGCCGGTGTCGTTCGGACATGCGAAGAGCTATTCGCTGTTTTCCGGTGTTCAGGACGCAATGACCCAATGGTGGTACGGCCACAACGCTGTCGCATTCTTCCTCACCGCCGGCTTTCTCGGCATGATGTACTACTACCTGCCGAAGCGTGCGGAACGGCCGCTCTTCTCCTATCGGCTATCGATCATCAGCTTCTGGGGCATCACCTTCATGTACATGTGGGCGGGCTCGCACCATTTGCACTTCACAGCACTGCCGCAGTGGGTCCAGACCCTCGGCATGACCTTCTCGTTGGTGCTGCTGGTGCCGTCCTGGGCCTCTGCGGGCAATGCCCTGGCGACGCTCAACGGCGCTTGGCACAAGGTGCGTGACGACGCGACGCTCAGATTCATGATGGTCGCTGCCGTCTTTTATGGCCTCGCAACCTTTGAAGGTTCGTTTATGGCAATCCGGGCGGTGAATTCGCTCTCCCATTACACCGACTGGACGGTTGGGCACGTGCATGCCGGCGCACTCGGTTGGGTCGCGATGATTTCCTTCGGATCGATTTACGCGCTCGTGCCGTGGATGTGGAAGCAGAAAGCGATGTATTCGCCCAAGCTGGTCGAGGTCCACTTCTGGCTCGCGCTCTCGGGGACGATCGTTTACGTGTTCTCGATGTGGAACTCGGGCATTATTCAGGGGCTCATGTGGCGTACCTATAACGAGAACGGGACGCTCGCCTATTCGTTCCTCGAGTCCGTCGTCGCCATGCACCCTTATTACATCGCTCGCGCTTTTGGTGGGCTCCTGTTCCTGGTGGGTGCGACCGTTGGTTTCTACAATATCGTAATGACGATTCGCGCCGCCCACACAGAGCTTGCGGCCGATGCCGCGCGTTTGCTCGTCGCATAGAAACCGTTTGAGATAAGATTGAGAAGCACGCGTGTGATCTCCTGCGGGTATAGGTCGACCTCACCGGCCACTGGATCGAGTGATTTCTCCAGCGTGATCGTGAACCCCTGCTTCTCAGCTCGAGCCCCATGATAGGCGAGATTGAGGCTCTCCTCGACGATGGCGTTGATATTGGTCGGGCGGCGCTCTCCCGCTCCCTGACGCGAATGCATAAGCATGTTCTTGACGATTGAATCGGCGCGCTTGCCGTGCTGGACGATCTTCTCAAGATTGCCCTTTATCGTGTCGGCGAGTGTGTCGATCTCGGCGCGCGGCGCGCCGTCGGCTACCGCGCCGCCCACCGCTTGCTGAAGCTCTTCGATCAATTCGACCGACAGCGCCGAGAAATTATTGACGAAGTTCAACGGGTTCTTGATCTCGTGCGCAATTCCGGCGGTCAGTTGTCCGAGCGAGGCGAGCTTCTCCGTCTGGATCAATCGGTCCTGCGTGGTCTTGAGTTCCTCGAGGGAGCGCGACAGCTCCTCGGTTCTCGCCTGTACTTCCTGGAAAAGACGCACATTTTCGATGGCGATCACCGCCTGGTCGGCGAAGGTCGATGCCAACTCGATCTGCTTATCGGTGAAGGGCCGCACGGTCGAGCGGGCCAATGCGAGCACCCCGATCGGGCTTCCTTCGCGCAGGAGCGGCACGCCAAGTACGCTACGAAACCCGCCAAGTCTTTGCCCCTCGCGCAGCTCGTACTCCGGGTCATCGAGAACGTCGGCGACCTGAACCGGCCGGGCCCCAAGCAGGGTGCGCCCAACGATGGTGCCGCGCCCCGGCTCCAGCGGGAGCGCTCGGAAATATTGGTCGAATTCCTGCGAGAAGCCGAAGCGGGCGACAGGATAGTGCGCGTCACCCATCGGCCGGGTCATGGTCGCCATGTCCGCGTGGCAAAGACGGGCACCCGACGATACAAGGGTATCCAAAACGCCCTGCAGGTCGAATGCGGAACGGCTGATAACCTTCAGCACGTCGGCCGTCGCGGTCTGCTGCTCCAGCGCCTCGGACAGCTCTGCCGTTCGCGCCTTCACCTCGTCGAACAGCCGCACGTTCTCAATCGCTATGACCGCCTGGTCGGCAAAGGTCTGAACGAGCTCGATCTGCTTTTCCGTGAAAGACCTGACTTCGGTCCGGCGAATGACGAGAGCGCCAATTGATTCCTCTTGCCGCAACAAAGGCGCTGCCAGAGTTGTACGGTGGCCCATCCGCGCCGCCATGCGGTGTCCGTCCGGGAACTCGTCGGCTTCGGCGCTGTGGTCGGGGACATGGACGGACCTTCGCTCTATAACCGCTCGCCCGGTCGCCCAGCCCGGTGATACCGGCCAGCCAGGGAGATCCATTGGAATCGGCCCATGGTGCGCTCTCGGATGGAGCATGTCTCCATGCTTCAGGAATATCACTGCATCGTACGCCTCGCAAAGCCGCACGGCCGACTCGACAAGCGTATCGAGCACGGTCTGGAGGTCGAAGGTCGACCGGCTGATGACCTTGAGGACATCCGCTGTCACAGTCTTCTGCTGCAGCGCTTCCTTCAGGTCGAGATTCCGTTTCTCCAGATCGGTGAACAGTCGAACATTCTCGATTGCTATCCCGGCCTGTTCCGCGAAGGTCTTGAGGAGTTCGACTTGGCGATCGGGGAACAATCCCGGTTCGGTTCTTGCCACGACAATGGTTCCGATCGGAAGACCGCCGCGCAAGATAGGTACGGCCACCAGGCTCCGGTAGTTCGAGGATTGTGCGCTAAGGGCGGGGTGGGCCTCGTATTCTGGATCGACGAGCCGGTCCTCTATCTGCTCCACCGATCGGCTGAGGATTGAACGCCCGGCCGCACTGCCTCGACCGGGTGGGGATGGAAGCATCGCGCCCTCGGGTTCCAGCCGGTGATGCGCGACGAAATGCAACAGTTCGCCATCATAGCGAAACACGTGGCAGAATTGCGCGCCGCAAAGCCGGGCGGCACGCTGCGCGATAGTGTCGAACACGGGCTGCGCATCGGTCGGTGACGTCGAGATGACGCGAAGTATTTCGCTTGTCGCAGTCTGCTGTTCGAGCGCCTCGCCAATCTCTCGGTTGCGCGCTTGCGCTTCCTCGAAAAGACGGACGTTCTCGATGGCGATCACCGCCTGATCGGCGAATGTCCGCAGGAGTTTAACCTGCCGTTCTGGAAAGTATCCGACCTCACGTCGACTGACGCCGATCGCTCCGATCGGACGCCCTGTCAACATCAGCGGCACGCCGATGGCACTGCGATAGGAGACGATTTTCGCCAGCGGGAGCAACTGGTATTCGGGATCGGCAAATACGTCAGGAATCTGCTCTATGGTACCGCTGAGAAAGGCTCGCCCCGTTACATTGCCCCTATAGGGTTTCCGCGGGAAAATGGCATGTACCGCTTCAATGCCTTCGCGCGATATGCCGTGATAGGCGACGGCGTGCAGGAGTTCACCGTCGAACCGAAACACAAAGCAAAATTCTGCCGCGCACAGCCTCGCAGCGCTTTTCGCTATCGCATCGAAGACGGGCTGCGCGGAACTGGTCGAGATCGGAATGACCCGCAGTATTTCGCTCGTCGCCGTCTGTTGCTCGATAGCCTCGTCACGCTCCCGCCTCAGCAGCTCGACCTGTTGTCTGAGACTGACGCTTGAATCATCCGGCTCGCGCCCCTCCACTGCAGTATCCCCCATGCAATCAGCTTGAGTCGAGTGCTACCGTCCACCATGGGATGCGCGCCCCACGTCCAATCCCATGGCCGGCATGCCTGCTAGGATACTCCATCTGATCAGTTGTGACGAGGTGACCTCACAGCCATTGCGTCTGAGTCTGCAGACGCAATGGCTGTAAATCCCGCTCGGGCGGCCGAACGAAAGTCCGCAGAGTGTCGATCTTTTCCATCCCCGTTCCCATCGTCGCAGAAGGGCCAGCACCGGAAATTCCCAGCGTTATAGGGAATGGCAGCAACGGGTCGATTCTTCCGGTTCCAATCCGTCGCGGTTGGGTGGTGAGCGGAATTTCTGCAGCTACTCGGCTTACGTCTGGTTTGCACAAAGGAAACGGATATTACTGGATGTCGAAGGATCACGGCAAGACAGCATTATCGGCCGATCGGCTCATGACGCATGCTCGCAGTCAGAACGGATGAAGTCTGGCCGCTCTCGACAGGAATGCTCAGAATTCCTGATCGCCGCTATCGTGGAGTTTCGAGACCGGCGGCGACTCCAGGAATACAGCCTAGTCCGGGCTTTACCCATCCCCAAGTGCCTCGGCATCGCGCTTCATCCGCGGGCGAGGAAATCATTTGCCGAGTAGTTCCGAACGGACTGGCGGCGTGACAAGCGGACGTGGAGGAACAGGAGCCAGGTTCGAGCTGCAAAATTCTTGGCCTGAGACTCGCCGCATCGACCCGATACGATGGCAATTACGCGGAAGCCTCCGGGCGGGTCACGGCAGGACACTTACGACGTAAGGTGTTGGCGCAGGACGAAGGTTTAATCACATGTCCGAGAAAATCCAGATGCCGCCCACCATAATAGCCATTACCGAAAACAAGGCCATTAGCGCATTTTGCGTTTTGACACTGCTGGCGGCCGGCCGGCCTGCGAGCCAGCCAACGAAAGATGAGAAGGTCCCCATCGCAGCAATACTTCCGAGACAGAACAAAAGAAGATAGGCTGCCGCGGCACCATCCGAGGGCAAAGCAAGCGCGGGAACGATACCGAGCAAATGCGAACTGCCAGCAAGGCCGTGCAACGTGCCCACCGCAAACGCTGAGTGCTTATGTTCATGGCCATGCGAGTGTCCGCCACGCCCATACAGATGGTGTATTGGGCGATCGGTCAACGCTACGTGCAACCCCCAAAGCCCGATGACGCAGAGCACGACACCAACGCAACGCTCACACCAGGCCGAGATAAGATCGAGGGAAAGCGTGTCTCGCAGCAGCAGCGCGAGCAACCCGACGCAAATGACGCCGGCGCTATGCCCGATTCCCCAGCGAATACCTGTGCGCCAAGCCCTGGCCTTGGCATCGACCGCATACGGTGCAATCGCGGCGAGGTGATCGGGTCCGGAAACCACGTGAAAATAACCGGCGAAGAGCCCGGAGGCAAGGAGTGTTCCGAGAAAGACGGGAGTCATGTGGCAGCCTTGGTAACCTTGGAAGTGCGTTCGCGTCCCAGGTGTGAATTGGGTGACTGGCGATTATCTGTTTAGTTTGCGGATGGCGGAACGGGCGGGGAAGCCAACGTCGGTCTCATTGATCAATCGGGCAATCGAATACGCGGTCGGACGCGAGAATTGATCATGTCCGCGAGCCATATCAGGCCACCGCGCCAGAAACCGTGCAGCCGTGCTTGGTGGCTGCGGTAGAGAAGAATGTGACCGAGCTGAGCCACGCGTCCGCGGATGAAGCCGCCTTTGAACAGACCGAATTGTCCGAGTGAGCCATAGGCGCCATAGCCACCGAGCGACACGATCGAACCGAAGTCCCGGAAGTTGAAGGGCGGCAGATCTACTCCCTCCAGCCAACCAGGAAGATAACGGATCAAATGAGAAGCCTGCTGATGCGCAACCTGGGCTGCCGGAGGCAGCTGCTTGCCCGCATCATCCAGAGGAAGGCTCGAACAATCTCCGACGGCAAAAATTCTTGAATCGACCGTCGTCTGCAAGGTCGGTCTCACCACGATCTGGTTATTACGCGTCACCTCAAGACCGTCGAATGTTGCGCATGCATCCGCGGCCTTCACACCGGCAGCCCATACCTTCAGCTCTGCGTTGATCTGTCTGCCATCTGCCAGTTGAAGGGAGCCGGCGTCCGCCGCGACGACCTGCGCGCCAGTGAGAACGGTGACGCCGAGCCTCTCCAAACGTTCGCGCGCGGCGATTGCGACACGATCCGGAAATGCGCCCAGCAGATTAGGCCCGCTCTCAAGCAGAGTCACCTTGACTTGGTTGCGCAGTCCCGCTGCGCCGTAGTAGGCCGTGACGTCAGTAAGTTGGATAAGCTCTGCGGCGAGTTCAACTCCAGTGGCGCCGCCCCCGACCACTGCAATCTGCAACATGCTGTTGGCGACGAGCGTTTCGAGTACTCGGGCCATAATTTCCCGATTGAAGTTCATCGCTTGGGAACGGTTGTCAATCATGAAGCAGTGGTCGCGCACGCCCGGTATTCCAAAGTCGTTGGCCTGACTACCCGTCGCCAGGATCAAGGTGTCATAGGAGATATGCCGTTTCGGCAAGATACGGCGTCCGTCGATCTCTAACGGGGCAAGATATACCTTGCGCTCCTTCCGATTGATTCCCTGGACTTCTCCGGGCTCAAAGACGAAACGGCGACTGCGGGCTTGGGCAATATAGGAGGTTTCCTGCTGGGAAACGTCGGTTGTTCCGGCAGCGATTGTATGTAGCATCGGCTTCCAGACATAGGCCGGCTCCCTATCGATTAGCGTCACAGCAATCGGGGTTCTACGTATGGTCCGCGGCAGTTTGGAAACGATCTCCAATCCCGCTATTCCACCACCAACCACCACAATTTGATGAGGCCTCGGCGCGATGATTTTTTGTTCCGGACCGCCTCCGTGTTGCTCGAAGGATACCGTGGATGATTTCGGCATATATCTGCTCCAGATGTCATCAATTGCGAAGCACGGCGCGCCGTGAGACCCGGGTCGTGGTGTCGTCAGGACCTTTCTGAGCGTGCCCCTCTTGGTGAGTTGCAAGCTCGGATGGCTCGACAATCAGCCGTCCACTGCGACGATAGGTAACCAGAAGACGGAGCCAATTTGCCAGGATGGAGAGCTTCGCGTGGCCACCACCGGTCAAGGCGCGAAGATGCAGCAGCCCCCACATCAACCAGGCAGGAAAGCCGATGATTGAACGGCCGCGAAATTCCGCAACACCGACATGCCGAGAGATGGTTGCCACCTTGCTTGGCGTGAACGTCTCGTAACGATTGGGAAGGGCGCGGTTTGCGAGGCGTGCAGAGATCAGCTTGCCGACGTACCGGCCCTGCTGCTGCGCAATCGATGCGAGGCCTGGCACGGGTCGGCCATCAGGTCCGATGGCATGGGCTGCATCCCCGACAACAAAACACTCGGGATGACCGGGCACTGAAAAATCGTTCTGGACTGCTACGGTTCCGTTCGGTTTTACGTGCCCGCCAAGTGTGCGCGCTACCGGTACCCCCTGAACGCCGGTGCACCATAACACGGTCGCAGCCTCGATGCGTTCATCGCCAACTGTAACGCCAGTCGCGTCAACATGGGTGACGGGCGCACCTAGTCTTACCTCAACTCCTTGACGTTGCAGCGCGCTGGCCGCGTAGGCCGAATGGCGTTCGCTAAATGCGGGCAGCAATCTCGGTCCAGACTGAACCAGCACGATGCGTGCCTGGCGGAGGTCAATATTTCGAAAGTCGGATGCCAGTGTCCTTCGGGTAAACTCGCTGATCGTGCCGGTAATTGCGACGCCGGTTGGCCCGCCTCCCACGACGACTACGGTCATGTCGCGCGCCTGCTTCTTGGGATCCGACTCCATTTCTGCGCGCTCGAACGCCTTCAGAAGCTTATTCCTGGCGGTGATGGCGTCACCGAGCGACTTCAATCCAAGCGCATGTTGGGCCCATTCCGACTCGTGCCCGAAATAACTTGTTTGCGCACCCGTTGCGACCACGAGGATGTCGTAGGCCAGATCGCTTCCTTCGTTCATGACGACGGTCCGGCGGGATAAATCGATACGCGTCGCCTCGCGCAGTTCCACCCGGACGTTAGGCATCTCGCGCACAAGCGAACGGATAGGTGCGGCAATCTCCGCAGGCTCCAGAATCGACGTGGCGACCTGAAAGAGGAAGGGTTGAAAGAGATGATGATTGTTGCGGTCGACAAGGGTGATCTCGGCATCGCTGCTGCGCAATGCACGAACGACGGCCATTCCGGCGAAACCAGCGCCGATGACAACCACTTTGCTGCAAGACTTCTTGTTTGCCGAAGCAGTGTTCATGGGGCCGCCTCGTGGAGCAGCGCGGCTCCCTGCGCGCCGTGTTGCGCCCTGGTAAGCAGCTTGCGCGATCGCGGAGTGTCGCGGAGTTCAAGATTGGCCAGCGCCAGTTCGACCGCACGCTTCGGCTGTTTGCCGATCCCCATGAAGAAGACGGCCGCGTGGTCGGCGTACGCCTCGGGTCGACACGCCAGCAACCGTTCATACGCTTCTGCCGCAAGTTCGGCTTGCATGGCGGCCGCCTTGGCGTCGCCGAGCTCGGCGAGGATTTCCGCGTAAGTTGCGCGATACTCGGGGTCGTCGGATGTTTCAACCAGAGGTGCGATGAGGGCTTCCGCCACGTCCAACTCTCCGCGCGCGAGCGCCACCTCGGCACGATGTCCCCACCCCGGGACGTGCGCTGGTAGGATCGCGCCGAGCTCAGCGAAGGCCGCGTCCGCGCGATCCAGATCGCCGCGACGCATAGCGCTCACTCCCCATTCGAAGAGCAGTTGCCCGCACGGAAAAGGCGACACGCCATTGTCGGCACCGAGCGCCGCCGTATAGAAGGTTTCCGCCGCGCTCCACTCATCCATTTCCGCGAGCAGCGTCGCGAGGCCTCCGAAGGTATCGATCCGGGGATCGCTCTTTGCGAGTCTCTCACGCAGGACCCGCGCCTCTTTATATTGTCCCGTCGCCTGCAGTATCGCTGCCCGTTCGACGTCAATTTCCGGTTCCGGCTCTGAACAGCCGGCCGCGAGCGCTTCATCAAGCAGCGCCTTCGCTTGATCGAAGCGGTGGAACCGTCCAGCGATCTGGGCGTGAACAAGGAGCGCTTTGGCGGAGCCGCGCGACAGCTCAACGGCCTCGGTCGCGATCATCTCCGCCCGGTCATGGTCCACGATACGACCAAGCACGTCACCGCGAAGAAACAGGAGCTTCGACAGTTTCAGTAAGCTTTCGAAATTCGCGCCTTTGACACGGCCGCCCTCCAAACTGTTGATCGATGCCGACAGATTGACAAGAGCGATTCGCCCGCTTGTGTAACGCCGGGGATCGATCATCATCAGACGCCACCCTGGAGACCGGTCAACAGGGCCGGATAACCGCGCGTCAACGAACCGCCGTCGATCGCAATCGTGTCGCCGTTGATCGATCTCGCCCTGTCCGACGCGAGGAAGACGGCAGCCTCGGCAATTTCTTCCGCCACAACCGCACGTCTCATTGGGATCACGCCCAGGAAGAGCTCGCGCATGGCTGGATCTTCCAGCTCTTTTCTTGTCAAAGGCGTTTCCACCAGGCCTGGCGCGATGCCTACGACGCGAATACCTCGACTGCCGAGTTCCAAGGCACCGCAGCGCGTGATCATGTCCACCCCGGCCTTCGCTGCGCAGTAAGCCACCTGACCCTCGCCGGCCTGCCGTGCGTTCACCGATGAGATGTTGATGATGACACCTGGTCTTCCTTGCTCAATCATGATCCTTGCGCCGTGCTTGACGCCGAAGAAGACCCCGCCGAGCGTCACGGCCTGAACCGATCTCCACTTGTCGGCGGACAGTTCGGTAAGCGGCGTGATTACGCCAAATCCCGCACAATTGACGACGATGTCCAGCGATCCGAAAGTGTCGCGTGCGGCGCGCAGCGCGTCCTCGACCTGGTCCTCGTCTGAAACGTCGATGACGCGGCCACTCGCGCGATCACCTAGCTCGCGGCTGGCATCGTCAAGCGCTTTCGCATTGAGATCACAGAGCAACACGCTCGCACCGGCACCGATAAATGCCGTCGCGATCGCCTTGCCGATGCCGGATGCAGCGCCGGTCACCAAGGCTCCCTTGCCCTTCAGCATGTCCATGTTTTTCTCTCCAGTAATGGCGGTGGAGAGACCTCCACTCGCGAAGTTGGAATTTCTGGCCGAAGCTAACGGCGCTCGGCTTCAAGGTAGTCGTGCACCACTTGACCGTCGCAAAGCGTCATGTCCCAGAGATGCTGTCGGCCCTCCAGCACGCGCACGACCGGAAGCGCCGCGATCGGGCAGCCGACATGCGGGATCGTGAACAGGTCTGCCGGCCCGCCCCAAGCGCCCTTCAACCGGACATCGTAGAGATTGACCCGGACGAGCTGTGCGACCTTCGGTGTGTGATTGTCGACGTCGGGAAGCAGCTTGAGCACGAGTTGGGTCGTCTGCAGCTCCTGCTCTATCTCCGCCAGGCGATCCGACAAATCGACCGCGCGGTACGGCATCGTCGCAAGAGCCACCTGCACGCCACCATAAGACAGGCTGCCCGTCAGCACCTCGCGCACCGTCTTCAGCTCAGGCTCGCCGTGCCGCTTTGGGAAGCCGAGGATCTCCCGGCCGGCGAGCGTTGGTGACTCGCTGTTGAGAAATGCCTGGAAGACGTAGATGACCGGCTTGCCCTCGAAGGTGCAAGCGACCGAATGACCGACCTCGGTGTACGGGCCGAATCCGCTGACATCGGTCATGTGCCGCCACTCTATTGTGACGCGGTTGCCCTCGGCGGGTTCGAGAGGTCTTGGAACAACCGCGCGCACGGCTTCCGCGGTACTCTCGTAAGTGACGACGAGTTGGTGCATGTCCTTGTAGTGCCAGGGCCCGCGCGGGTAGCTGGGCCTCAGTGTCGACATCACCGGATATTGCAGGAACCAGTCTTTGCCGATGCCGGATGCGGAGCCGGTCACGACCGCGCTGTTCCCTTTCAATCTGTCCATGTTCACTTCTCCACAAATGCGGGCACGGGAAGATCGGCCCGCTCGTTAGCTTTGCGCACGTAAGGAAAGACCCGGCTGGCCGGCTGGGTCGGACCGTCGACCCCGTCGCCCAGTCGCTGGCCCCGCCCGCCATTCACGTAGAGCGTGAGCATCTCGTCCAGGATGTCGTCGTCGAGCCAGCGACCGCCGGCGCTCTCGTGCGGACGGTTCTCAAGCGCTGCCCGTTCGATCTCCAGGAAATTGCCCGGCGCGAAGGAATGCGCGAGGTCCAGGATCAAGTAGTCCCCCATCAGCAGGTCGCGCAGCGGATGGCGCCCATCTGTGCCTGGCGCCCATGCAACCTCACCATCGAGACCGTCGAAGAACGCAAGCGTTGCCTCAGCGCGCGACTCGTAGAGCGGCCGATATGCCCTGGAGAGGGCAAAGGCATCCTCCCTGTTGTAAAGATCGCGAAGTTCAACGCCCTTGGGATCGCGTGTCGCGTTCGCCAGCAAGACGTTCTTGATTTCCGGCCGGCCGACACGTTCGAGCCGGATCGGCTTGCCGCGGCGCGTGACAAGGGTCTCCGCAATGGCAGCAACCAGTGTGATGCCATTGAAGCGTTCGCGGATCGAGGCAATCGGCACCTCGACGACGATCGTCAACACGTCGCGAAGCTGAACGGTGTTGGTACCTTCCTTCCCGAAGGACAGTTTGCCTGACATATCGGTCCGGATAGTCGCCTCGACATCCATGAAAAACGGGTCGCTGACCAGTCCCGCGAAGACGCGCGTGCCATCCAGTTCCAACGGTTCGCCGGTGACGAAGCCTGTCTCGCGCCCGTCCGAGGTGACGACGGTCCCTTTCTGAACCGAAGTCCCTTCCGGGACATCATCGAAACGGACATCGATCGTATGTTCGGCCGGGCCGTGCACGAAGCTGCCGGCCGACCGGGTGAGCGGCCGCAGCCGGAAACGGTAGGTGACGACATCACTGAAGAAGGCCTGCGCCGTTGCCATGGGAAACGCATTCATGATCAGGACGAGATTCCCCGGGCGCTCCGGGCTGGGAAAGGCATAGAAATCGGTGATGTCCACTGCGGGATCGTCCATCACCGCGGGGCCGCTGAAATGGTCTGACATTGAGTTCGCCTCTTTTCGCCAGTTCAGAATTTTTGTTCGACGATGCCCTTGAGCGCATTCAGCCCGGGCACGAACAGGTACTCGCCGCCTTTCACAGTGACGAAGGTCGGCAGGTCGAAGAGGAACGGTCGCCTGGCACCGGGAACTGACATTTGCGAGCCTTCGCCCCCGACACCATTGATGGGGTCTTGCTCGCTTGGATCGAGTCCCAGGAATTCGCCGCCTTTCATCCATTCGGCCTGGACGAATTCGAACTGCCGTTCGATGTCGGCCTGTACGAAAAGATTGATGAGGCCGCGATCGATGCCATCGTCCTCGAGCGCGCCATCCCTAAGATGTGGACCATATTCGACGCCGCGCCGGAGCAACCGGTGCCGCCGTACCGCAGTTGCCCGTTTCAACGGAGTGGCGCGCGGGTTGCTGCGGCGCAGGTGAGAACCGAGCGGGCACCGCAGCCCCCGGTCGTCGCCTTCATAGGTGAAGTTGTTGCGCCGGTCGGGGTCGGCCGCGATTTCTGGATCGTCCCTTTCGGGCGACAGGTCGACGGGGCAACCGCTGGGCCACCGACCCATCATTTTGGCCGCCACGAGATCTCGGTGATGCTGATCGTCGCTGCCATAGAGGGATTGTGCGGCTGTTGCCAGGTAACGGCGAAATGCTGCCACGTCTTGATAGAGCTTGCGGAACACGACGAATGTTCCGTTCACCCGCAGTTCGAATGGTTCGGGCATCTGCGTGCCGCCAGGCCCGACCTCGTCCTCGTAGCCGAGCAGGAACTCTCCCGGTTTCAGCGGGCGCCAGGTGCCATCGCTCTCCAGTACGCCATCGCCAGGATAAGAAGGCGTGTCCGCTCCTTCGATCGGCGGTTGGGAGATCGGATCGGCGAACCCGAAATGCTCGCCCTCTGATCCGATCCCGCTCTCATGCGCAAGCGCCATCGTGTCTTGAATGAACCGGATTTCGACCCCACCAGTGGCCTCGAATTCCGCTTCAAGGATCCGGGTCGCCTCTTCGCGACCTTCGTCGGAATCGGTTCGCAGCAACGCCATAGCATGAATGTCGGGGCCGCCCAGTCCGCCCTCCCAATGTTCCGGCGCGTGCGGCCCGACATCACCCACCGCGTTCGCACGACCCCGGGCGCCGGCCCGGAACGCCTCCGGGAAGCTGTTCAGCGCTCGCTCAGAAAGTCCGAGCGCCTTTAGCCCCTGGTAGGTAAAGCCAATATTGACCGTGAATCGTGTCCCATGTTCCTTTTCGTGGGCATTGACGCGCTGGAACATGTTGCGCAGCCATGCGCGGGCTTTTGCGCCGCCGTTGAACGTAAGGAAAATGTGACGCCCGTAGCGCATTAGAATAGGCGCCACGATGTTGTCCTGGATGTCGTGCAGGTTAGCCTTCAGGTCAGCAGACGTTAAGCCCCGTTGAGAACCGAGAGCTGGCATATTCGTTATCCTTGTCGCAAAAATTCACCGCGATCAGCGGCAGATGAGATCGATCCCAGGCTGAAAGCCAATGGCCGATCCATCCACCGGAACGTCAGGCGGCACCAACTTCGCCTGCCTCACTTGCTGAGGCGTTCGGCAACATCCTCGTACTGCCACTGATGGGCCACATCCGTGTCGATCATCGCGCCACTCAGCACGGGCTCGTACGGCTGCGCCAGTTCGTGGAAGAAGGCATCCACGGCATCGTCGAGATTGCCGTCGCCCTTAGCGACCGCACGCTGGAACTTCAGTGTCTTCTCGTACCAGTCGGCGGCCTTGTAGATCTGGCCAATGCTGAGGCTCGGAGCAACGTCGTAGCAGGCCAGGGTCTTGATCTGACCGCGTGCGATGTATTCTACGATGTCACGTGCGGTCGCATCCGGGCCGGTCGGGCAACCCACGCACTGGCCCCAGATCTTCGTCAGATTCTCCTTTCCATTGAGAACGAAGTCGTCGAAGTACTTTTCCAACGTGCCGTCGAACTGAGAAATGAAGAAAAGGGTATAACCGCCGAAGTCCTGGGTCCTGGCAACGAACCAGCGCGCTGTCCGGATCAAGCCCAGCATCGTCGTCGCCTCGGAGAACGTCTTTCCAGGCCCTCCCCAGACAGGGATCTCGCGGCTCAGTGTATCCGTGAGCGCTACCAGGTCGGCGTCGGGCTGGAGGGCCCACATGCCGGTGAACTCCTTGACCTCGTTCTTGCCGCCATTGCCCATGACTAATCCCGGGTACCGCAATCCCCACGCGCCCGCGCTCGTGTTGGGTTCGGACAGTTCTGCCAAGCTGCGGTTTTCATGGTCCATCTGAAGTCTCCAATCTGATGTGCGTAACGGGCCTTGCCCGATGTTGACAACGCCCACTTAGGTGTCAAAGTGGGCGATGTCAACATGGATAGTCACTTAGATGGCAAAATGTTGACGCGGGCAACATTCAACCCTAAATGGATAGTCATGACCAAAGCCAATTCCACTGCAGAGCAACGCCCCTACCACCACGGTGACCTGCACAGGGCCATCGTAAGTGCCGCACTCGAGGTCCTGAGCGAATCCCAAAGCACAGAGTTCTCGCTTCGCGAGCTCGCGCGTCGAGCGGGCGTCAGTCATAACGCTCCGTACAAACACTTCGCTGACAAGCGTGAGTTGTTGGCGGCGGTCTCGGCGGTGGGATTCGAGCGCCTCGCGAAGCGAATGACCGATGCAACGCAGGATCTCTTTAGTCCACGCGAGCGTTTAGCAGCTATGGCGCGCGCTTACGTTCGCGACGGCGTCAGCAATCCCGCACTCTACAGATTGATGTTCGGCGGCTATCTTACCGGTCAGGATAATGGCCGCCCTGCCATCGAACGGGATGCTGCTGAGAAAATGAGAGCGCTCATGGTGGACGCGATAAGCGAAGGCGCTCTTGGGCTCTCCATTCCGAACATCGCGCAAAACGAACGCAAGATCGATGGTGCCATCCTAATTTTATGGTCGCAGATACATGGCCTGACTTTGCTACTGGTGGACCGACTGGTCGGCCCCAGCGAAAATACCGACGAACTGAGCGAGAGCGTTTTGCAAGGCATGCTCGACGGACTGGCAAACAGAATTCCCACTATACCGGCAGGCGCGTGGATAGGACCTCCGGTGCCTGAATGACGTAGGATTGGATTCGATTGCTCGCTCCCGGCCTGCTCGCTCTTGGTGTTCATCGGAGGGCAAGCTGATGAGTTGCGCTTCGCAAACTCAAGCCGGGCGAAGGGGCGCGTTCAAACGAATGTAACCATGTCGATCACGACTGGACCGCTGCAGCAACCGCACTCGTTAGCCTGCGTCGGCAATACCGTGCCGCTTCGATTAGATTCGTCGATACCGCTGCAAAAACATCCGGATCGTCTCTTCAACCACGTCCTCGGTCGCGAAGGGGAGGCTTTCGCGACCGATCATCCAGGGCCACAGAGATAGCTCGTTCAGCATCCCCATGAACTGATGAGCCGCAAGCACCGGGTTGCGGCAGTCCAGGACACCCAGCGCGGCGAGATCGGTGAGATAGCGCACGAGCCTCTCGGTCTGAGGCTCCATGACCGCGGCAAACTCCTCGGCGATCCACGGAAACTGACGGGAGTCGGCCACCACCATCCGAAGAAAGCCGCAGTATTCCGGGTGCCTGTGCAGCTCCAGAATCGCGTGCGCGATGACACGGAGAACGTCCTCGACGTCGCCGTGTGGTTCGAGGCCGGGCGGAAGCGCATCCTCGAGCTGTCCCGACACCCTGCGGAGCATCTCCCGGAAGATGTCCTCCTTCGTTGCGAACTGGTTGTAGAGCGTTCGCCGCGCCACGCCGGCGGCCTTGGCCAGGTCGTCCATGCTGACGGAACCGAAGCCCCGTTCCAGGAACAGCCGCCCGGCCGCCTCGATGATCGCCTCCCGTGAGCCGCCATGCCGGCCTTTTGGGCTGGCCCCATTTGAAGCTCTGCTGTCATCCATAATCACCCCCATTGCACCCATGAGTGCGCCACTCCATGTACTGCATGGTGTAGTGCAACACAAGGACCGGACAGGTCGCCCGACCGATCCGGTCCACCATACGGAACCTCCAGCGTCGCCATTTTTTAACCGGCTCTAATTCCCGCCGTAACCGCTGTTTTAATCAGGCGGCGGATATTCGCCCGTGACGGAGATGTTTCCCGGGACCTTGTATGCGATCCGCAAATTGGCGGCGGCAGCCTGAAGCCAAGCGACTGCAGCTTCCGTGGTCCATATCGTGCCATCCGGTGGCAGGCTCTCAAACAGGCCCACCATCATCAGGTTCACAGATGGGGGGTTCGCGCTGCCGTGCCCCTGGTTCGAGCCTCCGTTCCCAGCACCAGCGGACGGGCCGGCCTGGCCTCGATTATAGGAGCCCGCATAAGTCGCGTCAGAGGAAGCCGAATAGGCTCCGCCGGTAGACCCCGAAGAGGTCGCGTAGGACGCACTCGAAGATGTCCCGCCAGACGAACCAGAAGAGGACGAACTCGAGTAACTGGAGCGAGAGGAGATAGAGCCAGACCCAGACTCAGACCCTGATGTGTTGTAATAATATGTGTTCCCACTGCCGCTCCCGTTTCCACTCGAGGCGATCGCGGCACCGGTGGTTACTCCGACTGCATATCCGCCAAGGGCGTAGGCCGCGCGGCGATAGTAGCCACGGCCATAGCTATAATCTCCGCTGCCATAATCGCCGCTGACAAAATCGCCATAGTCGCCGCCACCATAGCTGCCGCGGCCATAGTATCCACGGCCAAAGTATCCGTTGCCGTTACCAGAGACTTTGACATCGCCGGAATTATTCACAGTCACATTGCCCGAGTCCTTGGCGGCGATATTGCCTGCGATATTGCCCCCGGAATTCGCGAAGGTGCGGTTCCCGTTGATGTTACCGCCCGAGTCCAGCGTGTTGCGGATATTTCCGAAGTTATTCCCTCCGCGGCCAGGCCCTTCCGCCAATCGCCGCTTTGCGCCACCGACGTTTGGCGCATGGGTCGGGCGTTTCACCGGCAGACGGTTTCGTGCGCTCACCGGCGGGCGGGCTTGGCTGGCCAGCGGTGGACGCGGCATGCCGCCCATTTGCAGGCGCGGCGGTCCGCCCATCGGCAGGCGCGGCGGGCCGCCCGGCGGCGCAAATTGGCCGAAGGCAACGCCCGATCCTGCAACCGTCATTGCGAGAAGAGCAACGAAAGTCCGTTTCAGATGGTTCATCACTTGCTCCTCTTGGTTTCCGGCGCAACGGCCGGAGTCAACTTGATCTTTTTCGCCCCTGCAGGAGGTCGGAAGGCGAATTCGGAGTCGGACGGACGGGCTTGGGTGCTCCAGTTCGTGAATTCCGCAACAAGACTGGGTTGGCCCGGGAGCCGCCGGTAGGTAGCGATGAGGCGATGCGGTGTGGCCGCGCTATTCTTCTCGACCCATAATTCCAGATCGATGCCAGATTTCTGATGGAAAAACAGATGGCGGCACTCGACGCCGTCGATGTTGGCCGTCCCAACCTGCCAAGCGGCGATAGCATCGCTAAGCAACGTTTTGTCCGGAGAGTCAGTAAGAAAGCCGCTGAGTGGAAAATCGACCTCGATCTTGTCCAGCACCGAATTGAGCGCGGACGGTATGTCACCCGATGCGGCAATCACGGCGTACTCCTTGCTGTCGGGTAGGAAGATTGAAGCCGCCTTGCCGTCGTAGAATAGATTGTGCTTGCCGTCATCGCCGGTGGACACGATCGCGATTCGGTTAGGACGGCGCATGACGATCTTCATCTCATGAAAGATGTGGAGCGGCTGTCCGGATTGGTCCAAGTAGACCCTGATGGTTCTCGCCGTAATCGACTGGTTTTTCGCCAGGAGCGTCTTGCCCATCTGCGAGACGGCGGTGGCGACTTCATCGCTGATCGCCGGTTTGAACGGCGGAGCCGGTTCCTCTGCTCGCGCTATCGGCAACGCGGCGAATCCCACAACGACGCCGAACGCGGCGGCCTGAACGGCATTTCGCAAGACCGAAGTCATCAGCGCCGGCCACCGCGGCGACGAACCCGGCGAGACTGGTGCGCTGCGGGCTTCCGCCGCACGTGTCGTCGCGGCTGCGACAAGGATGCGCTCCCTTGTCGCAAGGCTGCGAGACTGGCGATGGCCATCCGAACCGCGTGGGGCTTTCCGAACCGCCCCCTTCGAACCATTGCAAACTTCCATGTTCAATTCCTCTTCACGACTGCATTTGCACTATCGAGTGCAGATACGGTATACTGCACAGTGCAGTGCATCGCAAGAGGAATTCGCTATCAGCGGACCCGGCTCGCCCAGCCAGCGACCGCGCTACACCGGCCGCAGGGAGCAGAACGACCCTTACGGCCTCACTGTTGGTGGCCAGAAGCAGCGCGTCGGAGCCAAACGATCTTGCCGCTTGCAGATGATCAAGCGCGGCAGATCCGGTTCAATCGTGCTGGAGACTTCCATGGTTCATCCGGTCCGAAGGGAACCGATTCCGACGAGGTGCGCGCTCGCATCCTGGAGGTGGCGGAGGAATACTTTCGCCGCATCGGCTACGGTAAGACGTCGGTGGCCGATATCGCCTCCGAACTCGGCATGAGCCGGGCGAACGTCTACCGTTTCTTTCCCTCCAGGAACGCGATCAAGGAGTCCATCTGCAGGCGGGTCTTGAACGGTATCGCTGAGGTCGCCTTTACGATCGCAAGCAGCAACGCGCCGCCCCTGGAGAAACTCGAGAAGCTCCTGACCGCCATTCACCGCCACTGCAAGATGACTCTCCTCAAGGAAAAGCGCCTGCACGACCTTTTAGTCGCCGCCATGCAGGAGAACTGGCCAGTCATCAACTCGCACATCGAGCAATTGGTGACGATCTTCGAGGCAATCATTCGCGAGGGCATCGGAATGGGCGCATGCAAGATCGAAGATCCCGCCGAAGCGGCGCGTGCCGTCAATACCGCGTTCATCCCGTTCCTCCATCCGATTTTGATCGAGCACTGCGTTCAACGCGGCGAAGACACTGAAGCGGCCCTGCGCGAGCAGATCCGCTTTATCCAAAAGGCTCTCGGCCAGTCGGACTATGCTCGCAGACCAGCCGGATGCGGACCTGGCCGCCTCACCATCTGACAGTCGGCTATGGGTCGACCTTTCCGGTTCGATCCGTCGGCGTCGGGTGGAGTGCGGAAATTCGTCGGGATGGTGCTGAGTGACGGCTGTGACCACAGTTGCGGTCGTTTTTGTCTGTGGTGCTCATAGCCTCGTGACCGGTAGCGGTCTCCGCCATGCCGATCGCTTCTGCATGGTGCGCACCATTCGGGCGGTTCCAACGCCACACCTTCGGGGCGAATTGCTTCTGCATAGTTTTCTCCATTCATGTCTGGTGCTGTCTGGGCGCCGGACATGGTCGTCCGGGCGCTATGCGGCATGGCAACCTGCCGGAAATCACTCCCGAGCAACTGCAAAGTTTGGCAGTCGAGGCGCTTCCGGAAGTCCGGTCAAAACGAATACCCCACCTTGACGGCGGCGCTGACTACATCATTGTCCGTGAAGTCTCCGAATGAACCCGACGCGTCACCGAACTGGTAATACGAGACAGCGGTCGTCACTTTCACTTTGTCTTTCGTGTAGATCGCACCGAGCGTTGCCCCCCATAGACCGTCTGTTGCGTCGATTGGCGCGTCAGCCGATATGTCGGTTTCTGGCTCGTAGGTCAGAGCCGTGAATCCCGCCCAATTCTCGTTGAACACCTGCACTGCGCCGAGCCTGTAGGTTGTCGTATCGTTGAAGTGGGTCAGCGAGCCTAGAGGATAACCCGGCGGACTGATTGTGGTTTCGCTCCATTCGGCCCAGCGAACCGTCGCGAATAGCAGCGTCGAAGGACTGATCGGGGCCTGAAGATCGATGTTGACCGATTGGGGGGTCTCGACGCTTGTCGTCCCGACGTAAGCACCGGAAGTGTCGAGATCGTAGTCGATTGCCGAATTATAGGTGACTGCGACCCGAACATGGGCCTCCGGGATTTCAAAGGCACCCCCGACCACGTAGCCCGCCGCCCATGTGTCCTCAAATTCGACGTTGGCGAAGCCGGCTGGCACGCCGCCTGCAAAGACTGAGATATCGGTATTGCCGCCGAGACGCTGAAGCCTTGGGCCGCCGAAAATGCTGAAACGATCCGTCAGCTTGTAGCGCAGCAAGCCTGTGACGGCGAATGACTCGACTTCTCCCGTCAGCCCGGACAGCGGTCCGCTATTGTACTCGAGCGTGCGCCCGTAGGGATTATCTACAATGACCGCTCCCGAGAATTGCTCGTTGATATCAGCCTTGAAGGCGCCAGTGTAAAATGGAAGCGTGGGCGCCGTGTCGCCCGAAGCAAACGGGGGACCGACGGCAGTGATCTGTCCCTCCACGCTCGGACTGGCAAAACCTAGCCCGAACTCGATGTAGCGTCCTGGCTCGAAAAGGACGTCATTCGGCTGCCCCAGAACATCGAATCCTCCTGCGACCGCAGGTGTCACGAAAAGATAGCTGAAAAGTCCGGTCACCAACCTAATAGTTTTCATGCGGGTCTCCCTCCTCCGAGACAACTCGCTTTCTGTAAAGCCCAAGGAAATGGACAGTTCTCACCTGCTGCGGACCCCGCGCATTGCCTCCAAGGCGCCGGCTAATGGGCTAGATCAGGAGGCGAACCTCGACTCCTTCAATCTCCGGAGATCAGGCTGATGCGGGCAGGGATGGCGTGCGCGTCCTGGTCCCGCCGACATCACGCGTCAACGATTTCGAGCAACTGCCTGCCAAAATCGACGGCGCTGTCGTCGGTACGCATTTCGGCGCGCATAATGTCGCCAGGCGCGAGGTAGCGTGTGTGCGCGGTTGCTTCCTGGACAATCGCATCCTTCCGCTCGGAATCCTTGAAGAGCTTAGTCGTCACGATCTGGGCCAGAGCGGCATTCGCTTGCAGGATCACGCCGCCCGGCGTCCCGGTCAGGACGAGATCACCCGCCCACAGGTCCATCAGGGACGCAATGTCGTTGAGGCAGGTTTCCGGGCGAAAGAGGAGGTCGCGGGTGTGGGCCGACTGTCGAAGTTCGTCGTTCAGCCAGAGGCGGATCTCAATCCTGTCGAGCAGATCCGCTACCTCTTCCGGTTCCGGAATGACCAGCCAGGGTCCGCAGGGGCAGAACGTACGGGCGCTCTTGCCACGGAACCACTGCAAGAAGGCTTCGCCGAACATGATGTCGCGGGCGGAAACGTCGTTGCACAACACTAGGCCGCCGATGAAATCGCCGAGGGTCTCTCGGGTGACGCGATCGCCCGCATTCAAAGGTCGCTTCAGGACAAGCCCGAGTTCCACTTCATAGTCGAGCATCTGACACCCGGCGGGTCGGATCACCGGGTCGAATGCTCCGGATAGCGATGAGGCGGCCTTCATGAAGAACAGGTTCTTCTGACGTGGCGCATGCCCCGATTGATCGGCGTGATCCGCGTAGTTCAGACCCTGGCAGACGATCTGCGCCGGCGCTGTGACGGGGCTCAGAATGTTTGCTGAGCTGATCGCGAACCGCTCAGCGCCTGCCCTCGCTTTGAGTTCTGCAGGAGTAAGGCGCAGGATGTCGGCGGTTGAGACGAAGGTGCCCCCGAGCGGCGCAATCTCGTCTCCGTCCAAAATCCCCCATAACGGTTCGCCGCCGATCGTAAATCGGGCCACTCTCACTACCATTTCATTTCCTTTCTTTGGAAGGGCCGCATCGAAAGCGGCTCGAATCTCCGCCCAGCGCGCCTTTTGAAGGTCGGAGCAAGGCGTCAAGCGCGGTCCTTGCCCTTGAGGTCCCCGTATCGCGCGCGATAGTTCTCGATTGTGTCCATCGCGCCGCAAAACTCGACATTGTGCCAGTCGGGGTCGTAGAGATAGCAGGCGACGTTGCCACCGGTTTCGCCATCGCCCAAAGGCGGTTCGCTGTTGTGGCGGACTGGACCGTAGTTCAACTGGAAGCCGTCGGCCTGCTGTTGCTTGGCAAAGGCCAGGACATCCTCCAGCCGGTTTCCTTTCACCTCGAGTGCGAAGTGGAAGAAGCTCATGCCCGAAGGCACCGTGATCCTACCGGAGGGGTCGTATTCCTCGATGAGCACGAGGCAATCCTCGTGGTCGGTGGCACTCATGTAGCAGCAGCGAATGCGCCACCCTTCCTTGGAGGGATGCGGTTCGGGCTCGCAGGTGCGGCTGTGGATCATGCCGGCAACTTTCTCGTACCAGGCCCGGCTTCGCGCGATGTCGCGCACATAAATCGAGAGCTGCCCAATGTGGGAAACGAGCGAAGGCCTGAAGACGCCGTAGTCTTCCGTCTTGTTGGAGAAACGCCGCTTGGTCAGTGTCGGCCACAGCAGCACCATCTCGCGAAACCATTTCCGCTTCAGGAGGCCGGCGAAGCGTAGTTTGAATGGCGGCAGGACGTTCGGGGGAACGAAAACGGTGTTGCTCATCTGCTGGGCTCCTCAATAATCTCAATCCAGTGCTTGTCTGGGTCCTGGACGCAAAAAGCACGCGAGACAGGGCGCGCAGAGGCAAGCATGCGCCCTTCGCGGATCGACAGGTCCATCTCTCCTGCGCGGCGCCTGACATCGTCGAATGCCTCTGCGTCCCTTACCGCTAACGCGAAGTGCAGCATGGAATTGTTGTCCATCTTCAGCTTGTGATGCTTCACCAGACAGATGTCGTGATGGTGGAAGCCGAAGGAGAAGAAGTGCATTTCCTGCTGCGACAGGCGCATTGCTGCGCTGCTGTCCGGGTGGTTGAGAGCGGAGAACTGCAGATCGAAAAGCTTGATATAGAAAGCCTTCGAGCGCTCCAGGTCGGTCACGTAGAAGACATGGTGCTGAAGGTTGGTCACTGGGATCCGAGTTGGAGCATTCATGATTGGTTTCCTGACTGGTAGTTTGCCCAAGGGAGTGCCGGCGCCCGCTCTCCGAACGGGCAAGATTGATCGCCATGATTGGCGTCCTTTTCTCGCGAATTTTCAGAGGAACTGCGTCTTAAAGGTGTAGCGACCCATTTTTTCGCGCAGCGGCCCTGGATCGCCCTCAGTTGCAATTCTTGCCAGCAGCCCAAGCCGGGCGTCTTGAACGACCGAGAGCGATTCGAGCTTCACGCCGGCCGATGCCGCCTCCTGGCGTACGACGTCCTCGATCTCCAGCATCGACAATGCTGGTTTGAAGATCTTGCCGACGGATGTGATGGGCAGCGCGGCCAGAATCCGGACTGATCTGGGATGTGCGGCGCGCTCTGGAATTCGGCCGACAGCATGAGCAAGCAGGTCCGCCTCCGATGCCGTCGTCCCCGGCTTCAACTGAATGTAGAGGACGGGCAGTTCTCCGGCGCGTTCATCGGGTCGCCCAACCGCTGCGGCGAGTTGCACCGCCGGGTGATCCTGCACAGCATTTTCGATCAGCTTGGGATCGATGTTGTGGCCGGCCCGGATGATGAGTTCCTTCTTGCGGCCTGTCAGCCAGAAATAGCCGTCCGCATCCTGGCGGGCGAGATCGCCGGTGTTCATCCAGCGCTCGCCGTCGATCTCGAGCCAGAGACCGTTGTTGTGTTCCGCATTGATATAGCCGGCGAAGACGTTGGGCCCGTGGATCGCGAGCACGCCGACCTCTTCCGCCCCGGCGAATCCGGTGAAGCCGCCGGAATCATCGAGTCTGACCACTGCCATTTTCTGGTAGGGGAGGCGCAGGCCGATCGAGCCGATGCGTCGCTCGCCTTGGGGAGGATTGATACTGGAAACACAGGCGCCTTCCGTCAGGCCGTAGGCCTCCAGAATGCGTATTCCCGTCGCGTTTTCGAAATTGCGGAACAGTTCCACGGGCATCGGCGCGGCGCCGCAGAAACCATAGCGAACGCTCGAAATGTCGCAGCCGCCGACCGGCACCTGCAGCAGTGCGGAATATACAGTCGGAACGCCCGAGAAGGCCACGACGCGATAATGTTCGACGATGTCCCAGAAGGACGGAATAATTCCCTCTGCGCGATAGCCCTGGGGCGTGCCCATGACGACATGTGCGCCTTGCGCCCAGGGGATGAGGCCCGTCACCAGTTGCCCATTGACGTGGAAGAGCGGCAGCCCGCAGAAGATCGTCTTGCCCGGTGCGAAGGCGTCGCCAATGAAGGCTCGGCTTGACCAGGCGTCGAACACTTCCGAGAAGTGGGTGCGCGCGGCGATCTTGGGCAGGCCGGTGGTGCCGCCTGTGCACAGATAGGAGGAAATGTCTTCGGCCTTGGGAGTCTCGAAGGTCAACCGGTCCCCAGGTTCTGCGGCCATCTCCTGGCGCAGGCTGAGAACAGGAACGGTGACCCCGTCGAGGACCTGGGGCACGTCGGTAGCGGTGTTACCGAGATACGGGGCGAGACTGACGGTCAGAACCCCTCGCAGGTTCGGCACATTCGCCGCGGCCCCGATCGCCTTCTGCCAGATGTCGGTTCCCGGAGATGGGGCCAGGGTGACGAGCCATTTTGCCTTCCCGGTGACGAGAAGCTCGGAGATCTGTTCCGCTTCAAGAAGTGGATTGATCGCAAAGGCGATGCCCGCCGCCTCGCCGCCCCAGATCACGAAATGCGTTTCGGGCAGATTGGGCAGCACGAAGGCGACGACGTCGTTGCGACCAATTCCCAACCGCCGGAGGACATTGGCTGTCCTCGTGATGTCAGCGAGGAGCTCTGCATGCGTCCAGACGAAGGGATCACGGAAATCGCCTACGCGCAGAAAAAAGGAGAGGGCAGGTTGATCCGGCGCGACAGCGGCGCCGCGCTCAAGCATCTCGTAGGTGCTTGCCGGGAGGTTACGCTCCGACAGCGGCGTTTGCTCGAATGCCTCGATATCGCGCAGAGTGACAACGGGGTGCCCGAAGTCGTCAGGGGGTGTTGCGAGCATGAATGTCCTCCTCCCAATCGATCCGCGCTGCCTGACTTGGGTAGCGGCGGCAATTCCAATTAGCGATGTGACGAGCTTTCTCCGGCTCGATCTCCGGTGCCGCGAGCACGAACTCCGCCGCGTCGGATCCGAAGAGCCTCAACACTGAAGGAAACCAGGTCCTCGGGCGCAGTGAGCGAGCGCCTCAAATGGAAGTTCTTGAAAGCTTTCGGCTCCCAGAGCGCCGCAGTTGACGCGCAAAAGCATTCGGCGGCCCGAAGACTGTCCTGTTGACGAAACTCCTGTGCACGGACGCCCGTTTCGACAAATTCCGCGACGCTGTCCTTCACGCGCTTTGCGTGTGCCTCGAAGGCCGGCCAGCGCTCATCGTCGGCGACCGTGAGTAGTTCAAAGAGCTTTTCTTCCTCCCGCATGAGCGCAAGAACTCGTCGGTGCAGCTCCAGGATGAACATTCGGAGACTTTCTGCACTCGTAAGCCTTCCGTAGTTGGGTGGCATGACGGGAAAATTGTCTTCGAGCACTCGCGCAACAAGCTCGTCGTAAAGCGCCGATTTGGATGGGAAGAACCTGTAGACATTTGCTGGCGACATCTTCAGGTAGCTCGCGATGTCGCAGACGTTCGTCTTCCCGGATCCATAGAGCGCGCACAAAGTCTCTGCCGCACCGAGAATGCGGGCAACGTTCGTTCCCCGGCTCTCCTGTCGTCTTGTTCGGCGATTGGTCACATCCGAGCGGCAATGATGACTATCAAGCATCGGGTCCTCCACGCTCATCTGCGGCGTCGTGGCAGGCCAATCGCAATTCGCCCAGATAGATGCTCTCGCTTAGGACACAGTCGCGCCAGACGCTGCCATTTGCGTGGGTTACTTCGACGCGATATGTGCTTCCGTCACCCGGCAAGCCATCGAAGGCAAAATCGCCGAAGTCGTTCGTCGTGGCTCTCGCGATACGCTCGCCTGCCTGGAAAAGGGTTACCTCCGCCCCTTGGACGCAATCGACCAACCCGGCAAGTTCTGCGCTGACGCTGCCACCGATAAAGCACGTCTCCCAGCGCTCCAGGCCTCGGTACCAAATGCGGGGTTTGGTCGCGAGGTTGGGCTTGAGCACCTTGAGACCTTCCGTCTCTGCTTTTTTCTCCATGACGGCGTCATCGAGTTTCACCGCCTCGAAAACGTCCGTCGGGCAGGACTGTTGACAGCGGGGCCGATCCCATCCCTGATCCAGCAGGTGAGCGTCGAAGAACCAAGTTTGTGGTACCTGCTGCTCCTCGTTCCAGACGATTGCGCCATACGGGCAGGAGCGGACGATGTCCTTGCGGCCACGCGACTTCACCGGATCGATGATGACGATGCCATCGTCGCGTTTGCGAATGGCGTCGCCGGCACGGCGCATGCAGGGCGCGTCATCGCAGTGATTGCACATCACCGGCAAGTAGGTGGTCTCCACCATGGGGGCGCTGCCCTGCGTACGCCGCAGGATGCGGATGGGGCTATCGCCGACCGCAGGGGCCGGCGCCGAGTAGCCCGCGAACTCGTTTCCGACATGCTCATCCCGGTTCGCGATGACGCAATTGTAGCAGTTCACGCAGCTTCCAACGTTGATGATCAGGTTCCATTTGCTCACGGTTTCCTCCTACGCTGCGCGATTCATCCTGAACGCCTCGGCGTTCCGCCACTTCTCGACTTGCACAAGGCAGGAATTGGGAGCCATGCTGCTGGTTCCGCGGGTCTGCGGTCTGTCCGGGGTAAGGATGTTCAAGCAGCCGCCGACCTCGACGGTCTCCCCAGCAACGTCGATGAGCTGGAACTCGGCGCTGGCCTCATAGGACTTGACGACGCCTGGGGTCACTAGAGGCGAAATGTCGGCGGCGCAGATCACGGCGCCGCGATCGTTGAAGATTTTCACGAGGTCACGATGGCCAATGCCCCGGGCGGCGGCATCGGCCGGGTTGAGCCGCAGCAACCAGAAGCGATGGCCGGCAACCAAGGCGCGGTGGTCCTCCACCTGATTGACCGCACTGTTCTTGCCATCCATGCTAGTGTGAAAGCTGTAGCGGCTATGAGCGGCGATCATCTGCAGCGGATAGCGCTCGGCCAGCTCGGCGTTGCGCAGTCCTTCCCAGGAGGGAATGTAGCGGTTGACCGGTGGGCGGTCCGGATTGTCCGCCGTGTTGCGCTTCAATATCTCGGGCACGAATTCCAGTTTGCCGCTCGGCGTTTGCAGGCCCATGCCGAACGCTTCGGCGTACTGGGATGGCATCGGAGCCGGTTCCGGCAGATCCTTGCGCCTGCCCTCGGCAAACCAGCGCATGTCGACGGGTTGTCTGAGTTCCGATTTTTCGGGCGGTACGACGTAGTAGCCCTTGCGGCAGAATTTCTTCCAGGGAATTTCGCCGGGCAGATCTGACGAATCGAACACCCGCTTGACCCAGTCGAGCTCGCTGCAGCCCTCGGTAAAGACCGCACCGAGACCCAGCCGGGTCAGGATGGCGGTAAATATGTCGTAGTCTGACTTCGACTCGCCCAGGGGCTCAATGCATTTATGCTGGAGGGTGATGACGCGATGGTTGACGACGTTGACGCCGTGATGGGCGTAGCCTCCGGAATTCGCCCATTCGCCGATGTCCCAGCGTTCCAGCGAGGTGCAGGCCGGCAGGATGATATCGGCAAACTGCGCCTCGCCCTCCATCCAGATGGACTGGTTGACCACGCACTCGATGCTCTCGTGCCGGTAGGCGTCCACCCAGCGCCCCGAGCGGGTCACTGTGCTCAGAGACGATCCGCCGTAGCGGTAGATCATGTGAATCGGCGAGTACCCCGGCATAGGATAGCTGAAAGGCGCGAACTGAGCCTCCTGAGCCATGCCGTCCCAGAGATAGCCGGTAGCGTGACCGTCGATGATAGCATCGGGCAGTTGCTGGCGCGGCACCATCTGCTTGACGGGATTCATCGTCAGGATGTGCGGCATGCGCTGATAGTTGTTGAGCGCATTGCCGGTCCACGCCAGGTCGCCGGAAATTCCTCCGTCGGCATAGCCCGGAAAATAGAAATGCAGGTCGTGCGGGACGCCGATCTGGAGACCGCCGAAGTTGACGCCCGGCTTGCCCCAGCCCTGCATCGCCAGCATCATGATCATGCAGCGGGCCCACTGAGCCCCGGTCGCGCCGCGACCTGCACCGCCGAATCCAGCGCCTGTCATTCCGACAGCCAGGTAGACCTTCTTGCAACCCCACTTGCGGGCCAAGGCGCGCACGTCTTTGGCAGGGATGCCGGTCTCGACCTCCTGCCATTCGGGCGTCTTGGGGACGCCATCGGTTTCGCCCAGCAGGTACGCCTTCCATTCATCGAAGCCGGTGGTGCGGGTGGCGACGTACTCCTCGTCATAAAGGCTTTCCGTGACCCAGACATACATGATCGCCTGTGCCAGGGCCGCGTCGGTCTGCGGCCGGACGGGCAACCAGCGTCCACCCAGCAACTGTGCTGTTGGATTGCAATGCGGATCGATATGCACGAACTCGATGCCGAGTTCCTTGGCCCAAAGACGGCGCGCCGTGCCCTCGAACCCCGCATAGGCTCCATTGGTGCTTTCGGGATCGCAGGACCAGAAGACGATCATCTCGGCTTCCTTGAGGCAATCCTCCACCCCGCCGTAGCCCGCAGGCACGCCGACACGCATTGAATTGCCGAAATGGTGCATGGCACCCCAGTACCAGCCTTCCCAACTGTCCGGATTGGCCGCGACCCGGGTGAAGCCGATCAGGTTGGCGAACCGCATCAGCGAGCTCAGGTAGTAGCCCACGTTTCCCCACTGATGATGGGACGACATGGGGAATGTGATCGAACCGGGTCCGTGGACGCGCTTCTGCCGATTGATCTCCTTGGCGACGATGTCCAGCGCCTCGTCCCAGTTGATCCGCACGTAGCCGGATTTTCCGCGGTTCTGTGGGTTGCGTTCGCCGTCGGGATCGAAGTCCACCCGCTTCATCGGGTAAAGGATTCGCTTGTCCGAATAGACCAGCGATTTCATTGTCAAAGCGTGGGGGGCAACCAGCGCGCGGCGCGGCGGGCTGAACTTGCGCCCACGGGCTTCGATCACCCAGGTGGACGGGTCGCTGCCGTCGAACTCGACGGGAGTAACGCGCAGGATCCGGCCGTCCTTGACGTGAACGAACAGGGGTCCGCCGTTGGTGCAGGTGGTATAACGGCGGCTGCCGTCGGGCATCGGCGTTCCCATGGACAAGCCTGCAGTTTCGCTCATGTTGAGGGTCTGCGTGAACCAGACGACCAGATCGTCCGGTCCCGTCGTCACGACCTTGAAGTTCTTGGCCGCATGGATGATTTCCAACTGATCGCGATTGGGCATCAGGAGCTTCAAAGCCGTCGCTGCGTCCTTGAAGGACATGGCCACTTCGGCCTCGGCCGGCGAACCCGCACGGGAGCGGAATCTGCCGTCTCGGATTTCCAGAATGCGGCCGAGGCTACCGTCCTGCAGACCAATCCATGCCACAACATCGCGCTGCTTTAGCCGTTCAGCGAACGCGGGACGGCCGGAAGCGGTGTGATTGAGTACCTTGGGCAGGGCAAACAAGATGGCTCTGAGAACCTGCCGGCTCATCTTCGGTTTGATGGCTAACATGGCGCGCGCTCACCAGGTCCGCGTGCGCAGAAATTCCGGTCCCGTCGCGACTGCACGCGCGGCTTGCAGTTTCATAGGCGTCTCCTCCCTATCGGCCATAAATGACTATTAAGTCATAATGACGTTATAGTCAACAACGCGATGTTCGGCTTTTCCGCAGATTTGAACGTCGCTGTTCAAACCCTCGAAACGATGTCCTCGGGAGAGGTGGAGGGCTGCGCACGATGCGGTGGCGCATTCGACTAAGGAGCATCCGGCCTCTCGCCGACAAACGACGAGGCTATCGGGTCGTTCAAACGACTCTGGCGCCGTAAGGGGCCGCGGCTGCGAACAGGCTAGTCGGCTCCCATTGCTTTGCGCTTTTTGGCTTTGGGAGGTGGCGTGCTTCGCCACCTCCTGGGCTGCGTTCGACTGGGCAGCGGCCCTGCATTCAGTACGAGATCTGCCCGTCCACGATCTCCCCGGTCGAGGGGGAAAGCTCGCGCTTCAACACTTCGCGAGCTTCGCCGCTGATGACCGATGCCGGCCCCGCAACGGCCACGCGCGCGGCCGACCCGGCGAAATTGGCAGCCGCCACTCCTGCACGATCCGCGAACGTGGCATCGCCTCCCGAAAGCGATTGACCGGCCAGGCGCCGGCCGAGCAGACGTACGATCTCGGGGCTGTCGGCGAAGGCATTATGGCCAAGCGGATCGTTCGAGGCGATGGCGCTCGTGTCGATGACGGAAACGCCAAGTTCCTCGAGCGCGGCGGCATAGGGTCTGAGATCTGCCCCTCCGATTCGTTCAACTCCGCCCGACAGCCACCGAGAAGCCCCAAGCGCCTTGTCCCGCGTCGATGTCACGATCGCGAAATGCGGCCGTTTGGCTCCCATCTCTAGGAATTGGCGACGAAACACATCGATATCGATGTCCGGCGACGCAAGCACGACGTTCTTGATTTTGGCCGGGATTGCCTTTTCGCGCATGGCAACGCCGCGGAGCGCCTCGGCGGCGAGCCAGGTACCCATCGAATGCGCAAGGATCGTCACGTCATCGACGTCGGGGCTCCTTGTCGCCTGAAGGATCAGGTCCTCTAGTGCCCGCCGCGAGTAGTTTGCGCTTTCCTTATCGTAGAGATAGTCGAAGACGCGCGCCCGTGATGGCCAGGCGAAGAGAATCGGCGCCGCATCAGTGCCCGAGTCGTGAACGATCTGGGCGAAGCGGAAGACGGCGTCTGCATAGGTGTTGTTAAAGCCGTGCACGAAGATGAGCACCTGGCGCTTGGCGTTCCGGTTCTTGCGGAACCACTTGAGAGCCTGCCCTTCCGAAGCGACCTTGCCAACGTCAAGGACCGCGAATTCCTTTTCAGGATTGGGCGGTACGCGCGAGGGCCATTGCACCTCGCCGATCTTGCGGTTTCGATCCGGAGGAATGGAGACGGTGACGCTGTTGAGCGAGATCGCCGTTCCGCGCTCGCCCGAATAGAGTCGGCCGGGATCGTCCGACGGCTTGCGCGTCGTCGCCACCAGCATGTCGACCCGGTTCGCGTCAGTAGCGGCCACTGCTGGCGGTTGAAGGACGTTCTCCACGCGAGTCGCGCAGCCGTTTAAGGCGACGGACAGGAGCAGTATCAGCGGGAGCACCCGTCGAGGCCCCGTCCGGTTTGTCGCCCGGACCGGCCGCGAGCGGCCGGTCCATTGTACAGCGAAAATGCTTCGCGGGCGGTCGAGAGAGATGGAGCCGCGCATCTCAGTGCTGCTCGACTTCGCGCGGAATGCGGAACCAGGCAACATAGAGCGCCGGAAGGAAGAGAAGCGTCAGGGCCGTTCCCACGACAATTCCGCCCATCATCGCGTAGGCCATTGGTCCCCAGAAGATCTCGTGTGAGATCGGGATCAGCGCCAGGGTGGCGGCCGCGGCGGTCAGCATGATCGGCCGCATGCGATGTTCGGTCGCTTCGACGACCGCCTTCCATGGCGACATGCCCTCTGCGCGCAATTCCTCGATCTGCACGATCAGGATCACCGAGTTGCGGATGAGGATGCCGACGAGCGCGAGCACGCCGAGGAGCGCGACGAATCCGAGCGGGGCATTGCTCACAATGAGAGCCACGACGACGCCGATGAGGGCCAACGGAGCAACCGAGAAGACCAGGAACAGCCTGTGGAAGCTCTGAAGCTGGATCATCAGGAGCGTTGCCATGATGAGGAGCATGGCCGGCACCACCGTCGCAATGGGACCCTGCGACTTGGCGCTTTCCTCGACCGCACCGGCGACTTCGACGTGATAGCCGACCGGCAACGTCTGCTCGAACGCCGCAACCTTGTCGGCCAGCGCCTTCACGATAGACGCCGGCTGCGTCGTATCGCTGATCCCAGCCTTGACGGTGATGGTCGGGAGCCTGTCGCGCCGCCAGATCGTCGGTTGTTCCACCTCATAGCGAAACCTTGCGACCGAGGACAATGGGACCGACTGGCCGCTGCTGGATTGCAGTTGCAGGTCCAGCAGCGTGTCGATCGAACCGCGCTCGGTTTCTGCGGCGCGGCCGACCACATTGACCAGATAGATGTCGTCCCTGACCTGCGTTGCCGCGTCCCCTCGGACGACGGTGTTGAGCGCCATGGCGATGTCCTGGGATGAGACGCCGAGCTGCCGCGCCTTGTCCTGCAGCACGTCGAGCTTGACGACGCGCGCTGGCTCATTCCAGTCAAAGGCGAGGTTCTTGAGGGAAGGATGGGTGCCGACGACAGACCCCAGTTTTTGCGCGAGATCGCGCACCGTCTGGAGGTCCTCGCCGGACACACGGTACTGAATCGGCTTGCCGACCGGCGGTCCGATTTCCAGAAGCTTCACATAGGCGTCAGTTCCGGGAAAAGTCTTCTGCAGATACGCTTCGACTTCCTGCTTCAGCTTGTCGCGAGCCTCGAGCCCTTTGGTGACGATGACGGTCTGCCCGAAGGCAACGTCAGCCGGCTGTACATCGAAGGAAAGGATGAAGCGCGGCGCGCCCCTTCCGACATATGTCGACCAATGCTCTACCGCAGGGTTGCCAGTCAGCACCTCACGCTCGAACTGACCCATCTGGCGGCTCGTTTCGGCAACCGAGCTGTTCTGCGGCAGATTCCAGTCGACGATGAGTTCCGGCCGGTCGGAACTCGGAAAGAACTGCTGTTGCACCATCGACAGGCCGGCGACCGATCCGGCGAAGAGCAGGACCGTCGCGATGATCGTCATCCAGCGCCAGCGCAGGCAGAATTGCAGCAGCCTTGAAAATGCCCTCGCGGACCAGCCCTTGTGTTCGGCATGCTTCTTCATCGTCTTGGGCAGCAAGGTCACGCCGAGCAGGGGCGTGAACAGCACGGCGACGATCCAGGACACGATGAGCGATACGGCGATGACGACGAAGAGAGAGAAGGTGAACTCGCCGGCGCTGCTCTTGTTGAACGCGACGGGGATGAAGCCCGCGACGGTCACGAGCGTGCCGGTCAGCATCGGGAAGGCCGTGGACGTGTAGACGTAAGTGGCGGCCTTCTTCAGGCTGTCACCCAATTCCAGCCGCGCCACCATCATCTCGACCGCGATCATCGCGTCGTCGACGAGAAGACCGAGAGCGATGATGAGCGCTCCGAGCGAGATACGCTGCAGCGAAATCCCTGTATAGAGCATGACCATAAAGGTGATGGCGAGAACGAGCGGGATTGCGATCGCCACGACCAGGCCAGCCCTCAAACCCAGGCTGATGAAACTGATCACGAGCACGATCGCAACCGCCTCGAACAGGGCCTTTGTGAAGCCCCCGACGGCTTCGTGAACGACTTTCGGCTGGTCGGATACCTGTTCGACCGCGACGCCGACCGGAAGGTCCTGAACGATCCCGGCCATCGTCTCCTCGATCGCTTCGCCAAAGGCAAGCACGTTGCCGCCCGTCTTCATGCCAATCGCGAGCCCGATCGCCGGTTTTCCATTGAAGCGGAAAAGCGAGCTTGGCGGGTCGACATAGCCGCGGGTGATGTTGGCGACATCCGTTAGCGGAAAGAAGCGATCGTTTACCCTGAGATTGATGCCGCGCAACGTGTCTTCGGAGATGAAACGACCGCCGACGCGCAGCGCGATGCGCTCCGGTCCCGCCTCGACGAAGCCGGACTGTGTCACGGCGTTTTGCGCCTGCAGTGCGGAGACGATCGCGGCGCGGTCGATGCCGAGGGCGGCGATCTTGCGGGTGGAGAATTCGAGATAGATGGCCTCGTCCTGTGCACCGACGATGTCGACCTTACCCACGTCTCGAACCTTGAGGATCTGCGTTCGGGCGTCCTCCGCGAAATCGCGCAACTCCCTATGGCTGAGGCCGTCGCCCATAAACGCATAGATATTACCGTATACATCGCCGAACTGGTCGTCGAAGAACGGCCCGATAACGCCCTGCGGAAACTCGTGCGTAATATCGTCAATCAGGTTGCGCACCCGCGACCAGGTGGGCTTCACATCCGCTGCGTTCGTCTCCGGCAGCAGGTCAACGAAGACGATGGTCTGACCGGCGGTGGTGATACTGCGGGTATGTTCGAGATTGTTGAGTTCCTGCAGCTTCTTTTCGATACGATCGGTGACCTGCTGCGTCACTTCCTGAGCGGAGGCGCCGGGCCACTGGGCCTGGATGACCATCGTTTTGATGGTGAAGGACGGATCTTCCTCGCGGCCGAGGGCCATATAGGCGTAGGCTCCGGCCACTGTGAAGATGAGCATGAAATACCAGACGAGTGAGCGATGCTCGAGCGCCCAGTCTGAAAGGTTGAACTTGTTCACGGGCGTTGCTCCTGTTTGGTTCTCACGCTCTGGCCCTCGGCCAGTTGATTCACGCCGGCGACGACAACCTCTTCCCCGTCGGTAAGCCCGGAGAGGACGCGGATGGAACGGGCGTCGTTGGACGAGATGTCGAGCCGGACGGGTCTCAGTGAAACGGTGTGGGTCGCGAGATCGACCACCCAGACATGGTCGGTGCCATCCTTCTTTACGACGGCCGCCGCAGGCAGGCCGATCTGGCGCACTTGCTGCACCTCTGGTGGCGCAGCGGTTACCACTGATCCGAGGCGGAAGACTTCCGGCGCCTGATCGATCGCGATTTTCAGCCTGCGCATGCGGGTGCCGGCATCGGCCTGCGGTCCGATCTCGCGCAGAACGCCGGAGGTCCGGAGCGTATCGTCGAGTTGGAGGGCGACGTCGAACCGGTCGCCCAGGCGCAAGGAGCGCAACTGCGTTTCCGGCACGTCGACGACCACGTCACGCCGATCAAGGCGAGCGAGCCTCAGCACCGGCTGCCCGGCGGTTACCGTCTGTCCGACTTCGGCCGACGTGGCGGTGACGACACCATCGAACTCGGCCTTCAACTCGGCATAACCAAGCTGTTCGCGCGCCTTGTCGAGGCTGGCATTTGCCTGTCCGACACTGGCCCAGGCCGATTTCAGCGCCTGCTCGGCAAGATCCAGATCGGCGATGCTCGCGGCGCTCGTCGAGGACAGCCGGCGCTTGCGGTCCTCCGTCAGCATGGCGTTTTCAAACTGCGCTTCAGCGTTGCGCAGATCGGCTTCGGCGCTCCGGACCGCGAGCTCAAGAGCGAGCGGATCAATCTCGGCCACGATATCGCCTGCCCGCACGAGATCGCCGACATTCACCTTGCGCGATACGACGCGCCCCAATGTGCGGAATGCAAGATCGGTTTCCACCCGGGCCTGGACGATTCCGGGGAAGTGCACTGTTTCCGCCTGCGCGGCGCTCGCCGCGACGGACTTGACGGGCCGCGGCTTGGCCGGCTCGCCAGCGCCGGCATCCTGATCGCAGCCGGCAAGAAGCGCGAGTGCTGCGACGAGTGAAAACGAAAGGTGAGATTGGTAACGAGCCATCTTACTTGCCCTTCCAGGCCACGGCTTGGCCTTCCTTGAGAAACTTTCCGCCCTCGGTGACGATCAGGTCCTGCGGGGCGATCCCGCCGGCGACGATCAGATCGCTTTTGCGGTAGCTCGCGACCGCAATCTTCCGGAGCGACACGGAGCGGTTTTCGGGGTCGATGAGCCACACGGCGGGCTCGCCCATGGCCGATGCGATCGCGCCGGCGGGCAGGACGATTCCCTTGCGCGTCGGTGAACGGAACTCACCGACGACGGACGTGCCGAGCGGCCATTGCGCATCTTCCGGGAGTGCCACCTTGATGCGGACCGTTCCGGTTCTCGTGTCGATGAAGGGAGAGACCTCCCTGACCGTCGCTTGCGTTTCCAGGGCGCGATCCGCGATTGGTGCCACCTCAACGTCTGCCAGTGGCCGCCCTTCCAGAAAGAAGGCCTCGAACACGTCGAAGACGGCATCTCGCCGGCCGTCATGGGCGAGCGTGAAGGCAGGCTGCGCCGCAGAAACGACGCGGCCGACCTCGATCTCGCGTGCGGTGATGATGCCGTCCGCGTCGGCCTTCAGCTCGGTGTAGGACAGGGCGTCCTCGGCCGTCGCCAGCGCCGCCTCGGCAGCTTCCAGCGACGCTTTTGCGGTCCGCAGCTCCTTGTCGGCCTGATCGAAGGTCGCCTGCGAGATCGAGCGCGAGCGCAAAAGCGCCTCGTACCGATCAAACGTCAGCGTCCTCTGCTTGACGATCGCGCGGGCCGACTCGAGCCCGGCTCGGGCGACTTCCACGTCGGCCCGCTGTTCTTTGTCGTCAAGGCGGGCGAGAACATCGCCGGTGCGCACATGCAAGCCGACATCGACGAAGCGCTCGATCACCCTGCCACTGACGCGGAAGGACAGGTCGGACTGAATGCGGGCCTTTACCTCCCCGGTGATTTCGGCTCTGGGCTGATATTCGGCCTGCGAGGCGCTCACCGCCCGAACCTGCTGCGGCGATGGCGTCACTTCGGCTTTGTCTTCGCAGCCGGCGAGATAGGCGCAGGCGAGACCAATTCCAATCAAACGAAAGGGCTGCATTTTTTGCTCCGTTACGGTTTGCAACCAAAGGGATGATGCGCTAGTATCACTGACTAACGGGTTAGTCAACAATGGCGAGACTACACGTTGACGCACGGTCAGAACGGGAGAGGCATTCCGGCCTAAGCCGCGGGTTAACCTGTTAGAATCGCCGTAACCACGCGATTCGAACGACCGTCGTGGCCCAGCAGGAATGGAAGTGAGATGGCAAAGACTGAGAAGAGGCCCTCGCGGGCAGAGCAAAAGGCCCGGCGCCCTCAGGAGATTCTCGAGGCCGCGTTCGAGGAGTTCACCGCAAAGGGCTACGCGGCTACGCGGGTGGAAGACGTCGCCGCCCGCCTCGGCGTGACGAAGGGCACCATTTATCTGTATTTTCCGACAAAGGAGGTGCTCTTCGAGGAGATGTTCCGCCACATGTCGACACCGTTCAAGGACGTGCTGGCCTCTGTCGGCACCTTCCAAGGCTCGTACGCCAACCGGCTGCGGGCACTCCTGCTCCTTGCATACGAAAAGATCCCCAACGACCGGAAAACAAGGGAACTCCTGCGCCTGACGTTGTCCGACGGAACGCGTTTCCCCGACATCGTGGACCGGCACTTTGACGAGTTCATCGCCCCGCTGGTCGCGGCTGTCCGCGCACTCGTCGAAGAAGGAGTGTCTGCGGGTGAATTCCGCCGTGGAGCGGCTGCAAATTATCCTGACGTCGTCGCCAGTTCGATCCTTCACGTTGCCGTATGGCGGCTGATGTTTGCAGACCGAAGGCCGCTCGATGGACCAGCCTTCATAGAAGCGCATTTTGACCTCGCCCTGAACGGACTGTTGCAGCGTTCGTAGCGCGCGAGGCTTGATCGTGCGCGATCCACGCGCTGTGGTCACGTCGGCTTCGGTACGGCAGAAGGCCACGGCTCCTCGCGTCCGTCCCCGCCGATCTACCGTGCGTTCGACGTCAGGCGATGGTGAGGCTTCGCGCAAACTGTTCGCCTCCGAGTACGACGAAAGAAATGACGGCCATCATGAGGCCGCGCCGAAAGCGCGCCTGCTTGATAATTCTGACGCGGGATGTTTTGAGCAGTTCGGCGGCAAGTACCGAAGTCCAGTCGGACCTCAGTGCTTGTTGGACGAAGTCTTTGAGATCGGTGAATAAGTCGGGATCGACATAATACACACGCTGCTCGGCTCCGCCGGACGTTTTGGCGACGAGTTGCTTATCCGCGCGCGCCCGAGTTGGATAGAGCACCTGTCCGAACTGCAGGATCGGCATGATGACGATACCCCACACCACCGCGAAGAACATCGGGCCAAGCGGTGCACGCGTCGGCAGGAGATCGCCGAAATGCAGCACCAGATTGAGCGCAAGGATGTAGCCGGCTCCAACGATCTGCGCCTTGGTGTCGTAAGAGCGCGCGGTCACTTGCGCTTCCTGCAGCGCGGCAAGCAGCATCTTGTCTACATAGTCGCGGTTGTTCTCACGCGGTTCGGGATGCAGTGCGACATCCGGTCGAAGGAAGCGGTCAAGGACTGACGAAGGTGTCTCCTGCATTGGCTGTGCTTTCCGTCAGTGCTCGGGTGCGAAAACGAGCGCCGTGATCGCGTCCGGATCCGCGGCGTCCTCAGGGATGCGGTTTACTGCGACAAAGAGTGCCGCCCGAGAGACCAGAGTCAGCACGATGGTGTCCGCGAGTCCGCTGACGATGGCTGACCAGGTAAAGAGGCGAGTGCAGACGACACAGGCATTAAGGAACTGGCCGGGCGACGGGCGCATGAAAGCCTCCGCTCGAAAACGTTCGAGGTCTTGGGTTTGATGATGGTCACGAAGCCCGGGTGCAGGCTCAAAATTTAATCTGACTATTAAGTCAATTCGACTGCATGGTCAATATGAGAATCGTGCAGTCGTGCAATGCAGTACAGGCATGGCGGGCGAGGGCATCTAAGAATGTGCTGCGCTCGGCTCCGGGTCGGTACATGGCTTTCTTCGGCGAGGGTCAGCGCGACAGAGGAGCCGCGGACACTGAGCAGGTGGGAAATGAAGGAATGGCGCTGAGTCCTTCCGACGCAAGGCGGCGGGCTTCAGGCTGGACATTTTGGTCAGTATGACCTATTCGTGTGGGAGTTTGAGGCTTTCTGCACCATGGCAAACATCAACCCGACCCGCCGAGCCGAAATTGGGCGCGAAAAGCGCGCGAGAACCCGTGCGCAGCTTGTTGGAGCTGCCAATTCGCTGTTCGCGAGACAGGCTGTTGAATCTGTCACGGTGGATGACGTGGTCAAGGAGGCCGGCGTCGCCAAGGGAACGTTCTACGTTCACTTCGATAGCCTTGAGGCTTTAACGGCAGCGGTTGCGGAGGAACTGGTGCAGTCGTTCGACGAACTGCTGCAGCCGGGCCGGATCTCGATTTCCGATCCCGCCCTGCGAATTGCTTTCGGCTGCAGATTATTCATCGATAAGGCTCTCACTGACTCGCGATGGGCTGCGGTCGCGGCAAGAATGACGGCAGCAACTCCGAAGGGTGGCGAGAACATTCGTCGCCGCCTCTTTGAAGACCTCCAGCAGCTTTCGAAAGAATCGCTGGAAGAGACGTCTGCGGAGCTGAAGCTGGAGGTTGTCGTCGGGATCATGCTCCAGATCTTGCGCGCTCTGGGTGAGGGCAGGTTGTCCTCGCTCGATCGTGACGCTGTCATTAGCGCCATCCTCCGCGCGATCGGTCTCAGTGCTCAACAGGCGGAGTCGGTCCTTGAGCGCTTGCCGCCCAATACCATTCCGGAGAAATCCTCTCGAGCCGCGGCGAACTGACGAGCATGCTTGCTGACAAACTGCGCGTCTGCGAATTGCTAGGGTAGATCCCCCACGTCGCGCATGATCGCCCTATCATGCCGTCACGGACAGCTTCAATAGATGTCGGTTAGAGCCTGCGGTTGTCGCGTGGGGCACTCCCGAGGGCCCGAAGTGCCGCCTCCAGAGCTTGGCTGGATAATTCGGGCCGAGCGGCTCGCTCGATAATGCCGCGTGTAACCTGCAGCCAAATGCCAACGACTATGTCGACGGCCAGTTCCGGGTCGCGCACTGTCACCTGGTCTTGTGCAATAGCCTCGGCAAGATCGACTTTAAGATCAGCGCGCACAGTGCGGCCGAACTCGTTCGGCCTTTGCGAGGTCTGAACGACTAATCGCGCCCATTCATTGTCAGAAATCGCTTTTTCCAAGGATTGCGTGAAGGCGAAAGACAGGCGCGCGATCGGGTCCCGCAGCTTGGCCCGGGCGGGTGTCAGCAGTTCGTCGAAACTCCGTCCCAGCTGCACACCTACCGCCGCAACCAATTCGTCGACGTTGTTGAAGTGATAGTAGAAAGTGCCCTTGGCGACCCCTGCTGCCTCTGCAACCGCGTCAATGGTGAGCGCAGCCCCTTCGGCAAGCAACGTCGCCCCCGCTTCGAGGATATGCGCCCGCGTCCGAGCCCGTCGGTCGCGTCCGATTTTTGCTCTTCGCGCAAGGTTAATCTTCGCCATTCGCCATCCCGTCTTGCATCTCAGGTGCAATTTCACCTTGACTATATAGTCGAAATGACTCTAATGTCCAATTGAATTCCCCGCGGGCTGCCTGCCGCGCTTGTTACGCGTCCCCCTCTGATACCCATGTGAGGTTTACCGATGCCATCCCTTCTCCACCTCGATTCCAGCATACTCGGCGAAAACTCGGTCAGCCGCGCACTTTCGGCGGCGGTGGTCGCACGCCTCAAGAATCTCGATCCGACGATTGACGTGGTCTATCGTGACCTCGCGGCTCACCCGATCCCGCACCTCTCCGGCAGTTACGTGGCCGTCGTCAGGGGAGGCTTGGAAGCCGGCCAGGATGCCGCACTTCAGGCCGACCTTGAACTCGGCGGAAGCGTTCTGGAAGAGTTTCTGGCAGCCGAAACGGTCGTACTCGGGGTAGCCCAATACAATTTCAGCGTGCCCAGCCAACTGAAAGCCTGGATCGATCGCATCGCAGTCCCAGGCAAGACATTCCGCTACACCGAAAAGGGGCCTGAAAGCCTGGTGGGCAACAAGCGCTTGATCATAGCTCTGGCGCGTGGCGGCTTCTACGGACCGGGTTCTCCCGCCGAGAATTTCGAGCACACGCTGACGTATTTGAAGAGCGTGTTCGCCTTCATCGGCATCGCCAATCCTGAGGTCATCGTCGCCGACGGCGTCAACGTGAGTTCCGAACAGCGCGAGTCCTCTCTGAAGGAGGCAAAGGCGCAGATAGCTGGCCTGGAGGCGGCATAAGTTATATCACCGACGGGGGTGCGCTGATTGGCGTTCGAGAGAGATCGTTCCCTGCAAATCGCGGCGGGGAGGACGTATGTAGCCCTCCGATCCGTGGCGCGAACCGGATGCTGCCCGTAAGGCTCCCTTTACCATCGACCTCCTAACCTCGTTTGGGAACGTGATTGTGCGCCAAAGGCGCGCCCGCCATGAACGCGGGAAACAAGTCCCGGACGCCATGACTTCGCGCAGCGACCGGTCCAATCCTCCATGACCCCATTCGATCATGTCACACCCAGGGAAGTTTCGCGGATGAAAACGGAATGCGTCGCCAGCGGCAATGAGGACATTGCCGGCCGTCTCAATTTCATGGCACTCTATGACGCCGCCAGGAAGAACCTCAAGGCGCTGAAGCCGATCTTGCAAAAGGAACTCGGGCCTGCGCTCGACCGGTTCTACGCCAAGGTGCGACAGACACCGGAGACGAACGCCTTCTTTTCCTCCGACGGGCACATGAACCGAGCGAAGAACGCTCAGCTTGGCCATTGGGGAAATATCATCGACGCCAATTTCAATGCGGAATATGGAGCGAGGGTTAAGGCCATCGGCCAGGTGCATGCCAGGATCGGTCTCGATCCGCGCTGGTATATCGGCGGCTATGCGCTAATCGCGGAGCATCTAGTCGGCGAGGTCGTGAAGGCGCATTGGCCGAAGGCGGGCGCCTTTGGCCGCCAAAAAACCTCCGCCGAAGAGATGAGCGCGATGCTTGCGAGCCTGATCAAGGGCATTCTGCTCGACATGGACCTATCCATTTCCGTCTACATGGATGCTTCCGACGTGGCCAAGCAGCGCGCCGTGCAGGAAGAGGCGCTTGCAGGTGAAAGGGCGCTCGTCAGCCGCATCTTTGGCGCCGCCTTGCAACGGATCGCCGCCGGTGATCTCACCGCCCACATAGACGTCAATATCCCGGAGGCCTACCAGGAGCTTGCGCAGAACTTCAACCATGCGATCGCGGAACTCGGACGCGTGGTAGGCGGGATAGGGGCCGGAGCCAGCCAGATCCACCTCAACGCCAAGGAGATCGCGGCGGCAGCCGACGATCTTGCGCAGCGCACCGAGCGCCAGGCGGCCAATCTCGAGGAGACGGCGGCGGCCGTGGAACAGGTGACGCGCACCGTGCGCCAAACGGCTGAAGGCGCCGACCGGGCGAATTCGACGGTGACGGCGGCACGCGCGAATGCGGAGCAGAGCGGCGAGGTCGTCGGCCACGCCATCGGCGTGATGCAGGAAATTCAGACGTCCTCAGCGAGTATCGCCCGTATCGTCGGCGTAATCGACGACATTGCCTTCCAGACCAATCTGCTGGCGCTCAATGCCGGTATCGAGGCGGCACGGGCAGGGGAAGCGGGCAGGGGCTTCGCGGTCGTCGCCTCGGAAGTTCGCGCGCTTGCCCAGCGTTGCGCCGATGCGGCCAAGGACATCCAGTCGCTGATCGCAAAGTCGCGCGGCCAGGTCGAGGATGGCGTCGCCTCTGTCAACCAGGTGGCGCAATCGCTGCAGCAGATCGTCGCCCAGGTGGTCGAGGTGAGCGCGGTGTTCCACGCCATCCGTTCGAGCACAGCCGAGCAGGCGACGGCTCTCCGTGAGGTCAACAGCGCCATCGGCCAGATGGACCAGATTACGCAGCAGAATGCGGCGATGGTGGAGCAGGCTAATGCATCCAGCCACGCGTTGACGGCCGAGGCCGAGCAGATCGCGCTGCGCCTCGGCGCCTTCACGACGTCCGGCAGTGCGAAGGCGAGCGCGGCGTCCGGCTACCGGGTTGCTGCTTAGATGTTTAGTCCCGGCATCTGGTGGAGCGGATTGAGGGTAAAACGTTCGGGCTGCGACGCCCATGCCTTGCAGATGAATTCGTAAGGGGTGAGGCCCTTGAGCGTCTTGAGCCTGCGGCCGAAGTTGTAGGCGGCAACGAAGTCGGCGAGATGCTGGCGGAGCTGGTCGTGGTTCTCGTAGTGGAAGCGCCTGACGGTGGCGTCCTTGATGGTTCGGTTCATCCTCTCGACCTGGCCGTTGGTCCATGGATGCTTTGCCTTGGTCGTGCGGTGCTCGATATCGTTTGTGGCGCAGGCGTACTCGAAGGCATGGGCCCAGAAGCGTTCACCGTTGGCAATCGCCGCCTTGATCAGCGGGACAGCCGAGCCACCGGCGCCGGGCGTGGTGAATTGGATGCCGTTGTCGGTGAGCACGGTGTGGATCTTGTAAGGGACGGCTGCGATCAAGCGCAGCAGGAACTCGCGTGAGACGGCGGTGGTGGCCTTCTCATGCAGTTCGACAAAGGCGAACTTCGAGGTGCGATCGATGGCAACGAACATGTGCAGCTTGCCCTGTTCAGTGCGCACCTCGGCAATGTCGATGTGGAAGTAGCCGATCGGATAGCTCTTGAACTTCTTCTTGGCCGGCCTGTCGCCGTCGACATCGGGCAGGCGGCCGATGCCATGGCGCTGCAGGCAGCGATGCAGTGAGGAGCGCGTCAGATGCGGGATCGTCGGCTGCAACGCATAGAGACAGTCATCCAGCGGCAACAGCGTGTAGCGTCGAAACGCGACGATGACCGCTTCTTCCTCGACGGAGAGCACCGTCGAACGTGGCTCCTTCGGGCCGGTCGGCAGATCCGCAACCGACGCCCGCTTCCGCCACTTGGCGACGGTCTTCTGATTGATCCCGTAGCGCTTCGAAAGCGTCCTCAGGCTCTCTTGACTATGCTGTATCGCTCGACGGACCGCCTCTGTCGTCGTGGCGCTCCCATGAAGAACCTGGCCCATAGCGCATCCTTTGATTCGGAAGACAAGGATGCCCCATCAAAGCCTGGGATCAAACATCTAGAGCTCGGCCTGAATTACACTCTCGGGCCGAGCTATTCACATAGGACATCAAGCAATGCCATGGATGCGGCCGCCAAGGCGGGGATCCTGCGTATCCACATTCCGGTGGCAAACGGCCTCTCCGACGGACGTGGTATGGCGCCGACTGGATCGAGTGGAACGACACGAGATACCAGCTACTGCGGACCTTTGCGCCATCGATGAGCTATGGCCGCTTAGGGTCCGAAACCCGTATTTTGCGGGACGGCTATTTCTAAGGTCAGAGCCCTCTTGCCCCCCAAAGCAATCAATGAGCATAGCAGGCGCAGGCGAAGCCGAAACCAGTTCGCGCACCGCCTAATCAGCTTTTCGCGGCTAAGCATGTGGTCCGCAAGAAGACCAGAATTCTTGATCCAGGTGGGTACACCAGCGTCATCGGCAGGGTACCGGATCAGTCTAATTGGCTCAGTTCAGAGAGGCCACAAATGCGTTGAGATGCCGCTGGGCAGTTCGACGTGCGGAGATTGGCTCGCGCATGACTTTCGTCATCTCGACAAAAGCATCAACGAGTTTGCATCGTCCAATCCCATCGTCGTCGATCGCATCGAGCACCTTTCCAGTCTCAATGCGTGGGGGAATTTTGCCAAAATGGCTGCAATCCCAGGCGACCTGAATGCATTCGGCGCCAGCAGAATACTGCCTTCGACAGCAATGCTAAGGCCATCAAGGCTCTGCATGCGACCGAGATCGTGCAACGGCAATGTAAACAGGAGGACAGCGACGTGCACGATGGATGCCAACTCGCTGCGCTCGGGCGGAGCGAGCGAGAATTGCTCCTCCATGGTTCGCGACCGCTCCCGGCGCTTGAGCTTATTAGCGGCGAGCGGCCGCGCGTCATTCTTCGTCGACTGAACGAGAAGCTGACCAAGTCATGAGCGTGTATTCCATGATCTTGACCGCTTCGTTGAAGATCTGCTCGTTCTCTCCGGGAAACTTTTCGACGTCGTAGGCGCCGTCCCATCGAAAACCTGATGTAGACAGCAGGCGACCGATATCATGGTTCGGATCGGGAAGGTCATCCTCCGGCAAGAGGTAACGGAGGACACGCCGCCCCTCGCCGAGAGCCTCGAAACAATGCTTGCCGAGTGTCTCACGTTCCTCCAGATGGCGTAGCATGCCCTTGGGTCCGCCTCTTACATCATCGAGGTCGGTGATTGTCGCCAAGGTCTCCTCGATCTGCTCGAGCATTTCATCGTAGTAGCCAAGCAGTTCGGACCGACGCTCCAGTGCGAGGGATGTCCCGCATCCTTCGACGACATAGCGCCATTCGCTCGCCTGAATGGCTTGCTGGATTTCCTCGATCGGAAGTCCACGCTCAGTATGCAGGTCGACGGCCTGTCGAAACCCATCGTCGTCGCCGCTTTTTGATAGCGCGCGAAGCGCGGAGATACGATTTGGGTCATAGCTATTCGGCATCTGTCACCTCCGACTGCGAAATCCTGTTCCGTTGAGTGGATCGAAGCTTGGCCTGAGCCTCCTTCCACCGCCTTTCATGGTCGGCGGACCAGATTTCCGTGACCATGTCGCCGCCATTCCATTCGAAGCCTGCCGTTTTCAGGCTTTGCTCGATCGGGTCGTCCGCGGGTGCTTCACCCGGCAGGAGATATCGCGCCACGCGCACCCCAACGAGCTCGGCCGCGCGAGCCAGGCGTGCGACCTTGGTTCGAACTCGTACCTGCGCGAATTGGTCTGAAAGCTCGGTCGCTTCCATATCCTGCACCCGAAGCTCTTTCGCAGCGACTTCTAAGTTGCGGACTGCGTCCTTGAATTCCGTCTTCAGCGCCTCAATGCGTGCCAAGGAAATGTCCCGGCCCGAATTCGTCACCAGAAAGCGCCATCCTGTTCCACGGATGGCCTCCTTCAGTTCGCTCAGCGGATGACCCGCAGCAACGTGCGCCTTGATTTCATCGAAACCCTCGTTCTTCAGAAGTACACTGAGGAGGCGGTTGGTCCGTTCTTGATCCATTCGTCGTCCCCTTAGAATGCATAGTGCGAGGCGGTCCGGAAACGGACACGGACACGCTCCATCGCTTCTTCGAAACGGTTGCCATTCGAAAAGCCGCGCCACCCCCAGCCGCGGAGAACCTCGAGGAAGGCGTTCGTGAGAGCCGCCAGCAGCGCCGAGCGAACACCTGGACAGCCGCTTTCTACAGCCGCGAGTTTGTGTTGAAGCATTGGTGCGTTCCTTTGATTTCCCCTTGGGGCGGGTAGTGGTTATGCGCCGAAGTATTGGTTGGCGAGCTCGTGCGGTGCACTGAATGCGGCGGCTTCGCGCGCGGCCTTCAGCGCCTTGGCCAAGGTCGAATGGGACTCGTATGTCATCGCATCGTCGGTGATTGCGCGGACGTGCCACCAACGGCGATCCGGTTCTCGCCGGCCGGTGCTGGTGATGTAGTCGCCGCCGAATTCGACGACATCGCCGGCCTGGACAGGATCGAGATCGACAATGTCGCCTGCGGTGGGGAGAAAGTGCCGCTCGCAGCTCGCGGCATTCTTTCCGCGCATGATCGCCGCCCAGTTACGACCGCGCTTGTGATAGCAGTGCGCGGGATTCTTGATTGAGCGGCCGTCGAGTTCAATTGTTCTCATACGTTTACCCTTTCTTTGTCGATTTCCCTCTCAATCAGGCCCGTAACCATCTCGCGGATCGTTGTATCGCGTCTCGCCACATGAACTTTGAGGGCGGTGAGCGTGCCCTTCGGGATGGTGACCGTCAGACGCGAGGCATGGCTCCGCTCGTCACGCTGAAGCGTGTTATTCCTTGAATTCTTTTCCATTTTCTGGGAGGTCCTGCGTTGTGAGTAGGTGCCATTGTGCATCCTCACATATGAGGCTCAGGGCGATTCTCACGGTCGTCAAGATAGAAAATGACGACCGTTCGATCTTTTCTCTTGTTGGTTCCTTGCGGTTCTATGCCGCGATCCGGAGGTCCTCGAGCGACCTTACCTTGATCTCCTCGGCGACGTTCGCCGACACCGTGATTGTCAGCTTCTCGCGCTGCCGAGGGTGGACAGAGGTCCTGTTCGCTTCGACGAGCCTCCAACCCTCCCTGGCCCGGACGATCTGGACCTTTGTGCCGGCCGCCGCATACTCGTACGCCTTGGCTCCTGGACCTCCGGAGATGAACTCCACGCGGCACCCAACCCGCAGGGCCTGCGGCAGGCGGGCGGCTTCGAGGCGGGCCTCGGCCTTCTCTGCGGCGCGCTCTACGTCGGGTCTGTTGGCCACAAACCTCGACGCCCGGCCGTTGACCTGCGCGAGGATCGCGTCGATTTTGTCCTTTTCGCTGAGCTTGATGCCGTGTTTACCGATTTTCAGTTCATTTTTCATGCGATGACTTCCTGTTTTGTTGGATAAGGCGATGGCCTCTCTTGGGAGAGGGCAGTCGCCTAACGAATTCGACGATCAGGCCCGTTAAGGCCATGGCGGGCGTCTGGCGCGCGAAACTAGGCCCTTAACCTGCTGGACGTTCGTCTCGTGGTGCATGCTCATTGCTCACCTCGTTTGGTTTGAGCCGAGAGCAAACGATCGCGGGCGGTGACATGTACGAGTGCGTCGGTGTCGACCTGCACAGCATATGAGGCGTAGAGGCGCTCATTGTCGTTCGCGAAATCACGATCCACGATCATCATGACGCCCTCGCGTGTTCTGCAACAAACTTCTTGATGGCCGGTCCGAGGCGCTGCATGGCGAGGCTGCCGAGCTTCAGCGAATTTGCCGAGGCTTGGCGAACGAGCGTGTTGTCGCGATCGCCTGTGAGAGGCAGTTCGATCTTGAGGAATTTCGCCACGGGTCCCCGACTGGCGTCGTTCCGCACCAGGATACTGGTCTGAACCAGCGCGAGCAGATTGGCCACGCCGTTTTCGCTCACACACAGGAGAATATCGACCCCGCCGTCCAGGATGCCGAGGGACTTTGCATGCGGTTCGTCACGCCAGGCGCCGCCACAGACGCGATAGGCGCGACAGGCGCCACGGGCGCGGTTGTCGTATGCGAGGAAGGGGCGGCTTTCGACGCGAAGGCCACGATTTGATGAGTTGTTAGGCACGTTGTTCTCCATCGGATGCTGCGAATCTGCGGGGATCAAAGCCCGACCGAAGTCGGGCGAAGTCATGGCGGGAGCTCAGTGCACGGAAGCTGCGGCAGGCCAGGGATCGTGCGACGGGTCGGTGTGGACGAGCACCTCGACGAACGCTTGAGCAGCCTTGGCTTCCTCCAAGACCGTTTCGAGCGCTTGGCGTACCTGTCGGCGATACTTGGCCGGGACACCTTGCGGAAACTGGCCGAAGATGAAGACGACGTAGGCGAACGCGACCTGTCCGCGCGGTGACAGCGCAGCATTGTCGAGCATGGCGGGATGAAGCCCATCAGGCAATTCAACGCTGGTAGACGTCGGGACCGTTTGAGCCTCTGCGGGCGAGCGAAGAATAACCCCCTTGCCTGTGCCTTCGAGCAGATGGCCTGCCAAGTCAGTTTCACCACGTGACAACATCTCGTGGAGTTTGTGGGACAGGTCATGGGTAGACGTGGCCAGGATCTCCTCCTGTTCGCGCACTTTTTTCATGTCGACCATAGTCATTCCTTTCGGTTTTCAGTTCGCGTGATTTTGTTACCTAAGCCGCCAACTCGTTCGCGAGGCGCAGGATTTCGCTGACATCGGCTTCATGCTGACGCCACTTGTGGATCAGAGGCTGGTACGCGGCCCCGTCGACGTTGATGACGTCACAGTGATGCTGTCCGTTATCGTCGCAGTAGGTGCCCTCGACCAGCGTGTCGCCGTAGACGAGTTCTGCGATAACCTGCGCGAGTTCCTGGTTCGACACGGTCGCTCGCGGCGCGGGATCCGCTTCGATGCGATCGCATTCGCCAGTCGCCATCATGGCGCCGAGTGCATCGGGCGAAGGCCAGTAGCGCGTTGCCGTCTCGTAAGCGATGCCATGCGTTTTCTGGAGCCAGCTCTTCTTGGGGGCACACTGATGGCTTTGTACGTATTCGCGGATCAGTGTGCTGATGTGCTCGCGCATGGCCTCTCCGCGAAGGCTGTTATTGCGCTTGGTCTGCTTTGTTTGTTCCTGCGGGTTATTCATCGGGGGGACTGCCTCCTGCTCGGATGGAATTGTTTCTGGGAGAAGGACGACTTTGGTTTCGTCCAATGGGTGTTTGCGTTTCCGAGTTACCTTGTCGCCCTCGAACACGACGCCGGCTCGGATCGAAGCTGACCTCAGGTGATTGCGCGAGGTATCGAGAAGCGCGGCCGCCTTGTCGAACGGCATTCCGGATAGGGCCAACGCGCGCAACGTGGGAATGGGAATCCGCGGCTTGCGTTTCTTACCGCTTGCTTTATAGTCCTCGCGATAGACTCCCGCATGGTTCCATCCGCGGATCGTTGGGTGCTTGCGACCTGTCGAGATTGCGACCTCGTCGCCTACGCGACCTTGTGTCGTGTGTACTGTCCGATCTGGCATCACGTCTCCTTTGCTCGTGTTCTGAGTGTGTTTGAGCCGACTTGGAGTCTGTCCGCCATACGCGGAATGTGACAGCATAAGTATCTGAATTAGATAGACAATTTCTGCACCCGGACATTCCGGGACACATCATGCCGGAGATGGCGTGAGCGAATTGGTAACCCATTCCATTTCCCGCCGATTAGGAAGGCGCGTGATAGCGACGTCGCGGTGCACACGGTTTGGTGACATCGGCAGAATGGGACATAGGAATGCAGAAAAAAGCGGCCGAAAACGTCGAGCTATTCAAAGGCATGGAAGCCTTGAGAGAAGAGTTGCCCGAGATCGAAGAAAGGAAATCGCCCCACTTGCGGCCTCATGTCGGAATCGACGACATCCTTGAGAAAGTGCTGCACGGCGAGATGCAGCCCGCCGAAGCCGATAAATGGGCCAGAGAGCACTGTTTCGAACCGTTCTCGGAACTCCCGCGAGAAATCGACGTGTTTGGGTCCGAGTGCCCGAATTGGACCGTGGAAATGGTCGCCGCCTGGTTTCGTTGGAAAGACCCCAAAATGGTGATGCGCCACGCTGCGGCGTCTTATGCCGGCGCGTGCGTGTGGGCAAAAAACCCTCTTGCGCGGAGGCAGCCCTTTGGCCCCGATCCAATTAGCGCGAAGGGACACAGACTTGAGGTGATGGAAGCGACGAGCATCTTTGAGCCTTTCATCGGATACGATGGACGGCCCTATTCATTCTTGCCCCACGGGTATTGGCAGAAGGTTCTGTTCGCTCATCTCAAGTTCGGCGATATCCGAGCCGTGGGACGCGAAAACGCCGTGAAACTGGTTTGCATACCTATAGAAGCCTGGGACCGGGGCATGTTTGTAAGGCACGATGATCAAACAGCTCTGTTGGTCGACAAGCAGATCTATACGCAGATCGAATTTGCCTCTGCGGATGTTAAGGCTCTCCCACACGAGCCCAACATCAAAATGCGTCCGTGGAAGAAAGACATGCCAGAATTGACGCCGGTAAACGAGGACTTGCGCGCGATTCTGCAGGCGCGTTCGCCTCAAGGCTTTGCGCCCTTATCGAAGATAGAACGAGGCAACCTCAAGGAGCAAATGCTTCAGCTTCATAAAGACATGAAGTGGGACGACGACGAAACCTTCAGACGCTTTCTGCACAGGCTGATTGATGACATTTGCGAAAAGAACCCGCGGGTCCCAAAAAGAAAATTGGTTCCCAGACCGGTCTATACAATTCGTGGGTAGGGCGGAGGGGGGAAGTTGGCGCCTTAGATCGTTCGGCATTCCCTTCCGAGTTCGCGTTCTGGTTAGCAGTGCATCTGACAGAGAACGGCTTCGATGGCGTCAATCTCATCTTGGAGGTGCCGCCGCTCTTTGCTGCTCTCGTAGGGCAGCCTGGACCTGAGTTCCTTGACCTGGGCCTCCAGCCGGTCAGCGAGCCGCGCGTCATCAAATCTGAAATCCTTCATCGATATCGTCAGCATGGAATGGTCTCCCGGAATTCGCCCACGCAAATAGTCTGAATGCAGCCACGGGCGGCGGCAAGCTGACTTTGACGCGCCTTACAGACCGCCGCGTCGATCCGCTGGCGAGAAGCTGTCTCGTTCATGCGAGTGACGCGGTCGTCCTTGAACTCCACTGTCGCCGCCAGCAGTGTCGTCAGACCGCGCAGATACGTACGCCAGCGCCTCGTGCCGGGCGGCTTCGTCGGCGATGCTAGAAAGATGCGCGTCGATTGCATCGTGTAGCGTGCGAATTAGTCTCAAGTGTTTCTCCTGCTATGAAAGGTCCGCAAACAATGCTGCACCGGCCAGCGGCCGGCCTCAAGGGCAACCCGGGCGACGTTGTCCCGGCGGTAAGTCGCGCAAAACGACGAGGGCCTCATCACCGTATTCTTGGTCGTCTGCCTTCCGCCGCTCGCTCCATTTTCTCCACCCGAACGCGACTTGCGCTCCGGCGACCAGGTCTTTCACCGCGGTGGAAGGTTCGGCGTTGGCAGGCCCGCGGAACTGGCGGACAAAACCGTCGCGGATTTCCAACGTCGCCTTTGGTTTCCCGTTTTGATCGCGAACCGAATACATCCCGGCGCCAGGCTCATCGAGCAGCGCGTCGTATCCACCGGAGCCGACGCAGTGTCGCATGCGGAGGCCCTCCCTGCGGAGGGCGGCACGCGACAGCAGTTGAACGAGGGTATGCCCGGCGCCGAGGTCGTAGACGAATGTTTCGTCTTCCGGGCCAAGGATGATGTCCCGGATGTTGCGCTGGCGAAGACCCTTTGAGGCTTCATGCACCAGGCGTTCCAGGTTACTGCATTTCATGATCTTTTTCGGAAAGCCGTCGTCGTCGACATTCACGAGCCATGGATGCTCGTCCGCGACCGCAGTGATCAGCCAATCGCAGACGTGCCAAGCATCTACGGAATGCCATTGCATCCACAATGCTGCCCGTCGACTCCACTTTCGATAGATGTGTCCGTCACCTTGTTCGGGCCAGCCATCGATACGGTGCCATTCCGGATCGACGTGGTCGCCAGGGGTCGGCATCCACTCCGTATCGACAGCGTCCTGTTTAAGCCAATCGAGCCAGAAAATACGGCCAAGCGAACATCCAATAAGCTCGCGGATTGGCACGAAAACGCGGTCGGGAATGTCCAACGCGCACGATAAGCGGAAGACGGCCTCGCGGTATTCCGGGTGATTGTATTTGTTGGCCATGCGTCGATGCCTCCTGTTAGGAGAGCGTCCGTCGTCGGCGTGCAAGCGACAAAGATGACGCCCCAGTGGCAGCCGGTGTCGAACCAGTACGCCGGGGATTTTTACGGCGCCGGTCGGCGGGAGGGAGGAGAGAGAGGCTGGCGAGCGGCAATACGGTCAAGGAGGGGCGCTCTATAGCCGGGGCTGCGAACCTCGGCGATAACGGCCCGGGTCAGCGCTCGGTGGGTTTCTGTCCAAGCAACGTTGATCTCGATCCACGCCTGGGCAACCGTCATCTCGAAACCGCGTTCTGCGCAGAGCGCGTTCCAGCTTTGCTCCCGAAGTTCCATCGAAGACCGGGACAGCGCCGTCGGCGACGGAGCGCACACAGACAGCGGGATATCCCTGTGCTTGCAGACGCGGATGATCTCACGGGCGACCCGATCCTTGTCGATCTCCATGGCGGCGAAGCTGAGTAGATCCGCCTGATTTTTGACGCGGCAGTCGGTCGCGGACTGCTGGAAAACGGCGAGCCACTTCTCGGCGGCGGCCGCTTCGAGCGGCTGACAATAGGCGACGATCCCGGGCTGGTTGCTGATCACAGACGGCAGTCGCTGACGAACGACGCCTTGCGGGAAGGCGAACGGTCCCTGTGCGACCGAGAGATCGAGATGGGTATTCCCCTGAATCGTGCCGCACATCGCTTCAAGTTTTATCCTGGTGACCGGGTCGAGGTGACCCCGGTCAATCTCGTCGAAGCCGATCTTGCTTAGCTCAATGCCTTCCTTGCGAAGGATTGCGCCAATGCGCTGCATGCCGCGCTGCATTTCCTGCTCGGAGTAGTGGCGAACAACAGCAATGTCTCCGTTTTCCGTCGGGCGCATGTGCTGCGGATAGAGCAGCCCGCCCTTGACCATAATTGGCGTCGGGCCGAACCCGACTTGAAAATGCGCCAAGCAGCGTTCAGCGACATAGCGTGATGCTGAATTATTGACGTCCATGTTCCTGTCTCGGCACGTCTGCTTGAGGCGGTCCCCGAGCGCGACGGCTACGGCCGTCATGGGTGTGAAGTCTTGCATTCCGATGCCTCCCTTTAAGGAGACGGTGGTCTTCGGCGATGCAAGGGACAAACGGCGTGTCTTTGAGGAACCGCGATTCTGAAACAGGAAGTAATGGGGGGAAGCGGGACTAACGCGATCAGCCTGAGGTCTTGGAATAGCGACGTCGCTTGACGAGCCGGGCCGAGAGAGCGGACCAGGACTGCTTACGATCGAGGCGCCTGACATCGACCAGATGATCGAGGGCAGCTTCCCAGATCGAATTCAGGACGTCGGACGTCTTGGTCTCCTTGTCCCCAGAGACCTTGATCCTCCGGAGTTCGGCTTTCATGGCAGCCGAGAGAGCCTCGTCTACCGCTACCGGCTGCGGCTTACCGACGGCTGCGCGACGCTGCCGGGTCTGCTGCGCGGATGTCCGCTGGCGCTGCGTTGTCTTGTAGAATTCCCTTGGCATAGCTCATGTCTCCCGAAACGGCGTTGCTAAGCCCATGAAACGGCGTTTCGGTGCAGGCGACAAACGGATGCGTTCTAAATCGAGAATGGGACGCCGATGTCCCATTCACAAATCACGACGACTTGCGTGCGATGTGCAGCAACTTCGGCTTGAGCTTTCCGGATTTAGCCCGTGACCGGATGGTTAGAGGCGCGCCGACTTGGTCGTGGTAGATTTTCGAGAGATACGACATGACCGCATCGGCACCTGGTCCGCCGGTCGCAAGAAGCAGCAGGGCCGCATCCGCCAAGGCCTCGCGGGTCGAAACCGCGTCGAACTTTACGCTCCCTGACAATTCACGCGCCTTCAGGGATGCCCGACGTTCCGCTTGCTTCCGGGCTTTGTATGCCCGGAATTCGGCGTCGGTCATGTCCGATGTCGCGACCTTGTTCCGCTTCACGGTGGTCCTTGGCTGGATCTCGACCACGGGCTCGTCGCCGAGAAGCTCCTTGAGCAGGCCGAGTTGGTCCTCAACAGACGTCGCCGGCTCTTCAATCTCTGTGTTCATCATCGTTGTATCCGTTCAACATGTAGAAACATGTTTCAAGTTCTTAATGTAGAAGTCTTGTCTGCTGGCCAAACTCAGCACAAGTCAATTCTACATGTAGAATGCAATAGTTTTTCTACATGTAGAACGCAATTTAAAAACGAGCTGGCGCACTAGAAGGCTCCGCCGGTTACACCAATTGTTATCAGAGGCTCCCTCTGCGAAATCCGATATCCATTTGACCACCAGACGAAACCAAGGCTTCGCCATCCGAACCCAAGGGGGACAGGTCAGCTATCAGTCACGCTCCGCGTATCTGACGACGAGGACATTTCAGCTTGCGCCAGGCTCCGCTGGAGGGCAGACTAACAAAAGAAGAGCGAAGCGACCCGCCTTTCAAAACTGGCGGAGCCCATGAAACCTCAGGATTAAAAATCCGAACCCTTGGTTTCACAGTCGCTATCTGAAGGCTCCCATTCCCCAAAATCCAGCGTCCAAGGAAAACCGTATAGTCGATTTATTTTATACCACCTGTCCCGGCACTCAGTGAATCCTGACGTAGCAAGGAAAAGGTCCACCTCAGTCGAAAAATAACGTTGTGCCTCTTGTGCGATGTTGCGCCGAAAAGCACACTTCTATGTGTCAGGGAGACAGAAGACGTGCATCAGCCAGCCACAACGCTCGAAGAAATGGAAACCGCCCCTAAGCGCCGTCGGCACAAGATGCACGGCAAGCGTGGGTCGGTGTTCGTTCATGAGCGCGAAGACGGCTCGGAAAAGGGCTACGTCTGGAAATCCACCGGCGACGACATTATTCGCGGTCATCAGCGCGGCGGTCTCAAGTGCCGCGATCTGTCCGCCGAAGCCGTCTTCGACAACGAGGCAACGTCTCCTCGTATCGAAATCCCGCGGGTCGTCATCGAGACGATGCAGATTGAATCGAACAATCTTCGCGCCGGCGACATCGCAGCCTTCTGGCGGCTGTTCGCCGAGGCGCGGAAGCAGGGCATCTCGCGCGACACGCATTCGATCAAGCTGGGCGACATCGTGAAATACCTCGGGCTCAACAGCCTCCATCGCGCCAAGCAGGCGCTGGCTCGGCTGTCGACGGCTGCAATGACACTCCGCCTGAACCAGGCGGGCGCGCGCGGTACGATCCGCATGCAGATGATCGCGCTGCTGCACGACACCGACGATTTCGCTGCGTTGCGCGGGGTCGACGAGATGTTCTTTCGTCTTCCGTCCGCCCTGAAGCTCGCGGTCGAGAAGAGCCGCGACTACGCCTGGGTCGATCTGAATGCGATGTCGCGGTTCGGGTCCAAGTTTACGTTTCCGCTCTATCTCAAGCTGTGCCTGAAGGCGGGCAGGCATCGCTTGTATCGGTCGGTTCCGGAGATGACGAAGGCCGAGTTTCGGGCATTCGTCGGAATGCCTGAACGGACGCAGGCGTCCGTGCTGGACAAGACCCTGCAACTCGTTTGTAACGATCTGTCGGCGATCAGCGGCGTCCGTCGCCGGTTTCCGATCTCTATCTCGTTCGAGGACGGAAAGCTGGTGATCGTCGTCGGCGCGGCCGCGAAGAAGCTCCGCGAGGTCAAGCCTGCGTGGATTGCGGCAGAGATGGCTACGAAGCAGACCGCGGTGGTCGACGCGATGCCTGCGAAGAAGCGGAAGCTCTATCCGTCCCTGACGCGGTTCCGTCAGGCAGAGACGACTATTGGAGCGCCGGCTTACCGGATTTTCGGCCTTTGGTCTGCCGACATTCACGGAGCGACGTCGTACCCCGACGATTACATCGTCGGCATGACCGGCCGCGATTTCCTTGAGCTGATCGACAAGGTCGGCGTGGACGAGGTTCTGGAGGTCTGGGCCGACAAACGCGACTTCGAGGTGCTTGGGATTGCAGGCAAGTGGCGAGATGTCGAGGTCGTCGAGCATACGACAGGAGTTAAGGTGCCGACGGAGGCCCGTTTGTTGAATGCACCTTGCCTGGACGATCTCATCCGCAACCACGGTGTGGTCCTCGCGGACGATCCTCTGCCGCCGAAGCCGTCCTCGTTCGCCGAGGTCGACGACGACGAGATCGATTTCTAATCGATCGCGCCTCGTTAACCACTCGATCGCATTGGCGTTTTAGAAACCAGAATTCCCGGATGCCGCGTTGACAAGCGAAACTGCACGCGGCAAGGTTGCAAACACGTTGACCGATCGAGACAAGCCGAAGCCATGACCACCGACCTGCGAATAACCCGGATAGCGCACTGATCCCCATCCCGGGGACAGCTTCCGTGGTGTTTTGCAGGAGCAAATTATGGCTCGCATCGACTTCGAGCGAACGCTCGCCCGCCTTCACGTGGACCGCATCCTCGATGGCCTCGGTCATCAGCCGAGAGGTATCCACGTAGTCATCGTGCCAGAGACGACTACCGCCGTTGTATGGCAGGACGCTGCTGCTCTTGCCGTCCGCGATCTCCGCGTCTGTCGGGGACTTACTCCTGGAAACGGCGACAAAATGGATTTTTGCGTCGAGGACGTCGTGGACGGAGACGATGCTATCACTCCCTCCTACGATGTTGATGTGGCTCTCATGCGCCACAACATGGGCATCGAGAGCGGGATCGACGATGCCGCTTGCACTCTCATCATGGCGGACGGTTCGGATGCCGAACATTCGTCGGTGCCGCTTGCTGACTCGGTCATCCGCCCCGAACTGGACGTCGATCTAGTGATCCTCGCGGCGGCTCAATGCGGCCGCGAGATCACGGCAGATGAGGCCACCCTGCTTTCGGAGATGCCGTGGCGTCGTCGCCGCATCGCTGTCTCCGCTGCCCGCTCGATCTCCGAAACCCACCGGCTGCACCTGCAGGCAGAGGCAGCCGAGGAGGAACGGAAAGCCAAGGAATTCGGCGAAAAATCGGCCGACAAAAAGGACAGGAAGGGCCCGAAGCCATCGGAACGCCTGGTCCCGGATGTCCGCCCGTTGGTCGAAACGCACGGCTACGGCGGCGCGAAGGATTGGGGTCTCGAACTCGCGAAAGACATTGAGGACTGGCGTAACGGAGTCATCCGCTGGAGCGATGTTGACAACGGTATTCTCCTGAGCGGTCCTCCGGGATGCGGGAAGACGACGTTCGCCGCGGCGCTCGCGAGGACGCTCGACGCTCACCTCGTCATCGGCAGTTATGCTGCGTGGATCGGCACTGGAGATGGGCACCAAGGCGATCTCATCCGTGCGATGCGCGAGGCATTCGCTGAGGCTCGAGAGCATGCGCCGTCTGTGATTCTGGTCGATGAGATCGATAACTTTGTGCAGCGCGGTTCCATCGGTCACGGTCGGTCCGACGAATGGATGCGCGGCGTCGTCAACGCCTTGCTCGAATCCCTCGACGGGGCGATCGAGCGCGCGGGCGTGATCGTGGTTGGCGCGACGAATGACGCGTCGGGCATCGATGCAGCACTCCGCCGCCCGGGACGGCTCGACCGGCACATCGAAATCGGTCTTCCCGACGCCGAAGCCCGGAAAGCGATCTTGCGCCAGCACCTCGGCGTTGCGGAGGGCTTCCCATTGCGCCTCTTCGAACGGAAGACTCAGGGTATGTCCGGCGCTGACTTGGCGAGACTGGCTCGCGACGCCCGTCGGCTTGCTCGACGCGAGCGAGGGGAAGTTCGGCCTCATCATATCGCTGCCGCGCTGCCGCGCCGAGAACGGCGTTCCGAGGATGACCTCCGTCATATCGCTGTCCACGAAATTGGTCATGCCGTCGTCGCGGCGCACCTGGGGGCGACGGTGCATGAGGTCTTCGTAACCCGGGATCGCGATCCCAAAGCTGAGATGGAGATCGCCGGAGCGGCCGCTGTGCAGCCGCGCGGCGGCCGACGAGATTTCGCGTGGTATGCTGACCGCGTGGCGCACATTATGGGCGGCATGGCGGCCGAAAAGATGGTCTTCGGCAACCATGCCGACGGCGTAATCGCCGATCTCGCCGAAGCGACAAATATCCTCACTTACGCACTGTCGAGCGTTGGTATGGGGCAAACGCTTCGGTCGGACGGACACCGCGATCCGCAGTCGATGGTCCAGGCTCGACAATTCGATCCCGTCCTCCGTCGGCGCGTCGAAGACGTTCTCCAGGAACAGGCAGAGCGCGCCCTCGGCATTCTTGAAAACAATCGCGCTGCTTTCGACGAACTCGTTGAGGTTCTCATCCTCCGCAGCCGGCTCGGCGGGGACGAGGTCCACGAGACGCTTGAGGCCTACGCGCAGCCGCAGCTCTCGCTGGCGATCTGAGGAGGGATCATGTTCGTGAAAAAGTTCTACATCTCGGACACCCACTTCTGCCACGAGCGCATCATCAGGATGTGCGCTCGGCCGTTCGCATCAATCGACGAACACGACGAGGCCATCGTCGCCAATTGGAACTCCGTCGTCCGCGACCAGGACATTGTCTACCACCTCGGCGATTTTGCCTTCCAGCTCGGCATCAACAGCGAGCGCATCCGGTCGCTGTTCTTCCGCCTCAAGGGCCGCAAGCACCTGATCATCGGCAACCATGACCTAGACAAGCGCGGCGATCTGCATCCGACCTTGGCGGCTCTCGACTGGGCCGCACGCCCGGAGCATGCGCTACGCACTCGGGACGGCGGTCGCGATGTCTACCTGGCTCACTATGCCGCCCGGGTATGGCCGAGCCAGCGGTACGGCGCCGTGCATTTCTACGGACATTCGCACGGAAAGCTCCCCGGACAGGGGCTGTCTCGGGATGTCGGGATCGACATGCCCGACGTCGACTACACGCCGCGTAGCTTCGACGAACTCATGAAGGGAATGATTTGATGACTGGGAATGACCTGAATGAGCTTTACGGTGCGATCATCAGCCCCGCGGCTTCCGTAGTGATCCCGGAGCATTGGATGCCGGCTGTACACGAGGCTCTGGCAGCTTTCCGCGATCTCCCAACGGACATCCGAGCGTTCATGATCGTGACCGGAATTCGAGACTGCGACGGGCTGGTCTTCGATGTCGGCGCTGTGCCTCATCTTATGCCGCCCGACGGCCTGACGCGCATCGGGGAAATCGTCGAAAGCGCGCGGGCGGCTGTCAAAGCGGGCCTGCACTGATGCGCCTCGAAAACGACATCGCAATTCGCCGTGAGGTCCTCAGCATCCTCGCAGATGACGTCGCGCTTGGCGTCGGCGACGGTTGGCACCAACTTGTCGGCAAGGCGCTCGTCGGAATCCAAGACCTCACGGACGGTCAGGTTACGATCCGTAAGGTCTCGGAACGTAGCGGACTGCTGACGATCGCAACCGATGCCGCTCGGTCTTTATTTGACGATGCCACAATGCGTCGCGTCTATGCGATCACCGGTGTGGCGACAGATGCCTCCGCGAGTGCATGTGAGATGTGCGGATGTCAAGGACGTCTGATCACGACCGCGCGTCCTCGTGTCCGCTGCGCAGCGTGCGGAGACGACGAACCCGCACGGCAGCGTGTCTGGCAACAGCATCGAGGCGGCATCAACGAGGCGGCCGCGTACTATCTCCGTGTGTGCCTCGAGCATTCTCGGCTTTTCCCGGTCGCGAACATCGTCGTCCGTGTCTGCCTCGATGACCGTGATCACCGCGTCTACCTGGACGAGGTCCACGATCGGCTAGTTTGGTGGCGTGGCGGCTCCTGGCTTGAAGGCGTCGATGAAGCGGTGCGCGATCAATTCAGGAGGCTCGATTTTGACCGACGGTGACCCCGACCTCGGCCTCATTCTCGACCAGCGAAGCCGGCGAGCAACCGAAATCCGGGCGGCCGCGCGGGCCTACGTGCGGGAATGCGGACGGAAGAAAGAGGTCGTCGACATCAAACTATGGGGGCAGCACCGTTGGAGGCGCGATGGCGTGGTCAAGCGACGGATAATGATCGATGCGCTGCGCGACGAGGTATCCACGGGTGTTGCCGTTGTCGACGTTTGGCAGAGGTTCGAGGTCAGCGGCACTATAGCGCGCGGGCTTGTCGGCGCTCGGAGCTATGGCGACCTGTATCGCATTCTGATGATCAACGAGATGCCGGTCGGTTTCAGTCCAGGAGATATCGCCCGGTGGGTTTCGGAAGGCAAAATGTCGGCCGAGGACGGGAGGGATATCCTCGGCATCGAAAGTGACGCCGAGTTCGAAGCGTTCCTTGCGGCTTGGACTGCCGACGAAAACTTGCTGTCAGACGGCCCCGGTAACCGGCATTGCAATCCGTGCCAGAATGGCTGGCGGAGGCGGCCTAAGCCGCCTTCTTCTCCTTTTCAGGCTCCTCGGGATCGAACAGGTCGATAGCTACCAGCGTGCCGTTCTGGTCCACAACGATGCCTTCGTCACGCACCTGATTCCAGGCGTCTAGCACGGCGTCAGTCCAAACCAGCATCGCCTCGCTCTTGAGGTCGAGGTGCTGGATGTCGCCGTAGCTGTCTCCCGTGATCGCTGCGACGCGATTCCGAACCCAAGCCGCAAGCTCCTCGGGGGACATATCCTTCTCTTGTTTGCCGGCGTCGATAGTGTGTGCCAAAACCGCTGATGCGCCCCCTGGGATACCTGCTTCGTCCATTGTCTTCGTAATCGCGCGTCGCAGATCGTGAGGGGAGAAATAGTTCACGCCATTGAGGGCGAGAAGATCGACGGCTTCCTGCTTGCCTTTCATAAGATTGTCTCGGGCAGCAAGACGACGCAGCACCGCGAGTGTTGCTGACCGACTAACATGCACGTCGTCGCCATCCTCGGAGGGGAAAGCCCATCCGGAAGAACCCGTATGCTTTGCCTTGTCGACGTAGTAGCGAAGGGCGGTCGCCATTCTCGGCGGAATAGGCAGCGCGAAGCACCTACCGTTCTTTTGGATACCTTCATCCCATTGAGCCAGGTACCAACCGTCCTCTTCGCGACCGGGGTAGAGTGTCAGGTTCGCCGCTTTAAGCTGGAGCCCTGCGCCCTGCCGCTGCCCGGACAGGACGATCCACAGGAAGGCCGCGAAGACATTATCGCGGAGGCCGTGCTGCACTCCGACACGACCCGGTAGACGGTGATCGAGGAAGTAAGCGGCGAGGGCGAGGGTCTTTCCGATGCCTTCGATTTCTGGCCGGCGCTTCCGTGGCTTGATGACGGTATCCGTCGACAACATCAGCCACCACGGTTCCCGACCCTCAAGGCCTGATTGACCACGATGGTTTTCGTATGTGTACGTGAGAACCGCCCGCAGTCGTGAGACGGCCTTTTTACTCGGTGAGATGCCCGAGTTTTTCTCGACAGCGTCTCGGATGTTTTCGCCGATCGTTGAGTTCAGCTTCGTGATCGGAGCGTTGATGATGTCGGCGAACTCCTTGCGGGCGAACACGGACCGCACTTCGTCGGCGTAGGACGCCTTGATCGCCTTCTTCTTGCCGTCTCGCGAGCGTTTTTCTATGAAGTTGTCGACGGCCTGCTGGAGGGTCCATGCATTTTCATGTTGTAGTTCGCCACGAACTCTAGCGACAACTTCCTCAGCCTTGGCTTGAGCCTTCCGAATATCAGCCCTACCGATTTCGTCTGCGGTTGCATGATAGTTCAGGAGGAACGGATCGATCAATTCTTCATCGTTGTCGATCAAATATCGAATGTGGTCATTCAGGGCTCGGGCATACACCGGCGACTGCAACAGCCATCTCTCCTTTTTAGGATCGGGGACGGCTGCGTATCCGAGCGTAATCATCCGGCCTTTATAGCGTGAAATCCATGCCGCCTTTTTTCCTTGGACGCGAAGCTCCATGCCCTTGGTTTCTGCGTCGGTGTAGATGCGATTACCTTCTGAGAAGGGATCGGCTAGAAAGCTCTTCATGAAGCCGGTGGTGATTGAAAGCTTTGTCGATGCCATCTCGGAAGTCCTCGAAGCGTTATGGTTTCGGCTCTATAACATCTCCATAACATTTTTCCAGTGTTGACAATGCAAATTCAAAGCCCGCATTTCCGGGCTTCTTCCGAGTTATGGTTAACAGATTTTGGAATTTCAAGCGTTCTGGTGACGGACGATTATTCAGTGTTGACAATAGGTTAGGTTGGTATCACCATGATATTTCTAGGTAATCGAGTCAGTGTTGACAAAGGGCCGATTTCCTTAGAGCGCAGGTTTGTGGCACCTGAGGTCGGTGGTTCGAGACCACCCAACCGTACCATTTTTCAACTCATCCTGTCGTCTCTTTGATTGAAGGGCAACTCCGGTAAGCGGATCGTCGGACCTTGCATGCATGCAAGTGCAGGCGTGCCGCGAACAGTGTGCGGCGGGAGGCGGAGTTCCTCATGAGTTTCGCAGGCGCGGCGAAAACCGCGCCTGCGCTTACTTCAGACGATGAAGAAATCGGCGGCGGTAAGCGCAAGATTGGTCCCAATCGTCGCAAAATGTACAGACCCGCCCGCTGCATTTCCGTTGCTGTCGTAAAGCAGCTTTCCCGTGTCGCTCTCATAGATGATCCGATCATTGGCGTCAGCAGCGAGGCCCGTAGTATTCTTGACAAACTGGACCGCGGTGAGCGTGCCGGTACCGACGATGGCCGAGAAGATCAGGTTTTCCAGCCGGACCGTGTCGTCTGCGACGGTGAAGCCGTTGATCGTGTCGACGTTCGTCGTGGCGTTCAGCGCGCTGTTGAAGAAGAATGTGTCCAGGCCCGTCGAGCCCGTCAGGCTGTCATTGCCGAGCCCACCATTGATCAGGTCATTGCCGAGTCCGCCGTTGATCAAGTCGTTACCGGCGGCGCCATTGAGGCTGTTGTTGCCGGAATTCCCGCTCAAGCTATTGTTCAAGCCGTTGCCAGCGCCACTGATATTGCCGGTGCCGAGCAGGGCGAGCTTTTCGACACTGCCACGGACGACGGCAGCGTTACCGAGATTGAACGATATGGAGGAACGAACCGTATCTGACCCGGCGCCGTTGTCGGCGCTTTCGTCGACTACATCTCCGACATTGTCCACAAAGTAGGTGTCGTTTCCTTGGCCGCCCCGCATTTCATCGGCGCCGCCGACGCCATTGAGGGAATCATTGCCTGCCTGGCCTCTGAGAACGTTTGAAACAGCATTGCCAACTATCGTATCGGCGAAATCTGTCCCACGCACATTCTCGATGTTTGACAAGGTATCCTGCGTGCCGAAACCGTCTCTGGCAACTCCGGTGGTAAGGTTCACGACAACACCGAGGCTGCCGCCCCTGTCGGCATCCCGGTGATATCTCACCGTGTCGATACCGCCTCCACCATTGATCGTGTCCCTTCCTCCGAGCCCCATGAAGCCTTCGTCGATTGCCGCTCCAATAAACGTGTCGGCGAACTGTGTGCCCCGAAAATCCTCGAAACTGCTGAACGTCTCGGAGAGACCGTAAGGGTCGATAACCGTTCCGGTGGATGCGTTGAGACTGATGCCGCGAAAGGCTGACGAGGTGAAGTAGGCGTCTTGGAAATTGAGGGTGTCAAAGCCGGCGCCGCCGTTGTAGGTGTCATCTCCTACCCCTCCGGTAATGAAGTCGTCGCCATCATTGCCATTCAGGATGTCGTTGCCAGCACGACCATTCAACTCATCGCTGCCCGCCGAACCATTAAGCGTATCTGCCCCACGCAATAGCCACTCTTCCAACTGAAAATTGTCGAAAGCCGTCATACCGTTTTGAAACAATTCGAGCGACAGACTCAGACCGCTTATCGCCTGGACCAGCGTCGTCCCGTTGTTTTGCAGCACCTGTATGGACGAGATCGTGCCCGCAACCGGATATCCGTTAGCGTCGAATGCGAACCCTGATCCAACAAGCTTTAGCTTCAGGCCATTGCCCAGACTGTAAAGGACCTGTGTGCTGCCCGTGGTCAACCGCGTAGACGTGCTCATGTCGACCAGCTGTGAGAATGCAGGGTTAACGTCGTCGAAGCCTGCTATCGGAGGGTTGTACTGGTTTGGATATATTCCACCTGGGAAGAAATAAGTAACAGTAGCCATGTTTCCCCCATGCCGGGTCGCGCCCAGCTCAACTATGTTGCGCAGGTAACCAAGGGATTTGGTGGTTCGGCGGTCAATTTTAGGTTGTTCTAATTAGCAGATTGGCGTTGCCCTGTCACATCGTCCTTTCGGGTGACGTGTCGGGATGTCCCTTACTCAGTCGCTACAACGCAACTGGCCCTGCGTCTAATCGAAGATCTGATGCTCCGCCGCCACCAGCTCCTGCAAAAACGAAACGACGGTGCGCACGCGCACGAGATCGCGCGCGCTTTCGTGATAGGTCGTCCAATAGGCGCGCCGGATGGTCGTTTCCGGCAGGATGCGTTTGAGCTCGGAAACCTGGCGGGCAATGTAGTTGTGCAGAATGCCGATCCCGGCGCTGGAACGGACGGCTTCCGTTTGTCCCGTGGCGCTGGAAATCTCGAAAGAAGCGTCCCAGCTGCGCATGATTTCGGCGGAGAAATTGAGCGAAGGCGTGAAGATCAGGTCTTCGACATAGCCGATCCGGCGATGGTCCTTGAGATCGTCAATCGCTCGTGGCGTACCGTGGCGGGCAAGATAATCTGCCGATGCGTAGAGCCCCAGTGTATAATCGGTCAGCTTGGATGAAACGAGACGTCCCTGTTCCGGGCGCTCGATGGTGATCGCGATGTCGGCCTCACGCTGTGACAGCGAGAAGGAACGCGGAACCGGAACGAGCTGCAGCTTGAGCTCCGGATAACGCGCCGTAAGCCGCCCGAGGCGTGGCGCCAGGAAGGAGACGCCGAAACCGTCCGGCGCGCCGATGCGCACCGTGCCGGCGATCGCCGTGTCGATCCTGCCGATCTGCGATTGCGCCGCGAGCATTTCGGTTTCCATGCGTTCGGCGGCGGCAAGGAAGACTTCCCCCTCCGCCGTCAGCTCGCAGCCGCTCGGACGGCGGACGAGAAGCCTGGTTTTTAGTGTTTCCTCAAGCGCCGTCACTCGGCGGCTCAGGGTGGCGTGATTGATGCCGAGCCTCTTGGAGGCGGCGAGAATTTGCCCCGTTCGCGCCACCGCGAGAAACACTCTGACATCGTCCCAGTCCACGCCGCAGCTCCATGGGCTTTAGTTTTTGCACAACGGTTCCTGAATATCGGAAATTGAATTGTTCAAATCGTAGTGCGATCATGGGACCACAATCAAGATCAGGAGGAGCACCAATGTACGAAATCGGACATTTCATTAACGGCGAGCGTGTTGCCGGCAAAAGTGGCCGCACCAGCAACATCTTCAATCCTGCGACCGGTGAAGTTCAGGGGACCGTGGCGCTGGCAAGCGACGCGGAGCTCGCCGCAGCGGTCGAAAGCGCGAAGGCCGCGCAGCCGAAGTGGGCCGCCACCAATCCGCAGCGCCGCGCTCGCGTTTTCATGAAATTCGTCCAGCTGCTCAACGAAAACATGAACGAGCTGGCCGAGATCCTTTCGCGCGAGCACGGCAAGACGATCGAAGATGCCAAGGGTGACATTGTTCGCGGCCTTGAGGTTTGCGAATTCGTCATCGGGGTGCCGCATCTCCAGAAGAGCGAGTTCAGCGAGGGCGCCGGTCCGGGCATCGACATGTACTCGATCCGCCAGGCGGTCGGCATCGGTGCCGGCATTACCCCGTTCAACTTCCCGGCCATGATCCCGATGTGGATGTTCGCGCCGGCGATCGCCTGCGGCAATGCCTTCATCCTGAAGCCGTCCGAGCGTGACCCATCCGTGCCGATCCGGCTCGCCGAACTGATGATCGAGGCCGGTCTGCCCGCGGGTGTGCTCAACGTGGTCAATGGCGACAAGGGCGCGGTCGACGCGATCCTGACGCACCCGGATATTTCCGCGGTTTCCTTCGTCGGTTCGACGCCGATCGCCCGCTACGTCTATGGCACCGCGGCGATGAACGGTAAACGCGCCCAGTGCTTCGGCGGCGCCAAGAACCACATGATCATCATGCCGGACGCCGATCTCGATCAGGCCGCCAATGCGCTGATCGGTGCGGGCTACGGCTCCGCCGGCGAGCGCTGCATGGCGATTTCCGTCGCCGTTCCGGTAGGTGAGGAAACCGCGAACCGGTTGATCGACAAGCTGGTGCCGATGGTCGAGAGCCTGCGCGTCGGTCCCTATACCGACGAAAAGGCCGACATGGGGCCGGTCGTCACCAAGGAGGCCGAGCAGCGCATCAGAAGCTTGATCGATAGCGGCATCGAGCAGGGCGCGAAGCTCGTCGTCGATGGCCGCGATTTCAAGCTGCAGGGCTATGAGAACGGCCACTTCATTGGCGGCTGCCTGTTCGACCATGTCACCCCGGACATGGACATCTACAAGACGGAAATCTTCGGACCGGTTCTCTCGGTCGTCCGTGCAAAGAACTACGAGGAAGCGCTGTCACTGCCGATGAAGCACGAATACGGCAACGGCGTCGCAATCTACACCCGCGACGGCGATGCGGCGCGCGACTTCGCTTCCCGCATCAACATCGGCATGGTCGGCGTCAACGTGCCGATCCCGGTTCCGCTCGCCTACCACTCCTTCGGTGGCTGGAAGTCCTCTTCATTCGGCGATCTCAACCAGCATGGCACGGACTCGTTCAAGTTCTGGACCAAGACGAAGACTATCACTTCTCGTTGGCCGTCCGGCATCAAGGATGGTGCCGAGTTCTCCATCCCGACGATGAAGTGAGGAACACAACGATCCTCCCGTCTGGGCCTCCTTCGGGAGGCCCTTTTTTGTTGCATCGGCTGAGGCGGTACAACTAACGTTGCTGCATCGAGCGGAGATTCGCGGCCAGGGACTATCGGGGGATAGTGGCCATTGACGCGTCGATGCAATTCAGCTGCGCCGGGCGAACATCTCTTCGCCTGGCGTTTCGAAACTAGAGCGAGGGGAACACCATGGCTTTGAGCGAGCCACCAACGATATCGCCGGCATATCTTGATCGTCGTAACAATTTCGGGCGCTCGCCGGCAGGCGACTTTCAGCGCCTGTCCTTTGCCGGCAGCGCCAGCGAATATTTCGGGATCTGGATCGTCAATATCCTGCTGACGATTGTCACGCTCGGCATTTATTCGGCTTGGGCGAAGGTTCGCCGCAACAGGTACTTCTATGGCAACACCGTGTTGCTTGGCCGTGCCTTTGAATATCATGCGAAGGGCAAGCAGATACTCATCGGACGAGCCATCGTGATCGGAGCACTGGTGGTGCTCAATGTGGTGGCCACACTCGCACCGGTGCTCGTGCTCTTGCCAACAGTCGTGGTTCTCGCGGCGTTGCCCTGGCTTGTCGCGAGAGGGTTGCGCTTCAATGCGCGCGTGACGAGCTATCGCAATGTCCGCTTTGATTTTGTGGGTGGCGCAGGTGGCGCGTTCAAGGCGTTTATCCTCGGCGGTTTCCTCGCTCTCATCACATTGGGGCTGCTGGCGCCGCTCGCCAGCCGGTGGGTTGGTCGTTACGTTGGAACAAACCTGCGCTTTGGCGGAAGGGCCTTCCAGACAGATCCGCCGCTTGCGCCGCTTTATCGCGGGTTGTTCCTCGGCCTGGGGCTTGCACTGGCGGTCGCTCTCCTGGCCACCGCGATTGTTATGGGAACATTGCGCGCGACAGGGACGCTGGGCCAGCCGACGGAAAACTCGATATGGCTGTGGTTCTCTATTGGTTCCAGCTACGCCGGATTTATAACCTTCTATGGCATTATTACATTGTTCTACCGCGCCGCCGTACGCAATGCAGTCTGGAATTCGACTGTCTTTGACGGAAAACACAGATTCTTCAGCGGCTTGTCGCGAGGGCGCTACACCTGGATCGCGATCTCGAACGTCGTTGTCACCATTGTGACGTTGGGCCTGATGCGCCCTTGGGCGGCGGTGCGTATGGCGCGTTACACATGGACTCGGACCGGTGTCGCCATTTCCGGGGTCGTAGGTACGCTGGTGAGCGACATTGAAGAACAGGCCTCAGCTGTGGGGGCCGAGTTCATTGACTTCGAAGGTTTTGATTTTGGCTTCTAGCAGTGTCCACATCGCCCCCGGCGAATGGCACCCGGCCGGTTCAACCCGCTCGGTGCCTTCGCAACTGATCGACGATGGCGGCGAGATCACGGCGATCGATGCATCCGGTGCCAAACTCGCAGGCGGCGCCTTCGCTGCCGTCGACATTTCGGCACGTGTCGGTGCTATCCCGCGTCGCGTCGAGTTTGCCGACGGATCGCTTTTCGAAACGACGCACAACGATGCGGTCGATCGCTATTTGAAGCAGAAGGGACGGGTCGGCTTCATTCACGAATTGGAACGCTTTCACCCGCGCCTCATCGCCGTTATCGCCGCGACCGTGCTTTGTAGCATTGCGATCTACCGCTACGCCGTGCCGGCGCTCGTCGAGATCGCGGTGCTGGTCACTCCGCCGATCGTGCCGAAGATCATGTCGGCGAGCACCATGAAAACGATGGACCGCACGCTGCTCGACCAGACGCAACTGACGGCCGAGCGGCAGGACAGGATCCGCGAGGGCTTCAAGGCGATCGCCGCACGCTCCAGCCGCGGCGAGGCCGGATACACGCTCAATTTCCGCAAGGGCGGACCGATCGGCCCGAACGCCTTCGCGCTGCCGGACGGCACGCTAATCGTTACCGACGAACTCGTCGAGCTTGCCGGCGACGATCCCGAAATGATCGTCGGCGTGCTGGCGCATGAGATCGGCCATGTCGAACTCGAACACAGCCTCAGGCAGATCTATCGCGCGGCCGGTGTTGCCGGCCTCATCATGATGATTGGCGGCGACATTGGTTCGGGCGCGGAAGATGTGCTGGTGCAGGGTGCCGGTCTTCTCTCGCTTTCCTATTCCCGCGGTGCGGAAGGCGCGGCGGACAGGCACTCGGTCGAACTGATGCAGAAGGCAGGCCGAGATCCGACGGCGATCGCCCGCTTTTTCGATCTGCTCGAAGAGAAGCTCGACGATCACGGCGATACCAGCATTCTCTCGACGCATCCCGGAACGCCCGAGCGGCGCAAGACGATCCTTGATTATGTCGCGGAGTTGCGCGCCAGAGCGGGATGAGGAAATGTGTGTGCGGTTTTCCGCCCGCATCCTGCCATGGCGCGCATAGCCCTACCCAGAACGAAAACAGCGGGCCAAGGCCCGCTGTCCACATTCTGTAAAATCGGCTTGCGCTCAATCCTGCGGGCCGTCGTTGTAACCGACCTTGTCGACCAGTTCCGATGCCTTCTTGCGGTTGGCCGCGATGTCGGCAAGCGGCAGCGTATCGGGCTTGATCGTTCCGAAGGACTTGACGACCCCGGAAGGCTCGGCGCCTGCGAGCACCGGGTATTCGAAAACCTGCTCGGCATAGATCTTCTGCGCTTCGCCTTCGGACAGGAACTCCATCAGCTTGATGGCGTTGTCCTTGTTCGGCGCGTTCTTGGCGAGCGCCATGCCCGAGATATTGACATGGGTGCCGCGGTCCTTGGCATTCGGGAACAGGACCTTGATCGCTGCGGCCCATTCCTTCTGTTCAGGCTCCCTCTCGTTGGTCAGCATGAGACCGACGTAGTAGGTGTTGCCGATGGCGAGGTCGCATTCGCCGGCGAGAATGGCCTTCGCCTGGTCACGGTCGCCGCCGTCCGGCTTCTTGGCGAGGTTGTTTCTGAGACCCGTCAGCCATTTCTCCGTTTCGGCTTCGCCGTGATGGGCAACCATCGAGGCGAAGAGGCCGATATTGTAGGAGTGTTGGCCGTCGCGCGTGCAGATCTTGCCCTTCCACTTCGGATCGGCGAGCTCCTCGTAGGTGATGTCGTTCTCGGTCACGCGCTCCTTCGAGGCGTAGACGACACGGCCGCGCGTCGTGAGGCCGAACCAGTTGCCGTCGGGATCGCGAAAATGCGCCGGAATATCCTTGTTGATCGTCTCGTTGATGACCGGCTGGGTAACGCCCCCGTCCTTCGCCTCGGTGAGGCGGCTGATATCGACCGTCAGGATAACGTCGGCAGGGGAGTTTGCGCCTTCCGCCTGAATGCGCTCGACAAGGCCCTTGTCGAGAAAGAGCACGTTGGTTGTGATGCCGGTCTCCTTGGTAAAGGCGTCCAGCAGAGGCTGGATCAGATCCGGCTGGCGATAGGAATAGATGTTGACTTCGCCATCAGCCCAGACCGGTGCGGTCGAAGCAAACAGCGTCGCCGTTACCGACAGTGCTCCGATCGTCACTCTTGACATGCACATGGTGCCCTCCGTTTCGTTTTGACGTAACTTAACAAAATCGGTCATCTTTTTGACGCCGCGCGCACGGACAGTCAACAGTCAAACATAGCCGTCAACCAGAAGTGATTTTTTGCCGTTTTGGAATTGTTCCAAACTGCGATCCGTCCTATATGATGAAAAGATGAATTTCTCGATTCCGGAGTGAATTATGCGTCTGACGAAGCAAACGAACTACGCGGTTCGCATGCTGATGTACTGTGCTGCGAACGGCGAGAAGCTCAGCCGCATCCCTGAGATCGCCAAGGCCTACGGTGTCTCCGAGTTGTTCCTGTTCAAGATTTTGCAGCCGCTTACCAAAGCGGGCCTGGTGGAAACCGTCCGGGGCCGCAATGGCGGTGTACGGCTGCCAAAGCCGGCATCCGAAATCACCCTCTTCGACGTCGTGAAGGTTACCGAAGACAGCTTTGCCATGGCGGAATGCTTCGAAGCCGGTGAGATCGATTGCCCGCTGGTGGATAGCTGCGGCCTTAACGCCGCCCTGCGCAAGGCGCTGAATGCCTTCTTCGAAGTGCTTCAAGGCTATTCGATCGACGACCTGGTCAAGGCCCGGCCGCAGATCAACTTCCTTCTCGGCCTTGACGAGCCGGCACAGGTGCGCACCTCGGCGGCCTGATTTTCCGCCCCCTCGTGGCGGCTGTCTGGCCGGCCGCCCTTACTCCTCCGGCAAATATTCCCTTAGGATGAACTCGATCGCCGTCGGGTCGATTTCCGATTTGTCGATGCGGAAATCGGCGCCATACTCTTCCAGGCTCTGGAAGTAGGGGTCACCCGGCGAGGACGATATGACACCGATTGGGCCGATGAAGCCCTGATGCCTCAGTGCGGGAACGGTCTCGCGAAAATCACCGCGAGGATGCACGAGATTGTCCAGCAGAACCATCGAGACCGGTTTGCCGGAAAGAAGAAACGCGATCGCGCTGTCCATGGTCCGGCAGTAGTGCAGTTCGATGTCGATGCTGTCCACTTTCCTGATCAGTCCGCTGAGGATGAGGTTTTCCGCCGGGTTGTCGTCAACGAGCAAGATGTGGGCTTTCCGTGTCATGACCGTTCACATCCCTGATTGATCGGCGGTCCATGCGGGAGGCATGCCGCTCGCGTGGCGTTCCCGGCCGCGCCGGTAACGTCATTGGATAATCTGTTCTCGTATCGCTTTCGCGACCATTTGCGTCCGGTTGACCACATCGAGTTTCTTGAGGATCGTTGCGGTATGGGAATTCACGGTGTGTTCCGAGACCGAGACGATCAGGGCAATCTCACTCGCCGTCTTTCCGTGCGAAATCCACTTGAGTATTTCGGTTTCCCTCGGCGTCAGGCCCATGCCAGCCTTGTTGGCGAGCGTCGCCCGATAGAAATAGTCGAAGGCAGATGCCGCGCTGTAGCATAGCTCGTAGTGCTCGGCCTGTTCGATGTCTTCGCCATCGCCGAGGAAGAGGACCGCGTAGCGCGATCCCGTCGTTGCCGCATTGACAGGCACGCAAAGCAACAGGTCGAAACCGAGTTGGGAAATGAGGCCATGCCCTGGTCCCAGCGTCGGATCATCCGCGCGCCATACCGACGAAATGTTCGACGCATGCAAGGCCCTGTAGACGATGGAATCACCGAAACGGTGACGCTTGTCGTATTCCTCGGCGAGGCCGGAGGGGAGGTCGTGGAGCACCAGTCGGCTGGAAAGCATGCAGGCGTCATTCTCGTTGCCGAGTTGCAGGATGCCGAAATGCCCAAAGCCGAAACGCAGCGCCAATGTGTGGAAAATGCGGAAGAAATCCACGCGGTTGAGAGCCGTCTCCAGCTCCTCGTGAAGGTCGTATCGCCTGTGATTTTCCTGCAAGACTGCCACGCGCCGGCTATCTCCCCATTGCCGCGCGGCAATTTGCCGACCAGCCTGACATGGACACCGGCTCCATGTTGGCGGCCAAATCCTCTACATGGATATCACCCACGCCGAATGTTCCCCCGAAATCCGTACACATTCTATTGCACGACAGGCTTTGCGTTTCTACTGCACTATTTTGGGGTTCACCGGGCCCGGCCGACGACTTTCGAGCCCTGCGACGTGCTGATACTCGCGCGGTTGACCAACGCATACGGTGCGTTTTTCTGGCGCGCCGGGTGCGAAAGCGCTGTCAATTCTTTTGTCCGGGCGGTAAACGCGCCTCGAAGACTGAGATCCGCCGAAACGGGGTTCGTGTTGGAAATCGTGGACAGTTGCGCGAGCTCTACTTAAGGAAGAATTTTTCGCATAGACAAATTTCTGCAGTGACTTATTGCATTGCGACGCCAAATGTCGTTCCATCCGCCCTTGACCGGGTGCAAACGTCATTCCGCGTCAGGCAAATACGAGAACAAAAAACAAATCTGGGAAGCAAGCTCATGAAAAAGCTCACTACTCTCTTCGCAGCGACGGCGCTTGCCACGCTGATGGCCGGCTCGGCTTGGTCGAAGACGTTCGTCTACTGCTCTGAAGGTTCACCGGAAGGCTTTGATCCCGGCCTCTACACGGCCGGTACGACGTTCGATGCTGCCGCGCACACCGTTTACAACCGCCTTCTCGAATTCAAGAAGGGCACGACGGAGACCGAACCAGGGCTTGCTGAAAGCTGGACGATTTCTGACGACGGCCTCGAATACACATTCAAGCTCCGTCCGGGCGTCAAATTCCAGACGACCGAATTCTTCACCCCGAGCCGTGAACTGAACGCCGACGACGTCGTCTTCTCGCTCGAGCGTCAGTGGAAGTCCGACAATCCGTGGCATGGCTACGTGACCGGCGGTTCCTGGGAATATTTCGCCGGCATGGGTCTGCCTGACGTGCTCGAGTCGATCGAGAAGGTCGACGACATGACCGTGAAGATCAAGCTGAAGCGCAAGGAAGCACCGTTCCTCGCCAACCTCGCCATGCCCTTCGCGTCGATCATGTCGAAGGAATATGCCGATAAGCTGCAGGCCGAAGGCAAGATGAACCAGCTCAACCAGATGCCGCTCGGCACCGGTCCGTTCGCCTTCGTCGGCTATCAGCAGGATGCGGTCATTCGTTACAAGGCTCATCCGGACTATTGGGGCGGAAAGCAGAAGATTGACGATCTCGTCTTCGCGATCACCACGGATGCAGCCGTGCGCTTCCAGAAGCTGCAGGCTGGCGAATGCCATCTGATGCCTTATCCGAATGCGGCCGATGTCGAGGCGATGAAGGCCGATCCGAACCTCAAGGTGATGGAGCAGGCCGGCCTCAACGTCGCCTATCTCGCCTACAACTCGACGCAGCCTCCCTTCGACAAGCCTGAGGTCCGCAAGGCGCTGAACAAGGCCATCAACAAGCAGGCAATCGTCGATTCCGTCTTCCAGGGCCAGGCTACCCCGGCGACGAACCCGATCCCGCCGACGATGTGGTCCTATGACGACAACATCGCGGACGACACATACGAGCCGGAAGTCGCCAAGAAGATGCTCGAGGATGCCGGCGTCAAGGATCTCTCGATGAAGGTCTGGGCGATGCCGGTTGCGCGCCCGTACATGCTGAACGCGCGTCGCGCTGCCGAACTGATCCAGGCCGATTTCGCCAAGATTGGCGTCAAGGTCGAGATCATCTCCTACGAGTGGGCCGAATATCTCGAGAAGTCGAAGGCGAAGGACCGCGACGGTGCCGTGATTCTCGGCTGGACCGGTGACAATGGTGATCCGGACAACTTCCTCGACACGCTGCTCGGTTGCGACGCTGTCGGCGGTAACAACCGCGCTCAGTGGTGCAATCAGGAGTTCGACGACCTGGTGACCAAGGCCAAGGAAGCGACCGACGTTGCAGAGCGCACCAAGCTCTATCAACAGGCTCAGGCAGTCTTCAAGAAGGAAGCACCCTGGGCAACGCTCGACCACTCGCTCTCCATCGTCCCGATGCGCAAGAACGTCGAAGGCTTCGTGCAGAGCCCGCTCGGCGACTTTGCTTTCGACGGCGTTGACATTGTAGAGTAATCTTACCGACTGACCCGAAGGGGGCGTTTGCCGTTGGGCGAGCGCCCCTCTTCCTTTTTGCCAGTGCTGCCGCAAGGAGTTCGCGGCCACGATTGGCAGAGGTTTGACTATGTTCCGATTTCTTCTGGGGCGCTTGGCAGTGCTGATCCCGACATTCATCGGGGTCTCCATCATCGCCTTCTCCTTCATCCGCCTGCTTCCGGGCGACCCCGTGGCGTTGCTTTCCGGCGAACGGGTGATGTCGCCGGAGCGGCACGCTGAAATTTCTCACCAATTGGGCTTCGACCGTCCCATCGTCGTGCAGTATCTGGATTACCTCTGGGGTATTCTCCATGGGGATTTCGGCACCTCGATCGTTACCAAGAAGCCAGTGATCGATCAGTTCCTGGAACTCTTCCCGGCGACAGTCGAACTCTCGCTGTGCGCGATCATTTTCGCCGTTGTCGTCGGCATTCCGGCGGGCGTTATTGCGGCGATCAAACGCGGTTCCATATTCGACCAGATCATCATGGGGACGGCGCTCGTCGGCTTCTCGATGCCGATTTTCTGGTGGGGCTTGCTCTTGATCATCGTCGTCTCCGGCATGTTGCAGTGGACGCCGGTGTCCGGACGGATCTCGCTGATGTTCTTCTTTCCGTCGGTCACCGGCTTCATGCTGATCGATTCTCTGTTGTCGGGGCAGGAGGGTGCCTTCCAGTCCGCCTTCAACCATCTCGTTCTGCCGACGATCGTCCTCGGCACCATTCCGCTTGCCGTCATCGCGCGGCAAACCCGTTCGGCGATGCTCGAGGTTCTTTCCGAGGACTATGTGCGGACGGCCCGTGCCAAGGGGCTTCCCACGTTCCGCGTCGTGGGCATCCATGCCCTGCGCAACGCAATGATTCCGGTCGTGACCACGATCGGTCTCCAGATTGGCGTGATGCTGGCCGGCGCCATCCTGACGGAGACGATCTTCTCCTGGCCGGGCATCGGCAAGTGGATGGTCGATTCGGTTTTCCGCCGCGACTATGCCGTCATCCAGGGCGGGCTCCTGATCATCGCCGCCGTCATCATGCTCGTGAACCTCGCCGTCGACCTGATGTACGGCCTCATCAACCCTCGTATCCGGCATTGAGGAGGGCGATATGACTGAAGTTACTGCAACAAGCCCCATATCGACCGATCCGTCCCGCCGGGCGAGGCTTGCCGAGTTCTGGTACTATTTTTCGGAGAACCGCGGCGCCGTCATCGGTCTGTTCTTCTTCCTTTTTCTGGTGGTGCTCGCCATATGCGCCCCGCTCGTAGCGCCGCATGATCCGACCATCCAGTTCCGCGAGGCGGTTCTGCTTCCGCCCTTCTGGCAGGAAGGTGGTCGCGCGGCCTTCCTCCTCGGAACCGACGCCGTCGGCCGCGATATGCTCTCGCGCCTCATCTATGGCACGCGCTTTTCGCTGTTCGTCGGCGTTATCGTGACCACATTGTCGCTGATCGGCGGCATCCTCATCGGCGTCATCGCCGGCTATTTCCGCGGATGGGTCGATACTGTCATCATGCGGATCATGGATATCATCCTGGCGTTTCCGTCGCTGCTGCTGGCGCTGGTTCTGGTCGCCGTGCTCGGTCCCGGTCTCACGAATGCGATGATCGCGATCGCGCTGGTGTTCCAGCCGCATTTCGTTCGGCTGACCCGGGCAGCCGTGATGACGGAGAAGACCAGGGACTACGTCGTGGCGGCAAAGGTCGCCGGCGCGGGCCACCTGAGGCTGATGTTCAAGACCATCCTGCCGAACTGCATGGCGCCGCTCATCGTTCAGGCGACGCTCTCCTTTTCGAGTGCGATCCTCGACGCGGCGGCACTCGGCTTTCTCGGCATGGGTGCGCAGCCGCCGACGCCGGAATGGGGAACGATGCTTGCGGAAGCTCGCGAATTCATTCTGCGTGCTTGGTGGGTTGTGACGCTCCCCGGCCTTGCGATTCTCGCGACTGTTCTCGCAATCAATCTCATGGGCGATGGTCTGCGTGATGCTCTCGACCCCAAGCTGAAGAGGTCCTGACATGGCGCTCCTCGAAATTGAAAATCTCGTCGTTGAATTTCAGACATCCTCCGGACCGTTCCGGGCGGTCGACGGCGTTTCGCTCAAGGTTCATGAGGGCGAGGTCCTGGCGATCGTCGGGGAATCGGGCTCGGGCAAATCCGTGTCGATGCTTGCTGCGATGGGGCTTCTGCCCTGGACCGCGAAGGTGACGGCGGACAAGCTTGCCTTCAATGGACGGAACCTTCTGAAAATGTCCGCGACCGACCGTCGAAAGATCATCGGCAAGGACATCGCCATGATCTTCCAGGAGCCGATCGCCAGCCTCAATCCGTGCTTCACGGTCGGCTTCCAGATTGAGGAAGTACTGCGCATCCACATGGGCCTCGACCGCAAGGCGCGGCGCAAGCGCGCGATCGAACTCTTCGAGGCCGTCGGTATTCCCGATCCGGCCGAGCGTCTCGGCCATTATCCGCATCAGATGTCGGGCGGGCAGTGCCAGCGCGTCATGATAGCCATCGCCCTTGCCTGCAACCCGAAGCTGCTCATTGCAGATGAGCCGACGACCGCGCTGGACGTGACGATCCAGAAGCAGATCCTCGATCTTCTGATGAGACTGCAGCAGGAATACCGCATGGGCCTCATCATGATCACCCACAACATGGGCGTGGTGGCGGAAACGGCCGATCGCGTCGTGGTTCAATACAAGGGCCGCAAGATCGAGGAGGCGGATGTGCTGTCGCTGTTCGAATCGCCGAAGAGCAACTACACGCGCGCGCTTCTTGCTGCCCTGCCGGAGAACGCGACGGGAGACCGCCTGCCGACGATCTCCGAACTTTTCAACGACCAGCAGATGCTGGAGGGAGCCACTCGATGACTCACGTTCTCGAAGCCCGCAACCTGGTGCGCGACTACCACATTCCCGGCAACCTGCTCCGCAAGGCGCGTACCGTTCATGCGCTGAAAGGCGTAAGCTTCACCGTGGATGAGGGAAAGACGCTCGCGATCGTTGGCGAAAGCGGCTGCGGCAAGTCGACGCTTGGCCGCATCATCACGCTGATCGACCCCGCCACATCGGGCGAGTTGCTGATCGGCGGAAAGAAGGTCGACATCGCGAAGGACGGCCTGACGTCGGAAATGCGCCGTAAGGTGCAGATCGTTTTCCAGAATCCATATGGTTCGCTCAACCCTCGGCAGAAGATCGGCGACATCCTGGCGGAGCCGCTGGTCATCAACACCAAGGCGCCGGCCGACGAGCGGCGTGACCGCGCCATGACGATGCTGAAAAAGGTGGGGCTCGACGAGAAGCACTTCAATCGCTACCCGCACATGTTCTCGGGCGGCCAGCGTCAACGCATCGCCATTGCGCGCGCCTTGATGCTCAATCCCAGTCTCCTCGTGTTGGATGAGCCCGTCTCCGCGCTTGATCTTTCGGTTCAGGCACAGGTCCTCAACCTGCTCGCGGACCTGCAGGACGAGTTCCACCTGACCTATGTCTTCATCAGCCATGATCTCTCGGTGGTACGCTACATCGCCGACGACGTGATGGTGATGTATTACGGCGAGGCGGTGGAATACGGCAGCCGTGACGAGGTCTTTGCGGATCCCAAGCACACCTATACCAAGACCCTGTTTGCCGCCACGCCGCGCGCAGACGTTGCCAGCATCAAGGCGCGCCTCGCACGGAAAGCCGCTTGAGATATCCTGCCCTGTCACCTGCAGCGCCGCGCGTCTTATCAGGCGCGCAAAGAACGCCGTGGCACTTTGAATCACTGCATGTTTTCATCCTTAAATCGGGTACGATTTAAGGAAACATGCAGTAGCGCAGGGTCCAACGGGCGTTCAGGTCCGAGCTTTCCGATCGGACGGGACGGAGCGGCTCCTTGGCCTTGATTTCCCTTTGGTGTAGAGCTTCTCCGCCGCTAACACCACTCGCCTTCCGGCGGCGGGCGGACGCCACCAGCCGGACGGAAGTGGTCCGGCCCAAACTTCAGGATGACAACAATGGAAATCAAGCGCTTTGAAACCGGCCCGCGGATGAGCCAGGCCGTGGTCTATAACAACACGGTTTACCTGGCCGGTCAGGTTGGCAACGCCGGTGACGACGTCGTCACCCAGACGAAGCAGGCGCTCGCGGAAGTCGATCGTCTTCTCGCCCTCGCAGGCACGGATAAGACGCGCATCCTGTCGGCAACGATCTGGCTCGCGGACATGGCCGACTTCGCCAAGATGAATTCCGTTTGGGATGCCTGGGCGCCGCAGGGCCACACGCCCGCACGTGCGACTGGTGAAGCCAAGCTCGCAACGCCGGAATACCTCGTCGAAGTCATTGTCACCGCTGCCGCGTAAGCCTTTCCTCTTTTGAGCTTTGGCTGAATCGAAGCGCGCCGTCGTGCCCTGTGCACGGCGGCGTTTTTTCTTCGACCTCGAGCACCTTCCCCTGTACAGCGCCGCGAGTCCTGTCAGACTCGCAAAAGACGCTGCAGCACTTTGAATTCCTGTATGTTTTTATCCTTGAAGCGGCTGCAATTTAAGGAACCATGCACTACAGCGCCGCGCGTCTTGTCAGACGCGCAAAGGTCGCTGTAGCACTTTGAAGTGCTGCGTGTTTTTGTCCTTAAATCGTCTACGATCTAAGGAAACATGCAGTAGGAACCAAGCACTCGCTCGGGCGTTTATCGGTCGTTCCGCAATGGAAGGAATGACCAATGCTCTACTGGCTGCCACGCCTTTTCGTGTTGGTGCTAGCCGGGATCGTGATCGGTTTCGGCCTCATCCCTCAGACAACGGATGAAGTCGCGCGCACGCTGCTGATAATCGTTCTGGGATTGGGCCTGCTCTCCCTGACGCTCCACATATTTCCACCCGGACAACATTGAGCGACCCCTTGGGTGAAAGGCGGACGCGCGGGTGTGGGGCGAGGGCAGGTTGTTGCGGATTTGCCGTTTGACCGATGGCATTGCCGACGTTGCGAAACGGTAGCAGAAAAGAAGGACGCCGATGGAAACAGCGAGGCATACCGCCGAGCGCAAACGGAAGCGCAGTGTGGACAAGGAAATCGCCCTGGCCGCATCGCCGACAGGCGCCGTGCGAAAACGCAACGGCATGGAACTGGCGGTCGCGCTAAGCACGGTCGGCCTCTTCACCATCGCCTGTTCAGCGGCCGTCTATTCCATGGAAGCGATCCTTATGCCGATCACGCTGGCGATTATCGTCGGCATCGTGCTCGGCAGGGCGGCCGACGAATTGGAGAGATTCGGCCTGCCGCCGATCTTCGGCGGCCTTTTGATGGCGCTTCTCTTCGTGCTCGGGCTATCCTCGCTCGTGAATGCACTTCTTGGCCCTATCACCGAGGTGGCGCGTGAGGCTCCCCGGCTGGCCGAGGGTGTCATAGAGCGGATATTGCCGTTCATCGAGCGTTTCACCTGGTTGAGAATGGCGCTGGTACGCAACGCCGATCAGAACGCACTTGCCGACACCCTCGTGAAGAATGCCGGCCCCTTGCTTGGAGCCGTTGCAGCAGGCCTGACGCCGGCACTTGTCCAGACACTTATTTTTCTGGCGGCCCTTGTGCTTTTTCTGCTCGGCCGCCTTCAACTGCGCAGCACGATCATCCTTGCCTTTGCGGCAAGGGAGCATCGTTTGAACGCGATCCGGATCATGAACGCGACCGAGGATGCGCTCGCTCGGTATTTTTCGACGGCGAGCCTCATCTATCTGGCGCTGGGCGTGATGACGATGGTGATCGCGCTTGCCGGCGGATTGACCATGGCACCGTTGTGGGGGTTGTTTGCCTTCGTATCGAGTTTCATTCCCTATCTTGGCGTGACCTTCATGACGCTGTCCCTGCTCGTCGGCGGATTGATGACGCACAATGCGCTGCTTCTGGGGATTGCGCCTGCCGTCGCCTTCTTCCTTGTACACCTGGTCATGGAAAATCTCGTCGTTCCGGCGATCCTCGGGCGCCGCTTCGAGGTCAATCCATTTCTGATTTTTGTCGCGATCATTTTCTGGACCTGGATGTGGGGCGCCGTCGGCGCAATTCTGGCCCTACCCCTGTCGCTTATCGCCATGACCATTTTCGCGCAGGTGCGCGAGCCGCCGCCGGACCGGCAGTTGCCGGAGTGACGTTGGCGATGCCGGATTGCTGGCGGTGCAGCCCGCGAGTTTACGGGCGTCCCGTCCGCGCCTGTTCGTCGAAGAACAGGGCTTGGCTGATCAGTGCCTTCACCATTTCTGGATTGAAGGGCTTCGTTACCAGAAATGCCGGCTCCGGCTTCTTGCCCGTCAGGAGCCGTTCGGGGAAGGCGGTAATGAAGATCACCGGCACGGTGGTTTCAGCCAGGATATCGTTGACGGCGTCGATGCCGGAACTGCCGTCGGCGAGCTGGATATCGGCAAGAACCATTTTCGGCGATGTCGTCCGATAGAGTTCGAGCGCCTCCCCGTAGGTTCGAGCGATCCCGGTGACGCGATGGCCGAGGCTTGTCACCATGTCCTCGATATCCATGGCGATCAGCGGTTCATCTTCGATAATCATGACCTCCGTCGCCACCTGACGCGAAATCTCCTGTGACGCCCCGGCGAGAAGAGTGGTGAAGGCGCCTGGGTCGAGGTTCATGATCTCGGCCGCCTCGCTTGTGGAAAAGCCTTCGACGGCGATCAGCAGGAATGCCTGGCGCGGCGCCGGTGCGATCAACGACAAATTGGCCGCGGCGTTGCGCTCCCAGGCGAAAGGCGACGTCAATTGTGTGCGATCGATTTCCAGCTTGTCGAACAGGGAGCAGAACAGCTTGTAGAGACCGATTCGGTCGCTGGAGGCGGTTGGGAAGAGGCTGACGTCCTCGATCAGCGCCTCGAGAACGGCGGCGACATAAGCGTCGCCTGCCGCTTGCGAGCCAGTGACGGCGCGGGCATAACGCCGCAGATAGGGAAGATGTGGCGCAATCCTGGTGGAAAGTGACATTTAGGCCTTCCTAAACTATTGTGCCGGTATGGTCCCGGTCTTGCGGACAATGGGCGTGCAGCAGGATACGTCAATGTTTTGAGCACGTCTTTCGGATTATGGAAAGCCTAGAGTAAGCAGATGACGGGCATAGGGGACAGGAATGGCCGGAACAGGGGGATAAGGCCTCGGCGCGCGGAAGCGGAAAATGAATGATCCTTCCGGACGGCGCAATGCGCGTGGCGCTGCCGCCAGGCATCCCTCGACGGATCCGAGCGCACAGATCGCTTCGAAATTGAGGGCACTTTACCAAGCCCTGGAAAACGAACCGATTCCGCTGCAGTTTATTGAATTGCTCGAGCGTCTAGACGCGGCCGAGCACGTGCAGTCACGACGCTGATGCCCCCGCCGTTCCACGCGGCCGCTTCGCATCACCCGTTGCGATAGGGCGCTGGCTTGGCGTGCGTAGCAACCCGGCGGCAATTACTCCATAGCCGGCCGGGTTTCGCCCGACAGCGCCGCGCGTCTAACAGACACGCAAAGGACGCCGTAGCACCTTGAATTGCTGCATGTTTTTATCCTCAAATCGGCTACGATCTAAGGAAACACGCAGTAGCCGATCAGCAACGCGCGGTGTAGCGGCGGCCGTATTGGTCGCGATAGTAGCAATAGCCGGGCTCGTTCGCACGGCCGATAAGGGCGCCGGCAACACCACCGACCGCAGCGCCGACAGCGGCCCCTCGGACGTCATTCGTTATGGCGCCGCCGATGATACCGCCGGAAGCTGCGCCGATTGCAGTACCTTTCTCCGTAGCCGTGCAGGCCGCAAGGGGAAGGATCAGGCTTGCGACGAGAAGTATCTTTTTCATGATGCGTTCCTATCCGGGGTTTGAGTTGCCGTAACCGAAGAAGGAGTTGTCTGGGCACAAGATTTCGGGCGGAGCGCGGTCTCCTGCAATCGCGCTTGTCCGATCAGCAAGCTGCAGTATAGCGCCGCCCGTAGCGGTCACGATAGATGCAGCGCCCAGGCTCGTTTGCCCTGCCGATCAGGGCGCCGGCAACGCCCCCAACAGCCGCGCCGACCGCGGCACCCCCCACATCATCGGTGATTGCTCCGCCAATGATACCACCGGTAACGGCGCCGATTGCCGCACCTTTTTCCGTCTGCGTGCAGGCCGCCAGGGAAAGGATCAGGCCTGCTGCAACAAGTATCTTCTTCATGACACGTTTCCCTATCCAAGCTTGGTTACCAAACCGCGGGAGATGCTGAGCGGGTGTTTTCCGGTCGAGAGACGGGAGGCCGATAAGCATGCCGGTCACGAGTCGAAGTCACCCGTAGGCGATCGCTGACGCGGCCACAATCATAGCATGTTTCTGACATTGTTTGGCTTGTCGCTGCAGGCGCAATTGGGTCACGCATACTTCACTCCCTTGAACCCGGCCGCCGCCCGCGGCGCTTGTTATTGTTGCCAAAACGCCGACTGTGGCCATTTGTTCCGCGTGTCCACACACCGTTGCGCCTGACAGTTGTCGCCCATGCGCATCCCGGTCGCAAAGACCGCCGAATAATCGGCCGTGTGCCCAAGCCTCCTCAGGCCTCCTCAAGCCTCCTCAAGCCTCCGCTAAAGCAATTGTTCACGCGAACGAGGAACCGGCGACGGGTCTGGTTCGTTTGTTTCTCGCCTCAGCGTCGAAGGAGCGCGGAAATGGAACATGTTGCCGCCATCATGGTTCTCGTTGGCTGCATGCAGGAAACGACGGCGTGCCGTGAGGTGCCATCGCCGGTGGTCGCCTTCGAAACCGTCGAGGAATGCCAGGCCTTGCTTCCTCCCGCGATGGAGGAGGTCGGCAAGGTTTTCAAGACGGCATACGGCAAGTGCGCCGAGGTTGATCCTGCGCTCATCGTCGAGAGTGCAGTAATCGAGTGGACGATCACACCTGCGAGGAAGCTTGAAGTGACGGTGACGCCAGATGAAGAGCCCTATACGGTCGCAGGCCGTGTCCGCCCGTCGTCCGGCGATGAGTGACTTCCCGCATCACAGATTGAAAGGAGCGTTTCATGAATTGGGACATCATCGAAGGCCGGTGGACCGAATTCAAGGGCAAGGCCCAGGGGCAATGGGGAAAGCTCACGAACGATGATCTCGACGTCATCAACGGCAATCGGAAGGAGCTCGCCGGGCGCATTCAGGCGCGTTACGGAATTGCCAAGGAAGAGGCGGAGCGTCAGATCGACGAGTGGGCATCGCGCCATTGACAGGCTGACGCCCGAAAGGGCGTGACGCGCGTCTTGCAACGGACGCGCGTCGCTTATCATCCGTGGGTGTCGCGTTCTGCTTTTTCCAGTGCGTCAAGAAGACCCTGGAGACGTTTGTTGCGTTTCTCTTCCGTGTGCATGTGAAGGTCGCGCATCGTCCTGCCGATATGCAGGTTATGCCTGCGCACGGCCGCGTTGTGCCGGGCGACCTCGGTCACCGATTTCCATATATGTCGCGACGGAATCTTCATTGCGTTCCCAAAAGCTTTCGTTACCGGGACAACGCCAAGCCCTATCGAAGGTTCCTGGCGAATTTTGTTCCCGTGCGCCGATCTTGGCACCGTTTCTCGTTCCTTGGTTAACGAAAGGTTTTCTTTCGCTTCAAAAGATTTTTAGGGTCTCGCCGAGAGAAACATCGAAACCGGAACAAAGGCGATGAGCTACGCGTTACAATTTCACCAACGCAGACATTGGAGATATCAATGCTCTACTATGCTCTCGTCTTTCTGATTGTTGCCATCATCGCCGGCATTCTCGGCTTTGGTGGTATTGCTGGAGCTTCGGCAGGCATTGCCCAGGTCTTGTTCTTCCTGTTCCTCGTATTCTTGGTGATTTCGCTTATTGCCGGACTCATGCGCAGGACCTGACGCGACAAGTCCGTGGGCTCATGAACGAGAAAGGGGCGAAGCGCGACGCTTCGCCCCTTTCCGTTGTGAGCAATGTTCTGTTCCCTTGCTCTGGCCAATGCCCTTGGCTATTCATGCGAGTACCCGCCCACCGGTCAGGAACAGAACAATCACATGAAGTCCCTGGAACTCATCGTCGAGCGCATCATCCTTTCGAGCCGATGGCTGCTGGTCGTCTTTTATCTCGGACTGGTTGCGGCGCTTGCTCTCTACGGCATTTCCTTCATCTACAAGTTCCTGAAGGTCGCGGGCCTGGTCTTCGTCTACGACGATGCTCAGATGATATTGGCAATGCTTGGGTTGATCGACGCCGCACTCGTCGCGAGCCTGATCGTCATGGTGATGATTTCCGGATACGAAAACTTCGTCAGCCGCTTCGACGAGGGTGAGGGCGAGGTCTCCTTCCTGGGCAAGCTTGATTCCGGCAGCCTGAAGATCAAGGTCGCCTCCTCAATCGTGGCGATCTCGTCGATCCATCTTTTGCAGATCTTCCTCAATGCCCAGCAGTTCACGAGCGAGAAGCTGATGTGGGCGACGATCATGCATCTGGCTTTTGTCGCTTCGGCCGTGCTCCTCGGTTCCCTGGAGCAGATCATGAGCAAGTTGAAAAAGTAGCGGCGCGACCGCTGCAGCCAGCCTTTGGCGCCTGCGGCGGGTTTGTGAGCGAGTAAGCGGGGCACTGGCATGAAGACTGACGTAGTGGTTCTGGGCGCCGGCATTGTCGGCATTTCCGCCGCCATCCACCTGGCGCGACGCGGGAAATCGGTGGTGCTTCTCGATCGGCGCGGTCCCGGAGAAGAGACGTCCTACGGCAACGCTGGCCTTATCCAGCGCGAAGGCGTCTTTCCCTACGGCTTCCCGCATGATTTCGGTGCGCTTTTCCGCTACGCGCTGAACAACACCATCGACGCCAGCTATCATTTTCGCGCGTTGCCGGGGCTGGTGCCCTTTCTGGCGCGCTATTGGTGGCATTCCGGCTTCACTCAGCACCAGAGGATCGCGCATCTCTATGCGCCGCTGATCGAAAACTCGATCGCCGAGCACGAGGACCTGATCGAGGCCTCCGGTGCCGGGGACCTCATCCGCAAGGATGGCTGGATGAAGGTGTTTCGCACGGAAAAGGAGCGCGACGCCGCCTACAAGGACGCGGAAAAACTCTCCGCCGGTTTTGGCGTCAACCACCAGAAGCTTTCGACGAGCGAACTGAGGACCATCGAACCATCCATCCGCGTCGAGCTCGCCGGCGGGCTGCGCTGGACCGACCCCTGGTCGATCCGCGATCCGCATAGCCTCAACAAGGCGTATCTCGCCTATTTCCAATCGCTCGGCGGCCGGCTCGTCTCGGGCGACGCCGCAACCTTGGAGCACATTCTGGAGGGTGCCGGCTGGCGGGTCGCGACACCGGAAGGTCCGCTCGAGACCCGCGAGGTGGTGGTGGCGCTCGGTCCCTGGGCCGATACAGTGACGCGCAAGCTCGGCTATCATTTTCCGCTCGCGGTCAAGCGCGGCTACCATATGCACTACGGCGTCCAGGAAGGGGCAACGCTTAACAATTGGGTGCTCGACGCCGAGAGGGGGTATTTCCTGGCACCAATGCTGCGCGGGGTCCGCTTGACCACGGGCGCAGAATTCGCATTGCGTGACGCACCGAAAACGCCGGTACAGTTGACCCGGGCCGAAAGGGTCGCGCGCGAGTTCTTCCCGCTGGCCGAACGGCGCGACGAGGAGCCTTGGATGGGAGCGCGGCCCTGCACGCCCGATATGATGCCGATCATCGGCAAGGCACCGCGACACGAGGGCCTCTGGTTCGCCTTCGGCCATGCGCATCACGGCATGACGCTCGGGCCGGTCACCGGCCGGGCGTTGGCCGAAGCCATGACCGGCGAAAGGACCGTGATCGACATCGCTCCCTATCGGCCCGAGCGCTTCCTTGCCTAGCGCATCGGCCCGAAAATCGGAATCGATTTTCGGAAAGCACGATGCGTAGAATCAAAGACTTACAGCGTCCTTTGTGCGTCCTGCAGGACGCACGACGCTGTAGATACGTTCCAGGAAGATGTGCGGCGGTTTTTTCGTCTGCAATTGTGTAGTTTCAATGAGTTGGATCGCTTGGCTGTTTCCATGACACTGTAGCGATCCAGCCCATTTCGCCTCCCCGCCGCGATCTGGGCGATGATCTCCTCGCCGGTTGCGGCGTAGCGCTGCTATTTTTGTTGTCCTCCGTGTGGAACCAAACGGCCGCCCGGGTGTTTCGCGGATGGCTGAAGGCGAGGGTTCGGTTCGCTGGCGCCTGCCCAGCGAAAATTGCTTGTCGCTCTACGAGCCGCCGGGAGGGAGTTTCACACCTATGAGTAAGCAGACGATAGAATTCGCCGGCGAGGCGGTCGGCGCACTGATATCCGACAACGGACAATTGCGTTTTGTCGCGGTCAAATACAGTGTGTGGCCGCTGGACGGCCAGGTTTTCCAGACGCCCGAAGATGCCCGCCGGGCGGTCGCCATGCTGCAGGCACATCGACAGAGAGGTCCGGCCATACGGAAGAGTCCGCGCGCAGGCAAAGCCCCCATGCACGGCCGTTCCGATCCGGAAGTTCCATCTGCTTTTCCCGGCCGTTAGAGCAATTCCAGGAAGAGTTTGCCACGGTTTCTCGTCGGAGATTGCGTGGTTTCAAAGAGTTTCACTGTCAACGAAACAATGAGAGGACTACAGTCGCGCGTCTGATCGGATACGCAAAGGTCGCTGTAGATCACGCAGTAGAGCGGAATGAGGAAGGTGTACGCGGCTTTCCCGCCCGCGTACGGCGTCCGATATGGGTTGATTCGACCCAAGATCATCGTGATCTAGCGTTCCTTCGAAACGGTCGCAGCGTCCCGAGGGACCGCGGGGCGTGCGTTCGCGCCACTTTCGGACGGTTCCGGCGGCTTCCAGTGGAGAGCGACCTCCAACCGCCAGAGGATGAAAAGCACGGCGAGGCTTGCGCAGGCGGCGAAGGCTGCAATAAGCCAGAAGCCAAAGCCGATGGACAGCCCTACCGCGCCCGCGAGCCACATCCCGGCTCCTGTGGTCAGCCCTTTGACCTCGCCCCTTGAAAACACGATCAAGCCGGCCGCGAGAAAGGCCACACCAGCGGTGACCGCCTCCACGACCCTGATCGGGTCAATCCGCACTTCGGGTCCCGAGAGGCTCGCCATATGCACGCTTTCCACTGCGATCACTGCGAAAATCGAGGAGGCGAGGCTGACGAGAATGTGCGTCCGGAGACCGGCCGGCCGTTGCCGTTGTTCCCGCTCGATGCCGATCAACGCCCCGAAGAGGATGGCGCCGCAGAAGCGCGCAAATATGACCGGATAGGGAACCTGAGTTGGGGCAAGGATATCGGCGAGGATCTGTTCCATGAGCAGCGAAGCCTACTGCATGTTTCCTTAGATCGCAGCCGACTAAGGACATGCAGCAATTCAAGTTGCTACAGCGTGCTTTGCGCGTCTGACAAGATGCGCGGCGCTGTGATCGAAATTTTCGCTCATCTCCCAATTCGGTCGCCGAAACGGGGAGAACTGTTGCTCCCCGTTCTTTGACAGTTCTTGGGCGGGGCTTATTGCGCCGGCTGCGCCGGTTGTGCCGGTGTGGTCTGCGGCTGCGGTGCCGGGCTTGCCGGCGGCGTGGTCGTCGACTGGTCCGAGGTTGCCGGCGGCGGCGTCGCCTCTTCCGCGTCCCTGGTCAATTCTGCGGGAAGCCAGGCGATCAGCGCCAGCACCAGCCCCGCGAGCAGAATGATCAGCAAGGGCCAGGTGCTGCGGCCCGACAATTTGCCGCGCATCTCTGGATCCTGGGTCGTCGGCTGACCCGTCACAGGATCGATGAGCGGCTTGTCCTTCAATTCTTCATGCTGATTCATCGTATTCACATCCTTTCTGGACATCATCCATCGCCGGCCGGTCGCAAAGCAACTGCCAGCACGTGCCTCCCTAGATCAGCGATGACGTAAAGAGTGGCTCCGTATCATCGCAAGTATAGTCGCGACCCTGCCGCGGCTGGTTGGAGCCACGGTGAAATATTAAAACGTTCCAGATCTTGCTAGGTTCCGTTGCAGGCGGCCAGAGCTACAATTTGCCTTGCAAAGGTGCTTTGCAGATACGTGCTGTAACTGCGAAAAAAGCTCGCAATGCCGCGATAACGCTGCATGCTTCGGGAGAAGCAATCTGGCGAAACGCGGATCGCTGTAGCCGCTGAAAACGTTCGCCGCCTTGTCGAAGATTCCGGGCGGCTTGCGTCAGGGCGCGGTTGCGCGCAATCTTGAGCCGGCTGGATTACCGGTTCGTTCGAGGTGGGGTTGGGATCGCAATGAGACTCGTTGCCGTGTGGGTTCTGGCGGGCGTGTACCTCGTCACCGCAACGGGCCCGTCGCGGGCGGAGCCCCTGCAGACCGTCCAGGATGTGGGCGATGCACTCGGCAAATGCTGGACCCCGCCGCCAGAGATCAAGGATTCCTTCGTCACCTTGAAGTTCGGCTTCAAGGGCAACGGAACGCTGATGGGCCCTCCGCAACCGACAGCGATCCGCGTCACCGGAGATGAAGCGCAGCGCAAGGCCTTCGTGGCGGCGGCGACCGAGGCGCTGCAAGGTTGCATGCCGCTGGAGTTTTCCAAAGCACTCGCCGACGAAATCGCCGGCAATGTGTTTACGCTGCAGTACAGGTCGGCGGAGTAGCGGGGCTGTTACGCAATACCGCAAGCCGCGTCGCGAGTTGTTAAACAGTGATCTTGAAGATTGGCTGGGGAACCTGGATTCTCACATGATTTCAATGGCTTACTGAAACCGCCATTGAATTCCCTAGATTTTTCCGTCGCGAGCGACCGTGGATGCAACCTTTGTGCCCTGGCTTTGGGCCTCAGTCAACACGTGCTTGGAGCGGCAATAATTTCCGCTTCTGGACCCAAAGCGGGCTTTCGCCGGTTGGTCACCTCCAACAGCTTTGGGTGGAAAGTGGAAGTTTGGCTGCCTCTGCCGACGAGACGGGAATTTGCCCTATAGCGGACGTCGCGCTAGGACCTTTGCTATCCGCCAAGACGCCGCCCTCACATTCCGCGCATCGCTCCCTTGGGCTGTACGACTGCCGTTCGTGCCTATAGCCGGATGCCGGCACTGCTGCGGAACATCTCCGCAAATTGTCCCGGCTCCAACAATGAAGGATTTAGCGGTTCGCCTTGAACGCCTCAGCCCGCTCTTCGCGTTCGCTCTGATAGGCGGGGTTTAGCTCGGTAATCAGATCTTGGCGCTGGAGGGGTTGGCCGCAGCTTTCACAAACTGGCCCAAGTCCTGCGGACTTCCCGCAGGTGCGGTGCAGGTAATTGACCGCCCGGCCTTCTTCCGGTGACTTGCACCATCTCTCCCCCCATGCCCGCAGCGCCAGGATGACAGGGTAAAAAGCCTCGCCCTTCTCGGTCAGATGATACTCGTAGCGCGGCGGCCGCTCGGTGTAGCGACGGCGCTCCACGAGGTCATCCTCCTGCAGCTTCTTCAGGCGCGCTGCGATCATCTGCGGCGTCCCGCCGGTCTGAGCCTGGATTTCCTCAAAGCGATGAACGCGCATGAAGAGCTCGCGCAGGATCAGCACGGTCCAGCGGTCGCCGACTTCGGTCTCGGAGCGGGCGATCGGGCAGAGCGTCCCTCCAGCAGATATTTTCTCCATCTTGTCACTTTCTTTATCATAGGGACTTGTAGATATGATTTTCATAGCTAATATAAGAAGTCGTTGAAACAAGTGCAACAGGCCAAGCGGCATCGCGAGGATCGCGAAGCAATTTCGATGTCGAAATCAAGCTTGTCCAGTAAACGAAGGAGCGCGCCCATGGGCGATCATGAAATCGTCGATTCAAGCTTTTCCGCAATCATCAACGCACCGTTCGAGAAGATCGACATTCCGCAATGGTGCTTCACTCTCCCCGAGCATGAATACCGGCGCTGCTCTCCGGCGCATATTGCCGCCGGCTTCACGACGGCTCCGGACGGCAAGCGCATGTCGATCAATGTCGAGACGATCGGCGGCAGCCTGATGGTGCAGCACTACGTCGAGACATTGGCTGAGAAGCACCACCTGATCCTCGAATCCGTTTCGGACATATTCACTCCTACGGGCCGAACGACGATCCATGTGCTTTGGGAACTCAGCGCCAAACGCATCGACGACCGGACTTGCGAATTCACGAACCACGTGCGCTCCAGGGCAACGGAAGAATTCAAGGCCTTTCTCGACAGGCAGGGCATCCCGTTCGAGGTCTTCCGCGCGCAGCGACAGCCGATGTCGATCGCCCATAACCAGGGCGAAACGCCGCTCTTTGCAGCCAGCATCGAGCGCGCGGCGCTCAACAACTGACAATCCGCAAGTTCAACTGAAGGATTTCAACATGGCACAGCCAAACTATCCCATCGATCGGACCGCCTACCTGCTGGTCGATCCGTTCAACGATTTCCTGCATGAGGACGGGAAGGTCTTCCCGCAGCTCAAGCCCGTGGCCGACGAAGTCGGGCTGCTCGACAACCTCCGCCGGCTGGACAAGGCCGTGCGCGCGGCCGGCGTCCGGGTGGCGATTGTTCCGCACCGGCGCTGGGAACCTGGCGATTATGAGAGTTGGGACCATCCCAGCCCGACCCAGCGCAAGATCATGGAACGTCACCACTTTGCACGCGGCGAGTGGGGCGGCGAATTCCACCCTGATTTCGCGCCGAAGCCGGGCGACATCATCGCTTCCGAGCATTGGGGTCAGAGCGGCTTCGCCAACACCGATCTCGACATGAAGCTCAAGCAGCACGGCATCACGCACGTCATCGTTGTCGGCCTGCTTGCCAACACCTGCATCGAGACCACCGCCAAATACGCGATGGAACTCGGCTACCACGTCACGCTGGTGAAGGACGCGACCGCCGCCTTCGGCCACGCGCACATGCATGCCGCGCACGAACTCAATGGACCCACCTTCGCTCACGCCGTCAGGACGACTGACGAAGTGATCAACGATTTGTTCGGAAAGTGAGAAACGAAATGACCAAGTTTATGAAGACCCTTGCCGCCGCCGCGGTAACGACCATGCTGTCAACAACCGCTATCGCTCCGGTGGCATATGCCACCACTGCGACCACCACCATCCGCGAAGACACCTCAATTCGTCCGTTCCCGAAAATCCACTATTCGCAGAAGGCGCTGAACGACCTTCGCAAGCGGATTTTGGCGACCCAGTGGCCTGAGAAGGAGACTGTTTCGGACACATCTCAGGGTGTGCCGCTGGCGACGATGCAGGAGCTCGCCCGATATTGGGCGAAGGACTATGACTGGCGCAAGGTAGAGGCCAAGCTGAATGGCTTGCCCCAGTTCGTCACCACGATCGACGGGGAAGAAATTCACTTCATCCACATCCGTTCGAAGAATCCCAATGCGCTGCCGGTGATCATCAACCATGGCTGGCCGGGCTCAATTATCGAGCAGATCAAGCTGGTCGGGCCCCTGACGGATCCGGTCGCCTACGGCGGCAAAGCCGAAGATTCATTCGACGTGGTGATCCCGTCGATGCCGGGCTACGGCTTCTCCGGCAAACCGACTGCGACCGGCTGGGGTCCCGAGCGCATGGCCAAGGCCTGGGACGTGCTGATGAAGCGCCTCGGCTATCAGCGCTATGTCGCCCAGGGCGGCGACTGGGGCGCGTTTGTCGTGGACCAGATGGGCTTGCAGGCGCCCCCGGGGCTGCTTGCCGTCCATACCAACATGCCCGGGGTTGTTCCGGCCGACATCGACAAGGCGACCCTGGCCGGCGATCCGCCGCCTTCCGGCCTCTCGGGCGAGGAAAAGCGCGCCTACGAGCAACTCCTCTACACGTACAAGCATGTGGCAATTTACAAGACGATGGCAGAGCGACCCCAGACCCTGTACGGCCTTGCGGATTCTCCCGTCGCCCTCGCCGCCTATATGCTCGACCATGGCGACAATGGCAGCCAGCCCGCAGTGGCAGTTACCGAGGCCCTGGGCCGACGTGAGAGCGCCACTGGCGAGCTAACGCGGGACGAGATCCTCGATAACATCACGCTCTACTGGCTGACCAATACCGGTGTGTCCGCGTCGCGCCTCTATTGGGAATACAAAGGAGGCTTCTTCAACGCGAAGGGCGTCAAGATCCCGGTAGCGGTGAGCGTCTTCCCCGGCGAGCAATATGAGGCGCCGCGGAGCTGGACCGAAAGAGCCTATCCCGACCTCATCTATTATCATCATGCGGAAAAGGGCGGCCACTTCGCCGCCTGGGAGCAGCCGATGATTTTCGCTCGGGAGCTCAGGGCGGCGTTCAGATCGCTGCGCTGAGCTGGAGGACGCGGACGGTTTCCTCCCGCCGTCCGCGTCCGTTCCAACTGCCTAGCTGCTCAAGGCTTCACCCAAACCGCCGCGCTACCTCGGCGACCTTGTCGAGTTTCTTGTATCGCTGCATGTCCAAATGGTCGACAGGTACACATGGTTTCAAAGTCCCAGGTTGTCGAAACAATGGCGACACAGGTCGGGTGTCTCTGAGGATCGTAACCGACAGAGTTACGGAGGAAGTCAATGGTCATGATCATCACGACACTTGCCGCAACCGCTGCTGCAACAATGTTTGCCACAAGAGCTTTCGCCTTGGGAGTGGCTCGCGAGGTGCCCTCGTTCGTCCCAAGCGCGCAATCGGGCGCCGGCCCAACCAAAACTCGAGGTGCAAAATGAGTGATACACGCAAAGGCGTCGTCGCTGACGACACACCGCAGAATATCGGCTCGGGCCAGATGAATGCCCTCCTGAGCAAGGGCAATCGCGTCGTCGCCATGTCACGCTCGCGACAGTCGCTTCGGCGGATGCTCGCCGCAGCTTCGGCAGGGGCAATTGGACTTTTGGTCGCAACAGCGGCATCGGCAGAGGCAACCGTTACCAGGGCCTCGGCATCGACCGTTGCTAGCGCGGCCGCGAAACCGGCACAGGATGCTTCGATCCGCCCGTTCAGCTTCCAAGCGTCCGAGGAGGCACTGGCTGAGCTCAAGCAGCGGGTCAAGGCGACGCGATGGCCGAGCCAGCAGCTGGTTGCAGACGACACGCAGGGCGTTCGGCTTGAGACCATGCAGAAACTTGCCGACTATTGGGTGAAGCAGCATGACTGGCGCAGGGCCGAAGCGAACCTCAACAAATATCCCCAGTTCGTCACCAACATCGACGGCGTCGACATCCACTTCGTCCATGTGAAGTCGAAGCACAAGACCGCCTTGCCCGTGATCATCACGCACGGCTGGCCCGGCTCGATCATCGAGCAGTTGAAGATCATCGACCGCCTGACCGATCCGGCCGCGCATGGCGGCACTGAGGCCGATGCGTTCGACGTGGTCATCCCGTCACTGCCCGGCTACGGCTTTTCGGGCAAGCCGACCGAACTCGGCTGGGATCCGCAGCGCGTCGCGCGTGCCTGGGCCGTTCTGATGGACCGCCTGGGTTACAAGAAATATGTCGCGCAGGGGGGCGACTGGGGTGACGCCGTCAACGAGCAGATGGCGTTGCAGAAGCCTGCAGGGCTGCTCGGCATCCACACCAACATGCCCGGCACTCTTCCGGATGATATCTCGGCGGCGCTGGCCGGCGGTCCGCAGCCGACGGGCTTGAAGGGAGATGAAGAATATGCGTGGAAGCAGCTCGATTTTTTCTACAAGAATCGTGTGGGCTACGCGTTGGAGATGGGGGCCCGGCCACAGACCCTTTATGGCCTCGACGATTCGCCCATTGCGCTCGCCGCCTGGATGATCGACCACGATCCGGAAAGCCAGAAGCTGATCAACCGGGTCTTTGACGGGGCGTCGGAAGGACTGACGAGGGACGATATCCTCGACAACATCACGCTCTACTGGCTGACCAATACCGGACTCTCTTCGGGCCGTCTTTTCTGGGAGAGCAAGCTGCCCTTCTTCGCGCCCAAGGGCGTGACCATTCCGGTCGCGGTCAGCGCCTTCCCGGACGAGATCTACACCGCTCCGGAAAGCTGGTCGCGCAAAGCCTTCCCCAACCTGATCTTCTACAAGCGCCATGCGAAGGGCGGCCACTTCGCGGCGTGGGAACAGCCACAGGCGCTCGTCGAGGATATGCGCGAGGGATTCCGGTCGCTTCGCTGAGTTCAGGATGGCGGGAGGCGATGCGCTGCCCGCCATCCTGCGTCCCAAGCGCCATCGACGTGGAGATATCATCCACCCGAAAGCGGGCCTATTGGGCTCATACCGAGTTTGTCGGTCGTGGTCGGAAGCGGACATCGTTGTCCAAACTTCACCCGATATACCCGGAGACGCCGTCCCAAAATAATTTCAGCGCCGTCACGACCAGCAATCCTTAGCGGGCCCGAGAGATCTGGCGGTGGTCGAGGAAGCGGAACAGCAGAGAGCCGAGCCCGATGCAATCACGAGCCTGGGCAACAGCAGTGCAAGGTCAGACCACCGACCAGGGCCGGGCCATCCAGACGGCTCTGTTTTTGGCAGTCTCCGGGTGGCAGAGCCAGGAGACTGCTTATGCCGGTTTCGGAACCTCAAGCTGACCACCTTGGGCCGCGCTCGGCGGTGTCTAGAACGCTGGCGGCTGAAGCAATTCCATGAAAAGTGGGTAACGATTTTCCGTCCGGAATTGCGTAGTCTCAAAGATTTAGAACATTTCACTGTTTCAATGAACTATCTCGGTGTCTTCAGAGCGCTCTGTATCCCAATAGTTCCAAGTGGCTGGATCGCTACACAAGCTTTCAAATTCGCCGAACGCCAAAACAATGGCGATACATAGAGGCCGTCTCATGTGACCGTAAGTCATCCAGTCACGGAAGAGGTCAAAGACCATGCTCATCAAGACGCTTGCCGCAGTTGCCGCCGCCACTGTGCTCGCCACCGGCGCGTTCGCCCAAGGCACCGGGGAGGTCCGCGCCGCGCCGGTGTTCTTCCCCATCAAGAACGAACCCCCACCCAAGCTGATCGTGGAGCCTCCGCTTCCCGAAGCGCTGGCCCGGGGCGCCGTGCTCATTCCGTACCAAACCGAGAACTTCCGTATCGTATCGGTGTTCGGGGCGGGCGCGAGCACAGTGTCGCCACGGGTCGGGCATCTGCACGTGACCGTTGACGACCTGCCGTGGCGTTGGGCGGAAACGGGAGACACCAGCACGGTCGTCGTGGTCGGGCTGCCCGCCGGCGAGCACAAGGTGCGGATCGAGCTCGCGAGCCCCGAGCACAAGGTCTTCGCCGGAAAAACGGTGGCGTTCACGGTGCCTGACACTGCGTCTCATCCGCATTGAAGACCACAGCGCCGCGCTTATCAGACGCGCAAAGGGCGCTGTAGCACTTTGAATCGCTGCATGTTTTTGTCCTTAAAGCGGCTACGATTTGAGGAAACATGCAGTAGGCAGGCAACAATCCGGATCAACGATAGAGGTATCGGAGAAAGACAATGGGAAGTTTTTCAATCTGGCACTGGGCGATCGTACTCGCTGTCGTCCTACTTCTGTTCGGCCGCGGCAAGATTCCCGAGCTCATGGGCGACGTTGCAAAGGGTATCAGGAACTTTAGGAACGGCATGGCCGACGAAGAGCAGCAAGGGGAGGCGGTCCATGCGATCCGATCGGCCAGGCCCTGAAAATCGTCGCCTCGGGAGAAATTCGCCGGCAACTCGGCCAGGCCTGAAGGAGGCCGAACTGGAAGAGAGTGGCGCCGCGGCAAGGAGGCTCGGCCTGCGTCCGGAAGTGCTGAAAACGTTCGATCCGGTCAGGATGCCTGCGGCGCCGGGCAGGCGGTTATTTCAGCAAACAAAAGGGGCCTGAAGCGCGTCGCGTTCAAGCGAGTGCCAGGGAGAGAAGGCGCGGCAGCCGCGTGCCGAACCGTTGCGCCCCGCGCGACGCGGCGTTCGCCAAGTTTGTGGCTGCCTCAAATAAACGTGGTTTGCCTCGGGAGCAGGTTGGAAGCAGCGGGCTTGTGAGGACGTCGCCAAAGGGTGAAATGCCGAAGTCGCACGACCGGAGCTGAATGGGCATGATGCGCCATGAGCGGTCAATTACGGGCTTCTTGAAAGCAGACGTTGCTGGAGCGGATGCTCTCAGAAAGCTGGTGACGTTCGTATCATCCCGCCGGCAATCCCATGGAGTTGTTCGAGCCGATCACTGGGATCCCTTGGATGGCGCGAAACTCATTGGCGGAAGACACCGCCTCCGCTAGACGTTCCCTGTGCGGACCGAGGACCGCCGCCCAGATGCTTGGCTGCTAAAGCGGAGATTGTCAGGAGTCTTGCCAAAAACTTCGACGTCACGGCATGGAGTCCAGCTTGACGATGATCGACGCCGTTTGACATAATAATCAGTTTGTACTAATCATAAGTCATGGCTGTTGATAGCGCTCAACTGACCGCCCTTGGCGACCCGACTCGCCGCACGATCTTCGAGCTGATCGCGGAGCGTCCGCGCTCGGTGGCCGAGATCACCCGGCAGGTTCCGGTCTCGCAGTCGGCCGTTTCGCAGCATCTGAGGGTGCTGCGCGAATCGCGGCTCGTTCGTTCCGAGCCGAAGGGTGCGAGCAACGTCTACCACATCGATCCGCACGGGCTTGGCCAGATGCGTGCCTGGCTCGACCGGTACTGGAGCAAAACGCTTGCGGCCTACAAAGTCGCCGTCGAGCAACCGCCAGAGGAGTCACGATGAACACCCGTGTACCACCCGCGCCGGTGAAGCAATCCATCGTAGTCGAGGCATCAATCGAGCGCGCCTTCAAGGTCTTCACCGAAGAATTCGGCAGTTTCAAACCCCCGGAGCACAACATGCTCGGCGTGGCGATCGCTGAGACGGTGTTCGAACCTTGGGTCGGCGGGCACATCTATGACCGGGGCACCGACGGCAGCGAATGCCGCTGGGCGCGCGTGCTGGCCTACCAGCCGCCGGACCGGGTGCTACTCAGTTGGGACATCAGCCCGCAATGGCAGATCGAGACCGATCCGGAAAAGACCAGCGAGTGGGAGGTACGGTTCACCGCCGAAACGCCGAACCGGACGCGCGTCGAGCTAGAGCACCGCAAGCTCGAACGTCACGGCGACGGCTGGGAAGGCGTGCGCGACGGTGTCGCCGGTGATCAAGGCTGGCCGCTGTATCTGCAGCGCTATGCCGACCTGGTTGCCCGTACGGTCTGACGGTCGCTCGCTGGGATTAGAGAGATATCACCTTCTGGGATGCCCTGTCCCGCTGTCATCGTGAGACCAAGCAGCGGAGATCACATGGAAGCCTACACCCTCAGCATCATCGGGCTGCTCGCGCTCTGTCTCCTGTCCATCCTTTTAGCGGTCTATTCGGGAGCGTCCAAAGGCCGTGCCGGGGCACTCTCAGGCCCAGTGCTCCCGGCCGACGACGGGAACCTGCTCTACCGTATAGACCGTGTGCACCTGAACTCCGTGGAGGCGCTGGCACCCTTCGTCGTGCCGGCCGTGCTGGCTATGATGATGGGTGTCGGGCCGACCACGCTGGCGGTGCTGGTATGGGTCCATGTCGCGATCCGGCTGATTCACATGGCGGTCTATTTGCGGGGCGGCAAAGCGGCCAAAGGCGGTAGCGTCAGAACCGTTCTCTATGTCTCAGGGGCGCTGGTCACCCTGGTTCTTATTGTGGTGACCGGTTGGGCAGCCGTCTACTGAGACTCGGACGGCACACTCGAATCCGCCTTCGGCCACCGCTTAGCAGTTGACCATCAGCTCGACACGGTCACTGCCGGCCCTCGGGTTGGTCATGTCCCTTGAGGCCGTCGCGACACTGGCGGCTGTCGCGCCCTGGCGTCTCGATGAAGGGCATGCCCCGAATGGACGGCGGCCGGGCGGTGGCTCCCTATTTGGTCAAACCAAAGGCCGTCTTGGACCATAAACTAACGGGTTACTCTTAGTGCCGGCTTCCGAGAAGCAGGTCGGATACGGACGCTGTGCAGAAGGGTCGAATCCGGATTGTCACACACCCCGCTTGTTAGGCGATCGGGAACAGGATGGGATGGGCTTTGATGAGCGAGCGCGAACTCAATCGGATTGTGGTTTTGTCGAAGGTCAACGACTGTCGTCATCGCCCGACGCGGCTCGATGGAAAGCCTTCCAAGCCCAGTTCATCGGATGTTATAGTCGGCCGAGCAACTCCGACTTCTTGGCCTCGAATTCCTGATCCGTGAGAATGCCTTTCGCGTGAAGTGCCGCGAGGCGTTCGATCTTGTCGAAGATGTCCTCATCCGACCGAACCGCCTCCGGCGCTGGATGTGCCCCTTGTTGCGGCTCGGCGGATCCCGGTGCGAATATCGACGGCGCAGCCGTGGCGGCGGATGTTCCCGTAGCCGGCGTGTCCGCCGGTTCCTTGCCGCCCTGCGGTACCACATCCAGTTCCGAAACTTTCACCAGCCCATGCTGAGAGGTAAAGCTCAGCGACTGGTCGCCGCTTTGCTGCTGCGAGAACCCGCCAATGCGATGGTCCTTCGTGTCATAGACCGTAACCCGGCCGCCGATATCGATCGCCAGCCGTCGGGTTGTCGGAAAAAAGGCATAGCGCAGGTCATTCTGCGCCCCGGTCGAGGCAGGATGGCCTAACTCCTCGGGCCACCAGTTCCCAGCCGTCAGCGCGCCAGGCACGAACAGGCTGACGCCGCCGCCCTGACCTTGATATTGGGACTGGCGCGACGTCTGCGGGCCTAGCAAATCCATGCCGCGCACCAAGGCCGCAAGCTCGGAACAAATCCCGGCCACCTTCGCCTTCAGCGCATTGTTGAACATGTCGCCGACCATGATCATGCCGCCCTGCGACCATTGCCCCATCCCACCCAGATCGGGATGGTTGAACTGGGCCTGTGTCGCCTGCCCGGCGATAATCGCCATCAGAAGGTGCTCCACCGCGTCGAAGCTGACCCCGTGCCGCTCTGCAATCCCTCCCAGGGTCCGTCGGCCCTCTTCACTGAGTTGTCTCATCGCGATCGCTTCCTTACTCCTCTCCGCTGAGGACGCATGTCTGTCCCGTTTCGTCTTTAGATGGAGACTCCGGCGTCGCGGAGTCCGTCCATCAGTCGATCGAGCAGATTGGGATCCCGGTAGGGTAAAGCCCGCTTGAGGTGATCGACAGAAAAGTTCGGGTTAACCTCCAGTACCTCACGCCAATAGCGCCGCGCTTCGTCGTGGCGCCCGATTCGACCATAGAGACAGGCGAGATAAAAGCGCGTCATGTCTGATCGCGGCGCAAGCGTTAGTCGACGCTTGAAGGCGATCTCGGCCTCGTTAAAGCGCCCGAGGCTCAATAGCGCCCTCCCCAGGAAATGCAGCGACAGGTCGAATTGCGGGTCAAGCCGGTGAGCCCGTGTATGGAGCGCGACGGCGTCTTCGTACCGGCCCTGGAATTCCCTTATGTTGCCAAGCCCGGTATAGGCGTCGGCGAGATTGGCGTTGAGCGCGACGGCCCGCTCTGCAGCACGCTCCGCCTCGTCCAGGCGCCGCATCCAGGAAAGGGCAAGCGCCAGCGAGATATGGGCCTGCGGCTCGGTGTCGTCTGCGTCGATCGCCTTCTGCGCCAGTTGCAAGGCCTGCCCCAGACTTTCCGGCGTCGCGCCGTTCCACTGATTAACGTATTCGGCAAAGGCGATGATCGACAGCCGGGCATAGGCGGCCGCCAGCCCCGGATCGACCTCGATGACGCGCTCCAGCATGGCGCGCGCTTCCCTTGACGATATGGCGCTGAGCTGCAGCATGGTCTGGCGCGATCGGACGAGCAGGTCATAGGCTTCCGGATCCACCTTGCCGCGGCTCTCGCGCCGCTCCTCTTCGCCGGCTGTCAGCTTCACCTTGAGCGCGCTGACGATGGTGCGGGTGACCTCGTCCTGAACCGCGAAGATATCCTCTATGCCGCGATCGTAGCGCTCGGCCCAGAGATGGCCACCGGTCGTACCGTCGATCATCTGGGCGTTGATGCGGATGCGGTCGGCGGCCCGGCGCACGCTACCCTCCAGTATGTAGCGGACGCCGAGTTCCCGACTAACCTTGCGGATGTCCGGCGCCTTGTCCTTGTAGGCGAAGGAGGAATTGCGAGCGATGACGAAGAGGCCGGAAACCTTGGAAAGATCGGTGATGATGTCCTCGGTGATGCCGTCGGCGAAGTAACCCTGCTCCGGATCGCCGGACATGTTGTCGAACGGCAGGACGGCTATCGAAGGCTTCTCTGGAATCCGCGGCTGGGCTTCCATGACTGTGCTGACGGCATCGCTGGTGCCGTTCGGCGACCAGTTCCAGACATGCACCGGGCGCTCGATGTTCTTGACCTCGTGATAGCCGCTATCGACGAAATCGATGCCGACGCGGCCATGCACATATTCGTGGACGCCATCCGAAATCGCTACGCCGCCGGGATTGGCGAGCGTCTCGAGGCGGGCAGCCACGTTGACCCCATCGCCGTAGAGGTCGCTGTCCTCGACCATGATGTCGCCCAGGTTGACACCGACGCGGAGAACGATGGCCCGGTTTTCCGGCATGTCTCTGTTGGCGGCCGCCATCGCCTGCTGAAGGGCCGCGGCGCACTCGACGGCGTTGACGGCGCTAGCGAATTCGACAAACACGCCGTCGCCGGTCCGCTTGAAGACGCGGCCCTGATGGATTGCGACGAGCGGCTCCAGCACCTCTTTCCACCGCGCCATGAGCAGCGTGTGGGTGCCTTTCTCGTCCCGCCCCATGAGCCGGCTGTAACCGACCACGTCAGCGGCCAAAATGGCAGCAAGCCGGCGTTTGATGGATTCGTTGGCCATATCCACTGGCGCCTTCCTAGCACCCGTTGGTCAAATTTTACTGGCGTCTTGCTTCCATGTCTATTTGGCTTGAGGCTGGCCTTGGTCGGCAACCAACATTAGTGCACAAACGTCCGCTTGTGCGGCGCGCTATCCCCGTTGAAGGGACGGACGGGAACTTCCGCTCTCCAACCGAGCCGGTCCTTCGACGTGGTTCTAGTGAAGCTGAGCGGATGCGCTCGTCACCTCAAATGCGCCGGAACCAGACCCTGCGTCGAGCAGAGCTCAGCTTTGCGCCAAAAGTCCCTGCACCAACGCTTGCCATTCCTCATCAAGCGTTAAGATTGACGGCGGGGCGCCACAGCGGCGATACCAATATTCTGCGTTCGATTGATCGCCTTCCTTGCGATGGAGGTAGGCATGCACACGCATGTTCGCCGCATCGTCGTGCTCCTGCGCGCGCTCGTGCGCCTTTTTCCAATTGCCCTTCGCATCCCACCACAGCGCCTGCAGGGCAGAGCTTAAGCCGGCGGGCGGCTGTGGCTTCGCAATCGAATCTCTGAAGGTCTGCAAATCCAATTTAGCCACCGGGTGAAATCCAGGACGCCGATAATACCCGCGCCAGCGGCCGAGCGGTAGCGTGCATCGGGCGATATCCGGAATGACCGCATCGGTCGAGAGCGGAGGCTGGCCGTTTCCGGGATAACTCCCGCTTTTGGCGCAAAGCAGCAAGTCGGCCGACACGCGCTGGCGTTCTGATTGCAGTCATCAGGCCTACTGGACGTCGTGATCACGAGCGCTACGTTGATGCCGCATGTGTAACGATTATGAGCAGCACATCAGATATGCCGAATACTGCAAGATGATGCAGGACCTCGCGCTCGACATCCCTTCACATCAAACGGAACTCGACCTGCCACAGGCGGACGACATCCGGATTGGTGATACCGGACCTGTAATGAGAACCGCAGGTGAAAACACAGTCGAAGTCGTGCCGATGGCGTTCGGCTTCCCGCCGCCGGAAGGACGCAAGGGCGGACCGATCTTCAACTTCCGGAGCGAAAGGCGCAGCTTTGCCGAGAGCAGGCGATGCCTCACACCGGCGTCGGCCTTTTCGAATTTACCGGTGCAAAGTATCCGAAGGCCAAGCATCGGTTCACGCTGAACGACGCGCCTTTCATGGCGATTGCCGGAAGCCTCCACGTCGAGGAGGTCAGGTCAGGCAGCGATTGATGATCGACCGATTGACATTCCCGTCCGAAGAGGCAGCTTTCGCATATTTCGACAAGCTGCATCCGGTGCCCGCGGTCGACCTGGTCGGCCTTTGGAAGGGAAGCGAAATCTCGACAGGACATCCGTTCGATGGAGTGCTCGAGAATCTGGGATGGTATGGAAAGCGCTTCCGCGCCGACATGCGCGCCGACGCCCTGTTGTTCAAGAAGGATGGCAACCGTCTCGTGCCGATCGATCCGTCGCCGATTCCGCTTGGACTTGCCTTTCGCTTCCATCGACTGGGCCGTACCGAAGCTGCCAGGAATCTGTTCTCCCACCTGATCAAGCATCTGCGCGCGACCGGCCCAGTCGCCTCGTTGCGAATGACGCGCTTCCGCGGCGAGGTTGGTGCGGCGATGATCTATGACAGTAAGCCTGTTGCTGACTATTTCAGAAAGATCGACACCGACACATTGGTAGGAGTCATGAGTGTGCAGGGATACGACCGGCACTTCTTCTTCCAGCTTGAGCGTGTCAAAGTACCTGAGCCCTCGCGTCCGGAGGCCGCCTAGGTCGTCACAACCTGTGCTGCCTTAGCGCCGATGGCACCGCCGGGGCGTATAGGCGAACTCAATCACGATATGCACTGGTTGAAGCGACCCGGTGCCTATGCTGCTACTGGTCATCCTTTAAATCGGCACCACAGCCCAGAGCGATCGATGCTTATATGTGTGCTGGAGTCGGCGTGGAGCGACCTGCCCGGATGGCCAGTCCGCGCCAAACCTAGCCGTGAGGCCAGTTGGACGGCGTGGTGAAACAAACGAGATTCCTCAGATGGATTGAGGAGAAAGACCATGCCGAAAACCAGCCTTGCCGACTTCTCTCGAGAGATAGCCGGCCTTGTCACCGCCACCGCTCCGGGCATCGCCGCCGTCCATGCCAGCCGCCATAATTCTTCGAGCGCCGTCTATTGGCGTGAAGGATTGTTCGTGGCCGCGAGCGAGGCGATCGAGACCGAGGAAGGCATCACTTTGACTTTGCCGTCCGGCAACTCCGCGGCGGCTGAGTTCGTCGGGCGCGACCCAACGACCGGGATCACGGTGCTGAAATCGGAAGTGCCTGATGGCGCGCCGGCTCTGAAACCGGCCGGGCGGACGGAGGCAGGGAATCTTGTCGTCGCTGTCGGCCGGGGGGAAGCTTCTACGCTGGCCGGCTTCGGCATTGTCAGCGAGGCCGGACCCGCTTGGCGCAGCATGCGTGGCGGCCTGATCGACCGGCGCATCCGCCTTTCCGCGAGCATCGACCCGCGCGCCGAGGGCGGTGCGGCGATCGATGCCGAGGGTGGCTTCGTCGGACTCGTCCTGTTCGGCCCCCACCGGCGCGCTCTTGTCATTCCGGCCGAAACGGTTGACCGGGTTGCGGCAACGCTCGCCGAAAAGGGACATATGCCGCGCGGATATCTCGGAGCAGGGTTACACCGGGTGCATCAGGAGAAGGCGCGGGGCGCAATGGTGATGAGCCTCGAGGCGGGCGGTCCGGCGGAGAAGGCCGGGCTGGTCGTCGGCGACATCATCACATCCTGGAACGGCGAGACGGTGGAAGGCGTGCGGGACCTGATCCGCCAGATCGGTCCCGACAGTGTCGGCAAAACGGTGGCACTCGGAATATTGCGCGGTGGTGAGGCGCGAAACCTCGACGTCGTCGTCGGCGCACGCCCGCGCTCCTGAACGACAGTGAGGATGGATGGCTGAGCGCCCGCTGACAGTGATGATAGCCCTGTCCGATCCGGAGCAAACGGAGGAATTGGAACATGCTCTGGGGGAGCGCGGTCATGTGGTCGTAGCGACGTCTTTCGATCTCGAGCAGCCGGAGGCTTTCGATGTGGTTGTGACCGATGGCGAAGCTCTCGATGCAGCGACGCCGCATATCGTGCTTGGTACAGCAGCCTCGGGTGGCAACATCCATGCTGTCCTGCCGCATTCCGCGGATGCCGCGCTTATCGCTGCCGCGACGACGGTCGTCGCGGCAGGATATCGCCTGTCAGCCGTTGATGCTGGAGATGCAAACGAGACCGCTGATACGGAAGAGGCAGTGCTGCCGAGAGACGCGCCTCACAATCTTTCACTCAGCCCCCGCGAAATGGAAACGCTTGCGCTGCTTGCTGACGGCGCCTCGAATAAGGTGATCGCCCGCCAACTCAAAATCTCGGTGCATACCGCGAAATTCCACGTCGCTGCAGTGCTCGCCAAGCTTCATGCGCAGAACCGCGCCGACGCTGTGGCCATAGCGCTGAGGCAAGGGCTGCTTTACTTATAACGCTCAGCCAATAAGTGTGAAAACCGCGACGGCAGCACCAGGTGCCCTCGGGTCATAGGGGTCGCGCCGCTCAACTGCCCGGCAGCACGATCAACTCGCCCACCATCGACGGCTGGTGAGTCCCACACCGAAACTCGAACACACCCGCCTTATCAGCAGTGAAGGTTACGGTAGTGAGCTGGCCGCGCTTGACGGTGAAGTTGATATCGTAGCCGACGATCATGCTCGGATGCTCCGCGCCGTTGACACCAAGGATCTCGAGCATGACCTCGTCGCCCTGGTTGACGATAATCTGATTGGGCTCCCAGCGGTAGGTCGATACCTCCCACCGGCCCTCGGCATTGGGAGCTTCGAGTTCGTAGCCCTTACCTTCCGGTAGGGCGGCGCTCGGGAACGGCTCCTTGTCGACGGTCGTCCCGCCCTTGGCCTCAACCGCGACCATGGTGATAATGCGTCTCATGCTGGCCGCCTCCGCGGAACCGGTCAACCCTGCTGTAGTCAGCGCCGCAGCCAGAGCAAGCCGGACTGCCGCTCCGCCGGCCGCGATGCTATGCCTGAACATTTGAAATCTCCCTGGGTAAGTTTGGCACTCCTCCACGAGGGCTGTTCCACGAGGGCTGTGCCATCGCTCAGCCCTCGGGCTGAGCGTCGTACAAGGGAGACACGCGAACGCTCCCGATTATTCACTGTGCACGCCGAAAATTGGATTCGAACATAGCGGTGATGCAGGCCGCCGCGTCTAGCTTCTATATGTTGCGGCGACTGGCGCGCGCCTTGACTCTTGGCCTGTAAGAACTTCGACGGGTCAATGCGCTGTTATTGGGCTTGCATTCAAGACGACGATCGTCCTTCGACACTGGATTCACTGGTCGACATCGTACGAGGTGTCTTGGCGTTGGCACTCGACCGGAGCTCAGCCGAGATTTCCCTGCAGATACGCCAGACCTAGGTATGTCGGCTTTTACTCTTTGGCGCGTTGTTGGACTCTCGGCTGCTGCGTCCACCACATTTGACGCGGGGGTTCCCACACCTACATATTCGTTGGAGAGAGTGGAGGCGGAGGTCCACTTGGAGCGATCGTTTTTCCTCGCCAGACTCCTAGGACCGACATTCGTTGCGGTTGCGCTCGGCATGCTGGTCAACATCGGCATGTACGAGAGAATGATTGCGGAAGCGCTGCATTTTGGCGTCCTGTTCTATCTTTTCGGTTTACTGTCGCTTCTCGCTGGCCTCGCAATCGTCAATCTGCACAATCGATGGCAGATGGACTGGCGGGTGATCATCACGGTGTTGGGCTGGCTGATGACAATCGGTGGCATCATCCGCATCGTGTTGCCGCAGGTCGCAATCGCGGCAGGTTCGACCATTTATGGCGGCCGCGCATCGACCATCATCGTGGCGCTGTTAGTCGGTGCGCTGGGCGCTTTCTTGAGCCTCAAGGGTTACGTTCGACGTGCCTGACGGCACGGATTGCCAGTCCTTCACCGTGAAATCAAATCTCGAACACGAAGAGAACTGCGATCACAGCATCTGCAAAAAATCGCAGTGCGTCGTAGGGAGGCATCTCGAATGAGAAGCGAATATTCCGATTTCTTCGAACTTGGCGGCACGAACTGGATCAACACCGCACATCAGGGCGCGCTCCCCTTGTGTGGCCCCTACGGCACGGGATTTTGTTGGCTGTCGCCGGGCATGTTTCGGCCGTCGCAGAGCCCGGCGATGGCAGACACGCTGCAAGCACTGCCAAGGTCTTGAAAGGGCTCAATCGGGCCTTTCGTTGTGCGTGTCGTCAATGACTGCAACGGGCCGAATCGAGCCATGCGCCGGCCGGCCTGCTGATGACAGCTTTTGGTGCACAGCGGAAGAATTTGCCTCTGACAAATTGGGTCCCCAGCCAGGTTTCATGCGATCGTAGATTGCGACATCGGCGTAGCGCGAAGCTGCGGCTACCCGCGCTGGAAACGCTAGCATGTAGCTGTAAAACCTGCAGAATTTTTGGAGACGATCGTCAGATCAGAATGAGGCGCTACATGCGTAAATTGTGCCTGCCTAGGGACCTTGGATTCTCACATGATTTCAATGGCTTATCGAAATCGCCTTGAAATTGCCTCTGTTTTTCCGATCGCGGGCGACCGTGGATGCCACCTTTGTGCCCTGGCTTTGGGCCGCAGTCAACATAAGGGTTGAGCGGCAATAATTTCCGCTTTTCGCAAATGCAGCCTCTGCATAAACGCTGCTCGCCTTGGGTGGAGGCTGTGTGAAAACACCCGCGCATGATAGCCTACCTCGAGTTGAGCGGGAGATTCGGCATGGCGGGTTTCATCGAGGGGAAGGACCGCCGAGAACAGTCGTTCTTGCCGGAATGCCTCGATGACTATGTCGCCGAAGACAACCCAGTCCGCGTTGTCGATGTCTTCATTGACGAACTGGACTGGAGCGGATTGGGCTTTGCAGCGCCAGCGGCGACAGGGCGGCCGGGCTATAACCCCGCGACGATGCTGAAGCTCTACCTCTATGGCTACCTCAACCAGGTGCAGTCGAGCCGACGACTGGAGCGCGAGGCGGGCCGCAACATCGAGCTGATGTGGCTGACGGGCAAGCTGGCTCCCGACTTCAAGACGATCGCTGATTTCCGGCGTGATAACGGTGAGGCGATCCGCGCCATCTGCCGCCAGTTCGTCGTGCTCTGCCGGCAGATCGGCCTCCTTGCCGGTGGCACAGTTGCGGTGGACGGCAGTCGCTTCAAGGCCGTGAACACGCGCGATAAGAACTTTACGTCCGGCGCGATCCGCCGCCGCATGGAGCAGATCGATGCCAGCATCGAGCGCTACCTGGCCCTGCTTGACACGGCCGATCGTCAGGAGGACGAGGTGGCGGAGATGCGCAGGGATCGCCTGACGGAGCGCCTCGAACGCCTGCGCCAGCAAATGCGCGATCTGAAAGCGATGGAGCGCGCCATCGAGGCAGCACCCGACCGCCAGGTCTCGCTGACCGATCCCGATGCTCGCGCCATGGCCACCAACGGCAAGGGCACCGGCCTTGTCGGCTACAACCTCCAGGCGGCGGTGGACACGAAGCATCATCTGGTCGTGGCGCATGAGGTCACCAATGTCGGTCACGACCGCACCCAACTCGCCAGCATGGGCCAGCAAGCGAAGGAGGCGACCGGCGCGGATGAGCTGACCGTGCTGGCCGATCGCGGCTACTTCTCGGGCGAGGAAGTGCTGGCCTGCGATGCGGCGGGCATAAAGGCCATCGTGCCGAAGTCGCTCACCTCAAGCGGCCTGAAGCGTGGCTTCTTCGGCAAGCAGGACTTCGTCTTCGACGCCGACCGGGATCTGTATGTTTGTCCGGCCGGACAGGAACTGACCAGAGGCAGGATCCGATCGGATCGCGAGTGCGACGTCATCTTCTATCGCCATCTGACCGCCTGTTCGAGCTGCGAACTGAAGTCCCGCTGTACGCCCGAGAAGCTTCGGCGCATCCGGCGCTGGGAGCATGAGCAGGTGATCGACGCCATGCAGGCCAGGCTCGACCGCATGCCCGATGCCATGCGGGTGCGGCGGCAAACGGTCGAGCATGTCTTCGGGACCATCAAGGACTGGATGGGCCGAGGCCACTTCCTCACCCGGCGGCTCCCCAACGTCGGAACCGAGATGAGCCTCCATGTCCTCGCCTACAACCTCAAACGGGCGATCGCCATTCTCGGAGTACCGATGTTGATGAAGGCAATGAGGGCGTGAGCCCCTCAGACCGTCTGCGCGCCACCCAGATCCACGGCAGCAGGCGTTTCCACACAGCCTCGGTGGTGAGCGGTCATCCGCCACGGCTAGGACGAACGGCCACCATGCAGGGGAAAGCCGCCCTTAAGTCGCCGAGGCTAGCGAGCTAGATTGGGAGGCTGTCAGGCCAACTCAAGCTGAGAGTCTTTCGCCCCTTGCGCGATCAACGGCGCGGGAGACTTCCTTTGCAGGTGGGAAGCGTTAAGTCGGCGCGCCACGATATCGTGGTTGAGCCACTGGATGGGGCCGGAGGGATCTGAGGACTCGCCAAAAATTAGCTGCCCGGTCGCCTCCACCACGAGAGCACTCAGGAGGTCGCTGATCATCGCCTTGCTGTCCCGATGCATCTGCGTGATCTCGTTGGACGTGCCGATGGTCAGATCGGACTGTGCTTGGCTGTTTGCCATGGGCCACGCCGAGAAGTCGTAAAACGGACGCATGACCTTGTTGGCCTGCATATCGGTAATTTTTTGGAACACATCCTTCATCGTGAAGCCGTCTGCCAGAAGCTGCTGGCATGCCTGCCATTGGTCCTCTGCCCATTGGCCACCGTTCTCTTTCTTCAAGGCGAGTAGCAGCGGTATCAGGGGAAGTTCGATACCCGTGAACACGTCGGACGAATTGGTTCGGATTTCGGGACAGTTATAGACGGTTGCCTTGACACCTGCTGCCCAGGCTTCTTGCGCGATGCATTCGAGCCGCATCTTGGCGTAACCTTGGGTGTAGTTGGTGTAGGTCTGCCAACGATAGCTCCCGTCAATCAGGACTGCCGTTCCATGGTAACCGTAGGCCGTATACCGCACCTGACCACCCGATGCCTCTACGCGCTCACGGATCGCCGCGCTGAACTCGATAAGATGTCGAAAGGTGATTGCGGAAACTTCGTCGAAATTCTGCAGGATGAGCTTGCCCATATCGCTGTCGAGCAGGGCTTGTGACGACATGTGGCGGGGACCAACACCCTTGTAGATTCGATTGGCAACGACCAGGAATACCTTCGCTTTCGGGATGCCTCCGGCCATTGTATGGGCGAAAAAAACATTGCGGCCGTCGGCGATCATTCCGTCGAGAACGGCCATGACCTGTGAAAGTGAATTCGTGAACCGCGCGGTGGCGATGTCCCGGCACTGTTCAATGTAGTCCCAGTCGAGCCTGTCATGCTGCCAGCTCTCCAGCGTCATCGTCGCAAGGAGATCAGTCGGAGTGGGGCCGCCTGGCGGAGCGTCGAGATCGAAGCCAGCCATGAGAGGTATGTTGACAATCCTGCCGCCCAATCGGCCTTCGGCGGCAGAGAGTTCCTCGGCGTTCAGAGGCCGCAGTGCGTTGTTCTCGTCGCGCCGCCCCACCGTGATTCCCACGATCTCCATTCCAGCCCGCCGGGCTTCGTCGAGCAAGCCAGTCGCGTATCCGCGACCGAATAGTTCGCCGAAGAGGACGAAAACATCACCTTTACGAAAGACGTTGTTTTCGGCAAGGCGATTCAATGCGATCGGGTTTTCCATGCTGTCAGCTCTTTGGTCCGTTGGTCGTCGAGCGGTGGCTCAGACGAGCTTCGATAATCACATGACCGTACTGACCCGTAATGGGAAGTCATTTTAAGTGACCGTTCATTTCAAAGCGTGAAGCCCCTTGGGACTTCTCGGTATCTCAACCGGATAAAGCAGGTAAATGCAGAGGCCATTGGAGGACGGCGTGCCGATACCGAAATCGAGTTCGCCGGAAACGCTTCCTCTAGGATATTTGCGGAGGCAACCGGCGCTGTCAAAGGCCCGCTGGTCGTTACGACCAGTCTCTGGGCCGGAGCGCTGGCTCCTCCCGCCAGGGCGGCGCCCGGGGTTGTCCTCAATTTCAGTTGGCGACGCGGCGCGCTTCTGCTTCCCGCAGCGAAATCAACTGTTGTGATGCTTCGTCCCACAGAATGAGCTTCACGCAGTTGAGACTCTCCTTGATCGTGATGCGTCCCAAGTCTCCCAGTTCAGGATAATCACGCAGAACCTCTGGAAGCCTGTAGAAAGGAACACGGCTCGAGAGGTGGTGGATGTGATGAATCCCGATATTGCCGGTTAGCCAACGCAAAGGGCGGGGCAAGTCGTAGTGCGAGGCGCCATGCATGGCCGCGTACTGGAAAGTCCACTCCGGGGGCCTCGACCAATGGGTGTCTTCGAACTGGTGCTGGACGTAGAACAGCCAGACACCTGCCGCTCCGGCAATGAGCACGATCGGCAGATGGATCACGAGGAACGGAACAGGGCCGGCTATCCAGACAAGCAGGGCGGCGAGCGCGGCGATGGCGGCATTCGTTGCCATCGTTGAGATCCATGGCAGCGCTCCCGACCTCATCATGCCGAACGGCAGCCTTTGCTTGAAAATGAAGAGCCAGGCGGGGCCGATGCCGAACATGACGAGTGGGTGCCGATAGAGGCGGTAGCCGAGCCGTTGCCAGCGCGTCGACCTCTCATATTCCGCGACGGTGAGCGTCGTGATGTCACCGACACCCCGCTCGTTGAGATTGCCGGCCGAGGCGTGGTGTTCCGCATGGGCGCGACGCCAGTAGTCGTATGGTGTCAATGTCAGCACGCCGATTGCCCGGCCCGTCCAGTCATCCAAGCGGCGCCGGCCGAAGAAGGAGCCATGGCCGCAGTCATGTTGCAGCATGAAGAGGCGCAAGAGAAATCCCGCCGCAGGAATGACGAGGATCATGCCCAGCCAAAAACCGAAGTGCATCGAGGCCCATGCGCCGGCCCACAGGAGAGCAAACGGAACGAGGGTCACGGCCAGTTCGAACGTGCTTCGGCCAAGATGGGGCTTGCGATAGGCGGATAGGATCTTAAGCCAGGTTTTTTCACGATCGGCGCCGTTGGGGGCGATTGCGTTCATCGAGTTCATCGGCAGGTAGCGTCTTCCGGTAATGTCCCGAGCGGCTGGGGAACAAAGTTGGTGCGTTCGGAAAGGTAAGGTTTCTTGGCAGATTTCATGTCTACCTGTGAAACTACATTCGTCGAGCTTTCCGGTTGGCGTAGCGCAGATCGCGTGCGGCCTCTCGCGCCGCCTCGTCCTCGATCACGCGTGCCACACGCTCCTTTTCCGCCTTCTCGTGGGCTTCCGCTTCTGCCAGCGCCGCAGCATGCGCAGCCGCTTGTCGCTCGGCCGCTTCCACTTCGGCACGTGCCTGCTCCTCCGGTTTTACGCGCGCGCTCGAGGCGTCGTTCCTCTCGAGCTGCGGCAACAGATGCTCGGGCTGGCTCGTCGGATATCCGTGCAGCATGGTAGGCTTTCAGCAGAGCTGCTTTCGCATCGGCTGCGGCCGCGCGACGGTCGGAAAGCTGGTTGTCTCTAGAGTTCTTCAAATCGTCGTCCTGACTATGATGGTATTGAGATGGTCCTAGCGTCTGGTCGCCATCCACAATACATGGCGGGCACCACCGTTCTTGCGGTTGGCGCGCACGCTCACTTCGTCGGTGGCGAAGCCAACCTCACGCAATCGGCGCGTGAAAGCGCGATCCGGCGCGGATGACCAAACGGCAAGCACACCGTTCGGGCGGAGGGCAGTCTTGGCGGCCCGAAGACCGTCGTGGCTATATAAATTGTCGTTGGAGGCGCGCGTCAGCCCATCGGGGCCGTTGTCGACATCAAGCAGAATCGCATCATATGCGGCCGTCTTCGACCGGATGAGCACGCCGACGTCACCGAGATGGATATCGACCCGTGGATCGTCGAGTGTGCCGTCGTGGAGATCTGCCAAAGGTCCGCGCGCCCATTCGACGACAGCGGGAACGAGTTCGGCGACAACGACATGGGCGTCTTGAGGAAGCTCGTTCAGAGCGGCCCGCAATGTAAACCCCATGCCGAGGCCACCAACGAGCATGCTGGGGTTTTTCCGGCGCGCAATCCGCTCGCAGCTAAGCGCTGCCAGTGCCTCTTCCGAACCGCTTAGCCTACTGTTCATGAGCTCCGTCGAGCCGAGCATGATCGAAAATTCGCTACCGCGCTGCTTCAGGCGCAGCTCGCCGACATCACCGGGAATGGCCGCGCGATTAAGGTGAATCCAGGGAAGCATTGGGGCATCTCATTGCGTTGTTCAGAGGCCTCGTACCATGGCGGTCGTGCCGAAGACATCACATTATCGGTGAATAGTAGAATTGAATGCAAACCGGCCGTTCAGGACGGGGTTTCTCGTTCCTCTCAGATTTGCGAGGGGAAGCCGCAGCCGACGAACATTGCCTTCGGTTTCCCCATCTCCGCCGGCATGCCCGGCATCATGGCCAGGGATTACCCGCGGGCGGCGGCGCCTGATCGCGCTAATAGGTGCCAGGGTACCGTCCAGCAAAAGGGGAGTTCAAGGTTTCCGTCAGTCGCATGAAGTGACCGTGCAATTGGTATAGAAACCCTCTGCCTTGATGGAGGGGACGAAGTCGGCCGGGATGCCGGCCCGAATTGCTGACGTTGATGTCCGCGCCGCCCACGCAGGGCTTTTCACGGTACGATCGACCGTGGAGCGCTAGTCGAGAACGATGATGGTGCCGGCCTTAATCACACGCAGCCGGGACAATCTCGCCTACGACTGCGAGCCTCTGATAAACAGGGTCCGCGGTTCGACTCCCTTCAAGACCGTGATTTGAAGGGTTACCGCGGCGCTGAAGTCAGTTAGGACGCTAGATCGGCGTGATGAGGGAGATACGAGCGCCAGGGGTCCGCCAGGCGCTCGGAGAATGTGTTAAAGCACGCGGACGTTTTCTGCCTTGGATTTGCCGGTCTTGCGATCCTGACCCAAGTCGTAGCTGACGCGCTGGCCGTCGCTCAGAGCGCCACCCTGCACTGCGGAAATATGGACGAACACGTCGCTTCCACCATTCTCGGGCGTGATGAAGCCGAACCCCTTGTCGTTGTTGAAGAATTTGACTGTGCCGTTCGCCATGATTTGATCTCCAGAATTCAGCGATGAACGATGGGCCGAAAACCTATAGGCGCGAGGCGGTGGCCGCAATGCCTCCGTTTGCTCTCGCGTCACGTGCCGTGGTCAGCTCGCCCTGATAGTTCGCCCGGATGGCATCGACATGTGAGGCGGGCACGCCGTTCTTGAGCAGGTAGGTCAGCCCAGGGCAGTCGACTTCGAGGCTGAGATCGGAGCGGGTCCCGAATTTCGCGAGGAGCTGATAGGCCCAGCCCGCCTCGAGATCGAGTTCCATCTCGACGACGTCTCCACCCCGCCCGTTGCGCTTGGCCATGGTGCTGACGTCATCGAGCCTCTCGAGTTCCTTGTCCCGCTCATGCTCGAACAGGATCTGGAGCTGCTGCTTGGTGGTCATGGCGTCCTTCGAATTCATCTTCAGTTCGGCCAGCCGGGTATTGAGCCTCCGGCCGATGATCTGAGCCTTTCTATGGTCGGAACAATGAAGGCTGAGTGAAAGCCGACTGCCGGGACGACAATGGACGAAGGCGGCGGGAATGCGCGGCCGCCAGTAGAAGATGTTTCCGCGACGGATAAGATTCTCGACCTCGTGGCGCACGGCCATGACGCATTCCCTGTCTTCGCCCGAAGGGTCGGCTGCGGCGCGCTAGCGCCTGGGCATCACCTCTGGGCTACAGTTCTAAGCATCAGGTCGCCAATGATGCCAAAACGATATCCGGCACGACTGGAAAATCAAGGAATTAAGGGCTTTTAGGGAGAATTGGCTGGGGAACCTGGATTCGAACCAGGACTAACGGAGTCAGAGTCCGCTGGTCTACCGTTAACCTATTCCCCAAGGTTCGCTGGCGAAGCATCGCCGCCGCGTCGGTGTGGCGGGCTTATAAACAAAACAACGCCCGATGCAAATACCCTTTGGCAAAAAAATGCGACTGGCCTGTGGCCGGCCAACCTTTTCCACGCGCCAGGGCCGGGCAGTGCGCGGAAGGCCGGGAACCTGGCGGCGACCTGTCCGCCCGTGAGCCTCGGAGCGAGCTCGGTTTACCGGCCTACGGCGCCGCGCGTCTTATCAGAAGCGCAAAGGACGCCGTAGCGCTTGGAATCGTTGCATGTTTTTGTCCTCAAATCGGTCAGGATTTGACAAAACAAGCAGCAGCCGCGACGTCAAAAAAGGTTTGGCGAAAAGGGTCGGCGCTGGTACAGTCGCCGCAACGTAAAATCGAGAGAGCGCCTTGAGCGGCCGCAAGGTCTTCGCCCGGCGCGATGGTTGAGACAAGTGAGAGACCCCGATCACGGCGCAAAGCCGTCTGAATCCGGGGCGTCGGCAGCAGGCCGCGGCGAGGGGCACAAGCATGTGCCGCGCGGTGGAAAAGGCAAGCGGAAACGGCGCAGGCCGTCCGGTTCGCCGTCTGCAGTTGCCAGCCAATCCGGCCAGGCCGGAGAAGCAGGGCGTCCCGCAGGACTGGATGTGGCGGAGCCGGCGCGCAAGCGCAAACGGCGCCGGCGCTCGAAAGCAGCAGCAAGACCGCAGGGCCAGGTCGCTGCCGCCGTTCCCGGCGGAGGCGTTGAGCTTTTCGATGCGGCGATCACCGACAAGAAGGGCCACAAGCGCAGCAAGAAGGCGCGGCATCGGCGCGGGCTTCAGGGCCGGCCGCTGGCGTCGAACGGCAAGCCGCATGCCGGCGAGCGACCGGGCGATCCACGCGGCGCCGAGGCCGGTGCTGCTTCGCAGCCGGCACAGACACCCCGGGCGGAAAATCTGCGCGCACCCTTTGTTGTGGCAGGCGAACCGCCGGTACCGCTTTACGCGGCGCTTGACCTCGGCACCAACAATTGCCGCCTCCTGGTCGCACAGCCGACCCGTCCGGGTCAGTTTCGCGTGGTCGATGCCTTCTCCCGCATCGTTCGGCTCGGCGAGGGCCTAGGCGCGAGCGGCCGCTTGTCGGACGATGCCATGGAGCGGTCCGTCGAGGCGCTCAAGATTTGCGCCGCGAAGCTCAATGCCCGTTCGATCCGCCGTCGCCGGCTGATCGCCACGGAGGCGGCGCGGTCGGCCGCCAACGGCGAAACCTTTTTGAGGCGGGTGGCGGAGGAAACCGGGCTCGAGTTGGAGATCATCGATCGCGAGACCGAGGCGCGGCTGGCTGTTTCCGGCTGCTCGTCGCTGGTGGATCGCGAGACGAGATCCGTCGTCCTCTTCGATATCGGCGGCGGCTCGTCCGAGATCGCCATCATCCGCATCGGTGACAACCGGTCGAGCCGGCTTGCCAACCACATCACCCATTGGACGTCGCTTCCCGTCGGGGTCGTCACGCTTTCGGAACGCCATGGCGGCGAGCATGTGACGCCGCATAGCTTCGAGGCGATGGTGCGCGAGGTCGAGGGCATGCTTGCCTGCTTCGATAGTCCCCCGGTCGAGTCTCTTGCGAATGGCGGCAACGGTTTTCATCTGATCGGAACATCGGGAACGGTGACGACGCTTGCCGGTGTCCACCTCGACCTGCCGCGTTACGACCGGCGCAAGGTCGACGGGCTGTGGCTGTCCGACGACGAAGTTTCGGCGATGCAGTCCCGCCTGCTTTCCTGGGATTTCGCAGCTCGCGCCGCAAATCCCTGCATCGGGCCGGATCGTGCCGATCTGGTGCTTGCCGGTTGCGCGATCCTCGAGGCGATCCGCCGCCGCTGGCCGTCGACGCGCATGCGCGTGGCCGACCGTGGTCTGCGGGAAGGCCTGTTGACCGATATGATGGCTGACGACGGTGCCTGGCGCCGCGCGCGCCCGCGCCGGCACCAGCGCAACTTCAATGGCGGACCGGCGAACCCCGAAGGAAACAAAGCCCACGAAGGGAACAGGACCCGCGAGGGGAACAAGGCCCACGAGGGGAACAAGGCATGACGAAATCGCCGATCGGCGGCAACCGCAGCGGCCGTAAGCTCGGCCAGAAGGTGAAGAAGGGCAAGCTCAAGGCTTCCTCGCGCCGCTGGCTGGAACGCCATATCAACGATCCCTACGTCCAGCGGGCACAGCTCGAAGGCTATCGCGCCCGGGCGGCCTTCAAGCTTCTCGAAATCGACGAGAAGCACAAGATCCTTGCCGGTGCCAGGCGCATCATCGACCTTGGTGCCGCACCCGGAAGCTGGTCGCAGATTGCCGCCAAGGTGACGAATTCGACCGACGCCGACCCGCGCGTGGCGGCGATCGACTTTCTTGAAATGGACCCGATCCCCGGCGTCCGCTTCCTGCAGATGGATTTTCTCGACCCTGAGGCGCCGGACAGGCTGAAGGAAGCGATCGGTGGAACCCCCGACCTCGTGATCTCCGACATGGCGGCGCCGACGACCGGCCATCGCCAGACCGACCATCTGCGGACGATGCACCTTTGCGAGGTCGCGGCGCATTTTGCCGTCGATGTGCTCGCCGAAGGCGGCCACTTCCTGGCAAAGACGTTCCAGGGCGGCACGGAGCGTGAACTCCTGAACATGCTGAAGCAGAATTTCCGTCAGGTCATCCATGTCAAGCCGGCCTCGTCTCGCGCCGAGTCGGTCGAGATGTTCCTGCTCGCCAAGGGCTTCAAGGGACGGCGGGCGACCGAGCCAGGGGAGCCGGCGGAAGACGCCGCAACGGAGTAGAACATGCTGCTTTACGTGACGCTCGGCACGAACGATCTCGACCGCGCAGGCGCCTTTTACGACAAGACGCTCGCGACGCTTGGTCTTGAGCGCCGGAAGCAGGACGAAGTCGAGATCGGCTATGGCGCCGAAAGCGATGTCCGCTGCCGCCTCTGGGTGGTGACGCCGTTCAAGCGCAAGGCGGCAACGATCGGCAACGGTTCCATGGTTGCGCTCGAAGCGGAAAGCCGCACTGCCGTCGATGCCTTCTACGCCGCCGCACTCGCCAATGGCGGCACCGACGAGGGCGCTCCGGGCTTAAGGCCGTTCCATCCGAATTTCTATGCGGCTTATGTCCGCGATCCGGACGGCAACAAGCTGTCGGCCGTCTGCGAGCGGCCGGAATAGAGCGGGACTGCAACGTCCCTTGCGCGACTGATAAGACGCGCGGCGCTGTAGCTAGAGCAATTCCAGGAAAAGTGTGTAACGGTTTTCCGTCCGGAATTGCGTAATTTCAAATAGTTAGATCATTTCACTGTTTCAAAGAAACAGTGAAATGATCTAACGAGCCTTCCTTATTTGCCGGCCGTCGTTTCGGCTTCGCGCATCTGCAGGCGGTGACCGGAAACGGAAGCGCCGGCATTCTTCGCCATCGTCAGGAACGGGATCGCTGCCAGCAGATTGGCGCCGGCGATGATCATGAAGGCGGTATGGAAGTCTTCCAGACCCAGCGGGCCGCCGCTGATCGCCGTTTGGATTTCAAGGATCGCGCCGGCGACGGCAACCCCCAACGCGAGGCTGATCTGCTGCAGCACGGCGCTCATCGAGGTCGCCTTGCTGGCATCCGCATCCTCAATATCCGCGAAGGAAAGCGCGTTGATGCTGGTGAAGAAGAACGACCGGGCGAAGCCCGCAAGCAGCAGGATGGAGATCATCACCAGGTAGGGGGTCGCCGGCGTGAAGAAGCCGTTGGCGAAGGTCAACAACCCGCCGACGACGGCCGCCACGATCAGCGTGGTGCGGAAGCCGGCAAGGGCGAGCACGCGGCGCGCGAGGAATTTGGTGGTAATGGCGCCAATCGCGCCGACGAAGGTGATGAGGCCGGACTCGAACGGATTGAGGCCGAAGCCGATCTGCAGCATCAGCGGCATCAGGAAGGGGATCGCGCCGACCGAAATGCGGAAGATGGTGCCGCCGATCGAAGCCGCCCGGAAGGCGCCGTTCCTGAACAGTTTCAGATCCAGCACCGGCGCCGGATGCCGGCGGGCATGGACGATGTACAGGAATGTGGCGGCGATGCCGGCGGAAACGGATGCGAAGCCGATCGACGTCGGCAGCGCCGGCAGGCTGATGACCGACAGGCCGAAGACGATGCCCGAGGCGGCGATGCCGCCAAGCAGGAAGCCGAGAATGTCGACCGGCGGCGGGTTTCGCCGCTCCATCTCGGGCAGGTAGATGCCGGAAAGCACGTAGCCGGCAATGCCGACCGGCACGTTGATCAGGAAGATCCAGTGCCAGGAAAAATAGGTGGTGATGAAACCGCCGAGCGGTGGGCCGGCGAGCGGTCCGACGAGCGCCGGGATAGTCAGCAACGCCATGGCCGAGACGAGCTCGCTGCGCGGCGCGCCTCGGACGAGAACGAGGCGAGCGACGGGCGTCATCATTGCGCCGCCCATACCCTGCAGGAAGCGTGATAGGACGAAGGCGATGAGGCTGTTCGAGACGGCGCAGAGCACCGAGCCGACGATGAAGACGAGAATCGCCGCACGAAAAATGCGCTTGGCGCCAAAGCGGTCGGCCATCCAGCCGCTCAACGGTATGAAGATCGCGAGCGCCACCATGTAGGACGTCAGCGCCAGTTTCAGCGTGATCGGGCCGACGCCGATGTCGTGGGCGATCGCCGGCAGTGAAGTCGAAATAACCGTGGAATCCATCTGCTCCATGAAGAGAGCTATGGCAAGGATCAACGGGACGATACGATTCATGCTGAAATGCCCTGGGCGTAAGTGGCGCGGGCGGCGCGACGGTGATGGCCTATAGCATAGTTCCTGCTGCATGATTGCTTAAATCGGGATCGATTTCAGGAATCACGTGTCGGCTAAACGCTACCGCAATCTTTTGGGCGTCTAAGAACACGAAAGTCATCGAAGCGCAAACCAAACCTGCGATTGCAGATCAAAAGCCCGTGATCCCGCCTGTCCTTTTCCTTCGGCACCCTACTTCCTGCCTGTCATGGCATGCCGTGGCAACGGCTTACTGCAGTTGGAGGAGGGACGAAGATGACATTTTCGCTAACGCGGCGAACGCTGTTTGGAACCGGAGCAGCGGGCGCTCTGGCGGCCCCGACCCTGTTGACGGAGTTCGCCAGGGCTCAGGAGACGACCGAACCCCTGGAACGACGAGCGGCACGGCGTTCAAGACGCTCAAGCTTGGCACCGCCAAGATCACCGTGATCAGCGACGGCACGCGCATGTCGGGAAATCCGCACGAGACCTACGGGCTCAATCAGCCGGCTGATGCGGTTTCGGCCCTGCTGACGGAAAATTTCCTGCCCGCCGACGGCTTCGTCAACGGGTTCACGCCGGCGCTGGTCGATACCGGAACCGATGTCGTGCTTTTCGATACCGGCTTTGGTGAGGCCGGCCGGGAGATGGGAACCGGTAAGCTTGTCGATGGGCTGAAAGCCGCCGGCTACGCGCCCGACCAGATCTCGGTGGTGGTGATCACCCACATGCATGGCGACCATATCGGTGGTCTCATGACCGCCGGAAAGCCGACCTTTTCGAATGCGCGCTACGTCACCGGGCAGGTCGAGTACGATTTTTGGAAGGACGAGGCGCGTGTCGGCACGCCGGCCGAAAACGGCCACAAGGCCGTGCTCGAAAAGGTCGTTCCGCTTACGGAAAAGACCACCTTCATCGCCGACGGTGCAGAGGTTGTGCCGGGCATCACGGCGCTCGCCGCTTTCGGCCATTCCCCGGGGCACATGGTGTTCCGGCTCGATTCCGACAACAAGGCGCTGATGCTGACGGCGGACACGGCCAATCATTATGTCCTGTCGCTGCAGCGGCCCGATTGGGAGACTCGCTTCGACATGGACAAGGCGCAAGCGACCACTGCGCGCCGCAACGTCTTCGACATGATCGCCACGGATCGTTTGCCCTTCATCGGCTATCACATGCCGTTCCCGGCGGTCGGCTTCGTCGAGCGGAGCGATCTCGGCTACCGCTTCGTGCCGGTTACCTATCAGTTCGATATCTGAGCGGCGGAGAAATGTTGCTCTGCAACAACAATTTCCTGAGCCCGGGAGATTTCCGGGCCTTGACTATTTCCATTCCGACATATCCGTGTTACGAGCCCTCGCCAACTTCCAAGACAAGCTTTGAAGTCACCCGGTGGACAAATCGCTGACGTCCCCGGGGATTTTCGTTTATTGAAGAGGAACTGGCCATGGCGCGTATCATCGAAACGGCAACCGGTCTGGAGGCTTTGACCTTCGACGACGTTCTGCTTCAGCCGGGACATTCCGAGGTCATGCCGGGTCAGACCAACATCTCGACCCGCATCGCGCAGGACATCGATCTCAACCTCCCCATTCTGTCATCCGCAATGGATACGGTCACCGAAGGTCGCCTGGCGATTGCCATGGCCCAGGCCGGCGGCCTCGGCGTCATTCATCGCAACCTAACCCCGGCCGAACAGGCCGAAGAGGTTCGCCAGGTAAAGAAGTTCGAGAGCGGAATGGTCGTCAACCCGGTCACGATCGGCCCGGATGCGACGCTCGCAGATGCGCTGAGCCTGATGAAGGTTCATGGCATTTCCGGTATCCCGGTCGTTGAAAACGGCGGTGCAGGCGGGCAGAAGCAGGGGCGCCTCGTCGGCATCCTCACCAATCGCGACGTACGCTTCGCCTCCGATCCGGCTCAGAAGATCTACGAGCTGATGACCCGGGAGAACCTGATTACGGTCAAGGAAAGCGTCGACCAGCAGGAAGCCAAGCGTCTCCTCCACAAGCACCGGATCGAGAAGCTCCTGGTGGTGGATCCGGACGGCCGTTGCGTCGGTCTGATCACCGTCAAGGACATCGAGAAATCGCAGCTCAATCCCAACGCATCGAAGGACGCGCAGGGCCGGCTTCGTGCCGCCGCCGCCGTCAGCGTCGGTGACGACGGTTTCGAGCGCGCCGAGCGGCTGATCGACGCCGGCGTCGACCTGATCGTCGTCGATACCGCGCACGGTCATTCGCAGCGCGTGCTCGATGCCGTTGGGCGCATCAAGAAGCTGACGAACTCCGTTCGCATCATGGCGGGCAACGTGGCCACTGCGGATGGCACCAAGGCGCTTATCGATGCCGGTGCCGATGCCGTCAAGGTCGGTATCGGTCCCGGCTCCATCTGCACGACGCGTATCGTCGCCGGCGTCGGCGTACCGCAACTTGCGGCGATCATGGCGGCCGTTGAGGCCGCACAGGCGTCCGGGATCCCGGTGATCGCCGACGGCGGCATCAAATTTTCCGGTGACATGGCGAAGGCCATCGCGGCCGGTGCCTCCGCCGTCATGATCGGCTCGCTGTTGGCCGGCACCGACGAGAGCCCGGGCGAAGTCTTCCTCTATCAGGGACGCTCCTTCAAGGCCTATCGCGGCATGGGGTCGGTCGGCGCCATGGCGCGCGGCTCGGCCGATCGCTACTTCCAGGCCGAGGTGCGCGACACGCTGAAGCTTGTGCCGGAAGGCATCGAGGGTCAGGTCCCCTACAAGGGGCCGGTAGCGGGCGTGCTGCATCAGCTCGCCGGTGGCCTCAAGGCTTCCATGGGCTACGTCGGCGGTGCGACGATCAAGGACTATCAGGAACGCGCGACCTTCGTGCGTATCTCCGGCGCTGGTCTTCGCGAAAGCCACGCGCACGACGTGACGATCACCCGCGAGAGCCCGAACTATCCGGGCACCGTCTGATATCCTCCAGCGGGACGCCATCCGGCGTCCCGCTCCACCCGAATATTCCCATCCGATGCTTTGACGCGGAGCACCGATGACAGGCTTCGAGATCTTCTGGCCGATGGTCGCCCATGCCGCGCTGGTTTTTGCGCTCTATGTGCTGCTTTCGGCGCGTCGCGTTTCGCTCGTCCGGGCCGGCAAGGTTGAGGCGTCGCAGTTCCGCGAAAACCGCCACGAGCCGGCCGAAAGCCTCGTCGTCCGCAACAGCATCGCCAACCAATTCGAATTGCCGGTGCTTTTCCATGTCTGCTGCGTGCTGTTCTACATCACCGAAGCCGACAACCTTGTCTCCCTCGGTCTCGCCTGGCTCTTCGTCGTACTGCGCTACGTCCATGCCGCCGTTCACGTCACTGGCAATAGGCTCCGTTATCGCCGCCCGTCGTTCATCGCCGGTTTCGTGACACTCCTCGTCATGTGGATCTGGCTCTCCGTCTGGATGGCGATGAGCTGACCGCCGTTTGCCGGCGTGACTGTTTCATATCTGCGACGATTTCTCCACCGAACGACCCTCCTTGATGTGCGTCAAGGGACCGCGGCCTGCTCTACCGCTAAGCTTTCGTCTGTCAGCGCCACCGGAGGAGCGTGCGCGCGATGCCGGCTGCGCCGGCACCAACATCGAGCATCGGAGGACATTGATATGACCATGAAAGCCGCTGTGGTACGCGAGTTCGGCAAGCCGCTTGTCATCGAGGAAGTGCCGATACCGAGGCCCGGGCCCGGCCAGGTCCTCATCAAGTATGAGGCGACGGGCGTCTGCCACACCGATCTGCATGCCGCGAAGGGTGATTGGCCGGTGAAGCCGAACCCGCCCTTCATTCCAGGCCATGAAGGCGTGGGATACGTCGCCAAGCTCGGCGCCGGCGTCAAGCGGCTGAAGGAGGGCGACCGCGTCGGTGTGCCGTGGCTGCATACTGCCTGCGGCTGCTGCACGCCCTGCCGCACCGGCTGGGAGACACTTTGCGGCAGCCAGCAGAATACCGGCTACTCGGTCGATGGCACCTTCGCCCAATACGGCCTCGCCGATCCGGATTTCGTCGGGCGGCTACCCGCCAAGCTCGAATTCGGTCCGGCAGCGCCTGTGCTTTGCGCCGGGGTCACGGTCTACAAGGGGCTGAAGGAGACGGAAGTGAACCCAGGCGAGTGGGTTCTCGTCTCCGGCATCGGCGGCCTTGGCCACATGGCGGTGCAGTATGCCAAGGCCATGGGTATGCATGTCGCGGCGGCCGATATCTTCGCCGACAAGATCGCGCTTGCCGAGAAGCTCGGCGCCGACCTCGTCATCGATGCCAGGTCGCGCGACGCCGTGGAAGAGGTGCAGAAGCGGACCGGGGGCGTCCACGGCGCGCTGGTGACAGCGGTTTCACCGAAGGCGATGGAGCAGGCCTACAACATGCTGCGTTCCAAGGGCACGATGGCGCTCGTCGGCCTGCCGCCTGGCCAGATCTGCCTGCCGATCTTCGATACGGTCCTGAAGCGCATCACCGTGCGCGGCTCGATCGTCGGCACCCGCCAGGATCTGGAGGAAGCGCTGGAATTTGCCGGCGAGGGCAAGGTCGCTGCCCACTTTTCCTGGGACAAGATCGAAAACATCAATGCGATCTTCCAGCGCATGGAGGAGGGCAAGATCGATGGCCGCATCGTCCTAGATCTCAACGGCTAGAGCATCCCGCTTTCAAGTGGAATCACTGAAAGCGGATAAGATGCTCTAGAATCAAAGTGCTAGAGCGTCCTTTGTGCGTTCACTTGAACGCACGGCGCTCTAGGACGCGAAACGGGACGGGGCGTTTCTTCGCCCCGTCGCCTGATCCAGTGCCGTCGGTAACGCAGTTTTGTACGTCATGCGCGCGCCGGTTGACCTATCTTGTCGGCGGGCGGCTTTCCTTCCGGTACCGCCTGCGGAGAGGATAGCCGAAGGAGGGCGCTATGAACGAACCCGTCATCACCCAAGCGATGATCGATGCCTACGACGAATATACGCATCTGACACTGGACCGCCGCCGTTTCATGGAGACGCTGACGGCACTGGCCGGTTCTGCCGCGGCCGCTGCGGCGATTGCGCCGATGCTGGCCGCAAACAGCGCCAAGGCGGAGATGATTGCCGACACCGATGGGCGCATCAAGGGCGAGGACATTACCTATCCGGGCGCCGACGGCGAAATGAAGGGGTACCTCGTCAGGCCTGCCGACGCCTCCGGCAAGCTGCCTACAGTGATTGTCATCCATGAAAACCGCGGCCTCAATCCGCATATTCGCGACGTCGCCCGCCGCATGGCACTGGAGGGCTTTGTCGCCCTTGCGCCCGATTTCCTTTCTCCCGACGGCGGAACGCCGAGCGACGAGGACAAGGCCCGCGAGATGATCGGTGCGCTTGATGCTGGCGCAACCAGCGAGAATGCAGTTGCAACCGTAACCTTCCTGAAGGGCCATGAAGGAAGCACCGGTAACGTCGGCGCCATCGGATTTTGCTGGGGTGGCGGCCTCGTCAACCGCCTCGCCGTAAACGCACCCGACCTCAAGGCAGGGGTCGCCTACTACGGTGCTCAACCGAAGGCCGAGGATGTTCCGAAGATCAAGGCAGCAATGCTGCTGCACTATGCCGGGCTCGACGAGCGCATCAATGCCGGCATCGAAGACTATCGCAAGGCGCTGGCGGCGAACGGCAAGGACGCCACGATCTACGTCTACGACGGCGTCAATCATGCCTTCAACAACGACACGTCGGCCGCCCGCTACGACAAGGCCGCGGCCGATCTTGCCTGGGGCCGGACGGTCGAGTTCCTGAAGGCAAAGCTCGCCTGATAAACGACATGCCGACAGGCTGAAGCGGTTTCCTGATTCCGGCCGGTCCGGGCAACGATCCATCGATAAAGGAAAGCCACGCCCCGGAGGCGTGGCTTTTTGTTCGAGGATCTGGAGTGTGCCGCTTACCAGCCGGGCAGCATGTGGCTCTGCCTGAGGCGCGGATAGCGCGGATAGCCCTTTAGATCGCCGTCGAGATCGTCGTTGACCGTGATCGGCGTGATGTTGTCGAGGCAGGCCGTGATGTGGTTGGTGATCGCGTTCGAGAGCGATGGCGAAAGGCCGGGGCGCTTCATGATGCCGATCTGCACCGGTGCCAGGGCCGGGAAGCCATCGGCCAGCGTCAGCACCTTCATGCCGGGTCTCAACGCCGATTCCGGCAGCACCGAAACCGCCATGCCGGCGAGCACGGCGGCGGCGACGACGGTCGACGACCAACTCGTGAACAGGATCTGATATTCCTTGCCCGTCGCGTCGAGTGCCGCGCAGGCGGCCTGCCGCCACTGACAGTCACGCCGGCCGACCGCGAGCGGAATCGGCGCGTTTTCCGGCAGCGGATGGTTGATCGAGCTCACCCAGCAAAGCGGTTCCGTCCGCACTACGTCAGAGGCTCGCGCCCTTGGATTGTGGGTGACGAGCGCGATGTCGAGATCGCCCTTTGCCATCTTCTCGGCGAGGTCGACCGAGGGCTCACAGACGATGTAGAGCTCGACGTTCGGGTGGGTCTTGGCGAAACGGACGATGATCTCCGGCATGTAGCGATCGGCGTAATCGTCCGGTGTGCCGATCCTCAGCGTGCCCTCGAGGCGGTTGTCGTCGAAGGAAGCAATCGCCTCGTTGTTGAGGCGGATCATCCGGCGAGCGAAATTCAGGAGCCGGTCGCCTTCGACGGTCAGCCGGTTGCCGCGTCCGTCCTTCATGAAAAGCGCCTTGCCGATGCGCTCTTCCAGACGCCGCATCTGCATCGAGACAGCCGACTGGGTCTTGAACACGCGGTCGGCAGCCTTGGTGAAGCTGCCCGTGTCTGCGATGGCAACAAAAGTTTGCAACTGGTCAATATCGAGCGGTGCTGACATGGCCGTAGTACCCATAAGATTGTTTGATGAATATCATTAAAAACATTCGTTGGACTGATCAATAAGCATTTGCGACTAATAGCGTGCAAATCACATCAAGTCCTGTCCGCGAAATCCCTCGCTGACCTTAAAAATTGCCGCCTGCCCCTGCGTATGACCTCCCCGCAGGGAGTGGGCTTCTTCGTGCCTGAAGAAGGAGTACCGCCATGCGCACGACCCAACACGCCTTCGATCTCGACCTCGTTGCAGGAAAGCAGTCGCTTGCATCCCGTACCGCAGGCGTGACCGGCGTGCTGACGGCTGTCTGGCGCCTGTTCCGTAACCGCTGCCAGATCGCACGCCTGCAAGACCTTGATGACCGGCAGTTGCTCGACATGGGATTGAAACGCGAAGACTTGCACGAGGCTTTGACCTCCTCGTTCTTCGACAATCCGGGGAGCTACCTGACCCGCGCGTCCCGTAACCGGGCGAACCTCTTTTACCGAGGGGTACGCCACGATTGATCCTTTGGCGCATCCCGCCGCCTTGGATGCGCCGATACGGCATGATCCGCGACCGGTTGCCGCCTTCGCGGATCATGCCGTCAAAATCCGCTTCACGGTGCGCCCACCCGCACCGAAACGTTCCCCGCAGGGTATGAGCCAATAGACCCTGCCGCTTGCCCGGTGCGTGACCAAGACATGCGCCGGGCTTTTTTGCGCGGTTCTACAAGGATGCTGTCGAAGCCGTCGAACGACGTTTGAAAACGACGCGTTTCATAGCAATTCCAGGAAAAGTGTAATGGTTTTCCGTTCGGAATTGCGTATCTACGCCTTGTTGCCTGAACTTTTCTTGTAGCTCTCGAACAGAGCGTCGATGTTCTTCTGGTATTCCTTCTGCATTTCGAGCCCGCTGTCGAACATCGTGTTCATCATTTCAGAAAACTGCCTGAAGGCCGGGTTTTCCACGGGTGCTTTTTCGGGTGCGCTCGCACCTCGTTGCATCATGTCCTGAAACGCCTTGAAGAAGGGGTTATCGGCGAAGATATCCGGCGTCTTCGGCTTCTCTTCCGTCTTTGCCATGCCGAAGAACCCCTGCATTGCCTGAACGAAGGGATTGTCGAAGGCGGTTGGGGCCGGGTCGGGCTTCCTGGCCAGCCCTGTCGCCTCCATCCATTGCTGCATCATCGCCATCATGGGATTGTTGGCAAAGGCATCGCCGGCCGCGCCCGTCGTTTGCTTGAACAGGCCGCCCATCAGCGTGCTCGCCATCACCGGCAGCATCTGCTTGTAGATCTCCTGGCCAATGCCCGTCATTTGCGCGGCTTGCGCGGCGATCGCGCGCGACATCTCCTTCGAGCCAAACAGCTGGCCGAGTATGCCGTTGCCATCGGCCATTCCCTGCGGCGTGAAGGCCTGGCTCATGTCCTCGAAATATTTCGCGTAGTTGCCGGTCGAAAGCGCGCCCATCAGCGCACCGAAATCATAGGGATTGGTGGTGTTGCGCTTGAAGGCTGTGGAGAAGGCGGGCAGAAGCGCCGCCGTCGCCTTCGTCATCTGTTCCTGGGCAAGGCCGAATTGCTTGGCCATCAACTCGATGGCCTTGCCGTTCTGCGCCTGGGCGAACATGTCAAAAAGCGGTGCCATCCCATTTCCTTCCCGGACGAACGACGCATCTCGCTGCACTATAACGGGAATTGGGGGACTGCAAACCGCCTTTTTAAGCGAGCGAATATCTCCGCGCGCTCATTCCTGGAATTGCTCTAGTACTGATATTCGGCGAAGACTGGCTCGACAGAACCGTTCCAGCGGCCGTTGTAAAGTGCCAGCAGGTCCTCGGCGAGCGTCGCCTTCTTCGCCAGCACTTCATCGAGAGGCGCCAGGAACTGGCTTTCGTCTATTCCATCGCCGTTCAGTCGATTGCGCCGCTGCAGGCCAGCGCGTGAAATCGTCAGAACTTCACGCGCGATGTCGAAGAGGGACGTGGCGCCGAGCTTCGCCGAGAGCGCCTGGGCGGGCACGGCATCGCGCAGCACCTGCACGTCCTCGTAGCTCCAGCCGCGGGTCAGCGCCTCGGCTGCCGCGAGCGCCTCGTCATCGTAGAGCAGGCCGACCCAGAAGGCCGGCAGCGCGCAGATCCGACGCCAGGGGCCGCCATCGGCGCCGCGCATCTCGAGGAAGCGCTTCAGCCGGACATCGGGGAAAAGCGTCGACAGGTGATTGGTCCAGTCGCCCATATTGGGCTGCCATTCGGCGATCTCGCCCTTGAGCGCGCCCGCCATGAATTGCCGGAACGTCACATGGGTACAGTCATGGTAGTGCCCGTCGCGTACGACGAAATACATCGGTACGTCGAGCGCCCATTCGACATAATCGGCAAAGCCGAAATTCGGCTTGAAGGCAGCGGTCAGCTGGCCGGCGCGCTGATTATCCGTGTCGCGCCAGATGTCGCCCCGCCACGAAAGAAGGCCGTTCGGCTTGCCGTCGGTAAAGGGAGAGCTTGCGAAAAGGGCGGTCGCGAGCGGCTGCAGTTTCATCGACACCTGCATCTTGCGCCGCATGTCCTCCTCGGAGGAGAAGTCGAGATTCACCTGGATGGTACAGGTGCGATACATCATGTCGAGGCCCTTGGTGCCGACCTTCGGCATGTAACGCGTCATGATGCCGTATCGCGATTTCGGCATGCGCGGCGTCTCGGCAAATGTCCATTTCGGACTGCCGCCGATGCCAAGGAAGCGAATGCCGAGCGGTTCGGCAATTTCCCGAAGGACGGCCAGGTGCTGGTTGGATTCCTTGCAGGTCTGATGCAGGTTTTCAAGCGGTGCGCCGGAGAGCTCGAACTGCCCGCCCGGCTCCAGCGAAATCGCGCCATTGCCGGAATGCTCGGCGAGCCCGATGATGTTTCCCTCGTCGAGGATCGCTTCCCAGCCGCTTTTCTCGGCCATCCCGTGCAGAAGCGCCTGAATGCTGGCTTCGCCGAAATAGGGCACGGGGCTGTTGTCCGCCTTGAAGAAGGCGAATTTCTCATGCTCCGTCCCGATCCGAAACTTCTCCTTCGGCTTCGATCCGGACTCCAGGTAGGCGGTCAGGTCAGCGACAGAGGTAACCGGCGTCTGGTCGGTGGTATCTCGGGCCATATGCGTCTTCTTTGTTTGAGCGGCCCCCGCCGGGCAGCAGGAGCGATGGTGGGTGCTTGAACCGTAATTACGTGCGGCGCAAGTGAATTTCTTTCAAGATCTCCTCAAAAAAACTCCGTGCTGCACGATTCCTTAAACGGGAGCCGGCTCAAGGGCAAATCATGCAGCAATTCAAAGTGCTACAGCGTCCTTTGCGCGTCTGATTTGACGCGCAAAGGACGCTGTAGAGGGCGCGTGAAAGGGCGACGGATCATCGCCAGTCGCCGACTGCCGCCTGGATAACCGCCATCGCGGCGACCGCCGCCGTATCCGCGCGCAGGATCCGGGGTCCGAGCGGGACCGCAGTCACAAAGTCGAGGCCGCGCAGCAGCGTCCGCTCGGCTTCGGAAAAGCCGCCTTCGGGGCCGATCAGCAACGCGAGCTTACGCTCGGTAATTGCTTGCAGGATCGGCAGCGGATTCTGGCTCTCGTTGCCCTCGTCGCAGAAGATGATACGGCGATCCCGCGGCCAGGCCTGAAGAAGATCTTCGAGCCTTTTCGGGGTATCGACAGGCGGAATGCCAAGCACGCCGCATTGTTCGGCCGCTTCGATCACATTCGCGCGCACCCGGTCGAGGCTGCCGATCTTGCCCTGAACATGCTGCGTCATCACCGGCTGCAGTCGGCCGGCCCCCATTTCGACGGCCTTCTGGACGAGGTAATCGAGGCGGCCGACCTTGAGCGGTGCGAAGAGATAGACGAGGTCGCAAGGAACTGGCTGCGGACGCGTCTGTTCGATCGCGGTAAGGAGGAGGCGCTTTCTGGACGGCAGCGAGAGTTCGGCCCGCCACTCGCCGTCGCGGCCGTTGAAGACAAGCAGCGACGCGCCCTCGTCGAAGCGCAGCACGTTGACGAGGTAGTTGTATTGTTCCTTGCTGGCCTCGTGTATCGAACCGGCATGAAGCGGGCTTTCAATGAACAGGCGTTGCATACGGAAGTCGGCACGCACTTCGGTCACCTTCAGAGGAAAAGGCCGGACAGGACGAGATAGACGAATGCGGAGAGCAAGGCGGACGCCGGCACGGTGATGACCCAGGCCGCAACAATCGTCAGGAAATGGGAGCGGCGCACCAGCCGGCGGCGACGCACCTCGGCGAAATTGGTTTCCGCCGACCTCATGAAATCCTCGTGCCCGGTCTTTTTCCGGACAAATTCCAGTCGGCGTCTGGAGCGGCGCGTGTACCATTCGCGGAAGAAGCCGACGCCAAAGACCGCGCCGACCGCCGTGTGCGTGGAGCTGATCGGCAGGCCAAGGGCGGAAGCGAGCAGCACGGTGACCGCAGTGGCAAGCGCGACGCAGAAGGCGCGCATGGGATTGAGGCGCGTGATCTCTTCGCCGACGACCCGGATCAGAAGCGGCCCGTAGAGCAAGAGGCCGAGCGAGATGCCGAGCGCGCCGATAAGCAGGACCCAAAAGGGTGCTCTCGAACTCTCTGTCGATACGGCGCCATTGACGGCGGAAACGATCGCCGAAAGCGGACCAATCGCATTGGAAACGTCGTTTGCGCCGTGTGCAAAGGAAAGCAGTGCCGCGGAGAATATCAGCGGCATCCGGAACAGCTTGCGCAGCGACTGGTTGCGGTTGTCGAGCCCTTCCGACTGGCGGTGGATCCACGGCTTGCTCGACGCGTAACAGACGATCCCCGCGAACAGTCCGATCAGAAGGCCGGTCAAAAGCGAAATGGCGGCCACGTGAACGAGCGCGAAAACCGCCACATATGCTGTGAAGGCGCCCGCCGTCACACCCAGGATGATCGGCATCCAGCGCCGTGCGGCCTCGATCTTGTCCTCGCGATAGATGATGAGTTCCTTGAGGAAGGCCAGGAAAATCGCTGCGATCGCGCCGCCAAGCAACGGTGATATCGACCAGCTTACCGTAATGCCGGCGAGCGCCCACCATTTGACACTGGAAAGGCCGGCGGCAGTCATGCCGGCACCGACGATGCCACCGATGATCGAGTGGGTGGTCGAGACCGGCGCACGCGAATAGGTGGCGATGTTGATCCAGGCTGCTGACGAGATCAGCGCGGCCATCATCACCCAGGCGAGCGCCTCAGGATCGACGAGCCCGCCTTCGACGATGCCGGCCTCGATCGTAAGCGTGACCTTTCGGCCAGCGATCAAGGCGCCGGCGATTTCGAAGATGGCAGCGATCGCCAAGGCCGTCGCCATCGTCATCGCCTTCGCGCCGACGGCAGCGCCGACGTTGTTCGTCACGTCGTTGGCGCCGATGTTCATCGCCATGTAGCCGGCAATCGCCGCCGCTGCGACGACAATAGCGGCACCCGATGAGCCGATCACATAGGTTGCCGCGAACGCCATGCTGAGAAGGAGAAAGAGCAGGGCCAGGCCAGGCGCAGCCAACCGGCGCATCACATGATGCGAGGCTTCCTCGGCAAGGCTGAGCTTGTCGAGGTCCTTGTCCAGGGTCAGCTTTTCCAGGCGCGGACGCGGCACAGGTCGATCTCCATTGTCATAATCGCCAGTAGCGGTACGGGCGAGCGCGTTCAAGCGGAATTGAGGGGAGAACGGCCGCAATGGCCGATGGACGACTTGTCAAGTATGGGCTGATGCCGTCCGCCGACGTTCCGCGTCAGCCGTTTGCGCTCTTGGGAACGGATGCGGGCGCCGCCGCCATCCGTTCGCCGAATGCCAGGATAAGGCTTTTCAGCGAGGGTTCGGCAACACGGCTTGCCGCCTCCTTGTAGTCGACCCATTCAAGGCGCCGCGTGCCCTTTTCAGGGAAGTTCTTGCAGAAGTCATCGACCTCGAGCGCATGCACCTGGACCTTGCAGGAGATCTTCAGGCCGTGGTTCATGCGCTTCTGGTAGACATAGGCGCCGATTGCGGTCTTCTGCGCCTTGCCTTTCACCCCGGCCTCTTCATAGGCCTCGCGTTCCGCGACCTCATGGGCCCGCTTGCCTTGCATCGGCCAGCCTTTGGGAATGACCCAGCGGCCGGTATCGCGGCTGGTGATCAGGAGGATATCGAGCGCACCCGTCTTCTTGCGGATCCGGTAACACAGCGCGGCATATTGCATGCGCGCGGGGCGACGCAGCATCAGATGCACATCAGCGGCTAACCGGTTCAAGAAGTTCAAGGGGTTCAATACTCCTTACGCGAATCAAAAGGCATTAGCAGTTCTGCAAGTATGACTCGCTCAGCTTGCCTGTAAATGACGTTGTACAGCCCATAAACGGCGAGATGACGGTGAGGTTCCGACAGGGTCATCGCTCGTTGCGACTATACATAACGCAGGGGACCCGATCCCGTTCCCACCCGGTTAAAGCGTTTCGATGAAATTGTGATGACGGGCCTTCAAGATCCGGCACGGTCCCGCTGCTGAAGCCGCAGCCGCGCGATGCGCGCCCATTCGCCCGTGCGTTCCGCTTCGTATGCCGCGGCGGCGACGAAGTCGATATGGCTTTGCGCTGCGGCCTTGGCGGCCTCCGGGTCGCGGGCCATGATGGCGGCGTAGATGGCCTCATGTTGCGCGAGCAGCCGATCGCGCGCGCCCGGAGCGCCGAACACCGATGTGCGGTGAAAGAATATCCCCTGGGTCAGAAGCCGATAGCAGGCGCGCAGCGTATGCAGCAGGATAATGTTGTGCGCACTCTCGCCGATCGCGTTGTGCAGCTCAACGTCGGCCGTGAGCTCCTCGTCGAAGTCGCCGTTGCGGTGGGCGGCCCGCATCCGCTCGATGACGCGTGTGAGGATGTCGCGGTCGAAGTCGGTGGCGCGGCTTGCCGCCAGCTCCGCCGTCAGGCCCTCGAGCTCCCGCCTGTACTCCAGGTAGTCCTGCGTCGCCTTGTGGTGGCGTCCGATGAGCTCGATCAGCGGTTTCGAGAAGATCTGGCCAACCACATCTGCAACGAATGTGCCGCCGCCATGGCGGCTTTCCAAAAGTCCGCGTGTCTCCAGCTCCTTGAGGGCCTCGCGCAGGATCGGTCTCGACACGTCGAAACGCTTCGATAGTTCCCGCTCGCCCGGCAACCGGTCGCCGTCGCGCAACACGCCTTCGAGGATCAAGAGTTCGATCTGCTGCACGACCTCGTCCGCCGTCCGGCTGTGGCTGATGCGTGCATAGAGGTCGAGCTGGTCTTCGGTCACAGCAATGTCTCCCGATGGAGGACGACCCTTCACGCCTTCTCCTCCATGCCGGCTGCAATCTAGCAGGCTCGGAAAAGTGGTCAAATTGATTGTCCACTTCGTGATCATCGCGACTGACAAAAGTCAAACTGCGTCAATGCGTCCTGTTCATTTTGCTCGACCGGTTGATAAGAAAGTGGTGATGAACGCGTGAGGGGGATGAAGCGCTTCATGGCAAAGGGCAGTTTCGCATTTCCGTCCGCGCCGCTGCGTGCGCAGGTTCTCGGTGAGGTTCACTCACGGCCCTATGCACTGGTGACGACGCCTCGCGTCATTTTTCAGCTTGCCTTCATGACCGAAGGGGGCTCGATCGTCGACCATGCCGTATTGTCCGAGCTGTCGCGCTCGCGCGGCATCGCGCCGCCCGGCGGTGACGCCAACCACCATGCAATGGCTTGGGGACAGGGCACGCTGCGCTGGGAGCGGCATACGGAGTTCTCCACCTATTTCTGGGATGCCCCGGCGCCAGACCATTTCGGCGGCGAGGTGCCGATCCACCCTTTCGGCGACGGGTTTTCGCCGCCGGGAACGCTGATTTCCGGCATTCGCCTCGAAATCCGGCCGGATACGCCGGAAACGCGTGAGGCGATCAAGGCCTTCGACCCGACCAGCCTCTGTTACAGCGAAACCAAGAACGGCCAGGCCGTACTCGTCACGGATTTTCGCCAGAACGGCGACGGGCTGACCCAGATTCTCGTGATCGACCGCGGCCTGACGGAAGCGGGCACGGGTGCGCTGGTGCAGCGCCTGCTCGATATCGAGACCTATCGCACGCTCGCCATGTTCGGCTTGCCGCTTGCGCAATCGCTGTCGCCGGAAATCCGCCGGACGGAAGACGGCCTGACCGGAATAACGCAGCGGATGAAGGAGAACGTCCGCGAAGAGGCCGATGAGATGCTCTCCGAAATCACCCGACTTGCCGCCGACGTCGAGGCCGGTGCCGCCCTCAGCCTCTATCGCTTCGGTGCCAGCCGCGCCTATTACGGTATCGTGCAGGAGCGCATTCGCACGCTGTCCGAGACGCCCGTGCCCGGCTACGAGACGATCGGTACGTTTCTCGAACGCCGGCTCGCGCCGGCGATGCGAACCTGTCAGTCGGTCGAGGAGCGTCAGGCGAATCTGTCGCGCAAGCTCGCGCGCGCCACGGCGCTCCTCAGAAGCTGGATCGATGTCGAACTCGAAAAGCAGAACAGCGCTCTGCTGAATTCGATGGATCGTCGGGCCAAGCTGCAGTTGCGCCTTCAACAGACGGTCGAGGGCCTGTCGGTTGCCGCCATTTCCTATTATGTCGTCGGGCTATTCGGCTATCTCGCCAAGGCCGTGAGCCACGAACTGCCGGTCGATCCCAACCTTCTGACCGGCCTTGCGGTCCCTTTTGCCGTCATAGGCGTCTGGTTCGTTGTCCGGCGCATCCGTCGCCATCACGAGGAAAGCGCACAGAAATAGCCTTCGGGTCGTCGAGCGGTTATTGCTCCCAGTAGGGCACTGGTCCGTACAGCGCGGCCAGGTAATCGATAAAAAGACGGACCTTGGCGGGCAGGAATTGACGGCTTGGATAGACGGCCGAGAGCGTCAGGTTGCGGGAGCCTTCCCACTGCGGCAGCACCTGAACCAGCTGTCCGGCGCGCAATTCCTTACCGATGTCCCAAGTGGAGCGCAGCGCGATGCCGGCGCCGGCGATCACCGCCTCGCGGATGATCTCCGACGAATTGGTGACGAGCGGTCCCTCCGGGCGATAGGTCAGACTGCCGCCGGGACCCCCCAGCTTCCAGTTGTCGTTGTTGTGGGCCGGCAGGCAGACATGGTTCGCCAGATCGCCGATTTCGCGCGGAAGGCCGTGCCGCGCGACATAGCTCGGTGCGGCGCACAAGAGGCGGCGGACGGGCGCAAGTTTGCGGGCGACGAGGCTTGAATCGGTAAGTTCGCCGATCCGCACAGCGAGATCGAAGCCATCCGCGACGATATCGGCGAAATCGTCGCTGAGAACGATGTGGAGTTTAAGGTCCGGATGATCCTTCATGAAGCCGGTCAGATGCGGTGCGATGTGCATGCGTCCGAAGGACGTCGGAGCGCTGATCCGGAGCGTGCCCTGGGCCTGCGACGAGCGGCCGGAGGCGTAGGCCTCGGCATCCTCGATACCGGCGAGGATGCCGAGGACGCGGTCGTAAAACCCCTGTCCCGCCTCCGTCAGCGAAATTTGTCGTGTGGTGCGCTGGAGAAGCCGCGTGCCGAGCCTGTCCTCCAGTCGCTTGACGCGCTTGGAGATCACCGCCGGGGACAGGCTCAGCAGGCGTCCGGCGGCTGACATGCTGCCGGACGAGACGACGCGCGCAAAGATCTCGAGATCGCCGAGATTTGTCATCAATCTTGACCATTATTGCCAAAAACGAAAAGCTCATTAGCATTTGCGGGGTGTCAATCCTAGAGCATCCCGCCTTCAGAACGCGGGCAAGATGCTCTAGATCCAAAGTTCTAGAGCGTCCTTTACGCGTTCATTTGAACGCGTGGCGCTCTAGTGGTAAACAAAAAATACCACTCTGTGGCCGTATTGCTTGGGAGGATCCTATGCCGGAGATGATCGGGTTTCTGAAACCGAAACAAGCCGTGCTGGATCGCCGGCAGGAGATTGTCGCCGATCTCAAGGATCTCCTGCCCAAGGGCTGCCTGATCAGCGAGGAGCGCGAGCTGAAACCCTTCGAGACCGATGCATTCCTCGCCTACCGGCGGGTGCCGCTTGCCGTCGCTCTGCCGGAAACGACGGAACAGGTGGCTGCCGTACTCAAATATTGCAGCCACTATAGCGTTCCGGTCGTGCCGCGCGGTGCCGGCACGTCGCTCTCGGGCGGCGCCATCCCGCAGGAGGACGCCGTCGTCATTGGTCTTTCGAAAATGTCGCGCATTCTCGACATCGACCTCTTTAACAGGACGGCCACGGTTCAGGCGGGCGTCACCAACCTCAACATCTCCGAGGCGGTCTCCGCCGATGGCTTCTTCTACGCGCCCGACCCGAGTTCGCAGCTCGCCTGCACCATCGGCGGCAATATCGGCATGAACTCCGGCGGCGCCCATTGCCTGAAATACGGAGTCACCACCAACAACCTGCTCGGCGTGAAGATGGTGCTTTTCGACGGCACCGTGATCGAACTCGGCGGCAAGGCGCTGGATGCGGCCGGATACGACCTGCTGGGGCTCGTCTGCGGTTCAGAAGGCCAGCTCGGCATCGTCACGGAAGCAACGGTGCGCTTGATCGCCAAGCCGGAAGGTGCGCGGCCGGTGCTCTTCGGCTTCGCCTCGTCCGAGGCGGCCGGTGCCTGCGTTGCCGATGTCATCGGAGCGGGCATCATTCCTGTTGCCATGGAATTCATGGACAAGCCGGCGATCGAGATCTGCGAAGCCTTTGCGCATGCCGGTTATCCGCTCGACGTCGAGGCTCTGCTGATTGTCGAGGTCGAGGGATCCGAGGCGGAGATGGACGCGATGCTTCAACGCATCATCGAGGTCGCCCGCCGTCACGGCGTCACCACGATCCGGGAGTGCCAGTCCGCATTGGAGGCGGCGCTGATCTGGAAGGGCCGAAAGTCGGCTTTCGGCGCGACGGGCCGCATTGCGGACTATATCTGCATGGACGGTACCGTGCCGCTCAGCCAGCTTTCGCATGTGCTGCGCAAGACCGGCGAGATCGTCGCTGGCTACGGCCTGCGCGTGGCGAATGTCTTCCATGCCGGCGACGGCAACATGCATCCGCTGATCCTCTACAACATAAACGATCCGGAGGATGCGGCGCGAGCCGAAGCGGCCGGCAACGACATCCTCAAGCTCTGCGTCGATGCCGGCGGCTGCCTGACGGGCGAACATGGCGTTGGCATAGAGAAGCGCGATCTGATGCTGCACCAGTACAGCCGGGCCGATCTCGACCAGCAGATGGCCGCGCGCGCGGCCTTCGATCCCGAGTGGATTCTCAATCCATCGAAGGTCTTTCCGCTCGAAGGGCGGCCGGCAGCATGATCGTCCACTTCGAACCGGCCAGTGAGGAGGGGATCGCCTCTGTCGTGCGCTCTGCAGCAGCAGAGCGCGTCACTCTGGCAATCGTCGGCGGCGGCACACGCGCGGGACTCGGCAATCCAGTGCGGACCGATCGGACGCTCTCGACGCGCCGCCTCTCCGGCATCGTCAGCTACAATCCGGCGGAAATGACCATGAGCACGCTCGCCGGAACGCCGCTTGCCGAGGTCGAAGCCGCGCTCCGCGCCAAAGGCCAGATGCTTTCCTTCGAACCGATGGATCATCGACCGATCTTTGCCACGTCGGGCGAACCGACGATTGGCGGTGTATTCGCAGCGAATGTTTCCGGCCCGCGTCGCTACGTCGCCGGCGCCGCGCGCGACAGCCTGCTCGGCGTGCGCTTCGTCAATGGCGCCGGCGAGCTGATCAAGGCCGGTGGCCGGGTGATGAAGAACGTCACCGGGCTCGACCTTGTCAAGCTCATGGCGGGCTCCTACGGCACGCTCGGGATCCTGACGGAAGTCACCTTCAAGGTGCTGCCCATTCCGCCGGCGGCAGCGACGGTGGTCGTTTCGGGGCTCAACGACGCCGAAGCTGCCGCGGCCATGGCCGAGACGATGGCGCAGCCGGTAGAGGCTTCCGGCGCGGCGCACCTGCCCGAGAGCGTGCGCGGGCGCTTCCTGGATGGCGCACTTCCCGACGGCGCCGCAACCGTGCTGAGGCTGGAGGGCTTGGCAGATTCCGTCGACCTGCGTGCCGAGAAACTCACCGCGGCTCTTTCCCGCTTCGGGCCGGCCTCACGCCTCGACGCCGAAGCAACGCGTCTGCTGTGGGGAGAAATTCGCGACGTGAAACCCTACGCCGACGGCACGAGGCGGCCGCTGTGGCGGGTTTCGCTAGCGCCGTCCGCCGGGCACCAGCTCGTCGCTGCGCTGCGTCTTCAAACCGGCGTTGATGCCTTTTACGATTGGCAGGGCGGGCTCGTCTGGCTGCGGATGGAGGCGGATGCAGAGGCGGAACTCGTGCGCCGCTATGTCGGTGCGCTCGGCGGCGGCCACGCAAGCCTCGTGAGGGCTGGCGACGACGTACGGGCCGGCGTTCCGGCCTTCGAGCCGCAGGCACCGGCCGTCGCTCAGCTGACGGAGCGCATCCGCGCTCGATTTGATCCGGCGCGGATTTTCAATCCGGGGCGGATGGCGGCAAACGCGTAGCCACGATCGCGATCCGTTCGAACGTGCCAAGGGGGAATTCGATGAGCGATACCGGTCCACGGACACCACTTTCCCGCCAGACCGATCACTGGCTGGAACCGGGCAAGGTCAATATTCAGATCATCTACGTGCTCTACTTGCTCGCATTTGTCATCGGCATCACCGCGCTCATCGGGATCGTGCTGGCCTATCTCAACCGCGATAAGGCGGAGCCATGGGCGAGAACCCATTATATCTGGGCGATCCGTACCTTCTGGATCGCCTTGCTTTTCTCTATCGTTTCGGCCCTGCTGACCGTTATGGTCATTGGCGTTCTAGGCTTTGTCGCCACGGCGGTGTGGATCGTCGTCAGATGTGTGATCGGCCTGCAGAGGGCGGCCCGGGAGGAGCCTATCACCGATCCCGAGAGCTGGATGGTCTAGCTTGGGACCTCGGGGCGAAATGCGGCAGGCGCTGGAGGTCTTCGCCCGCATTCCGCCCTAAGTTACAGGAATGGTTCGACGGTTCCAGATCAGCCCGATCCGAAATCGTTGCGGGCTACAGCGCCGCGCGTTTTATCAGACACGCAAAGGAGGCTGTAGCACTTTGAATTGCTGTATGTTTTGTCCTTAAATCGGCTACGATTTAAGGAAACATGCAGTAGGCGCCGCAAGGCCTGCCAAATGGAGTACTCGGTTGCAGACGAATTTCTCACCCGCGCAGCTCGCCGATCCGCATGTCGCCGAATCTGAAAAGATCCTGCGCAAATGTGTCCACTGCGGTTTCTGCACTGCCACCTGTCCGACCTACGTCGTCCTCGGCGACGAACTCGACAGTCCCCGCGGGCGGATCTACCTGATCAAGGACATGCTGGAAAACGGGCGGGCGGCGGATCGGGAGACCGTTACCCACATCGACCGCTGCCTTTCCTGCCTTTCCTGTCTCACCACCTGTCCGTCGGGCGTCGACTACATGCATTTGGTCGACCATGCCCGCATCCACATCGAGAAGACCTACAAAAGGCCGTTCAAGGATCGTTTCGCGCGTGCCGTTCTCGCCGGGGTGCTACCCTATCCCAAGCGGTTTCGTCTTGCGCTACGCGCGGCTCGCATTTCCCGCCCCTTGGCGGGGTTGGTGAAGCGGACCCCATGGCTGAAGACCTTTGGCGTCATGCTCGACCTTGCGCCGCATGCGGTTCCCCCGGCGTCCGCAGGGACAAGACCCGCGACTTACGCGACGAAGGGCGAGCGTCGTGGCCGGGTCGCGATGCTGACCGGCTGTGCGCAGCCGGTCTTGAAGCCAGAGATCAACGAAGCGGCAATCAGGCTTCTCACCGGGCAGGGGATCGAGGTTGTCGTCGCGGCCGGCGAGGGCTGCTGTGGCGCGCTGGTTCATCACATGGGGCGCGAGGAACAGGCGCTCGAGGCTGCGCGCCGCAACGTCGATATCTGGCTAAAGGCAGCCGAAGAAGACGGTCTCGACGCGATCGTCGTGACCGCCTCGGGCTGCGGCACCACGATCAAGGATTATGGCCATATGTTGCGGCTGGATCCGGGATATGCGGAAAAGGCCGCGAAAGTGTCCGCATTGGCAAAGGACATCACCGAATACCTGGCTGGGCTCGAACTCCCGCAACGGGAGGCGCGGGGGATGACCGTTGCCTATCATTCCGCCTGCTCGATGCAGCACGGCCAGAAGATTACGACGGTGCCCAAGGAGCTCTTGAAGCGAGCGGGTTTCACTGTTCGCGAGCCGGCGGAGGGCCACCTCTGCTGCGGATCGGCGGGCACTTACAACATCCTGCAGTCGGAGATATCGGAGAAACTCAAGGCGCGTAAAGTCCGGAACATCGAGGCGACCAAGCCGGACGTGATTGCGAGCGGCAACATCGGTTGCATCACCCAGATCGCGACCGGGACGGCGCTTCCGATCGTGCATACCGTCGAACTGCTGGACTGGGCCTATGGTGGCCCCAAGCCCGCAGGTCTCTCAGGTCTCTGAAGTCGAAACACAAATGCCGGCACCGATCGGTGCCGGCATTTGTCAGTTGCTGCCTTGATAACTCAGCCGCCGAAGATCTGGCGGAAAATGTCCACGCCGCGGTCGTCGTAGTTGACATCGCCGTGCTTGTTGCCCGGACCGATGACGATCACCTTCGTGCCGATGACGGCACGATCGTAAAGGTGCTCGACATCCTCGTTCATCAACCGGATGCATCCCGACGACATGTTCTGGCCGATCGTCCAGGGCTGGTTCGTTCCGTGGATACGGAAGATGGTGTCGCGGCCGCCCTGGTAGAGATAGAGCGCGCGGGCACCGAGCGGATTGTCGATACCGCCATCCTGGGTGATCGGCAGGATGCGGCCTTTCGCCCGTTCACGCACGCGCATCTCCGCCGGCGGAGTCCAGGTTGGCCACTCGGCTTTGCGGCCGACCTTGACGACACCGGACCAGCCAAAGCCTTCGCGGCCGACGCCGATGCCGTAGCGTGTCGCGCGGTTCGGGCCGTCGATGTAGTAGAGATACTTGTTGTTCGTATCGACGATAATGGTGCCGGGAGCCTCATTCGTCCGGAAACGGACCTTGGTGCGCCAATATTTTTGCGGCGGCCTCTTCTGGTGGGCGACCAACAGAACGTCGGAACGCTTGGCGGCGGCCTCCGGTGTGTTCGCCGGCGTGAACGCCGATGCATCTGTCACGGCAAACAGCGCCGTCGCCGCGGCAGCGAACGCCACCACTTTCTTGGCATGAAATTTCATTAACGATTCCCTCTCAACCCTTGATCGCGTGCAGGTTCGGTAAATTACCTGCAAGCAAAAGCCTGCGCCATATCTGATAGAGCACAGCCGCCGGGTTAACTTGTATCAATCGGAACAGCTGTTGCGTTTGCACCACTGTTCCCCCAGTGCAAACGCAACTTGTGCGCGGGTTATTCAGATAATATGCGCCTTTATATCACGATAACCTTGGCGCCGACATTCACCCGCTCATAGAGATCGACGACATCCTCGTTGCGCATGCGGATGCAGCCAGACGAAACGCCATAGCCGATCGTCCAGGGCGCGTTGGTGCCGTGGATGCGGTAGAGCGTCGAGCCGAGATACATGGCCCGGGCGCCGAGCGGGTTTGCGGGGCCTCCCTCCATGCGCGCCGGCAGATAATGTCCCTTCGCGGCTTCTCGCGCGACCATTTCCTGTGGCGGTGTCCAGCTCGGCCACTCTGCCTTCCGCGTAATCCGGTGCGCGCCGGCCCATTCGAAACCCGGCTTGCCGACACCGACGCCATAGCGACGGGCTTCACCCTTGCCGGTGACGAGATAGAGAAAGCGGTTGTTGGTGTCGATCACGATCGTGCCGGGTTTCTCCGGACCGCCATAGGCCACGATTTGCGGCAGGAACTGCGGATCGAACTTCGTCTTTACCGGCTTTTGCGCGCGCGCTGCCGCAACCGGGTGCACCAATGCCGGCCCGGACCTGCGGCTCACCTGACGTCGGTCGAACTGTTTTCGGGTGGCCGCCGGCACTTGCGGACGGTAAGCGACCGGACGCGCCTGTTGGCCGCCAAGCTGCATCACCCCAAGCTGCATCACCCAAGGGGCCGTCAGGTCCGGGCTGACGATGACCGGCGGCCGATTGTGATACCGGTCGCGGGCGCCGGCCTCGCCGGCAACGACACACAGGAGGGATAGGGCAATAAAAAGGGATTTCTTCATCATCGGGCAGACTCGCTACATTGCGCCAAAAATCTTCAAGGAATGGCTTCGCGGCCGGGAAAGCGACGTTTCACCGGCCTGGCGTGCCTGCTGCATGATCCTTAAATCGGAGCCGATTTGCGGACAAAAGCATGCAGCAATTCAAAGTGCTACAGCGTCCTTAGCGCGTCTGACGCGTGGCGCTGTAGTAATGGCCTGATCGTGGCACCGCGTTGCCACCGAAAGGTAAACGGCCATTCATTAAAATGCCGGCGCGTGGATAAAGCTCTGGGTAGGGTTATCGGCCACTTTATGAAAGTGGTTTCAGAGTGGTAAATGGAACAAAAGAGCAACTGAAGAGAGAAAGAAACAATGGCGGCGAAAGGCTTGATTACCGGAGATGATGGACTTGATCGTTGCGCCTGGCACGGCAATCTCGAAGACTACCGGCGGTATCATGACGAGGAGTGGGGCCGCCCGGTGACGGACGATCACCGACTGTTCGAGAAGATCTGCCTGGAAGGCTTTCAGTCGGGCCTGTCGTGGTTGACGATTCTGCGGAAGCGCGAAGCATTTCGCGCGGCATTCGCCCGTTTCGATTTCGACCGGGTTGCCGAATTCGGCGAGGCCGATATCGAGCGTTGCCTTGCCGACACCGGTATTGTGCGCCATCGCGGCAAGATCGTCTCGACCATCAACAACGCGCGGCGCGCCAAGGAACTGCGCGCGGAGTTCGGCTCGCTTGCCTCCTATTTCTGGTCCCAAGAGCCGGATCGGACCGAGCGCCCGCAGGTGGTGAGCTACGAAGCCTTGATCGCCAATCCGACGACAGCGACGTCGACGCGCATTTCGAAGGACCTGAAGAAACGCGGCTGGACCTTTGTCGGACCGACGACGATCTACGCTTTCATGCAGGCCATGGGCCTCGTCAACGACCATATCGAAGGCTGTTTTTGCCGGGCGCAGGTAGAGGAGATGCGGCAACAATTCAAAAGACCGGCGCGTCGGTCCGCCTGAACCGAGACGCCGGCCGGAGATCTCCTCCGCCCGCTACTCCGCTCTTTGCTCAGGAGCGGAGTGCCCTACAGCGCCGCGCGTCTTAACAGACGCGCAAAGGAGGCTGTAGCATTTTGAATTGCTGCATTTTTTTCCTTAAGTGGGCTGGGATCTAACACAGCATGCGGTGCGGAAGAGATGGTCTGCTTCGTCACCCGCCGTTCTTGGCGAGCCATTCCTTCATCAACTTGATCTCGCCTTCCTGGGCTTTGATGATGTCCTCCGCCAGCTTGCGGATTTCTTTGTCCTTGCCGTGTTCCAGCTCGACCTTGGCCATGTCGATCGCTCCCTTGTGATGGGCGATCATGCCGCGCACGAAGTCGAGGTCGGTCTTGCCGGTGAAGACGATGTCCATGTCTTTGTGCATCTTGGCGTTTGCCACGGCGAAGGCCTTGCTGGACGGCGATGTGTCGGCCGCCGTGTTTGCTGCTTCCATTGAGCCATGCATGTGGCCGCTTTCCTGTGCGAACGACGGGGCGGCGGCAAATGCTGCCAATATCAAGGCGCCGGCGATGGTTTTCAGGGACATGATGTTTTTCCTTTCAAAATTGGTCCGGCATTCGCGGGTGTTTGTCCGCGAGATGCGGGATTGTCCGTTTTCGGGCGGAGGCGACGAAAAACGGCGAGATGTTTTCAGACGTTCGGGACGCTCCTCGCGGGTAACCGCGGCGTCCTAGAGCATCCCGCTTTCAAGTGGAATCACTGAAAGCGGATAAGATGCTCTAGAATCAAAGTGCTAGAGCGTCCTTTGTGCGCTCACTTGAACGCACGGCGCTCTAGATCGAAAGGAAGGGCTTGGGCGGCGGAACCGGTGGACTTACGTCGGCGTCGTCGGGCACTGTGTAGCGCCGCAATGCAAGGCGGGTGGACGGAGTTTCCGGCGGCATTATTTTGGACGGTGCCGGGCTGATTGCCAGGCACGCTGCGCAAAGCACGGGATGCACGGGCTTCTTTGGAAGGTCGCAGCGCTCCGTCGCCTCGCAATCCACGTCACGGCCTGAAGCGTGATGGCCCGAAGCGGGATGCTCCGCGGCAACGGCCGCCAGATGATGATACCCCATGCCCGTGGCGGCGACATCCCGAGCCTGTGTCGCAGCTGAAAGGGCGCCGACCAAAGGCGCGGATAGGAACAGCAGAACGAGGGCGAGGCGGCGCAGCATGCAACTAAGATAGGTTAAGTTACCGCGAGTGGAAGAGGTGGCGGCCGCTGTCACGTCCCCAATGGTCCCGCGTTGCGGGGAAAAGCAAATATGCCCTCCAGCGTGCCGTCTCCAACTTCACCGGCAAGCGTCGATTTTCCGACGCAGCAAAGCGGAGAGGGCTGTCCGGATCGACCACGCACGAGCGTGGCAAAGCAGAAGGAAGAGGGTGTCCCGGTCGCCTGCTCCAGAATGCTCAGAACTATCGATCTGTCGTCTCCGTCGTGGGCGCGCAACAGGTCGACGATGCCACAGGGGTTCCGCGATACGCCGAGAAGCGCGAGCGTTTGCGGCCCCAGAAGGAAGGTGCCGCTGGCAAGGTGGCAGCGCCAGGGCTCGACGAGATAATCCTCTCTCTCCAGGTCGCGTGTCCAGCCTTCATGCGCTAGCAGATGAGCGGGCTTGATGGCGCCGTCACCGGGATTCACAAATTTCAGCATGCCGCCAAAATCTCCACTGAAACCTTTGCGTCGTTCACGGGCTCTTCTTCCGCGTCGACGTCTGTTCCGGCTTCCAAGCGGAGCAATGCCCTACTGCATGTTTCCTTAAATCGCAGCCGATTTAAGGATAAGAACATGCAGCACTTCAAAGTGCTACAGCGTCCTATACGCGTCTGATAAGACGCGCGGCGCTGTAGAGGCGCTGCCGGCGGTGTGCCGGATCGCACCGGATTGCCGGACAACCCGAGCGATCAGCGCTTAACCTATAGGAGAGTATTGCTCTTAGTACAATCACGGATTTGTTATTGATGGGGGCGTGCAGTGCGACAGAGCGCCGGAGAGCGGGGCACGCATTGAGAGGATCTCCCGCTTCCGCTATGCGCGCGCCCTTTATGGCCGCTGCCCTTGCCGCCCTTGATGTGATCCGGTAGGGAATGCACCGACCGAATTTGACAGCCCGGAATACTTTCCATGAACGAAAAGCAGAAGAAACCGCTGAAGCTCAAGGCGCGCCTGCCGCGTGGCTTTGTCGATCGTTCGGCGGCCGATATCCGCGCCGTCGACGAGATGATCGCCAAGATCCAGGAGGTCTATGAGTGCTACGGATTCGATCCGGTGGAAACGCCGTTGTTCGAATATACCGACGCGCTGGGAAAGTTCCTTCCCGACAGCGATCGGCCGAACGAGGGTGTCTTCTCGCTGACGGATGACGACGACCAGTGGATGAGCCTGCGCTACGACCTGACCGCGCCGCTTGCGCGACACGTGGCGGAGAACTTCAACGAGATCCAGCTTCCCTACCGGACCTATCGGGCGGGCTACGTCTTCCGCAACGAGAAGCCGGGCCCGGGCCGCTTCCGTCAGTTCATGCAATTCGACGCCGACACCGTCGGTGCGGCGGGTGTCCAGGCGGACGCCGAGATGTGCATGATGATGGCCGATACCATGGAAGCGCTTGGTATTGCGCGTGGCGACTATGTGATCCGCGTCAACAATCGCAAGGTTCTCGACGGCGTTCTCGAGGCGATCGGCCTCGGTGGCGACGAGCATGCGAATGCGCGTCTCACGGTTTTGCGTGCAATCGACAAGCTCGACAAGTTCGGCCCGGAAGGCGTGCGACTGCTGCTGGGCGAAGGCCGCAAGGATGAAAGCGGCGACTTCACCAAGGGTGCGGGTCTGAACAACGAGCAGATCCGCAAGATCCTGTTTTTCGTCGGCATCACCGATTACGCCAAGAGCGCCGCCGAACTCGCCGAGATCGTTGCCGGAACCGCCAAGGGCGGGGAGGGCGTCGAGGAGCTCACTACGATCCGCAGCCTGGTGCTTAGCGCGGGTTATGAAGCGGACCGCATCAAGATCGACCCCTCGGTCGTGCGCGGCCTCGAATACTACACCGGCCCGGTCTTCGAGGCCGAATTGCAGTTTGCGGTGACGAACGAGAAGGGCGAGAAGGTCGTCTTCGGCTCAGTCGGCGGCGGTGGTCGTTATGATGGCCTCGTCTCGCGCTTCATGGGACAGCCGGTGCCGGCAACCGGCTTCTCGATCGGCGTGTCGCGGCTGATGACGGCGCTGAAAAACCTTGGCAAACTCGGCACCGAGGACGTGGTTGCGCCGGTGGTCGTCTGCGTCATGGACCGTGACATCGAAAGCATGGGCCGCTACCAGCGCTTCGTCCAGGAACTGCGTCACTCCGGTATCCGCGCCGAGATGTACCAGGGCAACAAGAAGAACTTCGGCGACCAGCTCAAATATGCCGACCGCCGTGGCTCCCCGCTGGCGATCATCCAGGGCGGCGATGAACGCGCTTCTGGGGTCGTGCAGGTCAAGGACCTGATCGAAGGCAAGCGTCTCTCGGGCGAAATCCAGGACAACATCACCTGGCGCGAGGCGCGCGTTGCCCAGGTTTCCGTACCGGAAAGCGATCTGGTCCAGAAGGTACGGGAGATGCTGGCGGCACAGGCCGAGGACCGAACGAAGGCGAACTGACGGCGATGCCTCTGATCAACCTGCCCGCCTTTTCTGGCGACCTGCTTGCCGACTTCGAGCGGATGGGGACGTTGCGCGTCGACACGCCGGTGATCCAGCCGGCCGAGCCCTTTCTCGACATGGCCGGCGAAGACCTGCGGCGGCGCATCTTCCTGACGCAGAGCGAGACGGGCGAGAGCCTTTGCCTTCGTCCTGAATTCACGATTCCGGTCTGCCTTCGCCATATCGAGACGGCGACCGGCACGCCGCAACGCTATGCTTACCTCGGCGAAGTGTTCCGCCAGCGGCGCGAGGGGTCGAGCGAGTTCTATCAGGCCGGCATCGAGGATCTCGGCGAGCCGGACACCGCGCAGGCGGACGCCAGAGCCGTCGGCGACGCGATGCAGGTTCTTGCGAACAGATTGCCGGGACGGCGGCTCAAGGTGACGCTGGGCGACCAATCGGTGTTCGAAGCGGTGATTGCCGCCTGCGGGCTGCCCGCCGGCTGGCAGAAGCGGCTGATTCATGCTTTCGGCGAGCCGAAGCAGTTGCAGAAACTTCTGGCGGAACTCGCCGATCCGAAATCCGCGGGCGTCTTCGGCCATGAGGTCGAGCGGCTTGCCATCATGGGCATGCTGGAGGACGAGAGTCGGTTCGTCGCCCACATCGGCCAGACGATGGAGGCAACCGGCTATTCCACCAATGCCAGCCGGTCGCCCCGCGACATCGCTCGCCGTCTCAAGGAAAAAATGGAACTGGCGAACACGCGGCTGGACAAGGCCACGCTCGCCGTCATGCGCGAATTCCTGACGCTGGACCTGTCGCTTGCCGACGCACCGGCGGCGCTCTTCCGCTTCGCCGCGAAGTCCGGGTTGAAAATCGAAGCCGCATTGTCGCTTTTCGACGCGCGCGTCGCGGCTCTTTCTCGGGCGGGCGCTGACATCGATCTCATCCGCTATCGCGCGGCCTTCGGCCGTCCACTCGACTATTATACCGGCCTGGTCTTCGAGATAGAGGTCGAAGGGACGGCCGCTGTTCTCGCCGGTGGTGGACGCTTCGACCGCCTGCTGACGCTTCTCGGCGCCCGCGAACATATTCCGGCGGTCGGCTTCTCCCTCTGGCTTGACCGGATCGAGCAGGCGGTTGCCGCAGGGGGCGCGAAATGACGGTTACGATTGCACTGCCTTCGAAGGGGCGGATGAAGGACGACGCTTCGGCGATCTTCGAACGCGCCGGAATGAAGATCGTCGCCGTCGGCAACGACCGCTCCTATCGCGGCCGTGTCGAGGGTTGGGACGACGTTGAGATCGCCTTTCTCTCGGCCTCGGAAATCTCCCGCGAGATCGGCAGCGGCGCTGTTGATTTCGGCGTCACCGGCGAAGACCTCGTTCGCGAGGGCCTCGCCGATGCCGATGCGCGCGTGGAGTTCTGCGCGCGGCTCGGCTTCGGGCATGCCGACGTCGTCGTGGCCGTGCCGGAAGTCTGGTATGACGTCGACACCATGGCGGACCTTGGTGATGTCGCTGCCGATTTCCGTGCCCGTCATGGGCGCAGGCTGGCGATCGCCACAAAATACTGGCGCTTGACCCAGCAGTTTTTCTCCGGAAGTCACGGCATCCAGCTCTACCGCATTGTCGAAAGCCTGGGCGCGACCGAAGGCGCGCCGGCTTCCGGTTCCGCCGACATCATCGTCGACATCACCTCGACCGGCTCGACGCTGAAGGCGAACCATCTCAAGATCCTCTCGGACGGTGTGATCCTGCGGTCGGAAGCCTGCCTCGTCAGGGCGCGGAAGGCTGTCCATCAGGGCAATCCTGTCGTCGACCGGATCATGGCAGCCGTCCGCGCGACGCTCTGACACGCACTTCCGGGAGAAACGACGGTTCGACGCGATCGCTCGCGGAAATTTTGCCTCGGGTGCTGACAAATGGAATCGCGACGACCTATGTAGGGGCGGCACGTCCCACCCTCAGCATCCCACTTCGAGGCATCCTTATGGCTGATCTTTCCTCTTTTCCGATCACGACCCGCTGGCCGGCAACCAACCCGGATATCATCCAGCTCTATTCACTGCCGACCCCGAACGGCGTGAAGATTTCCATTGCCCTGGAAGAGCTGGGCCTGCCCTACGAGCCGCATCGCATTGCGTTCGACGCCAACGAACAGAAGTCGCCCGAATTTCTGTCGCTCAACCCGAACGGCCGCATCCCGGCGATCATCGACCCGAACGGACCCGGCGGAAAGCCGATCGGTCTTTTTGAATCCGGTGCGATCCTGGTTTATCTCGCGGAAAAGACGGGAAAGCTTATCCCGGCGGATGCCGCCGGCCGCTACGAGACGCTTTGCTGGGTGATGTTCCAGATGGGCGGCGTTGGCCCGATGCTCGGCCAGTTCGGGCATTTCTTCAAGTTCGCGGCCGAGAAGGTTGCCAATAATTCCTATCCGGTGGAGCGCTACCGCGATGAATCGAAGCGCCTTCTCGGCGTTCTTGAGACACGGCTGAAGGGTCGGCAATGGCTGATGGGCGACGAGTACACGATCGCCGATATTGCCACCTATCCGTGGGTCGAGGGTGCGCGCAGATTCTATGGCGGCGCCGAAGTGCTCGAATACGAGAGCTTCCCGAACGTCATGGCTTGGGTCGATCGCGGCCTTGCGCGGCCGGCCGCGCAGAAGGGGATGGAAATCCCGCGTAAGCCCTGATCCCTTGGCGGGCTTACCGTTCCGCCCGAGTTGACGAGGCTCGGGCGGAGAGGGTACGGCTTGCTAAAACAGTGCCTACAGCGCCGCGCGTCTTTTGAGACGCGCAAAGGGTCGCTGTAGCACTTTGATTCGCTGCATGATTTTATCCTCAAATCGATTCCGGCTTGAGGAATCATGCAGCAGAGACGGGGAGAGCAGGTGTCGGGAAGACTTGTTGTTGTCGGCGGCGGTCAGGCCGCGTTCGCCTTGGTTGCCAAACTTCGCGCTTTGAAGGACGAGCGGCCAGTGACGATCGTTGCCTCGGAGGCAAGCCTTCCCTACCAGCGGCCGCCCCTCTCCAAGAAATATCTGCTCCGCGAAACGACACTCGATCGGCTGCTCTATCGGCCAGAGGCCTGGTATTCGGAGCACGACATCGACATTCGCCTTTCGACGACCGTCACACGCATCGACCGTGGGCAGAAACAGGTAACTTTGAGCGACGGATCGGTGCTCGGCTATGAGACGCTTGCCTTCGCGACCGGGGCGACTCCGCGTCGACTGCCCGCCTCGGTCGGTGGCGATCTGGCCGGCGTCTACGTCGTACGGGACTTCAAGGATGCCGACGTGCTGGCCGAGGAAATGCGGCCCGGGCGCCGCGCGCTGGTGGTGGGCGGGGGCTATATCGGTCTTGAGGCTGCCGCGGTCGCCCGCACCTGCGGCATGGAAGTAACCGTCATCGAAATGGCGGACCGCATCCTGCAGCGGGTCGCCTCGGCCGCGACCTCCGAGATTGTTCGAGAGATCCATCGCTCGCGCGGGGTCGACATTCGCGAGCGCACGGGCCTCCATCGCCTTATCGGCGAGGACGGGCGTGTCATGGGGGCCGAGCTCGCCGACGGCTCCGTCATTCCCGTCGACATCGTGATCGTCGGCATCGGGGTGGCGCCGAACGATGCACTCGCACACGATGCCGGCCTCGAAACGGCGAATGGCATCATCGTCGACAGCCACGGCCGAACCTCCGATCCGGCGATCTTTGCCATGGGCGACTGCGCGGTCTTGCCGTGGCAGGGCATGCGGATCCGCCTGGAATCGGTTCAGAACGCCGTCGACCAGGCGGAGGCGATTGCTGCGATCCTCGCCGGCAGCTCAGAGCCCTACGATCCGAAGCCCTGGTTCTGGTCGGACCAATACGACGTGAAGCTCCAGATCGCCGGCTTCGGTCTCGGCCACGACGAAACACTTGTCCGTCCGGGCCAGCGTGAAGGCAGCGTATCGGTCTGGTATTTCCGCCAGGGCAGGTTCATCGCCGTCGATGCCATCAACGACGCCAAGGCCTATGTGACGGGAAAGAAGCTGCTCGAAACCGGCACAACGCCGGATCGCGCGAAACTCGCCGATCCTGACACCGACCTCAAGTCGCTGCTCGTATAGGCGGCGCCATCGCTCGGAATTCGGAGACTGTTAACGACGAAAGCACTGTTCCGTTTCGGAATGGCGCTTTTCGGCGGATCTTCACGCTTCCTTAAACGGCCAAACGTCAACAGATGGCAACCGAGCGGAAGCAGGTGTCCTGCGCCCCCCGCACTGCTTATTTGGGCGATCTGTGATGTTCAAGATCCTGACATGCCTCGTGGTGGAACACGATCCGCGACTGGTCGTACTGGCAGCGTTGATTTGCTTCCTGTCGAGTTTTGGCGCTGTCACTTTGCTTCAGCGTGCGCGTACGTCGGACGGCTGGCCGCGGGCGACTTGGATCGCCGCCGCCGGCATCGCCAGCGGCTTCGGGATCTGGGCCACCCACTTCATCGCCATGCTTGCCTATGACCCGGGTGTCGTGGTCGGCTATAAGGTAAACCTCACGACCCTTTCGCTGGCGGTGGCAATCGTCCTGACGACATCGGCCCTCGGCATCGCGACCTATGTGACGGGACGTGCCGGCTTTCTGTTCGGCGGGCTGGTACTTGGCGCCGGCGTCGCCTCGATGCATTTTCTCGGGATGACCGCGCTTGACGTCTCCGGGGCTATCCGCTGGGATGCGACGCTTGTCGTCTTTTCGATCCTTGCCGGATCGCTGTTCGATGTGGCAGCGCTCTTTGCGGTCGCCCGCAGCGAACAGCCGCAGGCGGCCAAGTTGCTTGCGACATCTGCAATGACGCTTGGCATCGTGGTGCTGCATTTTACGGCGATGGGCGCGGTGACGATCGAAGCCGGGCCAGGGGCCGAGGAGAACGGCGGCATGATGCAGCCGCATCTCTTGGCTTTCGTCATTGCCGGAACGGCATTCTTCCTGCTGTCGATCGTTCTGATTGCCGCCGGTTTCGCCCGTCAGGCGGAATCTCTGGCGGCCGCCTCGGAAAAGGAGTTTTCCCGCTTCGTCCGGAGCGTCAAGGACTATGCGATCTGCATGCTCGACATTGATGGCCACGTGACCAGTTGGAATGCCGGCGCCGAGGCGAACAAGGGGTACACGGCCGAGGAGATCATCGGCAAGAATTTTGCCTGCTTCTACGCACCGGATGAGAGGCAGGCCAACCTGCCGCAACAGGCGCTTCGCCTCGCCCTTCTCGACGGAAAATACGAGGCGGAAGGTTGGCGCTATCGCAAGGATGGCACGCCCTTCTGGGCGCATGTGGTGATCGAGCCGATCATCGATGAAGCCGGACGGCACGCCGGCTTCATCAAGATCGCCAAGGACATCTCCAAGGAAAAGGCCAACGCCGACCGCATCGCCGAGGTCAGCAAGAATCTCGACATTGCGTTGGAGAACATGACACAGGGCATATGCCTGTTCGACAAGGCCGACCGCCTGCTGATTTCGAACAGGCGTTGCCTCGAGATCTTCAATCTCTCCGAATCGATGGCCGGCAAAGGACTGACATTCCGGGAAATTCTCGAACGGGCTTTTGCCAGCGCCTATCCCGACCCGGCGATCGCCGGGGCCAAGGCTGACGCGGCCTATCAGAAACACCGCGTAGACATTGTCGGCAAGGGCGGAGCCGACCTCGTCGAGAAGCTGCCGAACGGGCGTTCGATCCTGACGAAGCACCGCATGTTGCCGGACGGCGGCTGGGTTTCCACCTATGAAGACATCACCGAGCGACTGGACTCCGAGGAACAGATTTCGTTCCTCGCCCGACACGACAGCCTCACGGGGCTACCCAATCGTCTGCAGTTCAACAGCTATCTCGAAGAAGAGCTCGATGCCGCTGCCTGGTTCTCGCGGAAGGTGGCCGTCATCGGCATCGACCTGAACAAGTTCAAGGAAGTCAACGATTTGCACGGCCACGCGGCGGGCGACTTCGTGCTGGTCACGATCGCGCAGCGGGTGAAGGCGCATCTTCAGGAGGGCGAGTTCATTGCCCGTTTCGGTGGCGACGAATTTGCGGCGGTGAAGCGTTTCGAGGAACTTGCCGAGCTCCACGATTTCCTGCAGCGCATTGAAAATTGCCTGCATGAGGAAATGCGTTTCGGCGATTTCGAGCTGAAATCCGGCGGCAGCATGGGCGTCGCGATCTATCCGCAGGACGCAGAAACCGCCGACACGCTGATCAACAATGCCGATCTCGCCATGTATCGCGCCAAGGCGGCACTGAACCAGACGGTCTGCTTCTACGAGGTTTCAATGGACGAGGCGGCGCGCAAGCGCCGGGCACTCGCCAACGACCTCTGGGACGCGGTCGACAAGGGGCAACTGGCGCTTCACTATCAGGTGCAGAAATCGGTGATGACCGGCGATGTCACCGGCTATGAAGTGCTGCTGCGCTGGCATCATCCTGAGCGCGGCATGGTTCCGCCGAACGAATTCATCCCGCTGGCCGAAGAATGCGGCGCGATCCTGCCGATCGGTGAATGGGTCTTGCGCGAGGCCTGCCGCGAGGCGGCCGGATGGGACAGCCAACATAAGATTGCCGTCAATATCTCGCCGGTGCAGTTGGCCAATGGCGACATCGTCAGCCTCGTCCAACAGGTGCTCGTGGAAACCGGGCTCAACCCGAGGCGGCTCGAACTGGAAATCACCGAATCCACCATCATCGACGACAAGGAGCGCGCGCTGCTGACGCTCCGCCGGATCAAGGAACTTGGCGTCACTATCGCCATCGACGACTTCGGCACCGGTTATTCGTCGCTCGAGACATTGCGGTCGTTCCCCTTCGACAAGATCAAGCTCGACAAGAGCTTCATGTGGGAGGTCGAAGGCAGCCCCCAGGCCAAGGCGATCGTCCGGGCCATCCTCGCCCTCGGACAAAGCCTTTCCGTGCCGGTCCTCGCCGAGGGCGTCGAAACGCAAAAGCAGCTCGACATTCTTCAAGCGGAGGGTTGTGACGAGGCGCAGGGCTACCTCCTCGGGCGACCAGCACCGATCGCCACAGCCGCGGGCACTCGAGCCGCCGTCGCTTGATGCGGCTGCGGCGGTGGGGCCAGGGGCCGAAGGGAGTGGGTGACGTCAGGAGTTGCGCAGTTTCATAGAGTTAGGCCACTGCTTCAATGAAACCATGAAACGACCTATTGCCTCAGCATCGCCTGCGCGCCCTCGACCAGAAAACGCGGGAAGAAGAAGACTCCCAGCATCGAGCCTGAATAGCGCTCTTCCAGGCCGGACGACTCGCCGATGCAGAAGAGCGGCTGCCTTTGCCCCGTTTCGAGGATGATCGTCGTGGAAAAGCAGAAGGTCGAGGAGGACGTTGCCGCCTGCTCGAAAAGCTCGAGGACGTGATTGCGATCGGCCGGATCGTAACAGCGGACGAAATTGAGCAATCCGCACTCGTTCTCGCGCAGACCGTGAATGGCTGCAGCCTTGTCGCCGAGGACGAAGAGGCCTGTCGTGAGATCGCCGGACCAGCCCTCGGAAACGCAGAATTGCCCAGGTATATCCTGATACGGGAGGCCGTGAACGCCGGAGGAGAGGGAATTTGCTCTTGCGATCTTAAACACGGCCTACCCCAGAATATGCCCCGGCGACCCGTCCGTACCTAAACCCGGACAGACGCATTCCCAAAAAAGACCGCTCTCTACTGCCTGCCCGGAGGACGAACGCACTCGCAGGGCCATGCTGATCTCCTTGTGGATCGGTCCGACGCAGAAATGACCGCCCGCCAAGCGAAGTCATTTCGCAAGAAGGTCGGCTATGTTGCGATCAACTATTCTATAAGCTTTGGTGATGATGTTCTCTGCGGGAACCAGGTACACAAACCGGGCATCGAAAATCGAGCAATGCGCGCTCAGTTGTGTTTGCTTTCTGGTCTCGCGTGAATCTGGCGTTCACTTGCGGCGCTGTTATAATTCGTTTTTTTCCGACTTCAACGGTTTTTTCCGCAATTTTGAGCGGTGGTTTCTTTTTCCCGCGCGTTGTTCGGGATCGGTCACTTGGTTTGACAAAAAGCAAAAGGGGCGGCTCGAAAGCCGCCCCTTCAGTTCCGGTACCGGAATGACTCACGCGATGCTTTGAGCATCACTGTGATAAGGCTTGCGCCTTATCACATCATGTCCATGCCGCCCATGCCGCCCATGCCGCCCGGCATTGCCGGAGCGTCCTTCTTCGGCAGCTCGGCGATCATGGCTTCGGTGGTGATCAGCAGCGAGGCAACCGAAGCTGCGTCCTGCAGAGCGGTGCGAACGACCTTGACCGGGTCGATGATGCCCATGGTGATCATGTCGCCATATTCGCCGGTTTGCGCGTTGTAGCCGAAGTTGTCGGTGTTCTTCTCAAGGATCTTGCCGACGACGATCGAGGCTTCGTCACCGGCGTTCTCGACGATCTGGCGGGCCGGAGCCTGCAGAGCGCGGCGAACGATGTTGACACCGGCGTCCTGGTCGTCGTTTTCACCCTTGACGGTCAGCTTGGAAGCCGAACGCAGCAGGGCAACGCCGCCGCCCGCTACGATGCCTTCCTGAACGGCAGCGCGCGTCGCGTTGAGGGCGTCGTCGATGCGGTCCTTCTTTTCCTTCACTTCGACTTCCGTCGCACCGCCGACGCGGATGACGGCAACGCCGCCAGCGAGCTTGGCAAGGCGCTCCTGCAGCTTCTCGCGGTCGTAGTCAGAGGTGGTTTCTTCGATCTGGGCTTTGATCTGGGCAACGCGGCCTTCGATGTCGGCCTTCTGGCCGGCGCCGTCGACGATCGTCGTGTTTTCCTTGGAGATCGAAACCTTCTTCGCACGGCCGAGCATGTCGAGCGTGACGTTTTCGAGCTTGATGCCGAGGTCTTCCGAGATCACCGTGCCGCCCGTCAGGATGGCGATGTCTTCGAGCATGGCCTTGCGGCGATCGCCGAAGCCCGGAGCCTTGACGGCGGCAATCTTCAGGCCGCCACGCAGCTTGTTGACGACGAGCGTTGCGAGCGCTTCGCCTTCGACGTCTTCGGCGATGATGAGGAGCGGCTTGCCGGTCTGGACGACGGCTTCGAGAACCGGGAGCATGGCCTGGAGGTTCGAGAGCTTCTTCTCGTGCAGGAGAACGAAAGCGTCTTCGAGGTCTGCGACCATCTTTTCCGGGTTGGTGACGAAGTAGGGCGACAGGTAGCCGCGGTCGAACTGCATGCCTTCGACGACTTCGAGTTCGGTTTCGGCGGTCTTGGCTTCTTCAACCGTGATGACGCCTTCGTTGCCGACCTTCTGCATCGCTTCAGCGATGTCGAGGCCGATCTGCTTTTCACCGTTTGCGGAGATCGTGCCGACCTGGGCAACTTCGTCCGAGGTGTTGATCTTCTTGGACTTGGCGAGCAGGTCCCTGACGACTTCGGCAACGGCGAGGTCGATGCCGCGCTTCAGGTCCATCGGGTTCATGCCGGCAGCAACTGCCTTGGCGCCTTCGCGAACGATCGCCTGAGCGAGAACGGTCGCAGTGGTCGTGCCGTCGCCGGCGATGTCGTTGGTCTTCGAAGCGACTTCGCGGACCATCTGGGCGCCCATGTTTTCGAACTTGTCTTCGAGTTCGATTTCCTTGGCGACCGAAACGCCGTCCTTGGTGATGCGCGGAGCGCCGAAGGACTTGTCGATAACGACGTTACGACCCTTCGGGCCGAGCGTTACCTTGACTGCATCGGCGAGGATGTCGACGCCGCGCAGCATCTTTTCGCGCGCGGTACGGCCGAACTTGACTTCTTTAGCTGCCATTTTTGAAAGCTCCTGGTTTCGAAGTTCCGGGACGGGCCCGGTTTCAAATTACGGAAGTTGGAGGGTGCCGGCCGATCAGCCGATGATGCCCATGATGTCGGCTTCCTTCATGATCAGAAGGTCTTCGCCGTTGATCTTGACTTCGGTGCCGGACCACTTGCCGAACAGGACGCGGTCGCCAGCCTTGACATCGAGCGGAACGACCTTGCCGCTTTCGTCACGGGCGCCCGAACCGACAGCCACGATTTCGCCTTCCTGCGGCTTTTCCTTTGCGGTGTCCGGAATGATGATGCCGCCCTTGGTCTTTTCCTCAGACTCGACGCGGCGGACGACAACGCGGTCGTGCAGCGGACGGAAGTTGGTGCTTGCCATTGTCTAATCCCTCGATCAAATGACATTGCGGATCGTTCATCGACCCGGTGGATGGTGTTAGCACTCATATCTTAGGAGTGCTAGCGCCGCCGAAATAGGACCGCGCGCTGAACGAGTCAAGGATCGGCCGAGAGATTTTTTGCTGCTTCGTGATCGTCGACATGGGGCGGGCTTTTCTTTCTGACGATCGCCGCTGCCGCCTTGCTGTTGTGGTGGAAGCGCGGAATTTACCAGACCTTGGCCATCTGCGCCGCTGCTCAGATCTTTCTGACGCAGTCGGCTACATTGTGCGGCCGAATTCTTGGGAAGCGCGGCGTTTTTCTGAGCGCGAGACTTGTATTCTTTGCCCTTCCTTGCGATGTGAGCCGAGAAGCCGAGTTTGCGGGAAGCCAATATGGCCGTAAGGATCAACAGTTTTCGGGAAATCACCAGCCGATACGACGTGGTGCTCTGCGATGTCTGGGGCGTTCTTCACAATGGCGTCCAGGCCTTCGCCTCGGCTTGCGAAGCGCTGGCGGAGGCGCGCGCGCGCGGCCTGACTGTCGTCCTCATCACCAATTCGCCGCGGCCTCATCCCGGCGTCAAGGTGCAGATCCGCGGCCTCGGTGTTGCGGACGAAGCCTACGACCGCATCGTTACGTCTGGCGACGTCACGCGGGCGTTGATCTCGGCGGCTGCGAAACGCATCTTCTTCATCGGGGCCGAGCGCGATCTTCCGTTGCTCGAAGGTCTCGGCACCGAGATCGTTGCGGCGGAGGATGCGGAGACGATCGTCTGCGCCGGCTTTTATGACGATGAAACCGAAACGCCCGAACATTACCGCGCAACGTTGACGGGGCTCGCCAAGCGAAAGATCCCGTTCATCTGCGCCAATCCCGACCTCGTCGTGGAGCGCGGGCATCGGCTGATCCCCTGTGCCGGTGCCATCGCCAAGCTCTATGAGGAACTGGGCGGCGAGGCCCGCATTGCGGGCAAGCCCTATATCGCGATCTACCGCGCCGCCCTGGCTGAAGCGAAGGCCGCGCGCGGTGCATTCGACCTGTCGCGTGTCATCGCGATCGGCGACGGCATGCCGACCGATGTGAAGGGCGCGCAGGACGCGGGCTTCGACCTGCTCTATATCAGCGCAGGCATTCATGCGCAGGAATACATGCATGAAAGCCGCACCGACGAGGCGAAACTTGCTGCCTTCCTGAAAAGGGAAGGGGCTGCGCCGAAGTGGTGGATGCCGCGGCTTGGCTGACGGGAAGACGGATATGACGGTTTTTCATCGCAACGAAACCCGTGATCCGCTTCCGGAGCGCCTGCGCGGCGGCGTCATCGCAATCGGCAATTTCGATGGCGTTCATCGCGGCCATCAGTCGGTCTTGAACAGGGCGCTGGAAGAAGCGGCAATACGCGGCGTTCCGGCGCTTGTCCTGACTTTCGAGCCGCATCCGCGCACCGTCTTTAGGCCGGACACGCCGGTCTTTCGTCTGACACCCGCGCCGCTCAAGGCCAGCATCCTCGAAGGCATGGGTTTTGGCGCCGTCATCGAATACCCCTTTGACCGAACCTTCTCCCAGCTTTCCGCGTCCGACTTCATCCATCGCATTTTGCGCGAATGGCTGCATGCGTCCCATGTGGTCACCGGCTTCGACTTCCATTTCGGCAAGGGGCGCGAAGGCGGCCCGGCATTCCTGATGGCGGCCGGCGAGCGGGAGGGGTTTGGCGTCACGCTCGTCGATGCCTTCCGCGATGAAAATGCCTCAGTGATATCGTCGAGCTTCATCCGTTCGTTGCTCGCCGAAGGCGACGTCGTGCACGCTGCCGGACTCCTTGGCTATCGCTATACCGTCGAAGCGGAAGTGATCGGCGGCAAGCAGCTCGGCCGCGCGCTCGGCTTTCCGACCGCCAACATGAGGCTGCCGCCGGAAGCGGAGCTCAAGAATGGCATCTACGCCGTGCGGTTCCGTCGTCCGGACGGTTCTCTCTACGGCGGCGTCGCAAGCTTCGGCCGCCGCCCGACTGTCGACAGCGATGGCGAACCGCTGCTCGAGACCTTCGTCTTCGACTATTCCGGTGACCTTTACGGCGAAGTCTGCAGCGTTTCCTTCTTCGGTCACCTCCGCGACGAGCTCAAGTTCGATGGGTTGGAGCCGCTGATGGCGCAGATCAAGCGCGACGAGGAAGAGGCGCGCCTGCTCCTTTCCGGCGTGCAGCCCTTGAGCGAGATCGACCGGAGGCTCAATTTTGCCTGAGTGCTGATGGGAGGACGCTCGTCCTTTCCTGAGCCAAAGAATTCGGCCCAGCGACGCTGGCGGACCTTTTCAAAAGGCTGAAAACGCCTTAAAGAACCGGGCACTATGACCCGGCACCGTCGATTGATCGTCGATCAGCGAATTATTGGCCCGGCCCTCCGCGCGCGCTAGACCGCCGGCGGGTCCGGGATTTTGGCGTTTTTCACGCCCCCCAAGTCATCTTTGAGACAGAGACCCGTTCCGCATGCGTGACAATACCCGCGCGGAAAATACGAACGCAAAGACCATGACAGAGACCGCTGAAAAGATCGATTATTCCTCCACCCTCTATCTGCCGCAGACGGAGTTTCCGATGCGCGCCGGTCTGCCGCAGAAGGAGCCGGAGACGGTTGCCCGCTGGCAGAAGATGGGCCTCTACAAGAAGCTCCGCGCTTCCGCCGCTGGCCGCGAGAAGTTCGTCCTGCATGACGGCCCGCCCTATGCCAACGGCAACATCCATATCGGCCATGCGCTCAACAAGATCCTCAAGGACGTGATCAACCGCTCGTTCCAGATGCGCGGCTTCGACGCCAACTACGTGCCGGGCTGGGACTGCCACGGCCTGCCGATCGAATGGAAGATCGAGGAGAAGTACCGCGAGAAGGGCAAGAACAAGGACGAGGTTCCGGTCAACGAGTTCCGCAAGGAGTGCCGTGATTTCGCCAGCGGCTGGATCGAGGTTCAGACCGAGGAGTTCAAGCGCCTTGGCATCGAAGGTGATTTCGAGCGGCCCTACACGACGATGAACTTCCACGCGGAAGCGCGTATCGCAGGCGAGTTGATGAAGATCGCCAAGGCCGGCCAGCTCTATCGTGGTTCGAAGCCGGTCATGTGGTCGGTTGTCGAACGCACCGCGCTCGCCGAGGCCGAGGTCGAGTATGCCGATGTCGAAAGCGACATGATCTGGGTAAAGTTCCCGATCACAGAAGGCCCGGATGCATTGGCCGGTGCCTTTGTCGTGATCTGGACCACCACGCCCTGGACGATCCCCGGCAATCGTGCGATCGCCTATTCGTCCCGTTACGCCTATGGCCTCTATGAGGTCGCGACGGCCGAAAACGACTACGGCCCGCAACCGGGCGAAAAGCTGATCTTCGCCAAGCGTCTTGCCGAGGAGTCGGCTGCCAAGGCGAAGGTGACGTTCAACTTCGTCCGCGACGTCGAAGCAGACGAGCTCGGGGCGATCACCTGCGCCCATCCGCTCCACGGTCTCGGTGGCGGCTATGCCTTCCATGTGCCGTTGCTCGACGGGGATCACGTGACGGACGATGCCGGCACTGGCTTCGTTCACACGGCCCCCGGCCACGGCCGCGAAGACTTTGACGCCTGGATGGACAGCGCCCGCGCACTCGAAGCGCGCGGCATCTCCTCTGCGATCCCGTTCACGGTCGACGATGCCGGCTATTTCACCGCCGATGCTCCCGGCTTCGGCCCGGATGCGGAAGGTGGCGCAGGTCGCGTCATCGACGACAAGGGCAAGAAGGGCGATGCCAACGATCGCGTGATCAAGGCGCTGATCGCCCGCCACACGCTCTTTGCTCGTGGCCGCTTGAAGCACTCCTATCCACATTCCTGGCGGTCGAAGAAGCCGGTCATTTTCCGCAACACGCCGCAGTGGTTTGTCTACATGGACAAGGACTTCGGGGACGGCACGACGCTGCGCTCGCGTGCCTTGAAGGCGATCGACGGCACCCGCTTCGTGCCCGGTGCCGGCCAGAACCGTCTGCGTGCGATGATCGAGCAGCGGCCGGACTGGGTGCTTTCGCGCCAACGCGCCTGGGGCGTGCCGATCGCGATCTTCGCCGACGACCAGGGCGAAATCCTCATCGATGACGCCGTTAACGCGCGCATCCTCGAGGCCTTCGAAAAGGAGGGCGCCGACGCCTGGTTCGCCGAAGGCGCCAAGGAGCGTTTCCTCGGCAACGATCATGACCATGCCAAGTGGCATCAGGTCATGGACATTCTCGATGTCTGGTTCGATTCCGGTTCGACCCATACCTTCACGCTGGAGGATCGTCCCGACCTGAAATGGCCGGCCGATGTCTACCTCGAGGGCTCCGACCAGCACCGCGGCTGGTTCCACTCGTCGCTGCTTGAAAGCTGCGCGACGCGCGGCCGTGCGCCCTACAACGCCGTCGTCACCCATGGCTTCACCATGGATGAGAAGGGCGAGAAGATGTCGAAGTCGAAGGGCAACACCGTCACACCGCAGGAGGTGATGAAGGATGCCGGTGCCGACATCCTGCGGCTCTGGGTGATGACGACGGATTATTGGGAGGATCAGCGTCTCGGCAAGACGATCATCCAGACTAACATCGACGCCTATCGCAAGCTCAGGAACACCATCCGCTGGATGCTCGGCACGCTCGCTCATGACAAGGGCGAGGCGATCGCCCTTTCCGACATGCCGGAACTCGAACAGTTGATGCTGCACCGGCTGGCCGAACTGGACCGGCTGGTGCGCGAAGGCTACGACGCCTTCGACTTCAAGCGGATCGCCCGTGCGCTTATCGATTTCTCGAATGTCGAACTGTCGGCCTTCTACTTCGATATCCGCAAGGACGCGCTCTACTGCGACGCACCGTCCTCGGTCCGCCGCCGCGCCGCACTGCAGGTCATCCGCACGCTGTTCGATTGCCTGGTGACCTGGCTCGCTCCGATGCTGCCCTTCACCACCGAGGAAGCCTGGCTCTCTCGCAACCCGGAAGCCGTCTCGGTGCATCTGGAGCAGTTCCCGACCGTGCCGGCGGAGTGGCGCAACGATGCGCTTGCCGAGAAGTGGCGCAAGATCCGTGAAGTGCGCAAGGTCGTGACCGGCGCACTCGAAATCGAGCGCAAGGACAAGCGTATCGGCTCGTCGCTGGAAGCGGCGCCTGTCGTGCACGTTGCGGATGCGGATTTGCGCCAGGCGCTCGACGGCCAGGATTTTGCCGAGATCTGCATCACGTCGGCGATCGAGGTCGTTGGCTCCGAGGGGCCGGCCGATGCCTTCGCGTTGCCGGACGTCGCCAAGGTCAGCGTCGAGCCGAGGCTGGCCGAGGGCGAGAAATGCGCTCGCTCCTGGCGAATCACCACGGATGTCGGCTCCGATCCGCTCTATCCGGACGTTTCCGCTCGCGACGCGGCCGCCCTGAGAGAGCTTGGATTCAAGCCTTGACGCATCGTTTTGCCGGGTGAATTGCGCTTGCCGCGTTCATCCGGTACAACCTGCCCGAAATTTGGCGGATTTTTCGGCCAAGGGGGCGCTGAGTGGCCGCGGCATGTGGGGTGCGGCTGGCTGGAAGGAAATTCATGGAAATGACGCGAGAGTTGCGAGTTGTCGCCAGCATTGCCGCTATCGTGGCCGGCGGCTTGGTGCTTTCGGGCTGCATCGGCGGTCCAACCTATGGTACGGACAAGACGGCCGGCGAACATCTGCTCGACGACCTTGGCAGCGCTGTGAGCCTTGCCCCGCCGAAGCGCGATCCGGTCAAATATCAACCCCGCCCGGCGCTCGTGCTGCCGCCGCAGGGGCAGCAGACGGCTCTCATCGAACCGCAGCAGTCGCTGGCGAGCCGCGAGACCAATCCGCAGTGGGTCGAGTCGCCTGAGGAAACGCGCGAGCGCCTGCGTGACGAGGCCGACGCCAACAAGAACGATCCCAACTATGTCTCGCCATTGGCGAAGGCGAGCGCCAATGGCCGCCGTCTTTCGGCCAAGGAACAGCAGGAGGCGTATCGGGAGGCCCGCAAGATCGAGATGGGCGCGTATTCGGACAAGCGTCGCTTCTTGAGCGATCCGCCGCTCGATTATCGCCGCCTTCCGGAGGGCGCCGAAACGGACCTCGGCGAGCCGGAAAAGGTGAAGGAGCGCCGCCGCAAGAAGGACGCGCAGATCGCAAACAGCGGCACCAAGTGGTGGTGGCCGTTCTAAGCCATGGCAGCCAGCATTCGCAACGCCGTGCCGGAAGACGCAGAGACGATTCTGCGCTTCATCACCGAGCTCGCGATCTACGAAAAGGCGGGGCATGAGGTCGAGGCGACCGTCGAGCGCTTGCAAGCGTCGCTTTTCGGTCCGGACGCCATCACCCATGCGGTTATCTGCGAGGTCGACGGCGTGCCTGCCGGCTTCGCCATCTGGTTCTACAGCTTTTCCACCTGGCAAGCGCGCAAGGGTCTTTATCTCGAAGACCTCTATGTCACGCCCGAATACCGCGGTTCGGGCGCCGGCAAACTGCTTCTGAAGCATCTCGCGCGCATCGCCATTGCGGAAGGATGCGGCCGCTTCGAATGGAGCGTTCTCGATTGGAACGAGCCGGCTATCCGTGTTTACGAGGCAGTCGGCGCGGAGCCCATGTCGGAATGGAAGCGCTATCGGCTTGCAGGAGCCGCGCTGAAGGCGCTTGCTGACGATTAACCGCTGCGCCGGTCAGCGCTTGCCGGCAAAGAAATCGCGAAGGATATCGGCGGCTTCCCGTTCGGCAAGGCCGGAATAGACGTCCGGGACGTGATGGCACGTGGGCGACGCATAGAACCTGACGCCGCTGTCCACCGCGCCGCCCTTCGGGTCCTCCGCGCCGTAATAGAGGCGGCGTATTCGGGCGAAGGAGATCGCCGCGGCGCACATAGTGCAGGGTTCCAGCGTGACGTAGAGGTCCGCACCCACCAGCCGTTCGTCGCCGACGCGGGCGGCGGCCTGGCGGATCGCCTCGATCTCGGCATGGGCGGTAACATCGTTCAGTTCGCGCGTGCGGTTTCCGGCAGCGGCGACGATCTTGCCGTCGAGCACGACGACGGCGCCGATCGGCACTTCGCCGCGTGCTGCCGCTTTCCGGGCCTCTTCGAGGGCCGCATCCATGAAGCGTGTCGTATCCGTCATCGCTCGATCAATAATTTCTCTTAACCCACGGCGCTTGACCTGATAGGACAGCCGCAAAAGGCAGGCAACACAAATGACATCCAAAGACAAGTCCACGCGGCCCGGCGGCAAGACCAACGGCCGGGAAAAGAAACCTCGTTCCGGTGACAAGAAGGCCGGCGCCACCGCGTCCGCCAAGGCCCGGCCGGCTGTAGCCGCGCCCGGTGCGGATGAGCCGCAGCGCATCTCGAAGATCCTCTCGCGCGCCGGCGTTGCCTCCCGCCGCGACGTCGAGCGGATGATCATGGAAGGGCGCGTCAAGCTCAACGGTGTCGTGCTCGACACGCCTGTCGTCAACGCAACGCTTGCCGACAGCATCGAGGTCGACGGTCATCCGATCCGCGGCATCGAGCGCACGCGTCTCTGGCTTTATCACAAGCCCGCCGGGTTGGTGACGACCAATGCCGATCCGGAAGGCCGACCGACGGTTTTCGAGAACTTGCCGGAAGGGCTGCCGCGCGTGCTTTCGATCGGCCGCCTCGACATCAACACCGAAGGCCTCCTGCTCTTGACCAATGATGGCGGCCTTGCTCGCGTGCTCGAGCTGCCCTCCACCGGCTGGCTGCGTCGATATCGCGTGCGCGCGCACGGCGAGATCGATCAGGAAGCGCTCGACCGGCTGAAAGATGGCATCGCGGTCGACGGCGTGCTCTACGGGGCAATCGAAGCGACGCTCGATCGGGTTCAGGGATCAAACGTCTGGATCACCATGGGCCTGCGAGAAGGCAAGAACCGCGAGATCAAGAACGTGCTCGGCGCGCTTGGTCTCGATGTCAATCGACTGATCCGCATTTCCTATGGCCCCTTCCAGCTGGGCGACCTGCCGGAAGGCCATGTTCAGGAAATTCGCGGCCGCACACTGAGGGACCAACTCGGCCCGCGCCTGATCGAGGACGCGAAGGCGAATTTCGACGCGCCTCTCTACAATGATCAGCCGGCGGCCGAGAGGGACCATCACGACGAGGCTGCGGAGGATGCCGGCAAGCCGGAGCGCGCCGGGAGGCGAGAAAGGCCCGAGGACAAGCGCGAGCGCGCGCTTGCGCGTCTCGACACGCGTCGCGACGAAGGCCGCTCCCGCGATCGTGGTGAGCGTCCCGCCGGCAGGTCCGCCGACCGTCCGGCTCGGGTTCCGGCAAAACGCAGCCGCACCGCCAATGTCTGGATGGCGCCGGGCGCACGCCCGATAGCCGAAAAGAAGCCAAAGTCGGCGGATGAGCCATCGGCGACGCCCGTTCGACGCGAGCGTCCGGAAGGCGCACCGAAGACAAAACGCTATGGCCGCACCAAGGACGGCCTGGCGACGAAGACATCGGGAAAGTTCGATCCCGACCGCAAAGGCGCCGCAGCCAAGGGCGCTGCCCGCCCGGAGCGCGCTCCGCGGCCGTCCGTCAGGCGCGGGGATGAAGATGGGGACTGGATCAGCGCGAGCGAGCCGGTGCGCCGCAAGGACGACACGCGCGACGCTGGCTTCGACCGACGTCGGCCCTTTGACGCAGGAGAGCGGAAATCGCGCGATCACGGCGATCGGCCACCGCGGCGCGAAAGCAGTGAACGCACGCGCGCGGAGCGCCCGGCACGCGCCGGCGGCGAGAATCGCGCATTCTCCGGAAAACCGCGGACAAGCCGCAGCGAAGGCGATCGACCTCAAGGTCGCGAGGGCGGCAACCGCCCCTCCGGTGACCGGCCTCGCGGAAAGCCCGCCGGCAAGCCCAGTGTAGGGAAATCGCCCGGCCAGCGCTCCGGCGGCCCTCGTGGCGGCAAGCCGGGCGGTGGCAAGCCAGGCGGCCGCCCTGGCGGCGGCAAGCCGCGAGGCAAGGGAAAGTAATTGGCCGTGCGCATCGTCGGGGGAGAGTTTCGCGGCCGCGCCCTGGCCACGCCGAAATCCAACGATATCCGTCCGACCACCGATCGGACGCGTGAAAGCCTGTTCAATATCTTGAGCCACGCCTATGCGGAAGCGCTCGATGGCACCCGTGTACTCGATCTCTTTGCCGGCACCGGCGCTGTCGGGCTCGAAGCCTTGTCGCGCGGCTGCAGGCATGCGCTCTTCGTCGAGCAGGCCGTCGAGGGCAGGGGGCTGCTTCGGACCAATATCGAGACGCTCGGACTTCAGGGGCGCGCCAAGATATTCCGTCGCGACGCCACCGATCTCGGGCCGGTCGGGACGATGGAGCCGTTTCACCTGGTTTTCGCGGATCCGCCTTATGGCAAGGGGCTCGGCGAGCGCGCACTTGCAGCCGCCGCGGCGGGCAAGTGGCTCGTCCCGGGCGCACTGGCAATTCTGGAGGAACGCGCCGACGTTGAGCCGCGGCCGCCGGTCGAGTTCGAGCCGCTCGATGTGCGCGCATTCGGTGACACGCGGATGCATTTCTACCGATTCCGCGGCGATTGACTACTGCATGATTCCTTAAATCGGAATCGATTTAAGGACAAAATCATGCAGCAATTCAAAGTGCTACAGCGACCTTTGCGCGTCCGATTGGACGCGCGTCGCTGTAGACCCGCGTGCGGCGACCGATCGAGTGCCCGTCGGATGAATGGAGACGAGCGTGATGAGGAAGGATACCCTTTCTGAAATCGCGAAGCCTTCCGCGAGGCGAAGCCCCTCGGTTGCGCTCGCGCTCGGAGGCGGGGGCGCACGGGGGCTTGCGCATATCCACATCATCGAAGCCCTCGACGAGATGGGTATTCAGCCCGTCGCGATCGCCGGCTCGTCGATCGGAGCACTCATGGGCGCCGGCATGGCGGCGGGGATGCGCGGGGAAGAGATACGGCATCATGTTCTGTCGACCGTCGGCCATCGCGGCGAAGTGCTTAACCGGCTGTGGCAGCTGCGGCCGGCCAGTCTTGCCGAGGCGATGTCGAGCGGCTTCCGCTTCGGCCAGTTCAACATCGAGCGGGTCCTGAAGGCCTTTCTGCCCGAGGCGATCCCGAGCCGCTTTTCCGATCTGCTGATCCCGTTGAAAGTCATGGCGACGGACTACTATGGCCAGACGGAACGCGTTTGTGAAAGCGGTGACCTTCACAGGGCGCTTGCCGCCTCCGCTGCCCTGCCGGCCGTGTTCACGCCGGTGAAAATCGATGGCCGCGTGATGATCGACGGCGGCATCTACAATCCGATCCCGTTCGACCACTTGCGCGGCCTGGCCGACATCGTCGTCGCCATCGATGTCGTCGGCGGCCCGGACGGCGACGGGCGAACCATACCGAGCCGTATCGACAGCCTGTTCGGCGCAAGCCAACTGATGATGCAATCCATCATAGCGATGAAGATGAAAAACGGCGCACCCGACCTACTGCTGCGCCCCGATGTCGGGCGCTTCCGTGTCCTCGATTTCTTGCGCGCCTACGAGGTCCTCGCCGCGACGGCGGGTACCAAGGAGCAATTCAAGCGTGCGCTTTCCGAGCGGATCGAGAGCTGGAACGACTAAGGCGGGTCCGCCCTTTGAAATTGCGTATTTCCGGACGGAAAACCCTTACACACTTTTCCGACAGCGCCGCGCGTCTTATGAGACGCGCAAAGGACGCTGTAGCACTTTGAATTGCTGCATGTTTTTATCCTCAAATCGGCTACGATTTAAGGATACATGCAGGAGAATTGCTTGTAAGCGAGGCCTCTGTCAGTCGCTCTGCGCCAACGTTTCGTCCTGCTGCCGATCTTCCGCCGGAAGGGTCGGCAGGATCCGCTCCTCGGTGTCGGCGGAGTGGTTCACTTCACGTTTTGGTTTGACCAACGGCTCCGGCCTGACCGGCCGCGAGTGCAGCATGTCGCGGCCCGCGGTGATGCCCTCGGCTTCCTGCAGAACGAGCCGCGCTTCGTCGCGACGGCGGATATCGTCCATGATGGCGATTGCATCTTCGTTGCCGACACCCAGCGCTTCCAGCGTCTTGCGACCAAAGAGAAGTCCGGATTCGAAGGTTTCGCGCAGTTCGTAGTCGACGCCCCGTGCGCGCAGTTCCAGCGTGTGCAGCCGGTCGTAGGAACGGGCGAAGATACGGGCGTTCGGGTACTCGGCCTGGACGAGACTGATGATCCTGTCCGTCGTTTCCTTCTTCTGCGTGCAGACCGCGACGAGCTTTGCGCGCTCTATGCCGGCCGCCCGCAGTACGTCAAGCCGGGTGCCATCGCCGAAATAGATGCGAAAGCCGAAGGTTGCGGCCTGGCGCACGCGCGCGGCGGAATGATCGATGATGGTCACGTCGCGGCCGCCGGCGAGCAGGATCTGTGCGGCGATCTGGCCGAAACGGGAGAAGCCGATCATCAGCACGTCGGCGCCGGCACCTTCGAAGTCCTCCTCGATCTCGTCGGCCATTTCCTCCTGCTCGTGCATCAGCCGCTTCGAGAGCATGGCTGCGACAGGTGTCAGCGCCATCGAGAGCGTCACGATGGCGACGAGCAGCGACGAGGTTCCCTGTGAAAAGACCCCCGCCGCAGCCGCCGCGGTGAAAAGCACGAAGCCAAATTCGCCGCCCTGGGGCAGAAGAAGGCCGATGCGGAGCGCATCGTTGTGGCGCGAGCCGGTGATGCGGCAGAGCCAGTAGAGCACGAGGCTCTTCACCAGCATCAGCAACGGCACCGCGACGATGATCAGCAGATAGTTTTCAACGATGACGTCGAGTTCCAGCGATAGGCCGACGGCCATGAAGAACAACGCCTGAAGAATGCCGCGAAAGGGTTCGATGTCGGCTTCGAGTTCATGGCGATAGGACGATTCCGCCAGAAGCACGCCGGCGAGAAAGGCGCCCATCGCCATGGAAAGACCGGCAAGCTGCATCATTGTCGCCGCACCCATGACGACGAGAAGGGCTGCCGCGATCATGACATCGCGAGCTCCGGTGCGGGCGATCACCTGGAAGAGCGGATTGAGCAGATAACGGCCCGCGAAGAAGAGAACGGCGACGGCGCTGACCGCAATCGCGAAGTCCTGAAACGGCGTCGTCGCGTCTTCCGGTGCCTGCGCTGCCATCAAGGGGATCAGGGCGAGCAGCGGAACGATCGCCAGGTCCTGCAGCAGCAGGATGGAAAAGGCGCGCTGGCCGTATCGCGTATTCGTGTCGTTGCTCTCGTCGAGGATCTGCATTGCAAAGGCCGTCGACGAGAGGGCAAGCCCGAAGCCGGCAATGATGCTTCCCCTCCATTCGAGAAGGCCGGCGAATGCGATCACGAAGGACAGAGCGAGACCGGTCAGGACAACCTGTGCAGCACCCAGCCCAAAAATATCGCGCCGCATTTGCCACAGGCGCGATGGCTTCAATTCAAGGCCGATGACAAAGAGCAGGAACACGACGCCGAGTTCCGAAACGTGCAGGATCTCCTCGCCATCCCTGATCGTCTGCGCGACCGGGCCGATCAGGATGCCGGCTGCAAGGTAGCCGAGAATCGTGCCGAGCCCCAGGCGCTTGAAGACTGGCGCCGCGATCACGGCGCCGCCGAGCAGCATTAGCGCCTGGGTATAGAGAAACGATGTCGTTTGCATGCTCGATGCTCTCGCTGTCACGGCTGCGGCAGGCCCCGCACGCAGGGCCTTCCGCCGGATATCATTTGGATGCTGGGACGGGAATCACGAAGATACCCTTGATGCATGGTTCAGTGCACAATAAATGGGGCAGGAATGAAAGGCCAAATCATGTCTGAGATGATCGATTCCGCTGCGCTGGAGAAGCAAGCCGCCGAACTCGTCGACCTTGCCCGCCGGGCCGGCGCGGAAGCCGCGGATGCGGTGGTCGTACGCGGCCGCTCCCGTTCCGTTTCTGTCCGCCTTGGCAAGGTCGAAGCGACGGAGGCCTCCGAAAGCGATGATTTTTCGCTCAGGGTCTTCGTCGGGCGCCGGGTCGCAAGCGTCTCGGCCAATCCTGGCTTCGATCTGAAGGTGCTTGCGGAGCGCGCGGTCGCGATGGCCAAGGCGTCGCCGGAGGACCCGTATGCGTCGCTCGCGGACGCCGACCGGCTTGCGACATCCTACCCGGACCTTGATCTGTTCGATGGCAGCGCCGTATCGACCGAAGCGTTGACCGAGGCTGCGCTTGCCGCCGAGGAGGCGGCCCTTGCCGTGTCGGGCGTCACCAACTCAAGCGGTGCCGGTGCCTCGGCCGGCATGGGCGGGCTCGTTCTGGCCACCTCGCATGGCTTCTCGGGCTCCTACATGGCAACCCGTTTCGGTCGCTCCGTCAGCGCCATCGCCGGCCAGGGCACAAAGATGGAGCGCGACTACGATTTCGATAGCCGCCTCTATTTCGATGATTTGCGAACGGCCGAGGACATTGGCCGCGTCGCCGGCGAAAGGGCGGTTGCGCGCCTCAACCCGCGCCAAGTTCCGACCGCGAAAAACGTCACCGTCGTTTTCGACCCGCGCATTGCACGCGGTTTCGTCGGTCATCTGGCCGGTGCGATCAACGGCGCGTCGGTGGCACGCAAGACGAGCTTCCTGCGTGACATGATGGGCAAGCAGATCATGAAGGCGGGCATTGAAGTGACCGATGATCCGCTGATCGTCCGTGGCGCTTCGTCGCGCCCCTTCGATGGCGAAGGAGTGAGCGGCGCGAAACTGTCGATAGTCGAGGACGGTGTGCTGCAGCACTGGTTCCTGTCGACCTCGGCGGCCAAGGAACTGGGTCTTGAAACCAATGGTCGCGGCGTTCGGGGCGGCCCCACGGTCAATCCCGCCTCGACCAATCTCGCCCTTGAGCCAGGAACGATCTCGCGCGACGATCTGATAAAGAGCGTCGGAACCGGTTTCTATGTCACCGAGCTCATCGGCCAGGGCGTGAACATGGTGACGGGGGAATACAGCCGCGGCGCTTCCGGTTTCTGGATCGAGAACGGCGAAATCACCTTCCCCGTATCCGAGGTAACGATCGCTTCCAATCTCAAGCAAATGTTCATGGCCTTGACGCCTGCCGACGATATCGACAGGAAATTCGGCATTGCCGCGCCGACCCTTGCCATCGAAGGCATGACGCTCGCCGGAACCTGATCGCGGGCGGCGTGTTCCACCAACATTGAGGCGCGCGGGCCGGTTCCGCGCGTATGGAGTTGAATGTCAGAAACAGCCCGACCGCTCGCGCCCGCCTGGAGCGAGGACCTTGAGCTGATCCTCGCTGCGGCGATCGCCGCAGGCGACACGGCGCTCGGATATTTTCGCAAGACCTTTGACGTGCACTGGAAGAACGAGGGCCGTTCTCCGGTGAGCGAGGCGGACCTCGCCGCCAACGACATCCTCAAGGGAAGGTTGCTTGGTGCGCGCCCCGACTATGGCTGGCTCTCCGAGGAGACCGATGACGACGAAAGCCGCCTCTCCCGGGAGAGCGTCTTCGTGGTCGATCCCATCGATGGGACACGCGCCTTCATCGCCGGCCGCGACCTTTGGTGTGTGAGCGTCGCCGTCGTCCAGCGCGGCCAGCCTGTCGCGGCCGTGCTCTATGCGCCGGCGCTCGACGAGGTATTTCAGGCGACCCGCGATGGCGAGGCGCGAAAGAATGGCGCCGTGATCGCTGTGCGCGTGCCCGAGCGTCAGCAGACTCTGAAGGTCGCGATGGCCGAGGACCTTGTCGGCAAGTTGGCTTCGCCCTATCGCGAAGAAATCGCGCGGATCCCGCATGTGCCGTCGCTTGCATACCGGCTGGCGATGATCGCGGATGGACGGATCGACGGAACGATCGTCAAAAAGAACTCGCACGACTGGGACCTCGCCGCTGCCGATCTCATCCTTGCCCGGGCGGGCGGTGCGCTCTGCGGGCTCGACGGCCTGCCTTTGTCCTATAATCGCCCCATTGTTACGCACGGCATTCTTAGCGCTGCCTCGAAGCCGGCACTGCCGGCCTTGCTGGCCGCCTCCCGCCCGTTGGAGCCCCATTGACCTTTGGAGGCGAATGCCGCAAATCAACACGCTTCAAGACAAAATGGAATTACGATGGCTCAAGACTCCGCGAAAAAGCAACGTTTGCACCTCGTCTTCGGCGGCGAGCTGACAACGCTTACCAACGTCCAGTTCCGCGATCTGGAAAAGCTCGATATCGTCGGCATATTTCCCGACTACGACAGCGCCCATGCCGCCTGGAAGGCCAAGGCGCAGATGACGGTCGACAACGCCCATATGCGCTATTTCATCGTCCATATGCATCGCCTGCTCGATCCGGAAAACGATTGATGTCGGTGTCGTTGGGACGCACGCGGCGTGCCTGCGCCCAGGCTGTGCATGATGTCGGTATGAGCTGGCACGTGGGCGGGGCGGTTTCATGAGCAGCCTTCGTGCACGGTTTGCGCTTTCCAGCTATCGCTGGATCGGGACGGCGATCTATCCCTTGGTCTGGTCCTATCTCGCCATACGCGCAGCGAAAGGCAAGGAGGACCCGACGCGCCGCCGCGAGCGCTACGGCTATGCGAGTGCACCGCGCCCGCAAGGACCGCTTGTCTGGTTTCATGCCGCCAGCGTCGGAGAGACGACGGCCGTCACACCGCTGATCAAGGAAATCCGCCGCCGCGGCATCGCCGTGGTGCTGACCACCGGTACGACGACGTCGGCCCGGGTAGCCGTTGAGCGACTGGGTTCTGCCGTCGTTCACCAATATGTGCCACTCGACTTCAAGCCTGCAGTGAGCCGTTTTCTCGACTATTGGGAGCCGGATCTGGCGATCATCGCGGAATCGGAAATCTGGCCGATGACCATCGTCGAGCTCGGCAGCCGGCACATTCCGCAGGTCCTGGTGAACGGTCGCCTTTCGGACCGGACCTTCGCGCGCTGGAAAAAACGGCCCTCGCTCGCCGAGGCGCTCTTCGAGAACCTCGCGCTCGTCATCGCGCAATCCGACGTGGACGCGGAGCGCTTTCGCACGCTCGGCGCGCTCCCGGTCATGGTTTCCGGCAATCTCAAGGTCGATACCGATGCCCCGCCGCATGACCCGAAGGCGCTCAAGGAGTATCGCCAGCAGATCGGCGCGCGCAAGACCTGGGCGGCGATCTCCACCTTCGAGGGCGAGGAGAATGCCGCGGCGACCGTTCACCGCGCATTGAAAGACCGGACCGGTCTCTTGACGATCGTCGTCCCGCGCCACCCCGAGCGATGCGACGCGATCGAGGCAGCGCTGGTCGCCAAGGGCCTGAAGGTCGCGCGCCGGACGCGCAATGATCCGCTGACGCCGGACGTCGATATTTTCCTCGGCGACACGATCGGTGAAATGGGTCTCTATCTACGCCTGACCGAGGTTGCCTTTGTCGGTCGCTCGCTCTTTGCTGAAGGCGGGCAGAATCCGCTGGAGCCGGCCATGCTCGGCTGCGCCGTACTTTCCGGTGGCAATGTCCAGAATTTCCGCGAAACCTATCAGATGCTTGCCAAGAACGGCAGCGCCAAGATCGTGCGCGATGTCGAGATGCTGGCCAAGGGCGTCAACTACCTGCTCGGCAACGACGACATGCGTCGCTCGATGATCGACGCCGGTCTCGAAAGCGTGCAACAGATGCGCGGCGCGCTGACGGCGACGATCAAGGGGCTCGAGCCCTATATCAACCCGCTGGTGGTGAAGGCGCGGCTGGAGCCGCGTGTCGAAGGCTGAAACGTCAATTGCGGATCGGACCATGGTTGCATCGAAGACCATCATCGGCATCTTGTTCGACAAGGACGGGACGCTTCTCGACTACGTGAAGAGCTGGGTGCCGGTGAACTACGAATTGGCGCGCATCGCAGCGAAGGGCGACGAGGAACTCGCGAGAGTGCTGCTTCAGGTGGGTGGAATGGACCCGGACAGCGGGCATGTTGCGCCCGACAGCCTGCTTGCCGCCGGCAATACGGTGGAAATCGCCACAGGTATGGTTGGCGCTGGCGCGCCCTTCACGGTCGAGGAATTGACGACGCTCTTCGACGGCCTTTTTGCGCGGTCCGCCGACCATGCCGTTCCGGTGACGGATCTCGGCGCCTTCTTTGCCGGCCTTCACGCGAAAGGCTATCGCCTCGGTGTCGCCTCGAGCGACAACGAACGGTCGATCCGGGAAACCGCCAGGCGCTTCGGCTTCGATGGTTACCTGCACTACGTTGCCGGCTACGATAGCGGCCATGGCGTCAAGCCGGAGCCAGGCATGGTGTTGGGTTTCTGCGCGGCGACGGGGCTTCAGCCGCATCAGGTGGCGGTCGTCGGCGACAACAATCACGACATGCATATGGGGCGTAGCGCCGGCGTCGGCCTGACGGTCGCCGTGCTGACCGGCACAGGCTCGCGCCAGTCTCTCGCCGCTGCCTCGGACCATTGCCTGGCCGACATCACGGAACTGGAGGCAGTGCTGTAGGTCTACGGCGCCGCGTCTTTTCAGACGCGCAAAGGTCGCCGTAGCACTTTGAATTGCTGCATGTTCTTATCCTTTAATCGTCTACGATTTAAGGACACATGCAGTAGCCACCGACCGGCTTGCCTTTTTTCCCGTTCTGACGTTCTTTGTTCATCGCATCGTTCAGTCCAGCGCGGCTGCGTGGGGCTAATGCAGCAATTCAAAGTGCTACAGCGACCTTTGCGCGTCTTTTGGACGCGCGGCGCTGTAGGGGTCGCGTTCCTGGCCGGTTTGGGGGCAGGGCAGGTCGTGGAGGCAGATTAGGCAGCATGGTTTCTGAAGCGCCACCGTTCTGGTGGACCAAGGCCGATTGGCGCGCCTATGCGCTTTGGCCGGTTTCCTGGGTTTATGGCCGCATCACCGGAATGCGCATGGACCGAGCCCGCCGCGCCTCGGCGCCGGTGCCACTCATCTGTGTCGGCAATTTTACAGTCGGAGGAGCCGGCAAGACGCCGACCGCCATCGCGCTTGCACGCGCCGCCAAGGCGAAGGGGTTGAAGCCGGGCTTCTTGAGTCGCGGTTATGGCGGCTCGCTGGACGTCACAACTGTCGTCGATCCGCATCACCACCGTGCCCGCGACGTCGGCGATGAGCCGCTGTTGCTCGCCCGCGAAGCCTTGACCGTCGTCTGCCGCCGTCGTGTCGAGGGCGCGCGCAAGCTCGCTGCCGAAGGCGCGGACATCATCATCATGGACGACGGCTTCCAGAGCGCGCGACTTGCATTCGACTTCGCCCTGCTTGTGGTCGATTCCGGGCGAGGCATCGGCAATGGACACCTGGTCCCCTCGGGGCCGGTTCGCGCGCCAATCGGCGACCAGCTTCGCCACGCAACCGCGCTCCTCAAGATCGGCAGCGGATCCGCGGCCGACCCTCTGGTCCGCCGGGCCGCACGGGCGGGCAAGCCTGTCTACGCGGCGGAAACGATCCGGATCGACGGCGGTCAGCTCGCAGGCGTCAAGGTTCTTGCCTGGGCCGGTATCGCCGATCCGGAGAAGTTTTTCCGGACCGTTCGCGAGACGGGCGCGTTGATCGAGGAGACGCGGAGCTTTCCTGATCATCACCACTTCTCCGATGATGAAATTGCCGACCTGCTCGAGCGCGCCGCGAGCCAGGGCTATACGCTGGTCACCACGTCGAAGGACATGGTCCGTCTCGAACCTGGCCATGGCCGGGCAGGAGAACTGGCGGCCAGGAGCAAGGTGATCGAAATCGACGTGCGCTTCGACGACCCGTCGGTGCCTGGCAAAGTCATCGATCGCACGCTTGCCGCGGCGCGAGCGCGCAAGCTGCGGGAGGCCAAGGCAATCACTTCGTGACGGGGTATGTTTTTGTCCTTAAATCGATCCCGATTTAAGGGAACATGCAATAAATCAGCGTCGCTGATTGGGAAGCGTACCGGCGCGTTTTTCCGCGTCGAGGGAGGCAGCGGCATCGACATAGGGCTCCTGCCGAACAACGCTCCAATAGCGCAATTCGTCCACGGGGATCGCTTTGCCCGTCATGGCACAGACGACGTGTGATCCGGCAAGCACGATCTGGAAGTCGCCGTCGAGATAACGGATTTTCGCCTCGCGCGAGGGACTTCCTTCAAATCGATTCATCATTGCCTGTGTCTGCCTTCTCACTTCGATCGCTTCTTGATCTATCGCAGTGCCCAGTAAAACTCCAGTGCCGGCAAGACGCCAGAGTAATTCGGCGGAACGACCGCTCGTCAGCTGCGGCCGAAGAGACGTTCGATGTCCGAAAGCTTCAGCTCGATGTAGGTTGGCCGGCCATGATTGCATTGGCCGGAGCCAGGTGTTGCTTCCATCTGGCGAAGCAGCGCGTTCATCTCCTCCGTCCGCATCCGGCGGCCTGAGCGAACCGAGCCGTGGCAGGCCATTGTCGCAGCGAGATATTCGAGCCGCCCCGCAAGGCCGTTGGCGGTATCCCATTCCGCAAGCTCGTCGGCAAGCTGCCGCACCAGGCCGACCGCATCCATTTCGCCCAGCATCGCCGGCGTCTCGCGTACTGCGATCGCCCCCGGCCCGAAGCGTTCGATCGCGAGACCGAGACGGGCGAATTCCTCCGCATGCGCCATCAGCCGATCGCAGTCGTCCTCGGGAAGGTCGACGATCTCCGGGATGAGCAGGCTCTGCGCGGGCACCGGGCGGGAATGGAGCGCCGTCCGCATCGTCTCGAAGACAAGGCGTTCGTGCGCGGCGTGCTGATCGACGATAACAAGGCCATCATTCGTCTGCGCGACGATGTAGTTTTCATGAAGCTGCGCACGCGCAGCGCCAAGCGGAAAGGATGGCGGGGTTACGTCAGAAACGCTTGTTTCTTCGGCCAGAGCGGTGGAGCGCGCCGACGGCTGCGAGAATTCCGCAAAGGCTCGCTGTGGAGCCTCCGCGAAGCCGTTCGCAGTCTGGCTGAAATGCATCGGCCGGTAGGGCGAAGCTGCAGGCGTCCACGGTTGCGCTGGCCTCTGCATCTCCGGCCGGAAGGCACGCATCATCCCATTTGCGCCGGTCGTCGCAGCGCGGTCTCCACCGCGCGCGAGCGCCTCGCGGATCGCGCCGATAAGCAGCCCTCGGATCAGGCCCGGATCGCGAAACCGGACGTCCGACTTCGCCGGATGGACATTGACATCGACAAGCGCCGGATCGAGTTCGATCGACAGGACGGCAACCGGGTAGCGTCCTTGGGGGATGGTTTCGGCATAGGCGGCACGAATCGCAGACAGGATGAGCTTGTCCTGCACCGGTCGGCCATTAACAAAGACATATTGCTGAAGCGAGTTGCCGCGATTGAAGGTCGGCACGCCGGCAAAGCCCGTAAGCCGGGCATCCTCCCGTTCGGCGTCGATCTCGATCGCATTGTCGCGGAAATCCTTGCCGAGCACCTGCGCCATCCGCGCCAGCCGGTCCTCGCCGGTGGCGGGGAACTCGAGCGTCGTGCGATCGGAGCCGGAAAGCACGAAGCGCACCTTCGGGAAGGCGATCGCCATGCGGCGGACGACCTCGGAAATCGCGGCAGCCTCGGCCTTTTCCGATTTCATGAATTTGAGCCGCGCGGGGGTCGCGAAGAAAAGATCGCGCACCTCGACGACGGTGCCGACATTGGCCGGTGACGGGCGCACGGCTTCGGTCTTGCCGCCTGCGATTGCAATCGCCGCGCCCTCATTGGCGCCGGCCGTTCGCGTCGTGATCGACAGGCGCGCGACCGATCCGATCGAGGGCAGGGCCTCGCCGCGAAAGCCGAGGGTCCGGATATCCGTGAGGCTATCGCTGACCTTGGAGGTGCAATGGCGCTGAACCGCCAGGGCGAGATCGGCGAGCGACATGCCGCCGCCGTTGTCGGTTACCCTGAGCAGCGTCTTGCCGCCGCCGGCGGTCGCGATCTCGATCCTGGTCGCACCCGCGTCGAGCGCATTCTCGATCAATTCCTTGGCAGCGCTGGCAGGCCGCTCGATGACCTCACCGGCGGCAATCTGGTTGATGAGCGTTTCTGAAAGTTGCTTGATGACCATGACTCATTTTCCCGGATTCGGCGCGCGAGGGAAAGGGGTGTTTGCGATTGGTCCGCCGCGGTAAGGGCGGTCATGGGGCGATAAGCCTCCGGAAAAATGAGACCGTGACTTAATTCCCCTTTAACGTTCTGCTGCGATTTTCCACAACAACCTGAATGAGCACGGGTTTTGTCTTTGGAGCCGGCGGCGTTGCTGGACGCCGCCCCGCATTCCGCCCGAAGAGACGCCTTCGGAGGCCAGCCAGCATGTCCCGGAATGAAACCGCCGCGCCGGTGCCGCGGGTCTTTTCAGACGCGCAAGGGCCGCTGTGAAACTTTAGATTGCTGCATCATGCAGACGGCGAAATGAGGACAGCGCAATGAGCGATGTGGCGTCGGGCGGCGCAGACATCAACAGGATCATTCTCGAGTCGAGCTGCGATGCGCTTGGCCTCGCTTTGCTTGTCTGCGGTCGAGACGATACGATCCTGTTCGCCAGCCCCTCGATCCTGCAATTCTTCCCGGTACCAGCCCGCCTGTTGACGCCCGGCACTCGCCTCCGCGACTTTCTCGGCGCAGTCTACGATACCGGTGTGCGTCCTGGGACGTTGCCTGAGAACAGCCGCAGGCGAGCGAACAGGGAAGACTGGATCGCCGAGCACATGGCGCTTCATTGGCGCGAGCGCTACGAGAGTGTCGAGCGGGCCGGTCGGACGCGCTGGGTCTCATTGCGCAAGCGCCGACTGTCGAGCGGTATCGGCATATTGTCCGTCACCGATGTTTCCGAACAGAAGAAGCGCGACGAACAGCTTCAGACCGACCTCGAACGCGTGGAATTGACGGAAGAAATCCTCGACGCGCAGCCCAATCCAATCTGCGTCAAAGATCGAAACCTCAACTACATCGCCGTCAACAAGGCGTTCTGCACGATCCATGAGCTTTCCCAGGAGGCGATCCTCGGGCGCTCCGCGTGGGACCTCGTCGACGCTGAACTGGCGGAGCGGTTCGAACAGTCGGACCGATCGGTGCTCGAAACCGGCAAGCCACACTCGGAGGCCGAACATATCGTTCGCGCCGACGGCAGCGATCTCTGGGTCGTGACACGCAAATATCGCATCGGCATGCCCGGCCGTCATTTTGTCGTGACCTGCATGAACGACGTTACCGATATCGCGGCCTGGTATCACGGTACGGGCGACAACACGGGTAGCAGCGGCCTTCAGATTCTGGACTACAGCATCTTTGCGCCTGCGCAGAATTTCTACGATCCCTTCCGCGCGTTGAATGTTCAGCAGCTGGTCGAGGCGGGTTCGATGATCGAGACCCTGCCCGCGCGCGGACTGCGCGTGCTGCTTGCGACGGGCGACCGAGGCGCGGAGGAACGGCTCGTGGCGCGTCTGCGCGGTTCCGGTCTCGACGCCTGCGCCGTGCGAAACAGCAACGAGCTCCAGGCTTTCGCGCTGGCCGCCGAGCGTTCCGGGGTAAAGCTCGATATCCTGGTGCTCGACGGCGCGTTCCGGGACGTCGAGCGTGTCCTTGCGGGCTGGCATGCAAGCCCTGTGCTCAAGATCTCCGACGGCATCGACGCAGGCAACCTGCTTGCGGAGATCTTTCGCGTTTGCGCCGAGCGTCCGCAGCCGCGGTCGTCGCTTTCGCAGGCGGACTGGGGGATCTCCTTCGAAGGCGACGTTGCGCCCGGGACGCATGCGCCCGAGATCGAAGTGCTGGTCGCCGAGGACAACCAGATCAATCAGTTCGTCTTCGCCCAGATACTGGAGGGGCTCGGGGTCTCCCACCGGATCGCCGCGAATGGCAGGGAGGCAGTGGAACTCTGGCACGAACTTCAGCCGGCATTGGTTCTCATGGACATATCGATGCCGGTGATGAACGGCTTTGACGCCGCAGTCGCCATTCGCGACGCCGAAAAGGGGACAGGGCGGCGGACGCCGATCATCGCGGTGACCGCGCAGGCGCTGGACATCGACCTCAGGCAATGCGAAGCGTCGGGGATGGATGACCACATCATGAAACCGGTCAGCCCGGACATGATCGAGGCGGTGCTCAGAAAATACATGCCCGCCGGGAACATGCGCGCCGCCGGCTAAAGCTTCAATCCTGTCAATTCGCCAGAATTGGGGAGGCTGGCGAAAGATTTGATAGTGCGCCGATATGGGATTGTTAACCCCCGATTGTCATCGTCTGCGTCGAACTGCCAGAAAGTGTAGAGTCTCGCAGCAATGAATGCGCTTCGCCCAGCCGCCCAGCCCCTACCTCCCCCGATGCGAGAGATCCGTCTCCACCGGCGAGAGCCGCGGCGCCACGGCTGTTTCGCAACGCTTGCGCCAGTCTGCAGCGGGAGCTTGCGGCCATGATGTGGAGGCAGGTCGCCAGTCATGAGATCATTGACGCGCCGCACCCGGTGCCCCTCCTGGATCAATTGACAGGGCTGGGTAACGGCCGGCATCTGCGCCAGAAGGTCTGCGAACTTGCCGCGGAACGTGCGAGCGACCCGGCGCCGTTTACCATCGGCCTTGCCAATCTCGATGGCTTCAAGCCGATCAACGACCTGTTCGGGCCGGAAGCCGGCGATCAGATCCTCCGCCAGGTCGCGCACCGTCTGAAAGCCTGCGTTCCGGAAGGTGCGACCGTGACGCGCACCGCCGACGACGAGTTCGCCTTCGTGCTGCCGCTGATCTTCGAGCGCAAGGGCGCGGAAAAACTGGGCCGGGTCCTGAAAGAGGTGCTGTCGGCTCCCTTCGATCTTGGCGACCGCAACGTCCGGCTCTCTGCGTCCTTCGGTTTTGCGGTCTACCCTTTCGCAGGCAGCAGCTTTGAAGACCTGCTGAAGAGCGCCGACACCGCGCTTTATCGGTCGAAGCGGCGCGGGCGGGGCCAGATCACCGTCTATTCGCAGGAGATCGCCCAGGAAATGAAACGCGCGACGCAGATTGAACAGGCGTTGCGCAACGCGATCATCGCCGACCAGGTCGACGTACATTTCCAGCCCATCGTCGACCTTCGCAGCGATACGGTGGTCGGCTTCGAAGCACTGGCGAGATGGTGCGACGCGGACCTCGGCTACGTCTCGCCCTCGGTCTTCGTGCCGCTTGCCGAAGAGCGCGGCTTCATCGAGTCGCTGGCGGAAACGTTGCTGCGCAAGGCGGCGCAGGCCGCCCTTTCCTGGCCGAAGGAACTCTTCCTTTCCTTCAACCTGTCTTCGGCGCAGCTGATGGATCCGGCGACCAGCTCGCGCCTGCTGTCGATCATCCACCAGGTCGGGCTCGACCCTCGTCGCCTGGAACTCGAGATTACCGAGACGGCAGTAATGGCGGACGCCGATGTGGCGCAGAGGATCGTTTCCGACTTGCGGGCGGCCGGCGTGCGCGTGTCGCTCGACGATTTCGGCACAGGGCAATCGAGCCTCGGCCGCTTGCGCGATTTTTCCTTCGACAAGGTGAAGATCGACCGCGCCTTCGTTTCCCGCATCTCAGCCGATCGCGCATCGGAGCATATCATCAAGGCCATCGTTTCGATGTGCGAGGGACTGGAGCTCGAGGTCGTCGCCGAAGGCATCGAGGATTTCGCTGAAGCGCTGAAGTTGAAAGCGCTTGGCTGCGGCATGGGGCAGGGCTATTTCTACGGAAAGCCGGCGGACGCCGTTGCGACGATGCGTTATCTTTCGGATCGCTATCGCGAGGTCGCGGCCTCCCGCTGACGATCGGCTTCGGCCACTTCCGCCTCGGACCGATCACGCAACCCCTCGTCCAATAGCCAATCCCTGATGCGACGCGCCTGGCTGTTGAGTTCGCGCGATCGCGGCCAGACGACGTAGAATGCGTGCCCGGTCTTCAAGACGTGCCCGCCGACCGGCACAAGCGTAGCGGAGCGGACCTGCCGCTCGATCAAGTGTTCCCAGCCGAGTGCGATTCCTTCTCCGGCAAGCACCGCCTGGATCACGAGCACGTAGTCGTTGATCGCCAGCCGTCGTCCCTGGGCTGGGTAGGAAAGGCCCGCACTCGCGAACCACTCTGTCCAGTCGCAGGCGCGCCGGACGGGTTCCTCGAGATGAATGAGATTGTGTCGCAACAGGTGGGCCGGCGTCTCCGGCAGGCCGTGCGCCTCGATATAGGCGGGCGTCGCGACGGCATTGACCACTTCCTCGGCCAGTAGTGCGGCATGATAGCGTGGCCAGTGACTGGGATCACCGCCGCGGATGCCCAGGGGGATCGGCTCTTCGTCGAGGTCGAGATCGCGCACGCTGGTCTGGATGCGAAGATCGATTTCCGGCAAGTCTTCGCGCAGCCGGTTCAGCCGTGGAAGCATCCACATCGAGGCGAAAGCGGTGGAAGCCGCAAGGGTAACATTCGTCTCGCGGCCCTTCGAGCGAATATCTTCGGCTGATTTCTGGATCCGCGACAGGCCGACCGAGACGTCCGCATGGAATTTCTCGCCGGCCTCCGTCAGTTCGACCGCCCGGTGCACACGGTGAAACAGCGGCACGCCAAGTTGGTCCTCTAGACCCCGGATGGCGTAGGATACCGCAGCTTGCGTCATCCCGAGCTCGTTGGCGGCGCGGGTAAAATTCTGATGGCGGCCGGCCGCCTCGAAAACGATGAGGCTGGCGGCGGAGGGAAGGAGGCGGCGCAGGTTTTCCATAAACGCAGCTTATAGCATGCGTCGAATTTTTCCACCGTTACAACGATCTTGATCGTCACTAGCATCACTGCAAATGATGGGAGGATGCAATGGAATCGACGTCGGGAGCAGCGGTTGAGGCGCCTCGCAGAACACGAGGCACGAGAGCACAGCGACGGGAAGGGGGCAGCAATCTCGGCGTTCCCTACATCGTCCGCAACATACCGAACTACGATATTCTCGGCGAGGAAAGCCTGCAGCGCGTCGAGCAGACCGCGGATCGCATCCTCGCCGAAGTCGGCATCGAGTTTCGCGACGATCCTGCGGTAATCGACCATTGGAAGCGCGCCGGCGCGAAAGTCGATGGCGTCCGCGTGACCTTCGAGCCCGGCATGCTGAAGGAGATCGTCCGTTCCGCACCGTCGCAGTTCACCCAGCATGCGCGCAATCCCGCCCGCAGCGTCGAGATCGGCGGCCGCAACGTCGTCTTTTCGCCGGCCTATGGTTCCCCCTTCGTCATGGACCTGGACAAGGGCCGGCGCTACGGCACGATCGAGGATTTCCGCAATCTGATCAAGCTCGCCCAGTCGAGCCCGTGGCTGCACCATTCCGGCGGAACGATCTGCGAGCCGGTCGACGTGCCGGTCAACAAGCGCCATCTCGATATGGTCTACAGCCACATCAAGTATTCCGACCGTGCCTTCATGGGCTCGATCACGGCCGAGGAGCGCGCCGAGGATTCGATCGATATGGCGCGCATTCTCTTCGGCACCGATTTCGTCGACAAGAATTGCGTCATCCTCGGCAATGTCAACGTCAATTCGCCGCTCGTCTGGGACGGAACGATGACGAAATCGTTGCGCGCCTATGCGCGCGCCAATCAGGCGGCGGTCATCGTGCCCTTCATCCTGGGCGGGGCCATGGGGCCTGTGACCAATGCCGGCGCCATCGCCCAGTCCTATGCCGAAACGCTCGCCGGCTGTGCGCTGACGCAGCTCGAACGAAAAGGGGCGCCGGTGATCTTCGGCAACTTCCTGTCGTCAATGTCGCTTCGCTCCGGCTCGCCCACTTTCGGCACGCCGGAACCGGCGATCGGCAGCATGGTCGTCGGTCAGCTTGCCCGTCGGCTGGGCTTGCCGCTGCGTTGCGCCGGCAACTTCTCGAATTCGAAGCGGCCGGATGCGCAGGCGATGCAGGAGGGCGTCATGTCGATGCTATCGGCGGTGCACTGCGGCGCGAATTTCATCCTGCATTCGGCCGGCTTCGTCGATGGCCTGCTCGCCATGTCATACGAGAAGTTCGTGATGGATACAGATTTCTGCGGCGCGCTCCATTCCTACCTCGCCGGCGTTGTCGTCGATGACAATGCGCTCGCCATGGACGCCTTTCTGGAGGTCGGACCGGGCAGCCATTTTCTCGGCTGCGACCACACGATGCGCAATTATCAGACCGCTTTCTGGGACAGCGCGCTTTCGGACAACGAACCGTTCGAGAAGTGGGTGGAGCAGGGCGAGACGGACATGGCGGAACGGGCCAACCGAAGCTGGAAGAAGACGCTTGCCGAATATGAAGCGCCGCCTCTGGATCTAGCAATCGACGAGGCTCTGGTGGACTATGTCGCCAGACGAAAAAACAGCATGCCCGACGCCTGGTACTGACCGGCGTGGAAGCCTCAAGGACTGTTGAATGACCCTGTCGAAGGACCCGCTGCTCCAGCCATATCGTCTAAGGCATTTGACACTCAAGAACCGGATCATGTCGACGGCCCATGAGCCGGCCTATTCGGAAGACGGTATGCCGAAGGACCGCTATCGGCTCTACCATCTGGAAAAGGCCAAGGGCGGAATAGCGCTGACGATGACGGCCGGCTCGGCGATCGTTTCCGAGGACTCTCCGCCGGCTTTCGGAAATCTCCATGCCTATGCCGATGAAATCGTGCCATGGCTCAAGAAGATCGCCGACGACTGTCACGAGCACGGCACCGCCGTGATGATCCAGTTGACCCATCTCGGCCGCCGCACAAGCTGGAACAAGGGCGACTGGCTGCCGGTGTTGAGCGCTTCTCCCGTCCGTGAACCGGCGCACCGGTCCTTTCCGAAGGAAATCGAGGAGTGGGACATCGAGCGGATCGTGAGCGACTATGCAGCGGCCGCCAGCCGCATGCAGGCCGCCGGTCTCGACGGTATCGAAATCGAGGCCTACGGCCATCTGATCGACAGCTTCTGGTCGCCAGCCACCAATCATCGTGACGACGAATATGGCGGCTCGCTCGACAATCGCCTGCGCTTCATGAATCTGGTGGTTGACGCCGTGCGCCAGGCGGTTGGTCCGGATTTCATCGTCGGCACGCGCATGGTCGCGGACGAAGACTGGGACAAGGGCCTGTCAAAGGAAGAAGGTGTGGAGATCGCGAGGCGACTCGCCGGTTCCGGCAAGATCGACTTCCTGAACATCATTCGCGGCCATCTCGAGCACGACGCCCCGCTCACCAAGGTGATCCCGATCCAGGGCATGGCTGCCTCGCCGCATCTCGATTTTGCCGGAGAGGTTCGGGCAGCGACGAAGTTTCCGGTCTTCCATGCTGCACGCATCGCAGATGTGGCGACGGCGCGGCATGCGATCGCCGAGGGCAAGCTCGATATGGTCGGCATGACGCGCGCCCATATCGCCGATCCCTATATCGTCAGGAAGATCGAAGAGGGGCGCGAGGCCGAGATCCGTCCCTGCGTCGGCGCGACATACTGTCTCGACCGCATCTATGAAGGCGGAGGCGCGCTCTGTATCCACAATGCGGCCACCGGACGCGAGGCGATCGTGCCGCACGTCATCTCGAAAAGCGATGGCCCCCGCCGGCGTGCGGTTGTCGTCGGGGCAGGACCCGCCGGCCTCGAGGCGGCGCGCGTGCTCGCCGAGCGTGGTCACTCGGTCGAGCTTCTGGAGGCAACCAGCGAAGCCGGCGGCCAGATCCTGCTGGCGGCACGCAACCCGCGCCGCAAGGAAATGATCGGCATTGTCGACTGGCGGCTTTCCGAACTCGAACGGCTCGGCGTTCCGATCCATTACAATGTCTTTGCAGGCGTAGAGGACGTGCTGGCCCGGGAACCGGATCTCGTCGTCGTTGCCACCGGCGGCATCGCCCAGAATCCCGCGCTTGAGACAGGCGACGAACTCGTCGTTTCGAGCTGGGACATCATCGCGGGTGCTGTAAAACCCGAGGGACCGGTTCTGCTCTTTGACGACAACGGCGCGCACAGCGGCATGACCGCTGCCGAACTGATAGCCAGAGCGGGCATCGAACTCGAAATCGTTTCGCCAGAGCGCATGTTCGCGCCCGAGATCGGCGGCATGAACCATGTTCCCTATGCGAAGATCTTCGCCGAGAAGAATGTGCGGGTAACGATCAACACGCGGCTGAAATCGGTAAGACGCGACGGCAATTCGCTGGTTGCGACCTTGTGTTCGGATTTTTCGGAGACCGCTTCGATCGAGCGTCGGGTGGCGCAGGTAGTGGTCGAGCATGGCACGGTGCCGATGGCCGAACTCTATCTCGAGCTCAAGCCACTGTCCCGCAACCTTGGCGCAATCGACTACAAGGCTCTCATCCGTCGCGAAAACCCGATTGCCGTGCGCAATCCCGAGGGGACGTTCGACCTGTTTCGGATCGGCGACGCGGTGGCGAGCCGCAATATCCACGCGGGCATCTACGATGCATTGAGATACGGCGTTCTGTTCTGAGGCCAAAAAAAAGCGGCGCATCGCGCCGCTTTTCAGGCTGGGAGCGGGCTGTCCCGCTCTATGTTCAGCTCACTACTGCTGAGGTGCCGGCTGCGTCGGGGTTGCCGGTGCCGTACCGGTCGACGAGGTTGTCGATGTGTCAACCGGCTGCGCGGCCTGACGCTCGGCCATCATCTGCGCCTTCGTCTTGAACTCCGGCGCTGCCTTCAGCGTGTCAGCGGTTTCGGTCGTGGTCAGCTTCAATGCTGACGTGTCGGCTTGCTCAGAAATCTCGATCCGGTCGAATGGGACCGCGACGTTCTTCTCACCGATTCCGAGGAAGCCGCCGACGCCGATCACGGCCGCTTCGACTCCGCCGTCCTTCTTGATGATCAGATCGTTGATGTTGCCGATGCTTTCATCGGCGGCATTGTAAACCGACTGGCCTACATAAGTGCTGGTAGCGATCTGGTCGTCTGCCTGCTCGGTCAGATAGTCCGATTTGGCCATTTTATCCGCAGGTGCTTCGCCAGCGGGAGGAGGAGTCTGGGCCTGGTCAGCCGGAGGCTCCGTGGCAGGCGGTGTCGTGCCGCCCGGCTGCATCTGCGTGGGCGCTGCCGGGTCGGCCGGAGGCGGGGTTGTTGTCTGCTGCGCGAAACTTGTCGGGGCGAAGGTAACGCCCACGAGAAGCGCGCCAGCCGCAACGGAAGATACAAGTTTCTTTGTCATATCAGACTGCCTTTCGTTGACGTTGTCGATCACCCCGCGGCGTTGGCGAGCGGCCTGCCCCCGCCGCGTTGGTGATACTCAAGCAACGTCCGGCAGCGAAATCTGTTCCGTAAAAAATGCAAGCGTCCGCCCTAGGCAATGACGACGATTCTACCTTGGGACGCTTTGTCTTGGCAGGATCAATCGGACGGTCACTGTATTTCGCAAAGTCGGCTAGTAAAGTTGTTGCTTTGTTTAGGTGTGGCTAAATCTAAGCCCGCGGGCAGGTGTTCTCAGGCCACCTTTGGGTAATACTTTGAGAGAGCGACGAAATTCGCATTATAGATCCCGGACGGAGATTGATCCGGGATCTTCGAGTTTTACTGTAAATGGGTCGAAGTGGCGGCGTCCGATAAGAACCTGGATCACGTCGATTTTGGGTCGAATCGATGCCAAAGTCATCAATGTGATCGATCTTACAGGTCAGAGCGGGATGCGCGCGGAAAACCGCACGCGCTCTAATGGCTCTCGCGTTGCACGTCGCTGCCGCTCTTGCCGACGAGGAAGTCGAGGTCGGCGCCCTTATCGGCCTGAAGTACGGTCTCGTGATAGAGCTTGTAGTAGCCGCGTTGCCATTTCCGCTCCGGTGGCCGCCAGGCGGCCATGCGAGCCGCGAACTCCTCCTCGCTGATCAGGAGGTTCAACTCGCCCTTCATGGCATCGAGACGGATTCGGTCGCCGGTCTTGACGATCGCAAGCGGACCGCCGGCATTGGCTTCCGGGCTGACGTGCAGGACGACGGTGCCGAAGGCGGTGCCCGACATGCGCGCATCCGAAACGCGCACCATGTCGCGAACGCCCTTTTCGACGAGCCGGCGTGGGATCGGCATGTTGCCGACTTCCGCCATGCCGGGATAGCCCTTCGGGCCGCAGCCCTTGAGCACGAGGATCGTATCCTCGGTTACCGGCAGGTCCGGATCGTCGATCTTGGCCTTTAGGTCTTCGATTGTCTCGAAGACGTAGGCCGACCCCTCGTGCACGAGCAGGTGCTCGCTCGCAGCCGATGGCTTTATCACCGCGCCGTTCGGGGCGAGATTGCCCTTCAGCACGCGAATGCCGGCGGCGGCACGCAACGGGTTGTCGAGCGGACGGATGACGTCGTCATTGTAGACTTCGGCACCTTCCCAATATTTGCTGATCGGCACGCCAAAGACCGTCGGCGCGTCTGCATGGAGCAGATGCCGGATGCGGTTCATCACTGCCGGCAGGCCGCCCGCATAGGCGAGATCCTCGATGAGATACTTGCCCGACGGCATGCAGTTGACGATGCAGGGGACCTGGCCGCCGACGCGATCGAAGTCTTCAAGACAGAGGTCAACCCCGGCGCGTCCGGCAATCGCTAGCATGTGCACGACAGCATTCGTCGATCCGCCGACGGCGGCGTTTGCGATGATGCCGTTCTCGAAGTTCTTCTTCGTCAGGATTTTCGACAGCCGGAGATCCTCGTGCACCATCTCGACGATCCGCTTGCCGGTCATGTGTGCGAGCGCCATGCGGCGCGCGTCGACGGCAGGAAGGGCCGCGTTGGTGGGAAGCGAAAGGCCCATCGCTTCCACCACCGAGGCCATCGTGGTTGCGGTGCCCATCGTCATGCAGACGCCGGGCGAACGCGACATTCCGCTTTCGGCGGCCATGAATTCCTGCAGGCTCATTTCGCCGGCCCGCACGGCTTCCGAGAATTTCCAGACATCCGTGCCCGAGCCGATGTCCTTGCCCTTCCATTTGCCGTTCAGCATCGGCCCGGAGGAAACCACGATCGTCGGCAGGTCGACGGAGGCGGCGCCCATCAACTGCCCCGGGGTCGTCTTGTCGCAGCCGCCGAGCAGCACCACGCCGTCGATCCCGTGGGCGCGGATTGCCTCTTCGACGTCCATCGCCAGAAGGTTGCGGAAAAGCATGGCGGTCGGGCGCATCTGCGTTTCGCCGAGCGAGGAAACAGGGAACTCGACCGGGAACCCCCCGGCCTCCCACACGCCGCGTTTGACGCCTTCTGCCAATACGCGCAGGTGGCTGTTGCAGGGGGTGAGCTCGGACCAGGTGTTGCAGATGCCGATGATCGGGCGCCCGTCGAAAACGTGATCCGGGAACCCCTGGTTTTTCATCCAGGACCGATGGATGAAGCCGTCCTTGTGAGTTCCGCCATACCAGTGGCGGCTCCTCAGTTCCTTTTTCTTTTCGCTCATCCGAGCCCTCCCTTCCCATGGCGATTCATCGCATGGAGAAATTGTATGACTTTTTGGCGGCCCGATACCAGTATTTGTTATCTTGTCAGAGCAGAAACGCGGGCTCGAAACGGCCCTTGACCTCGATGCCGAGGTCGAAAGTCTTCCCGGCATTGGGATCGGCGGCCCGCGCGGTCTCGTCCATCCCCTGCCAGGCGGAGGTTATCAGCAGCCGGTCAGCCTTCGCCCCGATGAAGGCGGGGCAGCTTGGTTGCGTCGCGGGTACGGCGTAGCGGGCGACCTTTTGGCCGTCCGGCTTGTAGACGTCGACGGAACTCGCGCCCCATCGGGCGTTCCAGATCAGCCCGTCGGCATCGCAGACCGAGCCGTCGAGGCCCCCGGGCAAAGTGCTCTCGTCGGAAAGAACGACGGCGTCGCCGGTCGGAAGGGCAGTGGCGGGATCGATGTCGACGCGCATCAGACGGTTGACGACCGTATCGGCGAAATAGGCCGTGGCTCCATCGGGTGAGAAACAAATTGCGTTTGGAATGCTGATGTTGCTGTAGAGCTTGGTCACGCGGTTGCCGGCGACATGGTAGATCGAACCCGAATGCCTTTCGGCTTTCCGTCCCATCGTGCCGATCCAGAGAGCACCGGACGGATGGACGCGACCGTCGTTGGAGCGGTTGACCGGCTTGTCCTCGAGCGTGGCGAAAAGGGAGAGCTTGCCGCTTCCCGTATCGCGAAGGAAAAGCCCCTGGTCCGACGCGATCAATTGCCGGGCGGGATCGATGACGGCAAGCACGCTGCCAAGAAAGGGCAGGGTGTGAACCGTCTTTCGGCCGCTTTCGACATGCAGCTCATGCAGTTCCCGGCCGGTGATATTGAACCACCAGGCGGTGCCGCTGCCGGGATCGAAGGTCGGACCTTCACCGAGCTCGGAGCCGAGGTCGCAGAGAACGCGGCCGGAGAAGGGAACGGGATCTGTCATCACTGGCCTCCATAAACAGTGTCATAGGCTTCGAGCGTCGCCTTCGCCCGCTGTTCAACCTCCGCGGCACTCATGCCGGGCTTGTAGAGGCTCGAACCGAGGCCGAAGCTGCGAATGCCAATCTTGGCATAGTCGGCGAAGTTGCTCTCCGACACACCGCCGACGGCTGCGATCTCGATATCGGCTGGAAGAACGGTGCGGATCGCCGCAATGCCCGAAGGGCCGAGGACGCACGCAGGAAAGAACTTGAGACCGGTCGCACCCGCGCCCGCTGCGGCCAGCGCCTCGGTCGGCGTGAACACGCCCGGCATCGTTACCATGCCTTTCGCCGCGGCAAGCTTGATCACCGACGGTTCGACGTTGGGGCTCACCATCAGCCGCCCGCCGACGTCGGCGAGTTGCTCCACCTGCGCCGTCGTCAGCACCGTTCCTGCGCCGATCAGGCAGCCGGCCGGCGCCATCTTCACGGCGATTTCGATGGAACGAAACGGGTCCGGCGAGTTCAGCGGGATTTCGATTGCGGTGAAGCCCGTCTCGATCAGCGCGCCGACGACGCCTTCCGTTTCTGCAGGCTTCAACCCACGCAAGATGGCTATCAGCGGATATTTCATCGGTGGCAAGGGAATGCGGTTCATCTTCTTCTTTCCGTCAAAGGGGCCAGATCGCGCAGGCGGCCGTGGAAAGGCCGGCCCGCACAGCATCGTCGGCGTCGACATGCTGAACTTTGAGGCCCTGGCTTTCCAGGGCCGCACGATAAAGTGCCCCAAGCGGGCCTGATGCGACGAGGCAGATTCCGTCGATCGATCCGGCTGTGGCAAGTGCGCCGGCGATCTCGATGCCGATCAGGGTGCCGGAGAGCCGCGCCTTGGCGTCGGTGGCGCTGATCGCGTGAAGAAGCTGTCCCGCTCGCACTGAAAAAAGCAGGTTCGTGGCGAGAGCCGGATTCCGCGTCGCCTCCGACACGGCTTCGAGAAAGGCCGGATCACTGCCGCCGAACGCGCCCCCGTCCGATACGGCATGGCTGAGAATTGAGTGACGCGAGACGACATCGAACAGTTCGCCGGTCATGAAGGTCGAAAAGCCGTCGACCGTCTCGCCGCTCAAGCGGACCCATTTGCTGTGCGTGCCCGGCATGCACACGAGGTGCCGCCCGGTGCCGAGCGCACCGGCGGCGCCCAGAAGCTGGGTTTCTTCGCCGCGCATCACATCCGGATGGCGCATGTCGCGCTGGGCGAGGCCGGGAAGGATCCGGATATCGCGGTCGACGTCCGGGACGGAAATAGCGCTGCTGGCAATCGCGGTAAGGGCGGCCGGTGTATCGAGGTAACCGGCCTCCCTCCAGCCCTGGCGGGCACCGGCCATGCCGCAAACGATGATCGGAAGATGGCCGGGAGCGTCCGTCGCGGCGAGATGGGCGTCGAGAACCGCGTGGAAGCCGACCTTCGCCGCCGTTGTCATGCCCTCAGCACTGCGGCGTTCCGCAAGGACGGCGCCATCTTCCCCGATGATCCACAGCCGGAAACTCGTGGTTCCCCAATCGACCGCGGCATAATAGCCTGCCGTCATCAAAATACGCCTCCATCGATGATCATGGTCTGGGCCGTCATCGCCGCCGAGCAGTCCGAAGCCAAATAGAGGCAAGGCCCAACGAGGTCTTCGGCGATCAACATGCGTTTCAGGCACTGTCTCTCCTGCATCCGCGCGATCGCATCATCGTCCAGCCATAGCCGCTTCTGCCGTTCGGTGACGATCATGCCGGGCAGAATCGCGTTGACACGAATATTGTCCGGGCCGAGTTTCCCGGCGAGCGACTTTGTGAGGCCGACGATGCCGGCTTTAGCGGTCGCATAGGCGGGTACATCCGGCATGTTGAGCATGAAGGCGATGGAGGAGAAGTTGACGATCGACCCGCCGCCGGCGCGCCGCATGTGGGGCGTCACTGCCTGACACATGAAGAAGAGGTGCCTGAGATTGACGGACAGGCTTTCGTCCCAGCTCTCCTCCGTGACCGCTTCCAGCGGCTGCCGGTCGTCACGTGCGGCATTGTTGACGAGCACACGGATCGAGCCGAGCGCGTCGACAGCGGTATCGACGGCCGATTTCAAGCTCGGGATACGCCTGAGATCGGCAGGAATGAATTGAGGCCTACTTCCCGTTTCGGCGGCCAGCTTCTCGCAAAGGGCAAGGCTCTCTTCCTCTGCGATGTCAATGAAGGCCACGCGCGCACCGTGCCGCAAGAAAGCTTCCACCAGGGCGGCGCCTATGCCCGACCCGCCGCCGGTTATCAGCACACCGTTGTTTTGCAGGTCGGGAAACTGACCGCTCGGTAATGGCATGGCTTCCCCTGTGCTGGTATTGGGATGGTAGTTCCATTATGTGGAACTATGTTTTATTATCTGGAATTATCGCGCCATTGCGTTTATCCTGTCAAGGCACGATGCCGCTGACCGAAGTCTGATGATATGAACGAAACCAACACAACCGACGCAGAGACTGAAATCGCCGGAACCGGCACACTCGGCAAGGCCATGGCGGTCCTCGAGGCGGTTGTGACGGCCGGCAGCCGGCAGCGGTTCACGGATATCGTTCAGTCCGTCGGTCAGCCTCGCGGTACGGTGCATAGGCTGCTTAGTCACCTGGTCGAGGAGGGTCTGCTCGTCCAGGGGCGTGATCTGGCTTACGAGCCGGGCCTGCGTCTGTTGAAGCTCGCCTATCGTTCCTGGTCCGGCAACCGCTTCCGTGACATCGCTGAGCCGCATCTGCTACGTTTGCATGAACTCACCGGCGAGACGGTTCACCTCGGTGTCCTGCAGGAAACGGAGATCATCTATGTCGACAAGGTCGAGAGCCGGCAGACGGTGCGGATGAGCTCGCAGATCGGCAAGGCGTCGCCGGCCTATTGCACGGGCATCGGCAAGGCGGCGTTGTCGTCGCTGTCGCAGCCGGAATTGATGCGCATTGCCGCAAAAACGAAATTTCACCCGTTCACGGCCCATACGCATCGCTCCGCAGCCGGCCTGCTTGCCGAAATCGACGAAATTCGCCGAGATGGGCACGCGTTCGACCGGGAGGAGCACGAGGCGGAGATCTGCTGCGTCGCCGCGCCGATCTTCGTCCCGGAACACGATTTGGTTGCGGGCGTATCCGTCACCGGGCCTGCCTATCGGGTCAATATGGTGCAGTTAGCGGTCTGGGCCGAGGTCGTACGGGGGACGGCAGGAAAGATCGAGGAGGAAGTCCGAATGCGCCTCGGTCCTGGGCGCAATGGACGTTAAGTCCGCTTTACGGTAAATTAGGAACTTCGACTGGACGTGATGTTTCGAGATCGTTAGCTTGCGATATATCAGGCAAGCCGCTACGGCCGGTTGCAGGCGCCTGAAGCGGAATTTGATTTTTGGCGGAAGTTTTGACTTAGTTTTATCACGGCGAAAGCGGCCTCGCTCGATCGGGCGCGGGATGTAGGAGACGAGCGGGTGGTAGATTTCAGCGCAGCTATATCCTCATTGATTCTCCCCGGCGGGCGGTCAGTCGCGGGAGCGCTGGGCAACGAAGACGATATCAAGCGGGTTCTTGGTCAGATATCGGACGCTTATGGCTTTCGCGGATTCCTGGTTTTGTCGATCCCTGATGCGGGATGCCACAGCCTGGCCGCGCAGGCGCTGATGACGACCTGGCCATCGGAGTTCCTCAGGCGCTACGACAGCGCACGACTGATCGATGGCAGCCCCGTCGTCCAGCGACTGCGCCGGAGCACGATTCCGTTCACCTACGATGCCCACCAGCTTGCGCGCAGGCGGCTCGACGGCAAGGGCGATGCCGCGGCTTGCGTTTTCGAAGCGGCCGGTCTGCCGCGTGGTCTTTATTTGCCGGTTCATGACGCATCGGGACGCCGCGCCGCTATCGCTTTTGGCGGGAGCAGAGAGCTGGCGTCCAACGACGAGATGCAGGCGCTCAACCTCTGGGCAGGCCTTCTCTACAGCCGGCTGAACGAAGTGCGAGGACGCGACAGGCGGGGACCCGGCAGCCTTTCTCGTCGCGAGATCGAGTGCCTGCGCTGGGCGGCCGCGGGCAAGACGACCATGGAGATGGCGAGAATTATGGCGCTTTCCGAATATACGGTGAATCATTACCTCAATCGCGCGACGCGCAAACTGGATTCCGTCAACCGTGTTCAGACCGTTGCCAAGGCCATGCGTGCCGGGCTGATCAACTGAGTTTCGTTTTCGGAGAGGCTGGACGGAATATGCGGCTCGCAAAGCAGGGAAATACACAGCCTTTTGCGCAAGAATAGCGCCGAACGTCGATCATCTGTTGGCATTGGTCGACTGCTCGGGCTATTTGATTATTGATGAATGCCATGGAACGCGCGAATGCAAGATACGATGACGACCGGGATGACTGACACCGATCTGCCCCGGGGCGGTGATTTCGCGTCTGAAATCGCAAGGCTTGAGACCCAGTTCGATATCATCCGCTACATGCGACGGGTCACGCAGCTCTTCGGTTTCAAGGTTTTTCTCATCTGTTCGATTCCAGCGATCGAGGTGGAAAGGCTGGCGGCAACGACCGTCATTTCCAACATGCCGGCCGAGCTGCTCAACAAATACGACAGCCTGTCGATGCTGCGCTTCAGCACCGGCGTGCGTCGCTTGAGGGAGACCACAACCCCGTTCCAGATCACGCTCGAAGACTGGGAAAACGAGGGCGGCAAGCCGACATCGGCTGCAGACTACATCGCCATGTTGCGCGAGAACGGCATTTTCCAGGCAAACTACTTCCCGGTCCACGACGCCGAAGGCGGTCGCGGTGCAGTCATTCTCATGGGACCCGTGATGGACTTGCCGATGACGGCGGCGATGGAATTGCAGATGATCGCGATCCACGTCTACAATCGATTGGCGGAGATCGGCTCCGTCTGGAAGAATACCAATACAGCCCTGTCCGAGCGGGAAATCCAGTGCCTGAGCTGGACGGCGGCCGGCAAGACCAGCGCCGAAATCGCAGGTATCCTCGGTCTCTCCGAGCATACCGTCAATCACTACCTCAATCACGTTACCAAGAAGCTTGACGCGGTAAACCGCACGCAGGCGGTCGTGAAGGCGATGAAGAAGGGCTACATCAGCTGATCGCCAGCGCTGCAGCGCCGCGCGTCTTTTCAGACGCTCGAGCGTGTGCCTCATGCAACGCGCACAAAGTTTGCTGTCTGCGCGTCTCGTATTTGTGCGCAAATAGTATGCTTGCTCAGAAATAGTGCAGCCACCGGCGCCTGCGTTTCCAATGCGCATAACTCTCATCTAATTGAAATGACTGGATTTTTCAGCAAGGCGCGAATCTGGCACGCGTTGTGCATATGTGTTGTCGTGTCCAGAGGGGACTACAATAAAACAGCGCCCAAGAAGGTTGCGAGGAAGCAGGGCCGCCGCCAGTCGTTTGTGATCCCGGATGTACGGACACGACGATCGGCTGGCGGCCCTGTTTTTCCTAATCTGTCGCATTGGCGAACCGCTCCGCCTCGACTATCTACTGCATAATTCCTTAGATCGGGTCAGATTTGGGGATAAATTGCCTACGGCGCGCGTGTCTAGTCAGGCGCGCAAAGGACGCTGTAGCACTTTGAATTGCTGCATATTTTTATCCTTAAATCGTATACGATTTAAGGATAAGTGCAGTAGTGGTTCAAAGTGTTGCCGCCTGAACGACTTCTCCAGGCGCCGTAACGAAGACAGATGAAGAGGGCGGCATGCCGGACGTAACCAGGGAAACGGTTCTTGAAAAGCTGCGGAGCGTGCGCGGCCCGGACATGGAGGGCAATATCGTCGATCTCGGTCTTGTCTCCGATGTCTTCATTTCCGACGGCAAGGCCTATTTTTCGATCACCGTGCCGGCCGATCGGGCGAAGGAGCTGGAGCCGATGCGCGCCGCGGCGGAGAGGGTCGTGCGCGAAATACCCGGCGTCAAGGCGGCGATGGTCGCGCTGACGGCCGATCGCAAGGCAGCACCGCAAGCGGCGCCGGTTCAAACACCGCGGCAGGTTCCGCCGGCGGGTCGTGGGCACAGTCAGCGTCCGGCCGGTGGCGCTCCGGCAAAGGCGGGTATACCCGGAGTCGGCGCCATCATCGCCGTTGCTTCCGGTAAGGGCGGCGTCGGCAAATCGACGACATCTGTGAACCTGGCACTCGCACTGCAGGCGAACGGCTTGAAGGTCGGTCTGCTAGACGCCGATATCTATGGCCCGTCCATGCCGCGCCTTCTGAAAATCAGCGGCCGGCCGCAACAGATCGAAGGGCGGCTCATTCGCCCGATGGAAAACTACGGGCTGACGGTCATGTCGATGGGATTCCTCGTCGACGAGGAGGTTGCCATGATATGGCGCGGTCCGATGATCCAGTCGGCCCTGCTGCAGATGCTGCGCGAGGTGGCCTGGGGCGACCTCGACATTCTCGTCGTCGACATGCCGCCCGGCACCGGTGACGCGCAACTGACCATGGCCCAGCAGGTGCCGCTGGCCGGCGCCGTCATCGTCTCGACGCCGCAGGACCTCGCACTCGTCGATGCGCGCAAGGGCCTTACGATGTTCCGAAAGGTGGAAGTCCCGGTTCTCGGCATTGTCGAGAACATGAGCTATTTCGTGGCTCCCGACACGGGCCATCGTTACGACATCTTTGGGCATGGCGGCGCGCGCAAGGAGGCCGAGCGCATCGGTGTGCCGTTCCTCGGCGAGGTACCTTTGACCATGGGCATTCGCGAAACATCCGACGCGGGAACGCCGCTGGTGGTTTCGGAACCCGAGGGCGAGGTGGCGCGCATCTACCGGAAGATCGCAGCGAATGTCTGGGAGCAGCTTTCGGCGGCTCGCCAGAGCAAGAGCAGGACGATGCCCGATATCGTCTTCGAATAGATTTGCGTAGCTCGTCCGAGCAGGCTAGGTTGCGCCGAAATGAAATCCTGCGGGGACAGGCATGCGCAAGGGAGCATTGATTTTGCGTACGCGTTGCGCCATATGCCTTGCCGCCCCTGTGCAGGGTGATCGGCTCAGCGCCTCTCGCCGGAGACTATCGCCTCCCGCGACAAACGATTGAGGATTTGTCGTGCAGGGCGGACGCTTCATCTGATGAATCTGCATTATGGAAATCGTGTGGCGGTTGATCGCTTCAGAGACTCGTGGGTTGTTTTTGTCGGCCGCATGAAAAGGGCAGCGGCATGATCACGGGATACTGTACGAACGGTGACGCCGTTGCCTTGTCGGCGGCAGAGCCGCCGGCGTCCCTGCGGCCTGATGTCGTCTGGGTCGATCTCGTCGAGCCGAGCAAGGCGGAAGATCTGATGATGGAGGAATTGCTGGGGATCTCCATCCCGACGCGGGACGACCTGAAGGATATCGAGCCGTCAAGCCGCCTCTATACCGAGAACGACACCGTGTTCATGACGGTGTCGCTGGTCTATCGCAGCGACACGGAAATTCCCGGCCTGACCGATGTCGGCTTCATTCTTTCTGGCGGCCGGCTGGTGACGATCCGTTACGCGGAACCCAGGGCGTTCGGCCTGTTCAAAGCCGGCATGCATCGGATTCCCGGCGGCTGCCGCAACGGCGCCGTGCTTCTCATCCGGCTGCTCGAGACGATCGCCGATCGGACGGCGGAAATCCTGGAACAGGCCGTGGACAAGATAGACGACCTGTCGATCGAGGTTTTCGGCGACAAGGCGGCGGCCAGACGTCGGCCGCCGCACTTGCTCGAGGCACGGCTACGCGATGTCGCCGGTCACCACAGGCTCGTCGCCAAAACGCGTGACAGCCTTGCTTCGCTTTCAAGGCTCCTGACCTTTGTCTACACTGTACCCGTCGTGCAGGAAGACAAGGACAGCCGCGAGCTCTGCCGCTCGATATCTCGGGACATACAATCGCTCTCCGAGCACGCGGCGTTCATTTCGGGAAACATCACGTTTCTGCTGGATGCCTCGCTTGGTCTTATCAATGTCGAGCAGAATGCGATCATCAAGATCTTCTCGATCGCGTCGGTCGTCCTCTTGCCGCCCACCCTCGTGGCTTCCATTTATGGAATGAATTTCCGCGTGATGCCGGAGCTTGAATGGCAGCTCGGCTATCCGTGGGCGCTGGCGGCGATGGTGATTTCGGCCGTGATACCCTTCTTCTTCTTCCGTTGGAAAGGCTGGCTTTAAGAGCCTGTTGGACACGTATGTCTCAATTGTCTGCCCCTGCCGTACACGGGTCCGAGAATATGCGCCGCCTGCTCGTCCTCGGGCTCGGATCGATCGGCGTCGTCTATGGCGATATCGGCACCAGCCCGCTCTACGCGTTCCGCGAGGCGCTGCGGCCTGTTGCACGTGACGGCGTCACCGACGTCGAGATCATCGGCTTGATCTCGTTGATGCTCTGGACGCTGACGATCATCGTCACGATCAAATATGTGCTCTTCCTGTTGCGCGCAGATAACCAAGGGGAGGGCGGCACGCTCTCCCTGCTTGCTCTTTTGATGAAGACCGCCAATGGACACGCCGCGATACTTTTCTTCATGGGGATCGCCGGAGCGGCCCTTTTCATCGGTGATGCAATGATCACACCGGCGCTGTCGGTGCTCTCGGCCGTCGAGGGTCTGAAGCTGGTGACGCCTGCGCTGACGGATTATGTCGTTCCGATCGCCGTGGTCATCATGCTGCTGCTATTCGCCGTGCAGTCGAAAGGCACCGCTGCGGTTTCCAATTTCTTCGGGCCGATCACCCTCGTCTGGTTTATGGTGATGGGCGCGGTCGGTCTGATGCACATCGCCGACGATCTGTCGATCTTCGCTGCGTTCAATCCGCTCTATGCGGCCACGTTCATGCTGAACGAAGGCTTTGTCGGCATCATCGTGCTCGGCGCGGTCTTTTTGACCGTGACCGGGGCGGAGGCGCTCTATGCCGACCTCGGCCATTTCGGTCGCCGGCCGATCCAATGGGCGTGGTTCACCGTCGTCTTTCCGGCACTGACCCTGAACTACCTCGGTCAGGGTGCGTTCGTGCTCAAGAACCCGGAAGGGATGTCCGATCCCTTCTTCCTGATGTTTCCGAAATGGGCGCTGCTTCCAGCCGTGATCCTGGCGACGGCAGCGACGATCATCGCCAGCCAGGCCGTGATCACCGGCGCTTTTTCACTGACGCGACAGGCGATCCATCTCGGCTTCCTGCCGCGCATGGCGATCTTCCATACATCCGAGACCCACACCGGCCAGATCTATCTGCCGAACGTCAACACGCTGCTGATGTTCGGCGTCATGGCTCTGGTCTTCGTGTTCGGTTCTTCCGAGGCCCTGGCGACCGCCTATGGTATCTCCGTCACCGGTGCCATGGTCGTGACGACGATCCTTTCCTTCGAGTTCCTGCGTGCCCGCTGGAACTGGTCGGCCTGGTGGGCAGCCGGCGCGCTGCTGCCGCTTTTCACGCTGGAGTTCTTCTTCCTCGGCGCCAACATGCTGAAAATCCATGATGGCGGCTACGTGCCGATATTGATCGCAGCGACCTTCATCATAATCATGTGGACCTGGAAGCGCGGCACGGAACTACTGCATGCCAAGACACGGCATATCGACATTCCGCTGGCGAGCTTCATCAAGTCGATCGAACGCAAGAGCGAGCATGCGCCGGTGGCCGTGCCCGGGACTGCGATCTTCCTGACAAGCGACCCGGAGTCGACGCCGGCGGCACTGCTTCACAACATCAAGCACAATCACGTGCTGCACATGCAGAACTTCATCCTGACGATACGCACGGCCAATACACCGAAAGTGCCCAAGGAGGAGCGGGTCAGCATGAAACCTCTGTCCGAGCGCTTCGCGCTGCTCGAGATGAAGTTCGGTTTCATGGAGACCCAGAACGTCTCCCAGGCGCTGGGTCTCTTCCGCAAGTCGGGGCTGAAATTCGACATCATGTCGACGTCGTTCTACCTCGGTCGCCGCAAGCTTGTGCCCGACGCCCAGTCCGGCATGCCGCACTGGCAGGATCGTCTGTTCATTGCGCTCGCCAGCGCGGCGATCGACCCGTCGGACTATTTCCGTCTGCCGACCAACCGCGTGGTCGAGCTCGGCTCTCACGTGATCATCTGAGCGCCCTCGGGAAAGCATCTTCCTCCGACAGAAACATCACAGCCGCATTAACCAAACATCAAGGTTAATGCTTCATTTTCAAGGCTCGAACGAGGCGGTTCCGGGGTGCTGTCCGACCGCTTCCAAATCTTAGCTTCCTGCACGGAATCTTGGAGCTGGCCCTTCGCCGGCTTGCGAGAACGCGTGCCCGAGTACGTGTTGCGTGGAGCCGGTCGGTGCGTCAGAGCCACAAGTTGCGTTGCAAGTCTCGTATGTCTTTGCCGGCCTGGGCTGCGCCCGCGTTGATCGGCATCGCCCTTTTTCTCAGCTGCCCGTCAACGGTCGCCTATTCCGACCTGGCGACCTTCCTGTCGGGCATCAACCGCGGTGGCGAGCGCTGGCGGATGTATCTCACGCAATCGCCTGCGGGTTCGCTGCACGAGGTCGAGATGGTATTCGCCGATCCGATCACCACCGGCGCCCTGGATGGCGGTGCCGGCGTCACCATGCCCGATGGCAGCCACGTGGCGCTGACCGCGGAAACCAAGAACAAGGGCGCGACGCCCGACGAAGACCGTGTGACCCGCAAGCTGAAGAGGGGTCGGATCGTTGCTGTCAGCCCCGTGACCCCGCCGAAGGACTTTACCGCCGGTTCGATCCTCCAGCGTACGAGTTCGCTGATGGAGCCGGACTTCGACGGGGCCGAGAAGATGGTATTTGCCAAACCGCGCATCAAGGGCAAGGAGATCGAGATCGCCACGGCCTTCTACCGAAAGAAGCCGCCGAAGGCCGATCCCGGCGTCTCGCCAATGCTCGCCAAGCTGATTACCAACAACAAGGCCGATATTCTTGCGACCGCCTATGTCCGGCCCGAGCCGGACTATGCGCGTGAGTCGCCCTTCGATTCGATCCTCCGGGAAGACAAGAACGGGGGGCGCTTCATTCCGGACATCGCACCCGACGACCATGCCTGGGCGGCAACCGCGTTGCCCGCCACGGTCTTTAGCAAGGAGGAGCAGACTTGCCTTGCCGAGGGGATCTACTTCGAGGCTCGCAGCGAGTCGGTGAAGGGCCAGGCAGCGGTGGCCCAGGTCATTCTCAATCGCGTGCGCAATCCGACTTACCCGAAGGCGATTTGCGGAGTTGTCTACCAGAACAAGGCCTGGCGCAACCGCTGCCAGTTTTCGTTCGCCTGCGACATGATCCGCGACCTGATATATTCGCGCTCGCACTGGAAGACCGCCAAGGAGGTCGCGCTGGCCGTCACCGCCGGCAAGATCTGGCTGCCGGAAGTGGGGTCGGCAACGCACTATCACGCGGCCTATGTGAAGCCGGCCTGGGCTAAAACCATGAAGCGCGTCGGTAAGATCGGCCTGCACATCTTCTACCGCACCTATGGCGGCGGCTGGAGCTGATCGACAGCCTCGATTCCGTTGGATGACTTCGCGCCGAACGGCCGGTCAAGACCGTTCGGTCGCTGCCGATTCCCCTTGCCGCTTTGCCGCAGCTTGCCAAAAATATGGCTAAGCCTCTGAAATTACGAAAAAATATTGTCCACGCCCAAGGTGCTCCCATGCCTTGACTATACGGGTGCCTAAAACTATGTTGCGCGCGACTTCAAATGGGGCCGAAGCGTGGCTTGAACACCGGCCGTTTGTATGACCGAGATCGCGTTTAAGACCGCGTGGGGGCTGCAAAGGGGAGCCATGTGACGGAGAAGCCGGAAGAAAGTCTGGAAGCGCGGCTGAAGCGCCTTGGCGACGACATCGCGTCCAAGCGGACGGACAAGTCGGACGACGTCGAGGCGCGCGCCGCGGAAAGCCGGCAAGGTTACGCGGCGGCGATGAAGCTCTCGAGCGAGTTCATCGCCGGGATCGTTGTCGGGGCGTTTCTGGGCTATCTTTTGGACCATTTTGCGGGTACAGGGCCGTGGGGCATGATCATCTTGCTCCTCCTGGGGTTCTGTGCCGGCGTCTTGAATGTGCTGCGGTCGGCCGGGCTGGTGGCGACGCCGGATCAGGGACGACGTAGTCCTGGAAATGACAAGAAGGACGGGGATGGCGCCTGAGGCGCCGCCCGAAAGAACACGGTTTCCGCTTGCGGGCGGGCAAAATGAAAGAGAAGCGCGGTGTCAAACGATCCGACCCACCAGTTCCTGGTCAACAAGATTGTCCCGATCGAAATTGGCGGAATTGACTTTTCCTTCACCAATGCGTCGCTGTTCATGGTTGCGACCGTCGGCGTGGCCGCCGGCTTTCTCTATCTGACCACGTCGCAGCGCGGGCTGATCCCGACGCGCCTGCAGTCGGTTTCGGAAGTGTCCTACGAGTTCATTGCGTCGATGCTTCGCGAAGGGGCAGGCAGCCACGGGATGAAATTCTTCCCGATGGTGTTCTCGCTGTTCATGTTCATCCTGACGGCAAACCTGCTCGGCATGTTTCCCTACTTCTTCACGGTAACGAGCCAGATCATCGTCACCTTCGCTCTGGCCGTGTTCGTCATCGGTACCGTCATTCTCTATGGTTTCTACAAGCACGGTCTGGGCTTTTTGAAGCTTTTCGTGCCGCACGGCGTGCCGGGGGTTTTGCTGCCGCTGGTCGTTGCGATCGAAATCATTTCGTTCCTTTCCCGTCCCATCAGCCTCTCGGTCCGTCTGTTCGCCAATATGCTGGCCGGCCACATCACGCTGAAGGTCTTCGCGGGCTTCGTCACCTCGTTGAGCGCCCTTGGCGCGCTCGGCATCGGCGGTGCGATCCTGCCTCTCATCATGACCGTCGCCATTACCGGTCTTGAGTTCCTCGTTTGCTTCCTTCAGGCCTATGTCTTTGCGGTGCTGACCTGCATGTACCTCAACGACGCCGTCCATCCGGGAAGCCACTAAGGAATAACAGTCGCTGGCTTCCGCCCGGGTCCTCCGGCGGAAGCACAAATCCTAGCCGCAACACCATTTCGAAGGAGTTCAATCATGGAAGCGGAAGCAGCAAAGTTCATCGGTGCAGGTCTTGCATGCCTCGGTATGGCCGGCACGGCTCTCGGCCTCGGCAACATCTTCGGCAGCTACCTGTCCGGCGCGCTGCGCAACCCGTCGGCTGCTGACGGCCAGTTCGGCCGCCTCGTATTCGGCTTCGCCGTTACGGAAGCTCTGGGCATCTTCTCGCTGCTCGTAGCCCTGCTCCTCCTCTTCGCCGTCTAATACCGACCGAAGTTTTGGCCGCGGCCTCGCTCAGAGGCCGCGGCCGCGCATATTCTTGAGTGCACCTGGAGGTGAGCATGTTTGTGACCGCGGCTTATGCCCAGTCAACCACCACTGAAGGCGAAGCACACGATCCCGCTGCGGCCGGCGAGGTGCACACCGAAACGGGTGTGGCCCCCGAAGGCGAACACGGCACGGGCGTGTTCCCGCCTTTCGATTCGACCCATTTCGCATCGCAGTTGCTCTGGCTCGCGATCACGTTCGGCCTCTTCTATCTGCTGATGTCGAAGGTCATCATTCCGCGCATTGGCGGCATTCTCGAAACCCGCCACGACCGGATCGCTCAGGATCTGGATGAAGCGTCGCGCCTTAAAGGCGAAGCTGACGCTGCCATCGCGTCCTACGAGCAGGAACTGGCAAGCGCCAGGGCCAAGGGGCATTCGATCGCCGACACGGCGCGCGAAGCTGCCAAGGCCAGGGCAACTGCCGACCGGACCGCGGTCGAGGGCGATCTTGCGAAGAAGATCACCGCCGCCGAAACGCGCATCGCCGATATCAAGTCCAAGGCGCTTGCCGATGTCGGCGCCATTGCCGAGGAAACGGCCACCGCCGTCGTCAAGCAACTGATCGGTGGAACCGTCACCAAGGCCGAGATCGCTGCCGCCGTCAAGGCATCGGCAGGCAACTGAGGAGCAATGAACGATGGCTCTTGATGCGACTTTCTATGCCCTTATCGGCCTGATCCTCTTCCTTGCTCTCATCGCCTATCTCAAGGTTCCGGGCATGATCGCCAGCGCGCTCGACGCACGCGCCGACAAGATCGGCAACGAACTGGCGGAAGCCAAGCGCCTGCGCGAAGAGGCCCAGAGCTTGGTCGCTGAATATCAGCGCAAGCGCAAGGACGCCGAGGCCGAGGCCGCCAGCATCGTTGCCGCTGCGCAGCGGGAAGCGGAAATGCTGACGGCGGAGGCCAAGCAGAAGACCGAGGAATATGTGGCGCGCCGCACGGCACTTTCCGAACAGAAGATCAAGCAGGCTGAAAGCGACGCGATCAATGCGGTCCGCTCGGCAGCCGTCGATCTGGCGATTAGCGCGGCAGAGAAGGTCTTGTCAGCCAAGACCGATGCCGGTGCGCAGGATACGCTGTTCAAGAAGGCGCTCGGCGAGGTCAAGTCTCGGCTCAACTGAGACGGCGACGGTCTGAAATCCGAAAGAAACCCGCCCCGCAGGCTGTGTGGAAACGAATGGAGGCTCCGGTTTAACCGGGGCCTCTTTTGCATTTCGGCGTTGTCCATGCCGGCGTCGGTTTCATGTTGATGGTGCGCAGGATGTTGTACGCGAGCACCGACAGCGCCATTTCGGTCTTGGTGCCCTTGAGGTTTTTGGTGAGGAAGCGGCGCCTGCCATCGCTCCCTTGACGGTGCCGAAGGGATGCTCGGCGGCGCAACGTCGGTTGCGCATATTCTCCGGCGTGGCCCGGTCATTCGTTCAGGTAAGTGCGCCTTCGTCGAAGTGCCTCTGGACGAACCGTCGGGCAGCCGTCGTGCATGGGGCTTGAGTGGGCAGATGACGCGGTCGCTCGGCTTTGCCACATGGAGCACGCAACGGTCCTTGTCCGTGACCTGAAGGCGCTCGAGAAACTGGTATTTCAGCGAGGGATAGGCTGCGCGTACAAGATGTCACGCGCGCCGTGACCGGCCGACGCGCCTGCCGTTCTCAGGCCGAATGCGCACGGGGCGTCAAACCTGGCGAAAGGGACGGAAACTCATTCGGTGCAGCGAGCAGGGGCCATGGTTGCCGATCGCGTTTCGGTGCATTGCGGTGGCATAGCCGGCATGAATGGCGAAGCCATAGGCGGGGAACGTGACGTCGGCGCGCGCCATCATGCGATCGCGGGTCACCTTGGCGACGATCGATGCGGCGGCGATCGACATCGATCGGGAATCGCCTTTGACGATCGCTTTGGCGTGGCAGGAGATGCCCGGCGGAACATCGCGGCCATCGACGAGTACGAAACGCGCGGTCGTGGAAAGACCATCGACGGCCCGCCGCATCGCGTCGAGACTCGCCTTGAGGATATCGGTCGTGTCGATACGTGTCGCCGAAGACGAGGCGATCGACACCGTCGCCGTCGCGAGAATTTCCTCAAACAACGCTTCGCGCTGTTCCGCGCTCAGGAGCTTGCTGTCGTTGAGACCGTTCGGAATGGCGTCCGGATCGAGAATGACCGCGGCAGCAACGACCGGACCAGCCAACGGACCCCGCCCCGCCTCGTCCGCACCGGCAACAGGCCAAAAGCCATCCCGGCGAGCGGCAAGCTCGAAGCCGAAATCGGGGACTGGCAGTTCGATGGGAAAAAGCGGGGAATCGGGCGATTTGCGAGGTGACATGCAGGGGACACTTGCATATTCGCCCGATTCCCTTCAAGCCCCCCGGTACGAGTGCGGCGGTGACCGGGAGGAAAACCAGCGCCACCCTGAGGCGGGGAGGGCGCCGGAACCGAGGATTTGCATGAACGATGCTATCGAACTCCTGTCACAGAGGAGATCGGCTTGTATTTGGCGGGAATTCTCAGGAGTGCGGAGATCCTAAAGCAGTGACAGTTGCACCCCCATTCCGAGCGGCGGCACGAAGACATCATTCCTGAGTTGCCGGCGCGTCAGGTTTAGCCCCAGGCGCTTGGCAGCAAGTTCGAAGCGCCGGCCGATCTGCCAGGCATAAGGACCGGCCCCTTTCATGCGCTTGCCGAACTCGGCGTCATAGTCCTTGCCGCCCCGCATGGAGCGGATCAGCGACATGACGTGGCGGTAGCGGTCCGGATAATTGCGCAGCAGCCAGTCGCGAAAGAGGGGGCTTACTTCGAGCGGCAGCCGCAGCAGCACGTAGCTCGCTTCCGACGCGCCCGCCGTCTTCGCCGAATCGAGCACGCGTTCGATCTCATGGTCGTTCAGCGCCGGAATGATCGGTGAAACCAGAACACCGGTGGGGATGCCCGCATCCGAGATGGCGCGGATCGCCTCGAGCCGCTTTGTCGGCGTCGATGCCCGCGGCTCCATCGTGCGCGCCAGTTTTCGATCGAGTGTGGTTACCGAAATGCCGACCCGCGCGAGACCCATTTCCGCCATCGGGGCAAGCAGATCGATGTCGCGGGTCACCATGGCCGACTTGGTGACGATCATCACCGGGTGGTTTGCCGCCTTCAACACTTCGAGAACCTGGCGCATGATCCGCCATTCCTTCTCGATAGGCTGATAAGGATCGGTATTGGTGCCGATGGCAATCGGGCGAACCTTGTAGTCTGGCCTTGCCAATTCGCGCTCCAGCAAACGCGGGGCGTCCGGCTTGGCGAAAAGCTTGGACTCGAAATCGAGGCCCGCCGAGAGGCCCATATAGGCATGGGTGGGGCGGGCAAAACAATAGATGCAGCCGTGCTCGCAGCCGCGATAGGGATTGATCGAACGGTCGAAACCAATGTCCGGAGACTCGTTGCGCGTGATAACCGCGCGGGGCTTCTCGACCTGGACCTCCGTCTTGAAGGGCGGCAGTTCCTCGATGCTCTCCCAACCGTCGTCGAAGACCTCGCGTGTTTGCGGTTCGAAGCGACCCGACATGTTGAGGCCGGCGCCGCGGCCGCGCCGGCGATCGATGTCGATCCTCAGGCCCGTTCCCTTGATCCTTGCTTCGGCCATGTCCGCGGTGTTGGCGGGCGCAAGGGCGCCCTGCCTCAATTGAGACAGCTCGGTCATCGATATCTCCTCGGAAACAGACGGGCTCCGTTTCGTTGCTGATTATTTTCCTATCGCAGAAGGCGGAACAAAGCAAGAACAAACTTGAGCATCTGAGCGATAGGAGATCACCACCGAGCATGCCGAACCGGGCAAGCCCGGTGCCTGTAGCATTTGTGAGTGCAATGCGGTAGGAACGACTATGCTGACGATCATCATGGAAACACGGGACAACGAGGCCGAACTCGCGCAGACGCTGTCGGTGCTTGTTGCCGGCGCCGTGGAGGGCCTCGTCAGTGACGTCATCATTCTCGATCACGGTTCGAAAGACGGTTCGCTGCGTGTCGCTGATGCTGCTGGCTGCCGTTTTTGCGTCGATTGGGACCTGGGCGACATTGTCCGTTCGGCACGCGGCCAATGGTTGATGTTCCTGGAGCCGGGCGCACGGCCTACAGGGCGCTGGGTGGACGAGCTTCTTGAATATGTGTCGCTCAACAGAAATCCGGCGCGGTTCTCTCCCTCACGAATGCATCGCCGCCCGCTGTTAAGTCGCCTCTCGCGCAGGGCGCGCCCACTTGAGACAGGCTTCCTGATGCAGAAGTGCGATGCGATCGCCGTCGCCCGCGCGAACATGCGGCTGAGCGACATGGTCAATATTCGTGCCGCGCGCAAACTGGTGACTGAGCTTGTTCCCGCCTGGGTAGCGGCCGGCAAGCGACCGGCAGCGGAGTAGTCGCTGGCTACTGGATGTTTCCTTAAATCGTAGCCGATTTAGGGTTAAAGATATGCAGCAATGCAAAGGTCGCTGTAGGTATCGATCGCAAGAATGGGGTGCCTGTCTTGTTCGCGGCACCCCCCGAAGCGGCTCTCAAATGACCTTGCTAGCGAAAATGGCTTGCCATGCAATCCAAGGGACGGCATGTCGTATGCATCCTGCTCTTCCCCCGCCCGTGTCGTGGGATGATTTGTCTTCGCTGCGCTTGAGGATGGATGATCGGTCTTGCCTTCGGCCACCCCGCGCCGGCTGACGAGGTGGAATTTAGCAAGTGACTGTGACGCCGGCTGTTTCGCGGGGAACAACCTGAAGCAGGATGCGGAATAATTTGCGGCCGCTGCCGAACGCGCCAGATCACGTTCATGATTTTAGGTCGGATCGACCTAAAATCATGAACGTGATCGATTCTAACAAGTCGAGACGCGGGATGCGGGCGGAAAACCGCACACACCTTTCCTCATCCCGCTCTAGCCGCGTTTGAGATGCTCGTCCAACCGCGGCATTATTTCAACGAAATTGCAGGGCATGTGCCGATAGTCGAGCTGCTGCTTCAGGATGCCGTCCCAGGCGTCCTTGCAGGCGCCCGGCGATCCGGGCAGGACGAAGATGAACGTGGCATTGGCGACACCGCCCGTGGCTCGCGACTGGATCGTCGACGTGCCGATCTTCTCGTAGGAGATCCTGTGAAACACTTCGGAAAAGCCGTCCATGCGCTTTTCGAAAAGGGGCTCAAGCGCCTCCGGCGTCACGTCGCGGCCGGTGAAGCCGGTGCCTCCGGTGGTAATGACTACGTCGATCGCATCGTCCAGCGTCCAGGCCCTCACTTGATCGTAGATCTTCTGCCGGTCGTCCGGGACGATCGCCCTTGCTTCGAGCCGATGGCCGGCCTCACGGATGCGCGCCTCAAGCGTGTCGCCTGACCTGTCGTCAGCGCGCGTGCGCGTGTCGGATACCGTAAGAACGGCAATGCCGACGGGAATGAAGGAGCGGCCTTCGTCGATGCCAGGCATTGGGTGCTATCCTCTCCCTCTGCTGCATGATTCCTTAAATCGGAATCGATTTAAGGAATCATGCAGCAATTCAAAGTGCTACAGCGACCTTTGCGCGCCTGATCGGATGCGCGGCGCTGTGGTTCGCGCGGCGCAAACGTACCATTCCGGATGGCTGGCGGAAATACGCTCGGCGGCCCGATGCGCCCTTTCGTCGCTGTCGAACAGGCCGAAGCAGGTGGCGCCGGAGCCGGACATGCGTACAAGCGTGCCGCCCGCCGCCTTCAGGCAGCCTGATACCTCCTCGATCGCAGGAACGAGCCCCCGCACGGGGCCCTCCAGATCATTGCGCATATCGGCCATCGCCGACAACCATTCCGCCGCTGTGTTCACACCTTTCGGCAGGACGAGCGGTGGATTCGTCTTGTTGACGAGCGACCGGAAGATCATCGGTGTCGAAACGGCGACCAGCGGATTGACGAGGACGATCGCGAAAGACGGGAGATCGGGAAGGGCGGTGATCTTCTCGCCAATTCCCGCGGCCAGAAGCGGCCCGCCGTCGAGGCACATCGGCACGTCCGCGCCGAGTTCGAGCGCGACGGCATCGAGCTTCGCCGGCTCCACGGACCCGCCCCACAGCATAAGGAGACCCCGAAGGGTTGCCGCCGCGTCCGCCGAGCCGCCGCCAATGCCGGAGGCCACGGGCAGGTTCTTTTCGAGATGGAGGTGGACGGGACCGGCGGCGATGCCTCGTGAGGTCAGTTCGCTCCGCAACAGGTCGCGCGCGTGCAACACCAGATTGCCGCCCCTGCTTTCCGCTGAAAGCGGCAACTCGTCCGAGAAGCGTCCGGACACGGTGAAGCGGTCGCCATCAGCCAACGCAAGACCGATCCGGTCGCCGCAGTCCGCGAAAGTAACAAGGCTTTCCAGAAGATGGTGGCCGTCGGCGCGCTGGCCGACGACATGCAGCGCGAGATTGATCTTGGCGGGCGCCGCGCATGTCAGCGCGAAGCCCGGAATGCCGTCCTGATGCATATTCTCAGGATTTCTTGTCCGGCGTCGCGGGGCCTGTCTTCTTCGGCAACTCCTTGGCGTCGGCCGCGGCCGGAACTTGCGGCTTGATGGGCGGCAAGCCGTCTTCGATCTTCGCCTTGATCTTCGGAATTTCCGCTTCCTCGGGCTTCAACTCCAGTGCCTGATTCCACTGGAATACCGCCTCGAGCTTGCGTCCGACACGCCAGTAGGCATCGCCCAGGTGATCGTTGATCGTGGCGTCGCCCGCCATCAATTCGGCCGCGCGCTCGAGTTCAGTCACGGCCTCGTCGAACCGGTTCATGCGGAAATAGGCCCATCCGAGCGAATCGACGATGTAGCCGTCATCAGGCTTGAGCTCGACCGCCTTGCGGATCATGTCGAGGCCTTCGTCAAGGTTGATGTTCATGTCGACCCAGGAATAGCCGAGATAGTTCAGGACCTGCGGCTGATCCGGATTGAGCTCCAGGGCCTTGCGGAAGTTCGGCTCGGCCTTCTCCCAGATCTTCTGTCGCTCGTAGGCGATGCCGCGCTGGAAGAATACTGTCCAGTCGCCGCGCTTCGGGACGGGACCGATGGCGGCAACGGCCCGGTCGTAGAGCTCGCCCATCTCCTTGTAGTCCTTCGCGTCCGACAGCACGCTGCCATAGGCGAGATAGTTGCGGATATTCTTGGGATCGACGTCGATCAACGCTCTCAGGTGCTTCTTGGCCTCTTCGACCTTGCCGATGCTGGCTAGGCTGAGGCCAAGCTGAAGCTCGGAGAGGCGGCGCATCGGCGAGTTTTCCGGCACGCTCTTGTAAAGCGCAATCGCCTCCTCTTCCTTTTTCAGGTTTTCGGCAATCCCGCCGAGCATGACGAGGATGTCGGCACTTTCCGGATCGAGCTGGCGCGCGGTCTGCAGATAGAGCGAAACGACGTCTTCCGCGCCTTCGCGATTGAGCGCGCCTCCGACGGAAAAGAGTACCGCGGCGGCGCCCTGGACGGCGCTGCGAACCTGCTGCTCCTGGGGCTTGCCTTCCTCGATGCTCTTTCTCAGCGCTTCGAGCGGCGTGTAGTTGTTGACCATGCCTTCGCCGACGGCAATCGTGTCGAGCGCCTTTTGCTTGTTACCCTCACGGGCCTCGAAACGTGCCAGCGCCTCGACCGAGCGCATGAACGTGTCCGGAGCGGCGCTGCCGCCTTCGCGGTCGAGAATGGCGTCGTTGAGCCGTGCGCGTGCCGTTGCTTTGTCACCGGCGGCAAGCGCGATCGCGCCGGCGTGATAGTTCTTGAAGACGCGGAACCATTCTGGACCATCGAGCGCCTTGATCTGCGCCAGCGCTTCCTTCGGCCGCCCCTGGCCGAACTTCGCCCAGGCGGACAGAAGCGTATTCATCATCCGGTCTAGATCGTTCGGGCCGTCATAGGCGAGGAGCTTCTGGGCGCTGCGGTATTCACGTTTGCGGATCGCTTCGATTGCACGTACGACCGTCGTGATGCGTTCGACGGCCGGATCGGACTTAAGGTCCTCTGCGATCTTGACGCCCTCGTCAAGCTTGCCCGCCATGAGCAACGTGATCATCAGCCGCTGCTTGACGTCGTTGTTGTCCGGTTCGAATTGCAGGGCAATCTTGTAGAGCTCGGTTGCTGAGGCGAAGTCGCGGTCCACGTCGGCCGTGCGGGCGGCCAGAAAAGCGCCGGAAAAGGTGTCGACCGATCTGATGTCGAAAGGTTTCGCGTCATCGATCACCGCCTTTTCCTCGGCAAAGGCCTGATAGCTGCCGGTCACCGATGCGAGGGCCAGCAGTGCCGCGCCGCTAAGAAGGCGAAGGAATGTATTTTGCCGCATATCAAACCTTTCATTGCCGACGGTGCGTTTGCCGCACCGTCGCTGGTTTTTCCGGATCGATCGGAGATTGCCGGAAGCAAGTCTTGAGGAACAGAATGGCTTTTTTGGCGCAACGCGGCAAGAAATTCCTAAAATGGAACGTCCGCCGGTCTAGCTCACTCGATCGATGCAGAAATCGATCACCTCTGTCAGCGCTGATTTCCAGGGGGTAACCGGCAACGGCGCCAAGGCGTCACGCGCGATCGTGCCATAATGTTGCGCGCGCGCAATTGTGTCGGTAAGCCCGCCATAGCGCCGGATGAGGCCAAGCGCTTTATCGAGATTGGCACCGTCATTGTTTCCGCCTTCGATGGCTTCGCGCCAGAAGGTGCGGTCCTCCGGCGTGCCGCGGCGATAAGAGAGGATGACCGGAAGCGTGATCTTGCCTTCACGGAAATCATCGCCGACGTTCTTGCCGAGGTCGCTCGAAGAGCCTCCGTAGTCGAGGACGTCGTCGACCAATTGAAAGGCCAATCCGAGGTTCATGCCGTACGACTTCAGGGCGTTGCGGTTCGCCTTGCTGGTTGCCGCAACGATCGGTCCGACCTCCGCCGCAGCGGCAAAGAGTGCCGCCGTCTTGGCGCGGATGACCTGCAGGTATTCGTCTTCGGTCGTCTCCATGTTCTTGGCGACCGAAAGCTGCAGGACTTCGCCTTCGGCGATGACCGAGGCTGCCGTCGAAAGCACGTCGAGTGCCTCGAGCGAGCCGACATCGACCATCATGCGGAAGGCTTGACCGAGCAGGAAGTCGCCAACGAGCACGCTTGCCTGGTTGCCCCAGATCGTGCGTGCCGTCGATTTCCCACGCCTGAGATCGCTTTCGTCTACGACGTCGTCGTGCAGCAGCGTCGCCGTATGCATGAATTCGACGCTGGTCGCGAGCTTGACATGGGCGTCGCCCTCGTAACCGAACATCGAGGAGGCGGCGAGCGTCAGCATGGGGCGCAGGCGTTTTCCGCCGGACGAAATCAGGTGGTTGGCGACCTCCGGGATCATCTGGACATCGGAGCCGGCCTTGGAGAGGATGAGCTGGTTGACCCGTTCCATGTCGGACATGGTCAGGTCGACGAGCGGCTTCACAGACGCCTGTTTGTTTTTATTGTCTTCCAGCGGTATCACTACGCCCAACGCCCGGACTCCTGTTTCATTGTCGATTTCGACAATAGAAAGAGGGCTTTCAGGCGGCAAGAGGCGAATTGCCTCGCTTGCTTGAAATAAGACAGGAAAACCGAGCCGAATGAAGGAACTGATCCGCACCAATGACGCCGTACTTCTCTCCTTCGCCGAAAGCCTGATGAAGGATGCCGGCATTGGCTGCCTTATTGCCGATCAGGGCATGAGCATCCTGGAGGGTTCGCTCGGCCTTTTGCCGCGTCGTTTCCTGGTCGCGGAGGATGATGCCGAGAGGGCGCGGCGGATCCTGATCGATGCGGGTCTGGAAAGGGAATTGCGGCAGTGACTTCGGCTTTTCCGCGAACCACTTGCGACCTTCCTTTCGGAGGCGCGGCGCAATGACGACGATGCCGGAAACCGTGGACGCCTTCCACCGGGGCCGATTTCACTTGATTCAGCCGCTGGGCCAGGGGCATCGCTCCGGCATGGATGCGATGCTGCTTGCCTCGCTCGTTTCGTGTCGCGATCGCTGCCGCGTGGCGGATCTCGGCGCCGGTGCGGGTGCGGCCGGCATGGCGGTCGCCTCCAGGATCGAGGAGGCTGACGTGCTGCTGGTGGAGCGTTCGGCCATTATGGCCGGCTTCGCTCGCCGCAGCCTCGCATTGCCGCAGAATTCATACTTCGTTTCGCGGGTCTCGGTGCTCGAGGCGGACGTGTCGCTGAATGGCAAGGCACGCGCCGCCGCGGGCCTGCCGGACGACGTCTTCGATCATGTGATCATGAACCCGCCGTTCAACGACGCTTCGGACCGGACGACGCCGGACGGCCTCAAGGCCGAGGCTCACGCGATGACCGACGATCTTTTCGAGGCCTGGATCAAGACTGCGGGGGCGATCATGAAGCCAGGTGGGCAGCTCTCTCTCATTGCCCGGCCGGAGTCGATCGCCGAGATCATCGCGGCATGCGGTCGCCGTTTCGGCGGTATCGAGATCACGCCGCTTCTTCCACGCGCGGGCGAGAATGCCGTGCGCATCCTGGTGACGGCGATCAAGCAGAGCCGCAAGCGCTTGGCTCTGCGCGCGCCGCTCATCATGCACGACGAGGGAACGCACCGGTTTTCTTCGGAAGTGGATGACCTCAACAATGGGCGGGCCGCCTACCGCCGCCGGTGATAAAGCGTGAGAGATAAAAAAGGGCATTGCGTTTGCGACGGCAGTGCATACATCGAGAGCAGGTTTGTGACGGGCAGGAGTTGAAATGGCCGGATTCTTCAAAAGGCTGATGCCGAGACGGTTCCGTAGGGACGGGTTGACGATTCCGGCAATAAGGCTTCACGGTGCGATCATGGCCGGCGGGGGCCAATTCCGCCCGATTCTCAACCTCGCGACCGTGGCCCCGCTTCTGGACAAGGCCTTCTCGATCAAAGATGCGCCGGCGGTTGCCATCTCCATCAATTCGCCGGGCGGCTCGCCGGTGCAGTCGCGCCTGATTTACCAGCGCATCCGCGACCTCGCGGAAGAGAAGAAGAAGCGCGTCCTCATCTTCGTCGAGGACGTGGCTGCCTCCGGCGGTTACATGATCGCGCTTGCCGGCGACGAGATCATCGCCGATCCGACCTCGATCGTCGGCTCGATCGGCGTTGTTTCCGGTGGCTTCGGCTTCCCGGAACTCCTGAAGAAAATCGGTGTCGAACGGCGCGTCTATACGGCCGGCGAAAACAAGGTGGTGCTTGATCCGTTCCAGCCGGAAAAAGAGCGCGACGTAGAGTTCCTCAAGAGCTTGCAACTCGAGATCCACGACACATTCATCCAGATGGTCAAGACCCGCCGGGGATCTCTTCTGGCCGACCATCCCGATATTTTCTCCGGCCTTTTCTGGACCGGCCGGCGCGGGCAGGAACTTGGCCTTGTCGACGCTCTCGGCGACATGCGTGGAGAGGTGAAGAGACGCTATGGCGCAAAAACACGGCTCGAACTGATCCAGCCGGCACGCAGCCTCTTCGGTCGCCGCCAGCCGGGAGCGGCTGTTTCCGCAGCGATCGCGGCGCCCTTGGCTGCGTCCGCGGCCGCGGGGCTTGCCGAAGCGCTCGAGGAAAGGGCACTGTGGGCGCGATACGGGCTCTGATGCATGTCGCCCAAGAGTGTGCAGCGGTTTTGGGGCAACGACATGCATAAAAACAAAGACCTAAGGGCGTCGTATAATTCGATTGAATGCGACACGCTTTAGGTGAGACTCCTCCACCCGCGTCTGGCCAGGCGCATGAGGTCGCTGTTACACTTTGAAATGCTGCATCGCTTCGGGTTCGATTGGAGGGAGCGTGCAGAGGAGGAACAATGCCGCAGCTTATCCTGCTCGTGATCATCGCTGTCGTCGCCTGGATCGGCTATCGGAAATTCATTGCCGACGCCGAGAAGCTGGCGCGGCAGCGCGAGCGTCTGCGCCGCGAACAACAAACCGGCGCCAATGGAACGCTCGTAAAGGATCCGAAGACCGGAGAATACCGCCTGAAGCGCGACGACGAGTGAAGGCTTGCGCCTCATCCCGACGGGGATCGGGCAAGACGCTTGACCCTTGCCGTGCGGCGTGGCACCTGTCCGGCAAATCTTGAAGAATTCGGACGTGATCCCATGACCACCGCCTCTCTCCCGGACCATATGAACCCGAAGCGCTCCTTTCAGGCCCTGATCCTGACGCTGCACCACTATTGGGCCGACAAGGGCTGCGCGGTGCTCCAGCCCTATGACATGGAGGTTGGCGCCGGCACGTTTCATCCGGCGACAACGCTGCGCGCGCTCGGGCCGAAGCCATGGCGTGCGGCTTACGTCCAGCCGTCACGCCGCCCGACCGACGGGCGTTACGGCGAGAACCCGAACCGGCTTCAGCACTACTACCAGTACCAGGTGCTCCTGAAGCCGAACCCGTCCAACCTGCAGGAACTCTATCTCGGTTCGCTGAGCGCGATCGGCCTCGACCCACTGCTGCACGACATCCGCTTCGTCGAAGATGACTGGGAGAGCCCGACGCTCGGCGCCTGGGGTCTCGGCTGGGAGTGTTGGTGCGACGGCATGGAAGTGTCGCAGTTCACCTATTTCCAGCAGGTCTGCGGCATCGAGTGCTCGCCGGTGTCGGGCGAATTGACCTATGGTCTCGAACGCCTCGCCATGTATGTCCAGGGCGTCGACAATGTTTACGACCTGAACTTCAACGGCCGCGAGGGCGCCGAGAAGATCAGCTATGGCGACGTTTTCCTGCAGGCCGAGCAGGAATATTCGCGGCACAATTTCGAATATGCCAACACGGCGATGCTCCATCAGCATTTCATCGACGCGGAAAAGGAGTGCCTGGCACTGCTGGCGGCTGGCGCGCCCGGCGACAGCAGCAACAATCGCCTGCATAAATGCGTCTTCCCCGCCTACGACCAGTGCATCAAGGCGAGCCACGTCTTTAACCTGCTGGACGCGCGAGGCGTGATTTCAGTGACAGAGCGCCAGAGCTACATCCTGCGCGTCCGTACGCTGGCAAAGGCTTGCGGCGAGGCGTTCCTGCTGACCGATGCAGGCGGTGCGAACTGGAACAAGGAAGCGGCATAATCGACGGGCTTGTCACCCTCCGTTTCGATCAAAAGATCGTCAGCGGCAGGGGCCGCGCGCGCATCGGCGGGTATCCGTCAGCAGAAGTCCGGCGATCGGAAATGCCTCCAGAGACAGCTGGCCGCCATAGGTCTGCAATGCCCGGCGCACGCCGTTCGGCCTGTCGGCCTGGGCTCCGCTCGCATAGGCAAAGAAGAGGGCCAGGAAGGCGATTACGTTGATGGGAGTTGCGAGCGTTTTCATGTTCGTGGGCTTTGCGTCTTGGGTTGTTCTACAAGACGACTTTCGCCGATCCTGAGTTTCAGCGCCGTTCCCGGCGGAACAGCCTTGTAGTTGCAGCCGGTCGTCGATTCCGATTCAAGGAAATCGAGCTCGCGCGGCCAGGCGAGCCGCTCGCAACTTTGCGGTGGCCCGTTGCTTTGATTGCAAAAAATGCCTTTCAAGCTGGAACGCCGGTGCTAATGTCTGGCGGGTTCTCAAGGAGGGGTTTTCATGATCGGACTGGCAATTGGCGTCGCGGTGATCCTTTATCTGGTTTTTGTCTACAACGGCCTCGTCAAGGCGCGACAGGTCACCGAAGAGGCGTGGTCCGGCATCGATGTGCAATTGAAGCGGCGCGCCGATCTGATCCCCAACCTGATCGAAACGGTGAAGGGCTATGCGGCGCACGAAAAGTCGACGCTTGAAGAAGTCGTCGCATTGCGCAATCGAGCACAAGCCGTGCCGGAGGGCGACGTCGCCGGCAGGGCGGCCGTTGAAGGAGCGCTTTCACAGGCGCTCGGCAAGCTCTTCGCGCTCGCCGAAGCCTATCCGGATCTCAAGGCCAACGAGAATTTTGCGGAGCTCCAGCGCACGCTGGAGACGATCGAAGGCGAGATCCAGATGTCGCGGCGCTATTACAATGGCGCTGCCCGCGACCTTAACGTCAAGGTCGAAAGCTTCCCGTCCAATCTGATCGCCAATGCCTTCCGTTTCGCCAAGGCCGGCTATTTCGAGATTGCCAATGAGGCGGACCGGGCGGTGCCATCGGTTAAGTTCTGACGATGCGGAGAAGGGAATTGCGATGAAGCGGCTTTCCGCAGCGCTTGCGCTTGTTCTTCTCGTTCTTGTCTGGCCACCCACAGCAGCCGCGCAAGAGATAATCTCGTCTTTCCACTCGGTCATCGAGGTTGCGAAGGACGGTACGCTCACCGTTACCGAGACGATCACCGCCAATGTCGAAGGCAACCAGATCAGGCGTGGTATCTACCGCGATTTCCCGCTGACCTTCATCGATGCAAACGGCCGCCGCAGCAAGGTGGACTTCAATCTCGTTTCGGTCGAACGCGACGGCGAGGAGGAAAGCTATCGCACCGAATCGATCAACGGCGGTATCCGCATCTATACCGGCAAGGCCGACGTGTTTCTGCCGCGCGGCGAGCACACGTTCCAGATCACCTATGAGACAAGCCGGCAGATACGTTTCTTCGATGATCACGACGAACTCTATTGGAACGTGACCGGGACCGAATGGACCTTCCCGATCGAGGAGGCGACCGCCACCGTCACCTTGCCCGAAGGCGTGAAATCCGAAGCGCTCGACGTGTTTACCGGCAGCTACGGCGCGACGGGCAAGGATGCACGGGCGGTCGAGGAGGGCGACGAGATCTTCTTCGCCACCACGCGGCGACTTCACCCGCAGGAAGGCCTGACGATCGCGATCAAACTGCCGAAGGGCAGTATCGATCGGCCAAGCGCATCCCAGGAAAACATCTGGTGGCTGCGTGACCATCTGGCTCTCGTCATTGCCGGTGCGGGCCTGGTTCTTGTCACGCTCTACTACGGACGCGCCTGGGTGCGCGTCGGTCGTGATCCGGCGCGCGGGGTGATGGTACCGCGCTGGGATGCGCCGGATGGCATATCGCCGGCGCTCGTGAATTACATCGACAACAAGGGCTTTTCCGGCGAGGGATGGACGGCGCTGTCGGCTGCCGCGCTCAATCTCGCGGTAAAGGGTCACGTCGTTCTCGAAGACCTGAAGAAGGCGATCGTCATCACAGCGACGGGCAAGGGGGGAACAGAGAAGCTGCCAATCGGCGAGGCGACGCTGATGAAGGCGATCGGAACGGCCGGCGGCAAACTCACGATCGATCGGGCGAACGGCAAGAAAGTCGAGGCGGCGGGCTCTGCCTTCCGCAGTTCGATGGAACGGGAGCATCGCGACAAGTACTACAGCGCCAATACGGCCTATATCGTCGGCGGCGTCTTGCTTTCGCTGCTTGCCCTGGCGGCGCTCTTCATCTTCGGCGATCTCAGCGAGGAAAGCATTCCGCTGGTCATCGTGCCGGTCTTCATCGCCTTTTTTGTCTCGATTTTCGCCGTCTCGTTCGGCAAGTCGTTGCGGCGCGGATCGAGCCTCGCGCGCCGCATCATGTCGATCGTGGTCGTGGCCTTTTTCGCATTCGTGTTCCTCACGATTTTTTCTGGGGTCCTAGCTGCCATCGTCTTCGCCGCGACTGGCGCGGACGACCTGCCGCTGCTCTTCGCGGTTGGCGGCATCGTGCTCGTCAATGTGCTTTTCTTCTTCCTGATGGGAGCTCCAACGCCACTCGGCACACGGATGATGGACGGCATAGACGGGCTGCGGCAATACATGACGCTCGCCGAGCAGGATCGGATGAACCTCCAGGGCGCGCCGGAAATGTCGCCCCGGCATTTCGAGACGCTGCTGCCCTATGCGGTGGCGCTCGGCGTCGAAAAGCCATGGACGGAGACGTTCGACCGTTGGCTGCTTGCCGCGGCTGCGGGCGCCGCCGCTGCTGCCGCTGGCTATCAACCGAGCTGGTATCACGGCGAGACCTTTGGTCCAGGTTCCTTCGGAGACAGGATCGGCGGGTTTGCCGGCTCAATGGCGGATACCATGACATCATCCCTGCCGCCTCCTCCCAAAAGCTCGTCCTCGGGCTTTTCCTCCGGTGGCGGCTTTTCCGGCGGCGGTGGTGGCGGCGGCGGCGGTGGCGGCTGGTAGCGCCGCCAGGCCAATTTCCTTGCCGGGCTTGGTGACTTTTTCATCGGAGCTTGCTAAGTCCGCCGCAACCGTCCGGAACAGAACAAAGTCCAGAGTCCCATGCCTGATCTTCTTATCGAACTGCGCTCCGAAGAAATCCCCGCCCGCATGCAGCGCAAGGCGGCCGGCGACCTGAAGAAGCTCGTGACGGATGCGCTGGTCGAAGCAGGTCTGACCTATGAGGGCGCGCGCGAATACTGGACGCCGCGCCGGCTGACGCTCGATATCCGCGGCCTGAATGCGCGCTCTGCCGATATTCGCGAGGAGCGCAAGGGACCGCGCACCGACGCCAACGAAAAGGCGATCGAAGGCTTCCTGCGCGGCGCGGGCCTCTCCTCGATCAGCGAGGCCCACGTCCACAGCGATCCGAAGAAGGGGGATTTTTACGTCGCCCATATCCTCAAGTCCGGCCGGGCCGCCGAGGACATCATCGCCGAGGTGATGCCGGGGATCATCCGCAATTTCCCCTGGCCGAAATCCATGCGCTCCGGTGCCGCCTCCGCGAGGCCCGGAAGCCTGCGCTGGGTGCGCCCGCTCCAGTCGATCGTCTGCACTTTCGGTTCGGAGACGGAGGAAACCAAGGTCATTCCGTTCGAGGTCGACGGCATCGTCGCCTCCAACGTGACCTTTGGCCACCGTTTCCATGCACCCGAGGCGATCATCGTTCGCCGGTTTGCCGATTATGCCGAAAAGCTCGAGAGGGCGAAGGTCGTGATCGATGCCGAGCGCCGCAAGCAAATCATCTCCGCCGATGCTCACAACGTCGCCTTCGCCAGTGGCCTCGAACTTGTCGAGGACGAGGGACTGCTCGAGGAGGTGTCAGACCTCGTCGAGTGGCCGCAGGTGTTGATGGGAAGTTTTGAGGAGAGCTATCTCGAAATCCCGTCGGAAATCATCCGGTTGACGATCAAGACCAACCAGAAGTGCTTCGTCACCCGCGAGCCGGGCGCCGAGACGCTGTCGAACAAATTCATCCTCGTGTCGAACATCGAGGCAAGGGACGGCGGCAAGGAAATCGTCCATGGCAACGGCAAGGTCGTGCGCGCGCGCCTCTCGGACGCGGCGCATTTCTGGAAGCGGGACCAGGGCAACCTCCCGGATCTCGAAACGCTCGTGCCGTCCGCGAAGAAATTCGGGCTCGACCTCAAGAAGCCGCTCGACCAGCGCATGGCAAAGCTCGATGCCTTGAACGTGACGTTCCACGCCAAGCTCGGAACGCAGGGCGAACGCGTCGCCCGCATCCGCGCGCTGGCTGCAGAACTCGCCAAGGTCACGCGCGCGGACGTTGCCGAGGTCGATCGCGCCGCTGTACTGGCCAAGGCCGATTTGCGGACCGAGGCTGTCGGGGAGTTCCCCGAACTTCAGGGCATCATGGGGCACAAATACGCAGTGCTGCAGGGCGAAACATCCGCCGTCGCCAATGCGATCGAGGATCACTACAAGCCCCAGGGGCCTTCCGACCGCGTGCCGGCCGATCCCGTTGCCGTGACCGTTGCGCTTGCCGACAAGCTCGACACCCTCGTTGGCTTCTGGGCGATCGACGAAAAGCCGACGGGTTCGAAGGATCCCTATGCGCTGCGCCGCGCCGCGCTCGGCGTCATCCGGCTCATCCTGGAAGGCAAGGCGCGCCTGCCGCTCCGGCCGTTTTTCGAAATCGCGCTCGCGGGGCTCAAGGAGCAGAGGCCCAAGGTCGCTGGCGACATTTCTGCCGATCTTCTCGCCTTTTTCCATGACCGGCTGAAGGTATATCTCCGTGACCTCGGAGCACGCTACGATCTGATCGACGCAGTGTTGGCACCGGACGCCGACGATCTGCTGCTGATCGCGCGGCGTGTCGAGGCGCTGACGGCCTTTATCACTGCGGAGGAGGGCAAGAACCTTTTGGCGGGCACCAAGCGCGCGACGCAGATTCTGGCAGCGGAGGAGAAAAAGGGCACGGAAGTCGCCGCTTCCGTCGATGAGCGGCTCTTTAAACTGGACGCCGAAAGAACGCTTCACGCATCCATCAAGGTCGCGACCGGTGATGCGCGCGATGCCATCGTCAACGAGGACTTCCGCTCGGCAATGGCGGCGTTGTCGAAGCTGCGCGACCCGGTCGATGAATTCTTCAACGATGTTCTCGTGAATGACGAGGATGCCGCGATCCGTGCCAACCGCCTGGCATTGCTTGGGCTCATCCGCTCCGCCACGGGGGCCGTCGCGGATTTCTCGAAGATTGCGGGATAACGATCGCCGTTCTGGTGCGGTTGCTGGCATTTGTTCCGACACGCTGCGTCGAGCCGCCTTGCATCGACAACCGGGGGCAATTGCCCTATCTCGTAGGGCATGACGAGCGACCATACGAGTGCGGGTGAAGGCATCATCGAACCGCTGGCCCGTGGGCGTCGCGGCGACTGGATAGCGGTTGCCGAGGACGATGTGCCGTTCGAACGCATCGAGGCCTTCTTCGCCGGGCCAGCCTACGAGCCGCACCGGCACGATACCTACGCCATCGGGCAGACGCTTTCCGGCGTCCAGAGCTTCCGCTATCGCGGCGCCGATCGCTTCAGCCTTCCCGGCAGGACGATGGTGCTTCATCCCGACGAACTGCATGACGGCCATGCGGGCAGCGATGACGGTTTCCGCTATCGCATGATCTACATCGAACCAGCCGCCATTCAAGGCGTCCTAGGTGGCCGTCCGCTGCCCTTCATCCTCGGCGGCATTTCACCCGATCCGCGGCTTCTTGCAGCGGTTCGCGCGTTGCTGCCCGCGACGGACGCCCGGATCGAAGCGCTGGAGTTCGAGGACGGCCTTTTCGAGCTTGCCCATGCGCTCGAGGCCGCGGCCGGCGGTCCTTCGCCGCCTGGTCGGGCGCTGGACTACCGCGCGGCGGAACGCGCGCGGCTCTACCTGCACGATTTGCCGGAAGGTACGGTTACGCTTGAGACGCTTGAGGCGATCAGCGGTCGGGACCGTTGGGGGCTTAGCCGCGACTTCCGGCGGCTGTTCGGCACAAGTCCCTATCGCTATCTCGTTCAACGTCGCTTGGAGGCGGTGAAAGCCGATCTGCGCCGGGGAGTATCGCCCGCGGAGGCCGCGCTAGATGCCGGTTTTGCCGACCAGGCGCATATGAACCGCCATTTCAAGAGGGCCTTCGGTCTTTCGCCGGGACGCTGGCTGCGTATGGCGGGCACGCCAGCCTCCCGTTAAGCGCTCCGCCGCGCACGATTGTTCAATACTGCCTGCGACGATCGCCTTAACCTCGGCCTACTGCATGGGTCCTTAAATCGTAGCCGATTCAAGGACAAAAACATGCAGCAATTCAAAGTGTTACAGCGTACTTGCGCGTCTTAAAGGACGCGCGACGCTGTAGTTGGCAGGAGGAAGAGGCAATGGATGCGTCGAAGCGAAGCTATGCGCCGGTCAATTTTCAGGACAAGCTCTCGCGGTTTTCCGATCAGTGGCAGCCGCGGGTGATCGCGGAAATCAACGAGTATCAGGTCAAGATCGTCCGCATCGAGGGCGATTTCGTCTGGCATGACCATCCGGAAACGGACGAGGCCTTCATCGTGCTGGACGGCACGCTTCGGATCGATTTCCGCGACGGTTCGGTCACCGTCGGACCGGGCGAGATGTACGTCGTGCCGAAGGGAGTCGAGCACAAGCCCTTTGCTCAAGGTGAAGTGAAGATGCTGCTCATCGAACCGCGCGGCATCCTGAACACCGGCCACGAAGGTGGCGAGCGCACGGCTGAAAACGATATCTGGGTCTGACGCCGGGGGATGCGACCATGGTCGGCGATCTCGCTCTCCTGGTTCTCGCGGCGCTGCCGCTGATGGGCAGTCCAGGCCCGGCGACGCTCAGCCTCGCCGGCATGGGCGCGGCCCACGGCATGCGCCTGAGCGTGCACTACGCCGCCGGTGTCAATATCGGCACGATTGCCGTCGTGCTGGCGATCGCCGCGGGCGTAACCGCTATCATTCTTGAATTGCCGGGTATGAAGCCGGCGCTCATGATTTTCGCCGGCGTGTATATGATCTATCTCGCATGGCATATCGCCACTGCGCCGCCGGTTGCCGCTCAAGAACAGGGCTCGGGCGCTCCCTCCTTCCTCAGCGGCTTGGTGCTCGCTATCGCCAACCCCAAAGCCTATGCCGCGATCGGCGCCGTTTATGCGGGTAGTACTACCGGTGCGGACGAAAGCGCCATTGCGAAGGTTATCGCTCTCAGCATCCTCGCAATCGCCGTCAATACGATCTGGCTCTGGTTCGGTGCCGCTATCGCGGCGATCCTCCGTGACCCGCAAAAGGCGCGTGTCGCCAACTTGATCTTCGCTTTTCTTTTGCTGGGCTCCGTCGCGTTGCCTTTGCTTCGGTAGATTCGCCCCTTGAAGAGATGTGCGGCGACCGTCTATGAAGCGGCATGACCGCCAAAATCCTCGTCAGTGCCTGTCTCATGGGCCATGCGGTGCGCTATGACGGCGCGTCGAAGCCGCTTTCTCATCCGGCGATCGATCGCTGGCGCAACGAGGGCCGGCTTGTGACGATCTGTCCCGAGATGTCGGCCGGCATGCCGGTTCCACGCCCGCCGGCGGAGATCGCGAGCGGGCAGGCGGGATCCGACGTGCTCGCAGGAAGGGCTCGTGTGGTTGAAAAGAGCGGCCGCGACGTGACCGACGAATTTGTTCGAGCGGCCGAAAATACCTTGTCGCTTGCGCTCGAAACCGGCTGTCGCTTCGCGTTGCTGATCGACGGCAGTCCGTCCTGCGGTTCAGGCTTCATCTACGACGGCAGCTTCAGCGGAGCGCGGCAGTCGGGCATGGGCGTGACCGCCGCATTGCTGCGGCAGAACGGCATCGAGATTTATTCCGACGGGGAAATAGATCGTCTGGTCGCCAGGGCAGGGTGAGGAATGCGACTGTCCGGTATCCCGCAAAAGATTACGCCCCTGCTTCTCTCAGGGGCGCAATCTCTCGCCATTGCAGCGAATACCCGTCAGCCGTGAATCAGGGGTCAGCTGGACGGGGCAGGGAACTGTATTTATATGGTTTTAATCTAGCCGAAGTTCGAATCCAGCCGGATCAAATTCCTGTGAGTTGCCCACCATCGAGGCTGCAACCGGTTCCGCGCGCGAGACCGCGTGAACAGCGGCGGTTTTGGCCGTCTCATCGATCTCCGAGGAAACGACTTCATTCGTGCCGGGGTGGCTGAGATCGGCGCTTGCGGAGGCATTCGCCGTTGCCGGTTCGACTTTCATTGCCGCGGCTCTCACCACTTCCTCGGGTGCCTTGCTGACGAAGACGACCGGTGATCCACCGAGCCAGGCTTCCGTGCGCACCAGCTTCACCTCGCCGTCGATTTCCTTGAGTTCGACCTTGTCGGTGCCGGGAGCGATCTCGGGAACGACATAGGAGGACTTCTTCTTCGGCTGCAGCGGCGGGCAGTCCGCGCAGGAAACCGCAGCGACACTGGAGTTGACCGCCTTGCCGGAGACGACGTCCTCGATCGAGGACGCAGCGGCTGTGCCGGCGAGAAGCGCGAAAGCGGCGGAGATAAGCAGGGAACGCATTGGATTCTCCTCGAAACTATCGAGACCGACAATATGCGTTTTCCCTTACCTTCCCGTCAGGGGGATTGGTAAAAATTGAATGATGCCGCCTTTCTCGCTTACAAATCGCGTTTATGACTTTGGGTCGATTCGACCCAAAATCATCGTGATCTAGGCGGTTTCCCGGGCGACGGCGCGCCAGCCGATGTCGCGGCGATAGAATCCGTTTTCCCATGATATGCCGCGCAGGGCCGCGTAAGCCGCGTCTTTGGCCTCGCCGACGCTTTCGCCCATCGCCGTGACGTTCAGTACGCGGCCGCCGGTCGCCACCAACTGATCGCCATTCATCGCCGTTCCGGCATGAAACACCTTGGTCGTCGCGGATTCACCGGGTAGAGCCGTGATCGGCGTGTTCTTCTCGTAGGCGCCCGGATATCCCCGCGAGGCCATGACGACCGTCAGCGCCGCCTCGTCCCGCCAGTCAACGCTCATCTCGCCAAGCGTCCCGGTGGCTGCGGCGTAGAGCAGCGGCAACAGATCGCTCTGCATGCGCATCATCAGCACCTGGCATTCGGGGTCGCCGAAGCGGACGTTGTATTCGATGAGTTCCGGGCCCTTTCCGGTGATCATCAGCCCGGCGAAAAAGACGCCGGTGAACGGATAGCCGCTTTCGGCCATGCCGCGCATCGTCGGCTCGATGATCTCCTTCATCGTGCGCTCGACCATTTCGGCCGTCATCACCGGTGCAGGCGAATAGGCGCCCATGCCGCCGGTGTTTGGCCCGGTGTCGCCGTCGCCGACGCGCTTGTGATCCTGTGCCGAAGCGAGCGGCAGGGCGTTCTTGCCGTCGCAGAGACAGAAGAAGCTCGCTTCCTCGCCGTCGAGATAGGCCTCGACGACGACTTCGGCGCCGGCGGACCCGAACGCACCGGCAAAGCACTCGTCGACGGCGGCCAGCGCCTCGTCAAGCGTCATCGCGACGGTGACGCCCTTGCCGGCGGCGAGTCCGTCGGCCTTGATCACGATCGGAGCACCTTGCTCCCGCACATAGGCTTTTGCTGGCTCCGCCTCGGTGAACCGTCTGTAGGCGCCGGTCGGAATGCCATATTTCGCACAGAGATCCTTGGTGAAGCCCTTGGAGCCTTCGAGCTGCGCAGCGGCGGCAGACGGACCGAAGACCGCAATGCCTGCGGCGCGGAGTGTGTCCGCAAGCCCCGCGACGAGTGGCGCCTCGGGGCCGACGACGACGAAATCGATCGCCGCCCGCCGGCAGAAATCGACCACAGCCTGTTGGTTGTCGACATCGAGGGCTACGATCGTTGCTTCTTCGGCGATGCCGGGATTTCCCGGTGCGGCATAAAGCGCGGTCAGTTTCGGCGATTGTGCGATTTTCCACGCAAGCGCATGTTCGCGTCCGCCCGATCCGATCAGAAGAACCTTCATTGCCACCCTCGCCATCAGGTAATTGCTGCGCTGCGGTTAGGACGGCAGGCGGGGTAAGGTCAAGGAAAAAGCGGTGTTCGCGATGGATTCAAATGGACACCGGGGTCGAGCGGGCGGCTGTCCGCCATTCCTCGGCATTGCCTTCAACCGCTTCGGCCGTGGCGCGCGCCGTTCGGGTCAGCGCCCAGATTCCGAGATCGTCGAGCGAAAGCGGCTTGCTGATCAGATAGCCTTGGAAGCGGTCGCAGCCGGCCGCGGTCAGCATCGCGAGCTTTTCCGGCGTATCCACGCCTTCGCCAACCACGGCCATATCCTTCGCGTGGCAGAGCGCGACGACGGCTTTGAGGACCGGCAGGGACTGTGACGCGGTCAGGTTGGAGACGAGCGCCCTGTCGAGTTTGATCGTGTCCGCGGCATAGTCGATGATTTGCTGAACCGAGGTGTAGCCTGCGCCAAAATCGTCGATGGAGAGGCGGAAGCCCTTTTGGCGCAGTTCCTCGATATTCCGCCGCAACTGATCGCTCACTTTGACCGCGAAGGTCTCCGTCAGTTCGATATCGATCGACTGCGGCTGAAGTCCATGGCGTTCGACACAATCGGAAAAATAGTCGCTGATCGAGCGTGAGTGCAGTTCGGCGGAGGAGATGTTGATCGCCAGCACGGTGTCGGGTCCGAAAAGCGCTTTCAGTTGGGCGCAATCGGACATCGCCTTGTTGATGACCCACCAATCGATCTTGGAAAACAGGCCGGAGCTTTCCGCGATCGGCACGAACTCGTCCGGAGTGACGTTGCCGAGAATGGGGGAGTGCCAGCGCAGCAGGGCCTCGCAGCCGGTGACGCGGCCTTTCGTGTCGACGATCGGCATGTAGACAAGGCGAAACTGCTCGTCTGGATCGAGAGAGCGCAGTTCCTCCTGAATCTGGCGCAACCGCGTGCGTCTGTCATGAAGGGCGCGCGAGAAACGGCTGGAGCGGTTCTTGCCGGCGCTCTTGGCCTGATACATGGCGGCGTCGGCATTGGAGATCAGTTCGGCGACATTGCTGGCGTCGTCCGGACAGATTGCCGCGCCGATGCTCGCCGTCACCGGGAAGCGCTTGCCGGAAACCTCGAAGCCGTCCTCGAACAGAGCAAGAATTGCTGCGGCGATTTCCCTGACGGTGCCGTCACCCGGTATCGAGCGCACCAGGACGGCGAATTCGTCGCCGGACAGGCGGGCGAAGATCGCTGGTTTCTGTCCCCGTCTTCGGGTGATGGCGTCGACGTGGTCTGCTAGTCGGGCGGCAAGCGTCTTGAGGAGTTCGTCGCCGACTTCGTGGCCATGCTTGTCGTTGACAAATTTGAAATTGTCGATGTCGATGAACAGCAAGCTGCATTTTTCGCCGGACGAAATGGCGTCCTGAACGACACCGGCAGCAAGCGTGTTGAAATGCGCGCGATTGCTGATGCCGGTAAGCGTGTCCGTCCAGGAGCTTCGCTGAACGAGCTCCAGGGCATGGACCGACTGGCGATGCAATTCACGGATGTTTTGGGTCAGGCGGCCGATTTCGCCCGCTTCGTCGCGATCGACGATTTCATCGCGCGCTCCTACCATGACCGCCATGACATTGGCATCGAGCGTGGCGATCGGCCCGGTAATGAAGCGTCGGATCAGGAAGACGATCAGCCAGATTGAAAAAAGGCTCATCGCCACTGCACCAAGCGCAAGTAACGTCTTCTGGCGCATCATCTGGCTGTCGAAATGCGCGTCCGAAATCGTCAGCGTCGCATAGAGCGCCGGTCCGAGGGGTGTGCTTGCCGAAAGGTCATCGGTAACGGCGAGCGGCCAGGGCTGGAGAACGATGTCGGACTCATATTCCTTCTTCAGCCTCGTCTGCATCTCAAGGAACCGATCGGGCTGCACGGCCACCTGCATCAGGAGCGCGTTCGCCTTGTTGCTGGGCAGGGGGCGGCCCAAGGTGATCGGATCGATGAACTGGGAGTAGACGATTCTGGGCCGTCCGCCGACGTCGTGAAGATAGGTCCAATCCGTAAGTTTGCTGCCCTTGACGAGTTGCCTGGCGAGTTCGACCTGTGCCTGGTCGACCTCCGCAAACGGATCCCAGCTGTTTTCGAAATAATATTCCGGTTCGAGCTTGGAGGTCAGGATGACGAGCGAGACGAAACCCATTGGGTCGTCCGAGAGCGACTTTACGCTCTCTTGCAGACGCACGCCGAGCGCATTGGCGCGATAGGTCCTGTCCGTTTCGGATACGAACTGGCGCAACGCATTGCTGTTCAGCAGCGCATTGAGGAAGCTTTTGCTCCGTCGGACCTCGTTCTGAAAGACTGCGGCCGCATGCTCGAGCCTTTGCGAGAGCTTGGCGTGTTCCAGCGCCCGGATCGAGCGGCTCTGGGCGACGTGAACCGAAAAGGCAGCGAGGAGGTAGCCCGCAAGCACCACAGGGAAGATGAGGATGAGTGCGCGCTTACCGAGTGTCACTGGAAATTCGCCAACGTACTGATGATGCGTCGGCGTGCCTGGACCGACTGGACAGAGAGTTCTTGCTGATATTGGCTTTTCGCCAGTATTTCCGCAGGGGGATAGACCGCCGGGTCCGAGCGCATCGCTTCGGGCAGGAGCTTGAGCGCGGCGCTGCTTGCTGTAGGCATGGTCAATGCCATTGCGTTTGCGGCAGCGCTGTCCGCGGAACCAATGAAGTCGAGGAATTCCAGCGCCCGCCGCTTGTTCGGCGAGCCCGCCGTCGCCGCCATGCAATCCAGCCAGGAAAGCGTGCCTTCGTTCGGGACCGAATAGCGCCAGAGACCGGGAACGCCAACTTTGTCGTTGAGCACATGCTGGTCACCGCTGTAGCCGAGCGCCATGTGAAGGTTTCTGCCGGTCGACGGGTTCTGGACTGAGGTGATCACATAATCGTAGGTCAGCACGGACGGTGCCTGTTCCTTCATGAGGTCGAAGGCGGCCTTCAGCGTCTCGTTGTCGTTGGCGTTGATGGACGCGCCGAGCAGTATCAATGGGGCTACGAACGCCTCGTTGTGGTCGTCGAACATGGCGATGTGCTTCTTCAACGCCGGCGCCGGGCGCATCAGATCCTGCCAGGAGGTCGGGCGATCCTTCACGACGTCGGAGCGATAGAGAATACCCATGGTGCCCCAAAGATAGGGCAGGCCGTGTCCGGCGCAGCGCTTGCGCCATTCGGCGGCATAGTCCTTGAGTGAGGGAACGTTGGCTTCGGAAAGCGGTTCGAGAACACCCTTCCTGCCGAAAAGCGCCGCACCGTTTTCTCCGACGACAACTATATCTATGTTGCTGCCCGGATCCGCCAGGATCTCGTCGCGGGCATCGCCGCTGTCATAGTTGACCTGATGGATTGTGACGCCGGTCTTTTCCGTCCAGCGGTCGACGATTTCCTGGTCGATGTAGGATTCCCAGATGAGCAGGTTGAGCGTTTCGGCGCGAGCAGCGGACGCGTATGCCAGCGTCGCCAGGAAGACGGAAAAGACCGCGCGCCCTCTCATTTCATGCCTCTGCCCAAGCCCCCATCCGATAACGGTACCGCGCAATAATTTATGAATGATTACAGGGGGTCGCGTCGGCGGATACCGATGTCTACGGGTAACCGGACCGCATGTCCGCCCGGGCGATCCGACGGTACCGCATGGAAGGCGTCTACCTTGCTGGAAGCTTTGGCAGCAGGACCGTCAAGATGCCTAGCAGCGGCAGGTAGGAGCAGATCTCGTAGACGAACGCGATGCCCTGCCGGTCGGCGAAGATGCCGAGCACCGCCGCGCCCATGCCGCCGAAGCCGAAGGCAAAGCCGAAGAAGACACCCGCAATCAGGCCCACGCGACCCGGAACGAGTTCCTGCGCGAAGACGACGATGGCGGAGAAGGCGGACGAGAAGATGAGGCCGATCAGAACGCTAAGCACGCACGTCCAAAACAGGTTTGCATAGGGCAGCATGAGCGCGAACGGAATGACGCCGAGGATCGAGAACCAGATGACGAAGCGGGCGCCATAGCGGTCGCCGATCGGGCCGCCGAGGAAGGTTCCGGCGGCTGCCGAGCCGAGGAACAGGAACAGCATCAGTTGGGCCTGCTGCACGCTCGTACCGAACTTCTCGATCACGAAGAAGGTAAAGTAGCTGGATATGGAGGCGAGGTAGACGTTCTTCGTCGCGGTCAGCAGGACGAGGATAGCGATAGCCCAGAGAACCCGGCCTTTCGGTAGGGGAAGAGCGCGGTTCGGAGCGGGCCGGTTCATGGTCATGCGGCGGTGCCGTACGTACCACGTGCTGACCCAGGAAAGCACCAAGAAGCCGGTGATCGCCACGATCGAGAACCAGGCGAGACTGCCCTGGCCGAACGGAATGACGATGAAGGCGGCGAGCAGCGGTCCCAGCGCGCTGCCGGCATTGCCGCCGACCTGGAACAGCGATTGCGCCAGCCCGTGGCGGCCGCCGGACGCGAGCCGGGCCACGCGCGAAGATTCGGGGTGAAAGATCGCGGAACCGACACCGATCAGGCTCGCCGCCAAGAGAAGAATCCAGAAGTGATCGGCGTTTGCGAGGAGAATGAGCCCCGAGCAGGTTGAAAGCATGGCCACAGGCAGGGAGTAGGGCAGGCCCCATCGATCTGTGACAATGCCGACTGCCGGCTGCAGCATCGATGCGGTCAATTGAAACGTGAAGGTCAAGAGACCGATCTGGACGAAGTCGAGCGCGTAATTTGCCTTCAGCAACGGATACAGTGCGGTTAGCAGCGACTGCATGATGTCGTTCAGCATGTGGCAGAAGCTGACGGCAAGAATGACGGAGAAGGCGGTCTTTTCGGGACTGATGCTGCCCGTCGACGTTACTGAGGCCATGAGATGTTCCCTGCGAACGGCTCACCTATTGAGCCGCCGGTCATCTCTAGACGGCTTGTTGCTGGCCTGCTTTTGTGATTTGGTCCAATTCTTTCGCGAGTGGGCCAAATGCCGAAATCGAGAGGAAATTACCTGTCGCAACTGGCGGATGCGGATCATTTCAGAAGCCTGGAGTGGATCGAGAGCGCGAACGCTTCCGTCCTGGCGATTGGCAAAGACTACGCCTCTGGCTTGAGGATCCCTCCACACAGCCATAGCCGCACACAGTTGTGGTGGGCGCGCTGCGGAGTCGTCCTGGTACACACGCCGGGCGGGCGCTGGATGATCCCTCCCGGGCACGCCTTGCTCATTCCCGCCGGCACGGAACACTCGGCGGAGATGGTGAGCGATGTCAGGATGCATTCGATCTACATTTTTGCGGCCGCCAGCCGCGCGGATCGTCCGCTCGTGGTCGAGATCACCGCGCTCGCCGGAAGCCTTATTGACTCTTTGATCGCCGCTCGGGACGAAGCGTCGTCGGAGCGACGGGAGCAATTGATCATGGATCTGTTGCTGGCGGAGATCCCGCGGCTTGCGGAGCGACCGCTGGGCTTGCCTTTCCCGCAGAACCAAAGGCTTGCCTCCCTGTGCCGACAGTTCCTGAAAGCACCTTCGGCGACCGCAACGATAGATCAATGGGCCGATCGCATGGGCATCAGCCGCCGTTCCTTTACGCGCCTTTTTCGGCACGAGACCGGCATCAGTTTCGTCACCTGGCGGCAGCAGGCTTGCATCTTCGGCTCGCTGCCGCGCCTTGCCGACGGTGAACCGATCACCACCGTGGCGCTCGATGCGGGCTACGAGAATGTCGCGGCTTTCACGACCATGTTCCGCCGCATGCTTGGTGCGCCGCCAAGCCTCTATCTGCGCGACTACAGCGCCGCGCGTCTTATCAGACGCGCAAAGGACGCTGTAGCACTTTGAATTGCTGCATGTTTTTATCCTTAAATCGGCTACGATTTAAGGAAACATGCAGTAGTCAGGCTGACCGGATAAAATGCCATGGGAAACGAAAGCTGAATTGACCTGGTTAACGGAATCGTAGGAACACGCCACGGATAAAGCGGCGGTTGTATCACATCTGAGCTCTCTCCCTCGCTCGTGCCCGGCGCGATCCACCCGCCTGGCGAATGATTCACCCGGAGTTGTTCATTGCGTATCCGTATTGCTCTTCTTTCTGGAAGTTTTTTCCTGCTGGCCGGCGCAGCTTCCGCCGAAGACGGCCGTTTTATGTGGTCGGGCGATTGGTATCTGAAAGTCGGCGCCACGGGTTTCATCGGCCCGAAATATGAAGGCGCATCGGATCGGATGTTCCAGGCGGCGCCGCTGGTCTCGCTTGGCAAAGCCGGCAGCAGCGTGCGTTTCTCCTCGCGCAATGACAATATGTCCTACGCGTTCCTCGATCAGGGCGGGTTCCGGACAGGCGTCGTGGGCAAGCTGCTCTTCGAGCGTGACGAGGATAGGTCGAGCGATCTGAAGGGCCTCGATCCCGTCAAGTTCGGCGGCGAAGTCGGCGGCTTCGCCGAGGTTTATCCGACCGATTGGATGCGTCTGCGCGCTGAGGTTCGCCAGGGTATCCGCAGCCATCACGGTGTCGTCGCGGACGTCGCGGCGGACGCCTTCGTCGATGTCAGCGAGACGGTACGGGTATCCGGCGGCCCGCGGCTGACGGCTGCGACGAGTGATTATTTCGACACCTATTACGGTGTGAACAATCGGGAATCGGCTGCGTCCGGCCTGAGCGCCTACGACCCGGGCGGCGGCATCCACTCCGCCGGCCTCGGCGCTGCGGTTACCTGGCAGGCGACCGAGAAGCTGGAGACCAGCGCCTATGCCGAATACCGGCGATTGATGGGTCCCGCCGCCGATTCGAGCCTGGTACGTGAGCGCGGCAGCCGCAATCAGCTTCTGGTCGGGGTTTCCGCGACCTACCGCTTCGACTTCACGCTTCCTTGACGGCCTGCAGGGCCGCGCGTCTCACCAGACGCACAAGAGACGCAGCGCCGACTGGGGAACAGAGCGCTGCCGCTTGACCGCCCGCCCTTGGGGAGCCAAACAGGAGCGATGAACACTTCTTCTCTAGATTCCGGCCGCGTTCACGACGCGCCGTCCAACAACTGGGTTTATCGCGTCCTGCCGCGCGCGTTCTGGCCCTATGCGCAGCTTGCCCGCTGGGACAGGCCGATCGGCTGGCAGCTTTTGTTGTGGCCTTGCCTCTGGTCGGCCGCGCTGGCTTCGGCGACGGCGGCCAGCCTCGGCAGCTTCTCGGCCGGCCGTTTCCTGTTCCACGTTGTTCTGTTCACGGTCGGTGCGATCGCCATGCGCGGCGCAGGCTGCACCTACAACGACATCGTCGACCACGATATTGATATGGAAGTGGCGCGCACGCGGTCGCGTCCCCTGCCTTCCGGGCGCGTCACGCGCTTTCAGGCCAAGGCGTTCATGGTGCTGCAGGCCCTTGTGGGTCTTCTCGTCCTGCTGCAGTTCAACGGCTTCACTGTTTTCCTCGGCATTGTGTCGCTGGCGCTGGTGGCGATCTATCCCTTTGCCAAGCGGTTCACGGACTGGCCGCAGTTCTTCCTCGGCCTTGCGTTTTCGTGGGGCGCCGTAATGGGCTGGTCGGCGGAGTTCGGCGAACTCTCCCTTGCCTCCATTTTGCTCTACGCAGCCGCGATCGCCTGGACCATCGGCTACGACACCATCTACGCCTATCAGGACAGGGAGGATGACGCACTGATCGGCGTCCGTTCGACCGCGCGCCGGTTCGGTGACAATCCCCGGCCGTGGCTGATCGGGCTCTACGGGCTAGCCGTCTTGCTGATGTTGCTGGCCTTTGCGGCGGCGGGAGTGGGCTTCTTCGCTTATGCGGCTCTTCTGGTGGCAGCGGTGATGCTTGGCTATCAGATCCTGGTGCTGAATATCCATGACCCGCTGCAATGCCTTGCATTGTTCAAGTTCAACAGCGTCGTCGGTTTCATTGTCTTTGCCGGCCTTGTCCTGACGCTTCTCATACGCCTCATATGAAAAATCCTCCGGCTGGGTCCGGAGGACGTGTGGGCTTTGGTTCGACCGACATTTCGGTCAAGTCAATCCATTGGTAGGGCCTCTTACGCCCAGCTTGGTCCGCTATCGGGCTTGCGCGGCTTGACGGCAGCACGTGCGCGGAAAGCGGCCCGGATGGCGATGAGGACGGCGAGCAGATGCTTGCGCATGCGATATCTCCCTTCATTCGTGCCTTTGGCTATGGAGCGCATATGGCATGAAGAAGGCGAACCCACTGTTTCTGCGGTAATATTTGCCCGCAAGATGTGGAAAACCTCCACGGCAAATTTAACCAGCATACGCGGGGGCGGCATCGCAAAAGACGACGACCGGCCGCAGGGTTCGGCCGGTCGTCGCACTGGAGTCGATGGGAGAGGAAATCAGGTCCGGGCGATAATCTCGCGCCCGTCGATTTTCATGTGAACGCCGAGCGTCCCGGTCGAGCGGCGCACGAGGAAGCGCGGGCGGCGCTCGGCGAAAAAGGCGTGGCGGCGACGCGGTTTCGCCGGAGCGGTGCGGACATCGCCGAGGTGCTCTTCCAGCGGGCGAGCGACACCGTCAGCTTCGACCATCAGCATCGGGATACGATAGGCTTCCGCCCAGGCCCGCCAGTCGGCTGCGATGTCGGAAAGGTCGTGGGCGACGAGCAGCGGGATGCAAAGATCCGGATCGTCGTGATGGAGTTCGAGCGTCACTGTAACCTCCCCGTCGCCATGGTCGATGGCCCGCGCTGCTACACCCTTGAACGCTCGCGCAGGCAGGGCGATCGAAAGCGGCAAGCCGCTCGATGGTAGCACCTTGCGCAAAACAGCGCCACGTTCGTCGAGGCTGATGGTGACATTGCCGGCATGGCCGCGCAAGGCGTAGGTTGCATGCTGCGGAAAACGCTTCGGATCGAGCCTCAGTTTGTTTTCAACCCAAGCCGGTTGAGAAAGTGTGTTGCGCATTTCAATCGCCCTTGTTTTTCCTTGAGAGCCGGTTCCCGGTCTTCTCGTCGGGACTTTTCGTCCTCTATGGGCAGGAGGATAGGCAGCCGCTCTTCCGGACGGCTTAAAAATTGCGGTTAAAAAAACTTTGCGTCGCCCGATGGTTAGCAAAAGCCGACCCGTCAAGGTTTCTTCTTCGTCAACGAAATTGCCGGGTTTTTTTGAACCGCGAACGAACGCCGGAAAAGCCACACACAAGTCTCCCGTGAGATGATGCGGCGTCAGAATTCTGTTTTGGCGGGCGCATCCTGCAGGCAATCGACAAGGCGACGGCATGGTTTCGACCTATATCGACTACAATCTCATCACCCGCGACATGAGGGCCAGTCTCAATCGCGTGTCGATCCAGCCGCTGGTTGCGCGCGAGGCCGAATACTACAAAGCGAATATCGGCAAGGTGACTTCGGTCGAAGAGTTTCTCGACGATTACCGGCTCTATTCCTACGCCATGAAGGCCCACGGCCTTGAGGACATGACCTATGCGGTCGCTTTCATGCGAAAGGTCCTCGAGAGCGATCTCAAGGACGACAACAGCTTTGCCAATCGCCTGACGGACGAGCGATATCGCAACTTCGCCGAGGCTTTCAGTTTCGGTTCGTCGACCGCTGTTGCCCAGACCGATGCCCAGACCGATGCGCTGATCGGGCTCTACAGCGAGACGATCGCCAACGAGTCGAATGTGCTCAATGCCGAGACGAGCTACTACAATGCGGTGATCGATACCGTGACGAATGTCGACCAGTTCCTGGGCAACGAACGCCTCAGAACCTATGCGATGAAGGCGTTCGGATTCGATCCCAAATACACGTCCTATTCCCATTTGAGACAGGTTCTGACCAGCGACGTCAACGATCCGAACAGCTACGTCAACAAACTCGGCAGCAGCACGGCGCTGAACTTCGCGATGGCGTTCAATTTCCAGACGGACGGGAGCCTGCCCGCCAACACGCTGCCGCAGAGCGCAACACAAAAGAGTGCCATCAACGAGAGCTACATCCTGAACGCCAGCGACCGCGTTACCTCGGCCGAGGCTCTGCTCAACAAGAGTTATTATGAGGCGAAGATCGGCAGCATCACGACGGTCGCCGCATTGAAGGCCGATACCCGCCTGTTCAACTACGTGGTGACCGCCTTCGGATTGCCGCCAAGCACGTTGACGACAACCGTCGAGAACATCCTGACCAGTGACCTCGACGATCCCAACAGCTACGCCAACACGATGGGCGGCGAGTACAATAAGGCCTACAAGGCCATGGCAGCCGCCTTCAATTTCCAGACCGACGGCACGCTTGCCAGCGGCGACGACGCGCAGACGGCGGCGCAGATCGCCACCACGTCGGACGGCTACCTGATCCATTACAACGACAAGGACGATGCTGCGGACGAGGCTTTGATCTCTCGGTTCAAGATGCTGGTCAACACGCTGACAAGTGTCGACAATCTGCTCAACGACTCCAGTATGATGACGCTCACGCTGCGCGCCTTCGGCCTTGAGGAAGAAGGGGACAGCCTGCGCAAGCTGAGGAAGGTTCTGACGAGCGATCTGAGCGATCCCGACAGCTATGCCAATTCCCTCGAGGACGAGCGCTACGTAAAGCTTGCCAAGGCGTTCAACTTCGAGCCCGACGGCTCGCTCGGCGCGCCGAAGCTTGCACAGTCCGAGGCCGAAATCCTCAATACATCCAAGGTCTACGTCATCGAAAAGAGCCGTTTTGGCACTGACGAAGACAAGACCAAGGCACAGGAAGAGGCGAAATATTACAGTGCCGAGATCCAGAAGATCGAAACGCTCGATGACTTTCTCGGTAACCGGCGCCTTGTCGATTTCGTCCTTGTCGCAGCCGGCATCGATCCCGAGACCGTCGAGACCGGCTACCTGAGGGAGATGTTTCTCTCCGATCTCGATGATCCGGAAAGCTTTATCAACACGGAGAGCGATACCCGCTATCGCGAGATCGTGGCTTCTTTCAACTTTGACATCGAAGGAAAGCTTGCTCGCGGGGCCGCGGGCGAGATCCAGACCCGGCGCGGCATCATTGCCACGATGGACCTTTACCTCAACCAGACGCTGGAAGAAAACGCCGGCGAGGACAATGCCGGTGTCCGCCTGGCACTCTATTTCAAGCGCATCGCTTCGGACGTCAACACGGTTTACGACCTTCTTGCCGACAGCGCCTTGATGCAGGTCGTCAGAACCGCCTTCAGCATCCCGCAGGAGATGGCAAGCAGCGACATCGATATTCAAGCCGAATACATCAAGCGCGTGATGAATATCGAGGATCTCCACGACCCCGAGAAGCTCGAGAAACTTCTGCAGCGTTTCACCGCGCTTTATGACGTCGAGAACAACACCGATGTCTCTCCCGCCGCCACCATCCTGTCAGGCAGCAGTGGTTTCGGCATCAGCGCCGATACGCTGATGCAGCTGACTCAACTCAGGATGGGCGGTTAGAACTGATGAGGTGTGGACGGTTTGCGCCCGCGCCCCGCTCGATCGCTCTGGAATTGATCACGTAGAGCTTGAGCGCAGCACCTTGTCGGGATTCATGATGCCTGCGGGGTCGAAGGCATGCTTGATCCGCTGCATCAGATCGATCTCGATCGCGGGGCGGATCTCCGCAAGCTCATCGCGCTTCAATTGACCGATGCCGTGTTCGGCCGAGATGGATCCTCCATGCTTCAGCACGATGCCGTGGACGATGGCGTTTATCTCGCGCCAACGGTCGATAAAGGCCTGTTTGTCGGCGCCGACTGGCTGTGAAATGTTGTAATGGATGTTGCCGTCGCCCATGTGGCCGAAGGCGCATATGCGAGCCCCGGGTATCGCTTTCATGACGGCGGCATCGGCCTCAGCCATGAAGGCAGGGATGCTCGATACGGGTACTGACACATCGTGCTTGATCGAGCCACCTTCCGGTTTCTGTGCCGGCGACATGCTTTCGCGCATGTGCCACAGCGCCTTGCGCTGCGTCTCGTTCGTCGCGATGACCGCGTTTTCGACGAGACCATCGCCGACGCCCGTTTCGAGCACACCCTCTATCATGCGTTCTGCGCCCTCCTCGGAATCCGGGGTCGAAATGTCGATCAGCGCGTACCAGGGATGGATGGATGGCATCGGGTCGCGGACGCCTGGAATATGCCGGGAGGTGAACTCTATGCCGATCCTCGGCATCAGCTCGAAGCCCGTCAGCGCCGGTCCGCAGAGGCTCGAAGCCCGATCGAAAAGAGCAAGCGCATCCTCGACGCTCTTAAGGCCCGCGAATGCGACCTGATGGCCAAGCGGCTTCGGGAACAGCTTCAGGACCGCGCCGGTGATGACGCCGAGCGTTCCTTCTGCACCGATGAAGAGGTCGCGAAGATCGTAGCCCGTGTTGTCCTTCTTCAATCGCCGCAAACCGTTCCAGATTTCGCCGGTCGGCAGCACGACCTCCAGCCCCAGGCAGAGCTGGCGCATGTTGCCGTAGGCGAGCACGGCTGTGCCGCCGGCATTGGTCGAGAGATTGCCGCCGATCCGGGCGGAACCTTCGGAGCCGAGCGACAGCGGGAAGAGGCGTCCGTTGTCGTCCGCAGCCTTCTGGATATCTGCAAGGATGCAGCCGGCATCGGCCACGATGACATTGCCGACGGGATCGACGTCGCGGATGCGGTTCAACCGCTCGAGCGAAAGAACCATGTCGGCTTTTCCCTCGCGCGGAATCTGGCCGGCCACATGCCCGGTATTGCCGCCCTGCGGGACGATCGCGGTGCGGGTCTGGCTTGCCAGGCGCATGATGCGAGAGACTTCCTCAACGGAGCCTGGCCTGAGGACGAGCGGGGTGGTGCCGTGATAGAGCCCGCGTGACTCGACGAGATAAGGCGCGGTATCCGCCGGGCTGCTGAGCGCATTGCCGCTGCCGACGATATCGATGAAAGAGGCGATCAGTTCGGGAGAAACTATGGTCGTCATGATCGTTCCCTCGGTTTCCGGCGAATTGTTCATCCACGGGGAGCTGCTGCCCGCTGGAGCCGGTCGATAATCGCCTCCCCGAGGCCTTCTTCCGGAACGCGGCCGAAGGCTATCGTCCGAGCGCCGCTCGCATCCGCTTGCTTCATGTAGTCGAAAAGGTTGGCGGCCGCCTCGCGGAGGTTGCCCTCGGGGCTCAAGTCCAGCACGATCGTCGCTTCGCCCTCGCCGGGAAGCGGCCTGCCGCCGAAGCGGATCAACGCCTCTCCCGCTCGCACATCTCCGGCATTCAACCTTACGGCTGCGCCCGGAGCGTAGTGCGACGCAAGCATGCCGGGCGCCTCGATCGTCGCGCCGGCGCTTTCGGGCCGCATGACCACGCACCCGGTGAGGCTCTCGATCGCTCCGACGTCCAGCCCGCCGGGTCTGAGGAGCCGCAGCGTCCCGTCTTCGACCTTGATGATCGTCGACTCGAGGCCGATTTCGGCCGGGCCGGCGTCGAGGATGAGATTCAGCTTGGAGCCGAGGTCGGCTTGCACATGGGCGGCGCTGGTCGGACTGATCTTGCCGGACGTGTTGGCGCTCGGGGCCGCAAGCGGCCGTCCGAAGCGAGCGATCACCTGCCGTGAAAAGCCATCAGGCATGCGGATGCCGAGCGTATCGAGCCCGGCGGAGGCGAGCGTATGCACGGTGCTCTCCGGGCGCTGCGGCAGGATAAGGGTTAGAGGGCCTGGCCAGAAAGCCTCCGCAAGGCGGCGCGATAGTGGATCGAACGTCACGTGCGCCTCCGCCATCGCCATATCCGAGACATGGCAGATCAGCGGGTTGAAGCGGGGTCGGCCTTTCATCTCGTAAATGCGGCTGATCGCGTCGGGATTTGTCGCGTCCGCCGCAAGGCCGTAGACCGTCTCCGTCGGGATCGCGACCGGCTCGCCCTCGGAAAGAACGGCGCAGGCTTTCTCGATCGCCCGGTCCGGCTCTGTGCGTGTATCGATGATTTCGGCCATGGCGGTTCCGTTTGCCTTTCCGTCGCTTCCTTAACGGACGCACCGGAAAAACAGAACGATTTTCTTCGTCAAAGCATGTCGCCCATAAAGACGATGCGGACGGCTATCGGGTCAAAGGCTGCGAATGATCTTGCGCAGTGCGTCGTCGCGCGCGCCGAGCATCAGGACGTTCTTCAGTGCTACCTTCGGGTCCTGCGTCCGGAAGATCAGGCCGTTGCCCCGCACATTGCGGTTGATGACCATCTGCCCTTCGTGTTCGCTGGGCTCGATGGCCACGGCGAAGTACATGCGCGAATAGCCCTTCTGTATTCGATCGAAGAAATGCGTCTCGTCACCGAGATCGGAGAAGAAGTTCGCGAAATAGAAGGCCCAGGTGATGTCATGCGAACGCTCAAGGTGCGTTTTTGCGGCAGTCACATGGCAGTAGCCAAGATGCGGACTGTTCGGGAGGGTGCGGTGAAAGATCATCCTCGGGAAGTGGATCGAAGAATGAAACGCGTTGATCCGCTTATGGGTCGTTTCGCCGGCCGCCGAAAGTTTCCGCCCCGTTTGCTCCGCGACCTCCTCATGCGTGAGGTAGCGCCGCTGCTCGGCTGTCCAGTGCCGCCGGCGGTCGATCCGTCCGGTCCGGAGGAATTCCGCGTGGGGCGTGGCCTTTGACGCGGGGACCGCGGCTCTCGTGGCGGTGTCATAGTATCTGAGTCTTGCCATCGGCGACGGCGCCATCCTTGTCCGCGAAATGAATTGATCTGTCCTCGGAATGCTAGCCCTTCGGGGTTAACAGATGATTTTTTATTACATTTATCGATGGCAGAATTCCTGAGGCGTGTCGCAAAATGACCAATCGGTTTCGTGCCGGGAATGACGCTGCCGAAAAAATCGCCAGTTGCTCAGATTTTCTCCTATCACATTGTTTATAATAAATAATATCAATCGTCGCGTCTGGCTTTGACAAGCGAATATCGTGTCGTCTTTCTAGGAGCGGATGTCGCCAATCAGCAAATGCAAAGGCGCCGTGCGCGCTTAGATATGGACACTCAAGGTGCCGCTCGAGGGAGGGCGGAGAATTGGGAAGCCGGTCAGATTCCGGCGCTGCCCCCGCAACGGTGGTGGAGCGAAAGCCACGGCAAAAGGCCACTGGACGGTGTGTCCGGGAAGGCGCCGGGCGGGTCCCTCTCGGGGCCGCTCCAGAGCCCGGAAACCAGCCTTGGGACGAAAATCGACCGTAACTGGTTGCGGCGGGCAGCCGGATCGGAGCCTTTGACGCGCCGGCATCATTGTCGGCGTTGGTTCCTGTCCTGCCTCTCCGAACTGCTGAACGAGGACAGGACATGGACATTCAGAACGACATGCTGCGCCGGCTCACGAACCGCCGCGAGGGCTATAGCCTCGACCGCGCCTTCTACATCAACCCGGATTATTACCGGCAAGACCTCGAGCACATCTGGTACAAGGACTGGCTCTTTATCGGTCACGACTGCGAAATTCCACGGGCAGGCAACTATTTCACTGTTCAGGTCGGCGACTATCCGATCGTCGTCGTCCGCGACCGGCAGGGAGCGATCCGCGCGCTTCACAATTCCTGCCGCCATCGCGGCTCGCGCGTCTGCACGCAGCACAAGGGCTCCTCGGCCAAGCTTGTCTGTCCCTACCACCAGTGGACCTACGAACTGGACGGCAAGCTGCTGTTCGCGCGTCAGATGCCGGAAGGCTTCGATCCGGCTGAGCACAGCCTGAAGCCGGTGCATTGCGAAACGGTCGGCGGCTATATCTTCATCAGCCTCGCCGAGAAGCCGATGGACTTCCAGGCGTTCCGTGAGACGGTCGCGGCCTATCTTGCGCCGCATCGTCTTGGCGAAACTAAGGTCGCCTTTGAGAGCACGATCGTCGAGAAGGGCAACTGGAAGCTCGTCTGGGAAAACAACCGCGAGTGCTACCATTGCGCCGCCAACCACCCGGAGCTTTGCCGCACCTATCCGGAGGCCCCGACGGTAACCGGCGTGCAGGGCTCGATGGACGATCCGGAGATTTCCGAGCATTGGGCGAGATGCGAGGCGGCCGGGTTGCCGAGCGCCTTCAAGATCGCTCCGACCGGCCAGTTCCGCATGACGAGAATGCCGCTCATCAACGACGCGGAGAGCTACACCATGTCCGGCGTCAAGGCCGTCCGCAAGCAGCTTTCGGCCGGGGTGAACGAGAGCCGCATCGGCACACTGCTGCTCTTCCACTATCCGACGACCTGGAACCATATACTCGGCGATCACGCCATTACCTTCCGTGTGCTGCCGCTCGGGCCGGAGCTGACGCAGGTCACGACCAAATGGCTGGTCAACAAGGATGCGGTCGAAGGCGTCGACTACACGCTCGAGGATCTTACCCACGTCTGGACGGAGACCAACGACCAGGATCGCCAGATCGTCGAAGAAAACGCCTTCGGCATCCGCTCGCCAGCCTATGAGCCGGGTCCCTATTCGGCCGAGCACGAAGGTGGCGTGATGCAGTTCGTCGAGTGGTACTGCAATTTCATGCAGAACCGCCTCCAAGGCGACGCCGCTCCTCTCTCGCGGGTGGCCTGACCATGGAAATGGGTTCCTCTTTTCGCCATTTCGACGAGTTGCATCCGTGGATCGACCGGCAGCATCTGCTCGAATGCATATCGGCCGTGGTCGAGACTGCGGACGTGATGACCTTCACCTTCCGTTCGGACAAGCCGGCTTGGTTCCGTTATCTGCCGGGGCAGTTCGTGACGCTCGAGCTGCCCGTCGGCGAGGAACCGGTGATGCGCACCTACACGCTGTCATCTTCGCCATCACGCCCGCTCTCGGTCGCCGTCACAGTCAAGGCGCAACCGGACAGCATTGGCACGCGCTGGATGTTCGACAAACTGAAGCCGGGCATGAAGCTGAAGGCGCTCGGGCCGCTCGGGGATTTCAGCTTCGTTCGCCATCCCGGTGAGAAATACCTGTTTATCTCGGCCGGCTCCGGTGTCACGCCGATGATGTCGATGACGCGGTGGATAGCGGACTGCGCACCCGACACGGACGTCACCTTCATTTCCTGCGCGCGCAGGCCGGAGGACCTCCTGTTCCGCTCCGAACTGGAGGTTCTCGCCCGCCAGATGCGGCGGCTCAATCTCGGCTTTCTGGTCGAAGGTCACGAGGCGCGCCACGGCTGGCATGGGCTGCGCGGTCGCATTGACGCGACGAAATTGCCGCTGCTCGCGCCGGACTTCCTGGAGCGGACGGTCTTTTGCTGCGGGCCTGAACCCTTCATGCGCGGCATCAGGGAGATGCTGAAAGGCGCCGGCTTCGATATGGCGCGCTATCACGAGGAGAGCTTCCAGCCGGCAGCCGCGCCGGCGGCCGAGGAGCTCGCGGTGCGCGCCGGCCCGGGGCCGGGCGCTGCGGCCGAGGCGGCGCGTGTCACCTTCACCATGAGCGGCAAGGACGTGACAGTGGTGCCGGGCCAGACGATCCTGCAGGCCGCCCGCGCCAACGGTGTCAGGATCGGTGCCGCCTGCGAGGGCGGCATCTGCGGCACCTGCCGGGTGATGAAGGTCGCCGGCGAAGTCGAGATGAACCACAATGGCGGCATTCTCGATGACGAGATCGAGGAAGGCTACATCCTTGCCTGCTGCTCGCGGCCGCTCGGCGACGTGCAGATCGAGGCGTGACGGGCGGGCCTACGCAATCCCGGCGGCTGTTGCTCAGCGTCGCTCGGCTTGGTGGGGCAGCTGTACTTCCGCCGCTCTGACGCCGATCGAGCCGGTAACGGTCATGTCGACCCCACTGCCAGACTTGCTCGCGGCCGTCGCGCGGCTGACGAGCAATTGAGGCCGCTCGAGGGAGGCAACCGCCTTGGCGCTTGCTGCCGGCGCCGGGCCACGCCTCGCCGCGGCGACAACGGTCAGCACGGGCGGTTTCTCGGGCAGCAAGGCCCCTTGCGCCCAGCCGGCTTTCAGCGCGGACGCCGACATCGCCGCGACGTTCACGTCGATATCGTCAAGCGTGCCGGGTACCCGGTAGGGGCAGCGCCGCTTGCCGCAATTGTGTGACGAGGAGAATTGCCAGAGGGCGTAGCTGTCCCAGTTGCCCATCGGAAACACCTTGCGGATGTCCGGCTTGTAGCGGGCGTACCAGAGCGGAAGACGCGACAGCAGGCGGTGTTTGTAGCGGTTTGCGGCAATGTATTTTGCGGTGATGTGGTTGGTGTAAAGGATCGGGTAGCGGCCGGTACGAGTCTTGATATGCCCGGCAAAGATGGCGGCGTCTTCCAGCGACATGTATTTTTCCGGATCGATGCCCTCGATGTCGAGGACCATCACCTCGTCGTCGCGGGGATCGGCATAGTCGAGGAAATGGTTGGCCTGATCGACAGGATTGCCGGGCCGGGCCAGGTGATAGGCGCCCCAGAGCAGGCCATGCGAGCGGGCGATCATTCGGCGCGTCTGGTAGAGTTCGCGGCTGACGGCGTATTTGCGCCACATCGTCTTGCAATGGGCGACCGTGTCGCCGCCATGGTCCCCGGTGCAGGAGAAGCTTTCGGGCAGGCCGTCGGAGGCCTTTGCGATGAAGCCCGCTATGCGCTTGTCCTTCAGCATCACTTCCCAGTCGATGCTGTTCATCTCATAGGCATCGACGATGATGGCGTTCTGCCGCTGTTTCCAGGGTTCGAGATCACGCGCGTGAAGATTCGCCGCCGCGAAGGTCAGACCCAGGAGGGCCACCAGGCGCAAGATCGTCCCCGAGATCGAGAGTCCCCGCTTTTCCATTCACTGAGATTGCCGACATTAGCGTTAAAAGGTCGTAAATCTCAGCCCCGTCCCGATCCTGCGCGAGACGATCGCTCCTGTACACAGACCTCCAGCAGAAGCGTCATGGGCAATTTCGGCTCTGGATTGTGGTATTACCGGCGGTTCGATCGGGAAAATCCTCAAGTGACAATATCTACCAGCCCTACGGTGGCCCACGCCGGCAACGCTATTCGCCCTTTAGCTGAGGCGACCTGACTCTACAACTATAACCAATGGTCGCAGAATTGCCGCCTTTCCGCATCTGTGGACGTGGCCGTGTCCACTAGTTTGATTGATCCGCGCTGAACTACAGAATGCCGATCCGGCGGAGAATGAGCCAGGCAAGGCCCATGGAGAAGGCAATGATCAAAGCCGCATAGAGCGTGCCGCTTCCATCGGCGAAGGGCAGGGCTCCCGTGTTCATGCCGAAGAAACCCGTCACCAGCGTCGGCGGCAAAAGAAAAGCTGTCATCAATGACAGGATATAGAGATGCCGGTTTGTCTCCGAGGAAATCTTGCTGTCGATTTCCTCATGCAGAAGCCTCGCACGTTCCTGGAGTGCGAAGACATCCCGGTCTACCGCCTCCAGTCGATCGGAGAGCCGCTCTGCCGCGTCGATGAAACCCGGCGGCACCTCGTCCTCCTCCGATGCCCCGGCCCGCCGTAACAGGGCGAGAATGGTTCTGAGGTGGCGATGCAACCGCACTACGGTCCTGCGCAGCGGTGCCAGGCCTGGCTGCTGCCTATGGCCAGCCTCTCCGTAGACATGATCCTCGATGACGTTCAGTTCTTCGGTCAGTTCCAGGACGAGTGAGATCAACGTACGCTGGAACTCGACCACGAGCATTTCGAAGAGGTCGATTGGCCGGCTGCATTTGGCGCTTTTTTCGACGGCCGCCTTCACGCGGTCGAGGCTGCGCAGTGGATGCAGCCGCGTCGTGATGATGATCTTGTCGCTGACTGCAAAATGCAGCCAGCCGATCGTCTTCGTGACCGCGTCGAACGTGCGCTCGAAATCCACCAGCGTTCCGTGGACGACGTCCTCGGAAACGGTGATCGCCGCCTGTGTATCATGGCTAGTCAGCGTACCGATCGCCGCTTGCGGAAGCTTGCTGATGCGTTCGATCAGCGCGGGTGTGCGCGCATCGCTGAGCGCCAGATGCAGCCAGACCCAGCCGTCGCCCGCAGAAAGGTTGTCGATCGAAGAGTCGGCCGCGATGCGCTGGCATCGGCTCTCCCCCGGTATAAAGCGGTAGGCCCAGACAAGGCCCGGTATCTCGGGAGAAATCAGGTTCATCGCAGCGCCTTGGCTAGAGGGGGATGAGGAAAAGTGTGCGCGGTTTTCCGCCCGCATCCCGCTCTAACTTACTAGAATCGATCACGTTAATGAATTTGGGTCGATTCGGCCCAAAATCACGTGATCCATGGCAATCCGGACTCGGCTTCTAATCCCCCGCTATGACAGTTTTGCTACAGTCCCTCGCAGTTCTATGCCGCCGCGAATGACGTTGACGTTTACGTAAAAATCAATAGTCTTCGGTTCGAAAAGAAGGACGCGCGGCGTGGTCGACAATGCTGCAGCTGCACGGGGAGGATGATCATGTACAAAGCTCCGGTCGACGAGATCGCATTCACACTGAAGCACATGGCCGGCATGGCCGAGGCCTTGAACGCCGGTGTTTTCGGTGAACTCGGTGAGGATGTGATCGATGCAATCCTCGCGGAAGCGGGGCGCTTTGCGACGGAAGAGGTGGCTCCCCTCGGCGAGGTCGGTGACCGGCAGGGCGCGCGGCTCGTCGACGGTGCGGTCAAGACGCCGGAAGGGTGGCGCGATCTCTATCACAACTGGATCGGCGGCGGCTGGAACGGCCTGACGGCGCCCGAGGCCTTCGGCGGGCAAAATCTGCCGCACATGCTGCACGTCGCCGCAATGGAAATGTGGAACGCCGGTTCGATGGCTTTCGCGCTCGGGCCTACGCTGACGATGGGCGCCATTGAGGCCCTGGAGAAGCATGGCTCCGAGGCGCTAAAGACAACGTATCTCGCCAAAATGGTCTCGGGAGAGTGGACCGCCACGATGAACCTGACGGAGCCGCATGCCGGTTCCGACCTTGGCGTGCTCAAGACCCGGGCCGAGCGTCGTGACGACGGCAGCTATCGCATCTTCGGTCAGAAGATCTTCATCACCTGGGGCGAGCACGACTTTACCGACAACATCATCCATCTCGTGCTCGCGCGGCTGCCGGACGCCCCCCAGGGCACGAAAGGCATTTCACTGTTTCTCGTGCCGAAGTTCCTTGTCAACGCCGACGGCTCGCTCGGGGCGCGCAACGATGTTTTCTGCCACTCGCTCGAGCACAAGCTTGGCATTCACGGCTCGCCCACCTGCACAATGATCTATGGTGACGGCAAGTTCGGCGATGAAAAGGGTGCGATCGGCTATCTGGTTGGCGAGGAGAACCGCGGTCTCGCCTGCATGTTCACGATGATGAACAATGCCCGGCTCGCCGTCGGCATGCAGGGTGTTGCGATTGCCGACGCCGCCACCCAGAAGGCGATCGCCTATGCGAAGGAGCGCACGCAGGGCAGGGCGCCGGGATGGAGCGGCGAGGGAATGAGCCCGATCATCGAGCATCCGGATGTCGCCAGGATGCTTTTGACGATGAAAGCGCTGACGCAAGGATCGCGGGCGATCGCCTATGCCTGCGCCCACGCGGTCGACATGGCGCACGCCAGCAAGGGCGACCAAGCCCGGCATTGGCAGGAGCGTTCGAGCCTGCTGACGCCGATTGCAAAATCATTTGCCACCGATGCCGGCGTCGATGTCGCCTCCCTGGGCGTACAGGTGCATGGCGGCATGGGCTTCATCGAGGAGACGGGGGCCGCCCGCTACCTGCGCGATGCGCGTATCGCGCCGATCTACGAAGGCACGAACGGCATTCAGGCGATCGATCTCGTAACTCGCAAACTGCCGCTGTCCGATGGCGCCCATGTGCGCGGCTTCATTGGCGAACTGAGTGAGATCGCCGCCGCTGTCAGGGCCGCGAACAGGACGGGCTTCGGCGAGACGGCAGCGCGTCTCGACGCTGCGATCGCCGATCTCTCCGACGCGACCGAATGGCTGCTGGCTGCTCTGGGCGGCGGAAAGGTTACCGATGCGCTATCGGGTGCAACCGCTTATCAGCGCCTCTTCGGGCTGGTGCTGACAGGCGTTTACCTGGCCAAGGGCGGTGTGGCGGAGGCCGGCGACGGTAAGGAAGATGCTCGCATCGCTCTTTGCCGGTTCACGGCGGAGAACCTGCTCGCGGAAACTGGCGCACTCAAGGATCGCGTCGTCAGTGGCGCCGAAAGCCTTGCGGCTGCGCGCGCAGTTCTGGTTTGAGGGGGAAGCTATGACCGATCATGTGCTTGTAGAACGCCCGGAGGCCTTCCCCGGCGTCCAGGTCATCCGCTTCAACCGGCCTGAAAAGAAGAACGCCATCACGCGCGAAATGTACGCGAAGATGACGAACGCGTTGACGGTGGCCGGAACCGATCCAGCCGTGCGAGTCACCGCGTTCCTCGGCACCGAAGGATGCTTCTCGGCCGGAAACGACATGGCCGATTTTCTCGCCTTTGCCATGGGCGGGACAATGGGGACCGAGGTGCTCGATTTTCTGCGGGCGCTTGCGGCAGCGAAAAAGCCGGTTGTATCGGGTGTCGACGGCTTGGCGATCGGCATAGGCACGACCATCCATCTCCATTGCGATCTGACGGTTTCTTCGCCACGCTCGGTCTTCAAGACACCCTTCGTCGACCTCGCCCTAGTGCCTGAGGCGGCGTCCAGCCTGGTCGCGCCGCGCATCATGGGGCACCAGCGAGCCTTCGCGCTTCTCGCCGCTGGAGAACCGCTGGCGGCCGCCGATGCCCTGCAGGCGGGGCTGATCTGGAAGGTCGTCGGCCAGGAAGCGGTGGAGGAAGAGACGCTTTCGCTTGCGGCACGCCTCGCCTGGAAACCGCCAGAAGCCCTGAGGATCGCGCGAGACCTCATTCGTGGGGATCGAAGTGACGTGCTCTCCCGCATCGACGAGGAGGCCCGGCACTTTGCCGCGCAGTTGAAGAGCGCCGAAGCGCGGGCGGCTTTCGAAGCCTTCATGCGTCGCTAGATCATTTCATTGTTTCTTTAAAGCAGTGAAATGATCTAACCATTTGAAATTACGCAATTCCGGACGGAAAACCGTTACACACTTTTCCTGGAATTGCTCTAGTTTCGCGGTGATGGCGAGATGGCGGGCGAGGCGCCCGCGTGTGCGTTCCGGATGTGGTGCGCGTTGCCGCAGAAATCCTGAACTTGCATATGTCAATTTTAATCGCTTCTTAAATAGCGATCGATAGCGTGCGGTCGCAGTAGGCCTTCTCCGGAACATCCGCGTCCAAAGTGGAAACACAAAAAGCGGATCGGATGCTCTGGAACCATAGCGCCGAGCGTCCTTTTGCGCGTTCATCAGAACAGGCGGGCGCTTGTCGTGCGGGCGGCCCCGGCCGCATGAGGCAGCCGGTCTTGCCTTCGCGGCATGTCAAATCATCTCCCGCAATTTCGTATGTCGCTCGCCGCGACCGATCCGCTCTGCGCGGGAAATCTCGCAATCTCATGTCCGGCGAGGATGCCGGCCACTCCAGAGGAGCCCTTCCTTGTCCAAACGATCGAATCTCATGACGCGCATTCTTGTTGCTGCGTCCTGCGTTGTCGTCGGCGCCTTTGCAGGCTTTTCCGTCTACATCGATACGCTCCAGAACAGCGCGACGACAAAAGCCGTCGAGGAGAATATCGCCTCGTCCGGCAACCAGGCGGCGACAAGCGTCGCCAACTGGCTGAACGGCCGCGTGACGCTGACGGCCATGGTCGCCGACGCCGTCGGTCGCGTCGGGGACGACGCCGGTGTCCAGCCGGTTTTGAAGAACGATGTTCTCACCGCCGAATTCATCTCCACCTATGTCGGCAACGAAAGCGGCAAGTTCATCACCTGGCCTGAGATGCCGATGCCGGAAGGCTACGATCCGCGCCAGCGCCCATGGTATCAGCAGGCCGTCAAGGCCGACGCTCGCGTCCTGACCGAGCCCTACGTCGACGCCTCCAGCGGCGATCTGATCATCAGCGCGGCGGTGCCGGTCAAGCATGATGGCAAGCTCTATGGTGTCGCCGGCAGCGACTTCTCGCTGAAGACGCTCGTCTCCATGGTCAAGGCGATCGACGTCGGCGGCGAGGGTTTCGCGTTTCTTGCCAACAAGGACGGCCAGATTCTTGTTCATCCGGATGCAAAGCTGGTGACGAAGACGCTCGCCGACGCCTTTCCGGTCGGTACGCCGAAGATCGGTAGCGGCATCGTCAACACCGAACTCGACGGCAAGCCGATGCTGGTCAGCTTTGTGCCGGTCAAGGGGCTTCCCTCGGTCGAGTGGTATGTCGGCTTTGTTGTGGACGCGGACGTCGCCTATTCGGCGATCAGCCAGTTCCGCGTCGCCGCTACAGTTGCGACGATCCTCGCCGTCGGTGTCATGATCGCTTTCCTCGCGACACTGCTCAGCCGTTTGGTCATCCGGCCGATCACCGAAATGACCAGCACGATGGAAAAGCTCGCTGCCGGCAATATCGAGGTCGAAATTCCCTGTGAGGCGCGTCGCGACCAAATCGGATCGATGGCCGCGGCTGTTGCCGTCTTCCGCGCCAATGCTGTCGAGCGCGCGCGGCTCGAGGACGAGGCGGACGCGAACCGGTCGCTCTCCGAGCGCGAGCGCCTGGATCGCGAGGCCCAGAAGGCGCGCGATGCAGCGGAAGTGCAGCACGCCGTCGACGCGCTTGCGACCGGCCTCGGCCGGCTGGCGAACGGCGATCTTGCCTTCCGCATCGACAGCCCCTTTGCCGATCGCCTCGATCGCCTGAGGGCCGACTTCAACAATTCGGTGGCCAAGCTTCACGACACGCTCCGTGCGGTCGGCGTCAACGCCCGTGCGATCGATGCCGGCGCCAGCGAGATCCGTTCAGCCGCCGACGACCTTGCCCGCCGCACCGAACAACAGGCAGCTTCGGTCGAGGAAACGGCCGCAGCGCTCGAGGAGATCACCACGACGGTGAAGGACTCTGCTCATCGGGCGGAAGAGGTTGGAGCTCTCGTCGCCCGCACCCGCACCGGCGCCGAGAAGTCCGGTGAAGTCGTCCAGAACGCCGTCCAGGCGATGCATGCGATCGAGAAGTCGTCCGGCGAGATATCCAATATCATCGGCGTGATCGACGACATCGCCTTCCAGACCAACCTCCTGGCGCTGAACGCAGGCGTCGAGGCGGCCCGTGCGGGCGAAGCCGGCAAGGGATTTGCCGTCGTGGCCCAGGAAGTGCGCGAACTGGCCCAGCGCTCGGCCAATGCCGCCAAGGAAATCAAGGCGCTGATCACGACCTCCGGCGACCAGGTGCGCTCCGGCGTGACGCTCGTCGGCGATACCGGCCGCGCACTGGAAGCGATCGTCGCCGAGGTGCAGGAGATCAACAAGCATGTGAGCGCGATCGTGACCGCGACGCGCGAGCAGTCGACCGGTCTTCAGGAGATCAATACCGCCGTCAACACCATGGACCAGGGCACGCAGCAGAACGCGGCGATGGTCGAGGAGCAGACGGCGGCAAGCCACGGCCTCGCCCAGGAGGCGGCAGCACTCAACGCGCTGCTCGCCCAGTTCAATCTCGGCGAGACGCATGTCGCCCATCCGAGTGCGACAAGCTATCGGCGGCGCGCGGCCTGATCAGGCCTTACACGAAATAGATGGAAGGCCCGGTATCTGCCGGGCCTTCGTCATTTCTGGGGCTTTTCGAGGGTCGCGACGGCTTCCACATGCGCCGACCAGAGAAACTGGTCGATCGGGGTCACCGATGTGATCCGATAGCCCGCAGCGGTGAGGATCGCGAGATCGCGGGCAAGCGTCACCGGGTTGCACGAAACGGCTGCAATCTTCTTCACGCCCGAGCGGGCGAGTTCGTGGCATTGAGCCTCGGCGCCGGCGCGCGGCGGATCGAAGACGACCGCATCGTAGGCCTTCAACTCCTGCGCCATCAGCGGCCGGCGGAAAAGGTCGCGCTTCTCGATCGTCACCGGCTTCAGGCCTTGGCTGTTGCGCGCGGCAAAATCCAGCGCTTTCAGTGCTTTGTCGTCGCCTTCGACGGCATGCACGCGCGCCCTTTGCGCTATCCTGAGAGCGAAGGTGCCGATGCCGGAGAAGAGGTCGGCGACATGTTTGGCCTTGCCGACATGTTCAAGCACGAGCTTTGCCATCGCCTCTTCGGCGGGCCGCGTCGCTTGGGTGAAACCTCCCGGTGGCGGTGACACTGTTACGCTGCCGAAATCTATCGCCGGCTTTACGGGTTCGACGATGATCTCGCCGTTGAGGCTGACGCGGGCAATGCCGCGTTCCCCCAATACTGCTTCGACAGTGAGGCGACGCTGCCGGTCGGCGAGCTTGATGCCTTCGAAAGCAAGATCGAGACCGGAGTTGGTTTCAAGCACCGTGATGCGGAACGGCTCGGCGCTCGATGCCATCGCGGCGGCGATCTTGCGGATGGTCGCGAGCCGGGAGACGATGCCCGGGCTCGCGATGGGACATTCGCTGATCGCCACGATGTGGTGACTTTCCGCCTGGTTGAAGCCGAGCAGCAATTCCTTCTCGGTGCGCCGCGCGGTGAAGACGGCGCGCCGCCGCTCGCCCGGATGGGCAATCACCAGCGGCGCCACGTCCGGCGTCAAGCCTTTCGACTTCAAGGCATCGATGACGAGACTGCGCTTGAAGGCGTGATAGAGGTCGTCGGATGCGTGTTGGAGGGCGCAGCCGCCGCAGGCACCGTTGACGCCGTCGGGGCCGAAGTGACGACATTTCGGCTCGACGCGGTCGGGGGAGGGCTCCTTCACCGAGATCAGCGTGCCGTGTGCCTTGTTGACGGCAAGCGCGACGGTTTCCCCGGGAAGCGTGAACGGCGCATAGACCGGGCCCGCCTCGGTTTGCGCGATTCCGTCGCCCTGTGCGCCAAGACGGGCGATCGTGACAGTTTGCGTGCTCATCGCTTTACGCCGGCAAGGAGGAATTCGGTATTGCCGTCGCCACCGGCGATCGGGGATGGAATGAGACCGAGGCTCTGCCAGCCTATGTCCTCCACGAGCCAGCGCTCGAGTTCGGCGGCAACGGCAGGGGCGCTCTCGGGATCCTTGAGCAGCCCCGCCTTGCTGATCGCCTCGCGCCCGGCCTCGAATTGCGGTTTGACGAGCAGAACGCAATGCGCGCCGGGTTCGGCCATGCCGAGCGCGGGTGGAAGCGCCAGTTTCAACGAGATGAAGGAGACATCGGAGACGACGAAGCTGATCGCGCGGTTGCCGACGTCCTCCGCTGTCATGGCCCGGGCGTTCAGTCCTTCGAAATTGGTGACGCGCGGATCTTCCGCAATCCGCGGATGCATCTGTCCATGGCCGACGTCGACAGCCACGACATGGCGGGCACCGCGTGTGAGCAGTACCTCCGTGAAGCCGCCGGTCGAGGCGCCGATATCGATGCAGGTCTGCCCGGATGGGTCGAAACCGAAATGGTCGAGGGCGGCGACGAGTTTCAGCGCCGCACGCGAAACATAGGCCCGCGCCGGATCGTCGATGGTGATCGCGACCCCTTCGACGAAGGTGGCGGCGGGCTTGGTTACAGTGCGGCCGTCGACCTTGACGGTTCCGCGCTGGATCGCATCGCGGGCGCGAGCGCGGCTGGCAACGAGACCACTGTTCAGCAGCAACTGGTCAAGGCGGAGGGATATCTTGGCTTGTTCGGACATGCTGTCTTATCGCGCCTTGGCGTCGTCTATTCGTTGAAGCGTGTGACCGAAAAGGTTCAGCCTGCCGCCCCGAGGCCGACCGCGTGCTTCTGGCCAAGCGCCTTGAAGACGGTCGAGACGATGCCGGCCCGGTCGAGCCCGGCCGCGGCATACATGGCTTCGGGCTTTGCCTGCTCCATCCAGATGTCCGGCATCACCATCGGCCGCACCTTGAGCCCGCCATCGAGCAGGCCGTTCTGCGCAAGGAACTGCAGCACATGGCTCGCAAAGCCGCCGACAGCGCCTTCCTCGATCGTGATCAGCACTTCATGATGCCGTGCAAGCTGGCGAATGAGATCGTGGTCGAGTGGCTTTGCAAAGCGGGCGTCGGCAACCGTCGTCGAGAGGCCGGCAGCATCCAGATCCTCAGCCGCCATCAGACAGTCGGCAAGCCGCGTGCCGAACGAAAGCAGCGCGATCTTCGAGCCTTCCTTGACGATGCGTCCCTTGCCGATTTGCAGGATCTGCCCACGTTCCGGCAGGTCGACGCCGACGCCCTCGCCGCGGGGATAGCGGAAGGAAATCGGGCCTTCGTCATAGGCGGCTGCGGTGCGCACCATGTGTTTCAGTTCCGCCTCATCCGCGGCGGCCATCACCACGAAGCCGGGCAGCGTGGCGAGATAGGTCGTATCGAACGAACCGGCATGCGTCGGCCCGTCGGCGCCGACGAAGCCGGCGCGGTCGATCGGGAAGCGGACCGGTAGCCCCTGGATCGCCACGTCATGGACGACTTGGTCGTAGGCGCGCTGCAGGAACGTGGAATAGAGCGCGGCGAAGGGCTTGTAGCCTTCCGCCGCAAGGCCCGCGGCGAAGGTGACGGCATGCTGCTCGGCAATGCCGACATCGAAGCAACGCGACGGGTGGACCATCGCGAACCTGTCGAGTCCGGTACCGGAGGGCATCGCGGCGGTGATCGCGACGATCTTGTCGTCGAGGCTTGCTTCCTGGACGAGCGCCTCCGCAAACACCGACGTATAGGCCGGCGCATTCGGCTTCGCCTTCGCCTGAGCACCCGTGATCACGTCGAACTTGTTGACGCCGTGATACTTGTCTGCCGCGGCTTCCGCCGGCGGGTAACCCTTGCCCTTCTGCGTCACCACATGGATCAGCACCGGTCCCTTGGCGTTGTCCCGGACATTGCGCAGCACGGGCAGCAGGTGGTCGAAGGAATGCCCGTCGATCGGCCCGATATGATAAAAGCCCATTTCCTCGAAGAGCGTGCCGCCGGTGACATAGCCGCGGGCATGCTCCACGGCGCGCGTGATCGCCCGGTCGACGCTCTTTCCGAGATAGGCCGTCAGCTTCTTGCCGACCTCGCGGATGCCCATATAGGTGCGCCCCGAAGCAAGCCGCGCGAGATAGGCGCTCATCGCGCCGGTCGGCGGCGCGATCGACATGTCGTTGTCGTTGAGGATGACGATGAGGCGGGCATCGAGCGCCCCGGCATTGTTCAATGCCTCATAGGCCATGCCGGCCGAGAGCGCGCCGTCGCCGATCACGGCAATCACGTTGCGGGACGTGCCGTCGAGATCGGCGGCGACCGCCATGCCGAGCCCGGCGGAGATCGACGTCGAGGAATGCGCCGCGCCGAAGGGGTCGTATTCGCTTTCGGCGCGCCGGGTGAAACCGGAAAGGCCGCCTTCCTGGCGCAGGGTACGGATGCGGTCACGCCGCCCCGTGAGGATCTTGTGCGGGTAGCACTGATGGCCGACGTCGAAGATCAGCCGATCATGCGGCGTATCGAAGATCTTGTGAATCGCGATCGTCAGTTCGACGACGCCCAGTCCGGCGCCGAGATGGCCCCCGGTGCGAGACACCGCATCGATCATTTCCGCGCGCAATTCACTTGCCAGCTGCGGCAGATCCTTGTCGTCGATCTTCTTGAGATCGTCGGGGAACTCAACCTGATCAAGCAAGGGCGTCGCCGGCATAGGATTGGTTGGCAGTTGTGTCACGCTGCATGCCTCATGCGCGCCGAGGACGGCGCGCGAACTGTTGATGGTGTTCGTCGGAACGGATCTTTAGACGCAATCGCCGTTGAATGCAAAATTAGGCTTTCCTGCGACTTCAACCAAGAGCTTAACGAAATTTAGCTTTCGGGCAAAGGTATGAACTCTTCCTCGTCCCCCGGCACGATATCGAAGCGCCCGCTGCGCCATTCTTCCTTTGCCTTGTCGATCCGTTCCTTGGACGAGGAAACGAAGTTCCACCAGATGTGGCGCGGCGAGCCGAGGGCTGCGCCGCCGAACAGCATGACGTGACAGCCAGCGGGACCGGCGGTCACCGTGATTTGATCGCCGGGGCGGAAGACGAGCAACTGGTTGTCGGCAAAGTGATCGCCGGCGATGATCGCTTCGCCGGAGAGGATGTAGAGCGCCCGTTCTTCCCAGTTGGCGGCAAAGGGAGCGCTCTTGCCCGGTTCGATCATCAGGTCGACATAGATCGTATCGGTGAAAGTGGAGACCGGCGAGGTGGCGCCCTCGAAGCCGCCGATGACGACGCGCGCCTGAACGCCGCCATCGGAAAGGACCGGCAGCATGTGCTTTTCGGTGTGATCGAAGAGCGGTTCGATTTCTTCCTTGTGGTCTGGAAGCGCCAGCCAGGTTTGCAGGCCCGACAGCGAGCGTTCCTCGTTGCGCTGGTTTTCCGGCGAGCGCTCGGAATGCACGATGCCGCGGCCGGCGGTCATCAGGTTCACGTCCCCGGGGCGGATCACCATTTCGGTGCCGAGGCTGTCGCGGTGCTTGATCTCGCCGTCGAAGAGATAGGTGACGGTCGAAAGGCCGATATGCGGATGCGGGCGAACGTCGATCGCCTGGCCAGCCCGAAGCAGCGCCGGCCCCATCCGATCGAAGAAAATGAAGGGACCGACGAGGCGGCGCCTTGCGGTCGGTAGCGCCCGGCGAACCTCGAGGCCGCCGATGTCACTGGTGCGCGGAATGATGAGATGTTCGATGGCGTCGCAGGCCGGCTTGTCGCCGGCGAGCGGATCTGGACCAGGAAAGAACGACATGGCAATCACTCCGGTTCGTGAGCATCCAGCGTCGAGACTATCCTCAACGCTGCCGGTCCGGTAGCGATAATCGGTATACGTTGTGTTTCTCGTTCTGCAGTCGCCTTCTCGCAGGTCGAGACGTACCGTTGGAGTGCTTACCTCTGGTCCTACCCGCAACCGGGGCGGCGGGCTAGGTAGTGCGCCGCGAGTTTCTTTCAGCCGGCCTTCGGGCAGGAGGTGGACGGCAGGCCGGCTGGGGCAAAGTTAGGGCAAACGGCCCTTCAGTCAGATCACTATTCTGCGTCGAGCGGTTCTACGCCCTGCGGCTTGCCGGCGCGGTCGAGGCGGATCTTTTCGATACGGTCCTCGGCGGCCTTCAAAAGCGTCTCGCAATGCTTCTTCAGCGCCTCGCCACGCTCGTAGATCTCGATCGACTTGTCGAGCGCGACGTCGCCGCGTTCCAGTGCCGAGACGATGCGCTCCAATTCTTCGACGGCCTGCTCGAAGGAGAGGGCGGAAACATCCTGTTGCGTGGTGGTGGTCATCAATTACCCTCTCATCAATCTCAGAATATGCATGCCCGCCGATTCGGCGAGCCCCTGAAGGTCATAGCCGCCCTCGAGCAGGCTGACGATACGGTTGCCCGCTGTCCTGCCAGCGACCTCCATGAGGCGGCCCGTTGCCCAGTCGAAATCCTCTGCCACGAGGTTGATCTGGGCCAGCGGATCGCGGTGATGGGCGTCGAAGCCGGCGGAGATCAGCACGAAGTCGGGACGGAAATCATCAAGTGCGCTGAGCACCCGTGTCCGGAAAGCGTCGCGGAAATGCTCACTGCCGCTGTTCGGCGAGAGTGGCGCATTGACAATGTTGCCATCGACACCCGTCTCGTCCTTGGCGCCCGTGCCGGGATAGAGCGGCATCTGGTGCGTCGAGCAGAAGAGCACCGACAGGTCGTCCCAGAAAATGTCCTGCGTGCCGTTGCCGTGATGAACGTCCCAGTCGACGATCGCGACGCGCTCGGCCCCGTGCGCTTTTTGCGCATGGCGCGCGGCGATCGCAATCGTATTGAAGAAGCAGAAACCCATCGCCTTCATCTTTTCGGCATGGTGTCCCGGCGGGCGTGCGGCGACGAAGGCGTTGTTCGCCTCGCCGCTGAAGACGGCGTCGACCGCCGCGACGGCGCCGCCAATAGCCGTCAGCGCCGCAACAAGGCTCTGCGGGCTCGCACAGGTATCCGCCTCGAACTGGTTTATGTCTTCCTCGGGAATCTCCCGGACGATAGACCTCAGATGATCTTCCGGATGAGCGAGCAGAACCAGCTCCTCGCTGCCCCTTGGCGCCTTGATCCGCTTGAGCTCGGCAAAATTCGGATGCTCCAGTGCCAGGTTCAGCGCCCTCAGCCGGTCCGGCCGCTCAGGGTGCCCCTCGGGAACCTTGTGCTCCAGGAAGACCGGATTTTCGTAGAGGAACGTAGCCATGGCGCAAAACTAGTGCGCGGACTGCCCGAGGTCCATGGTTCAGGCGGTGAAAGTGCCGATTTTCAACAGCGGGGATCGAGCAGGATCTTGCCGTCGCGAAGCGGGTCCGCCTGATGCGCGAGGGCTTCGGCGAGACGGCTCAATGGATAGGTAGCTGCGATCGGACTTGCAAACAGCCCGTTGCTGAGACCCGCGAAGCTTCGCTCAAAGGCGGCTTCGAGCGCATCGCGGCCCGCTGAGTGAACCCAGGTCCTAAGCCAAAGGAAGGCGAAACGGACGTCGGGTCGGCCGCTGATTGCCGTCTGCGGCACCGGCACGCCGCTCAAGGCTCCGTATTGCACGAAGGTTCCGCCGGATTGGACCGACCGCGTAATCAACGCGCCCGCCAAGGTCCCGCCGACGGCATCGAGCACGGCGTCGAATGCGAGCCGTGGCGGAAGGTTATCCCCGTCTGCGACGATGATCCGGTCCGCATCGCCAAGATGGTTCACGCTCTTTTCGCTTCGAACGATGGCGGTCGTCGCCACGTCCTCCAGAGCGAGCAGGCGCAGGAGCATGCCGCCGATAGCGGAGCCTGCCGCGGTCACGCCGATGCTGCGGCCCTTGAGCGAGCCGAAATGCTCTCGCAACTGCTCGACGAGTCTCAAGGCCGTCAGCGGGTTGACGTAACTCAAGGCAGCCGGTGCGTTGTCGATATCGTCCGGTACCGGAAAACACCATTGGGCCGGGCGCACGAGAAACTGCTGCCACAGGCCACTTGCGCCGATCGGGATCACCCGATCTCCAGGCTTCAGATCCTGAACGCTCGCCCCGATCCGGGTGACGACCCCGACGCCCTCGAAACCGGGAACGAAGGGCAGCACCGTACGCGCGCTGTAGGCGCCGGTGACGGGGATCAGGTCCGATGGGTTGATGGCCGAAAGCGAGACGGCGATTTCGACTTCCCCGGCCCCCGGCGCGGCGCGGTCGATATCGACAAGTTCGATCACTTGTCCGGGATCGCCAAACTGTCTAACCAGAGAAGAGCGCATCGTGAGGGCCTCGCATGGACGGCACGCAACGGGAAAACGTTACGGAAATCCGGATTCCGTTTCGCGATATAGACATGCACGGGCATATGCACAATGCGGCCTACTACGCGCATGCCGAGGCCGCCCTGTCCGGCCTCTGGCGCCACCGGCCGACGGTCAGGAACGAGCCCAGCTATCTCGTGCGCCGATCGGCCTGCGTCTTTCATCGCGGTCTGCGCTACGACGAGCCGGCCCGCTTCATCGTCAACGTCTCGAAGATCGGCGGCAGTTCGGTGAGCTTTGCGGTGCGCGTGGAGGCTGGCGGCCAGCTTGTCGCCGAGGTCGAGATCGTCTGGGTGGCGGTCGATCCCGCCCGTCATGCCCCGGTACCGCTGCCTGTCGCCACGCGGGAGTGGCTGACCGCCTATCTTGAGTGATCGGGCCGAAGGCTGCGGAAGTGAGTGATCGCGCCCATGCCGCCGCCGATCCCCATCATCGCCAGCCCCTCGGTGTCGGATGGGACCGCAAGCATCTGTGAAAACAGCCTGACGACGAGAATTGTCCCCGACGCGCCGTAGGGGTGGCCGAGCGCGATCGCCCCGCCGTCGAGATTGACGCGTTCCGGCGCGATCTCGAGCTGGTCGAGGCTGCCGAGAACCTGTGACGCGAAAGCCTCGTTGAATTCGATGAAATCAACCTCGGCGAGGTCGAGTACCGGATTTCGCGCGCGAAGCCTCGCCATCGCGGGAACCGGACCGAGCCCGAGCAGGTTCGGATCAACGCCCGCCGTCGCCGCGTCGACGAATTCCAGGGCAAAGGGAACGCCAAGCCGGCGCGCTTCGACGAGGTTCGTCACCAGCACCATCGCGGCTCCATCATTGATCGGACAGGCATTGCCGGCGGTCACGGTGCCGTCTTTGACAAAAACCGGTTTGAGCCGAGCAAGCGTCTCGGCGGCCGCGTTCGCTCGCGGGCATTCATCGCTGGCGACAGGACCCGTCGGCGTCGCGACCGCGACGATCTCGCGCTGGAACCTGCCGGCCGCCGCGGCGGCGACGGCGCGCCGGTGGCTTTCCAACGCAAACCGGTCTTGTCTTTCCCGGGAAATGCCGCAGGCAATGGCGACGTTCTCGGCGGCAACGCCCATATCCGGGTCGCCGATGGAATCGGGTGCCATCCGTGCGCGCCTCACTGGCTGAAGTTCCTCGTCGCGTTCAAGCGGCGGGCGAAGCCGGATGTGGGCGCGGCTAGCGCTTTCGCTGCCGCCGGCAAGGTAGAACCGTCCCGCGCCAGCCTGAATCTGCCGTGCCGCAAGGGTGATGGCCTCGAGGCCCGAGCCGCATTGCCGGTCGATCGTGACGCCGGGGATCGCAACGGGCAGGCCGGCTTCGAGCGCTGCAAGCCGCGCGACGTTGCCGGCGCTGTTGGCGGCATTGCCGATGAGCACGTCATCGATTTCATCGCCGTCGATGCCGATGTCGGCAATGATCCGCGCAATCAGCGGGGCGGCGAGCGTCGCCGGTTCAATCTTGGCCAGGCTGCCGTTCACGCGACCGATCGGCGTGCGCAATGCGGCGATGATAACGGGCGTGCGAGCCGGGTCAGACGAGGCGTTCAAGGGCACCGTTTCCCTCCGCGATCCATTGCCGGAGCTCCTTGGTGGCGATCTTGCCGGAGGCCGTCATCGGCATTTCACGGCAGAGCCAGGTCTTGCGCGGATGCTTGTAGCGGGGCAGAGCGGCAGCAAGATGACGTTCGAGTGCAGAATGGTCGAAAGCCTCGCCGCGCGGCTCGATGATGGCTGCGAGCTCGCAGCCGAGGTCGGGGTGGTCGAGACCCAGGACCTGGACGGCGCTCACATTGTCGGCGGCCATGATCACGGCTTCGACCTCGGACGGATAAATGTTGTTGCCGCCCGAGAGCACCATCCCTCCGGCACGGCCGATCAGATGCAGTGTGCCGTCAGCGTCCAGGAAGCCGAGATCGCCGACCGTTGCGAGATCGCCGTACCGGTGAAAACCTGCGCCATCGGCGCTTGCAACATAGCCATCGGATATGAGCGCGCTTTTGACGAAGATCGTACCGGTCTCGCCTGCGGGGAGGCGGTTTCCCGCCTCGTCAAGGATCTGGAGTCGGACGCCTGGGAACGCCTTGCCCACGGCCGTTGGACTGTGATTGTCCGACGCCCCGGCGACGGTAATGAAGCCGAGCTCGGACGCACCGTAGTACTCGATGACGCGCGCCTCGGGGAAGGCAAGACGCGCGGCCTTCCGGTCCGCGGGCGTGAGCTTGGCCCCGGCGACGGTGATTGCTTCGACAGAGGGCAGGCCGGTCGAGCCTCGCACCTGTTCGCAGAGCCGCCGCAGCATCGTCGGCACCAGGACGAGCCGCTTGACTTTTCTGGCCGTGATCGTCTCCACGGCTTGCCGGGGATCGAAATGCCGGGCACCGATGAATTCGGCGCCTGCCTTCAAGCTTTCGGCGAGCGCGTAGAGCGTCAGGCCGTGAGCAAGCGGCCCCGGCGCATAGGTTGTCGTTTCCGCTCCGATGCCGAAAAAGCTCTGGCCGGTTTCGAGGCTAAGACGCCAGGACCGGCGATCGCGGACGATTGCTTTCGGTTCTCCCGTCGTACCGGACGTGAAGACGATGAGGAAAGGTTCGCCGCCGTCGCCGACAGGGATCGAGTGCGGACCTTCAGCCGCGGTGTCGATGATAGCGGTTTCGCCCGCCGCCGGCTGTTCGAGCCGCAGCGCGTCGCCCTCCGGGTGGACGACGATGTCGGGCCGCAGTTGCTCGATCATCCGCCTGCGCGTCGGCTCCGGCAGATGCGGATCGATGAGCGCAGCGCAATTGCTGCCGGCGGTCGCGGCGATGAAGGCAGCCAGAAAGAGCGGGTGATTGCCGGTTTGGAGCGCGATCAGCCGCACGCGGCCCGAAAGAACACTGTCACCCGTCACGGCTGGCACCCATTGTTCGATCGTGCGCAGGATGCGGCCCGCGTCGGCGGCAATTTGTCCGAAAAAGAAGACCCGGTCCTCGACGCGGAAGGCAGGGCCATGCGGGTATTCACCCGCATGGCGCATGATTGCTTCGGCGAGCGGCATTGGTTCAGGCCCGAACCGGCAGCAGCGGATAGCCGGCGTAGACGGCGCGGGCGGCAAGTGTTGCGATCGCCGCCTTCAGAAGATCGCCGGGGATGAAGGCGAGTGAACCGGTTGCGGCCGCGAGCAGCGGCGTGCCGGTGACGGCGGACAGCCATGGCACGCCGATCCCGTAGAGCACGACGATGCCGCCGACGACCGAGGCCAGGAAGAACCCGCCGAACTGGCGGCTCTCCGACTGGCCCTCATGAATGAAGCGTTCGGCGATGATGCCCGTGACGTAGGCTGCGACGGCCCAGCCAAGGATGAAGCCGCCCGAAGGGCCAGCCAGAACGGCGAGACCGCCGCGTCCGCCGGAAAGCACCGGCAGGCCGATGGCGACCAGCAGGACAAACAGCAGGAAGGCGAGCGCCCCGCGTTTTGCGCCGATGATGCAGCCGGCAAGCATCACGCCCATCGATTGCGCCGTGATCGGAACGGGGATGAACCCGAGCGTGATCGGCGGGATGAGGCCAAGTACGACGACGATCGCGGCAAAAAGCGCGATGAGGACGAGATCTCTGGTGTTCATGTGGTCCTACCCTTTTATTAGAAAGCGCGAATTTATTGCCGCCGAAATCCGCGAGCGTCAATGGCCGCGGCAATCGTATCCGCATCTTTGAGCGTCAGGATGATAAGCGGCCCGATGATCGTCAGCGGCCGTATCGGCAGGCCCCGCGCGCGATGCGCCTCGCGGATAGCCTCGTAGCGGGCGAAAATATCCGGAACGAAACGCAGCACGAGGCCGAGGGCCAGGCTGACATCGGCGGCGTTGAGCAGGCCCATGCGTTCGAGCGGCTTCAGCAGGACCGTGATCTCGTCCATGAAGGCGCTGATTGTCGTCGTCGCGGTAACCGCGGCGGCGAAGAACACCAGCGCCATCAGCCGCAGCGCCAGCGCGGCGACTTCGGGGAAGGGGAGAAGAAACAGGTTGACGGCAGCAAGGACGAGGATGGTGAAAAAAACGAAACCGATGCGCGCGAGCGCCTGGCGCAACGTCATCCCAAGGGAGAAGTAGAGCCATCCGCAGAACAGGAAGGCGGGTGCAAGCAGGTAGAGCGATTGCGTCGCGAAGAGCGAGAGGCTGAGAAGCAGAAGGGCAATGAGTTTCGCGCGCACCGGCAGGCGGTGAAACCAGCTACTGCCCTCCACATAGAGGCTCGTCAGCATCCGGCGACCTCGTGATAGCGCTGGATTGTTTCCGTGGGTCGGCCATCGGCAAGCAGCCGGCCCTCATGGAACAGCAACAGCCTTTCGACGCCTTCGACAAGCGCAAGGTCGTGGGTGATGACGATGGTATCTTCGTCGAGCGCATCGATCGTGTTGGCGACCATGCGGCGGTTGCGGAGGTCGAGTTGGTTGGTCGGCTCGTCGAGAATCAGGATCTTCGGCCCGGTGACGACGACGCTCGCCATGGCGACGAGTTGCGTTTCGCCACCCGAAAGCTCATGCACACGGCGCCGGGCAAGGTGGGTCACGCCGAAGCGCTTCAGCGCGGCCTCGGTGCGTGCGGCAATTTCGTGCGCAGGCAGGCCGCGATTCTTGAGCCCGAATGCGATATCGTCGGAGACGATCGGCATGATCAACTGGTGCTGCGGGTTCTGGAAGATGAAGCCTGCCTCCGCAAGGACAGCTCGGTCGTCCTTGACCGTATCGAGCCCATTGACCATCACGCGGCCCTTGGTCGGCTTCACGAGCCCATTGATCAGTCGCGCGAAGGTCGTCTTGCCGGAGCCGTTGAGGCCAATGATGCCGATGCGGCGTTCGTCAAGGGCGAGTGTCAGGGGATGGAGCGCGACTCGTTCGCCGAAGCTGACCGAACAATCGGTAAAGCGAATATCCAAGCCTTGTCCCTCGCAGTTTGCGTGGTGGCTCTATAGGGCAAGTCGATCGGGAAGGGCAATGCGGCCAGACCTTCCAATGCGGCATTTCAATAATGGGAATAAAAGCCTACTCTTTCGGACCATGACGATTCGCCTCTCCAATCGCGATGCCCGGCGCATCTTCCTCGCAAAACAAGGCCTCATGGCCGCGCCGCAGCGCGCGCTCGGCAAGGACGGGCTCTTGAAACTCATCCGCGACCTCGGTTTCGTTCAGGTCGACAGCATCGCAACGGTCGAGCGGGCTCATCACCAGATCCTTTTTTCCCGCAATCAGACCTATCGCCGCGAACACCTGACTGAATTGCTGGAGAAGGACGGCGACCTCTTCGAACATTGGACCCATGACGCCTCGATCATTCCGAGCGCTTTTTTCATCTATTGGAAACATCGCTTCAAATGGGAAAGTGAGACGCTGCGCGAGCGCTGGGTCAAATGGCGGGGCGAGGGGTTCGACGACGGTTGCGAGGAGACCTACGAACGCATCGTCAGCGACGGCGCGGTGATGGCCCGCGATCTCAAGGTGGACGGCCACGCATCCGGCGGCTGGTGGAACTGGCATCCGTCGAAGACTGCGCTCGAAGTGCTATGGCGCCAGGGCAGGCTGGCGATCGCGCGCCGGGAGAACTTCCAGAAGGTCTACGATCTTACCGAGCGCGTCATTCCTCCGCAGCACTACGAAGGCGAGGTAAGCCACACGGAGTTCATCGACTGGGCCTGCCGCAGCGCTCTCGATCGACTGGGTTTTGCGACCCATGGAGAGATCGCCGCCTTCTGGGATCTGGTGTCGCCGGATGAGGCGAAAGCCTGGGTCGCCGCGCATCGGGACGAACTTTCAGACGTGCTGATCGAATCCGCCAATGGCGGCAAGCCGCGCGCCTCCCATGCGTTTTCCGGGTTCCCCGATAACCTCGGCGATATTGCCGAGCCGCCGGGACGTATCCGCGTGCTCAGCCCGTTCGACCCCTTGCTGCGCGATCGCAATCGAACGGAGCGGCTTTTCGGCTTCTTCTATCGTATCGAGGTTTTTGTGCCGGAAGCAAAACGCGAATACGGCTACTACGTCTTTCCGTTGATCGAGGGCGACCGTTTGATCGGCCGCATCGACATGAAAGCAGACCGAAAGCTCGGACGCCTCGATGTTCGACGCCTCTGGCTGGAGCCGGGCGTCCGGGCGTCGTCCGGCCGCATGGAAAAGCTTAGCTCCGAACTCGACCGCATCGCCCGTTTCACCGGCGTCGAAGAGGTCAACCTTCTCGACGGCTGGAACGCGTCCTTTTCCTGAGATTTTTCTTGGCTTGCGTTCCCCTGCTTCCTAAATGAGGGGCTCAGGACATTGAACCAGCGGGAGCGGACGAGCATGAACACCGATCTGATAAGCCTCTTCGATGCGGACGAGGCTACGGTCCGCAAGGTTCTGTCCGAGACGCTTTCCGGCGCAGATGACGGCGAGCTCTTTCTGGAGCACGCGCAAGCCGAGGTTCTGTCCTTCGACAACGGACGCCTCAAGGGCGGCAGCTTCAACACCGACCAGGGTTTCGGCCTGCGCGCTGTCGCCGGCGAATCGGTCGGTTACGCGCATGCCGGCGAATTGTCGCTTGCCGCCTTGCGCAGGGCGGCGGATGCCGTTGGCCAGGTGACGCGCGGCTATGCCGGTTCCTATGCCGCGGCCCCGCAGCGCACCAACAAGAAGCTCTATGGCGACGAAAATCCGATCGGCGAACCGAGCTTCGAGGCAAAGGTCGCCTTGCTTCAGGAGGTTGACGCCTATTTGCGCGCCAAGGATCCGAAGGTCAGGCAGGTGACGGCTTCGATTTCCGCCAGCTGGCAGGTAGTCGATATTCTCCGGGCCGACGGTCACCGCGTTCACGATGTGAGGCCGATGACCCGCATCAACTTCTCGGTCGTCGTTGGCGATGGCGATCGGCAGGAAACGGGATCGTTCGGCATCGGCGGACGGCGCGGGTTCGGCGACTTCGTCACGGAAGAGAACTGGAAGCGCGGCGCTGACGAAGCGTTGCGGCAGGCGCTCGTCAATCTTGAGGCCATCGATGCCCCGGCAGGCACGATGGACGTCGTGCTCGCCTCCGGTTGGCCCGGCGTCATGCTGCATGAAGCGGTCGGCCACGGGCTCGAGGGCGATTTCAACCGCAAGAAGACGTCCGCCTTTGCCGGCCTCCTGGGCGAACAGGTGGCTGCCAAAGGGGTTACTGTCATCGACGACGGCACGATCGAGGCCCGGCGCGGCTCGATCTCGGTCGATGATGAGGGCACCCCGTCAGGCTACAACGTCCTGATCGAGGACGGCAAATTGGTCGGGTACATACAGGACCGGCAGAATGCACGGCTGATGGGCATGACGCCTACCGGCAACGGCCGCCGGCAGGGCTATGCGCATGTGCCGATGCCCCGTATGACCAATACGTACATGCTTTCCGGCGATCGCACGCCCGAGGAGATCATCGCTTCGGTCAGGAAGGGCATCTACGCCGTCTCCTTTGGCGGCGGTCAGGTGGACATCACCTCGGGCAAGTTCGTGTTCGGCTGCACCGAAGCCTATTTGATCGAGAACGGCAAGGTCGGCGCGCCCGTCAAAGGGGCGATGCTCATCGGCAATGGGCCGGATGCGATGAAGCGGGTGACCATGGTCGGCAACGACACGAAGCTCGATACCGGCATCGGCAATTGCGGCAAGGCCGGCCAATGGGTGCCCGTCGGCGTCGGCCAGCCGCACCTCAGGATGGATCAGATAACCGTCGGCGGCACGCAGGCGTGAGTGATCCGGTTGAGAGATGAGGGACGACGTCATGACCGATGAGGCACACGGAGAGCTGGAAATCCGCCGCTTCACCGCGGCGGACGAACAGGGCGTCATCGACGTCATTTTGCCGATTCAGCGCGAGGAATTCAGCATTGCGATTACCATCGACGATCAACCGGATCTGCGCTCGATCGCCGACTTCTATCAGAGCGGGACCGGAGATTTCTGGGTTGCCACCGTGGGCGACCGGGTCGTCGGCACGCTTGGGCTCAAGGATATCGGCGGTTCTCACGCGGCAATCCGCAAGATGTTCGTCGCTCCCGATTTCCGTGGCCGCAGCCACGGCGTGGCAGCACGTCTGCTCGAAAGCCTGCTTGTGCATGCAGAGCACCGAAAGATCGCAGGCCTCTTCCTCGGCACGACGGACAAGTTCCTCGCCGCGCATCGTTTTTATGAGAAGAACGGGTTTGCCGAGATCGCGAAAGATGATCTGCCGGCTGGCTTTCCGGTCATGAGCGTTGACACGAAATTCTACCTTCGACGACTCGCGCCCGTCGCATAGCTTTGCGGCTCGCGAGTAAACTAACCTCGGTCAGGCAGCAGCGTGCAATCGTAGGATCGCTTCTTCAGGATGGCGCAGGCGGAAGTGGCCGCCTCGCGGCTGGCGAAGCCGATGAAGCGTGCGCGATATTGCCTGGCGCTGCCGGTGCCGGACACTTCCGTATGAGGGGAGGCGCCGAGCAGGGCCGCGCCACCGGCGGACTCCGCTTCGACCAGAATCTTCCGGGCGCCTTCTGCCGTTGCGGCCGTGGAGATCTGAATCTGCCAGTGGCCGGCGGCGGTTGGTGGTACGCTGGCGCTGTCATCGACGGCCGTAGAGCGATCCGGCGGCATCACTGGTGCCGCGGACGCCGCAATGACCGGCGCGGAGGCACTTTCGCTCGTCCGGGCGGTGTCGGCATAGGATAGCCGGACCCCCGGCAGTCCAGCCACTTCAACGGCGCCCTGCGGACTCGTAGCCGCGACCAGCCGGCCGCCGGCGGGTGTTGCCGCCCTGCCCAGATGCTGATCGAGCAGTGAAGCCATCTTGTCGTCCCGGCCTTTTGCCGAGCGCCCGCCGAGCACGACCCCGATGATACGGCGATTGCCATCCCTGACGGCGCTCACAATGTTGTAGCCGGATGCATTGGTGTAGCCTGTCTTGATGCCGTCCATGCCCGCGTATCGATACATCAGCTTGTTATGACCGCGGATCGTACGGCCGCGAAAGGTGAAGCCCTGAACCGCGAACATGCGATATTCCCCCGGGAAATCCCTCATCAGCGCGACGGCAAGCCGCGCCATCTCGCGCGCTGTCGTTATCTGCTCACGTGCCGGCAGACCGGAGGCGTTCACGAAGTACGTGCGCGTCATGCCCAGGCGACGCGCTTTTGCATTCATCATCTGCGCGAAGGCGGCCTCCGAACCCCCGAGCGCTTCGGCGACCGCCGCCGCCGCATCGTTGGCGGAGCGAACGATCATACCGTAGACGGCCTCCTGAACCGTGATCGTATCGCCGGGCCTGACCCCGAGCTTGGTCGGCGGTTTGCGCGCGGCCGTCGACGACATCACCAACGGGGTGCTCCAGCCGATCTTGCCCCGGTGCAGCGCCTCGAAGGTCAAGTAGAGCGTCATCATCTTCGTTAGCGACGCCGGGTGGTTGAGCGTATCGGCGTTCTCGGCAGCGAGAATCCGGCCTGTCCGCGCATCAAGAACGAGGGACGCGCTACCCGCTACCGCATGCGCGGCACCAAACACGAAAGCAGCAATCGCCGCCAGGGCAAATCGGAAGCTCTTCATCGGATTTCCCCTCTCCAAAAGTGCGCTCGTTAGGAACGGTGTTTCGATTTGTGACAGGGTAGCCGCTTTGTTGCAATATCGAGGCCCATGACCGCTTCTCAAAAAAGCGGAATGTTGGTGGCGAATGCGCGTGAAACTCAGCCAGATTCAGTAAGGCTTAACCGGCCCGGCGTTAGTTTCCCCCTCGCAGGCAGGGTTGGCGGATGAAGCAGGGCATCGCGCGGGTGGTGAGTGACCGAGTGAGGCGCGTCGCTATTGGCGGCGGGCTCGAACTCGCGCAACTCCTGGCGCGCTCCGGATTGATGACGGGCGCGCGTGGATGCGGCGCGATCTTCACCTTGCATCATGTTCGTCCCAGGATTCCGCGCGCGTTTGACCCGAACGCTCACCTGGAAATTACACCGACGTTTCTCGACGAAGCGATCCTGGCGCTGAAGCGCGACGGTTATCGCTTCGTCGCGTTGGAAGATCTGCCGGAAAGCCTGGTCCTCGCCGATGCACGGCCGGTCGCTTGTTTCACGCTTGATGACGGCTACCGCAACAACCTCGAATACGCGTTGCCGGTTTTCGAGCAACAGGGCGTGCCGTTCACCGTTTTCGTCACGGGCGGCTACGTCGATCGCACCCACACGCTGTGGTGGGAAACGCTTGCCGACTTGCTCTCGACGGTAAGCGCTTTCCGCTTCGATTTCGGCCCCGGAACGGAGACCATGAGAGCCGCAAGCAATACGGAAAAGCAGTCCGTATTCGACCGCGTCTCAACCTATGTTCGCCGTCACGACGAGGCAGATGCCGTCGGCAAACTGAACGAGCTGGCGCGTGAGCAGGGTATTGATCCCCTTGCGATCACCACACGTTTGACGCTCGATAAGGCGGGGCTGCGCTCCCTGCTGCAAAGCCCGCTGGCAAGCCTCGGCGCGCATACGATCAGCCATCGCGCACTGGCGCGGCTGGGCGACGCAGAGGCGCAACGAGAGATGTCGGAATCTGCCGCGCGCGCCGAGGCCATCGCCGGACGCTGGCCGGCGACTTTCGCCTATCCCTATGGGGACAGGCATGCGGTTTCGGAACGCGACCATCGTCTGGCCGAGCGGCTCGGTTTCACGGTGGCGGTGACGACGCAACCCGCCACGCTTTCAGCCGGCACCGTTTCAAATTTCCACGCCCTGCCGCGAATTTCACTCAACGGCCACTTCCAGAACCACCGCCACGTCTCGGCACTCGCTTCCGGAATTCCCTTTCGGCTGATGACGGGATAATCCACCGGCCTCTCACGGATACATCCGCACCTTTGCCCAGCCGCCCTCCGGTGTTTGGCGACGGAACTCCACCCGGTCATGCAGTCGGAAGGGACGGTCGTGCCAGAATTCGATCGAGGTAGGGCGGATGCGGAAGCCGGACCAGTGTTCCGGGCGAGGGATTTCGCCGATGGCGTGGCGTGCCGTGTATTCGGCGACCGCCTTTTCCAGGGCGAAGCGGCTTTCGAGCGGACGCGATTGCTTCGAGGCCCAGGCGCCGATGCGGCTGCCGCGCGGCCGGCTCCTGAAATACTCGTCCGCTTCTTCGTCGGAGACGATTTCGACCGGACCGCGAACTCGCACCTGCCGGCGCAGCGATTTCCAGTGGAAACACATCGCGGCTTTGCGAGACGAAAGAATTTCACGGCCTTTCTGACTTTCGAAATTTGTGTAGAAGACGAAACCGCGTTCATCGAATCCCTTGAGCAGCACCATGCGCACATTGGGAAGCCCATCCGGATCGACGGTCGCAAGCGCCACGGCGTTCGGATCGTTGATCTCGTTCTCTTCGGCGTCCTTCAACCATGTGCCGAAAAGGGAAAAGGGCTCGTTCGCTTCGGTGAAGTCACCGGTTATTAACTCATTCGCGGTCATAGTGCCTTCCAATGCCGTGATATCTGGCGCGGGAACGCCTCGGGATGAGCCCGGTCGGTGTTTCCGCATCGAAAAGTGTCAGAGCCTGCCTGTGGACTTCCTCGGAAAACGTGCAGCTCTTGCGAGTCTGACAGGATTGCCGTGCAAGACATAGCAAAGTCGATCGATGGCAAGAAGGGTTTTTCCTTCGCCTTGCTGCGCAGCGGAGTGCTTTGTATGGCACTTCTCGCTCTGCCGGGGTGCATGGGCGCGGGCCTCGATCTCTTTGGCGGCCCAAGCGTCGATCGTGTGTCGACGGGTACGGTACCGGTCGCGAAAACCGCGGATGGTCTCTCGGACGCCGTTGCCGTGCGCAACGCCGTTTCCTCTGCCGACATCAGTCAGGGCGGCGCCAACCCGATCCCGTGGGCAAACGCGACGTCCGGTAGTGCAGGCGTGATCAGTGCCATTCAGGAAGACCGTGCAAGCGGCATGCTCTGCCGGCGCTTCACCACGACCCGCCACTCTTATGAAGGCATAGCGAAGTTCGACGGAAGTGCCTGCCAACTCGGCAACGGCGAATGGTATCTGACGAGCTTCGGCCCGCAGGGCTGAACATCCTTGATTAACCACGTTGGTTCAAAGCCGCGGAAAAGCATCGCGACCCGTTCGTTCGCGCCGGTCCCCAGAGCTGTCGACTAACCCATATTTAGCAACTTCTCCAGATCATCGCCGGGAAAGAAGTCGCAAGACGCGGCCTTCTTACCGTGGTGAGATATGGCGAGCGAAGGGGCCGCCGGTCGGAGAAGATGGTGACAAACCATGCGTGATCCCTATGCAATTCTCGGTGTGCGCCGCAATGCCGGGCAGGATGAGATCAAGGCCGCTTGGCGATCCGTAGCCAAAGCCGTGCATCCGGACCACAACCACGACGATCCCTTGGCGACACAGCGCTTTGCCGAGGCGGGAAAGGCTTACGAGCTCTTGCGCGATCCGGTGCTGAGAAGCCGCTACGATCGCGTTCGGCGTGAAGCCGAACTGCGCCGCATGGAAGCGATGAAGCAGAAAATGCGTGGACCGGAGCCTGCAGAGCAGCCGATCGACGCCGAAACGGCTGAAGAGGCCATCTCGCGCATCTTCGGTGTCGAACCGCAGGCTGCACCATCTCCCTCGAAACCAAAAACCGCGTATGCGCGGCCGGTCGAGAAGGGTGAGCCGCCGGCGGATACCGGGCCGGAGGCGACCGCGGATTCGAAACGGGAGGAAGCGTCCAAGTTCGAAGCGACGGCCTTCCGGCGCTCCGCTGCGCCCGCGGCGGATCTGGTAGCGGCGATCGTACGGCGAATTCGTGGTCGCGTCGCAAAGACCGCCGAGAAAGTGCCGGATCTGGCGGTCGACGTTCATGTGAGCATCGAGCAAGTCGTCAATCGCGCCCGGGTATCCGTGGAGCTACCGGACGGCGAGACCGTGAGGTTCTCGATCCCGCCCGGCGCAACCGACGGCCAGGCCATGCGGCTCAAGGAACAGGGCTACAGAGTGACGGGCATGGCGCGCGGCGATGTGCTGGCGACATTGCGGATCAACCAGGAAGGTCCGGTCCGAACGCAAGGTTTCGACCTGGTGACCACCCTGCCGCTCGACCTTGAAGATGCCGTGCTCGGCTGCGACACTGTCGTAGAAACGCCAAACGGGCCGGTTACGGTGACCGTTCCTGCCTGGTCCGGATCGGACAAGGTGATCCGTATTGCCGGTGCGGGATTGCGCGACGCGGATGGAGAAGCCGGGGATCTGCTCGTCGAACTGCGGCTGATGCTTCGCGAAAAGCCGGACGACAAGATAACGGACCTGATGAGGTCGCTGCGCCACGGTCTTTATCTGTGACGGTTTTCTGACAAGCTGAACCAATATTACGGGGACTAACAGTTCCTGATCTGCGGTGCGCTTGAACCGTTTTAACGGCTATGCCATAGGCAATTCTCGACAATTTGCCGCACCGCACAGATGCGTGTGCCGCGGCGTTGACATTCGTGAACTCTCGCACCGGCGGCGGCCGGTGCAGGCAGACAGTATTGGGGACATTCCATGGCTCAGGCATCGGGTCTGATGAACGGCAAGCGCGGCGTCATCATGGGCGTTGCAAACAACCGCTCGATCGCATGGGGCATCGCAAAGGCTTGCTCGGAAGCGGGTGCCGAAATCGCACTGACCTGGCAGGGAGACGCACTGAAGAAGCGTGTCGAACCGCTGGCGCAGGAACTTGGTGCCTTCATGGCGGGCCATTGCGATGTGACCGACCTTGCAACGATTGACGCCGTTTTCTCGACACTCGAAGAGAAGTGGGGCAAGATCGACTTCGTCGTGCATGCCATCGCCTTCTCCGACAAGGATGAACTGACAGGGCGCTACCTCGATACCAGCCGCGACAACTTCGCGCGCACGATGGATATTTCCGTCTACTCCTTCACGGCTGTCGCCGCACGTGCCGAGCGCGTCATGAACGACGGCGGCTCGATGCTGACGCTTACCTACTACGGCGCCGAGAAGGTGATGCCGCATTACAATGTCATGGGCGTTGCCAAGGCGGCGCTGGAGGCGAGCGTGCGATACCTTGCGGTCGATGTCGGCAACCGCGGTATCCGCGTCAACGCGATCTCGGCTGGCCCGATCAAGACGCTTGCCGCGTCCGGCATCGGCGATTTCCGCTATATCCTCAAGTGGAACGAGTACAATGCGCCGTTGAAGCGTACCGTCTCGATTGAGGAAGTCGGCAATTCGGCGCTCTATCTGCTCTCCGATCTGTCGAGCGGCGTCACTGGCGAAGTGCACCACGTCGATTCCGGCTATCATACGGTCGGCATGAAGGCTGTCGATGCACCGGACATTTCCGTTCTGAAGGACTGATTTCCCTTGTTGTTGCGACGGCGGTGGTGACAGCTCGCCCGGAGTGAACGCTGTGCTCGTCTACATGGTTCGGCATGGACAAACGGATTGGAATGCCGAGAGCCGTCTTCAGGGACAAAAGGACATTCCCCTCAACGAAACCGGTCGCCGGCAGGCGACCGGGAACGGCCTTGCACTGGCGGCGATCCTCGGGCGCAAAGGCAACAACTTCGATTTTGTCGCCAGCCCGCTCGGTCGCACACGCGAGACCATGGAGCGTCTCCGGTACGCCATGGGCCTCGATCCGCTTTCCTACCGCACTGATGACAGGCTGAAAGAGGTCTCCTTCGGCGACTGGGAAGGCTACACCCTGCCCGAATTGAAGCGCCAGGTACCCCAGCGCATCGCCGAAAGACGCGTTGCCAAATGGGATTTCATCCCGCCCGGCCAGGATGCGGAAAGCTACGAAATTCTGTCGTGGCGCGTGGGTGCCTGGTTAAAGGACGTGACGCAGCCGACGGTCTGCATCACGCATGGCGGCGTCATTCGCGTGCTGTTCAAGCTTCTCGGAGAAATGGGCGCGGACGAAGCGGCGGCTTCGGCCATTCCGCAGGACCGGCTGCTGAGGATCGCCGACGGGGCGATCGGCTGGGTCTAGAGCGCCGTGCGTTCAAGTGAACGCACAAAGGACGCTCTAGCACTTTGATTCTAGAGCATCTTATCCGCTTTCAGTGATTCCACTTGAAAGCGGGATGCTCTAGGCGGCCCGCCCCGATATCAAAGCAAGCGCGAAGCGCGTCTGTTAAGGCGCGCGACGCTGTCGTGCAGGCCCGATCACGGTTACTGCACGATTTCCAGGTCGTTGATGACCCGTTTGCCATCGACTTCGGTGTAGAAAACGAGAACCTTGACGCCTGCCTCGAGACCTTCGAAGTTGAACTCCTCGGGAGCCTGATAGCTCTTGCCGTCATCCAAAGACAGGCTCAGGCGCTCGGTGTCCACACTGGTGATCACCGCTTCCACGTCGGCGCTTTCAGCATGCGCGGAAAGCGGCGAAAGCAAACCTGCAGTGGCCATGAGTGCGGCAATGACAAATCGCATCCTTCTTGCCCTCCTCAATGATTCTGCGAATATTCTTGTCATCACGATTTGATCCCCGATTGTGGCAAAAGTTGCCTAATACCGTTGCTTTAGCGCAACTGTCGGCTGGTTTAAGACAGTGCGGCCGGTGATCGGAGAGTGGACGCCGTTGTGGGCAATTTCAAGCCGACGAGGCTGATCGGCTGCCCGGCGGACGGCCCTTGTCACCACGTTTTCCAATGAAATTTTCGCGAAAGTCTATCTTAAGACTCCAAGACTACCGTGCACTCGGGGATTGGGGAAAGACAATTGAAGATCATCGTCGCTCTGCGCCGCCGCATCCGTGCGATTGCCAACTTTGCGAAGCCGTCGCTCTTTCCGGCGGTGATTGCCGGCGCCGTCGTCTTCATCGGCGGCCATATCTATGAGCGCCAGAACCGCGAGAACTTTCGCAAAGACCTCAAGATCAATGTCGAAAACGAACTGAATCTGATCGCGGATCGCTTCCGCGCGGAATTCAACACCAATATCGCCGCGCTCAACGGGCTCGCCAATGGGATCGCCGTCCAGCAGCAGACGACGGAGAGCGAATTCAGCAAGCTCGCGTCGAAGCTGCTCCTCCAAAATCCTCAACTCGTTCGTGTCTCCGCGGCGCCGGCGGGCGTCGTCACGATGACTTTCTCGCAGGCGCGCCAACAATCCCACGTCGGCACGGATTTCGGCAGGTTCCGGGCAATGCGGGAGGCGCTCGACCGTGCAGCCTTGACGACAAGGCCCGTGGTCGTCGGACCAGTGCGCCTGCCAAGCAGCCGCAATGGCTTCGAAATCTTTGTGCCGGTCTCCTCCAATGTCGGGGGACGCACTGCGTTCTGGGGCTTCGTTGAGGCCGTCCTTGATGAAGAGGCGCTCTATCGGTCGGCGCGCCTCAACGAGGCAAGCATGGAGATGCGGGAGGCAGCCGGCCGCGACCGTCGGCACGTGCCTATTCATCTTGCCATTCGCGACGTTTCTGTCAGCGACAATGTTCTGGAACCGTTTCTCGACGAAACCGGGGTCTTCCAGAACTCGCCCGTCGTCCGCGAACTGTCTTTACCCGGTGGTGTATGGGAGTTGGCCGCTGCTCCCGTCGCCGGCTGGGCGCAGGAACCGGCAAACAGCGGTGAGATCAGGCTTGCGACCATCGCCGCGGTCGTGGTCGTGGTCGTGCCTATTTTTCTCGCCGGTGGTCTCGTCAATGAGCGGCAGCGCAACATCGCCAAGCTGAAGGCGCGGGAAGGCGAGGTGATGGCCTTGTCCCATCGTCTCAACCTGGCCCTGGATGCTTCGAAGATCGGAATCTGGGAGATCGACATTGCCACGCAGGAACGGTCCTGGGACGACCGGATGTTCCATCTGCATGGGCTTTTTCGCACCGGCCGAGATCCAACTCATGAGGAATGGCGTGCGACTGTGCACCCGGACGACATCGCCGCCGCCTCCATCGCCTTGTTCCGCAGCCTGGACGAAGGGCTTGAACATCGCTCGCAATACCGCATCGTGATGGCGGATGGCTCAATCCGCCACGTCCGCCATGTGGGCTCGGCGCATGAGGGAGCCGATGGCCGGGCGAAAATCACTGGTATCAGCTGGGATGTCACCGACGATGTGCTGATGACCGAGCAGCTTAGGGCCGCCAAGGCGACAGCCGATATGAAGAATGCCGAGCTCGCCGATGCGAAGGATCGCATCGAGCACAATGCCCTGCATGATCCGCTGACGGGACTCGGAAACCGGCGGATGCTCGACAAGGCGCTGGATCGGCTCTTCGCGGCGAATGCCGTAAAGTCCGACGGCATCGCCATCCTCCATATCGATCTCGACCGCTTCAAGCAGATCAACGACACGCTTGGACACGCGGCCGGTGACGCCATGCTCGTCCATGCTTCCGAGATTCTGCGCTCGAGCATCTCGCCAGATGACATCGTCGCCCGCATCGGCGGAGACGAATTCGTTGTGGTGATTCCCGGAGCGCCGGACGATAAAGCGTTGTCCGCGCTATGCGACCACATCATCGTCCAGATGCGTCAACCGGTCGACTATGACGGCTTTCCTTGTCGCTTCGGCGTCAGCATCGGCGTTGCAGTGGCGCATCGTCCCACCGCCGATGCGCGCAAGCTGCTCGTCAATGCCGACATCGCGCTCTATCGAGCCAAGGAAAGTGGACGTAACCGCTATCAGTTCTTCACGCAGGCGTTGGAGGCCGAGGTGGTGACCAACAAGCGCATCGCCGATGAGATCCTGGAAGGGATCGAACGCGACGAGTTCGTGCCGTGGTATCAGCCGCAGTTCGACGCCTCGACGCTCGCATTGTCCGGTGTCGAGGCGCTGATCCGTTGGCAGCATCCGCGTGTGGGAATCCTGACGCCGGACCGGTTCCTGAAGATTGCCGAGGAGTTGAACGTCACCGCGACGCTCGATCGGCTGGTTCTGCAAAAGGCTCTTGCCGACCGGATGCGCTGGGCCGCGGCCGGTCTCCAGGTGCCGAAGATTTCCGTGAACGTCTCTGCCAAGCGCCTGCAGGAAAAGGATCTGCTCGCCTCGCTCAAGGGGCTGAGTATCATGCCCGGCCAGATTTCGTTCGAACTGGTCGAGTCGATCTTCCTCGATGAAAGCGACGACATCGTCACAGCCAATATCGACGGTATCAAGAAGCTCGGCATCGACATCGAGATCGACGATTTCGGCACCGGGCATACCTCGATTGTCAGCCTTCTGAAGATCAAGCCGAAACGCTTGAAGATCGATCGCCAGCTGGTGGCGCCGGTGCTCGGCGCCCGAACAGAGCAGGCGCTCGTGCGCTCGATCATTGACATCGGCCGTTCGCTTGGCATCGAAACCGCCGCCGAAGGCGTGGAAACCATGGCGCATGCGGAAATGCTCGGCATTCTCGGCTGCGACCTTCTGCAGGGCTACGCCTTTTCCAAGCCGTTGAGCAGCGAACGCTTCATTGCCTTTGCCACAGACCGCGGATTCCGCCTCGCTTCCTGATCGAATTATCGACAAAGCCCGACGGTGCTGCAGAAAGTCTTTTCCCTTTGACGGCTTTCCACTAAGAGAAGGCGCGCGCGTCTGTTTTTGCGCGCGGTTGTCAACATTCGGTTGTCGTCATGTCGCACAATAGCTTCGGTCACCTCTTCCGCGTCACCACCTGGGGCGAAAGCCACGGGCCGGCGCTTGGCTGTGTTGTCGACGGATGCCCGCCCGGCATTCGCTTCACGCTCGCCGAAATCCAGGCCTGGCTCGACAAGCGCAAGCCCGGACAATCCCGCTTCGTGACCCAGCGCCGCGAGGACGACCTGGTCAAGATCCTCTCCGGCGTGATGTTCGACGAGGACGGCGAGACGATGATCTCGACCGGTACGCCGATCTCGATGATGATCGAGAACACCGACCAGCGCTCGAAGGACTATTCCGAGATCGCTAAGCGTTACCGCCCCGGTCACGCGGATTACACCTACGACGTCAAATACGGCATTCGCGATTATCGCGGCGGCGGACGCTCTTCGGCGCGCGAAACGGCTGCCCGCGTTGCAGCCGGCGGCATCGCCCGCAAAGTGGTGCCCGGCCTGGTCGTGCGTGGGGCGCTCGTCCAGATCGGCAAGCACAGGATTAATCGGGCCAACTGGGACTGGGCCGAGGTGAATAACAACCCGTTCTTCGCCCCTGATCCGGCGATCGTCCCCGTCTGGGAAGAATATCTCGATGGCATCCGCAAGGCCGGTTCGTCGATCGGTGCGGTCGTCGAGGTGGTTGCCGAGGGGGTGCCTGCGGGTATCGGCGCGCCGATCTACGGCAAGCTCGATCAGGACATTGCCGCAAACCTGATGTCGATCAACGCGGTCAAGGGCGTGGAGATCGGCAACGGTTTTGCCGCTGCCGAGATCAGTGGCGAGGAAAACGCCGACGAGATGCGCATCGGGCCCGGTGGCAAGCCGGTTTTCCTTTCCAACAATGCGGGCGGCATCCTGGGTGGTATCGCCACGGGTCATCCGGTCGTTGCACGCTTCGCGATCAAGCCGACGTCATCCATCCTGACCGAACGGCGCTCGATCGACAGCGATGGCAACGAGGTGGATGTGCGCACCAAGGGCCGCCACGATCCTTGCGTCGGGATCCGGGCCGTGCCGATCGGCGAGGCAATGCTCGCCTGCACGATCGCCGACCATTACCTGCGCGACCGGGGTCAGACCGGCCGGCTGAAGTAGTTTGCAGGAGAATCTTGATGTCCTATGACCAGAAGCGCGTCGTCGACGCCATTCGCGCCTTCGAGGCCGGCGAGATCGTCGTCGTCACCGATGACGGCGGCCGCGAGAACGAGGGCGACCTGATCGTCGCAGCCGTGCATTGCACGCCCGAAAAGATGGCCTTCATCGTCCGCCACACCTCAGGCATCGTCTGTGCGCCGATGCCGCGCGAGGAGGCAAAGCGCCTCAATCTGAATGCGATGGTGGCGGAGAACGATTCCGCCCATACGACCGCATTCACCGTTTCGGTCGATTTCAGGCACGGAACCACGACCGGTATTTCTGCCGACGACCGGACGCTGACCGTTCGCAACCTTGCCAATCCGAACATCGGACCGGCCGATTTCGTCCGCCCGGGCCATATCTTTCCGTTGGTGGCGCGCGAGGGCGGTGTGCTGATGCGTTCGGGCCATACCGAGGCGGCCGTGGACCTCTGCAAGCTCGCGAGCCTCCCGCCGGTCGGCGTCATCTGCGAGCTCGTCAACGACGACGGCACCGTGATGCGCGGCCCGCAGGTTGAGAGCTTCGCCGAGACTCACGGCCTCAAACAGGTCTCTGTCGCCGATCTGATCGCCTATCGCCAGCGCAAGGAAACGCTGATCGAGCAGGGCAATTGCTTCGAGATCGATACGCCTTACGGCAAGGCAAAGGGCCACACCTATTCGCTGCCTTGGGATCCGATGCAGCATCTTGCCGTCGTCTTCGGCGACATTCGCGACGGCGTCGACATCCCCGTTCGTCTGCACCTTGAGAATGTCGGCGCAGATGTCTTCGGCGGGGACCGTCAGATCGACGCGATCATGAAACGCATCGCCGGAGAGGGAAGGGGCGTCATCGTCTATCTGCGCGAGGGTTCTGTGGGCGTCGGTGTTTCGCAAACAGCGCGGAAGGGCAAGCATGATCGCGAAGCCCATTCGGAAGCCCAGGCGCGCGAAAGCGAATGGCTGGAAATCGGCCTCGGCGCGCAGATCCTCAGAGACCTCGGCATTACGTCGATCCGCCTCATTTCCTCGCGCGAGCGCCACTATGTCGGCCTCGAGGGTTTCGGCATCAAGATTGCCGCCACCGAGATACTGTAAGTAGCCGGCTTTGCGTCCCGCAAGAAAAAGCCGCGCTCGGAGCGCGGCTTTTGAATTTTCGGTGGCTGCCCAATCAGGGGAGGGCGTCGTAGCCCTCGCCGAAACCCTTGAGGTCGACCGGGATGCCGATACCTTCTTCTGGCGACTGGAAAACGATGAAGGTCGCGGTCGCGCCGGCGCGGAAGGTCTTCAGGAGTTCGTCCTCAAGCACCACTTCGGCATAGCATCCGTCGGAGAAGCAGCGCACGAAATAGGCGCGACCGATATCCTTGCCATCGACATTGAGACCAAGGCCGTTCGGCAGAAGCACGCCGAGCGGTGCGAGAACGCGCAGGATCTTCGCCTTGCGGTCGGCAGTTTTCAGGACGACGACCGAAAGCCCGACTTCCGGCCTGTCTTCCGCGATGACGTTCTGCATCAGCGCGCATTGCTCAGCCGAGGCGCCCGCCGGCTGATCGCAGACGATCGACCAGGCACCGTGGTTTGACTTCACCGTTCCTGGCGTTGCGCCGGATTGCTGGGCCATGCTTGCGGTGGGGAAGACGAAGGTGGCAATTCCGAGCGCGGCCAGAACCGGCAGCCGGGAGAAGAGGGACAGGCCCATGTAAACCTCAAAACGTCGAATCATCAGGGCTATTCTTGATGCGCGCGAAGATAAATGAAAAGCCCTGAGCGCTAGATTCCAGCGCCATATGGCGGAAATTGGGCCTCATTGGGAAAGCCCCGGATTGCAAAACGTAGACTGGCAGTCGCGCGGGTCACGACAGACCTAACCCAATTCGCAGACGGGCGCGAGGGGTCGCCTGTGAGAAAAGCCCCCTTTGTGCAAAAATGCCGCACGGGCTTGATTGGACAGATGTTGCGGCGCTGGTCAAACTGTGGTTTGAAGCGCTGCAGTATCGCAGGGATTCTGCGTTTCGGTTTGATCCTGATCAAGCGCATTGGGGAGACACATTGTGAAAAACAAGGCTTATGCAGTTCTGGCAGCGCTTGCCTGTCTGCTTTTTGCTTCGAGCGCCTTTGCTGACAAGCCTGTCGAATGGCAGACGCGTCTTCAGACGGCCGCGACGGGCATCATGGAAGAAATCACGTGGTTTGAACAATATACCCTGTGGTTCATCATTCCGATCACGTTGCTGGTCCTCCTCCTGCTGATTGTCGTCGTGGTCAAATTCCGAGAGGGTGCCAACCCGGTTCCTTCCAGGACCAGCCACAACACTCTGATCGAAGTCATCTGGACCGTCGGTCCGGTTATCGTTCTGCTTTTCCTTGCCATTCCGTCCTTCCAGCTTCTGACGGCGCAGCTGACGCCGCCGCAGAATCCGGACCTGACGGTCAAGGCGACCGGCAACCAGTGGTATTGGTCGTATGAATACGAGGTTGGTGAAAATCCGCTTTCGTTCGACAGTCTGCTGATGAAGGAAGAGGATCGCGCAAGCCTTGGCAAGGAAGACAAGAGCCAGTATCCGCGCCTTCTCGCCGTCGACAACGAAGTGGTCGTGCCCGTCGGCAAGACCGTACGCATGCTCGTGACGGCCGCGGACGTTATCCATGCCTTCGCCATGCCGGCTTTCGGCGTGAAGATCGACGCCGTCCCGGGCCGCCTCAACGAAACCTGGTTCAAGGCGGACCGTGAAGGCCTCTATTATGGCCAGTGTTCCGAGCTCTGCGGCAAGGATCACGCCTATATGCCGATCGCCATTCGCGTAGTCGCGCAGGATAAATACGACGCCTGGCTCGCTGCCGCCGCAACCAACCTCGGCGAAGCGAACAAGGCGCTCATGGCGTCCATCGACGGCGCGGCCAAGACCGTTGACGTCGCCGCAAGCGCCGCACAGTAATTCGGAAGGGGAGCTCGACCCATGGCTGGAACAGCCGTTCATCACGATCACCGGCATGATCACTCCGACCATGCCCATGCAGACCATGCGCACAAGCCGTTGAGCTTCTTCCAGCGCTGGTTCCTGTCGACCAACCACAAGGACATCGGTACGCTCTACCTGCTGTTCGCGATCGTCGCCGGTCTCATCGGCGGCACGTTGTCGGTATTCATGCGCGCCGAGTTGCAGGAGCCGGGCATCCAGATCTTCCATGGTCTGGCCCAGATGGTCTACGGCTTCGAAGGCGACGCTGCCATCGACGGCGGCAAGCACATGTTCAACGTGTTCACGACTGCGCACGCCCTGATCATGATCTTCTTCATGGTCATGCCGGCGCTGATCGGCGGCTTCGCCAACTGGATGGTGCCGATCATGATCGGCGCGCCGGACATGGCCTTCCCGCGCATGAACAACATCTCGTTCTGGCTGCTTGTGCCGGCGTTCCTGCTCGTCTTCCTTTCGATGTTCGTCGAAGGCCCGGCGGGTGCCTACGGCGCCGGCGGCGGCTGGACGATCTATCCGCCGTTCTCGACCTCCGGTATGCCCGGGCCGGCTATGGATCTCGCGATCCTCGGCCTTCACATCGCCGGCGCGTCGTCGATCCTCGGCGCGATCAACTTCATCACGACGATTCTCAACATGCGTGCTCCGGGCATGACGCTGCACAAGATGCCGCTCTTTGCCTGGTCGGTCCTGATCACAGCCTTCCTGCTCCTGCTCTCGCTGCCGGTGCTCGCAGGCGGCATCACCATGCTGCTCACCGACCGTAACTTCGGCACGGCCTTCTTTGCGCCGGAAGGCGGCGGTGACCCGATCCTGTTCCAGCACCTGTTCTGGTTCTTCGGTCATCCTGAGGTGTACATCCTGATTCTGCCGGGCTTCGGCATCGTCAGCCACATCGTCTCGACCTTCTCGCGCAAGCCGATCTTCGGTTACCTCGGCATGGCCTACGCCATGGTCGCGATTGGCGCGGTCGGCTTCATCGTGTGGGCGCACCACATGTACACGGTCGGCATGTCGCTCGACACGCAGCGTTACTTCGTCTTCGCAACGATGGTCATCGCGGTTCCGACCGGCGTGAAGATCTTCTCCTGGATCGCGACGATGTGGGGCGGCTCGATCCGCTTCACGACGCCGATGGTCTGGGCGATCGGCTTCATCTTCCTCTTTACCGTCGGCGGCGTCACGGGCGTTCAGCTCGCCAATGCCGGTCTCGATCGTGCGCTGCACGACACCTACTACGTGGTCGCTCACTTCCACTACGTTCTGTCGCTCGGCGCCGTCTTCGCGATCTTCGCTGCCTGGTACTACTGGTTCCCGAAGATGACCGGCTACATGTATTCGGAATTCGTCGGCAAGCTGCATTTCTGGGTCATGTTCATTGGCGTGAACCTGATCTTCTTCCCGCAGCACTTCCTTGGCCTTGCAGGCATGCCGCGCCGCTACATCGACTATCCGGATGCCTACGCCGGCTGGAACATGGTGTCGTCCTACGGCTCCTACATCGCTGCCGTCGGCGTGCTCATCTTCCTCTTCGGTGTCGCTGAAGCCTTTGCGCGCAAGCGCGTTGCGGGCGACAACCCGTGGGGTGAGGGTGCGAACACGCTCGAATGGCAGCTCTCGTCGCCGCCGCCGTTCCACCAGTGGGAACAGCTCCCGCGGATCAAGTGACGGGGAACGAACAGAAGCCGCCGGTTCCGGCGGCTTCACACCGCCGGCCTGCCGGCAGAATGCGGCTGCCATTGCCGCAGCAATTTCAAGGACGAGACATGACGCTCATCGACAATCACGAAGCAGTCGGCATGGAAGGCGCACCGCGCCTGTCCGAGGCCTCTGCGCGCGATTATTTTGAGCTCCTGAAGCCGCGCGTCATGTCTCTTGTCGTCTTTACCGCCTTCGCCGGGCTCGTCCTTGCGCCAGGACAAATTAATCCGTTTATCGGTTTCATCGCCATCCTGTGCATTGCCGTCGGCGCCGGTGCCTCCGGTGCGCTGAACATGTGGTACGACGCCGATATCGACGCCGTGATGAGCCGCACGGCCAAGCGTCCGATCCCCGCCGGCAAGATCCTGCCTGAGGAGGCACTCGCCTTCGGGCTGACGTTATCGGCGTTTTCCGTGATCATCCTCGGGCTCGCCGTCAATTGGCTCGCAGCCGGGTTGCTCGCCTTCACGATTTTCTTCTACGCCGTGATCTACACCATGTGGCTAAAGCGCTCGACGCCGCAGAACATCGTTATCGGGGGTGCCGCAGGAGCTTTCCCGCCGATGATCGGTTGGGCTTGTGTTACCGGCGGTGTGTCGATCGAAAGCATCGTGCTTTTTCTCATCACCTTCCTCTGGACACCGGCCCATTTCTGGGCGCTGGCCCTGTTCAAGATGCGTGAGTACGGCGCCGTCGGCGTGCCGATGATGCCCAATGTCTGCGGCGAGGCGACGACGAAAAAGCAGATCGTCATCTACGCCGTCTTGACCGCTCTCATTGGCATCTGTCCCACCTTCCTCGGCTTTGCCAGCCTTGGCTATGGGGCGTTCGCCACTGTCATGGGCGTGGGCTTCGTTTGGTATTCCATCGGAGTCCTGCGTATGCCGGAGGGAGACGAGAAAATGGTTCCGGCCAAGAAGCTCTTCGCCTTTTCGATTGCCTATCTTTTCGCGATCTTCTCGGCCCTGGTGGTCGACTACGTGATCGCGCAGATCTGGCTCAACGCCGGAGGTATCGCCTGATGGAAACCGTCAAACTCAGTGAGGCACAGCGCAAGTCGCGGCGCAGCCGCAACATCGCTCTTGGTCTCGCGCTCGCCGGCCTCGTTGCCCTTTTCTACGTCGTCACGCTGATAAAGTTCGGCAACGGCATGGTCCATTGAGAACGCCGCGCATGACCAACACCCCGCAACCGACCCGGAAAGAGCGCGCAAACGGCGTGATCGTCGGCACCTGCATTGCCTTCGTGGCAGGCATGGTGGGCATGGCCTATGCCGCAGTGCCGCTCTACGACATGTTCTGCCGGGTGACGGGCTATAACGGCACGACGCAGCGGGTCGAGCAGGCCTCGGACGTCATCCTCGACGAGAAGGTCAAGGTCACCTTCGACGCCAACACGTCGCGCCTGCCGTGGGAATTCAAGCCCGTCCAGCGCGACATCGACGTCAGGATCGGCGAGACCGTTCAGGTCAGCTATCGGGCGAAAAATCTGTCGTCGAAGCCGACGACCGGGCAGGCGACCTTCAACGTGACGCCGATGGCGGCAGGCGCCTATTTCAACAAGGTGCAATGCTTCTGCTTCACGGAAACAACGCTTCAGCCGGGCGAAGAGATGGAGATGCCGGTCGTCTTCTTCGTCGACCCGGAGATCGTCAAGACGGTCGAGACCAAGGGCATCAAGACACTTACGCTGTCCTACACCTTCTACCCCCGCGAGCCGTCCAAGCCGCTCGCGGAAGTGAAGGCTAAGACAGGGGAAGCTCAGAACAAACTTTGACAGAGGCCCCGTTTCGGATATGCCGGACGGGCGACAAGAGAGACATATCGGGGATTACTGACATGGCCGATGCGCATCAGAAGAATCACGACTACCACATCATAGACCCAAGCCCGTGGCCGCTGCTCGCCTCCATCGGCGCCTTCGTCATGGCTTTGGGCGGCGTTGGCTTCATGCGCTTCGTGGCCGGTGGTTCGTTCAAGCTGTTCGGAGCTGAGCTTGCCAATCCCTGGGTCTTCTTCATCGGCCTGGCGCTCGTGCTCTACACCATGTTCGGCTGGTGGTCGGACACGATCAAGGAAGCGCACGAGGGGCATCACACCCGCGTCGTATCGTTGCACCTGCGCTATGGCATGATCATGTTCATCGCCTCGGAGGTGATGTTCTTCGTAGCCTGGTTCTGGGCCTTCTTCGATGCGAGCCTCTTTGCGGGCGAAGCGATCCAGGCCGCGCGCACGACCTACACCGGCGGCGTCTGGCCGCCTAAGGGCATCGAGGTCCTCGACCCCTGGCACCTGCCGCTCTACAACACCGTCATTCTGCTGCTGTCCGGCACCACCGTTACCTGGGCACACCACGCGCTGCTGCACAATGACCGCAGGGGTCTGGTCCACGGCCTGACGCTGACGGTTCTGCTCGGCGTCCTGTTCTCCAGCGTACAGGCCTACGAATATGCGCACGCGCCGTTCGCCTTCCGGGACTCGATCTATGGCGCAACCTTCTTCATGGCGACCGGCTTCCACGGTTTCCACGTTCTGATCGGCACGATCTTCCTGCTGGTCTGCCTGTTGCGGGCGATACGTGGTGATTTTACCCCGAAGCAGCATTTCGGTCTCGAGGCGGCTGCCTGGTACTGGCACTTCGTCGACGTGGTCTGGCTGTTCCTCTTCTTCTCCATCTATATCTGGGGCAGCTGGGGTGCGCCGGTCGCCCACGGCTAATTGGCCGGCGAAGGTGCACTGAATTCGGGGCGGCCTGCGGAAATGCGGCCGCTCCTTGCATTTGGAGGTTGAGCAATGACTGACGACAAGGCGCTCTATCCGCCGGTCGATCCGATCTTGGCCGGCATCAAGGGGCACTGCCCGCGCTGCGGCCAAGGTCAGCTTTTCGACGGGTTCCTGAAACTGCGCCCGGCATGTAGCACTTGCGAACTCGACTATCGCTTCGCCGATTCCGGCGACGGACCTGTTGTCTTCGTCATCCTGATCGTCGGCTTCGTCGTCGTCGGCGCGGCGCTGTGGATGGAGGTCAACATCAACCCGCCTCTGTGGCTGCATTTCCTGCTCTGGATACCGCTCGCAACGGTCCTCAGCCTTGCTCTGACGCGGATGCTGAAGGGCGTCCTGATCAATCTGCAATACCGCAACAGCGCGCGTCCGGGTGAGATCGATCGTGGTTGAGGAGCGCAAGCCGGCAGGGCGCGGCCGCCTCGGCAAGTTCGCCGGCTTTTTCCTTGTGATTGCGGCCCTTGGCGTGCTTGTGTCGCTCGGCACATGGCAGATGCAGCGGCTTCAGTGGAAGGAGGCACTGCTGACCGCGATCGCCGACCGGCGTACCGCGCCGCCGGTCTCGCTCGAGGAAATCGAGGCGATGGCTGCCGCGGGTGACGACATCGACTACCGCACTGTCCAGGTGTCGGGCACTTACGATCACGGCAAGGAGCGCCATTTCTTCGCCACCCATGAAGGCCGTACCGGCTACTATGTCTTCACGCCGCTGATACTCGGGGATGGCCGCGCCCTTTTCGTCAACCGCGGCTTCGTGCCCTTCGAGAAGAAGGACGCATCGACTCGTCCCGAAGGGCAGGTCGCCGGAACGGTGACCGTGAACGGGCTTGCCCGCCCGAGACTTTTGGAAAAGCCTTCCTCTCTCGTACCCGACAACGACATCGCCAAGAACATTTTCTACTGGAAGGACCTCGACGCGATGGCGGGCGCGGCCCGCATTCCGACCGATCGGGTGGTTTCTTTCTTCGTGGACGCGGATGCCTCAGCAAATCCCGGCGGCCTGCCGATTGGCGGCGTCACGCAATTCGACCTGCCGAACAACCACTTGCAATATGCTCTCACATGGTACGGCCTTGCGGTCGCACTGGTGGCTGTGAGTGGCGTTTACTTGTATCGCCGCAGGCGGCAACTTACTGAGGCGGCTTCGGACGTCTGATCCGGGGTCAGTCATGTGATCCAAACCCGGCACGGCATTTGCCCGGGTGATGGTGTTCTTCCTTGTGTGCTTTGCCGTTGCCGCTATATATGGCGCATGGCCGGGTTAGCCCGGCTATGTTCGCCCTTGTTTGTTTTACCGTTCAGTGACTCATGGCCTCAACCGCGGCAGCAAAATCTCCGGTTACCATTCGCCTCTGCGGCCCGCGCGGCTTCTGCGCCGGCGTTGATCGGGCGATCCAGATCGTCGTTTTGGCGTTGAAGGAGTTCGGCGCGCCGGTCTACGTCCGCCACGAGATCGTTCACAACCGATATGTCGTCGAGGGGCTTGAGGCCAAGGGTGCGATCTTCGTCGAGGAGCTGGACGAGATACCGCCCGAGCATCGCAAGCAGCCGGTCGTCTTTTCGGCGCATGGCGTTCCAAAGTCCGTGCCGGCGGATGCGGATGCGCGCAATCTCTTCTATCTCGACGCCACCTGTCCGCTGGTGTCGAAGGTGCACAAGCAGGCGATGCGCCACCATCGGCTGGGACGCCATGTCGTGCTGATCGGCCATGCCGGACACCCCGAGGTCATCGGCACGATGGGGCAATTGCCGGAGGGCGCCGTGTCGCTTGTCGAGACTGTCGAAGACGCGGACGTCTACATGCCGCCGGACCCCGATAATCTCGGATTCGTCACCCAGACGACGTTGTCGGTCGACGACACCGCCGGTGTCATCAAGCGTCTGCACGAACGCTTCCCGAATCTGACTGCGCCGGCGGCCGATTCGATCTGCTACGCGACCACGAACCGCCAGGAAGCGGTAAAGCAGGCGGCGCCCGGATGCGACCTGTTCCTGATCGTCGGCGCGCCGAATTCATCCAATTCCAAGCGCCTCGTCGAAGTGGCGCTGAGGGCTGGGGCAAAGAAATCAATTCTGGTCCAGCGCGCGTCGGAGATCGACTGGGAAGCGATCGGGGACATCTCTACGGTCGGCCTGTCGGCCGGCGCGTCTGCGCCGGAAGTCATCGTCAACGAAATCATCGAGGCGTTCCGCGAACGTTACGATGCGGCGGTAGAGCTTGCCGATACGGTTGAGGAAAACGAGAACTTCCTCGTCAACCGGGAGATCCGCCATGTCGAATTGACCGCTGCCGACATGGCCTTCGTCAACGGCGAATAAAATCGGCGCGGTCTCCCGCCCGCGGCCTGCTCCAAATACTCGACTTGCGTTTCTGAAAGTGGCGAACCTTGGCAGTTTATACCGACATCACGGAAGACGATCTGATCCGTTTTCTGGCAGCCTATGACGTGGGTGCCCTGACTTCCTACAAGGGCATTGCGGAAGGAGTCGAAAACTCGAACTTCCTTCTCCACACGACCAAGGGCTCCTATATCCTCACGCTTTACGAGAAGCGTGTGAATGCGGACGATCTGCCGTTCTTCCTGGGCCTGATGCACCATCTGGCCGAAAGGGGACTGTCCTGCCCGCTGCCGCTGCCGCGCGCGGACGGCGAGCTTCTGGGAGAGCTATCCGGCCGTCCGGCCGCCGTGATCTCCTTTCTTGAAGGCATGTGGTTGAGAAAGCCCGAGGCGCAGCATTGCCGCGAGGTCGGCCGCGCGCTCGCGGCCATGCATGTCGCCGGCCAGGATTTTCCCTTGAAGCGTCCCAACGCCCTCTCGGTTGGTGGCTGGCGTCCGCTCTGGGAGAACTCGGAGACCCGTGCCGATGAGGTGCAGGCCGGCTTGAAGGATGAGATCGCTGCGGAGCTGAGCTATCTGGAGGCGCGCTGGCCGAAGAACCTGCCGGAGGGTGTCATTCATGCGGATCTCTTCCCGGACAATGTCTTCTTCCTTGGCGATCGCCTATCCGGCCTCATCGATTTCTATTTCGCCTGCAACGATTTCCTCGCCTATGACGTCGCGGTCTGCCTGAATTCCTGGTGCTTCGAGAAGAACGGCTCCTACAACATCACCAAGGGCATGGCGCTGCTGTCGGGCTACCAGAGCGTGAGGAGGCTGACGGCGGAAGAAGTGGCGGCCCTGCCGTTGCTCGCGCGGGGATCGGCCCTGCGTTTCTTCCTGACGCGCCTCTACGACTGGCTGATGACGCCACCCGGTGCGCTCGTGGTGAAGAAGGACCCGCTCGAATATCTCACCAAGATCCGCTTCCATCGCGCCATCCTGTCGAGCGCCGAATACGGCCTCACGCGCCAAGAGGCATCGGCATGAAGCACGTCGACATATTTACCGACGGCGCATGCTCTGGAAATCCCGGCCCGGGTGGCTGGGGTGCAGTGCTTCGTTATGGCGACGTCGAGAAGGAAATGTCCGGTGGAGAGGCCGAGACCACCAACAATCGGATGGAGTTGCTTGCAGCGATCTCGGCGCTGAACGCGCTGAAGCAGGCCTGCGACGTCGATCTTCACACCGACAGCAAATACGTCATGGACGGCATCTCAAAATGGATCCACGGCTGGAAGCGTAACGGCTGGAAGACCGGAGATAAGAAGCCGGTGAAGAACGGTGAACTTTGGCGGGCGCTGGATGAAGCAAGAGGCCGCCACAAGGTGACCTGGCACTGGGTCAAGGGTCATGCCGGACACCCCGAGAACGAGCGTGCGGATGAACTCGCGCGCAAGGGGATGGAGCCATTCAAGAAAAACCGCCGCCCTGATATCGCCGTATAAGAAACGGGCACATCCGGCCCGTTTCAAATGACCCGAAATGTCAGCTTTTCAAAGCTGTTCCAGCATGGCGGCGGCGCCCGAAACGGTCGCCTGGCCAGGGCTCTCCTCGACATTCAGCGCCTTGACCACTCCGTCCTCGACCAGCATGGAATAGCGCTTGGAGCGGATGCCGAGCGTGCCGGCCGAAAGATCGATGTCCATGCCAAGCGCCTTCGTGAAAGCGGCGTTCCAGTCCGACAGGAAATGGATCTTGCCCATGCCGCCGGACGAAGTCGCCCAGGCGCCCATGACGTGCAGGTCGTTGACAGCGACAACGGCAATGTCGTCAATGCCGCGGGCCAGGATCGCGTCGCGATTTTCGAGATAGCCGGGGAGGTGATTGAGCGAACAGGTCGGCGTGAAGGCACCCGGCACGGCAAACAGAACGACGCGCTTGCCTTTGAAAAGCTCGTCTGTCGTCACCTCAACCGGGCCGTCGGCAGTCTTTTCCTTGAAGGTTGCGGTGGGCAGCTTGTCTCCGACGGAAATAGTCACGGTAGTCTCCCTGATTTGTGCGAGTTCGGTGCGCTACTGCATGTTTCCTTAAATCGTAGCCGATTCAAGGATAAAAACATGCAGCAACTCAAAGTGCTACAGCGTCCTTTGCGCGTCTGATAAGACGCGCGGCGCTGTAGGCGCTACCGAACGCGTGAGGGACTATAGGTCGCCATCAATCAAAGGCAAGGGTCGTTTCCATGCTGCGGCTGCCGGCGCGGACCGTGAGCGCAATCGGCCTTCCTCTGATGTTCTTGTCCTTGCCGGAGAACCTTACCGGAATATCTGCCGTGCGCTGAATACCCGTTTCTGCTCCGAAAGAGGGCTTGCCGAAGCTCATGCCGGAGGGACTGACGAAAAAGAGATCCGGCTCACCTGCCTTTGCTTCCGGAGGCAATTGAAGACGGAGCCGGATCGCTCCTGCCGCTTCATCGAACCTTGCTGCCGTAACCCTGAAATCGGTCGACGGGGCTTGCGGCAGCGCCGCCACGGCGTCGGCGATGCGTGCTTCGTCGAGCGGATTGTCGAACCCGCCTTTCTTCAGGACGAGGTTCAGTTCGCCTTGGACCGGGATGCAGATGTCCTCGCAGATGCCCAGGAAGACGGAAGCGCGGATGGCGAGGTCGCCATCGTCACGCGTCCTCTTCAGCGCCAGCGGGAAAGTGACGGGAGTGTCGTACCCGACATAGCGCGCCGGTCCTTGACCGAACGTCTTCGGTGCAGGGAAGTCGATGCCCTCGAGAGCAACGCCGGAGGAGGGATCGATGGTAACCTGTGGCGGTATTCCGCTCGCCCCCGGATCGCGCCAGTAGGTCTTCCAGCCGGGTTTGAGCTTGACCTCGAGAATAGCCGGTATGGTGCCATCCGCTTCGGGCTGTGCGGCAACGAGACGGATGGCGCCGCCGTCCGAAGTCACCCATTCGCTGGCGGCGGCATGCGCTTTGGCAGGAAGAAAAAATAAGAGCAGAAGACTTGCCGCAGCGACGCGTTGGGCCATCTTCTCTACCGTGGGGCGCTTGGTCATGGGCTAGCATTACCGTTCTTCGACCCGTGCCGCCAGTCGCTCCGGCCTATGCCGGCGATCATATTCGCTTGATCGACACGCGTGAGCGTCGTGCGTGCAAATTTTAGCAACCGCCACGTAGAGGCGCTTTTCATTTCGTGGCGAATTGGTAGGCTATGTCCATTATGGCGACAACGGTGCTGCACAAGACACGCGAACGTGGTTTCCTTGACGGTCAATTCCTGATCGCCATGCCGAGCATGTTCGATTCCAATTTTGCCCGCACCGTCATTTTCGTCTGCGCCCATTCCGAGGACGGCGCGATGGGCTTCGTCCTCAACCGGCCCCAGCGGCTGACCTTCCCGGATGTCCTCCTGCATCTGCAGATCCTTGACGAGGAGGAGGCGATCCGCCTGCCCGCAACGACAAGGGATTTCCAAATACAGGCAGGCGGTCCTGTTGAGACCGGCCGCGGCTTCGTGCTGCATTCCGACGACTATTTGAGCGACTCCAGCATTCCCGTCAGCGACGACATCTGCCTGACGGCGACACTCGATATCGTCAGGGCCATTTCGCGCGGCGAGGGACCACTGAAGGCGACGATGCTGCTTGGTTATGCAGGATGGGGGCCCGGTCAACTCGAAAACGAGATCGCCCAGAACGGCTGGCTGACGTGCCCTGCGCGCGAGGAGCTCATATTCGACCGCGCCTTGGACGAGAAATATGACCGGGCGCTTGAGCTGATGGGCGTCAGTTCCGCCATGCTGTCAACGGACGCCGGCCACGCCTGACCCTCTTCGGGCAAACTCAGGCTGCGTCGCTCGGCTACGCCCTCTTCATCAGTGGAAACCGTTCCTTCAGCAGGCGCAGGATCGATTCCGATCCGACCGGCGGACCGAAGAGGAAACTCTGGCCGTAGTCGCAGCCCATCTGCGCGAGTTGGATCGCGTCTTCTTCGGATTCGATGCCTTCGGCGACCACCTGCATATCGAGTTCGCGGGCCATCGTAATCACGGAGCGCAAAAGGATACCGCGCTTGTCGCTCGGGTCGCGGACCAGCGCCTTGTCGATCTTGATCGTGTCGAAGGGGAAACGCGTCAGGTAGGAGAGCGACGAGTGGCCCGTGCCGAAATCGTCGAGCGCCAGCCGCAGACCCGCCTCCTTGAGCTTTTCGAGGACGAGCCGCGCCTGTTCCGGGTTTTCCATCACCAGCGATTCCGTCAGCTCCATCTTGACCTTGGCCGGATCGCAGCGGTTCTTGTTGAGAACCGCCCGGATGTCGTCATAGAGCTCGTTGTTCAGAAGCTGTGCGCTCGAAAGATTGATCGCTACGAAGATCGGCAGGTCGCCCGTCTGTATCTGCCAATCGGTGAGATCGCTGGTCGCCTTGTCGAAGGCGAACATGCCGAGCTGATTTATCAGATCGGAATTTTCGGCGATCGGGATGAACTCCGTCGGCGATATATTGCCGCGCTTCGGATGATCCCAGCGCATCAGCGCCTCGAAGCCGGCGATTTCGGCGTCGTTGAGCCGGACGATCGGCTGGTAGACCAGCGAAAGTTCCTTGCGCTCGATCGCTCGCTTCAGGTCCGCCTCGAGTTGCAGGCGGTCCGAGCCGGATGTTCTGAAGGCTGGGCGGAACGGTTCGACGCGGTTGCCGCCTGCCTTCTTCGCGCGGAACATCGCCAGTCCCGCGTCGTCGAGAAGGCCGGCTGCGCTCTGCTCCTGGTCGAGCCAGGAAACGAGGCCGATCGAGGCAGTGAGATTGATCTCGCGATTGCCGTAGTTGAGCGGAACCATGATCGCCTTGCTGACCGCATCGGCGAAGTCAGCGATCTTCGCCGGATCGCGCTCGGAGAGAAGGATCAGGCCGAACTGGTCGCCGCCGAGGCGTGCCAGAGTGTCCTGCGGGCGCAGCAGACGGCGCAGACGGCGCGTCAACGCGATGAGAATATTGTCGCCGGCCGCGATGCCGAGCAAATCGTTGACCTGCTTGTAGCGATCGATGTCGATCGCAAGAACGGTCGGCCGCACCGAGCCGGAGCCGTCGGCCATCAGCAGGATTGCTTGCAAGCGGTCGAGAAACACCTGCCTGTTCGGAAGGCCGGTCAGATTGTCGTGGAGCGCGTTGTGCAACAGCCGCTCGACCGAATTGCGCTGTTCGGTGATGTCCACGATGGTCCCGACACAACGGATGATCTCGCCGTTTGCGCCGAGCACCGGGCGCGCGCGGATCGACAGCCAATGATAGTGGCCGTCTTCGGCGCGTACACGAAATTCGTGGTTCAGCCGGCCGCGCCTGTGCTCCAGGAGCACGTCGAGCGTTGCGCGGAAGCGATCGCGGTCGTCCGGGTGCAGGCGCGGCACCCAGTTCCGGACGGGGCCGTTCATCGTTCCGAGCGAAAGACCGAGCTGGTGCGAAATGTCGGGGATGGTCACGACGCGGTCGCGCGCCACGTCCCAGTCCCAAACGGTGTCGCCCGATCCGGTAAGCGCGAGCGACTGCCGCTCCAGATCGGAGAAAAGACCCTGCTGATAGGCGCCGCCCGCGAAGGCATGCTGCATCACCGTGAAGCCGATCAGCAGCACGATCAGCACGAGGCCGCCGCCGAGCGCCGGCTGAACGATATCGTTGGCAAGCTGGCCGGTAACCGCGAGCCAAGCGCCGAAAAGCCAGACGAGGATCAATAGCCAGGCCGGAACGAGAAGGATGGCGCGGTCGTAGCGGTTGAAGCCGAGATAGGCGATCAGCACGATGCCAGCGGTTGCCGTCAGCGCGAAGGAGAGGCGGGCGATACCCGAGGCGATCGCCGGGTCATAGACGGCGACACCGAAGAGCAGCGCCAGGCCGAGAATCCAGGCGAGCGTCGCATAGCCGAGATGCTGGTGCCAGCGATTGAGGTTGAGATAGGTGAACAGGAAAACGACCAGGCCGGCCGCCAGGAAGACCTCTGTGCCCGCTCGCCATATTCGCTCGTCGCCGGCGGTGACGCTGATCAGCTTCGACAGGAAACCGAAATCGACGCAGACATAGGCGAGCACCGCCCAGGCCAGCGCAGCCGTCGCCGGCAGCATCGAGGTTCCCTTGACGACGAAGAGGATGGTCAGGAATACGGCCAGAAGACCGGCGATCCCGAGCACGATGCCACGGTAGAGCGTGAACGCATTGACCGTGTCCTTGTAGGCATCCGGCTGCCAAAGATAGATCTGCGGCAGATCCGGCGTGGCAAGTTCGGCGACGAAGGTGATGACGGCCCCCGGATTGAGCGTTATGCGGAAGACGTCGGCCTCGTCACTCGGCTGCCGATCGAGGGCAAAACCTTCGCTCGGCGTGATCGACAGGATGCGCTGCGAACCGAGGTCCGGCCAGAAGAGCTTGGAGTTGACGAGCCGGAAATGTGGCGCGACGATCACGCGTTCCAGCTGTTCTTCCGAGACATTGGCGAGCGCGAAGACCGCCCAGTCGCCCTGGTGATTCTCGGTGCTCGATCGCACCTCGATGCGACGCACGATACCGTCGGTGCCGGGCGCCGTCGAAACCTGGAACGCCTCGCCCCTTCCACTATAGATCTCGGTCGTGGCCGTCAGATCGAGTGCCGTATCCTCGCGCGAGATCTTCACCGGTTCGAGCGCATGCGCGACGCCGCCGGTAAAACCAATGGCGTAGACGACGAATGCGACCAGAAACGCCACCAGCTTTGCGGCTGGCCGCGCGAACGGCTTAGCGGTTAGGGGCATCAAAGGGGCATATTCCTGTTCGGTACGGCGTCTGCGGCCAGGAGGGAAAACATCAGATGATCCCGCCACTGCCCGTTTATCTTCAAGTACTGTCTCAAATAGCCTTCACGCTCAAAGCCGGCCTTTTCAAGGAGCCGTATGCTCCGCGCATTCTCTGGAATACAGGCTGCTTCGATACGGTGCAACTCAAGGACCGAAAAGATGTAGGGGATCGTCAGCTTCAGCGCCTCGTACATGTGGCCCTGACCCGCATATTTCTGCCCCATCCAATAGCCGATCATGCAGTTCTGGGCAGCACCCCGCCGGATATGTCCGATCGTGAGGCCGCCGAGCAGTCTTTCGTCCGGCTTGTGGAAAAGGAACAGGGGGACAGCCTGGCCGGAGGCATATTCCTGCTCGTTGCGGATGACGCGGCTGCGAAAGGCGCCCTCGGTCATTTCGTCGGCACGCCAGCTGGGCTCCCATGGCTCCAGAAAGGCGCGGCTCTCGCTGCGCAACTGATACCACTGGCGATAGTCGGCGTAGCGAGGAAGGCGGAGCAGATAGTTCCGGTTGGCGATCTCGATCGACTCGGGCTGCCGCGACAGAAACCGAAAAACCGATCGTGCCATATATACCTCCGGGCCAGGATCGCGGCGGGGCCGAACTGAAAACCGTCTGTATTTTCCTCGTCCGTCCCAGCCAATTATGCGCAACGGGCGCGTGTGCCTCCCGTCCACGGCGCTGCCGATCAAACCTTCCGGTAGCGCCGCCGCGCTCTGAAGCGTTGCACAACTTCGCGCTCGAATCGAATCCGATTTTCAGGAGTTGTACAAGAAAAACACTACGGTTTCGCCGGGTTAAGCCGTTGCGCGGCGGCCAGATCCGGTCAGATCGCCACGGCAGGCGTCTCGGCGGTCTTGGCGCTGAGCGACGACAGGATGTCGCCTATGGGAGCTAGATGTTCAAGCGGGCCGATCGCCGACAGCGTCGGGACCGTATCGAAGAACAAGCGGCCAGCGAGATCGGTCAAGCGCTCTATCGTGATGCCGGATAGCCGTTCCATCAATTCCTCATTGGGAATGGGGCGGCCGTAGAGCATCATCTGGCGGGCGATCTGTCCGGCGCGCGCCGCAGGGCTTTCCTGTCCCATGAGCAACTGTGCGCGGATCTGCGCACGGGCGCGCTCGATCTCCTGTTGGTCGATGTTCATCGATGATTTGCGCAGTTCGTCGACGATCACCGGCATCAGTTCCGGCAGGTTCTCCCCGCCGGTGGCTGCGTGGACGCCGAAAATGCCGGTGTCGGAGAAGCCCCAGTGAAAGGCATAGACAGAATAACAGAGGCCCCGGTGCTCGCGCACTTCCTGGAACAGGCGCGAAGACATGCCGCCGCCGAGAATGTTGGCAAGGATCTGTGAACAGTAGAAGTCGCGGGCATGATAGGCTTTCCCCTCGAAGCCGAGCAGGACTTGCGCATCCATAAGGTCGCGGCTTTCACGGCTGTCGCCGCCGGTGTAGCGCGCGGTGTCGAGAACGGGAGAGGAATGCGGCAGACGCGGCAGGGCGGAAAAGCGCGTTTCGACCTCGCGTACGAAGGCGTCGTGTTCGACCGCGCCGGCTGCCACGACGAAGATCCGGTCGGTCGTGTAGTTGCGGCCGAGGTAATGGCGAATTTGGTCGGCCGAAAACGACATGACGGTGTCCGGCGTCCCGAGGATCGGGCGGCCGACCGTCTGGTTGCGGTAGGCCGTCTCGGCGAAGCGGTCGAAGACGACGTCGTCCGGTGTGTCGTCCGCGGCACCGATTTCCTGCAGGATGACGTGTTTCTCGCGCCTGAGTTCCTCGTCGTCGAAGGTCGATTCCGTCAGGATGTCGGCGAGTATGTCGACCGCCAGCGGCACATGATCCTTAAGAACGCGGGCGTAGTAGGAGGTCGTTTCGGTGGACGTGGCGGCGTTGAGCTCGCCGCCGACATTCTCGATCTCCTCGGCGATCTGGCGAGCGCTGCGCCGCCGGGTCCCCTTGAAAGCCATGTGCTCCAGCAGGTGCGCTATGCCGTGTTCATCCACGGTTTCGTTGCGCGAACCGGACTTGATCCAGACGCCGAGCGCCACGCTTTCGAGATGCGGCATCCGCTCGGTCACCACCGTCAGCCCGGAAGGGAGCTGGGTGCACTTAACTTTCATCATACGTTTCTTCTCGTCCTACTCCCGAACGCGGGTACGCTCGCCGATGAAGGTTTCGACGTTTTTAAGCTCCGGATCCAGGATATCGAAACGCTCCACCCTATTCATGAGATCAGCAAGCCACGTTGGAAGCGCGGGGTCAATACCACTTGCCGATTTTACTGCGCCGGGGAATTTCGCCGGATGGGCCGTCGCGAGCGTCACCATCGGCGCGGAGGATTTCTCGTGTTTGGCCGCCACGAACACGCCGATTGCTGTATGCGGATCAAGGAGATAGCCGCGTTCCTTAAAGATCTTGCCGATCGTCTTCGCCACCTCTTTTTCCGAGGCGCGGGCCGCGCGGAACTCCTTGCGGATTTTTTTCAAGGCAGCGTCGTCGATCGCGAAGGAGCCCGATTGCTTGAGGCCTGCCATTGTCGCACGCACCTTGGCCGGGTCACGATCGTAAGCCTCGAACAACAGTCTTTCGAAGTTGGAGGAGATCTGGATGTCCATCGAGGGCGATGTCGTTGCCTTGACCTCGCGCATTTCGTATCGGCCGGTCTTCAGCGTGCGTGCGAGGATGTCGTTCTCGTTGGTCGCGATGATCAGCTTGTCGATCGGCAAGCCCATGCGCTTGGCCACGTAGCCTGCGAAGATGTCGCCGAAATTGCCGGTCGGGACGGTGAAGGAAATCTTCCGATCGGGGCCACCGAGCGAGATCGCGGCCGTGAAATAATAGACGATCTGGGCCATGATGCGGGCCCAGTTGATCGAGTTGACGCCCGAGAGCTTGACGCCGTCGCGGAAGCTCTCGTCGTTGAACATCGCTTTGACCAGGTTTTGGCAATCGTCGAAATTGCCCTTGATGGCAATCGCATGAACGTTCGCGGCCGCCGAGGTCGTCATCTGCCTTTGCTGTACGGGCGAGACCTTGCCGTGCGGGAAGAGAATGAAGATGTCCGTGCGTTCCCTGCCGGCAAAAGCGTCGATTGCCGCGCCACCGGTATCCCCGGACGTCGCGCCGACGATGGTCGCCCGTTCGCCACGCTCCGCAAGCACATAATCCATCAGGCGGGCGAGCAATTGCATGGCCACGTCCTTGAAGGCCAGCGTCGAGCCGTGGAAGAGCTCCAGCACGAAGGAATTCGCTCCGGCCTGGACGAGCGGCACGACCGCCGGATGCCGGAAGGTAGCATAGGCCTCGTCGATCATCTCGCGAAATTTTGCGGCCGGGATTTCGCCGTTGGTGAAGGGCTCGAGCACGGAAAAGGCGATTTCCTGATAGGACTTGCCGCGCAGCGCCCGTATTTCCTTCTTCGAGAGCGTCGGCCATTCCTTCGGCAAATAGAGCCCGCCGTCGCGGGCGAGCCCTGCGAGGAGGGCGTCGCAAAAACCGAGGGGCGCCGCTTCTCCCCGTGTCGAGATATACTTCATCATTCTTACCCTTCGTCCTGTCCGCGCTTGCGGCCCTATATGAGGCCGCAGAGCCCGGCCGCCTTTTTGCGTCAATCCCCGGAAAAACACCCCGTCAATCTTGTCACCATGGCAATTCCGGCTGGCCACGCTCCCCCGGATTTTTCTGCATGGGACGGCTGACTGGATCGATTTTTCAAAACGCCGCTGCTATAGACGATGCCAGTGGGCCATGAAAGGCCCGACCGAACGTTTTCGGTCGACAGCGCCGCGCGTCTTAATCACACGCGGAATTGGACGCTGTAGCACTTTGAATTGCTGCATGTTTCCTTGAATCGGCTACGATTTAAGGAAACATGCAGCAGGGCGCGATGGGCAGGGGCAGGCAGTTCTCCGCTCCGTCTCGCTCTAACCTATTGGAATCGATCACGATGATTTTGGATTGATCCAGTCCAAACTCATCGTGATCTGGTGTTTAACCGGGTTCAGCAGAGGTTGTGTAACGTGTTTGGCAAAGTATCCCGCCGTGTTCTCGCCGTATCGCTTCTTGCGGCGCTCGCCGGCTGCAACAAGACGCAAACGGGCGGCGCCATCGAATCTGGCGGCAGTGCGAGCGCCGCGACGCCAGCGGTAATACAGGCGGCCTGCCCTCAGGTTACGCTTCGGGACGGGACTTCCAGCTTCCGCACCTATGCGAAGGGCGCGAAGGACGATCCGACCAAGGTCGTCTATCAGGCGTCACTTGCCGACACGACGCGCCAATGCGTGCAGAGTGAAGATGCGCTCAAGGTCACGGTGGTGGTGCAGGGACGTGTCGCCGCAGGCCCCGCTGGAGGACCCGGCAAAGTGACCCTGCCGATCCGCGTTGCCGCGACGGACGGCGAAAAGACGCTCTACTCCGAACTCACCCAATTCCCCGTCGAGATTCCGCAGGGCAGCGCCTCGACGCAGTTCGTTTTCACCAAGGCTGATGTCACGATCCCCGCTGGTGCCGGCGCCGAAGCCAAGGTTTTCGTCGGCTTCGACGAGGGACCGTACCGGACGCAGTGAGACGAGCGGACAGGCTATCCCACAGTACGTAACAAAAAACGCCGGGGCATGCCCCGGCGTTCTTCTTTATCCGTTCGCAGTGCTTATTCGGCCGGGACGCTCTTGCCGGCTTCCCATTTGTAGAGCGAGAAGCTCGGCGAGGTGAGGTCACCGGCTTCGCCGTAGGTCAGCTTGCCGATTACCGTATCGATTTCCTCGCCGGACTTGATCGCCGTCGCAACGGCAGTGGGGTCCTCGGCGGAGCCCGCTTTTTCGATGCCCGCCTTGAGCACCTGCACGGCGGCATAGGCATTGAGCGTGAAGGCTTCGGCCGGAATGTTCTTGGCCTTGAGAGCCTCGATCACCGGAGCCGCTGCGGGATTACGGGTCGCGTCGCTGGCATTGGTATAGGTCGTGCCCGCTGCAGCGTCGCCGCCGATTGCCCAGAACTCGGTGTTGGAGAGGCCGTCGCCGCCGATGAGCTGCGCCTTGACGCCCTGGTCGTGCATCTGGCGCACGAGCAGGCCGCCTTCGGCATGGTAGCCGCCGAAATAGACGACATCCACATTCTCGGCCTTGAGGCGCGTGACGATGGCGCCGAAGTCCTTTTCGCCGGGAGTCAGGCCCTCGTAGACGACTTCAGTGATACCGCCCGCGTTGATCGCAGCCTTGAACCCGTCGGCAAGGCCCTTGCCGTAGGCGGCCTTGTCGTGCAGCACGGCGACGCGCTTGTCCTTGAAGTTCTTGACGACATAGTCGGCGGCGACGACCGCCTGCTGGTCATCGCGCCCGCAGGTGCGCAGCACGTTCCACAGCCCGCGGGTCGTGAGGTCCGGCGTGGTCGCCGTCGGCGTGACCATCAGGATCCCGTTTTCCGCGAGCACGTCGGACGCCGGCATCGAGGTGCCGGAGGTTACCGGGCCGACGACATAGCGCAGACCTTCGCCGGCAAGCTGGTTGGCAACGGACACGGCTTGCTTGGGCTCACCGGCGTCATCGACGATCTTGATGACGATCTTTTCGCCATTGATGCCGCCGGCATTGTTGATGGCCTCGACCGCCGCTTCGGCGCCGTTCTTGACCTGCTCGCCGAAGGCGGCGACCGGGCCGGTGAGCGGAGTGATCACGCCAATCGTGATATCGGCATGGGCAAGCGGTGCGAATGCGACACCGGCCGCCAACGTCAAACCGGTTAATATCGAAAGACGCATAATGTCTCCTCCTTGGAAATAACGCTTATGGACTGCTTGATATAGCCCTTGGGCGCAGCGCGATAGCCATGATTTATGAAGGAGGTCATGCGCAATCAATGCGGCATGGCGTCCTCGCGCGCAAAATCAACGCGCGCCCATTGCAACCCACGGGATTTTCCGTCCCGGCAGCAGCCGGGCGAAACAGATTTGGCATGATCACACTGACCCGACCGTCAGGCCGTCATGGACTCCGACCACTCGGCAAGCGCGGCGATTACGCCGGGCAGGACCGCCATGCGGGAAATCACGGTCTCCGCGCCAGCTTCCGTCAATTTGTCCGCGTGCGAGGCATAGGTATGGGCGCCGCCGGTGAAGCCGACGACGCGCATCCCTGCGGCCCGCGCGCCATGAATACCATGCACCGAGTCCTCGATGACGAGGACGCGCGACGGATCGACGCCGAACTGGGCGGCGCCGTGCAGGAAGATGTCCGGCTTCGGCTTGACGCGATCGGGGCCGAGATCACGTGCGGAATAGATGTGCTTGCCGAAATGGTCCTTGATTCCGACCTTTCCGAGCATGATGGCAAGGCGCTCGGAGGTGGAGTTGGAGCAGACGCAATGCGGCAGCGTCAGCTGCATCAGCGCCGGCTTGACGCCTTCGATGATCTTGACATCGCGCGCGAGCCGCTTGTCGAGAATGGCGTCGACCTTGTCGATCAGCGATGCCGACAGCGGAATGCTCGCCTCCTTCTCGATTGCCAGCAGCGTGTTGTGCCACGTCATGCCGGCAAAACGCTCGGCCATTTCTTCGACGCTGATCGGATAACCCGCTTCCGTCAGCAATCCGGCCTCGACTTCCGAGGCGATGATTTCCGAGTCGACTAGCACGCCGTCGCAGTCGAAGATGATGAGATCGATACCGGTCATGTGGGGGTCAGTTCCTTGGGAGAAAAAGCGCCAGCGGCAGGGGAGGAGTCTGGATCGCGGCGAAAGCGACAGTCGGGCGAGCTTTATACGATGGCGGTCCAAAGCTCAACCTTTGGAAATCGCCGGACACACATCCGAGCTTTCTCGACAGCGTCGGGATGCACCTCTATCTGTATCGCATGAACAAGGAACGCGACGACACGCTTGCGAGCCGCATCAGCCGCGTGCTTGCCGAAAGGATCATTTCCGGAGTGCTGCCGCCGGGCGAGCGGCTGCGGCAGGATCACGTCGCCGAGGAGTTCGGCGCCAGTCACGTTCCCGTTCGCGAGGCCTTTCGCCGGCTGGAGGCGCAGGGGCTCGCCGTGAGCGCGCCGCGCCGCGGCGTACGTGTCGCCGCTTTCGACCTCAAGGAGGTGCGCGAAGTTGCCGAAATGCGGGCCGCCCTCGAGGTCCTGGCTCTGCGCCACGCCGTGCCCCACTTGACGCCGGCGATCCTCGACAGGGCCGAGGCGGCGACGGCTGCGGCCGACAGTTCCCGGGATGTGCGCTCCTGGGAGGCCGCGAACCGTGCTTTTCACCGGATCATTCTCGAGCCCTGCGGTATGCCGCGCCTGCTCGCGGCGATCGACGATCTTCATGCGGCAAGCGCCAGGTTTCTCTTCTCAGCCTGGCGTTCAAGCTGGGAGGCGCGTACCGATCACGATCACCGGGCGATCCTGGCGGCGCTCCGTCAGGGGAAGGGTGAGGAGGCGGCGGTCATTCTCGAGCGCCATGTCGGATGGATCGGTAAGACTCCGGTAAAGACAGCCGCAGGCGAAGTTCGCGACGCATTTTCGATCGTCGGCTAGAGCGCCGTGCGTTCAAGTGAACGCACAAAGGACGCTCTAGCACTTTGATTCTAGAGCATCTTATCCGCTTTCAGTGGTTCCACTTGAAAGCGGGATGCTTTAGTGCACGCCTGACCGGGCTGTGATGTTTCGAATTATCTATAATTTCAACGCGAGGGCTGAAGGCGCTGCGCGCTGCACCGGGGTCGCCGCGCGCCTGTGCGGCCGTGCTTGTCGCCGCCTTTCTTATTGATTTCAGTTTTGCTTATCGGTATTGGAAAATTATAGATAGTTTAGAAAATTATCTATAATAGCAAATCCTAGTCTAGGAGAACCCATGTCCGAACTCGTTTCTGCGCCCGTCTTCGATCCGCTGCGTCTTGGTAGCAGGACATGGCCGCTCAAGGCCCTGTTCGTGCTGGCAGGCACCGGCTTCCTTGCACTTTCCTCGCAGATCAGCGTACCGATGGTGCCGGTGCCGATCACCATGCAGACCTTCGCAGTCACCATGATCGGCGTCATTTACGGCTGGCGGTTGGGTGCCGTCACGATCCTCGCTTGGTTGACGGAGGCCATCGTCGGACTGCCGGTGCTCGCAAACGGTGCGGGCGGCATCGCGCATTTCGCTGGTCCGACCGCCGGCTACCTCGTCTCGTTTCCGCTGATCGGCGGCCTTGCCGGTTGGCTGGCTGCACGAGGCTGGACGGGCGATCGGGTGGTGTGGAGCTTTCTCGCGCACCTTTCCGCCAATATCCTCTGCCTTGTTATCGGTGCGGCGTGGCTTGCGACGCTGGTCGGGTTCGAGAAGGCGGTGATGTTGGGTGCGGTCCCGTTCCTGCTCGGTGCCGTCCTGAAATCGGCGCTCGCAGCCGCGGTTCTTAAGGCAATGCAGCACTCTGTTCGCAAGCCGGCGGACCTGCTTTGACGGTCCGTCTGCGCGGGCATCATCTTCTGTGCCTGCTGACTTTCGTGGGCGAGGGCTATACGCCCTCGTTCACCCGCAACTACCATGTCGTTGCCGGTCGCCTTTCCGCCGGCGAGCCGATCGAGATTGTAGAAGGGCCGGACGATATCTGTGCGCCGATGCTGGGTCTGGCCGAGGTCCATTGCCACAACGAGAACATCGGCTGTCGCGACAGCCGGGCTTTGGCTGCGGCAGCCGATCTGCTTGGCCTTCCGCTTGGCCCGGGCTCCGTTCTCATTCTCGACGACCGGCGCCTTCAGGATCTGCGCGGCGCCTTTGCGCTTGGCTCTGTCCGCGCCGCCTGCGATGACTGCGAATGGTCGGCCCTCTGCACGCGCGTCGCGCGCGAAGGCTTTGCCGGCGCGGTCGTTCGAGGAGCGCCTACTATCCTTAAATCCTAGTCGATTTAAGGATAAAAACATGCAGCAATTCAAAATGCTACAGCGTCCTTTGCGCGTCTGATTAGACGCGCGGCGCTGTAGAGCGTCCCTATTGCGGGAAGAGCTCTGAGAAGGCTTTTTCGCCGGCATCGGTAAAGCGAATGGCGCGGCTGTTCTGCTCGCGCCTCGCCCACCCCTTATCGATGAAGAGGGTCAAGAGTGCCTCACCGAGAGAGCCGGCAAGATGCGAGCGACGCTCGCTCCAGTCGAGGCAGGTCCTGCAGATCGGTCGACGGGACTTCTTGAGCGCGGCATAATCGATGCCCAAGGCCTCGACCCGGACTCGACCGGCATCGGTCAGCGCCAGATCATCGCCGGTCATTTCGATTTGGCGCGCGGCGACCAGACTGTCGAGCATGCGCACACCATAGTCGCCGGCGAGGTGATTGTAGCAGACACGCGCCTTTCTGAGTGCCGGATCCTTCGGTCCCGGTCGATGACGCGTCAATCCGCGACTCGCTGCAAAGCCCATGATGCTTTCGAGCATCAGCCCGACCTCATCCTCGCTCAATGCATAATAGCGGTGGCGGCCCTGCTTGCGCTGCGTGAGCAACCCGCCGGCCTCCAGCTTGGCAAGATGCGAGCTTGCCGTCTGCAGCGTGATCCCGGCGTGCGTAGCAAGCTCGGTTGCCGTCAATGCCCGACCGCCCATCAACGCGGTCAGCATGTTGGCGCGCGCGGGATCGCCGATGAGCGAGCCGATCAGGGCAATGTCCGGACCTTCCTTCATACTTCGATCATAATCGAAGCATCCACGCAGGACAAGTCGGCATAGTTGTCGTTAACCAGGAAGGAGACGACCATGATCACCTGCTTCATCCGCTACGAGATCGACGCTTTCCGCAAGGACGAATTCGCGACCTATGCCCGCAATTGGGGCGAAGCCATTCCCCGCTGCGGTGCCGACCTCATCGGTTATTATGGCCCACACGAAGGGTCGGCCACGACTGCCTACGGCGTCTATAACATCGAAAGCCTTGCCGCCTACGAGGCTTACCGCGCCAGGCTTGCCGCCGATCCGCTTGGCCGCGAGAATTACGAGTTCGCCAGGCGTGAACGCTTCATTCTTAAGGAGGACCGCATCTTCCTGAAGAACGTCTCACTGGCGCACAGAAAGGAGTGACGCAATGATCGCCGTGATTTTCGAAGTCATGCCGGCCGAAGGCAGGCGCGACACCTATCTCGGCCTTGCCGCCGATTTGCGTCCGTTTCTGGAAGAGATCGACGGCTTCGTTTCGATCGAGCGCTTCCAGAGCCTTGCCGATCCGAACAAGCTGTTGTCGCTTTCCTTTTGGCGAGACGAGGCGGCGGTGAAGGTGTGGCGCAACGGTGCCGAACATCGCGCCGCACAGGAGGCAGGACGGGGTGGAGTCTTTGCCGACTATCGGCTGAGGATCGCGGCAGTCGTCCGGGACTACGGCCTCAACGACCGCGATCAGGCGCCGCCGGACAGCCGCCAGTGGCATGAGGGCGCGGGCGCTGCCTAGCTATGATGACCTGACTTAGTCATCGTCCGCATAAAAATGTATCTCCATGAGTCGTGGCTCATCATCGCCTCGAAAAAACAGCAGTTCGGATTTCGTTCCGAGAACAATTCTGCTGGCAACCTCGCCGGCATCCTCTTGAGGGGGTTCTTCGTAGACTACCAGCAGAGAATCCAAAAGCGCTTTAGCGGTCGACAGCGGGATGCCCGGCTGAAAAGCGCCGAGATCGACGTCAATTCCGTCCACCAGGCGTATGGGCGATTTCTTTGGTTGCGGCTCGCCATTGCGGGCATGCCAAAGCTCGAGCCACACCCTCTCTACTTCGACCCGATTGTCGCGTGTTCGCAAGGAAATCTCAAAGTCGGCGTATCCCAATTGGCAGATGAATTCGTCTTCGATGCCAAAATCCCACCTATCGGGAACTCCGAGGAACTCCCCCAATTTCTCCAGCCTTGATCCCGGGGCGAGGGGGGTCTCGCGCGCACCGAGCAGCATGGATGTGACCGACGCCTCATCACTTTCTTCTTTCCGAATTGCAGCCCATTGTTCCCGCTCTTTAACCGCCGGTGGTTTCTGGTTCCACTGTTATCAACCCTTGGGAATTGCTCCTGCTTGATAACTCTCGCTACCACGCGAATTTTTCCGGAACGGTTTCAGGCTTTGGTAACCATCTTCGGTAACCATAAGCGTATAGTCAGTCCGAGTAAGCGTATTTGCGAGTTGTCCATGTCTTCAGTTGTTTCGCTTGCCGAAATCTCCCGTGCCGCCCGTCCGTTGAACTGGCTCGACAGCATCATCAAGGGAGATTGCGTGGCAGCGCTGAACGCGCTTCCCGATAATTCCGTCGATGTCGTCTTCGCGGATCCGCCCTACAATCTCCAACTCGGCGGCATGCTGCACCGGCCTGACCAATCGCTGGTCGATGCCGTTGACGACGACTGGGACCAGTTCGCCTCCTTCGAGGCTTACGACGCCTTTACCCGGGCGTGGCTGCTGGCCTGCCGCCGTGTCCTGAAGCCGACCGGCACGCTCTGGGTGATCGGTTCCTACCACAATATCTTCCGGGTCGGCGCGATCCTCCAGGACCTGCATTTCTGGATCTTGAACGACATCATCTGGCGCAAGACCAACCCGATGCCGAACTTCAAGGGTCGCCGTTTCCAGAACGCGCATGAAACGCTGATCTGGGCGACGCCGAACGCGAAGGCCAAGGGCTACACCTTCAACTACGAGGCCATGAAGGCGGCGAACGACGACGTTCAGATGCGCTCCGACTGGTTGTTCCCGATCTGCTCCGGCGCCGAGCGTCTGAAGGGTGACGATGGCAAGAAGGTGCATCCGACGCAGAAGCCGGAAGCGCTTCTCGCCCGCATCCTGATGGCCTCGACCAAGCCCGGCGATGTCGTGCTCGATCCGTTCTTCGGTTCCGGCACCACCGGCGCCGTCGCCAAGCGTCTGGGCCGCCATTTCGTCGGCATCGAGCGCGAGCAGGACTATATCGATGCCGCGGCCGAACGCATCGCCGCTGTCGAACCGCTCGGTAAGGCGACGCTTTCCGTCATGACCGGCAAGAAGGCGGAGCCGCGGGTTGCCTTCAACACGCTGATCGAAAGCGGTCTGATCAAGCCCGGCACGGTTCTGACCGATGCAAGGCGTCGCTACAGCGCGATCGTGCGCGCGGACGGCACGCTTGCCTCGGGCGGCGAGGCCGGATCCATCCATCGGCTTGGGGCGAAAGTTCAGGGCCTTGATGCCTGCAACGGATGGACATTCTGGCACTTCGAAGAGGGCAACAGCCTGAAGCCCATCGACGAGCTCCGATCCGTCATTCGAAATGACCTGGCAAAACTGAACTGATCAACCAGTTCCGCTCGGGTCTTCGAAAAGCGCTCCGTCCGGTTTTTGTACCTTCAGTCCCGGAGGGAGAGCTTTAAACGCCCGGAATCCGCTGAGGATTCCGGGCGTTTGTACATGATGCGGAGGCGGGCCCCCTCATCCGGACTCGCCGCACGCTCTCAGTCCTCTCTCCCCGCAGGCGGGGAGAGGGCTAGGGTGAGGGGCGATCGAACATGCGTAGGGCCACAATCAAAGAAAGAAGTCGTCGACCCTCAGGCTGGTGACGCCGTTTACCTTGATCTGGAAATCGGCATAACCGTCGCCGTTGACGTCGCCCGAGATGACGCCGGAGCGGAAATTCAACTGGCCCGCCTCGCCGGAAAAACCACGGCTGCCGATGAAGGTGAAACTCTGGTTTCCGCTCCAGGTCGTGTCGGCGTCGATCGTCGAAAGGTCGATGACGTCCCATTCCGACCGGTGGAAATCGGCGATCACGTCGCGCCGGCTGCCGACGGCCGATTCACTGATCGAGTTGAAATCGAAGCTGTCGGTGCCGGTGCCGCCGTTGAGGTAGTCGAAGCCGGTACCGCCGCGCAGGATATCGGCGCCCGAGCCACCATAGAGATCGTCGTCGCCGCTGCCTCCATCGAGGAAATCGTCGCCGCCGAGGCCTTCGAGAATGTCGTGGCCGCCGAGCCCGCGCAGCACATTGGCGACCGAGCTGCCCGTAATGTCGTCATGGCCGTAGTTGGTGCCCGTCGCATTTTCGATGCTGATCAGGTCTTCCCGGCGGCCGGTGCCGGTGGTCGCGTATTTGTAGCCGAGGTCGATCGTCACGCCCCGGCCGCGCTCCGAACCGAAGCTGTCCTGCAGTTGGTAGCTGACCGTGTCGATGCCGGTGCCGCCGTTGAAGTAGTTCTTGAAACCGACCGAAAGGAAGCTGTCGTTGCCGCTATCGCCATAGTAGTCGCTGGCGTAGGTTTCGATCTCGAAGCGATCGTTGCCGCTGCCGCCGGAAACCACGTCATAGGAGCTTGCGTCACGGACACGTGCGTCGGCGATATAGAGATCATCGCCGGCGCCCATGAAGATATCGTTGCCGCCTTCGAAGTAGTTAACGACAACATCATTGCCGTAGCCCGCATCGACGAAGTTATATCCGCCGTAACTGTCGGTCCTGTTCAGATAAATCTGGTCGTTTCCGTCAAGTGCATAGATCTCTACCGAGATATAGCCGTTCTGAACGATCTTGTCGCTGTAGTTCGTGCCGTAGATACGCGTGGCCATGGAGCAGAACCTTTCGGGGTGGGCGTCGAATTCTGGTCCTGATCATGAGCGGCGAGAGCTGAATGACGGCTGAACCGATTGTGGCGCTTTGATGATTTTAAAGCCGCTGCGGGTATCGCAAAGCGTTGGTGATCTCGTCGAGGTTCTCAGTGCTGAACGCCGTAGCAGGCGAGATCTACCTTGAGCTTCTCGGGGTCGGTGAAGTGTACCGCATGCCAACCCGCAGTGCGCGCGCCCTCCACATTGGCCATGCTGTCGTCGATGAAGAGCGTGGCGGCGGGCTCCAGGTCAAAGGCCTTGGCATGGGCCCGATAGATTGCGACTTCGGGCTTGATCAGGCCGACGTCGCCGGAGACCGTCACGCCGCGCGGCAGCGTCAGGAAGGGATAAAGCTTCTGCACCTCACGGAATGTATCGGACGCAAAATTGGTGAGCATGGTGACATCGCGCCCTTCGGCGATCAGTCCCTCCATCAGGGAGACGGTCTCGACATAGGCATGTGGCACCATCTCGTGCCAGCATTTGCGAAAAGCCCGAATCTGTTCCTCGCGATCCGGGTGTTCTCGAATCAAAATGTCCTCCGCCTCTTCCCACGAGCGTCCCCGATCCTGTTCGACGTTCCAGTCGTGGGTGCAGACATTGGCAAAGAACCAGTTGCGCTCGGCTTCGTCCGGGATGATGCGGCAGTAGGGAAGACGCGGGTCGTAATGGATCAACACCTTGCCGATGTCGAAGACGATGTGGCGGATGTTGGCGCTGCTCATCGGCAATCCTTAGTTGTTCCAATGGGTTCTGTGTGGGGGACAGGCAAGAACCGTTTCACGTCCTTGTTTGTTCTAGATACGCTCAGCCTTGAAGGCGTGTGGTATAGCCTGGGCGATCGCCTTTTTCATGACAGTCGGCAGCGCCTGCGCCTTGAGCGACGCGATCGGCTCCCACCACCCATTCGCGCCCGTCTCGGCGCGCTGAACATTGGCGCGGTAGACCGAGAGGCGCAACTCGAAATGCGTGAAAACATGCGTGATCGTTCCGCAGGGCTCCCAGGACGCGGCGAAGGGCTGGGCATCGATCGAGGTTTCGCCGTCGCGGCGGGCAGTCCATCCCGTGCCGGGAACCTCGGTCATGCCGCCGAGAAGGCCGGTGTCGGCGCGCTTCTGCAGATAGACAGCGTTCGAGCGGTCGATCGCCACGAACGCGGCGCCGAGGCGCAGCGGCTTTTGCTTCTTCTCCGCCTTGCGTGGAAAGGTTTCGGGGTCGGCCATTGCAAGCGCCAGACAGCTTGCCCGGAAGGGACAGAGCGAACAGGCCGGTCGCTTCGGCGTGCAGATCGTCGCGCCGAGATCCATCATCGCCTGTGCGAAGTCGCCCGGGCGATCCTCCGGCGTGAGGTCAAGGACGCGCGCCCGCATTTCCGACTTGGCGGCGGGCAGCGGCGTTTCGATGGCGTAGAGCCGGGAGATCACGCGCTCGACATTGCCGTCGAGGACGGCGCTTCGGCGATTGAAGGCGATCGCCGCGACCGCCGCCGCCGTGTAGTCGCCGATGCCGGGAAGCGCTTTCAGCCCTTCCTCGTTGTCCGGAAAGCGCCCGCCGTGTTCGCCCGCCACCGCTTCGGCGCATTTTTTCAGGTTGCGCGCGCGGGCGTAATAGCCGAGCCCGGCCCAGGCTTTCATCACGTCTTCGATGTTCGCCTCAGCCAGATCAATGACCGTCGGCCACAGCATCAGGAACTTGTTGAAATAGGCCTTGACCGCTTGAACGGTGGTCTGCTGGAGCATGACCTCGGAGAGCCAGACATGGTAAGGATCGGCGACAACGCCCTTTCGCGCCATTGGCGGCGCGACCCGCCAAGGAAGATCGCGGTGGTGGCGATCGTACCAGTCGAGAAGTAGAAAGGTGGCGTCCGCCGCCTTTGCGGTGTCGTGCATCATTTGCCGGGGAATCCTTTTCCGGCCTATAGTTGGATGACGTCAGCCTACAGCGCCGCGCGTCTTGTCAGACGCGCAAAGGACGCTGTAGCACTTTGAATTGCTGCATGTTTTATCCTTAATCGGCTACGATTTAAGGAAACATGCAGTAGGCTTCAAGGCGCAATCGGAATTGCAAACAGAAAGTCGTGCCGGTGAATCAAGAAAAGGCCCGCAGGGGCGTCGTCCAGATCAGCGAGGTCGCAAACGGCCTGATCGATCCGGTGCTCGCCAAGCGCGCGGGCATCAACACCATGCTGCTGGGCTCCTGGGACGAGATCGCCGGTCCGGAGTTTGCCGACTGCACACGACCGGAAAAAATCGCCTGGCCGCGGCGCGCCTCCGAAATGGGCGGCGAGGGCGGCCATCAACCGGGCGTTCTGACCATCGCCTGCGAGGGCGCGAGGGCGCTTTTTCTGACCCACGCACAGGGCGAACTGATCCAGCGCATCAACGGTTTCTTCGGCTTCTATGCGATCGGCCAGGTGCGCATCGTGCAGAAGCCGGTTGCAGCCCCGCCCAAGCCGTTCCGTCGTCCGCGTCCGCTCGTCGGCGAGCCCGCGCGAAAGCTCGAAGCCATGGTGGAAGGCGTAGAAAGCGAGGCGCTGAAGGCAGCGCTGCGGCGTCTTGGCACTGCCGTGTTTTCGTCGCGCCGGAGGGGAGTTTGATCTTCAAGCGGTCACATTTCTTTGAATTCAGTTGAGACGCTGCCCCTTGTCGCCTCCAACAAGGCAAGTTATCGAATTCGCAATTCAATTTCCCTCACAGAACACAGGTCAAATTCATGTCCGCTTCCGAAAAGAGCCTTTCGAAACGCCTTCTGGGCGGTGCCGCCGTCGCCGCGCTTGCCGTGATGCTCGCCGCCTGCAGCGAGGAGAAGAAGGAGACGGCTTCGACTGCGCCGACTGAAACCAGCGCGACCGCGGAGGCGACGACCACTGCGTCCACGCCGGCAGCACCTGCCGCCACCAGCGAGGCAAAGCCTGCGGCAACCGAAGTTGCCCAGGCATCCCCATCCGCTGCCGCCAAGGTTGAGTTGCCGCAGCCGGAAGGCACTGTCGACGTGAAGAAGCTGCTTGAACCGGGCGCGCTGCCGGAAATGGCGCTGGGCGAAGCCAATGCGCCGGTGACGATCGTCGAATACATGTCGATGACCTGCCCGCACTGCGCGAACTTCCACAACAAGACCTTCGATGCCATCAAGGCGAAATATGTCGACAGCGGCAAGGTGCGGTTCATCATCCGCGAGTTCCCGTTCGATCCGCGTGCGGCAGCGGCCTTCATGCTGGCGCGCTGCGCGCCGGAAGGGCAGTACTTCCCGATGATCTCGATGCTGTTCAAGCAGCAGGAGCAGTGGGCCGCAGCGCAGAACGGCCGCGATGCGCTCCTGCAGATGTCGAAACTCGCCGGTTTTACACAGGAGAGCTTCGAGGCCTGCTTGACGAACCAAAAACTTCTGGATGATGTGAATGCAGTGATGCAGAGGGGCGCCAAGGATTTCGGCGTCAAGTCGACGCCGACCTTCTTCGTCAATGGTGAGCACTATTCGGGGGACATGTCGGTTGACGTTATGTCGGCCCTCATCGACAGCAAGCTCTGATCCTTCGCTTTTCCTGAAAACGGGCGACGGCAGCAGCCGTGCGCCCGTTTTTTCTTTCTGTGCTCCCTGTCTTCTTGGTGAACGGCTCAATGGTCGCCAGCGGAGGCGCGGCCCATGAAGTTCAACAAGCTCCGCCTGCTCGGCTTCAAATCCTTCGTCGAACCGAGCGAATTCGTCATCGAGCGGGGCCTGACCGGTGTCGTCGGCCCGAACGGCTGCGGCAAGTCGAACCTTGTCGAGGCGCTCCGCTGGGTGATGGGCGAAAACTCCTACAAGAACATGCGCGCCTCCGGCATGGACGACGTGATCTTTTCCGGCTCAGGCAACCGGCCGGCGCGCAACACGGCTGAAGTCGGCCTCTATCTCGACAACGCCGATCGCACGGCGCCTGCAGCCTTCAACGACAGCGATGAGATCCAGGTGACCCGCCGCATCGAGCGCGAGCAGGGCTCGGTTTATCGCATCAACGGCAAGGAGGCGCGTGCCAAGGACGTGCAGCTGCTATTTGCCGACGCGTCGACCGGGGCGCGCTCGCCATCGATGGTCGGCCAGGGCCGGATCGGTGAGCTGATCGCCGCCAAGCCCCAGGCCCGTCGCCAATTGCTCGAAGAGGCGGCCGGCATTTCCGGCCTGCATTCGCGCCGCCATGAGGCGGAATTGCGCTTGCGGGCGGCCGAGACCAATCTCGAGCGGCTCGACGATGTGACGTCCCAGCTCGAAAGCCAGATCGAGAGCCTGAAGCGCCAGTCCCGCCAGGCGAACCGCTTCAAGATGCTGTCTGCGGATATTCGCCGGCACGAGGCGATCCTCTTCCATATTCGCTGGGTGCAGGCCAAGGAGGCGGAAGCCGAGGCGACAAGCCAGCTGAACCAGATCACTGCACTGGTCGCCGAGAAGGCGCAAATACAGATGGAGGCAGCGAAAGCCCAGGCGATCGCCAGTCTCAAACTGCCGGAACTGCGCGAAAACGAGGCGAAGCTGGCGGCGGCGCTGCAGCGCCTGCAGATCGCCCGTTCGCAGCTGGAAGAGGATGCCGGCCGGATCCTCAGGCGCCGCGACGAATTGCAGCGTCGGCTGGCGCAACTCGCCGAGGATATCGCCCGCGAGGAGCGGCTGGTTGCAGACAATGCCGGTATTCTCGCCCGCCTCGATGAGGAAGAAGCGGAGCTCCGGGAAGTGCTGGCGGAGGCTGATGACCGCGCCGGCGAGGCGCGCGAACGGCTGGATGCAGCCAATGAAGCACTGTCGATCAGCGAAGCCGAACTTGCACGGCTGACGGCCGAGCGTGCCGAAGCCCAAGCGGGTCGCAATCAGATCGAAAGGACGCTTCGCGACCTCTCCGAACGGCAGGCGCGCCTTGTCCGTCAGCTTTCCGACCAGGCGCGCGATCTCGATGATATCGACCGGCAGATGGCGGCACTTCCCGATCCGCATGAGAAGCAGGGACAGGTGGAGGTCGCGCAAGCCGCGCTCGAGGAAGCCGAAGCGGTTGTCGTCGCCATTGAAGAGGCGCTCGCCGACGCCCGTGCAGATGAAGCTGCTGCCCGCCCGCCGGTCGATCAGGCGCGTGCAATGTTGAATGGCATCGAAGCCGAGGCACGCACGATCCGCAGGATGCTGGAGGCGGTCGGTGGTGGCGCCTATCCGGCGATCGTAGAGGAGATGAAGGTCGAGCGAGGGTTCGAGACGGCGCTTGGTGCGGCACTTGGCGACGACCTCGATTCGCCTTTGGATCAGGCTGCACCCGCGCATTGGCGAATGCCCGGCGACCATTCTGCCGATCCATCTCTGCCTGCGGGTGCTGTGCCGCTGGCCGGCTATGTGCGCGGGCCGGATGCGCTCAAGCGGGCGCTTGGCCAGATCGGAATCGTCGAAAGCGAAGCGGAGGCAGAGCGCCTGCTGCCGCTCTTGAAGACCGGTCAGCGCCTGGTGACGAAGGAAGGCGCGGTCTGGCGCTGGGATGGTCACGTGACGGGGTCGGAGGCGCCGAGTGCCGCGGCCCTGCGGCTCGCGCAGAAGAACCGGCTTCTTGAGCTTGAGAGCGAGACGGAGAATGCGACGGAAGCGTTGCGGCGAGCGGAGGCGGATCTTACCGCGGCCGGTGCGCGCATCCGTGCTGAGGATGAACGGCTGCGGCTTGCGCGCGATGCCCAGCGCATGATCGCCCGTCAACTCGGCGAGGCGCGCGAAGCGCTAGCTGCAGCCGAGCGCGCCTCGGGCGATCTCGCCCGCCGCCGCGCCGTCCTTGCCGAAACGAAGCTTCAACTGGAGGGGCAGCTCGAAGAGGCGGCAGAACGGATCGAGGCGGCCAACGACGCGCTTGCCGCAGCACCCGACCTCTCCGAACTCGAGTTCAGGCTGCGCAACCAGACGGCGGCGGTCGCCGCCGATCGCGCCGCGGTCGCAGAGGCGCGTGCTGCCCATGATGGCCTTGCCCGTGAAAACGAGGTGCGCCTACGCCGGCTTTCAGCAATCGCGGCCGAGCGCGAGACGTGGCGGGCGAGGGCAGCGAGCGCCGAGGAACATATCGGCACGCTGCGCGACCGCGAGGCGGAAGCGCGGGACGAAGTCGAGGAACTGATCGATGCGCCCGACGAGTTCGAGGACAAGCGCCGCGCGCTGATGAACGAACTGCAGAAGGCGGAGGCTTCGCGCCGCGAAGCGGCCGACGTCCTCGCCGAAGCGGAAGGCCGCCAGCGCGAGGCCGATCGGGTGGCCGCCGCTGCACTGTCGGACCTTGCCGAGGTCCGTGAAAAGCGCGGTCGCGCGGAGGAGCGCTTGGTTTCGGCCCGCGAGCGTCGTGTCGAGATCGAGGCGCGCATCCACGAGGGCCTTGCCTGCGCGCCGCACGAGGTGATGCGCTTGACGGGGCTTGCGGCCGATGAGGCGCTGCCCGGTATGCACGGCGTTGAGCGCGAGCTTGAACGGCTGAAGATCGAGCGGGAACGGCTCGGCGCCGTCAACCTTCGCGCCGAGGAAGAGCAGAAGGAACTCTCCGAACGCCTGGCGGCGATCCTCAAGGAGCGCGACGACGTCATCGAGGCAATCCGCAAGCTCCGCAGCGCCATCCAGAACCTCAACCGCGAGGGGCGCGAGCGGTTGATCGCCGCGTTCGACGTGGTCAATGTGCAGTTCCAGCGGTTGTTCACCCACCTCTTCGGCGGCGGAACGGCCGAGTTGCAGCTGATCGAGAGCGACGATCCGCTTGAGGCCGGCCTCGAGATTCTCGCCCGTCCGCCCGGCAAGAAGCCCCAGACGATGACGCTGCTCTCGGGCGGCGAGCAGGCGCTGACGGCGATGGCGCTGATCTTCGCTGTCTTCCTCACCAATCCGGCACCGATCTGCGTGCTCGACGAAGTCGACGCCCCACTCGACGATCACAATGTCGAGCGCTATTGCAACCTGATGGACGAAATGGCGGCCTCGACCGAGACCCGCTTCATCATCATCACCCATAACCCGATCACCATGGCCCGCATGAATCGTCTCTTCGGCGTTACCATGGCCGAACAGGGCGTCTCGCAGCTCGTTTCCGTCGACCTGCAGACGGCCGAACGCATGCGGGAAGTGGTCTGAGCTGCTCGCCCTGATCCCGTTAGGCGACTTCGAATAGACCGAATTGACGCCGCCTTGTTGGCTGTCGCCAGCTTGCGTTTCAATTTTGGTGCACCGCAACAAAAATCTTCGTCGGGTGCATTTTCACTCCGAAGCATATACTGTAGATCGTCATCAAAGGCTGTTTCTGGGTGGAGAGCAGGCATGACGAAATGGGTATATACCTTCGGCGGAGGCAAGGCCGAGGGGCGTGCGGGGGATCGCGACAGGCTTGGCGGCAAGGGAGCAAACCTCGCGGAGATGTGCAATCTCGGCCTGCCGGTGCCGCCGGGACTGACGATCGTCACGGATGCCTGCAACAGCTATTTCGAGAACGATAGAACCATGCCCGACGGTCTGCGCGAGCAGGTGCGGGAAGGTATTACCCGGATGGAGGAGACGACCGGCCGCATCTTCGGAGACACGACCCATCCGCTTCTGTTGTCCGTCCGCTCCGGCGCACGCGCGTCGATGCCCGGCATGATGGATACGGTTCTCAACCTTGGCCTCAACGACCAGTCCGTGCATGCGCTGGGGCACGACGCCGGCGATGCGCGCTTCGCCTGGGATAGTTACCGGCGCTTCATTCAGATGTATGGCGACGTCGTCATGGGGGTCGATCACGAGGTCTTCGAGGAAATCCTGGAGGACGAGAAGGGGCGGCTCGGACACGAGCAGGATACGGAGCTTTCGGCCGTCGAGTGGCAGCACGTGATATCGCGCTACAAGGAGGCGATCGAAGAGGTGCTTGGCGAGCCCTTTCCGCAGGATCCCGAGATTCAGCTCTGGGGGGCGATCGGTGCCGTCTTTTCGAGCTGGATGAACCCGCGCGCGATAACCTACCGCCATCTTCACGGAATTCCGGCCGGCTGGGGTACTGCGGTCAATGTTCAGGCCATGGTTTTCGGCAACCTCGGAAATTCGTCGGCTACCGGCGTCGCCTTCACCCGCAATCCATCGACGGGCGAAAAAGAGCTCTATGGCGAGTTTCTGGTGAACGCCCAGGGCGAAGACGTCGTCGCCGGCATTCGCACGCCGCAGAACATCACCGAGGCCGCGCGCATCGCGTCGGGTTCCGACAAACCCTCTCTTGAAAAGCTGATGCCCGAAGCATTCGCCGAATTCGAGGCGATCTGCAGCAAGCTGGAGCGGCACTACCGCGAGATGCAGGATCTGGAGTTCACGATCGAGCGCGGCACGCTGTGGATGCTGCAGACCCGGTCCGGCAAGCGCACCGCCAAGGCGGCGCTGAAGATAGCTGTCGACATGGCCGAGCAGGGGCTCATTTCAAAGAAAGAGGCGGTGGCGCGCATCGATCCGGCTTCCCTCGACCAGCTTCTGCATCCGACGATCGACCCCCATGCACGGCGAGACATTATCGGTTCCGGCCTGCCGGCCTCGCCCGGGGCGGCGACCGGCGAGATCGTCTTCACCTCCGAGGAAGCGGTGCAGGCCGTCAAGGAAGGTCGCAAGGTCATTCTCGTCCGCGTCGAGACGAGCCCCGAGGATATCCACGGCATGCATGCGGCGCAGGGCATCCTGACGACCCGCGGAGGCATGACCAGCCATGCGGCCGTCGTTGCCCGCGGCATGGGGACGCCCTGCGTTTCCGGGGCGGGCAATATCCGCGTCGATCCGCGCAACGAGCTGCTGATTGCCGCGAGCGTGACCCTGAAGAAGGGCGACGTCATCACCATCGACGGGTCTTCCGGTCAGGTGCTGAAGGGCGAAATCCCGATGCTTCAGCCCGAGCTTTCGGGCGATTTCGGCCTGATTATGGAATGGGCCGATGCGAGCCGCCGAATGACGGTGCGCACCAACGCAGAGACGCCTGCGGATGCGCGTGCCGCCCGTTCCTTCGGCGCCGAAGGTATCGGCCTCTGCCGTACCGAGCACATGTTCTTCGAGGACGACCGTATCAATGTGATGCGCGAAATGATACTCGCTGAAGACGAGGCGGGCCGGCGCACGGCACTCGCCAAACTTCTGCCGATGCAGCGCTCGGATTTCATCGAGCTGTTCTCGATCATGCACGGCCTGCCGGTCACGATCCGGCTTCTCGACCCGCCGCTCCACGAGTTCCTGCCGAAGACGGACGAGGAGATCGCCGACGTCGCCGGAGTCCTGTCGATCGATCCTTCCGAACTGCGCCAACGGGTCGATGCTCTGCACGAGTTCAACCCGATGCTTGGGCATCGCGGATGCCGTTTGGCGATCTCCTACCCGGAAATTGCCGAAATGCAGGCTCGCGCCATCTTCGAGGCCGCGGTCGAGGCCGCGCGCAAGACCGGCGCTGCCGTGGTTCCGGAGATCATGGTGCCGCTTGTCGGGCTTCGCTCCGAGCTTGATTATGTCAAGGAACGGATTGAGGCGGTCGCGAAGGACGTCATCGGCGAGGCCGGCGTGAACATCGACTACCTGATCGGCACGATGATCGAGCTGCCGCGCGCGGCGCTCCGGGCGGACACGATCGCCGAATCGGCTGACTTCTTCTCCTTCGGCACCAACGACTTGACGCAGACCACCTTCGGCATCTCGCGCGATGACGCCGCCCTGTTTCTCGCCACCTACCAGCAGAAGGGCATCATCGAGCAGGATCCGTTCGTCTCCCTCGATTTCGACGGTGTCGGCGAGCTGATCCAGATTGCGGCCGAGCGCGGACGGCGAACCAAGAACGGCTTGAAGCTCGGGATATGCGGCGAACATGGCGGCGATCCCGCGTCCATCCGCTTCTGTGAGGAGGCGGGTCTCGACTATGTCTCCTGCTCGCCCTTCCGTGTGCCGATCGCTCGGCTGGCGGCGGCACAAGCGGCGATCAACGGCAGCGGCAAGACGGAGGCGCTGGCGGCGAGTTGACTGCTATCCACGCCGCCCGCCTCTGCCCGCGACGGCGCCCGGTTCGCGTCAATACCAATAATACGGCCTGCGTATCAGGAAGTCGTTGTCGTAGCGGAAGGCGCGTGCCTCGGCGCGACGGTCGAGTTCTATGCGCTGCAGGCACGTGGCAAACGCATCCGTGCCACGGCGAAAGCCATAGGAGGCGCAGGTCGTTTCGTCCCTTGCGCGCCGCTCCTGCGGCGTCATCGTTTGGCACGCGGCCAGCAACAGCCCGGCCGCGGCGAGGATCAGCAGTCTCGAAGATTTCATCATTGCCTCCTGATCGGCACCGGTGGCACGCGACGGTTGCGCAGAAGATCAAACGAGCACAACGGATGTTGCTTAGCGCCGATCTCGGTGAGGGCCGCCGGTGCCGGCGTGTTGGGAACAGAGGTCGGCCGAAAGGCGGGGCGCCATGTTCACGGCGAAGCGAGGCAAAAGGTTCAACGCGCTTCGTTTTTTGGATGAAGAGGCTGCAAGCATGCACGGGTGACGCATAACGCAAGGTCCGCAGGCGCGATTCAATTAAACCGCGATATCATGCGCCTGCCGCAGGCGACCGGTCAACCGCCGGCCGCTGTTCAGATCCGCTCGAGCACGCCGACAAAGGCCTCGGCAAAGTTTTTCAGATCCGCAGTTCGCTCGCCTGGCTGCTCGACGCGGATCGCGTTCCCGTCTCCGCCAAGGCAGACGAACAGGATCGTTGGCGCCTTTCCGGCATCGCTGTAACGAATGGCGGCGATCGTGAGGCAATCCTCGACGAGACCGGAGGCCGGCAGGGTGAAAAGCAATTCGCCGCCGATATCCGCAGCGACAGTGCGCACAAAGGCGGCAAATTCATCCTTGCTTCCGGAAAATCCATCGAGAGAAAGTTCCAGTTCGAGCAGTGCCATCGGTATGGCAGCGTCGCCGGGTTGAGGCAGGAGGGTGGGAGCAGCCTTCGTCACGGTTGTTTGCGATGCGACCATGTTGTCCTCTCCGTTGATTGCCGCGCGCCCGCTCCATTCACGACGCCGGCTGATGCCTCCAGTTGAACTCGCTCCGCCACGGAACGTTTGGCGGGAATTTGAAATAGGTGTTTAACGAGAATGGCGAATTTGCGGCACTGCCGCAAGCGCAGTTTCGTCGGGGACATGGACGAGCATTGTCTGTTCCCACGCCTGACGCCATGGTCTAAGAAGGCCATGGTCTGTTCCGCTTCGGGGATTGATTCCGTTAGATGATTATCCGCTACGAGCGTCCCTATTCCCACGCCGCGCACTGGGCGCGCGGCCTCGCCCGCATCGCATTTGCGATCTTCGTGCTGTCGCTGCTGGCGCACCGCTTCGGTCCGTTGACCACGCCGCATTTTCTGGCGCTTGCCTCACTGTCGGGCATTTTTGCTCTGGCCGGCGTGCTACTCGCCGCGATCGGGCTCACCCGGCTGTGGCAGGTAGCGGCGGTCGGCGGCATCGCGTCGCTCTCCGCTCTTGCCTATGCCGCTCCTCCGCTCGGCTTCTTCGGCTTCGGCGCCGTGCAATATCTGATGCGGCCGAAGATCTACGACGTCACGACCGACACGGTGACGCCGCCGCCGTGGATCAAGGCTCCGGCGGCAGAAAAGAACTGGCTTGCGCGCAACCCGACGGTGACGCCGCAGGACCGGGAGGCACAAATCGCCGCTTATCCGGGATTGACGGGCAGGCGCTACGACGGCGCGCTCGACCGCGTGTTCCAGGGCGTGCGTAAGGTCGTCGGGGAAACGCGTATCGCCACCACCGCCGAACTCGGCGTAGAGAACGCCCGCGCGGACCTCGGGGATCTGGCGGTTCAGCGCGGCGCCGGGGCGGACACGAACGGCGAGCCGGACGTCATTCCGGTTCCGGCTGCGCGCCCCTCGCCGGATCTTGACGCGCTTCCGGGACGACGCTCTACCGATGTCGTGCTGCAGGGCGAATGGCGTACCCTGATTGTCGGCTTCCGCTTCGATGTGCTGATCAGGCTCCGGGAGGAAGCGGAGACGACGTTCGTCGACCTGCGCGTGGCCTCTCGCTACGGTGCCCATGATCTTGGCACAGGTGCCGCCTTTGCCGAAGAGTTCCTGCGGGCGCTTGACGCCGAACTTCTGGGCATTGCCGGCGATTGACCGCGCTGGCGGCTACAGCGCCGCGCATCTTATCAGACGCGCAAGAACGCATTTTGAATTGCTGCCTGTTTTTATCCTTTAAGTCGGCTGCGATTTAGAGCAATTCCAGGAAAAGTGTGTAACGGTTTTCCGTCCGGAATTGCGTAATTTCAAATAGTTAGATCATTTCACTGTTTCAAAGAAACAATGAAATGATCTAGGGAAACATGCAGCGGTCATCCGGCGCCTCCCGGCACCAGCCGATAGTCGCCGAAGAGCGACGGCGGACCGTCGGTCTCGACGCGGCCGTGTTCCACGAGGTCTTCGAGATGCGCCAGGACTGAAAGTGCCGCGGCCCCGTGGAGGCGCGAGTCGGTAGAAGCGTAGATCACCTTCACCATGTCCGGGATCTTCCGGTCGCCGGCGCGGATGCGTTCAAGCACGGAGCGCTCGCGCATCTTGCGGTGTGCCCGAAGAGCGCGGACGAACGCCCCGGGGTCGGAGACCGGACCGCCATGGCCGGGCAGATAGAGCCGATCGTCCCGCTGCAAAAGCTTTTCGAGCGAGGCCATATAGTCGGCCATGGCGCCGTCGGGTGGGGCGACGATGCTCGTCGCCCAGGCCATCACGTGATCGGCGGAAAAGAGGATGCCGGTGCCGTCCAGCGCGAAGGCGGCGTGATTTGCGGTGTGGCCAGGTGTCATCACGGCCGTCAGGCTCCAACCGTCGCCCTCGACCCTCCCGCCTTCGGGAAGCGCCATGTCGGGCACGAAATCCATATCCGAGCTTTCGGCGAAGGGGTTGGCTTCGCCGGCATGCAAGGGCCGGGCCGCACGGTGGGGGCCTTCGGCAACGATCACGGCGCCGGTCGCGGCCTTTAGCCGCCGGGCGAGGGGGGAATGGTCGCGGTGCGTATGGCTGACAGCGATGTGCGTCACCTCGCGGCCATCGAGCGCAGCCATCAGGGCGCGGAAATGCGCGTCGTCGTCCGGCCCCGGATCGATCACCGCGACCGAGCGTTTGCCGACGACATAGGTGTTCGTTCCATGGAAGGTGAAGGGGCCGGGATTGTTGACGGTGATGCGCTGTACGCCGTCGGCAACAGGCACCGCCTCGCCGTGCGCCGGCTTGAAGTCGAGGTCGAAATCCGGTCCCTGCATACGTCTCTTCCTGGCTTTCACGTGTACTCGATCTCGACAATGGCCATCGGCTTGGCGCCCGCCTTCACCGCATTACGCGGGCACGCGGCGACAATAGGCCAAAGGGCCATGGGAGGAAACGTCCGGCGCGGGAAATCTCATACGCTGGTTATTTGCGTCGAACCGGCCCTTGGCGGGTGAAAGAAATCTGCGTCGAAGGCGAAGTTAAGCATTGTGACGGGCGACGAGCTTTGCTAATCAGGCGCTCGATTTGGCAAGGCGATTTCTCGCCAGCTTAAGTTGGGGCGTAGCCAAGCGGTAAGGCAGCGGTTTTTGGTACCGCCATTCCCTGGTTCGAATCCAGGCGCCCCAGCCAGCACTCCCTCTTGAGGCAAGAATTCAAGCTTCCCTAGACCGTTTCGCCGCCCTTGTTCTGGCCGATTCGCCGCGGCTCACGCCCTTGCGGCACTGACGTACGACGTCGGCTCAAGAGGCTTAGATAACGAAAACGAGTTAAGCCATTTGGCGGATACCTAATCCTATTTGAAGCGCATCGCCACGGACCAGCCATGCTACACTGAACCGTACCCTTGAGGGATCACCAGCGCTGTGCGCCATGACTTTTTGTGCCAGTCGCGCCTAGCCGGAGGATCAGTCATGGATATCAAGCAATTCGTGCCGACCTGCGGCAGGCCTGCATCTTCCTCCAGGGACGGTCGAGCCACGGCAGTACCGTGGCATCGCATGCGGCAGAGGTCGGTCGTTGTCGCCCACTTCTTCACCCCCTTCTACCTTGTTCTGCTGCTCGGATCGCCGGCAGTAAGTCAGACGGCGCCGGATGCCGGAAGCGCCAGCCGGGAAGGTGCGGTCGTGATCGCTCAAAGACCAACGCCGGCGCCAGAAGGGCAGCCATCGCCCACCCATGCCGAAAGACGCCCGCCGGTGGCGCAATTGCGCGTCGCAGCGCCGTCGGCACCGGAGCTGCTGTCTGCTCTGAAGCGAGAACGGTCCAGGGTCGAAGCCTTGCGTCAGGACTTGGCAACCACGCGCCGGGAGCTCGAAGCGGCTCGCCGAGAAACGCAGACGGAGCGTCAGCTGGGCGCCACCCTGACGCAGGAGCTCAGTGCTGCATGGGCCAACCTGAAGGCCATGAGCGTTCAACTCGATCAGGCAGCGAATACCACGGTACAAGCGAAGGAAGCTGCGGACGCGGTCGTCAGTGAGGCTAATGAGAAAGCCGCACGCGAACGCGCCAGGAGCGCCGCGCTGGAACAAAAGCTCCTCGCGGCGCGCAAAGACGTCGACGCAATCAGGAACGGTGCGCAAACGGCCGGTGATGCGCGAGAGGAAGTTCTCCGCCGGGATCTCGCCGCGGCCAGACGGGACCTTGACGCGATGCGGCGGGCAGGCGACGACGCTGCGGAACAGGCGCACAGAGCTGCTGATACGGGGAATGAACAGGAGCGCGCCCTGGAACAGCAGCGCCAAAGGGCCGAAGAACTTGCTCGCGATCTGACGACGGCGCGGCGCGAGATGGAAGATTTGAAGGCCAAAGCCGCTGGAGCGATCCAGTCAGAGGCCGCTGCGCTGAGAGCGCGGCAAGCCGGGGAGGTGACCCTGGCCGATGCGAAACGAGCCCTTGATGAGGAGCGGCATAGGCTGGGAGCCTACGAACGCGATCTAGCAGCGGCTCGTCAATCGCTTGCCGCCCTCGAGGCCCGCGCCAATCTCGCCGCCACTGAGCAGGCCACTGCGGTGGAGGCTCGAAAGCTTGCGGAGGCGACGGCAAGCCGGGCAGGCGCGGCGCTCGCATCGGAGTCCGAGAAGAGAAAATCGCTTGCGCGGGATCTCGACGCTGCTCGCCGGGAACGCGACGCGGCAGAAGAGGAATTGACCCGGGTCTTGGCGGCGCAGCGCACGGCGTTGGAGCAGCTTGAGCGCGATAATGGCGGCGAGATGGCGGCGGCGCGGCGCGAGATGGAAGATTTGAAGGCCAAAGCCGCTGGAGCGATCCAGTCAGAGGCCGCCGCGCTGAGAGCGCGGCAAGCCGGGGAGCTGGCCCTGGCCGATGCGAAACGAGCCCTTGATGAGGAGCGGCATAGGCTTGGCGCTTACGAACGCGATCTCGCAGCAGCCCGCCAATCGCTTGCCGCCCTCGAGGCTCGCGCCAATCTCGCCGCCACTGAGCAGGCTGCCGCTGTCGAGGCTCGAAAGCTTGCCGAGGCGGCGGCAAGCCGGACAGGCGAGGCACTCGCATTGGAGTCCGAGAAGAGAAGATCGCTTGCGCACGATCTCTACGTTGTTCGCCGGGAACGCGACACGGCAAAAGGGGAATTGACCCGGGTCTTGGCGGCGCAGCGCACGGCGCTGGAGCAGCGTGAGCGCGGTATCGGCGACCTGGCGGCGGCGCAGCGCGAGATGGAAGATTTGAAGGCCAAAGCCGCTGGAGTGATCCAGTCAGAGGCCGCCGCGCTGAGAGCGCGGCAAGCCGGGGAGGTGGCCCTGGCCGATGCGAAACGAGCCCTTGATGAGGAGCGGCATAAGCTTGGAGCCTACGAACGCGATCTCGCGGCAGCCCGTCAATCGCTAGCAGCCCTCGAGGCTCGCGCGGATCTCACCGCGGCTGAGCAGGCTGGCGCTGTCGAGGCTCGAATGCTTGCCGAGACGACGGCAAGCCGGGTAGGCGAAGCGCTCGCATCGGAGTCCGAGAAGAGAAAATCGCTTGCGCGGGATCTCGACGCTGCTCGCCGGGAACAGGCCGATGCGAAACGAGCCCTTGATGAGGAGCGGCACAAGCTTGGAGCTTACGAACGCGATCTCGCGGCAGCTCGCCAATCGCTAGCAGCCCTCGAGGCCCGCGCCAATCTCGCCGCCGCTGAGCAGGCTGCCGCCGCCGAGGCTCGAAAGCTTGCCGAGACGGCGGCAAGCCGGGCAGGCGAAGCGCTCGCACTGGAGTCCGAGAACGCAAGATCGCTTGCGCGCGATCTCGACGCTGCTCGCCGGGAACGCGACGCGGCAAAAGAGGAATTGACCCGGGTCTTGGCGGCGCAGCGCACGGCATTGGAGCAGCGCGAGCGCGGCAATGGCCGCGACCTGGGGGCGCGTAAGGAGCGGGACATCCTCAAACCTCGAGCTGAGCGCCGCGTGGAGGATATCGAGCAACCGAAGGCGCGCGCGGGTAATCGTACAAGTGAACGTGCAAAGGCCGCTGCACCGACCGGTGCACGATCGGCCCGTGATTCGGGATCGCAGAAGGTTCGGAAGGTACAGGTCCGCAAGCCAATGCGGGTCGTTCGACCGGCGACGATTGCGCTCCCCGACGCGCTGCTTCCTGAACGGTTGCCGGTGAGTGGGCTTTGGTAACGGAGGTGGAGGGCAAATTCGAGGGCTGATTTGCCCGGAGATGAGGAATACGACGATGCGCGCGAATCTAGCGGTCACATTGTTGATCACAGTTGCGATCGGCCCTGCCTCGGCCCTTGGCGCTGGCGTTACGGTCGGCGGTACCGGAGTCGGTGTCAGTATAGGTCTCAGCAAAAATGGCGCCTCGGTAGGTATTAGCACGAGCGGCAGCCAGGTGGGCGGAGCAAACGCTGGAGTGTCGGTCGCCAAGAATGGGAAATCAACCGTTGGCGTCAGTGGCAAAGGCGGCGGTAAGAGTGGCGGCAAATCGGGGGGCGCCGGTTTGAAAGCCGGGTCATCGCACGGTGGAAGGGCGGGAACTCGTCCCGCGGCTTCAGGGGGTTCGGTCACAGCACCTGGTTCGGGTGTCGTGTTGTCGGGAGGTGCGGGAGCGGGGACCGTTCCGGGGACGGTTTCAGGTGGCCCGCCAGGGAGTGCCGGCGGGACTCCCAGCCCGGTCACCGGCAACCCTCCCGCAGGCGGCTTACGACCGCTCGCGGCTCTGCCTCGCTTCCTGTGGCCGTTTAGAGTGGGGCGGACCGGAAACGAGCGAGGCGAACCGGGCTACCCCTCATTGGACCCGACTCGAACTGGGGCGATCCCGGCCATACCGCGCGCCGCCATACCGCTCGCCGTGGTTCGCGCCTGCCGTCAGGCGATCGTGTCGGCTGCGTCGCCCCTCGGCGCCGTGTGGGTGGGCGCGACAAGCGCCGGTCCTCTCCAGCGGGACCGCCGCGGCGCGCTCGTGGCCCCGCTCGCGGTGCGCATAGACTACGCAAGACAAGGTGGCATTCAGGTCCGTCAGGCCCGGATCACATGTCGCCTCGACTCCGCCGGCAGAGTCATCTCAGTGATTTAGGCCGTTCGATCCGTCAATGTGACTGCCGCCGGTGGCGAGTGGCGGCGGAAGGTCGAACCGGGCCATCTGCGGCCATCTCGGTCGAGCATCTTGGCGGCTGCGTGGTTTCTTAAATCGTGCCGATTTAAGGATAAAAACGTGCAGCAATTCAAAATGCTATAGAGTCTTTTGCGCCTCTGATTAAGACGCGCGGCGCTGTAGGAATGTTTCAAAAGGCGAGCGCGCAGCCATCCTTGCGCGGGTCCGAGCCAGCCTGCAGCACGCCATTCGCCGCATCGATCATGATCGCCTGACCGCCGCCATGGGGCATCTCGGCCATCTTGATCTCGTGGCCGAGCGCCGCGAGGCCGTGGAGCACATGCTCGCGGATGCCGCGCTCGGCCTCGAAGCGGCCCATCTGATGGAAGCCGCGGGCGCAGTCGATCGCCTCCTGAACATTCATGCCGAAGTCGAGGATATTTGTCAGCACATGGCTCTGGCCGACCGGTTGGAAGCCGCCGCCCATCACCCCGAATGAGAGCCAGGGCTTGCCGTCCTTCATCGCCATTGCCGGAATGATGGTGTGCAGCGGGCGTTTCCATGGCGCCACGCAATTGGGATGGGCGGGATCGAGGCTGAAGCCGGTACCGCGGTTCTGCAGGAGCACGCCGGTCTTCGGGCTGCTGAGGCCCGTGCCATAGGGCCAGAACAGCGAATTGATAAAGGAGCAGGCATTGCCCTCCTCGTCGACCACGCTGATATAAACCGTATCGCGATACGTCGTAGTGGCGGGCGTCGTCCCAAGCGTCGGCATGGCCTTTTTCAGGTCGATGCGGCCGCGAAGCTCTTCGGCGAAGCCGGCCGAGAGCAGCTTCTGCACCGGCACGTCGGCAAAGGCGGGGTCGGCGACATACATGTCGCGCGCCTCGAAGGCCAGCCTCGTGGCCTCGGCTTCGATATGGAAACGCTCGACGCCGACCGGATCGTATTTGCTGAGGTCGAAGCCGCTCAGGATGTTAAGCATCAACAATGTCGTGATGCCGACACCGTTCGGCGGGATCTCCAGGAGTTCGATCCCGCGATAGGTCGTCGAAATTGGCTCGACCCAGAAGGCCTCTTGCGTGGCGAAATCCTCCAGCGCATGCATGCCGCCCAGGCTGCGCAGGTATTCCACCATATCCTCGGCGACCCAGCCGGCATAAAAGCCGTCACGGCCCTTGGCGGCGATCTCGCGGAGGACTTTCGCATGCTCGGGCTGGCGGAAGACGTCGCCGGCGTTCGGCGCGTGGCCGCCCTCCTTCAACCACATGCGCGCGCTGTTGGCGTCCGCCTTGAGCTTGCCTTCGTTGCGGGCCCAATCGGTGGCGACGCGCTCTGTCACCACGAAGCCCTCCTCGGCATGGCGGATGGCGGGCTGCAGCAACTCGGCGAGCGGCATGGACCCGAAGCGCTGGTTCAGCTTGCTCCAGGAATCGACGGCGCCGGGTATGGTGACGGCATGCACCGAGGTCAGCCCGATCTCTTTCAGTCCTTGCTTCAGAAGATGCTCGACGGTAAGGCCCTTGGGCGCACGGCCCGAGCCGTTCAGGCCATAGACCTTTCCGCCCTTCGTGGCGCGCGCCGGATCGGCACGGGCGGGGGCAAAGAGAACGAAATTGTCGCCGCCGACGCCGGTCGAGCCCGGCTCCACCACACATTGCACGGCGCAGGCGGCAATGGCTGCGTCGGCAGCGTTGCCGCCGCGGCGCAGGATCTCGATCGCGGCGAGCGTCGAAAGAAAGTGCGAGGTGGCGGCGGCGCCATTCCGGCCCATGACGACGGAACGGCCGGGCAGGTGCAGATCACGCATGGGGAGCTCCGGGGTCTCGGGGAAAACTCAGGACCCGGAGCCTAAGCCCATGGCGGCCGGATGAAAAGGCTGGGAGCAATCGCGGGGCGGCGTGCCACTCGATCGTGCAACAGATCGTGCCCTTCAGACCATTACCCGGGATTCGTTTAGCCGCCGAAAGGAATGAAACCAGCGTTCCGTCTGTCCGAGCATCGTTGCTGGAGGTGGCAATGCCCGCGGCCGCGGGTCGCAAAAAACCCGCCGGCTTTGCCGACGGGTCGTCGAACCCTACAGCGCCGCGCGCCTTATCAGACGCGCAAAGGTCGCTGTAGCACTTTGAATTGCTGCATGCTTCTAACCCTTAAATCGGCTACGATTTAAGGAGACATGCAGTAGCGGAGGTGAACCTTACTCCGCCTTGGCGCCGCCCAGAAATTCCTCACACCAGCTCGGGCCGTTGGCGCGCTTGCGGTCGCCGACGAGGCGGACGGCGCGGATGACGTAGTCGGACGAGACGGTGAGTTGTACCGAGCAGCTCAAGTATTCCGTGCGGGCGGCGGAGATGCGCTTGCCGCGTTTGCCGTCGGCGGTCTTTTCATACTCGGCCGGGACCTTGCGGGTCTTGTAGCCGCCCTTCCAACTGTAGACGGTATCGTCACCCGTTTCGACGTCGGCGATCGGGGGGCCGAACTGAGCGAAGAAGGTGCCGGCAGGCTTGCCAAGCCATTGCGTTTCGACCGCGTTTCTTGCCACTCCAGAAGTCGTCGTGCAGCCGGCAAGGGCCAGCGCAAGGCCGGCGACCGTCATCATGCGGAAGTTCATGTTTTTGTCCCTTTGAGTCTCGTACTGAAATTTCCGGCGCGGAAGCCCGTATCCCCCGGATTTCCTAGCTTTCCGCTGTGCCTCTAGCGCCAAAGCGTGTGAAAGAAAATCCGCCATGGCCGCCGGTTTTGAGGAAATTATGAAGCGTTGCAGAAACGCCCTATTGCCGCTCGGCGCGAGGCACGCCGCGGGGTTTTCCACTGCTCGAAATTTTTGCGTCAGGCGGCGTTCTTTTTTGCGATGGGCGCTTGTGAAATCGAAAATGCTGTTCTATAGAGGCGCCGCTGGTCACGGAGTGTAGCGCAGTCTGGTAGCGCACCACGTTCGGGACGTGGGGGTCGCGTGTTCGAATCACGCCACTCCGACCAGCCAAATCAATCATTTACCGAACTATTTTGTCGACGAGGTCGCGCGATTGTCGCGGCGTAACGGCATCCACGGTCCATTAGGGAATCGGGTGGCGCAGGCTCTGGGTCGCGCTATGTCCTGCAACGGCGGCTTGTGGCCGAGGCGGACTGTCCCACGGCGTTCGGAAACGATGAAACAGTCCTATCGATCGTCATGATCGACGCGGCAGCTTACGAATGGGCGGTCGAGTTTAAAACCCTAATTTCTCAGGGGCGGACACGAGACGGGATCGTTTCCCGGCTTCGCTCCACGCAGTTTCGACGGCTTCGTCTCGGCGGCCTGAGCCGACGCAAGCAGGCGCCTTGATTGTTCAGTTTGAAATAGACCGTAAACCAAATGTTATCTATTCAGGGTGAACGATCAGCGCCACTATGCCCTTCAGCAAACGCACTCCCGTGAGGTCGCGATGTTGAAGGAACCAATTTTCACACTGCGCGAAATCGTTATCTGGTCTGCCATCTTGGGCAGTGTCATCGGGTACCAGCTTTGGCGCAACGGCGACCCGCCTCCGCTGACGATGCAGATGGCTCCGATCGAGCGGAACGCTTGATGATCCGCGATGAGTCCTCACTCCTCGGGAAGTCCGTTGCGTCGTGCAGCCTTGAGCAGCACGAGTTCGGGTGCAGCGGCGCCGAATTCCTCTTCCAGCCGATTGGCCTCGTCGTCATCCAGGCGGTATTTCCGCGCAAATGCTTCCATCGTCATCGTGGCGGTCTGAAGCAGCTTTGGGCATCTCGTTCCTGTCGTCGCCAACCATCGGGCGTCTCCTCGCTTCATCTGGCGAAAGCTAGGGCGGTCGACACTGTTTGGAAGAGATAAAGCGGAGCGATCTCCGACGACCGCGAGACCAATGAAAAGGGGCCGAATGGCCCCTTTTGCAACTTCGATAAGTTGCCGGTCAGCCGTCGATCGTGTCGATGATTTCGGCCGCCTTGCCGGCAGTGACGCGACGGATCTCCACGTCCTCTCGCCGGCCCGCGAAGAGTTCCGTCGCCATCAGCTGGTCGGCTAGGTCCGCCGGCAGCGACAGGATCACCCGGCTTTCTTCCGCATGGATGCCGCCGAGGGCGGCGCGCTTGGCGGTGATCATGCCGCCGGCAACTGTGTTGTTGGTGTCCGGGTCGATCAGGATGAAGGCGCCGGTGGTGCGGTTCTGTTCGTAAGCGTCGAAGATCGCCTGTTCATCGAAGACGAGATGAACCTTGCCGATGGCGTTCATCGGCAGCTCGTCCGCATGGTTCCACTTGCCGGTCTTGAGATCGAGCTGGCTTGCGGGTTGCACCTGCACGCGCTGGCGGCGGCTGCCGGATTTCAGCCAGTAGCGCTTGCCGGGCTGGATGCCCTCCGGCTGAAGGGCAACGAGCTGGGCGTCGAAGGCAAGTCCGGTCATCGGCTGGCTGTCGATCGCCGCGATCACGTCGCCGCGCGAGACGTCGACCTGGCGGTCGAGCACCAGCGTGACCGCGTCGCCGGCGACGGCCGCGTTGCGCACGAGGTCGAAGGTGACGATCTTGGTGACGTTGGCGACCATGCCGGACGGCAGGATCACGACGGAGTCGCCGGGTTTCACCGAGCCGCCGGCAACCGTGCCCTGATAGCCGCGGAAGCTCTCGCCCGGGCGCGAGACGCGTTGAACGGGCAGGCGGAAGCCGACGGTCTGCGCGGAGCGGGTCGTTGCGAGTTCCAAAACCTCGATCAGCGTCGGGCCATCGTACCAGGGCATGGAGGCACGGCCGTCATAGACGACGTTCTCGCCCTTGAGTGCCGAAACCGGGATCGCCGTGACTTGCCGCACACCGAGCGACAAGGCGAGTTCCTTGAACTCGTGCGAGATCTGCTCGAAGCGGGCGCGGTCATAATTGGTGAGGTCGATCTTGTTGACGGCGAGCACGAACTGGCGGATGCCCATCAGCGTTGCGATCGTCGCGTGGCGGCGGGTCTGCTCCAGAAGGCCGACGCGCGCATCGACCAGGAGCACGGCGAGATCGGCGGTCGAGGCGCCGGTCGCCATGTTGCGCGTGTATTGCTCGTGACCGGGCGTGTCGGCAACGATGAAGGAGCGCTTGTCGGTCGAGAAGTAGCGATAGGCGACATCGATGGTGATGCCCTGTTCGCGCTCGGCCTGCAGCCCGTCCAGAAGCAGCGCGAAATCGGGCAGGCCGAGATCGTTCTGCTTGCCGTTGGAATCACGCTGAAGGGTTGCGGCCTGGTCTTCCTTGACCGCCTTGGTGTCCCACAGCAGCCGACCGATCAGCGTCGATTTGCCGTCGTCGACGCTGCCGCAGGTGATGAGGCGAAGCGGGCGGGAATCGCGTGTGGCGCGCACCGGCTCCTGCGCCGGATAGGCTGCCACGGCGGTTGCGTCGTCCAGGGCGGCGTTCGCGATTGCGGGTGCGGTCATCAGAAATATCCCTCGCGTTTTTTCTTTTCCATCGAGCCTGACTGGTCCCGGTCGATGGCGCGTCCCTGTCGTTCGGAGACGGTCGCGGTTTCAAGTTCGGAAATGATGGCGTCGAGCGTCGTGGCGCTGGAACGGATGGCGCCCGTCAGCGGGAAACAACCGAGCGTGCGGAAGCGGATCACTTCCTCGCGCTTCATCTCGCCTGGAAGAAGTTCGAGACGCGGATCCTCGGCAAGGATCATCATGCCGTCACGTTCGACAATCGGGCGCTTCTTGGCGAAGTAGAGCGGCACGATCGGAATCTCTTCCGCCTGGATGTAGCGCCAGATGTCGACCTCGGTCCAGTTGGAGAGCGGGAACGCGCGCACGCTTTCGCCCTTGCGGATCATGCCGTTATAGAGGTTCCAGAGCTCGGGGCGCTGGTTGCGCGGATCCCAGCGGTGGTCCGGCGTGCGGAACGAATAGATCCGCTCCTTGGCGCGGCTTGCTTCTTCGTCGCGGCGTGCGCCGCCGAAGGCGGCATCGTACCGGCCGGCATCAAGCGCCTGGCGCAGTGCTTCCGTCTTCATGATGTCGGTATAGAGCGCCGAGCCGTGCGAGAAGGGGGTGACATTCTCCTTCGCCCCGCGCGGGTTGGTATGGACGACCAGGTCGAGATCGTATTTTTCGACCATCTCGTCGCGAAACGCGATCATTTCCTGGAACTTCCAGCCGGTATCGACATGAAGCAGCGGGAAGGGGACGCGGCCAGGGTAGAAGGCCTTGCGCGCCAGATGCAAGAGCACGGACGAATCCTTGCCGATCGAATAGAGCATCACCGGGCGCTCGAATTCGGCGGCAACCTCACGGAAAATGTGGATCGCTTCGTTTTCGAGCGCCTTGAGATGCGGATCGAGCGGCGGCTTCGTGCTCTGCGGATTATGCAGTTCCGTTTCCGGATGGTTATGGGGCATTTCGAACTCCGGGGAGGATACTTTGTCTCTGATGCGCCGGCCGCCTTCAGGCGGCGTTGCTGGCGCTGGGAATGATGGAGGAGGCCGCTTCCGGAACGTGCAGGCCGCATTCGCGCTTCTCGTCGTTCTCCCACCACCAGCGTCCGGCGCGCTCCAGCTCGCCGGGCTTTATCGCGCGGGTGCAGGGCTCGCAGCCGATCGAGGGATAGCCGCGGTCGTGCAGCGGGTTGACCGGAATGGCTTGTGCTGCGACATGGGCGCGGATCGCCTCGATATCCCAATCCGCGAGCGGATTGATCTTGATAAGCCCGCGTTCGATGTCGGCTTCGGCAAACGGGGTAGCGGCACGATTGCCCGACTGACCGCGGCGAAGGCCGGTGATCCAGTAGCTTGCCCCCTCGAGCGCACGCGCAAGCGGCTTCAGCTTGCGCACGCCGCAACAGGCATGTCTGGCTTCCACGCTTTCGTAGAAACCGTTCATGCCATACTGCGCCACATAGGCGTCGATGTCGGACTTTTCGGGGTAGAAACGCTTGATGAGGATCCCGTAGGTTTCCTCGGTCTTGTCGATAAGCGCGACAGTCTCGTTGAAGAGGCGGCCAGTCTTCAGCGTCGCTACATCGATGTCGAGGCGGTCGGTGCCGATCGCGGCCGTGATAACCTGATCCTCGATACCGAGCGACGTCGTGAAAACGGCCCTGCCTTCAAGACCGGCGATGAGCGCCAGGCGTCCGGCAAGATCGAGGCCTTCGAGCGCCTCGCTCAGGGCTTCCGCTTGGGCTTCGAGGGTCTGCGTGGTCATGGCTACATCCCGTTGCAATTTGCTCGGAATATCGCAGCCGTTTGTGACAAATGACAGAAAAACGGATTTCTATTGCTCAAGGATCAGAGCAAATATCTCTCTGATCCCTAAAGTTCTAAGAAAACCTAGTAATTTGATAGATTACTCATGGTGGAAGGGCGCATGGTAAGCTCCGCCGGCGAACACAGGCCCATGCTCGCCATTCAAGAATAGTTGAATACCCTGTCCTTTCGTTCCGCGTGCTCCAGGTTCAGGCTGATCTTCCGATCGCTAAAAGGAGACAAGTGATGGTTAGGTCCTTACCCGCTCGCATCCTTGTTGGAGGCTCGCTCGGACTGCTTCTCGTGACTGGCGCCTATGCCCACCATGGCTGGTCCTGGGCGGAGGCCGATCAAATCGAACTTTCCGGGACAATCCGGGAGATTTCCATGGCCCCGCCGCATCCGACGCTGGACGTCGAGACGGAGAATGACGGCCTCTGGCGGGTCGAACTTGCCAACCCGCGGCAGACTGAGCGCTCCGGCTTTGTCGAGGGCGTGGCGAAAGTCGGCGATCCCGTGGTGGCCCTCGGCAACCGTTCGCTCGATCGGAACGAGAAGAGGATGAAGGCCGTTCGGATCACCGTCGCCGGCAAAGTCTATAACCTCTATCCGGAACGGATACAGACGAATTGACGAACGGGATGGAGGCGTTGGAGTGGATCGGCGCCCTGCCTTTCGCGGTGGCGATACGACGCTCCGCGCTCCTCTACCTGTTCGTGAACGCTGCCCATATCCTGTCGATCGGAATAATCGTCGGTGCGATCCTGCCACTCGACCTGCGCCTGATCGGGTTTTTCGGCAAGGTGCCGGTCCCGGCGATCGGGCCGTACCTCTCGCGCGCCGCAGCAACCGGCGTAGTCCTAGCCATCGTCACGGGCTTCTGCCTCTTCAGTGTCCGCCCGCTTGAATATGCGGGCAACGCTGCCTTCCTGACAAAAATCACGCTGCTCGCACTCGGCATCGTCAATGCGGTTTTGCTGCATCTGACGCCGCAATGGCGTGTCGCCGTCAAAGGCGGACCGCTCTCCTGGAGAGTCCGCCTTTCGGCACTGCTTTCGATGGCGATCTGGACCGGAGCGGTCCTTGCCGGCCGCTGGATCGGTTTTCTTTCGGAGTGAGGACATGCCCAGGGAGCCGGACGCACTTTTTGACCCGCCTCCAGGCTCCTTACCATCTACCGGTCGCTGAGCGCCCAGCGCGGATTGATCCAGGGCTCCTGGTTGGAGCGGGCGAGCGGCTGCTTACCGAGGATGTGGTCGGCTGCCTTCTCGCCGGTCATGATCGAGGGACCGTTGAGGTTGCCGTAGGTGACATGCGGGAAGATTGAGGAGTCGGCGACGCGCAAGCCATCGACGCCGATCACCCGCGTTTCCGGATCCACCACTGCCATCGGGTCGTCCTTGGCGCCCATCTTGCAGGTGCCGCAGGGATGGTAGGCGCTTTCGAGATGTTCACGCAGGAAGGCGTCGATCTCCTCGTCCGTCTGGACCTTGTCGCCAGGCTGAATTTCCGGTCCGCGGTACTGGTCGAAGGCCTTCTGGGCGAAGATCTCGCGCGTCAGCCGCACGCAGTGGCGGAATTTCTCCCAGTCCTCCGGGTGGCTCATGTAGTTGAAGCGGATCACCGGATCGGCCGTCGGGTCGGACGAGCGAAGGGTGACGCTGCCGCGCGACTGTGAGAGGTTGTAGCCGACATGGACCTGGAAGCCGTGCGTGTTGGCCGCCGCCTTGCCGTCGTAGCTGATCGCCACGGGCAGGAAATGGTACTGGATATCGGGCTGTTTGACCCCCGGTGCCGAACGAAGGAAGGCGCAGGCCTCGAACTGGTTGGAAACGCCGAGGCCTCTCTTGAAGAGTAGCCATTGCGCGCCCGCGACCCCCTGCCAGAACCATGGCAGCCAAGAATAGAGCGACACCGGCTTCGTGCTGACCTGCTGGAAATAAAACTCCATGTGATCCTGAAGGTTCTGACCGACGCCCGGCCGGTCGGCCTTCACCTCGATGCCCATCTCCTTCAGATGCGCCGCCGGACCGATGCCGGAGAGCATCAACAGCTTCGGCGAGTTGAAGGAGGAGGCGGAGACGATCACTTCGCGGTTGGCCTTCACCACCTCGGTTTGACCATTGCGCTCGATCTCGACGCCGGTCGCGCGGCCGTTCTCGATGACGACCTTGTGGGCGAGGCAGCGGATCAGTCGGACATTCGGGCGCTTCAGCGCCGGCTTCAGATAGGCGGAGGCCGCTGACCAGCGCCGGCCTTGCCAGGTCGTCTGCTCCATCAGGCCGAAGCCTTCCTGCTTGGAGCCGTTATAGTCGTCGGTGAGTTCGAACCCTGCCTGCTTCCCCGCCTGGATGAAGGCGTGAAAAAGCGGGTTCCTGACGCTGCCGCGCTGGACATGCAGCGGCCCCTGCGTGCCGCGCCAGCCGTCTTCGCCACCATGCGAATGTTCCATCCGCTTGAAATAGGGAAGCACATCGGCGTAGGCCCAGCCTTGGGCGCCCAACTCCTCCCAGCGGTTGAAGTCCTCCGCGTGGCCGCGCACATAGACCATGCCGTTGATCGAGGAGGAACCGCCGATCACCTTGCCGCGCGGCGCGGTGATGCGTCGGTTGTTGAGGTTCGGCTCCGGTTCGGAGAGATAACCCCAATTGTAGCGGTTCATGCTCATCGGCCAGGCGAGCGCTGCCGGCATCTGGATGAACGGGCCGACGTCCGAGCCGCCGAACTCCAGCACGATGACCGAATGCTTGCCGTCTTCCGACAGGCGATAGGCCAGCGCCGAGCCAGCCGAACCGGAACCGATGATGACGAAATCTGCCTGCATATGCGTGGTCTTTCTTATAGATACTGCTCCATTAGATACTGCTCCATGTGCCCCTCATCCGGCTGCCGCCACCTTGTCCCCGCTTGCGGGGAGAAGGGACAAGCGGCGCCCGTTTGCATCTCTCCCGCTTGGGAGCAAAAAGGGGTTCGCCGCGTCCTCCAGTCCCCTCTCCCCGCGAGCGGGGAGAGGGTTAGGGTGAGGGGCAAATGCCAACTGCAACGGTCAGTACGGCGCCTGCACCGGCCCCATGCCGACATAGACGGTCTTGAGCTCGGTATAGTGGTTGAGCGCCGCGACCGAATTCTCCCGCCCGAAGCCCGATTGCTTCGAACCGCCGAAGGGGATCTCGACCGGGCAGAGATTGTAGGTGTTGATCCAGAGCGTACCCGCCTCGAGCCGGTCGACCACCCGATGCGCACGGGTGATGTCGGCCGTGAAGACGCCGGCGGAGAGACCGAATTCGGTGGCGTTCGCCCGAGCGACGACCTCCGCCTCGTCGTCGAAGTCGAGCACGCACATGACCGGCCCGAAGATCTCCTCGCGCGCGATCGTCATCCCGTCGGTGACGTCGGCAAAGACGGTCGGCTGGATATAGGTGCCGCCGGTGTTGACGTCGTTCGGAATGCCGCCGCCGGTCAACAGCCGCGCGCCCTCCGCCTTGCCCTTCTCGATGTAGGAGAAGACTTTGTCGCGCTGCGCCTTCGAAACCATCGGCCCAAGCTGTGTCGCCTCGTCCATCGGGTCGCCGATCACGATCGCCTCGGTCCGCTCCTTAAGGCGCGCCAGAAATGCTTCCTTGACTTTTCTCTGCACGAAGACGCGGGTGCCGTTCGAGCAGACCTGGCCGGTCGAATAGAAATTGCCGAGCATGGCGCCGCCGATGGCACTTTCGAGATCGGCATCGTCGAAGACGATCAACGGCGACTTGCCGCCGAGCTCCATCGTGACGTGCTTGAGTTCGGATGCGGCCGCCCCCGCCACTTGTCTGCCCGTCGGCACCGAGCCGGTGAGCGACACCTTGGCGACATCGGGGTGGTTGACGAGCAGCGGACCGGTGCCGCGGTCGCCTTGGATGACATTGTAGAGGCCCTTGGGCAGGCCGGCTTCGACCAGGATTTCGGCGATCTTCAGCGCGCCGAGGGGCGTGTTTTCCGAAGGCTTGAAGACCATGGCATTGCCGGCCGCGAGCGCCGGCGCGCCCTTCCAGCAGGCGATCTGCTGCGGATAGTTCCAGGCGCCGATGCCGACACAGACGCCGAGCGGCACCCGCTTGGTATAGGCGAAGTCGCCGCCAAGCGGGATATAGTCACCGTTGAGTGCGGCTGCCACGATGCCGCCGAAGAATTCGAAGCTGTCGGCGCCCGAGGTCGGGTCGGCGACGATCGTTTCCTGGATCGGCTTGCCGGTATCGAGTGTTTCCAACTCGGAAAGCGCGCGGTTGCGCTCGCGCATGATCTCGGCGGCGCGCTTCAGGATGCGGCCACGTGCAGTCGGGCTCATCGCCGCCCATTCCGGCTGCGCCCGTTTTGCGGCGGCGATCGCCTTTTCGACGATCGCAGGCGTCGCTGCATGAAGACGGGCGATCACCTCGCCGGTCGCGGGATAAACGCTCTCGATCACCGTGCCGGCGGTGTCCTCGATATATTCCCCGTCGATGAAGTGCGAGGCTTGCGGTTGGGCTTTCATGTCATTCTCCTCGCGGGTAGCGTTTGGATTCCTCGAGGTTGTCGAGGTTCATGTGGTTGCGCATGTAGCGCTCGGATGCCTTCTGCAGCGGCTGATGGTCCCAGGGGTAATAGGCACCGTTCCTGAGCGCCTCGTAGACCACCCAGCGCCGCGCCTGGCTTTCGCGCACCGCGGCGTCGAAGCCTTCCATGTCCCAGTGGGCGGCGCGCATGTCGCGGAAGGCCGTGAGCGTCGCCTGGTCGACAGGCCCGCGCGGCTTTTCCGCGAGATTGGTGAGTTCCAGCGGATCGGCTTCGAGGTCGTAGAGCTGGTCTGGATCAAGCGCGCAATGGACATATTTCCACTTGCCTTCGCGGATGGCGACGAGCGGCGCGTAGGAAGCCTCCGCCGCATATTCCATCAGCACCGGTTCCGTCCGCTCCGCACCGGTCACCATCGGCAGCAGGCTGACGCCGTCCGTCCAGGGCTTCACCTCGTCCATGGAAATGCCGGCGAGGTCGGCAAGCGTCGGCGTCACGTCGAGATTCGAGGTCGGCGCCAGATGCAGACCGGGTATGACGCCGGGTCCGGCGATCATCAGCGGCACGCGCGCCGAGCCCTCGAAGAAGTTCATCTTGAACCATAGGCCGCGCTCGCCGAGCATGTCGCCATGGTCGGAGCAGAAGAGAATAAGCGTGTCGTCGAGCATCCTCGTCCGCGTGAGGGTGTCGATCAGCTCGCCGACCTTTTCGTCGAGATAGGAGATGTTGGCGAAATAGGCGCGCCGCGAGCGGCGGATGTTCTCCTCGGTAATCTCGAAGTTTTCGTAATCACAGGAGTGCATGATGCGCCGCGAATGCGGGTCCTGCCGCTCGAAGGGGAGCGCGCCGACTTCTGGCAGCAGATGCTCGCAGTTCTCGTAGAGATCCCAGAACTTGCGCCGCGCGACGTAGGGATCATGCGGGTGCGTGAAGGAAGCGGTGAGGCACCAGGGGCGGCGGCTTTCGTCGTCGTTCTCGCGCGAAAGCCGATAGAGCTTCTGGTTCGCCAGAAAGGCCACCTCGTCGTCATATTCCATCTGGTTGGTGATCTCCGCCACGCCGGCGCCGGTGACGGAACCGAGATTGTGGTACCACCAGTCGATCCGCTCGCCGGGCTTGCGATAATCGGGCGTCCAGCCGAAATCGGCCGGATAGATATCGGTCGTCAGGCGCTCTTCGAAGCCGTGCAGTTGATCCGGTCCGACGAAATGCATCTTGCCCGAAAGCGCGGTGTAGTAGCCGGCCCGGCGCAGGTGATGGGCATAGGTCGGGATCGAGGACTGATACTCGGCGGCGTTGTCGTAGACGCGTGTGCGGCTCGGCAACTGGCCGGCCATGAAGGAGGCGCGGGCGGGAGCGCACAGCGGAGATGATGTGTAATTGTTGCGGAAGCGGGCCGAGCGTTTGGCCAGCGCCTTGAGGTTCGGCGCATGCAGGAAGTCGGCGGGGCCGTCCGGAAAGAGCTTTCCGTTCAGCTGATCCACCATGATGATCAGGATATTCGGCTTGCCGGCGGTCACTTATCGGTTCCTTGATGGTTCGAATTACAATCTGCTCGGTGCGGGCGATCGCCCCTCATCCGGCTGCCGCCACCTTCTCCCCGCACGCGGGGAGAAGGATATGCCGCGCCGCTCAGGTCCCCTCTCCCCGCGTGTGGGGAGAGGGCTGGGGTGAGGGGCGATTTCCACCATCCGCCGCCCGTAAATGCGCATTCACATAATCCTCCGTCAGCGCAATCGAAGCTTCGATGCTGATCGGAGCCGAGCGAAGACTTTGGCGGATATAGAGTCCGTCGATCATCGCAGCCGCGCCCTCGGCGAGGCGTTCCGCGTCATCGTCAGCACAAAGCGACTTGAGGCTCGCCAAAAGATTGGAACGCAGCCGCCGCGCGTAGATCACGAGGAGACGGCGAACGTCCTCCGAGCGCTGCGCCTCGGAATAGAAGGCGAGCCAGGCGGCGATCGTCTCGGGTGCGAACTGCTCAGCCCTGAAGCTCACGCGGATCAGCGCACTCAGCTTTTCGCGCGGCGTCGTCGCCGCCTGCAGCGCAACGACCGCGTCGTCGCGCAGCTGCGCCAAAAGGCTGCGGATCGTTGCGATCAACAATTGCTCCTTGCTGCCGAAATAGTGGTGCGCGAGCGCCGGCGAGACACCGGCGGTTCTGGCGATGTCCGACATGGTGACCGAGAGCGTGCCCCGGTCGCCGATCACGCGCAGCGCCGCGTCCACCAATGCCTTTCGCCGCACAGGCTCCATCCCGATTTTAGGCATCCGAAACTCCCGCGAATGCCGTCAGTTTATTTTTGATTGACTCATCAATCAATAAAAACTTTGTCGCTTTTTCTCTTTCTTTTTGCTGAGAAATCCGGCTCAATCGCGAGGTGGCGTTCACGCTCGCCGATAAGACTGGAGGTTGAAAATGGCCCACACGTTCGATCCCGCGGGCAGAGAGGCCGTTGCTGGAAAATGGGGATGGTTCGTCGCCCTCGGCGTGATCCTGATCATGTGCGGCGGTATCGCTTTCGGCAATCTGTTCGCGGCGACGGTCGCTTCGGTCTATTACGTCGGCTTGATCATGCTCATCGGTGGGCTGCTCAACCTTGCCCACGCATTTCAGGTCAAGACCTGGGGAAGCGTCGTCTACTGGGCTTTGAGCGGCGCGTGTTATGCGGCGGCTGGCCTGTTTGCGTTCATCAACCCGGTTCTTGCTTCCTCGGTCCTGACTTTCCTGATGGCGGTGGCGCTGATCGTTGCCGGCTGCTTCCGCATCTGGGTCGGCTTCAAGCTGCGGCCGCTCGCTGGCTGGGGCTGGATCGTCATCGGTGGGCTCGTCACCTTGGCTGCCGGCCTCATCATCGCTGTCGGATGGCCGGTCAACAGCCTTTGGATCCTGGGGCTGTTCCTCGCGGTGGATCTCGTTATCCAGGGGCTTGCGCTGATCGCTTTCGGCGTTCTCGCCAAGGGTTAGATTCCATCGCATCATCAATGCGCTACGGGAGGCGTCTCGGACGGGCCGCCGTCCTTGTCACGCAAGCTTCACAAAACTTTCATATCCGGGAAAGACTCCGTTCACGCTTGCCCTCGATGCTGGCGCCGCTTTGTTTGTGTATGTGTTCCTGGAGCCGGCATGTCCGTCGCCCCCGCCGAAACCCTTTCGCTTCGCCGCTTCGGCGACGACCAGATTGTCACGCTTGCCAAACTCGTAATCGAGAACGCCTTCCAGCCGATCGTCGAGGCGACGACCGGTGCTGTCTTTGGCTATGAGTCGCTGATGCGCGGGTTCCAGCGCCTGGGCTTTGCCTCGCCACTCGAATTGCTGGACAAGGCGGAGCAGGTGGGCCAGCTGCTGCCACTCGAACACCTCATCAACAGCCGTGCAGTCGCCGCTTTCGCAACGGTTCCGGATTTTGCGACACGCACGCTTTTCCTGAACTTCGATTCGCGGCTGGTCGGTGGCGAGGGCGATATCGTCGAGCGCCTCGTCAATCACCTGAAGCGCGCCAACATCGCCCCGTCCTCGCTCTGCTTCGAGCTTTCGGAGCGCTTCGACAGTGGCAAGATGCCGGATTTTTCGGCGCTGGTCCGCCAATTGCGGCTGGCCGGTTTCAAGCTTGCGATCGACGATTTCGGCGCGGGCTTCAACGGCCTGAAATTGCTGTGCGACCAACCGGTCGACTACGTCAAGATCGATCGGCATTTCATCTCCGGCATCGAGCGGGACCCGCGCAAGCGCCACCTCGTCCGCCATACGGTCAACATGGCTCATGTGCTCGGAACGCGGGTGATCGCGGAAGGCGTGGAGACGGAAGCCGAGTTCCTTGCCTGCCGCGATCTCGGATGCGACCTGGTTCAGGGTTATTTCATTGCCCGCCCCACCACGCATCTCAGCGAATTGCAACCGGCTTATCCTCATCTGGAATTGAGCGGTGCCGCACGGCGCTCATCCGCCACGCTCGACAGCATCCTGATCAGGAAGCAGATCGAACAGCTTCCGGCCGCCAGGGAAAGCGATGAACTCGAGTCCGTCTTCGATCTTTTCCGGCTCAATCCGCGCCAGGCTTTCTTTCCCGTGCTGAATGCCAACGGCGAGCCGCGCGGCATCTTGCACGAGTATCACGTCAAGGAAATGATCTACCATCCCTTCGGCCGGGACCTTCTGAAGAACCGCATCTATCAGCGCCGTATCTCGCATTTCGTCAGCCCGGCGCCGATTGCCGATCTCGACACGCCCGCCGACGAGATGCTGAAGATTTTCGCCGGCATGGACGGCAGCGACTGTGTGATCCTGACGGAAAACATGCGCTACGCCGGCATTCTTTCCGCTTCGTCGCTGCTGAAGATCATCAACGAGAAACAGTTGAAGACGGCGCAGGAGCAGAACCCGCTGACCGGCCTGCCGGGCAATCGCGCGATCCGCGACTATGTGCAGGACGCCATCCTCGACGGCGACGAGACGCGCTACTTCTGCTATTGCGACTTTGACGACTTCAAGCCGTTCAACGACACCTATGGCTTCCAGAAGGGCGACTTGGCGATCACGCTGTTCGCCGCTCTGCTCAGACGCCACTTCATCGGCGAAGAGAAGTTCCTGGGGCATGTCGGCGGCGACGATTTCTTCGTCGGCATCAGCGGCTGGACGGATCAGGAAATCCGCACTGTTCTCATGCGCCTTGTCGACGATTTCCGCTCGGATGTCCGGCAGCTCTATTCCGATGAGCACAGGGCGGAAGGACGGATCAGCGGATATGGCCGCGATGGGGTCAGCAAGAACTTCCCGCTGATGCGTTGTTCGATCGCCGTTCTCGTGCTGCCGCAGGGTTTCATTCTTTCGGACAGCCAGACGGTCAGCGCCAAGATCGCCGAAATCAAGGCACGCGCCAAGGCGAGCGAAAGCGGTCTCGTGCTCGAACTGCTCCACCGCGACTGACCGCCGCGTTGGGATCCGACTTTCCGGAGCCGTAAGCAAGCTATAGGTATAGTCGCAACGACGCTTGCGAGGATACCGCCATGACGCTTCCGACCGAAATGACCTATGTCGACCTGCCGAGCCCGGGTGGACCGGAGAACATGGTTTTGGCGCGCGGGCCGCTGCCAGACGTCAAAGCCGGCGATATCCTGATCCGTGTCGAGGCAGCCGGCATCAACCGGCCCGACGTCCTGCAGCGCAAGGGCGACTATCCGCCGCCGCCCGGTGCGTGCCCGATCCTCGGCCTTGAGGTGGCCGGCGAGGTTGTGGCCGTGGGCGAGGGCCCAGCGGCCTTCTCGATCGGGGACAAGGTTTGCGCGCTCGCCAATGGCGGCGGTTATGCGGAATATTGCGCAGTGCCGGCGACGCAGGCACTCGCCTGGCCAAAGGGCTATGACGCGACAAAGGCGGCGGCGCTGCCGGAAACTTTCTTCACGGTCTGGGCCAATGTCTTCGATATGGCCCGGCTCAAAGCGGGTGAAACGATCCTGGTTCATGGTGGATCGAGCGGAATCGGCACCACCGCCATCCAGCTCGCCAGGTCCTTCGGCGCCGCGGTTCTGGTGACCGCCGGCAGCGCCGAGAAGTGCAAGGCCTGCGAGGCGCTCGGGGCGAAGCGGGCGATCAACTATCGCGACGAAGACTTCAGGACCGTCGCGCTTGATGAAACCGGTGGGCGAGGGGTGGACGTCATTCTCGACATGGTCGGCGGGCGTTACTTCGATCGCAATATAGGATCGCTCGCGAAGGACGGTCGCCTGTCGATCATCGCCTTCCTGGGCGGGGCGCGCGTCGAAAACGCCAATATCGGGCCGATCCTCACAAAGCGCCTGCACGTCATGGGGTCCGCGCTTCGCCCGCGCACTTCCGTGGAAAAACAGGCGATCCGCGACGGACTTGCGGCAAAGGTCTGGCCATTGCTGGAGGGAGGGGCGGTGGCGCCGGTCATCCATCGGGTTCTACCCTTCGAAAGGGTCGCCGATGGCCATCGTCTGATGGAAGAAGGCGATCACATCGGCAAGATCGTGATGACGATGGGCCGATCCTAAAGCTATTCCAGGATAAGTGTGTAGCGGTTTTCCGTCAGGAATTGCGTATTTTCAAGGAGTTAGATCATTTCACTGGTTCCGTGAAACAGTGAAATGATCTAAGAGCGCCCGACCAGCCCTCCGATCGATGCCTTCGACGATAGTCGGTCTTGCATTCGGGCCGGAATGAACTACGTTTGAAGCAACGTCAACGAACAGAAAGGAAGGTGATCCAATGTCTAGTGAGATTTCGGTTCTCGTGACAGGCATGGGAGAGGTGAAGGAGTCGAGGCAGCCTTCGGCTTGATACCCGCCTTCCTTGGGCTGGAAAAGCCCGGGCCGTCACAGGCCAAATGCTCATGGAAGGGTCGCTGACGCGGCCCTTTTCCTTTTTAGCGGTACGTTCCCAACAAGCGCTGGAACTGGGGTTCAGATCCCGAATCGGCCGAGTGCCGGTATTTTGATGCCGGGCCGTGCAATGTCGAATCCGGCAACCAATCCCATGAAATGCAGTTCCAGCCCGCTCCGCCAGCCGGCCGAGACTCCGACCAGTCCGTAGAGCGTTGCGTGCAGGTCGCGGCCATCGGCGTCGATCTGAAAAAGTCTACCCTCCGGCAGGTAGTCGCGGCCGACGGCATTCGGCGGCAGCACGGCATCGAGCTCTGGCACCGAGCGAAGCACGTGCGCGACGAAGGTGTTGGAGTTCGGTCCCGGCCAAAGCCGGTAGGCGCCAGGCGACGAATAGGGGTAATCGGCAATCGCTTGCTCGACCTTCGGGATCAGGCGTTGCGCCTCCTGTCCCTTGATCGTCACGACGATGCGCGGGGCGTTCGAATACCAGCGACCATCGGCCCGGTAGGCGTTCTTGCGGATCGGTTTGCCCCAGCCGACCTTTTCGTATCGGGAATAGGCCGGCGCTCTTTCGTCCTTGGTGACGATCCACGCATGGCTGGCGACGGCTCCCTTCATGCCGCCGGTCGTTGCCGAGAGAATATAGACTGCCGCCTCGGGACTTTCTGCCGGTTTGGGGAGAAGGCCGGCGGACGACCAGTCCGCATCCCGCCAGCTTTGCGGCCTCTCCTTCATGTACCACCAGCCGGCCGAGGCCAGCGCCGGAAGCAGGTAGATGAGCATAAAGGCGACAAACAGCCTGCGGATGAATTTCATCGCACACCCCGGTTCCCAGCGGTCGGATTCCTGATAAATGCAGAGGCGAAAGAGGAAATTTGAGGGCAAGCATGTCTAATCCCGTCCTGGTCGAAGTCACCCGCGGAAATCTTGTCGAAAGCCGTCATCGCGGCACGGTCATCGCAGTCGACGGCGACGGCAACACCGTGTTTTCATTGGGTGACACGGATGCTGCCATCTTCCCGCGTTCGGCCTGCAAGGCAATGCAAGCCTTGCCACTGGTCGAAAGCGGGGCGGCGGACGCCTACGGGTTCGGCGCCAAGGCACTGGCGCTCGCCTGCGCCTCGCATTCCGGCGAACCGGAACATGTCGCGCTCGCGGCGGAAATGCTGGCAGCGGCCGGCCGCAATGTCGATGCGCTCGAGTGCGGTGCGCATTGGTCCATCGACCAGAAGACCTTGATCGCGCAGGCGCGTTCGATCGAGACGCCGAGCGCCTTGCACAACAATTGCTCCGGCAAGCATGCCGGCTTCGTCTGCGCCTGCTGTCATTCGGGCACGGAGGTTCGCGGTTATGTCGGTTACGACCATCCGATCCAGCGGGAAATCCGCGGCGTCATGGAAAGCCTGACGGGCGCCATCCTTGCGCAGGACAAATGCGGGGTCGACGGCTGTTCGATCCCGACCTATGCCGTGCCCCTGAAGGGACTTGCTCATGGCTTCGCCAAAATGGCAACGGGGGCAGGGCTTGCGGCAGAGCGGGCGCGCGCCTCCAGGCGGTTGATCGAGGCCTGCATGGCCGAGCCCTTCTACGTTGCGGGCACCAAGCGTGCCTGCACGCGGATGATGAAGACCGCGCCCGGCCGCATCTTCGCCAAGACCGGCGCCGAAGGCGTTTTCTGCGCGGCGATCCCGGAGAAGGGGATCGGCATCGCGCTCAAATGCGAAGACGGCACGACCCGCGCCGCCGAGGCGATGGTGACCGCGACGCTTGCGCAGTTCTTCGCCGATGACCCTGAGGTCCACACGGCGCTGATGGCGCAAGCCAACCATTCGATGCGCAACTGGAACGGCATCCATGTGGGCGACGTGCGTGTGACCGAGGCCTTTTCCGCTTAGGCAACGATCAAAGCGGTGCAATCGCGATAGGGTAACAGGGCGTCGTCCGACATGTCCGCGGGCACGACGAGACCGGTGAGCTCGTTGACGCTCATGATGCGGTGAGGCGAGGCCGCGCCGAGCTTCTCCGGCGTCGCGAGTACGTAGATGTCCGCCGCTTGGCCGGCGATCGCCCGCTTGATCGCCGCCTCCTCGTAGTCTCCGGTCGAAAGCCCCTGCGCCGGATGAATGGCTGTGACGCCGAGGAAGAAGGTGTCCACGCGGATTTGTTCGATCGCGGCCACCGCCGCCGCGCCGGTCGCCACCATGGAGTGTTTGTAGAGCCTGCCGCCGATCAGGATCACGTCAGCGTCGTGTTTTTCAAATTCGGCGGCGATCGTCGGGCTGTGCGTGACGATGGTGGCCCGCAAGTCGCGCGGCAAGGCACGCGCGATTTCCGCATGGGTCGTGCCACCGTCGAGAAAGACCGTTTGTCCGGGCTTGACGAGGTCCGCCGCTCGTCGTCCGAGCCGGCGCTTGAGGTCGCTGTCGATCGCTTGGCGGGCGGCGAAATCCGGGAGCGGCGGCATCATTGGCAGGGCTCCCCCGTGAACCCGCTTTAACAGGCCCTCGGCCGCCATTTCCCTGAGATCACGGCGGATAGTGTCCTCCGATAGCCCGAGTTCGTCCGCAAGCGCCTTGGCGACGATTTGCCCATCGCGTCCAAGCCTTGCCGAGATCATCGCCCGTCTCTGTGTCGTCAGCATCGATTCCTCCTTGACTCTTCACGATATTGCACGAAATATGATGGCATTCCCACAAATAACAGGAATATTCGTGTAATATCGTGGAGGAAAGCATGCTGATCCTGATTGCAGGTCCCTATCGCTCGGGTACGGGTGACGACCCGGCGAACATGGCTGAGAACTTGAGGCGCCTGGAGGAGCCGTCCTATGCGCTCTTCAAGGCCGGCCATGTGCCGATGATCGGCGAATGGGTCGCCTTGCCCGTGTGGCATGCGGCCGGCGGAATCAAAGTGGGCGACGATCTTTATGAGGAGATCTTTCATCCCGTTGCCGGCCGGCTGCTTGCCCTCTGCGATGCGGTCCTGCGATTGCCGGGCGAGTCCAAGGGTGCGGACAATGATGTGCGCATTGCCCGCGAGCGTGGCATTCCGGTCTATCACCGTCTCGAAGACGTGCCCGGTTGCGCGGGAGCGGTAGCCGCGTGAACAAGGCAGGCCGGCGGATCGGGGCCAGAGGGCTGTCCACGACCTTGTCAATCGCGGCTATTTCATTTCTTCTGCTGGCGAACGTGCGGCCCTGCGCCGCCACGCCAATATGGGAGACAGAATGATGCTGAAACTGTTTTATGCCCCGGGGACCTGTTCACTTGCCTCGCATATCGCCCTCGAAGAAGCGGGTGCGAGCTATGAGGCGCGCCGGGTCGATTTTGCGAAGGCGGAGCAGACCACTCCGGAATATCTCGCCATCAATCCGAAAGGGCGGGTGCCTGCGCTTGTGACCGATCGCGGCATCTTGACCGAAACGCCGGCCATCCTTGCCTATATCGCCCAAAGCTTCCCCGAGCGCCGTCTGGCGCCGCTCGACGATCCGTTCGAGTTTGCGCGGCTGCAGTCGTTCCTGAATTATCTCTGCTCGACGGTGCACGTCGCCCATGCCCATGCTCGGCGCGGCCCGAGATGGGCAGACGATCCGGCAGCGCATGAGGCAATGAAGGCCAAGGTGCCACAGAATATGGGCGATTGCTTCGCGCTGATCGAAAGCAAGATGTTTACCGGTCCCTTCGTCATGGGCGAGAACTATTCGATGGCCGATCCCTATCTCTTCACGATCGCCAACTGGCTGGAGGGCGATGGTGTCGATCCGGGGCGCTTCCCGAAAGTTCTCGACCATCGCAACCGCATGGTCGCACGGCCGGCCGTTGCCAGGGTGCTGGCGGAAGTGCGGGCATAAGCGCTCCGGTCAGGCCGGACCAGACGAGGCAAAGCGGCTTGCGAGGCGCCTCGGCGCCTTTTCCCGCCAGGCGGCGATCAGTCTTTGCGTCAGTGCTTCGTCGTCGATTGCGGCGAGCCTGACCAGCATTGCCGGCCAGCCCTTGTAGTGATCGGTCTCGAAAAATAGCGATGGATCGAGTTCCATCAGCATCTCCTTCTCTTCGAGCGCGCACATGACCACAAGCGTGTGCGCGTCTTTTATCCGCACAAAGCTCTTGCCTTTGACGAGCAGGGCCGGTGTCCCGTAGGACGTGCCGACGGTCGTTTCCGGCAGCCTTGCCGCCTCCGCCAGCAGCCGCACGCGCTCGAAGGAGCGTTCGAGATCATCGTTCATGTCTCACCATCGCCTGTGCGTCGCGCATCGCAGCGCGAATGAAGGTACCCTCAGCTCAGGCACATTCGCAATGCTCGCCGACGGCGCGCGGCCATGGCCAACCAGGAAACGGCAGGTCGGCAAGTTCGCGTTCGTCCATACGCGCGAGGTCCGGATGTTGCAGTGGATCGCGTTGCCACTTGAGCGAGGTTTCGGTTCGATCGCTTGAGGTCGATGCGGCGCGGTTGAACATCGATAGAATCTTCAGCATGGCGGATCATCCTTTCGATGCTCCCGAGCATCCGCCCGTTGCGGCAAGATTTCAATTGAGATTGCCGGCGATGCGTTTTAGAAAAACTATATGAAAGAGCTGAACGCCATCCATCTCAACGGTCTGCGTGCGGTCGAAGCAGCCGGCCGCCTGGGCTCGCTGGCGAGTGCCGCGGAAGAACTCGGCGTCACGGCCGGCGCCGTCAGCCAGCAGATTGCCAAGACCGAAGCGCAACTCGGCCGCCGGCTTTTCGAGCGCACCGCCCGCGGACTTGTCGCCACGGATTTCGGACGCCTGTTCCTCGCGCGTCTTTCAAACGCGTTCGGCGAACTCGCCGACGCGGTGGCATCGGCGCGCCGCCGGGATGAATCGGTGCTGACGATCTCTGTAGCCCCGGTTTTCGCGGCCCGATGGCTGGTTTACCGATTGAACCGCTTTGCCGAGCGGCATCCGGATATCCGGCTGAGGATCGACGCGACGACGACCCTCGTGAACCTGGACACCTCCGACGTGGATGTTGGCATCCGCGTCGGCACCGGTGACTGGCCGGGTGTGCATGCCGAACTCCTGCTGGAGCAGGAGATCTTCCCCGTGTGTTCGCCGAGCATGGCCGCAGACTTGCGTGTGCCTGCAGATATTCTAAAGCTACCGGCGGTGATCGACGGCCACTCGATGTTCACATGGGAAGTGTGGTTCAAGGAGGCTGGTCTCTCCGGCTCCGAGATGACCGTGCGCCACACGTTCAACGAAGCCTCGCTCGTACTCGATGCGGCGATCGCCGGCCAGGGGGTCATGCTCGCCTGGCAGACGCTCGCCGGTTTTGCCGTGACCGAGGGCAGCCTCGTTGCTCCGTTCGGTATCCGGGCGAAGACCGGCTTCGGTCATTATTTCGTGCGTACACCTTCCCGGCGGGAGAGCAAGGCCGCCGTGGCTTTCAAGCGCTGGGTGCGTGACGAGGTCGAAGAGGGAATGCGGCTGCTTGACGCGAAGGTCGCGAGCTATCTCGGCAACCGAGCCTAAAGCAATTCCAGGAAAAGTGTGTAACGGTTTCCCTTCGGAATTGCGTCGAATCAAGAGGCTAGCCCGGTAACCCTATTCCGGCTCCTTCAGTCGCTCTTCCATCATGGCGATGAAGCAAGGCCGCGATTGGCAGCGCGCAAGCCACGCCTTGACGCGCGGATGCCTGTCGAACAGCGCCGTCTGGCTCATCGTGTAGCGGAAAACCTCGGCAAGGTTGAGATCGGCGACAGTGAAGCGATTGCCGACGACGTAGTCGCAGCTTCCAAGATGCGCCTCGAGAACCGCGAAGGCTTTCTCGAGTGATTTGGCGCAAGCAGCAATGCGCGCTTGACCCTCGGGCGTGTCCTCGATGCCCTTGTCATGGGCGAGAACGATCTTGACCGCATGCGGCTCCACCTCCGTCGCCGCCCACATCGTCCAGTTGCCCATCTGTCCGTCCTCGCGGAGATCGGTCGCCGCGAGAGGACCGCCGTATTTGCGGGCGAGATATAGATTGTTGGCGAGGGATTCCGTCAGGACCAGACCGTCGTCATCGATTGCGGGGATGAGGCCCATCGGATTGATCGCAAGAAAATTCGGCGACCGGGTGTTGAGCGGCGCATCGGCGGCCAGCGGATCGGCAACGCGGCGCGCCTGGATCACCGGCACGGATGTAAAGGGAATGCCAAGCTCGCGCGCCATCCAAGTTACGCGATGCGCGCGAACGATAAACCCCATAGACTGTCAGCATTCCGGTCTCCTCCCGCCCGTTGTGATGCGCAATCAATAAGTGATTGCCGAGGCCGGCAGAAGCGGCCCTGGTTGATGTTGCTCATGAAATCTCTTGATGAAACGCAGCCCCTGCGCTCGTTAAGGTCGTGCCTGTTCCGGCCATGGCGACCGATATGCAACCTTTAGACGTTTTTTCCCATAACATTTAGAGAAGCATAACCTCTGTCGGCTAGACCAGAGCCCGGAATTATCCGCAATATGTCGGCGTTGCTCTTCCGGAGGCTTTGCTTGGCAAGGAAAACGTCCCGCAATACCCGCTATGCGGCCCTCAATGCCGGAGACAACGTCGAGACGCGTCGGCTCATCAACGCCGGCAATCGTCTGGCAGAAGAGGTGGCGCGCATTTTTCCTTCCGAGCCCGACATCGCCGACCGCCACTATTGGCTGGAGACGATGATCAATCATGTCCCCGATTATATCTATGCCAAGGACACGAAAGGCCGTTTTCTCATTGCCAATGAGGTGACCGTCGCGGACAACGGGCTTGAAAGCCTTCAGGATCTTGTCGGCAAGACGGATTTCGAGCTGCACCCGGCGAAGGCCGCCCAGGCCATCGCCGACGTGGAACAGCGCGTGATCGAAACCGGCGAACCGATCTTCGGGATAGAAGAGCGGGCGATTGTCACCAAGGGGCGTGATCGCTGGTTGATGACGTCGAAGGTGCCGCTGCGCAACAAGAGTGGCCAGATCGTCGGCATCGTCGGTGTATCGCGCGATATCAGCGATCGAAAAGCGGCAGAGCGCTTGCTCGAAGGGCAGGCGCGGCTGCTGGAGATGATTGCAAAGAGCAAGCCGCTCGATCAGTTCTTCACCGACCTCATCCTGCTGATCGAAACGCTGCTGCCCGGCATCAAGGGTTCCATCCTGCTTCTCTCCGACGACGGGCGGCATCTTCTGCATGGCGCTGCCCCAAGCCTGGACGAGGTGTTTTGTGCTACGCTCCACGGAGTCGAGATCCGCCCGAAAGTCGGTTCGTGCGGAACGGCCGCCTGGCGCGGCGAGCAGGTGATCGTTGCGGACGTGTTTGCCGACCCGCTGTGGAAAGGCTACACCGAGGTTGTGAGGCCCTATGGCTTCCGTTCCTGCTGGTCGACGCCGATTCATTCTCACGATCGCAAGGTGCTCGGAACTTTCGCGCTCTATTCGCCGGACGCCGGCGTTCCGAGCGAGCAGCAGAAGGAACTGATCGCCATGGCGACGTATCTCGCCGGGATCGCGATCGAGCGCAAGCGCGCCGAAGACAGAATAAGCTTCATGGCGCATCACGATGCGCTGACGGGCCTCCCCAATCGCGTCCTGTTCGAGGAGCAGGTGGCTGGGGTGCTAGAGGCGATTCGCGGACGCAATCAGTGGGCCGCCCTGGCCTTCTTGGACCTCGACAATTTCAAGCTCATCAATGACAGTCTCGGGCATACGGCCGGTGACGAATTGCTGAAGGTTGTTTCCGAGCGCATGCGCGCGGCAGTACGCAAGTCCGATATGGTCGTACGGGTCGGCGGCGACGAGTTCATAATTCTCCTGAATGGCCTGCCGACCGAGCGCGATGTCGTCCTGTCGCGGCTTGAGGATATCCGCGCGGCCATTGCCGCGCCGTTGCAACTCAACGGCCGCAGCCTGCAGGTGACCTGCAGCATGGGCGTCGCCTGCTTTCCCCAACAGGGCCGGACGGTCAGCGAATTGCTTGCCAATGCCGATGCGGCCATGTACCGCGCCAAGAAATTCGGGCGCAACAACCTGCAGGTCTTCACCGAAGAGATGGCGGCCAAGGCGCACGAGAAGCTCTTGCGGCAGGAGGAGTTGCGCGAGGCGATCGCCCGCGACGAATTTCTCCTGCATTTCCAGCCGCAGATGAATCTTGCAAGCGGCCGTATCTTCGCCGCGGAGGCATTGTTGCGCTGGCAGCATCCGGTGCATGGCCTGATCTCGCCCGGTGCCTTCATCCCGCTGGCGGAGGAAACCGGCCTGATCGTGCCGATCGGCGACTGGGTTCTGAAAACCGCATGCCGTCAGTGCAAGGCCTGGCAGGAGGCCGGTCTGCCGCCACTGGTTGTCAGCGTCAATGTTTCCGCCCGACAGTTCCTCGAGCGCAACTGGGCGAGCCGCGTGGCGGCTGTGCTCGCGGAAACCGGCCTGGAGGCGCGTTATCTCGAACTCGAACTGACCGAGAGCCTGATCATGCAGGACGTGCCCGGCGCGATCGCGACGATGCATGAGTTGGAGGCGGTCGGCGTGCACCTGGCGATCGACGACTTCCGGACGGGATATTCGAGTCTCAGCGCGCTAAAACGGTTCCCCGTGCAACGGCTGAAGATCGATCGCTCCTTCGTCGAGGACATTCCGTTGGACGCCGACGACAAGGCCATTACCGCGGCGATAATTTCGCTCGCGCAGAATCTTGGTCTGCGGGTCATCGCCGAAGGCGTGGAAACGGAAGCGCAGGTCGATTTCCTGCGGCAAAGCGGTTGCGATGAGATCCAGGGCTATTTCTTCAGCCCACCGCTCGTCGCCCGGGATTTCGAGGCGCTGCTCCACGAAGCCGGTCTCTCCGGAGACGGCATCCGAGCGGCGGGCCGGAGGGTGCAGAACGCGATGCCGCGATTGTGATAGGAAGTTTGCTGACATAAGTTTCTTTACACACGTAGATGCGATGGTTGTCGCAGGAGGGCGAGGAAAAGTCGAAACCATTCCGCTTGCATCCCGACTTGAGAATCGGTCGCGATGATTTTCGGTTGATTTAATCCGAAATCATCGTGATCTAGGTCTGGCCAGGAGCGGGGAGGTGTGAGTCGCGGATGCGGATCGCGCCACTCCTGCTCGCATACAAACCCGCTAGAGTTCGATGCCGCCTATTTTTTCTCGCCGCCAGTTTCTCCGTACATCCGGACTCGTAGCCATTTCCGCCGGGCTTGCGAGTTGCACCTCGTCAATGAACACGGACCGCTTCCGGCAGCAAACCATGCCGGTTTACCGCAATCCGGCGCTGGAGGGACGCTGGATCGATCCGCGCACCGGAGCTCTTCTTGAAGGGCCTGTCGTGGAGGCGGCGCTGCCGACCGGCCTGCCACCGCAGGACCCTTATTACTCGCAAATTTATGCCGCGGTGGACGACGGCGGTCATCTGGTCCCGGCGGTGCCTTACCAGCAGATCGACGCTCGATTTTACCGCCAGGAAGTCGACGACCCGTTCGGCGAGCAGCCGGGCACGATCGTGGTCGACACCGCCGATCGCTTTCTCTATCTGGTCCAGCCGGGCGGAAGGGCCATGCGTTACGGCGTAGGACTCGGCCGTGAAGGCTTTGCCTGGTCGGGACGCGGCGTCATTCAGTGGAAGCAGAGGTGGCCGAAATGGACACCGCCGGGTACGATGATCGAACGCCAGCCGGAGCTCGCGCGCTACTCGGAAAGCGCAGGCGGCATGCCGCCCGGCTTGAACAATCCGCTCGGCTCACGCGCGCTCTATATCTTCCAGAACGGCCAGGACACCTTGTACCGCGTTCACGGAACACCGGAGTGGCAATCGATCGGCAAGGCCGTTTCCTCCGGCTGCGTGCGCATGCTCAACCAGGATGTGATGGATCTCTACGACCGCGTCCGCGGCAAGGCGCCGATCCTCGTAATCTAGAGCGCCGTGCGTTCAAGTGAGCGGGATGCTGTAGCCAACTGAAGCGTATTCCGGCCGAAGACGACCGCCACTGAGGAATTCGGTCAGCTGTCCTGCTGGCTGCCGGTCAGTCGTTGGGTTAAGCGTTGCAGCGCCTCGCGCAACTCACGGACTTCTTCCAAAGTGCATCCGGTCGCCTTGCTGATGTCGGCGAGGATGCCGAAGGCTTCGGCCTTCAGGCTTCGCCCCCTTTCCGTGAGACTGACGATCACCTGCCGCTCGTCGTCGCGATCGCGGAGCCGGGTGACATAGCCGGCGGCCTCCAGCCGCTTCAACAAGGGGGAAAGCGTGCCGGAATCGAGGCCCATTTCCTCGCCGATCCGTTTCACCGTCATCTTGTCCTGTTGCCAGAGCGCAAGCAGCACGAGGTATTGCGGATAGGTGAGGCCAAAGCGATCAAGCAGCGGCTTATAGGTGCGGTTGAAGGCATGCCCGGCCGAATAAACCGCAAAGCACAGTTGCTGGCCCAGCGTCAGCGCCTCATCGGATATTGCCTCAAATTTTGCCGGCTTGGTCGTCATGATCGCATTGTCGCAAATTCACGGCCTTAATGCAATTTGCAAAATTAATTTGCGTGCAATTTAATTTTGCAATATGGAATGCGTATCGACATCGATCATCACCGAAGGAGACTGCCATGCCTATCCTCTATCGCACCACCGCCTCCGCAACCGGCGGCCGCGCCGGCCAGGCCAAGAGCGCCGATGGCGTTCTCGATATTTCCCTCACTGTCCCGAAGGAGCTCGGCGGCGACGGCGCCCGCGGCACCAATCCGGAGCAGCTCTTTGCCGCCGGCTATTCCGCCTGCTTCCTCGGCGCGTTGAAATTTGTTGCCGGCAAGGAAAAGGTAAAACTTCCGGAAGACACGAAAGTGACGGGCACCGTCGGGATTGGCCCGCGCGAAGACGGCACGGGCTTCTACATCGATGCGGCGCTTGAGATCTCGTCGCCCGGCGTCGACAAGGCCGTCCTTGAGGACCTGGTCCAGAAGGCTCATGTCGTATGCCCCTACAGCCACGCGACCAGGGGCAATGTCGACGTCAAGCTGACGGTGGCTTAAGGCAAACGTGATTGTTTAGCGCATCGGCCCGAAAATCGGAATCGATTTTCGGAAAGCACGATGCGTAGATACAAAGACTTACAGCGTCCTTTTGTGCGTCCTGAAAGACGCACGGCGCTGTAAATGTACTGAAGCCCGGGGCATTCACCCGGGCTTCGAATATTGACGGTAGCGTCCGTGCAACCGATGCGGACCGAACGAAGAACTCGGCGGCTCGTTCGCCCCGACGCCTCAGGCTTTCTTGAGGAACTCGGTGCGCAGCACCAGCCCCTTGATCTTTTCGACCCGGCATTCGACCTCGTCGGGATCGTCGGTCAGGCGAATGCCCTTCACCAGCGTACCGCGCTTCAGCGTGGTGGAGGTCCCTTTCACCTTCAGATCCTTGATCAGCGTGACGTTGTCGCCGTCCTTGAGGACGGCGCCGTTCGAATCCTTGACTTCCATAGTCAATCCTTTCTGGGTCGCAAGAATGTAGTCTGGCTCAAACGCGCAGGAGCGCGTGCAGGCCACTCGCCTCGTTCGCTGCGATACTTATCGCTTCAGGCTACCGAGGATGCCGCGCACCAGGGCGCGGCCGACCTGCGTTGCGACCGTGCGGGCAACGGACTTCATCGCCGCCTCGACGATCGTTTCGCGCTGATAGCCGGATGAGCGCGGCCGCGCCTGCTTGCCGGAGGGCGTCGCCGGTTCGTCGTCGCCGAAACCGGGCAGGGTCCAGCGGCTGCCGCCGGACGTCTCTTCTGCAGGCTGTTCTTGTGCCTGCCTCGCGGCCTCGGCCTGCTCGGCAGCCTTCGCGGCGCGCTTGGCAAGCAGCTCGTAAGCCGATTCCCGATCGAAATCCTCGTCATAGAGCCCGCGCACAGGGCTGACATCGATCACCTTTTGCCGTTCGGCCTCGGTGAGCGGACCAAGGCGCGATGCTGGCGGACGGATGAGGGTTCTCTCGACTATGGACGGCGAGCCCTTGCCCTCGAGCGTCGAAACGAGCGCTTCACCGGTGCCGAGATTGGTGATTACCTCAGCGCAGTTGAAGTCCGGGTTGGGGCGGAAGGTGTCGGCCGCGGTCTTCACCGCCTTCTGTTCGCGCGGCGAATAGGCGCGCAGCGCGTGCTGGACACGATTGCCGAGCTGCGCCAGCACCGTTTCCGGCACGTCGAGCGGGTTCTGGGTCACAAAGTATACGCCGACGCCCTTTGATCGGATCAGGCGCACCACCTGTTCGACGCGCTCGACGAGCACCTTCGGCGCGTCGTTGAAGAGCAGATGCGCTTCGTCGAAGAAGAACACCAACTTCGGCTTGTCGGGATCGCCGACTTCCGGCAGCTCCTCGAAAAGTTCGGAAAGGAGCCAAAGCAGGAAGGTCGCATAGAGCCTGGGGTTCATCATCAGCTTGTCGGCGGCAAGCACCGAGATCGCGCCGCGTCCGTCATTGGTCGTGCGCATGATGTCGGTGATCTTCAGCGCCGGCTCGCCGAAGAAGTGCTCCGCACCCTGCTGCTCGAGGATCAGCAACTCGCGCTGGATCGAGCCGACCGAGGACTTGGAAATGAAGCCGAACTGGTTGGAAAGCTCGCTTGCATTGTCGCCCATGTAGTTGAGAAGCGACTGGAGATCCTTGAGATCCAGGAGCGGCAGGCCGCCTTCGTCGGCGATCTTGAAGGCGATGTTCAGCACGCCTTCCTGGGCGTCGGTGGCATTCATCAGCCGCGACAGGAGCAGCGGTCCCATCTCGGACATGGTCGTGCGGACCCTGTGGCCCTTCTCGCCGTAAAGGTCCCAGAAGATCACCGGAAATTCCTGGAAGTCGTAGGGCGTAAGGCCAATCTGTTCGGCACGCTTGACGAGGAAATCCTTCGGTTCGCCGATCGCGCCGATGCCGGAAAGATCGCCTTTCACGTCGGCGCAGAAGACCGGAACACCGGCATTGGAGAATCCTTCCGCAAGGATCTGCAGCGTCACGGTCTTGCCGGTGCCGGTTGCACCGGTGATCAGTCCGTGACGGTTGCCGAATTTCAGCTCCAGATATTCGCCCTTGTTGATCGAATCGTCCGGCTTGCGGCTGGTTCCGATATAGAGCTTGCCTTCTTGCAGCATGTGGGCTTGATCTCCGTTTTGCCAATGAAAGCGGGCGTTTCGTTGCACTGCGCCGTCACTGAAATATCGTGCGTTTCTGTTATAGGCGGTGCTATTGGGCGCGGCAACCTGTTGCTCGATCGAGTGCGTTGCCAAGGGCGACGGTCCGTGAAACGATGCGCCTGGGCATGTGCCGCCCGCGATTTCGGCGGTGGCCGCGACTGCGTCATGAGCGGCTCATTGCCCGCTTGTTATTTTGGAGGCGATCATTTACCTTGACGTCAACGTCAAAATTCAAACGAGGAGATTTCCATGAGTGAACTGGTCACCCGCGTGGCGGAAAATGTCGGCATCGAGCCCGCAACGGCCGAGAAGGCGGTTGGCATGATCCTCGGCTTTCTGCAGCGCGAGGCGGCTGAGGGTCCGGTTGCCAGGATGATCGAAGCGATTCCGGGCGCGCCGGAATTGGTCGCCCAGTACAACGGCGAGGGCAGCAACGGTGGTGGTCTGCTCGGCGGCCTGATGTCGGCGATCGGTGGAGGCGGCGTCATGGCGCTCGGGCAGCAGTTGATGAGCCAGGGCCTCGGCATGGGCGAGATCACTTCGCTTGCCAAGGAAACGATCGCTTTCGCCAAGGAGAAGGCAGGCGACGAGGTCGTCGATGAAGTCGTCGCCTCCGTTCCGGGTCTCAGCCAGTTCGTCTGATCGGTTCAGTTCCACACAACAATACCCGCCGGAGTGGTCTTGATCCGGCGGGTTCTATTTTCGCCTAATCGCGAGCTTCGCGATGCGATCGCTCAGGCCGCTTTATCCCATTCCGGCGCGAGACCCGCGGGGCTGACGATCCGGCCGTCCGGGCGTGCAAGCTTGCGGATTGCTGCCATTTCCTCCGGCGTCAGTGCGAAATCGAAAATTGCGAAATTCTCCTTGAGCCGAGCCTCCGTCGCTGTCTTCGACAAGGTAATCACGTCCTTCTGCTGCACAAGCCAGCGCAAGGCGACCTGAGCCGCCGTCTTGCCGTGGCGCGCAGCGACATCCTTGAGCAGGGGATCGGAGGGCACCTTGCCGTTGGCCATGGCATAATAGGCGGTGAGTGACATGCCCAGCCGACGCGCGGCCTGCAAAACCTTCGTCTGGTCGAGATAGGGGTGATATTCGACCTGGTTGGTCGCTATCGGCGCATCGCTGAGCAGGACTGCTTCCTCCATCTGCGCGATGTTGAAATTGCTGACGCCGATATGGCGTACCTTGCCAGCCTTGTGCACTTCGTTCAGGGCGCCGACGCGCTCAGCCATCGGCACGTCGCTGCCCGGCCAGTGGAGGAGGAGCAGATCCACGTAGTCCGTCTTCAGCTTTTTCAGGCTCTCGTCGACGGAGGCGAGGAAGGCGTCGTGGCGATAATTGTCGACCCAGACCTTGGTCGTCAGAAAAATATCCGCGCGCTGAACGTCCGATTTGTGGATCACTTCACCGACTTCCGCCTCGTTGCCGTAGATCTGTGCCGTGTCGACATGGTGGAAGCCGAGTTTGAGCGCTTCCGGCAGGACGCGAAGCACATCGGCGCCGGGCATGCGGAAGGTACCAAAACCGAGGGCGGGAATATTGGCGCCGTTGGAATTGACTGCGTGCATGGAAAGCTCCTTGGTTGGGAGGGCCCGGCAGGTGCCGGGCGGAATTCGACATTCTATACTTGTTGCGGCGCGACGAAGGTTCAAGCCGGCTGTTCGACGAGAACCGCGCGCCGGTCGAGCGCGCCGCTCCACAACGTCAGAACCAGCGCGACGGCAACCAGCATCGCGCCGACCAAGGGCGTCGAACCGAGGCCGAGCGGCGAAGAGACTATAAGGCCGCCCAGCCAGGCGCCGACCGCAATGCCGAGATTGAAGGCGGCGATGTTGAGCGCCGAGGCGACGTCGACGGCGCCGGGGCGGTACTGCTTGGCAAGCTGGACGACATAGAGTTGCAGACCGGGCACGTTGGCGAAGGAGAGGAAGCCGAGTGCCGCGAGCGTGACCAGCGTCAGTACCGGGGAGGGGGCCGTGAAAGTGAAGAGCACGAGCACGGCTGTCTGGGCGAGAAAGAGGCCGATCATCGCCTTTACCGGATCCCGGTTGGCGATTTTCCCGCCGGCAATATTGCCGATTGCGATGGCGACGCCATAGAGAACCAGGATGAGGCTGACGCTGCCTTCCGAATAACCGGTGATTTGCTGCAGGATCGGTGCGAGGAACGTGAAGGCCACGAAGGTGCCGCCATAGCCGAGCGCGGTCATGGCAAAGACGATCAGCAGACGGCCGGATCCAAGCACGCGAAGCTGATCGACGAGACGCGCCGCGGAGGCCTTGCTCAGCGTATTCGGCAGCAGGGCGGCGATGCCGATGAAGGCGATGACGCCGAGCGCGGTAACCGCCCAGAAGGTGGCCCGCCAACCGAAGGTCTGGCCGATATAGGTACCGAGCGGCACGCCGGTAACGATAGCCACCGTCAGACCCATGAACATCATTGCAATTGCCGAGGCCCGGCGATCTTCGGGCACAAGATCGGCGGCAATCGTCGAGCCGACGGAGAAAAAGACGCCATGCGCGAAGGCCGAGAGGACGCGTGCGACGAGCAGCAATTCGTAGCTCGGCGAAAGCGCCGCGGCGGCATTGCCGATGATGAAGAGAGCCATCAGGCCAAGGAGCAGTGGCTTGCGCTCGATGCGACCGGTAAGCGCGGTCAGCACCGGCGCGCCGAAGGTGACGCCGAGGGCATAAACGCTGACGATGAGGCCGGCGAGCGGCAGGGAGATGTGAAGATCGGAGGCGACCGTCGGCAAGAGGCCGACAATTACGAATTCGGTTGTCCCGATCGCATAGGCCGCGATCGTCAAGGCAAAGAGAGCGATGGGCATAGGGATACCTTCCCGCCCGCATGCTGTGCGGGCTGAGCTTTGCGGCCTTGCCGCGGTTGGGTGGTTGATGAACCGGAATATGGATCGATCGGGCTTGCGCGATAATCCGGGGGAATGGATAAATGCCTGTGAACTGAGTTCAAAGGTGGTTCAAAATGGACAACCGCGCCGGCGAAATGGAAGTCTTTGTTGCCGCGGCTGAATTGCGCAGCTTTTCCGCCGCCGGCCGGCGGCTGAAGCTGTCGCCTTCCGCCGTCAGCAAGCTTGTCTCGCGTATCGAAGACAGGCTCAGGACGCGGCTCGTCGTGCGCTCCACCCGCATGCTGCAGCTGACGCCGGAGGGAGAAATCTACCTTCAACGCGCGCAACGCATCCTGGCGGCGATCGCCGAGACCGAACAGGTGGTTGCCGGCGGCGGTCGGGCGATGCCGCGTGGTCCGCTACGGGTGAATGCATCCGTCGGCTTTGGCGAGCGCTATATCCTGCCGCTCGCTGCCGAATTCCTCGCGCGCTATCCCGACGTGCAGCTTGATCTCTCTCTTACCGACAATACCATCGACTTGATCGAGGAACGGACAGACATCGCCATTCGGTCCGGGCCGATGCGCGATTCCGCGCTCAAGGCACGCAAATTGCTCGATAGCCGCCAGGTGGTTATCGCCGCGCCGGCCTATCTCGAGGCCCATGGCGTGCCGCGGACGCCGGACGACCTCGCCCGCCACAATTGCTTCACCTTCAATTTCCGTCGCAGTCTCGACGGCTGGCCTTTCCGCAAACCGGGCTCATCCAATGTCTATCTGCGCCCGGTCGCCGGGAATATGCAGGCAAACAGCGGTGCCATCGTCCGTAATCTCTGCCTTGCCGGCCTCGGCCTCGGCCGCGTCGGCCAGTTCCACGTGCAGCCGGATATCGACGCAGGTCGATTGGTGCCGGTGCTGGAGGATTACAATCCGGAAGACATGGAACGGGTGCACGCCGTCTATGCCGGGCATGAACACCTCGCCGCCCGCATCCGCGCCTTCATCGATTTCCTGGTCGAGAGAATCTAGCGACTCAAATACCGAACTGCAGGCTTTCGAGCGAGGGGAGGATAAGCGCCGGACCATAGTCCTTGTACTCATCCGGCATGTCGTAACGGTTGATCCAGACAGTGCGGAAGCCGAATTTCGTCGCTCCCGCAATGTCCCAGCGGTTCGAAGATTGGAAGGAAACCGCATGCGGATAAAGCCGGTACTGCGTCGTCACCAGATCGTAGACGGCGGGCGCCGTCTTGAACGCCTTGACCGCGTCGACCGAGAACACGTCGTCGATCACGATGTCGAGCGCAGCATTTTTCACCGCCGATGCGAGCATCGCCGGCGACCCGTTGGAAAGGATGGCGATGCGGGCGCCGCGCTCCTTCAATCCCTTCAGCACGGCCGGCACCTCGGGATAGCAGTCGAGCGTCCAATAGGCATCGAGCAGCCGCTTCTTGAGTTTCGGATCGGCCGAGGGGAAGCGCTGAAAGGCGTAGTCGAGCGACTGCTCGGTCAGTTGCCAGAAGTCGACATAGGCGCCCATCAGCGAGCGCACCCAGGAATATTCGAGCTGCTTGGCGCGCCAGAGTTCGGAAAAGGCCTGCCCGTCGGGGCCGATCGCTTCGGCATGGCGCCGGACCGCCGCATGCACGTCGAAAAGCGTGCCATAGGCATCGAAGACATAGGCCGCCAGAGACATCGAACTCTCCCGTCATCACCGTTCAGCGGCGCATCACGCATCGTGCTCGCTGAAAATCGGTTCCGACTTCGGCACCGGTGCGGTAGGCGCAACGCTTGGTCAGTTGTTTCCCGGGATCATGTCAAAACTTTGTGCGGCGCACAATGCCATCATGTGTGGCAACGCGAATTTTACTAGGCTTTCCAGACTTTTGCGGGAAAACGCAGCGCCTGATTGGCAAGTTTCCCTTTAAGCCCGAGGGCGGCATCACAGAGCCCGACGACATGCCGGTTCGGTTTGGCTTCCGGGCGAAGCGTATGAAGGGCCGCGGCCGCTTCCTCGGGCGCCATGTAGCGCGCCAGAATGCCGAGCGTCAGCGCAGTCGATCTGCCGAAGCCGCGAAGACAGTGGATAAGCAGATGCGCATCCTCAGGCAGCGTGTCGATGAAGGCGAAGGTTGCATCGATCGCCTCCGCGCGAGCGGCATCGGGCGCGTCCGGGTCGGTCGCATCGCCGAAGTAAAGCTCCAGATGCCGCTCGGGCGGCAGTTCGATCATGGAAAGCAGCCGGCTTGCGGGCGCACGGATCGAGACGAGATGCGTTGGGGCCCAAAGGTGGCGGTTGTGGCGCGCCTCGGTCTGCGAACCGACGATCACGCGTATCGGCCAGCCGTTCGGATGTCGGGAATTGCTCCCGAGAACGGGCCGATAGAGTTCAGTTTCGGTGGTTTGAGCCGCAAGCGCCATGACGGGACCCTCGTTGATTCGTCTTGCTTGCGAAGACCATAACAGCGCGCGGCGGCGATCGGAATCCCTGATCAGAACCGCGTGATCACGCTGATCCCGAGGTCCGTCGCGCGGTCCATGGTCACTAGCGCCGGAATGGCGTCCTCCAGCGAGATCTCGCGGCCGATCAGTTGTTTTGGGCTCAGCTTGCCGGCGGTGATCATCGACAGCATCGCGTCATAGCGCCAGGCCTGCATGCCGTGGCTGCCGTAGATTTCGAGTTCGTGGCCGATCACCTGTGCCATCGGGATCTGCGGTGTCGCATGCTCTGCGAGCATGAGGCCCACCTGCACATGGCGCCCGCGCCGACGCAGGTTCTTGATCGAATTGAAGCAGGTGATCGGCGAGCCGAGAGCGTCGATCGAGACATGGGCGCCGCCCTTGGTGATTTCCCTTACGGCCTCGGCAACGTCTCCCGTTTCCTTGCCGTTGATCGCGGCCACGGCGCCAAGTTTGCGGGCAAAGGCGAGTTTTTCCTCGGATATGTCGATTGCGATCGGGTTGGCGCCGAGCGCCGCGGCGATCATGATCGCCGAAAGGCCGACGCCGCCGCAGCCGTGCACGGCCACCCATTCACCGCCCGTGACGCGGGCTTGGTCGGCGATCGCCCGGAAGGATGTGGCGAAGCGGCAGCCGAGGCTTGCGGCGGTCGCGAAATCCATACTCTCCGGAAGGTGCACGAGGTTCTGGTCGGCAAAATCGATCGCCACATATTCGGCAAACGAGCCCCAATGGGTAAAGCCCGGCTGGAACTGTGCCTCGCAAACCTGCTGGTTGCCCGAGCGGCATTCCGCGCAACGGCCGCAGCCGGAAACGAACGGAACGGTCACGCGGTCGCCGATCTTGTAACGCAGGACACCGCGTCCGGTCGCCGTTATGGTCCCCGCGAGTTCGTGGCCAGGCACGTGCGGCAAACGAATATCCGCGTCGTGCCCCATCCAACCATGCCAGTCGCTGCGGCAGAGGCCGGTCGCCTCGACCTTGATGACAACGCCGTACTCACTCGGCTTCGGGTCCGGCAAGACCTTGATCTCCGGCATCTTCTCGAACGCGTCGTAATACATCGCTTTCATGTCTGGTCAGGCTCCTGTGCTCGTCGGCCTATTTTGGCATGACGGTTCGGCCGGTTCCACAATGGACGGCATGACATTTTTTGATGTACCCATTCACCCTGACACTGCCTTTTTCGGCTAGAGCTAGATGAGGAAAAAGTGTCCGCTTTTCCGGCCGCGCTTCGCTCTATCCAGTAGGGCCGACCACGATGGCAGTTGGATTGATCCAGCCGAAAGAAGGTCGGTGCGGCCGAGCGGACGATAACGAGAGGAGAGGCCGATGGCCGTCGATACAACCCCCCGCTCAACCACGTGGACCTATGTCGACGGTGAATGGCTTTCCGGCAATCCTCCCTTGATCGGGCCGACCTCCCACGCGATGTGGCTCGGCTCCACCGTTTTCGACGGTGCCCGTTGGTTCGACGGTATCGCGCCGGACCTTGACCTGCACTGCCAGCGCGTCAATCGCTCCGCCGTTTCGTTGGGTCTCAAGCCCACGATATCCGCTGAAGAGATCGAGACGCTGACCTGGGAGGGCGTGAAGAAGTTCGACGGCAAGACGGCGATCTACGTCAAGCCGATGTATTGGGGCGAGCATGGTTCCTGGAGCGTCGTCGCCGTCGATCCGGAATCGACACGTTTCGCGCTCTGCCTGTTCGAGGCACCATTGGGCAACGCTCACGGGGGCTCGTCGCTGACCTTGTCGCCCTTCCGCCGGCCGACAATCGAGTGCATGCCGACGGATGCGAAGGCGGGCTGCCTTTATCCCAACAATGCCCGGATCCTTAACGAAGCGCGCTCGCGCGGCTTCGACAACGCGCTTGTGCGCGACATGCTCGGCAATATCGCCGAGACCGGATCATCCAACATTTTCATGGTGAAGGACGGTGTCGTCTTCACGCCGGCCGCCAACAAGACCTTCCTCGCCGGCATCACCCGCTTCCGCGTCATGAGCCTCTTGCGCGAGGCCGGCTTCGAGGTCGTCGAGACCACCATGACGATGGCCGATTTCGAAGCGGCGGACGAGATCTTCACCACCGGCAACTATTCCAAGGTGCTGCCCGTGACCCGCCTTGACGACCGCGACCTTCAGGCCGGCCCGATCGCCGCCAAGGCGCGCGATCTTTACATGGACTGGGCGCATTCGAGCCGGGACGTTTGACGGCACGGACACGCGTTATTCATAGGCCCGGCAGGGCGACTGCTGCCCCAACCGATCGCACGTCGGCTAGATCGTTTCATTGCTTCTTTGAAACAGTGAAATGATGTAACTCTTTGAAATCACGCAATTCCGGACGGAAAACCGTTACACACTTTTCCTGGAGTTGCTTCGGTTCTCGTCGCGCCGATCGCCATAGGGCATGCGCATATAGGCGTCTCCGGCTTGAAGTTCGGCGAGCATCTGGGCGATGCGCTTCTCGCGGGTTTCGCTACGCTTGGCGCGGGCGATCCACCCGAGATAGTCGTTGCGCTGATAGGCGGGACGGGCGGCATAGGCAGCTTCGAGCCCGCTGTCACGCAGCCGCGCTGCAATGTCGTCGGGCATCGGCTGGATCGCCCGCCTGAGATTTGCCATGCCTTTGCCTGTTCCCGTCACGCCTCAATCTCCGAGCGGACGGATGACGACATCGGCGGAAGAGCGCGTCGTCGGCCCGTGGTAGACCGCTTCGATATTGTTGCCGTCGGGGTCGAGGAGAAAGGCGGCGAAATAGCCGGGGTGATAGGGTCGCTCGCCGGGCTCGCCATTGTCTTTCCCACCGTTTGCGAGGCCGGCTTCGTAGAACCGGTGAACCGCATCCGGATTGATTGCCTGGAAGGCGACATGGACATGGCTGCGATAGCTTTCGGCCTGATCGATAAAGAGTTCGTCGAATGCAATCGCCTCATCAGTCTCGAAGGTCGGCTGGTGGCCGAGCGTGGCGAGAATTGCGCGGTAGAAACGCTTGCTTGCGGCGAGGTCTCTTGCCCGGAGATGCACATGGTCGAGCAGCCGCCCCTGATGGAATTCCATAACGTCCTCCGCCTGCGTGTTCTGTTCATGGATGTTGGAAGACATAGGACCCTTGTGCAGGATGTCGATGCGGCTGCCGGACGGGGAAACAAATGCAGCCTTCGGGCAGGCTCCCGCGGTCAGCGAGAGAGGGGAGCGCGTGCGGCTTTCACCGCGACTGCGCGCTTGCGGATCAAATAGGCCTGAAGCGAAACGCCCGAGAGGAAAATCACGAGCCAGGCCATCAGGGTCGTCTGGACGATCGGCGAGTCCGGGCCGTTCGCAAGAGGCTGGGAAGCGGGTAGTCGCGTCAGCGACTCATTGATTGCCGGCACGATCAGCAGGAAAAAGCTGAAACTTAGTCCGAAGCTGGTGAGATAGGGCTTCAGGCGGCCGAGTCTGTTTGTGCGGGCGCCGGCGAGGCTGCTCGCCACGACAACAAGCGTCATGATCCCGAGCGCATGCCCCTCGTTGAAGCCGCCGGTGCTCGACAATCCGAAGGATGTCAACACCGAGAGCACCAATGAGGAGACATAGATCTTACACGAACGGGTCTCCGGGACGATTGCGCCGTGGCGCGCAAAACCGTAGAGGCCCGCGACGACTGGCGCGAGGCTGATCGCCGTATGGATCATGCCGAGAGTGGAGAGGGGGTTGGCCATTTTCCTGTTCCTTTGATAATGGACCGACTAGTTGGTCCGTTTCTGCTCAAAAAAATGATGCGCCTATTTGTTCTGCCGCTGCATGATCTGTCCGACCGCGCGGCGGGCAATGGCGGAAAACACCTCAGGGTCCGATCCCGCGACACGCGCTGCGAGCATGGCCCCGTGCACGGTTGCCATGAGCATTTCCGCTTCGGCGGTGGCACCCTTTTCCGTCTCCAGTTTGCCGGCTTGAACTCCGCCGTTGATCGCGACGGCAAGCCAGGAGGCGAGGTCCGAAAAGTGGCCCTGCACCTGCCGCACGACACCTTCCGGCAGCGACGGAATTTCCGAGGCAAGCAGGGCACCGATGCAGAAAGGCTTTTCCTTTCTGCGGATGCAGTCTTCCCAGTAACCGATATAGGCGCCTAGCCGCTCGGCCGGATCCGACACCGCCGAAAACAACGCTTCGACGCTTTGCCGATTCTTCTCGCGATAGCGCGCGAGAACCTTTTCGGCGAGGTCGGCCTTGGTTGGAAAGTGGTGATGGATCGTTGCCTTGCCGACACCGACCTCGGCTGAAATGTCCGCATAGCTGAACGCGTTGTAGCCCCTCGAAACCATGAGGTCCTCTGCCGCGTCCAGAATTCTGTCATATGTCCCGCTTGCCATGGCGAGAATCTACCGACTAGTTGGTCGATAGACAAGTGCCCGAATCTCACAAGGTCGTGACAGGGTCTGCCTAGGCCCTGTGCGGGGGAGCGCGACTGTCGGCTGCTGGTTACGGCTTCGATACCGGTATTACCTGAGCGCCGATCTCGCCGCCAAGTTCCACGGCCTTGGTCTGCTTGTTGTAGACGCAGATCTGCGTGACGGTGGCGTCGCCGGCTTTCGGCTTGCCGGATACGAGCGCCACTCCGTAGCTTTCGGTACCGAAAGGATCAACGATCGCGCTGACCTCCTCAAGTGATTCGGCGGCGGCAATGCACTTGGCCGATACGTCTGCCGGAATTCCTCCTATGCATCGTCCGATGAGGCATGTGCTGCACCCGCGGCAATGCCTACTGCTGCAAAAAGGCTCAGGATTAAGGCAGGGCGTCTCGGCATCTGTGGTTCCTCATATTCGTCGGGACGCGCAGGTTGTAGCACGCCGATCTTGACGAGAATTTGCCAGAGAGAAGGATTCGCTCGAAACGCAACGAAAGTATTTTGCGCGTGGCAGAGAAATTTTGGCACCGCATCGGTTGCCTCGGTCTATGCCGGTGCCTATGTTCCCGCTCACAGATTTCCTTGACGAAATCCATACCAAGAGGAGATGCCACAATGGCTTTCGAATTGCCGAACCTTCCCTATGACTACGATGCGCTCGCCCCCTATATGTCGCGCGAAACGCTCGAATATCATCACGACAAGCATCACCTCGCTTACGTGACGAACGGCAACAAGCTCGCCGAGGAAGCCGGTCTTTCCGGTCTTTCGCTCGAGGAAGTCGTCAAGAAGTCCTATGGGACCAACCAACCGCTGTTCAACAATGCCGGCCAGCACTACAACCACATCCATTTCTGGAAGTGGATGAAGAAGGGCGGCGGCGGCACCAGCCTGCCGGGCAAGCTCGACGCGGCCATCAAGTCGGACCTCGGCGGCTACGACAAGTTCCGCGCCGATTTCATCGCCGCCGGCACCGGCCAGTTCGGCTCAGGCTGGGCCTGGCTCTCGGTCAAGAACGGCAAACTTGAAGTCTCGAAGACCCCGAACGGCGAAAATCCGCTCGTCCACGGCGCGTCGCCGATCCTTGGCGTCGATGTCTGGGAGCACTCCTACTACATCGACTACCGCAACGCCCGCCCGAAGTACCTCGAGGCCTTCGTCGACAATCTCATCAACTGGGATTACGTGCTCGAAATGTACGAGGCTGCGACGAAGTAAGCGGCTGTTTTCATCTCGGCAGGCAATTCGGCCCGGCGCTTGCGCCGGGCCTTTTCGTTTTGACAAGCTTGCAGTTTTGCCCCTCACCCTAGCCCTCTCCCCGCAGGCGGGGAGAGGGGGCACTGGGGCCGAAACGCTGCCGCGAGTCTCCTTCGCCCCGCTTGCGGGGAGAAGGTGGCCGGCCGGTCGGATGAGGGGCAAATCCTCACGCATCCTCCGCCTCAAGCGGCCGATCGGCATTCATCTTCCAGCCGCTGATCCAAAGCTGCCTGAGATCATTGCCCTCGCCGTGGAAGAAGTCGTCGACTGGTTCGCAATGCTCCACCCGGTCGGCGCGGAAGTTGCGGATGTCTTGGCGCAGTTCGCACCAGGCGACCATCATCGCGTGTTCCGAATAATAGATCAGCGCCAGCGGGCGCACCGTGCGTTCGCTCGCCCGCCCGAGTTCGTCGCGATAGTCGAGCGCGAGCTTCTGTTCGTCGCGGATCGCGCGGCGAACCATGGCGAGATCGATGGCGGGCGGCGGCGCTGCAACAGTGCCCCAGGCGTGCAGTGCCTGCGACTGGAACGCCTGGCGCAACGGCCCGGGAACGGCGCCGGTGATCTTCTGGTTCACGCGCCGCGCGGCGGCCTTCAGTTCCTCGTCACCCGTACGTGCGAGCAGCGCCAGCGCCAGTACGATCGCCTCCGTCTCTTCGATCGTGAACATCAAGGGTGGCAGATCAAAGCCGGGTCTTAAGACATAGCCGAGGCCGCGTTCGCCCTCGATCGGCACCCGCATCGCCTGCAGGGCGGCGATGTCGCGGTAGATCGAGCGCGGCGTCACCTCCAGCGTTTCGGCAATTTCGGCGGCCGTTACCGGTTTCCTGGCAAGCCGCAGGATCTGGATGATTTCAAACAGGCGCGACGCCTTGCGCACAGAAAAAACCCTCCATCGCCTCAAAGGCTCCTGACAAATCCCTGTCAGTTGGGCAGCGATATAACACGTGTCAACGGATTGAAAAATCGACAATCCGCTCACGCATTCACATGGAAATCTCACGGACAACTGACATGAGCTACGCGGAAAACCTCTGGCTTTTCTTCACCCTTCTCTTCGGCATCATCATCGTGCCTGGCATGGACATGGTCTTCGTGCTGGCGAATTCACTGACCGGCGGACGGGCCTCCGGCCTGTCGGCGACAGCCGGCATCATGGCTGGCGGCGTGCTCCACACGCTCTATGCCGCGCTCGGCGTCAGCGTCGTCCTGCATCTCGTGCCACAGCTTTTCAACGTGCTGCTTGTCGCCGGTGCCCTCTACATCGCCTGGATCGGCTTCTCGCTGTTGCGCAGTTCGATCACCATCGGCGGTATCGAAAAGGCGGTGCAGCTGTCGCGCTGGGCGAGCTTTCGCCAGGGCGCGCTGACAAGCCTGATGAATCCCAAGGCTTATCTCTTCATGCTGGCCGTCTACCCGCAGTTCCTCAAGCCGCAATTCGGTCCGATCTGGTCGCAGGCCGCGGTCATGGCGATGATGATCGCGCTAACGCAGCTTGCGGTCTATGGCGGGCTCGCGCTTGCCGCCGGCCGCGGCCGTGATCTGCTTGTCGGCAGTCCAGGCGCGACGGTGGCAATCGGAAGGGCGGCCGGTCTCCTGCTCATCGCCGTTGCCGTCTTTACCGTATGGCATGGGTGGGTAGCTGTCCGGTGAGGAAGGGGGCCGTCGATCGCTCCCAAGTATTATGGCGCGGCTGTCCTGTCCAAGCTGTTTTCCGACATGCGACAAGCGCCGGCAGTACCGCCGTTGGCGCCAAGTTATGTTGCAGTGACAAGAACATCAAAAAAATGTTACTTCCGTCAAAAGGCCAAAATGCCATCATGCCCGCGCCTTCAACAGGAAGCCGCAGAAGCGGATTCGAATGACCGGGAGATCATGATGAAGATACGAGCTTTTATGCTTGCTGCCGTCCTCGCAGGCTTGGGTGTTACCGCGGTCACGGCGGCGGACGAGCCGCAGGCGGTGCGCCAGCAACTGATGAAGAAGGTCGGTCAGGCCGCCGGTGCGTTGAGCGGCATAGCCAAGGGCGAAAAACCCTACGATGCGGAAATCGTCAAGGCATCGCTGACGACAATCAGCGAGACGGTGAAGATCTTCCCGACTCATTTCCCGGCGGGCACGGAAACCGGCTTGGAAACCGAAGCAAGCCCGAAGATCTGGGAAAACATGGATGACTTCAAGGCCAAAGCCGCCAAGCTCGGCACCGACGCGAGCACGCTGCTTGCCCAGCTTCCTGCCGATAAGGCCGGCGTTGGCGCTGCCCTGGGCATTCTCGGCAAGGACTGTTCCAGCTGTCACGAGACCTATCGCCTGAAAAAGGACTGAGAAGCGTTCCTTCATTCTGACTGTTTGCGATGCGCCGGCCCTGCTGGCGCATGCTTTGTCTTCCAGCATGAGGGGAGGCCCGATGGGCCGGCGAACAACGAAACTGCTGTCTGGTCTGGTCGTGCTGGCTCTTGCCGGAGCCGGCGGTTCTTGGTGGCTGACGAAACCTGCGCCATGGGACCAAGCCCATTGGGAGGGACTTGGCGAACCGGACCTCGCCAATGGCGAACAGATTTTCTGGGCCGGCGGCTGCGTCAGCTGCCACGCTGCGCCGGGGGCAAAAGATGACGCGCGACTCGTGCTTTCAGGCGGCCGGGCACTGAAAAGTGCCTTCGGTACCTTCCATGTTCCGAACATCTCACCCGATGAAAGCGCCGGCATCGGCGACTGGACGCTCGCCGAGTTCGGCAACGCCATGACGCGCGGTGTCGGGCAAAATGGCGAGCACCTTTATCCATCTTTCCCGTACGGTTCCTACACGCGCATGACCGCGAAGGATATCAATGACCTCTGGGGATATCTGCAGACGCTGCCGAAGAGCGCCAATGTGGCGCCGCCGCACGACTTGCCGTTTCCCTACAATATCCGCCTGGCGCTGGGCGGCTGGAAGCTCTTGTTCTTCACCGACGAGCCGCGTGTCGAGGTGAATACAGCGGATGCCAAGCTCGCCCGCGGGCAGTATCTGGTGGAAGGTCCCGGCCATTGCGGCGAGTGTCACACGCCGCGCAATGCGCTCGGCGGATTTGAGCCTGGCAGGTGGCTGGCCGGCGCGCCGAACCCCGAAGGCGAAGGGCGCATCCCCGACATTACGCCGGGCTCGAGAAGCGTCGGCAGTTGGAGCGCATCCGACATCGCCTCCTATCTGGAGACCGGTTTCACGCCGGATTTTGATTCCGTTGGCGGTTCGATGGTCGAGGTCCAGAAAAACTTGGCGAGGCTTTCGCCCTCTGACCGCGAGGCGATCGCCGCCTACCTGAAGGCGCTCCCGCCGCTTTGAAGGAATCACGCAGTGATTCAAAGTGCTACGGCGACCCTTGTGCATCTCAAAAGACGCGCGGCGCTGCAAGTTGCACTATCGTGCAGCGTGAACGGCCGCGTGCTCCTTGGCGTAGAGCGCAAGATAGTCGTCAAGCGCTGCGGAACCGAGACCGAGTGCGTGGAAAATCTCGGCCGTAAAGCTGACCGGGGCCGTGCCCGCAGCCGTCACCAGCCGGCCGCTGCGAAGGGCCTGCGGTTGGTCGCGGTAGCGTCGTTGACCGTGATAGCCGGCAACCGCTGAGAGACTTTCGAGCGAGTTGCCCGTGTGGTCCGCCTCGTTGAGTATGCCGCTGGCGGCAAGCCCGAGCGTCGCCCCGCAAATCCCTGCGACGACACGGCCCTTCCCATGGAAGGCATGGATCATCGCAGTGAGATTGGGTGCCGCGGCTGTTTCCCAGGCTGAGCCGCCGCAGAGCACAAGGGCGTCGAACTCCGCCGGCGCCAGCGTTTTCGTCGGCAGGTGCGGCGTGATGTGAAGACCGCCCATCGACGTGACAACGGTGCCGCCGGGCGTGGCGATCAGCACGTCGAGCCCGAGCTCGGTGCGCGCCGTGGCCATCAGCAGCGCGCATTCCCAGTCGGCAAAACCTTCCGTCAGAACGATTGCGAGGCGCATGTGCCCTCCCGTTCACCCAAGTTTCTGCATATAGCGCATGCCGGTGACAGGTCGAGGTACGAAGCGTTCGGATTCATAGAAGCGATGCGCCTGGAAATTGCCGGTGGCGGCGCTGACGGAAAGATAGTCGCAGCCGGCCATGCGCGCCTGTTCGCGCGCCTTGGCAACGAGGTGGCGGCCGATGCCGGTCCCACGATGACCGGGACGAACGAAAAGGTGATGCAGTTCCATGCCGCGCAAGCCTTCGGCTGCGCGATAGGTCGGCACAAGGATGGCGTAGCCGATCAACTGGTTGCCGGCTTCGGCGACAAGCGCGGTGATCCAGGGGGTGCGGCTGAAGAGGTCGCGTTCAAGCCGTTCCGCCGTGAGCGGCGCGGCGTCGCCGTGAAGCGCCGCAAGTTCGACGATCATCTCGTGCAACTCGGGAAGATCGCGCGGTTTGGCGCAGCGGATCGTCACCATCAGTGGACGTGCCGATGGCACGGGATGAAGGGAAGGGGTGGCGGTCTGCAACATTCTCGGCTCCTATGGTTCTGCCGCCATCAGGTGCCGTGAAAAACAAAAGCCGCCTGATGGCGGCCTTGTTGAATATGATCAGCAGGCCGCTCCTATCGGAACAGCCAAAAATACACGCGGGAAATGGGTGCGTTCTTGATCATGCGCGTAGATTCGCCATTTCCGCGATTTTGTCAACGGGGATTCTCGCGGGGCTTGGGCCGGCGTCTCTCAATGCTCGCTCTCACACATCGAATGGTCGGCAAGCGCCCGGATGACGTAGCAGTCGCCGATCGTATGGTCGCCATGGCAGGCGACGATGCGTTGCAGTTCGCTTTCCAGCTTTCGCAGCCTGGCGATTTTTTCCCGTACCGAGGCGAGGTGCTCAGTGGCGATGCGGTCAGCCTCGCCGCAGGGGCGCTCCGGATGCTCGCTGAGCGCCAGAAGATCGCGGATCGCCTCGATCGAGAGTCCCAGGTCACGTGCGTGGCGGATGAAGGCCAGGCGCTCGAGTTCGCGTTTTTCATAGCGCCGCTGATTGCCTTCCGAGCGTTCGGGCGCCTCGATCAATCCCATCTGCTCGTAATAGCGAATGGTCGGGATCTTGACGCCGGTGCGGCGGGAGAGGTCACCGATCGAATACATGCTGTCGCCCCGTATCTATAGTCGCTGGAGCATTTACATAGGGCGGGGCAAGGCGGCCATCAATAGTGCGTGGAGGCCGCAGAAGACCTCGCCCCCGCCATATTTCCCGCCTACAGCGCCGCGCGTCTTGTCGGACGCGCAAAGGTCGCTGTAGCACTTTGAATTGCTGCATGTCTTTGTCCTTAAATTGAGGTCGATTTAAGGAGACATGCAGTAGCGATTTGCTTCGCAATGGCCGCTCGTGGCGGCCGCGTCGGTCGGAAATAAACATTCACTATCAATAATTTAGTGGTGTGTGTGGCGAAGGCCTGCGCGCCCAGGACGGAGGAAGAACGTGCCTTTGATCATCAATCGCCGCACCATGCTTATCGGCTCTGCGATGCTCTATCCGGCACTCGTTCTGCCCGGCACGGCGCGCGCCGTTACCGAGGCGAACAACGATGTCTCGAAGCAGCTTGGCGAACTCGAAAAACGCACCGGCGGTCGCCTCGGCGTCGCAGTGCTCGACACGGAAACGAACATCTCCTTCGGCCACCGGGAAAACGAGCGCTTTGCCATGTGCTCGACCTTCAAGGCGTTGGCCGCGGCCTGCGTGCTGGCCCGTGTGGACCGGGGGGAGGAAAAGCTCGACCGGCGCATCAAATTCGGGAAGGGCGCGCTGGTTCCCTATTCGCCGGCGACCGAGAAACATGCGGGAGGCGACGGCATGACGGTCGCAGAGCTCTGTGAGGCGGCGGTGACGATCAGCGATAACGCTGCGGGCAACCTGCTGCTCGAAAGTTTCGGCGGGCCGGAAGGATTGACGACCTGGTTGCGGTCGATCGACGATCAGACGACGCGCCTTGACCGCACCGAGCCCGGGCTTAACGAGGCAAGGCCAGGGGACCCGCGTGACACGACGACGCCTGCCGCCATGCTGGAAACGCTCGGCAACCTGACGCTCGGACCGGTTCTGTCGGAGAGTTCCCGCATGCGGTTCATCGACTGGATCGTCGCCAACAGGACCGGCGACGCGCGCCTTCGGGCCGGCATGCCGAAGGATTGGCGAATCGGGGACAAGACCGGGACGAGCACGACAGGCGCGGCGTCCGATATTGCCGTTGTTTGGCCGAAGGATCGCGGGCCGATACTGATCACGGTCTACATCGCCGAGGCCAAGGCGCCCGTGAAGGAACTGAATCCCGTCTTCGCCGAGGTCGGAAAGATTGTTGCAGCGATGGTTTGATCGTGCCGACGGCATCAGGCATCGGCAGCGTTTTCTGCGATGTCCGATGCCGTCTCGCTGGCCTGTTGCTCGATGCCGAGGCTTTCGGCGACTGCCTTGCGGATTTCCTCCTCGATTGCTTCGCGATCCTCGGCCGGCATGGCTTCGAGGCTTTCCTCCGTCAGCCCATGTGCTTCGAGATACTGAGCCCGGATTTTTTCGGCAAACGACATCTTCGACCATTCAAGGAACTCGTCGGCAACCGTCGAGCCGGATGATGACAGATCACCGGTGATCGAGGAGGCCGCCGTTTCGCCCTGGGCGAGCGACAGCCAGAGCGCGCCTGAAAGCGAGGCAGAGGGTGACGCGGGTGCAATGGTGGGCGGAGAACGACGCTGCGTCTGCTCGCCGCCGGTTTCTTCGAGCGGGGCAAGATTGCTTGCGGCGGAGCGGCGCTGCAAAAGGTAGTAGCTGGAAAGGTTGCTGTCGATTTTCATGGGAATCCCCGGATGTGAAGCCCGGGGGGAGCTTGTCTATCACGGCTTGCGCGAGCCTTTCCGACGCAACTGTTTGGCGAATTCAGGGCAGGGTGTAAGCGATAACGTAGTCGCCCGGCTTGGTACCGACCGAACCGTGGCCGCCAGCAACCATCAGCACATATTGCTTGTCGCCGACGGCGTAGGTCATCGGCGTCGACTGCCCGCCTGCGGGCAGTCGCGCCTCCCAGAGCTGACTGCCGGTGGTAAGGTCGTAGGCTCTCAAATAGTTGTCGACAGCGGCACCCAGGAAGGCGACGCCGCCCTTGGTGATCATCGGTCCGCCGATGCCCGGCACGCCGACTTTGAAGGGCAGCGGCAGCGGCGTCATGTCGTAGACGGTGCCGTTCTTGTGCTTGTAGGCGATCTTGCCCGTCCTGAGGTCGGCGCCCGCGACATAGCCCCAGGGAGGGGCCTGGCAGGGGATCTGCAGCGGACCGAGGAACGGTCCCATGAAGACGCCGTAGGGCGCGCCTTCATTGCGGTTGAGGCCCTGCTCGCTGCCTGTTTCGCCCGCCTGCTTCGGCGGGATCTGGTCGCGCGGAACGAGCCGGGATGTGAAGGCGAGATAGGTCGGCATGCCGAACATCACCTGCCGTTCCGGGTCGACCGCCACCGAGCCCCAGTTGAATGTGCCGAAATTACCCGGATAGACCAGCGTTCCTTCGAACGAAGGCGGCGTATAGCGGCCCTCGTATTTGAGCGACCTGAAGGCTATGCGGCAGGCGAACTGGTCGAACATCGAGATGCCCCACATGTCCCTCTCTTGCAGTGGCGGCGGCATGAAGGTGAGGCCGGAGACCGGTTGGGTTGGCGCTGAAATATCTTCGGGGATAGCGCCGCCGGGTGCGGCGACTTCCTCGACCGGAATGATCGGCTTGCCGCTCCGCCGGTCGAGCACATAGAGGTCACCCTGCTTGGTCGGCCCGACGAGCGCCGGCACGACCGTTCCATCTTCCTTGGCGATGTCGATGAGCGACGGTTGCGCCGGCACGTCCATGTCCCAGAGGTCGTGGTGCACCGTCTGGCGCACCCAGCGCGGCGCGCCGGTATTGATGTCGAGCGCGACGATCGAGGAGGAATATTTCTCCACGTGCTCGCTTCGGCCCATGCCGAGCTGGTCCGGCACCTGGTTGCCGAGCGGCACATAGATCAGGCCGAGACCTTCGTCGACCGAGGAAACCGACCAGCTGTTCGGCGAATTCGTCGTGTAGAACTGACCGGCCGGCAATGGAGCTGTCTGGTCGGGGTTACCGCTGTCCCAGTTCCACAGCAGCGTGCCGCTGTTGATGTCGAAGGCACGGATGACGCCGGATTGTTCCTGGGTCGAATAGTTGTCGTTGACGGCACCGCCGACGATGATCTTGCCGGCGACCGCGACGGGCGGCGACGTCGAGTAGTAATAGCCAGCCGGGTTGTACCTCATCCCCTGTTCCAGATGCAGGACGCCATTGTCGGCAAAGCGCGTGCAGACCTCGCCGTTCGCGGCGTCGAGCGCGATCAGGCGCGCATCGGACGTCGGCAGGTAGACGCGTTCGGCGCAGGCGCTTCCAGGGCTTGCGGCGGGATCGGCCCAATAGGTGACGCCGCGGCAGGTCTGGTGCTGGCGGTCGGGGTTCATGCCGGAGTTGGAATCGTATTTCCATTTTTCCTGGCCGTTCGCGGCGTCAAGTGCGATCACCCAGCTGTGCGGCGTGCAGAGATAGAGCGTGTCCTTCACCTTGAGCGGCGTCACCTGATAGGTGGTCTCGCCGATATCGTCTGGCCGCTTCACGTCGCCCGTCTGGTATTGCCAGGCGACCCTGAGATTCGCGACGTTTTCCGCATTGATCTGGTCGAGCGGCGAATAGCGTTGCCCGAAGAGTGTACGGCCGTATTGGTGCCACTCGCCGGGCGGCACATTGCCGCCAAGATTGGCCTTGGCAACGATCGCGCCGCTCTGCAGGTCGCCAGGGATATCGTGCGGGTCCTGCGTCATCGCGAATACGGCGACGCCGATCGAAACGAGGCTGGCGACGGCAAGCGGCCATGCCGCGGCGCTGTAGTGCTCGCCGGAGGGGCTGGCGAAGCCGAGCGGGCGGCGGATCCAGGGAGTGAGCAGCCAGAGCCCAAGGAGGATGATGACACCGCCGCGAGGGCCGAGCTGCCACCAGTCGAAGCCGACCTCCCAGATCGCCCAGGCGAGCGAGCCGACCACGACGAGCGCATAGACCCAAAGCGCTGCAGCGCGCCGGCCGAAAAGCAGGAGCGCTGTCAGCAGAAAACCGAACCCCGCGATCAGGTAATAGGGACTGCCGTCCAGCATCAGGAGCTTGATTCCCCCCGCTCCGAGCGCAAGACCGATCAGGGTGAAGAGAATGGCCGTCAGCACGATGAGCATGAGTTCACCCCCGAATTGAAGTACCGTGCCGAGCGGTACGGCCGAACCCTGCGGACAGGCGCGGCCTGGCCCCGGGAAACGGCGTCCCCGTTTCCGGCGCCTGCCGCGTCAACCGCCATCGGACGACGCCATCTGAGAAGCTAACGCATGGAGCGTGCCTTTCAATGGTAGCACTCTGTGGGGTTGCAAAAATACGGTCGCAAAGAGTAGCGAATGTGCGACCGGCCGCGGCACCACGCTGTCGCTCAGGTACCGCAGAAGGTCTGCAGCACTTCTTCGCCAGGCTCGGGCGGGGCAGCGTAGGCCGCGTGCTCGGGCCGGTCTTCATAAGGCCTGGACGTGACGTCGAGCAGCGCTTCGAACAGCGAGAAATCCGCGTCGCGAGTCGCTGCCTCGATGGCCTGTTCCACCCGATGGTTGCGCGGAATGAAGGCCGGGCTGACGGATCGCATCGCCGCGGCGCGTGCGCCGGCATCGAGCGCTTCGCGGGCCAGGCGCCTGCGCCAGTCACGAAGCCAGGGCGAAACTGCGCCGGGCTTTTCGAAAAGCTCGACGAGGGCCGGGTCGGCGCCCTCGTCGTCAGCCGATGCCGCGAGGCGCCGGAAGACAAGGGTGAAGTCAGCGTTGCCCTCATGCATCAGGGTGAGCAGCGATTGGATCAGATCGAGATCGCCGTCCTCTTCGGTCGAAAGCCCAATCTTGCGGCGCATGCCGTCGAGCCAATGCTTCTGGAAGATCGATCCGTATTCGGTGAGCGCGTCGTTCGCGAGGTTGACCGCCGTATCGGCGACCGGGTCGAACAGCGGCACCAGCGTTTCAGCGAGACGCGCAAGGTTCCACTGGCCAATGGCCGGCTGGTTGGCATAGGCATAGCGACCAAACTGGTCGATCGAGCTGAACACCTTCTTCGGGTCATAGGCGTCCATGAAGGCGCAAGGGCCGAAATCGATCGTCTCGCCGGAGATTGCCATGTTGTCGGTGTTCATCACCCCGTGGATGAAGCCGATGTGGAGCCAGCGGGCAATCAGCGCCGCCTGCCGCGCGGCGACCGCCTTGAACAGCGAAAAATAGGCTTGTTCGCTATCCTTCAACTCCGGGTAATGCCGTTCGATCGCGTAGTCGGCCAGGGCCTTGACCGACTCCATGTCGCCGCGGGCGGCAAAGAATTGAAACGTACCGACCCGGATATGGCTTGAGGCGACGCGGGTGAAGACCGCACCGGGCAGGATCTGCTCGCGATAGACCGGCTGGCCGGTGACGGTTGCAGCGAGCGCGCGGGTCGTCGGCACGCCGAGCGCATGCATCGCTTCGCTGATGATGTATTCCCGCAGCACCGGTCCGAGCGCCGCCCGTCCATCGCCGCGGCGGGAATAGGGTGTCTGGCCGGATCCTTTGAGCTGGATGTCGCGTCTGTTTCCGTTCCGATCGACCACCTCGCCAAGCAGGATGGCGCGCCCGTCACCGAGCTGCGGGACGAAGGTGCCGAACTGGTGTCCCGCATAGGCCATGGCAATCGGCGTTGCGCCAGGGGGGACCTTGTTGCCTGAAAAGATCGCCGCGCCGTCGCGTTCGAGCGCTTCTCCATCGAGGCCAAGCTCTTCGGCGAGCTTTCGGTTGAACTTGATCAGCCACGGCTCCGCAACCGGTGTCGGCTCGACATGAGCATAGAAGTTCGCCGGCAACCGCGCATAGCTGTTGTCGAAGGGAACGGGGGCCGTTCCGGAGGCCGATTGCGGGGGTATGTGGTTCATCATTCTCGGTCCCATTGCGTGTGCCGGGCGGTGCCGACGAACCGCGCTCTCCTGCATGGTTCCTTAAATCGGAATCGACTTAAGGACAAAATCATGCAGCACTTCAAAGCGCTACAGCGACCTTAGCGCGTCCGATTGGACGCGCGGCGCTGTAGGAACAAGTCTACACGAGCGCTGATTGTTCCGCGAGGCCGAGACTTTATCCGTCGCCCCTCCGGTGTATTGCCGGAGAGGCGACGGCTTTGCCTCCGCGTCAGGCGCTGAGGGCGGTGCGAGGAAGGCAGGCTTCGCATATCGCGGCGATGTGGCGGTGGTCGGTACCGCAGCAGCCGCCGAGCACGCGCAGATGCGGCATGCGGCTCGTCAGCGACCGATAGCGCCGCGCGAGATCGGCCGGATCGCCCGCATCGAGCGTTTCGCTCTCGTCGAGTTCGGCATGGCTCATCATCGAGGCATTGGCGCGAATGCCGCCGATCCGCTTGACCCAGGACTGGCCCTGATCGAGTGCCCCGTCGAAATGGCTCGGATGCGCGCAGTTGATCATGTAGTAATGCGGATAGCCGTCCGTCTCCGCGTCCACGGTCCCGATCGCATCCTGCAGTGATAAGCCTGTCACCAGCCGGCCATCGGTCTCGACCGTGAACGAGATGACGCAGGGCATGCCGTGCGCCTTTGCCGCGTGGGCAATGCCGATACCTTCGTCGACATTGGTCAATGTGATAGCCGATACCATGTCGGCTTCGCTCGCGGCGAAGGTGGCAATCTGGGCCGCATGGTAATCCTCCGCCTCGTCGGCCTTCATCCTGCCGGCTTTGTAGCCGTCGCCGCGCGGGCCGATCACGCCATTGAGGACAATGGGCGCTTGCGGCCGCTCGTACTCGGTGCGCAACCCGGTCAGCAGATAGACCGCGTCGCGATTGGCCGCTGCCAGCGCATCAGCGTCGTAGCCAAGCTTTTCACCCCAATCGGCGTTGGCTCGCCACGTGGCGGTGTCGAGCACGAAGCCGGTATCATGACGCCGGGCGACGTCGAGATAGTGCGTGTAATATTGCAGAAGCTTCCGGCGACCCTCGGCCGACGACAAAAGCACGAAGGAAGCGAAATGCGGAAGCTCGAAGCCGTCGTGAAAAATCAGCGTTGTCTCCATGCCGCCATCGGTGAGGAATGTCCCTCCGTTCCGCAGCGGCAAGTTTTCTCTATACTTGGCCATCTCTTGCTCCATCCTCTTTCCTCCTGATCTTCACGGATCTTCCGTGTCAGGGATCGGATGAATTTCTGCCTTTTTATCATCTGCTAAACTAGAGGAGTTGCGGTATACTACTTGCGGAATATCCTGATATCGATGTGAAAACAAACACTTGGCCGTCGAGTTTCGGCTGTGGCAGAAAACGCGACTGGCGTTTTCGGAGTGGAAAACCGTACCGGCGGTACAGGAGCGGGGCATGCGAAAGGGTGAGGAAACGCGGACAAGGATCCTCGATGTTGCCGAAGCTGCCGTGCTGGCGAAAGGCTTCGGGGCCACGTCGATCGACGAACTGATCGCTGAAACCGGCATCACCAAGAGCGGTTTCTTCTACCATTTCCGCGACAAGAACGAACTCGCCAAGGCGCTCCTGGAACGTTACATCGAAAACGATGAACGGATCTACGACGAGATCTTCAGCCGGGCACACGAACTCGCGGACGACCCGCTGCAGGCCTTCCTGCTTGGCCTGAAGCTGCTGTCGGAATTGCTCGCGGACCTGCCGAACGGTCATCCCGGTTGTCTCGTCGCAAGCATGTGCACGCAGGAGCGCGCCTTCGACCGCGAAATCCAGGAAATCAACCGGCAGGCGGCGCTGATGTGGCGCCGGCGCTTCGCCGCCATGTTCAGCGATATCATGCGCCTCTATCGCCCGCGCGAATCGCTCGATGCCGACCAACTGGCCGACATGGTCTCCACCGTGATCGAAGGCGGCATCGTGCTTTCCAAGGCGTTGAAGGAACCGAGGAGCCTGCCCGACCAGTTGCTTGTCTTCCGCACCTTCGTGCGGCTGCTGTTCCAGCCGATTGCGCACGCCTGATGGCGTTCAGGTGCGGCTTTCCTCGAGCTCGGCCGCGAGTTCGGCGAGTTTCCGGACGGTGTTGAGATTGCGGGCGGTGCCCGGCTTGAGGGCGGGCAATTTCAGCTTCGACTTTCCCGAGCCGTTGGGAAAATGGATATAAATCTCCCTGCAGCTGACCTGCACCTCTTCGCCGTCCGGCGCGACGAGCTTGTCAAGCGCGTCGGCCGGCGGCGGCTCAGGCAAGAAGGTCACCAGCAGTAAATTCGGCTTGGCGTTTGCAAACGGCGCCTTGTCGACAATCTTTTGGAGCTCTTTTTCGCTGCGCAGGATGACGCCGGGCGCTTTGCCCATTCTTTCCGCCAGAGCATCTTCGAGCCCCGTCTGCACCTCGGCTTCGGAAAGCTCGGACCGAAAGAGCACGTTACCGCTCTGGATATAGGTCCTCACATCGGTGAAACCGAGGCCCTCGCAAATGGCCTTCAGATCCGCCATCGGAAGCGTGCCGGTCCCTCCGACATTGACCGCCCGCAGCAGTGCAACATAGACCGGCATTCCCTTCCTCCATTAAATCCTGCCCGCGACCTTGATGGCGAAGGCGTATTCGAAGGCGATTTCCTCCAGCCGCTGGAAACGTCCGGACGCGCCACCATGGCCGGCATCCATGTTGGTTTTCATCAGGATCGGAGCGCTGCCGGTGGTCTTCTCCCGGAGTTTCGCCACCCACTTCGCCGGCTCCCAATAGGTCACGCGCGGATCGGTCAGGCCGCCGAGCGCCAGGATCGCCGGATAGGCCTTCGCCTCCACTTTGTCGTAGGGCGAGTAGCCGGCGATGATGTTGTAGAATTCGGCGCTCTCGATCGGATTGCCCCACTCCGGCCATTCCGGCGGGGTCAGCGGCAGCGTGTCGTCGAGCATGGTGTTCAAGACGTCGACGAAGGGAACGGCGGCAATGATGCCTTTGAACTTCTCCGGCGCCATATTGGCGACGGCTCCCATCAGCATGCCACCGGCGGAGCCGCCTTCGGCGATGATGTTCGCGTAGGACGTGAACTTCTCCTGATTCAAATAGTCAGCCGCAGCGATGAAGTCTTTGAAGGTATTGGTCTTCTTCGCCATCTTGCCGTCTTCGTACCACTGAAAGCCCCTGTCCTTGCCGCCGCGGATATGGGCGATGGCGTAGACGAAGCCGCGGTCGACGAGCGAGAGGCAGTTGGTGTTGAAGCCGGCCGGTATGGTGATTCCATAGGCGCCGTAACCATAGAGCAGACAAGGGGCGGAACCGTCGAGCGGCGTGTCCTTGCGGTAGAGCAGGGTGACAGGCACCTCGACGCCATCCCACGACGGCGCAAAGACGCGGCGGGTGACGTAGTCGTCCGCATCGTGGCCAGAGGGCACTTCCTGGGTTTTCAGGAGCGTGCGCTGACGCGTTGCCATGTCGTAGTCGAAAAGCTGCGACGGCGTCGTCATCGACGAGTAAGAGAAGCGGATGACGTCGGTGTCGTATTCCGCAGCGCCCGAGAGCCCCAAAGAGTACGCTTCCTCGGCGAAGGCGATGGCGTGCGCCTCGCCGGTCTTGCGGTCACGGATGACGATTTCCGGCAATCCGTCGCGTCGCTGCAGCCAGACCAGATGGCGGGCATAGGCCATGTGACTAAGGATCAGCGTGCCCGGCTTGTGCGGCACGATTTCGCGCCAGTTTTCCTTTTGCGGCGCCTGCACTGACGCTTCCATGATCTTGAAATCCTTGGCGCCGTCGGCATTGGTGAGGATGTAGAAAACATCCCCGCCTTCCGTCATCGAGTACTCGAGACCGGTTATGCGTTCAGCCACGACCTGCGGCTCGCCTGTCAGGTTCTCGGTCGAGAGCAGCCGGTATTCGCTGGTTTCGTGGTCATGGATATCGATGTAGATGAAGTCGTCGAGCAGCGACCCGCCGACCGACATGAAGAAGCCCGGGTCCTTTTCCTCATAGACGAGTCGGTCGTCTTTCTGAGGCGTGCCGATGACGTGGTGGAAGATCTTCGACGGCCGATGGTTCTCGTCGAGCACGGTGTAGAAGAAGCTCTTGCCGTCCGGCGCCCATGCGCCGCCGCCACCCGTATTCTCGATCACATCGGACAGATCCTCGCCGGTTGAAAGGTCGCGCACTTTCAGCGTGAAATATTCCGACCCCTTGTCGTCGTAGCCCCAGATGCCTCGGGAATGGTCGCTGCAATGGTCGATGCCGGCGAGACGGAAATAGGCCTTGCCTTCGGCTTCCTTGTCGCCGTCGAGCAGAACGTGGCGGATCGCCTCATCCTTCGGGTTGCCGTTGCGCGGAATGCGGAAGTAGCGGGGCTGTTCGCCGTCGATCACGTAAGAGGTGCCGTAAGCGAAGGCCCCATCCTTCATCGGAACGGAAGAATCGTCCTCCTTGATGCGGCCGCGCATCTCGGCAAAGAGGGTCTTCTGCAATTCCTTCGTGTCCGCCATCGCCGCATTCATGTACGCGTTTTCCGCTTCGAGATGCTTGCGGATCTCCGGATCGAGAATGGAAGGATCCTTGAACATAGCCTGCCAATTGTCCGCCCGGAGCCAGGCATAGTCGTCGGTCCGGGTAATACCGTGGCGTGTATCGGTGACCGGTTTCTTCGGAGCGACGGGGGCGGTGGGCAGGTTCTTGAAAGCAGACAAGGCGTGTCTCCGGATTTGATGGGAGACCATGAGATAGAGAGCGTCATTGCGGCGATCAAGCAGAAAGCCGGAGTTCATCCGTCCTAAAGGCACTTATCGAGGATGGCCGCCGCGCCTTTATCAGGGGGCGAGCTTGAGGCCGATGCCCCATGGATCGACCAGGCTGTGGACGTCGCCTTGCTTGCTTACCGGTATCTCCAGTTCGTCGAGCCTGGCGAGCGCCGTTGCAAGCTTCTGAGCATCGCTGAAGCGGATCGTATAGTCCGCGAGGCCGGTCATGTTGCTCTGCCGTTTGGACGCGCCCCGGGAGTTCCAGATATTGGCCGCAACATGATGATGATACTTGCCCGAGGCAAAGAAGCTCGCTCCGGGGTAGCGCGCCATCAGGTCCAACCCGAGCACGTCACGAAAAAACGCGTCCGCCTGGGGGATGTCGGAGACCTGCAGATGGATATGGCCGATCGTCGTGCCTTCGGCGAGACCGTCCCATTGGTCCTTCGGTGCTTCGTCGTAGAGGGCCTGCAGGTCGAGCGGCAGCGTGCTCATCGCCACGGTGCCGTCCGGCTGGTAGTTCCACTCGCCGCGCGAGCGGTCGCGATAGACCTCGATGCCGTTACCCTCCGGATCGGCGAGATAGATCGCCTCGCTGACCAGGTGGTCGGATGCGCCCTGCAGGCGAATGTTGTGGTGTGCCGCGTGCGCAAGCCAGTGTCCGAGTTCGCGCCGATTGGGAACGAGAAAAGCGGTATGGAACAGGCCCGGCGCGTTGCGCGGAGCTCTTGCCGCATTCCCTTCGGTCGTCAGCGTCAGCAGCGGCCTGCCGGCGACACCGAGGGTCTCGCCCTTTGCGCCGGTCTCGATCGGCGTCAGGCCCAGAATTCTCTGGTACCAGCTAGAAACCATCGGCAGATCCTGGACGACGAGGTGGGACCGGTCGACATAGGCCGGCATTGCGACCGCGTGGTCCGCGGGGATGCTGATTGCCGGGCGCGACTGGGTTGTATGTTGCATTGCGTCGCCTTTCTGGGCCGGACCGGCACTCCCGTGGCTGCCGGTCGCAGTTTCTTGAAACTGCGATAAATATGGGCCCGTGACCGCGTTCAGGAAAGCTATTATATTACTTGATGTTGTGTTCGATGAGCGTTGACAGTCGTGACCGTCGCACTACCTGATCTTTCAGTGATGCTAATACGACGGTGGCGGCCGATTTGATTTCAATCAATGCTGGAACATCGCCTCCGCGCAAATTCATGTTGGCGCGGAAACGGGAGAAGTGAAGACCGGCCTTCTCCTTGATCCGCGCATAGGGGCTGGCCTCGCCATATGGCGACCGGGAACGTAATAGAAGGAGTGCAGCATGTACAAAAAAATCATCGTCCCGATCGCCATGGATCAGCTGGAGCATGGCGAATCCGTACTCAGCATCGCCGAGAAGCTCATCGACGAAGGGGGGGAAATCGTCCTGCTCAACGTCGTCGAGGATCTTAACGCCTATGCGCAGGGTTATATGATCGTCGATTTTCCGCTCGAGATGATCGAGGAGTCGCGCAAACATGCGGTCAAGACGCTGGAAGGGTTGAAGACCAAGCATGGGATCAAGGGACGTATCGAAATCCGCACCGGCGGGGCGGCCGGCACCATCAACGCTCTCGCCAAGGAAGAGAATGCGGACCTCGTGATTATTGCTTCGCACCGGCCCGGCCTGATCGACTATTTTATCGGTTCGACCGCCAGCCGCGTGGTCAGCCATTGCCCCTGCGCCGTTCTCGTCGACCGGTAAAGATGCCAAGAACAAGAAGGCGGCGTGGTTCGACCGCGCCGCGACCAAGGAGCCCTGCAAATGGACAAGTACGCGCTTGATGACTTTCGCGAACAGCTTCTCCGCCGCAAACGCGAGCTTTATGGTCGGCTGGTGAAGATCGAGGAGGATCTCGATCAGCCGATGAATGCCGACGTACCGGATCGCGTCACCGAACGAGAAAACGACGAGGTACTGGAGGGCCTCGGCCTCGCAGGTCAGGGCGAGATTCGCGCCATTGATGCCGCTCTGGACCGAATCGAGGCCGGAACCTTCGGCACCTGCGCGCGCTGCGGTGACCCGATTTCGCCGGAAAGACTGCACGCGGTGCCGCACGCTCCGCTTTGCCAGACCTGTGCGGCGGAGATAGCACGCGCAAGATAAGCTGGGCTCAAGCAATTTCGTTTGACGACGCTCTCGCTCGCTGGCGCCCTTGACCGTCGCGGATTGTCGTTCCGACAGCGTCCTCCGGACGTAGCCGCCACGTGCCGTAGCAATCAGGATGTGACCGCGCGGTTACCTTCAACCGCCGATCCGAGAGCGGCCGACCGGAAGCAAGTCGGGTCGGCTTTGCAGGACATCAGCCGATTGTTGTAATAGGTTGCAAAAATTGATCCTTTTCGCCGTCGGGGGGCTCTTTGCCGCGGGCGCGTGCTGTGGCACGTTAAACGGGTGGAACACGTGCCCGCGTCGGGCCGAACGTCACCGCCGATCAGGAAATTGTCTCGATTTCCGATCGCGGTGCGGGTCGGGGCATGAGCAGGCCCTTTCTGCGTTCAAGGGATGTCGACGCGGCGTCGAGGGGAGGATCGCGTGGAGCCTGACGGCGTCAAGTGGAACTATGACCGATCCGAACTGATTGCGGATGGGATCGTCCACGGCATCGGTCTTGCGGCCGCGCTCTGCGGTGTCACGGCGCTGATTTTCTATGCAACGCTTTGGAGCACATCCGGTCAACTTGCCGCCGCCTGGATTTACGGCATCGGACTTGTCACCACCCTTTCGGTGTCGTTCCTCTACAATCTCTTCCCGATCTGCAGGCTGAAGTGGCTCCTGCGTCGGTTCGACCATTCCTCGATCTTCGTGCTGATCGCGGCAACCTATACGCCGTTTCTCCAGCGCGGCTGGGACAACCCGTTCCTTTCCAGGATGCTGGTCGGCATATGGGCCATCGCCGCGCTCGGGATAATTATCAAGTGTCTCTTCCCCGGTCGGTTCGACCGGCTCGCGCTCCTGCTCTATCTGGGCATGGGCTGGAGCGGCGTGCTCGCCGCCCGGTCGCTTTTGTCCACGCTGACGGCGACGACACTGATCCTGATCCTGATCGGCGGCGTCATCTACTCGACCGGCGTGATCTTCCATGTCTGGGAACGCTTGCGCTTCCAGAACGCGATCTGGCACGGCTTTGTCGTTGCGGGTTCGGCGGTGCACTATTCGGCGGTCGTGACCTGCTTCAGCGGCGCGGCACTGTCCTGACCCTCTTCATCCCGCCGGTCATTCTGGCGCGAGCCGACAGCCGTCGGACGGCCTCAGCGCCGCGGCCATGCGCGAGATGATCCCGTCGAAACTCGTCAGAGGATTCTTGCGATATTGCAGGCGGAAATAGGCGGCACTTCCGTCGCAAAGGGCGATCGCCCGGGCATAGAACACTTCGCCATCACGCGCGCCGGAGAAACTGGCCCAGGCAGGCGTAACGCGTGAAAACAGCATTCTCCAATCATCCTGCGTCTCGAGACTGATGCGGTCCGCGACATCGGTTTCGAAATCGCCATCTGGCGGATGGCTTCCGAACACAGCAAGCGTCGCTCCGTTGTCGTCCGCATGGAAACTCGCGCCGTCGCCATCGTCGGATGCGTCCTGGCGCAGTTCGAAGCCCGGCGGGATCTCGACCGTGTAGCCGAAGCGAGGATTGGCATAGGGGTGCCAGTCGTCCTCCGCGGCTGCGGGGAACGCGAGCCCCATAAGGAGGGCGAGGGCGAAGAAAGCGCGGCGCATGCGGGCATCCTTTTGGCTTGCTTCGATCTGCCGCTCCTCGTAGCCCGGCCCCGAAGCCCTTGCTGTTTCTCCCGGAACAGCCGGAGCGCCACGCGTTCAACACAATGCAGGAAAGCAGCGCTCACGCTCATGGCACTGCTTCCGTGTCGCGCTGTCAATCCTCTTCGAACGTATGGCGGTGCCGTTGAGGCAACAACGCAAGCCCGCCGCCGAAGGGTCGTCGGAAAACACGGCCGAGACAGCGTCGCGCGCCGCGCAGCGGATTTCAGTCCGCACCATGAAATACGCGCGATCATATTCTCTGATCGCCTGGTCGTCGATGGGTGCGAAATCGCTCGGATGGCCGCCGCCGGCATCGAACCAGTATCCGACCGGAGAAGGGCCGGCTGCAGCGGACGCATTTATCGCGTGCCGACCTTTTTACTATCGAGAAGGGGCTGCCAATAGGATGCTCGGTGCCATGTTCGCAGGTAGCGCGATGCTGCGATGTTTGCCTGCGCTTTGCAGTGTATTACTGTCGCGCAACTCCGATTCGTGCCGATTCACTCTTGAGGCGGAACAGGCCTTATTTTATGTCCGGCAATAATTTGATCGGATGGTCAAAACGGCGAAGGAGCTTGCCAAGACGATGGATGTCGCGGCCCTGACATTTCTGGCCCTCGGTCTCCCCTTCGTCGCGGCACTCGTGGCCCCGGTGCTGACGCGGTTTCTCGGTCACAACGCCGCCTGGCTGCTGGCTCTCGCGCCGGTCGCGATCTTCGTGCATTTTCTCCGCTTCGTTCCGGAAGTCGCTGACGGCGAAATGGTCACCGGCGGCTATGCCTGGATTCCCTCCTTCAACGTCAGCTTCTCCTGGCTGATCGACGGCCTGTCGCTGACGTTTGCACTTTTGATTTCCGGCATCGGGGCGCTGATCGTCCTCTACTCGGGCGGTTATCTAAAGGGCCACCCGCATCAGGGCCGGTTCCTTTCCTTCATCCTGATGTTCATGGGCTCTATGCAGGGTCTCGTCCTTTCGGACAGTTTCCTGATGCTTTTCGTCTTCTGGGAACTGACGTCGATTACTTCCTTCCTGCTGATCGGCTTCGATCACGGCCGCGAGGCCGCACGCCGTGCGGCGCTGCAGGCATTGGTCGTCACGGGGGGAGGAGGCCTGCTACTGCTCGCCGGCCTTCTCATTCTCTGGAACGTCAGCGGCATTACCCAGTTCTCGTTGCTTCTCTCTTTCGGTGAGGAGGTGAAGGGGAGCCCGTTCTATCTCGCAGCACTTCTTCTCGTGCTGGGCGGAGCCTTCACCAAGTCTGCGCAGTTTCCGTTTCATTTCTGGCTGCCGAATGCCATGGAGGCACCGACGCCGGTTTCGGCCTATCTGCATTCGGCGACGATGGTGAAGGCGGGGGTCTACCTCCTGATGCGGCTCAATCCGGTACTCGGGGGCACGCCGGAATGGCAAATCCTGCTGCCGTTGTTCGGGGTGGCGACGCTCGTGAGCGGCGCTGCGCTGGCGGTGCGTCAAACCGACCTCAAGCTGATGCTCGCCTATACGACGATGGCCTCGCTCGGTCTTCTGGTCCTGCTAACAGGCCTCGGTTCGCCGCACGCAATCGAGGCGGCGGCGCTCTATCTCGTGGCGCATGCGCTGTTCAAGGGCGCACTGTTCATGGTTGCGGGCATTATCGACCACGAGACGGGCTCACGCGACCTGACAAAGCTCGGCGGGCTGCGCTCGGCCATGCCGCTGACCTTCGCGGTCGCACTTGCCGCCGCGCTTTCGATGGGCGGTCTGCCGCCGTTTTTCGGTTTCCTCGCAAAGGAGGAAATCTACGGTGCGCTTTCCACTTTCAATCTGCGCTCCATGGCCTTTGCGGCGCTGACCGTTCTTGGCAATGCCCTCATGTTTGCTGTCGCTTTCGCCATCGCCTTGAAACCGTTCCTCGGATCAAAGGTAGAGATGCCGAGGCATGCCCACGGGGCGCCGGTCCTCCTCTGGCTTGGCCCGGCGATTCTGGCACTGAAGGGTCTGTCGATCGCTCTGATGTCCGGCCTCGCTCATCGCCTGATTTCTTCGCCGATGTCCTCCGCCATCGCTGGTGAGCCACGAACGGTGACGATATCGCTCGCGCCACATATCGGCGTACCGCTGCTCCTTTCCGCTGTCACGTTGCTGCTGGGCTTCGTCTTCTATCTCAACCTCGACCGTCTCCGGGCAGCCGTGGCGGTTATCCTGACCGATATCGGCTGGGGACCTGACCGGGGTTTCGACCAGTTCATCCGCGGGCTCTTGCGGCTCGCCGTGGCCGTCACTCGCCGGTTGCAGGGCGGCAAGCTCGACGTCTACATGACCGTCGTCTTCGTGCTGATCGCGGTCGTGCTTCTTGCAACTCCGGTACATTTTGGAGAGCTGCCGCGCGCACCGTTCTTCGCGGCGGACGTTCCGATGCATGAGCTTGCCATCATGGCCATTGCGGTTGCTGGGCTTTTGGCCGTGGTGCTGGCCGCCGATCGCCTGACTGCGATCGTCTCGCTGGGCATACAGGGCTTTGCGGTCGCCGTCATCTTTTTGCTCTACGGCGCGCCGGACCTCTCCTTTACCCAGTTCATGATCGAGACGCTGTCGGTGGTGGTGCTGGCACTGGTCATGACGCGACTGCACCTTTCCCCCTCGGATAGCCGGCCGCTGCGCCAGAAGGTTCCCGACTCGATGATCGCGCTCGCCTGCGGGCTCGGTTTCGGCCTCTTTCTGCTGAGAGCCACGGGCACGCCGTTCGACTCGACGCTGACGGATTTCTACGATCTCTATTCGAAGTCGATCGCGCACGGAGCCAATGTCGTCAACGTCATCATCGTCGATTTCCGCGGTACGGACACGCTTGGCGAAATCGCCGTGGTGATGATCACCGGTCTTGCCATCCTCTCGCTCGTGCGGCTGAGAGCGGGCTCGCTCAAGCGCGGCGCCGATGCTCGACAGGATGCGGAGGAACGTGCATGAAATCGCTGATTTTCCGTACGGTCGCGCCGTTCCTGACAAGTCTGATGACGCTGTTCTCGATCTTCGTCCTGTTGCGGGGCCATAACGAACCGGGCGGCGGGTTCATCGGCGGGTTGATCGCCGTTTCCGCCTTGGCGATCTACGGCATCGCCCACGGCGTCGAGACAGTAAGACGTGCGATCTATTTCCATCCGATGGCGATCGCCGGCGCGGGACTCCTTGCCGCGACGGTCGCGGGTCTGATTTCGCTCTTTGCACACGTGCCGTTCATGACCGGGCTGTGGATCTATCCGTCGCTTTTTGGTGTCGAGATCCCGCTCTCGACGGTCATGCTGTTCGATACCGGCGTTTATCTCGTGGTTGTCGGAGCGATCAGTTCGGTCGCGCTTTCGCTTGAAGAACGGGGAGGCGAGTGATGGAGGCTTGGTTTGCGTTGCTCGTGGGCATCTTCTTCACTGTCGCGGTCTACCTGATGCTGTCGAAGTTCATCATCCGCGTGCTCCTCGGCGTGGCGGTTCTCGGCAATGCGGTCAACCTTTTGATCTTCACCGGGGGGCGGCTCACGCGCGACGTGCCGCCGGTCATCGCAGGCGGTGTCGACACGCTAGCCGGCCCTGCCGCCAATGCGTTGCCGCAGGCGCTGATCCTGACGGCGATCGTCATTTCCTTTTCCTTCTTCGCTTTCCTACTGGTTCTCGCCTGGCGCGCCTATGAGGATCTGTCGACCGACAACACGGACGAGATGCGTGTGGCGGAGCCGGTGAAGGATCCGATGCCGCCGCTTGGATATTGATCGACCCATGGCTGTTCCGACTTCATCCTCCGTCGATCTTTCCGCCGCGCTCGTTCTCGGCCCGACGACCGTTGCCGATTGGCTGGTGATCCTGCCCGTCGCGTGGTGCTTCGCCATCGGCGCGGTTCTGGTCATGTTGCGCCGCGCGGTCGGCCTTCACCCGATCATCGCGGTTGCAGGGCTTGCAGGACTTGTCCTGATCGACGCGCTGCTGCTCAGGCATGTGGTTACCAACGGACCGGTGACCATGGTCATGGGTCGATGGTTGCCGCCCTTCGGCATCGCGTTCACGGTCGATCTGACGGGGGCGCTCTTCGCTCTGGTCGCGGCAATCGTTGCGCTCGCCGGCGGCATCTTCTCGCTTGCCGATATCAACGACAGCGGCAGGCGCTATGGCTTCTATCCGTTCCTGATGCTGCTGATGGCGGGCGTTTCCGGCGCCTTCCTGACAGGGGACGTGTTCAACCTCTACGTCTGGTTCGAAGTTCTCCTGATTTCCTCTTTCGGTCTTCTGGTTCTCGGTTCCGAGCCCGAGCAGATCGACGGCACGGTGAAGTATGGCTTCCTGAACCTCGTGGCAACGACGCTGTTCCTGGTCGCGACGGGCTATCTTTATGCCGTGTTCGGGACGCTGAACATGGCCGACATCGCCCGCAAGGCGGAAGGCTTGCGGGGCAGCGCGCCGTTGATGACGCTGACGGCACTCTATGTGCTCGCCTTCGGCATGAAGGCAGCGGCGTTCCCTGTGAATTTCTGGCTGCCGGCCTCCTACCACACCCCGCGTGTCGTCGTGTCGGCGCTTTTTGCCGGTCTGCTTACCAAGGTCGGCATCTACGCCCTGATCCGCGTTATGGTCATGCTTTTCCCGGTTGAAAGAGAAGAGCTGAGCTTCGTCATGGCGCTTGCCGGAGCGTTGACGATGATCGTCGGTGTTCTTGGCGCGCTGGCGCAGAGCGACTTTCGCCGCATCCTTGGCTATCTCGTCGTTTCTGGGATCGGGTCGATGCTGGCGGGGATTGCCGTCGGCGGTCCTGGCGGCATCGGCGGCGCGATCTTCTATGCGCTCCATTCGATGCTGGTGATGACCGGTCTCTATTTCGCCGCCGGAATTGCCGCGCGGCTCGGCGGGGGCTCTTCCATCGCGACCGTCTCAGGCCTCTACCGCAAGAACGTGGGATTTGCCGCACTGACCCTGATGTTGTGCTTCGCCGTTTCCGGGTTGCCGCCCTTTTCCGGCTTCTGGCCGAAGGTTATGCTCGTCAAGGCGGCGCTCGACATCGGTGCCTGGTGGCTTGCGGCGGCACTCCTTCTCGCCGGCTTCTGCACGGTGATTGCGACCGGCCGGCTGTTCCTGCTCGCCTATTGGCGTGACGAGGCCGGCGCAGCTGTCGAGACCGTGCGGCTGCCGCCGGCCGTGCTGGCTCCGCTCGCGGCCCTTTCCCTTCTCACGCTCGGGATCGGCCTCTATCCGGAGCCGCTGCTGGCGACGATCCAGAGTGCGGCCGCCGGGCTTGCGGAGCCGTCGGCGTATCTGAACTCGGTCTTTCCCGCGGGAGGCCTGCAATGAAGTTCGCTGGGATGAAGTTCCTTGTGATCAACCTGATCTTCACAGTCATCTGGGGCGCCATCAGTTCGAGCTTCACCCTCGCAAATCTCGTGCTCGGCTTCCTGGTCGGCGCGCTGTCGCTTGGGCTCATTCGGCGTGAGTTGCGGCCGGTGACCTATCCGATACGGCCTTTGCGCATGCTGCTTCTCCTGCTGCTCTTCTTCAAGGAGTTGGCCGTTTCCGCGACCAAGGTCGCCATTCTCGTCATGCGGCCGAAGATGGTACTGAAGCCCGGCATCTTCGCCTATCCACTGACGCTCAGGAGCGATTTCGAGATCACCCTGCTCGCCAATCTCATCACTTTGACACCGGGAACCCTTTCGGTCGACGTGTCCGACGATCGCAAGACCCTCTACGTCCATGCGCTCGATTGCGCCGATCCGGGCGCGCTTCGGCAGGACATCGCACGCGGCTTCGAACGCCGAATCCGGGAGGCCTTTGGATCGTGATGGCTCAGACCGTGCTTTCCGCAGCGATCGGCTTCGCGCTGGTGCTCCTCTCCGCCGCCCTGCTGATGACGGTGTTGCGTATCATCCGAGGCCCCACTCTGCCGGACCGCGTCCTTGGCCTCGATATGCTGGTGGCGATCGCGATCGGTTTCATCGCCGTAATCGCCATCAAGACTGGCTTCAACCTTTATATAGACATCGCCATCGCTTTGGGTCTGGTAGGCTTTCTCGCGACCGTTGCCTTCGCCCGTTTCATCCTGACGCGCGGACTGGCACCGGAACAGTCCGCGGAGGTCGCGTCGGCCAAAAAGTTACCCCCGAAGCGCGGCAAGGCGGTCCAGGCGGTGCGCCGCAAACGCAGGGGAGCACGTTGATGGAAGCGCAAGTCAGTGGCGCAGTCGCGCTTGTCGTCGCGTTGATCGTCGTTGTGGGTGCCGCCTTCTCGCTGCTGGCGGCTCTGGGGATCGTTCGGTTCCCGGACCTCTACACGCGCATGCATGCGGCGTCGAAAGCGGGAACCATCGGTTCCGGTCTCCTGCTTCTGGCGGCCGGGTTGCATTCCCTCGACGGTGCAATTTTGGTGCGTGCGCTTGCCGGTTTTGTTTTCTTCGTTCTGACGGCGCCGATCTCCGCCCATCTCTTGGCCAAGGCCGCGCACCAGGCCGGTTACAGATTGACGAAACTGTCGGTAATAGATCAGCTTCCACAAAAGGAAGAGCCACGTCGGCTTTGATCGACGCCGTTTCTGTTTTTGTATTTCCGAACAAATCCGCGCGTGGTGACAATTTTAGCAGTTTGGAATAAAGTTGCTGCTGTTCCATAAATTTATGTTTGGACTTTTCGGCGATCAATGTTAATGCAGTAAATGCAAAGTGTCGTCGTGGAAAATACTTTGAACTGAAATTCCAGCTTGAGTTGTGAATATTATCCGTTGCTTTGAGGTGTCGATTGTGCTGATACCTTGGTGGCGGGTTTCGCTATCCCAATTCGAGCCTTGATGTTGCGGCAGAACCTCGGTCCTTGCCGTACAGTTATCGGTCAATTCCAAGGCAGCGGGCGCTGTTCGGCGGCATTTTCGCGAATTCCTCCCTCTGAAACACTGTTTCAGATTTGTTGCTGAATTCCGATAGGAGAAAGAAATGACAGAAACCACGCCCGGCGCGAGCCATGAACTCCTGGTTGAGTTGACGGCGGAAATCGTTGCCGCCTATGTAAGCAACCACGTGGTTCCGGTTGCCGAGCTTCCGACGCTCATAGCCGATGTTCACTCGGCGCTCAACAACACGACGGCTCCCGCACCGGTGGTGGTTCCGGTCGAGAAGCCGAAGCCCGCTGTTTCGGTGCGCAAGTCGGTTCAGGATGATCAGATCACCTGCCTTGAATGCGGCGGCACGTTCAAGTCGCTGAAGCGCCACCTGATGACCCATCACAACCTTTCGCCTGAAGAGTATCGCGAAAAGTGGGATCTGCCCGCGGACTATCCGATGGTTGCGCCCGCTTATGCGGAAGCCCGCTCGCGTCTCGCCAAGGAAATGGGCCTCGGACAGCGTCGCAAGCGCCGCGGGAAGTAATCCCGTTCGCCGCTTGGCCCGGCAAGGCTGAGCGGGGACGAGTGCGCTCAGCGTTTCGTCTTGGAAAGCAGGGTCGGGTCGAGCCATCGCCCCGGCCTTCTTCGTTTTTGTGACAAGGCCCCCGACCAGGCGAGCTGCGCGGCGTCACGCCGCCAGCCGGACCTCCGCCTCGTTCTTGATCCGCCGGACCATGGAGCGCAGGCCATTGGCGCGCTGCGACGACAGATGCTCGATGAGGCCGATCTTGCCGAAGACGTCGAGGGCGTCGAGCTGCGCGATTTCGGAAGCGTGTTTGCCGGAATAAAGGGCGAGAACAATCGCCACGAGACCGCGAACGATGTGGGCGTCGGATTCCCCTTCGAAGGTCAGCACGGGGTTCTCCGGATCGCCCGTCGTGTGAGTCACAAGCCAGACCTGGCTTGCGCAGCCCTGAACCTTGTTCTCGCTCGTTCGCAAGGCCTCCGGCATCTCTGGCAAACTCTTGCCCAGTTCGATCACGTAGCGGTAGCGGTCCTCCCACTCATCGAGGAAGGAAAAGTCGTCAATGATCTGGTCAAGTGGAGTCATGGCCCGTCCGATTCTCGGCGCCGTTTCGCGACCGGCTGCCGCCGCGCGATAACTGCGCCCGTCCCGATCCCGCTCTTGCCGTCATCGGGACCTCACCCTTTCATATAGGAGATGCGAGCGGCAATGAGAACAGCCAATACCATTTCGGCCCAAACATCGTCGCGACTCTGGTCCGTTCCGTACGTAAAAGTACACCGCGGAGAATGGATATCTCCGCGGTGGCCGAAACGGAACGGCTAATCAGGCAGTTGGAGTGTGAGACGATCGCAGGTCGGCCGGCGAAGCCAGTCGTTACTGCGCCACGGCGGCCCTTGGGTCGAGACGCTTCTCCGGAACCGGCGTGCGCTTGAAGGTCGGCGCGCTGGGATTTGCTTCGTCATGCGAAGTCTCTGTGGGCGTGACCGTGCCAGTCATGATCTTGGCGTCCGGTGCGCCGGCATCGGTTTCAGCGAACTGCGTGTCGAGAAATTCGTAGGCGATGCGCGCGCCTTCACGGGCTCGATGGCCGAGCGCAACGAAAGTCTCGGCGCCCTTCTCGCAGACGTCAGGCTTCTGGATGCAGATGGCGCTTACATATTGGAACGCTTCGCTGGCCGCCGAAAAGGTATCGCCGATCTCCACCTTCGGTCCGCGCTGTAGCTTCTCGGTGCTGGAGGGATCCAGGAACGGCAGGAGGACCAGAACCAGAGAAAACCAGCATGCTGCTTTGACGAAAAACCACATCTTCTGCCCATCCTTTGTTCGGCTGCCGCAGCTCCCGGTCTTTTAACCGATTTTGCCTTTCTCGACAGTCCCGGACGAGAGGTATCGCCTGATACACACGCCCGCTTGCGTTCCATGTCGGGAATCGGTGACGTGTCCGGCTCCTCCATGCTTTGCGACGGACATTAGTGTGGGAATCACAAGGGCGCTTTTCCAAAACCAGTGGAATTTGTCTCGAATTTTAATGAAATGCGCGATTTCGGCATCCGAAGTGGCATTTATCTCAAATTTTAGCGATTGCCGTTAAGGTTCGTGGCAAGGCTCGGGCCAGAGACTGCTTGTGGCACGGGCAATGGACCTTGAAGACGCTGCCCAAATTCTTAACAAGAACCGAAAAATCAACGAAAATCCGACGCTTACGCCCCGTTAACCACAAGGAACGAAGCTCGCCGGAGTTGCCCCAAAACAGGATTTTTTGCCCGCTTTGTGCCCGCTCCGAGGTGGCCCGTTTATTCTTTCATTAAGTCGGGGGTGCGAGATTCGGACCGTCACGAGACAGCCCGGCCAACCCCCTTCGAAAGCGAAATAGGTGTTCCGGATCGGCTCGAAAGAAACAACAAAGGTGGCAGGGCAAAGCGTGAATGTATTGCGTGACATCGCTGGCAGATGGGCATCCCGCATGGATGACGCTGCTGCCGCGTGGCTGCCGCATCGTGACTTCAAGCGTCTGCGTGCTATCGCAGCCGTCTCTCTGACGGCTCTGCCGATCGTGCCCCTGGCGCTTATGGCTGTGTTGCCGGTCTCCGTCGCTCTGCCGGTGGGGACGGCGCTGTGGGCCTCGGCATCGCTGTTGGCCTCGGCCGCTGCCATTGGTCGGGACCACCATCCTCAGGCATATCATGTTCGCGAGCCTGCGACTGCGCTTCCCGATCTTTCGGCGGCTTATGATCTTTTCGCCGGTCTCGTCACAGTGCATGACCTGCGCGGCAATGTCCTGTCCGTGCACGGTCGCGATGCTGCCGAACATCTCGCTTTGATGCGCGACCCTTGCGGCCGCGGGTTCATCGAGCAGATTCACGTCTCCGATCGGATCACGTTCCTGCGGGCTATCGATGCGCTGCGCCAGAATGGCGAGAGATCGATGGTCGACATCCGCCTCGAGCGGCTGTCGGTCCCGGCCGAAGGGACGCAGTTTGTGCACATGCGTTGCGAGATGACACCGGTCCGGGACGCCGAGGATCGGCTGACTGCCATCGTCGTGCAATCCCGCGATGTCTCCGAGGAAGCGCGGCTGCGGGCGGAAGCAACCGCCAAGGCAGCCTATGCCGAATCGGCGAACGACGCGAAGACGCGTTTTCTCGCGGCCGTAAGCCATGAACTGCGCACCCCGCTCAACGCCATCCTCGGCTTTTCGGACGTGCTGGCCGGCGAATATTTCGGCAAGCTGGAGAACGACAGACAGCGCGAATATGTCTCGCTGATTCACAAATCCGGAGCCCACCTCCTTTCTGTCGTCAACACGATGCTTGACGTGAGCAAGATCGAGGCCGGCCGCTACGAGCTTGTTCCGGAGCCCTTCCGCGTGGCCGACGCCGTCGCCGCTTGCGAGGCCATGCTTTCCCATCAGGCACGCGAGAAGGGCGTAAGGCTGACAAGCCGCGTCACGCGCGCAGTTGCTGAAATCAATGCCGATCAGCGCGCTTTTCAGCAAATATTGATCAACCTTGTCGGCAACGCGATCAAGTTTACCAATCAGGGCGGGCTGGTCACTATCGATGCCGAAACCGACGGCGCAGTTCTGAAGCTCACCGTGAGCGACACGGGGATCGGCATTGCCGAAGACAAGCTGCAGATGCTCGGCCAACCTTTCGTCCAGATTCAGAATGACTATACGCGCCGCTACGAAGGAACCGGGCTCGGTTTGTCGTTGGTGAAGGGATTGGTCACGCTGCACGGGGGCAATGTTTCGATCCGTAGTTGCGAAGGCGAGGGGACGGTAATCGTCGTTTCGATCCCACGCGACGGATCCGGCATCGCGAACGGCGAACAAGCGAGCATTCCCGTTACAGTGGAGTTCCCTCCGCGGCTCGGGGAGCGCGGCGAGGGAGCGGCGCGTATACGGGAGGTTGGCTTCCAAGACGAGGGAATGAACGAGGACCGGGGACATGGCTCCGCGCAAGCGCAAACAGCCTGAGCGGAAGAGAGCGGCACAAACTCGACCTGGCCTCGCATTGCGCGGCCTGGCCGTAGCCGCTCGCGCTCTTGCATCTGCCGCCAGAGTTATGGCTCGCCACCCGGTCGGCGCGGGCGGATCCGCCGCCTTCGTCGTCGTCTTCAGCTTCGTTGCGGCCAACGCCATGTGGTACCAGCACGGCGCCCACCCGTCGCCACTTCTGCGCACCCGCGTTCCGCTGGTCGGACCCGAAGTTGCCGAGCGCTTGGCCGCTGCCAATGGTGAGCCGGTCGAGCCTCGCAATGTAACGACCTTCGTCATCGAACGGGAAGGCGCCGAAAAACCCGGGAACATCGACGACGCGGCTGCCGCCGCACCGGCCGCCTCGACGCTTACTGCGGACATACAGAGAGAGTTGGCGCGGCTGGGTCTTTACGATGGAGCGCCGGATGGGCGTACCGGCCCGAAAACCTCCGCCGCGATCCTGCGCTTCGAAAAACAGACCGGGCGTCTGCAAAGCGGCGAAGCGAGGGACGACTTGTTGCAGGCGTTGCGTGCGACGCGCGATACTGGCCTTCCCGCCGCCACCCCTGGCGACCGTCCCTATTCGGACCCAAAGGGCGCGTCGGCAGAGGTCGATCCGGTCGCTGCAGCGATCCGCACTGCCGAAGAGGACAAGACATTCCTTCCTCGGGCCGACATTCCTGTCCCGAGCGAATTGGTGGTGAGCATCCAGAAGGGGCTCAGCAATCTTGCCTATGCCGACATCGTGGTCGATGGTGTCGCCGGCGATCAGACGCGCGCCGCCATCCGGCATTTTGAAAAGCACTATCGCCTGCCGCAGACCGGTGAACCGAATGCGAAGGTTCTCAAGAAGCTGAAGGAAATCGGTGCGCTTTGAGCAGCACCGCGGATCTGAGCTCAGCACGGCAGCGGCGGCCGACGCTTCCCGAACAATTGCATGCCGGTGGTCTCACGTGTATCAGCCTCGAATGCGCCTAAAATCCGATATCTTCGTGTCCTCTCTGCTACGCCGCGTCTTTGCCGTCGGTGGCTATGCCGCCGTGCTGCGCAAGGGGGCGCAGGAGGCAGGCGCAATCTTCATTCGCCAGCGCTCGCGGTTCGGGATCGAGACCCTCTATGCGCCCGCGCCGCAGAACTTCTTCGAAGATGAAGCCGATACGAGCCGCAAATTCGAGATACGGTTGCAGAATGCGGAAGTGGATCACATCGACAGCGCGCTTTCCTCCGAGATCCGCTTCGATCCTGATTGCTGGATCGTCGAAATCGAACTGGACGATTGCGACGGTCTGTTCGAGGTCGTGGCCGCCGAAGACAGTCCCCGGCGATAACCAAGGCGCCGCGGCTACTGCATGTTTCCTAAAATCGTCGCCGATTTAAGGATAAAAACATGCAGCAATGCAAAGTGCTACAGCGACCTTTGCGCGTCTGATAAGACGCGCGGCGCTGTAGTTAACACGGAGCGCGAAGCGAGGTTAGCCTCTCCCGAACCCGCGCATGGGCTGGGTGGTGCTGCGATGGGCGAGGGCTGGACGAGCCTCTTGCTGGCGGGGGTCGGAGGCACGGTTGTCGGCGAAGTGGGCCTCGTAGCGGGCCGGCTCGGTGGCTCCATGCTCATCCGCACGCAGCCAGGCCTCGACCCGTTCGACGCTGACCTTCCTTGCAACCGCCTCAACCAGGGCTGTGGTGCGCGTGCCGCCGCCGAGCCTTTCGGAAAGGTGTGGATAGAATGCCTCGAGCAGAGAACTCATCTCGCCTGCGGGGAACTCAAGTGCAGAAAGGGTCACGGCGAGTTGCTGACCTGAAATGTCGAGAAGGATCCGCTCCGCAAGCGCTCGGCTCGATCGCAATGCGTCGGCGAGAGCCGTAGCGAAGAGAACCGCTTCGCCGCTGCGGGCAAACCGCATGAGCAACGCCTGGTGGAGTTCGTCGATCGGCCGAATGCGGGAGGTGCCTTCTCGCGGCTCGGCCCGCGCCAATGCCTTGATTTCCTCGCGCAGCTTGTCTTCGCGGGCGATGCGATCGGAAGAAGCGCTGTCCTCGGCCGGCGGCGGTGGGCTTATCGCGTCTGTCCCGGGCTGATTCGCATCCAGCTGTCCGTTCGCATACATGGCCTGGTGGTGCTCGACGAGCGCATCGACGACCGAGGGTGAAAGGTTTTCGCGGTGCGCGATCGCGCCGGCATGGGCCGATCCCTGCCGGCGGATGATGGCAATCAGCGCCCGATCGGAAATTGCTTTCGATCGGGTCAGAAAGGTAGCGGCAATGGAAATCGGCATGCTGCCGATCAGCAGGGCGACGGGCTCGGGCACGTGCGCACATTGCGAAAGGGCGGCGGTCGCCTGACGGCGGGCTTCGTCGCTCGATCCGAGGAAAAGCGGTTCGAACAGCTCGGCAAACTGCTTCATGTCCGACTTGCGCGGGATGCGAAGGCTCTCGAAGCCGGTGACGGTCGCCATCAGCACGACGTCCTTCAGTCGGCCCGTTTGCGGCCTCTCCAACTCACGAAACCGGTTCGTCACAATTTATCCTTGCACGCAAAACACGATCGCCATCGCCGATGGCCCGGAACGGCACACGTCATCAAAAATAGATCTAAAACGTTAGCGTAGCATTAACTATGGACGTTGGGGCTTTATTCAGGCTTGCGGCACTGTCGTGGCGAAGCGGAATATTCGTTGATCCACAGAGGTCGGAATTCCGGGCTGTTTTCAGCCTTAAAAACTCCACATGCACTTCTATTTGATCCGCAAATCGGCGACGCGCTGGTGCCAGCCGAAGGGACCGAAGGTGGCCCTCTATGGAGATAGATCTGTGAAAGATGCGTTTTTTCGGGCGGTCGCTGTTTGTGCGCTCATGCTCGTCCCGGCGGTAGCCGAGGCTGCGGAAGGTTTTGCCACCGCCAATGTCAACATGCGATCGGGGCCGAGCATACGCTATCCGGCCGTGACCGTGATCCCTGCCGGCGAATCGGTAGAAATCCACGGCTGCCTGGCGGACCTGCCGTGGTGTGATGTTTCCTTCTACGGCGGGCGCGGTTGGGTTGCCGGTCGATATGTGCAGGCCATCTACCGCAGCGGCAGGGTTTATCTGGAGCCGGAGTATTATCGCCCGCTCGGCATTCCCACGGTCGTCTTCCAGTTCGATCGTTATTGGGACCGCAACTACAGGGGCCGCGACTTCTACCGCAACCGCGACCGCTGGCGCCGTGGTCCGGACTGGGCGGAAGAACGGGACCGGCGTGACTGGGAACGACAGCGTGCGTGGGATCGGCGCGAATGGGAGCGCAGGCAAGTGAGCGAGGATCGCCGGGAATGGGAGCGTGACCGCGACGACGAGCGGCGCGAACGACGCCGCGACGATGAAATGCGAGTGGTTCCGGAGTGTGGTTTCGATGACCGTCTGTGTGAGAACGACTGAAGCGCCGTGCCCTCAGTCGGCGGCGGGCCGCTCGAAGGTCGGGCTACGACACGCAGGCGGTGAGAACGGCTAGAGACGTTTCGAGATGGCGCCGCCCGCTCTTTTGGTTCGGTCTATTTGCGCCGCCTCGCGGGAACCAATCCTGCTTCGGTGCGTTGACATCGCGCGAAGAAGAGGAGCGACAAAATGGCGGAGAAGAAGCTGGCGGCCGTCGGGGCGGAAACGGATGCTGAAGCACGCACCGCGAGCGCGCAGGCGGAATTGGAAGCACAGATTGCAGACCTGAGAACCGAGATTGCTCGGCTCACGGAAACGGTTTCGGCCATCAGCACTGGCGCAAAAGCCGTCGTGCAGGGCGAAGCCGAGTTGATGACGGCGCGCGTCCGTGAACGCGTTCGCGAGGAGCCGATATCGAGCCTGTTGACGATCGCGGGTGTTGCATTCCTGTTCGGGCTGCTTGCGAGACGCTGACCGCTTCAGGCACCGGAATAGCGGACCAAAAAGGGGGGAAGCACGATGAGCTTAAGATAGTGTTAACTAGGCTATGGCTCAATCAGGATGGACCGGCTATCATCGGTCCGGCATCTGATGGGAACCGAAACAACGTCCGGGTCACCGGAAGAAGGAGCAGATGAGAACGGCGTGTCTGTCCAGGGAATGTGGTCTTTGGAAAATGCGTCAGCCCGACGGCGGGCAGGGTGAAATCGGTACGGTAGTTCATCCGTCTCATGAAAATACGGAGACGAGCATGGCAGACGTAATCAGAATGCAGGACCGCAGGGTCCAAAAGCCGCGAAGGCGGCCCGTGAAATCAGGCAGCGCCACTGTGCTGTTGTTTACAGGTATCCGTTACGAGCGTCTCGACGGTCGTGGACCACAGCCCTCGGCACCGGCTGGACGGCGGGTGAAGAAGCAGTAGTTCAATTGTAGCGTGCGGCACCGCCGCCCACGCGGGTGCGGCCGCGTGACTTAAGTCGTCACTTCAATGCCCGGGATACCGGGCGCCTCCACAAATCTTCGACCACAATGCCATCCGGAACGCCGGGAAGCGGCGGCGCCGGCCGTATCGCGTCAACGCCGGAAGGGCTCGCAGCTCGACTCGGTCAGGAAATTGCGAACCTGTTCCTCGAAGCTGTCGAGCGGAGCAAGAGCGCGCAGAACCGCATAACCCTCGTCGTCCTTCATCTCGATCATGATGGACTGAGCCAGCGTTTCGGGGGGCGACTTGCGCAATTCGACAAGTTGGATCGGCGTGGCGACAACCAGGTCGAGACTGCCGTTGACGGCCGTGTGATCGTTCATGCTGAACACTTCGTTCGAGTTGCTGTCGAAGACGGAAAGCGACCAGAACGGCACCGCGCCGCGGGCGATGAAGCGCGCGGGCGCCTCCGCGATCGAAAAGCTGCAGGCGGCCGTTCGCAGATAAGGGTCGCTGTTGTCGAGTCCAGTTACCCCCGGCTCGACCGTCAGCGGGAAGAAGCTGTCCATCTCGAGGAGGCCGAGCACGCGCGTATAGGCGTCCCGGCCGGTGAATTGCGGTAGGGCGAGCACGATGATGATATGCAGCAGAGCCGCGCCAAACAGGCCGACGAGAACGGCGAACAGCGTGCTACGCATTTCCGCACCCCGTCTTGACGATTTTCGGCATCGCAAGATCGATCAGCCCCGAGGAGCCGGCAGTCGGTGTGTCGAGTAGGGTCAATACGAATTTGAAGCTGCCGCTGTGGCGAATGGCGAGCCAGTTTTCTGGATGCGCGACGGGCGAGGCGTGAACGACGAAACTGCTGTTTTCAGCGCGCAGCACCGTCCAGGAGTTCACCGCCGAAGGCAGGTCAGGTCCGGGCCGCAAGGTCACGCCCTCCGACGTCGTCGCATAGAGGGTCCAGAAACGGGCCGGCGGCGTTATGCCCGAGATGTCGTAGGAGCAGGCCGGCGACAGCCGGGCGCCGCTGTCGTCGGTCGCAGCCGTGAAAATCAGCCCTTCCGCGCCCCCGAAGAGCAACTCGCCGGCGCGGGCGCGGTGCGCCTTGGCGTAAGGGTCTGCCGCCGCCGTCTGCGCCTGGGGGAACGCGACCCAGGGGCCGATCGCGATCGAGCCGAAGCCGACGGTCGCCTTCAGCGCCCAGACAGCCGAAGTGACCCCGCCGCCAAAGGCGACGATCAGAGCGAGTGCGACGAGGAGGGGGATGCGAAACAAGGAGCGGCTCTATCGTATCTCGTTTGCCTGGCAATTTGCGAAAGCCACGCGGCATGACCGGTTCGTTCGTCAAAGAACGGATTTGTGACTACAAAGTCAATTGCTTGTGGCATTCGCCGTAACGCGTTCGGGGGAGTTGTTCGTCGGCGTCTCAAGCACTGCGACCCTGCCGGAGTTCTTTTCCGGTGCCTTGAGCGGGGATGCTTTTTCGAACGTCGCGCCGATCGCTTTCAACAGTCTGGTCACTTCGGCGGAGAGGGAACGCGGGCGAACAAGCGGCGGAAGGGCATTTTCATCGGGCTTTGCATCCGCGACCGCTGCCGGCTCCTTGGTCGCGTCCGGAAGCGGATTGTCGATGCCGGGGATCGCGCGATGCTCGATGCCTTGTTCTGCATAATCCATCAACCGTTTGAAGGTCATGGCCGGCAACGAGCCGCCGGTCATCTCATCGGTCGATGTATAGTCGTCGTTTCCGAACCACACAGCGGTCGTGTAGTCGCCGGTGAAGCCGATAAACCAGGCATCGCGATACGCCTGCGTGGTGCCGGTTTTCCCGCCGGTAACGATGCCTTTGTCGAGGGCTGCGCGCCTCGCGGTGCCCATCACCGGAATCTGGGTGAGAATGCGGTTCATCGACAAGGTCGCCTGTTCGCTCAGAACCCGTTGCGCCGGAGGTGCATCGCGGCCGAAATCGTAAAGGATGTCGCCATCGTAGTTGAGGATCTGGCTGATGCCGTGACGCCGCGACTGCAGGCCGCCCGCAGGGAAGACAGCATAGGCCGTCGCCTGGTCGAGCACGGTTACTTCGGAGGTCCCGAGCGGCATCGTCTTGTCGGTGCGGATGGGCGTTTCGACGCCCATCTTCTTTGCGGTAGCGGCAATAATCTCGGTGCCGAGCTTGTCCTTGGCGAGGCGAACAGGGACGGTGTTGATCGATCTCGCGAGCGCGTTCATCAAGGTAACCCGGCCGGCATACTTGCGCGCGTAGTTCTGCGGCGACCAGCCGCGCCAGGTGATCGGCGCATCGACGACTACCGTCTCCGGGGTCATGCCCTTTTCCATCGCCGCGGCGTAAGTATAGACCTTGAAGGAAGAGCCCGGCTGCCGCAGCGCCCGTGTTGCCCGATTGAACTGGCTTTCGCCATAGTCGCGGCCGCCGACCATGGCACGTACGGAACCGCCGTTTTCCACCATGACCACGGCGCCCTGCTTCACCTTGTAGCTTTCGCCATATTGCCGGAGGCTCGACTCGACCGAGTCCTCGGCTGCCTGTTGCAGACCCATGTCGATCGTCGTGCGCACGATCAGGGAGTGTTGCGCGAAGGGGGCGGCGATACGTTGGGCTTCGTCAAAAGCCCAGTCGAGGAAGAAGTCGGGCGCCTTGACCTGGGCGCGATCGATCACAGTCGCGGGATTAAGGCGAGCGGCAATCACTTGGCCCTCGGTCATCAGGCCGCCCTGAACCATGTTGGTGAGAACCTCATTGGCGCGGCCGCGTGCGGCCGGCAGGTTCACGTGCGGCGCATAGCGGGCCGGAGCCTTGAAAAGGCCGGCGAGCATAGCGGATTCGGCGAGATTGATGTCGGTGATCGCCTTGCCGAAATAGAACTGCGCCGCCGCCGCCGCTCCGAAGGTGCCGCCGCCCATGTAGGCGCGGTCGAGATAGAGGCGCAAGATTTCCTTCTTTGACAGGTTGCATTCCAGCCAGACGGCGAGGAAGGCTTCCTTGATCTTGCGCTCGATCGTGCGTTCGTTCGACAGGAACAGGTTCTTGGCAAGCTGCTGGGTGAGGGTCGAGCCGCCCTGGACCACGCCTCCCGCCCGGGCATTCTCGGTCATGGCGCGCGCCAGACCGAGAAAATCGATGCCCCAGTGATCGAAGAAACGCCGATCCTCGGTGGCGAGAACCGCCTTGATGAGATGGTCCGGCAGTTCGTCGATCGGAGCCGAGTCTTCATGAATAATGCCGCGGTGGCCGATCTCATTGCCGTAACGGTCGAGGAAGGTCACCGCAAAGTCGCTCTGGGCGCGCCAATTGCCTTTGGTTTCCTCAAACGCCGGAAGGGCCAGAGCCAGCATCAGCACCGAGCCGGCCGTCCCCCACGTTGCCGTTTCGCCAAGCACTTCGAAAAGAGCTCTCTTCCAGCCGCGTACGCGAAAGCGACGGAAGAAGATGGTCGTCTCTTCCCACCATTCAGCCAGCCGGAATCCGGCATTCCACACCGTCGAGTCGATCCAGGAATCGATTCTGAGAAAGATGTGTCGCCTCTTCGGCCGGTTGTCCTCTTTCCTCGGTTCCTGCACGGCGTTCTCGTTCCGAAGGTTCGCTTGCCCTGCAATGATATTTGCACGAGGCGAGTTTCCAATCTACTTGCATATCGCGCTGCCGGCCTTAAAAAACCGGCAATTTTCTGCAAATCTTCCATGTCGGCATGGAACGGACGAAAGTGTGACATGATGGGCGAAATGCCTTTCTGGAAAACCAAAAGCCTTGAAGAAATGAGCAATGCCGAGTGGGAAAGCCTCTGTGACGGCTGCGGGCTCTGTTGCCTGAACAAGCTCGAGGACTGGGATACGGGCGAGATCGCGTGGACGTCGATCCGCTGTACTCTGCTCGATGGTGAAAGCTGTCGCTGCAAGGATTACGACAACAGGCAGGCCACCGTGCCCGACTGCATTCAGCTGACCCCGAAAGTGGTGCATGAGATCTCATGGCTGCCGCCGACCTGCGCCTATCGGCTGATCGGCGAGGGGAGGGATCTCTATTGGTGGCATCCGCTCGTGTCCGGCGATCCGGAAACCGTCCATGCGGCAGGCATATCCGTGCGGGGCCGCACCGTTGCGGAGGATGGTATCGATGTCGAGGATTATGAAGACTACCTGGTTACCTGGCCGCTGGAAGTAGGCCTGGAACCGGTCCGTTAAGCGCTAACGCGTCCTTTGGGCGGGGCGAAGGATCAGGCGCCACCGTTCTTCTTCACGAGGCTTTTCGGCGCGACGTTGCGCCATGCGGTTTCCATGGACTGCCGGACAAGCTCCTCGTCGGCGTCGACAAAATAGAACGACGTCCAGCCGCGTTCTCCCCAGCCGCCGGGGACCGCGGCGCAAACTCCGGGCTCCATTTCCAATAACATACGCTGCTGGTCGGGCGTGAACTTGAAGACCGCGCGGCCTGCCTCCGGCAGGGACATGAAAATCCGCTTGCCCACACGAAAATCCCGCGTTCCGAAATGGGCATTCTCTTGAGTTCCGGGCAGGCTGAGCGCCAGCTTTTCGAGCTCTTCGGTCAGCATTGCGGAAGAGTAACATGGAATTGTGGATTGGTAAAAAGGCCGAGAAGCCTCCGTCGTCGACGGTCAACAAGAGCTGCGGCGCCTTTTTTGAGGAATGGCACCGCTGGTAGAACGGTGTTCTTTCAGCGGTGCAGGAATGTCATTCTGCAGGCGGAACGGGCTTTTGTGCAGTCTCGCCAGCCGTGCGCATCTCGCGCCACTCGTTCTCGAAACGATCGAGAAGCGATTGCGGAATCCTGGATTGCGGTAGTGCGGGCTGTTTGTTCGCGAGCGTCTGCATCCGTTTCTCCTGGCTTCATGACGGTTAAAGGATGCAAGACCATTTCACATCGTAAATACTTTGTAAATCAGTGGTTTAAATCATTTAAACGATTGAAAATTCTTTAAATCGATTAATGTTCGATTGCTCCACAATTTTATTCTTGAACCACTTGGACGGGGGGAACACAACCGGAAAACGGTGCGTTTTCAAACCCTTGAGCAAATATGCGGGCTTACTTCCGGAGATCGCTGGTTCGGCCTCTGAAGGATCGGACTCAATTCTTGAAAAAACGGCCGCAAGCGATTCAGATGAATCGCGAATTCGGGAAGAATTAAAGCGCCGGGTGGGCGTCCAGCCTCCAAAAGGAGCGATCGCGGTTCGTGTACTCGTAAGCATCTCCTGCAAAAATCTCAACAAAGCCACTGTCCAGGGTGGTCGGCGAACGGTGGTGCCGGTCAAGTTGCGCGATCTTTCGCAACCGGAGGAATCGTTGCAATCTACGGTCGTTTTCCTGCGTGACGGTACCGTCGCCGGGGGGGCGTGCTGCATCCGACATTCATTTGCCATTCAGCCTGTATCAGTTAATGATTTTCGCCATGATGCTTCCCAAGTCGAAAGTGCGTTCATGTCTTCACCAGTGATCATAGCCGCGCTTGCCGCAGGCCTGGCGGGCTTGTCGCCGCCTGCCATCAACGTGCCTTCGGCTGTTGTCCGCGCGGCTGGCGATTGCAGCGCTGCCGCCGCGCAAGTGGTTGCCGAGACGGGTGGAGAACTGCTCTCCGCCCAGCCGACATCCGACGGCCAATGCGTGATCACGGTGCTTATCCCGGGCAACGGTGGGCGGCCGAAGAAGGTGACGGTGAAGGTGCCGATGTAGGCTGCTTGCGGGCGACCTACGAGCAAGGGAAATGAACGCAGATGCGCATTCTTATAGTCGAGGACGACGCTAACCTGAACCGGCAGCTTGCCGACGCCTTGAAAGAAGCCGGTTACGTCGTCGACCAGGCCTTCGACGGTGAGGAGGGCCACTATCTTGGCGATGCGGAACCCTATGACGCCGTGATCCTCGACATTGGCCTGCCGGAGATGGACGGCATTACCGTTCTGGAGAAGTGGCGCGGTGACGGCAAGACCATGCCGGTCCTGATTTTGACCGCACGCGACCGCTGGAGCGACAAGGTGGCCGGTATCGACGCCGGCGCCGATGACTATGTGGCCAAGCCCTTCCATGTGGAAGAGGTTCTTGCCCGGATCCGCGCATTGATCCGGCGAGCCGCGGGACATGCGAGTTCCGAGATCGTCTGCGGTCCCGTGCGGCTCGATACCAAGGGCTCCAAGGCGACCGTTCGCGGCGTGCCGCTGAAGCTCACGTCGCATGAGTTCCGGCTGCTCTCCTACCTGATGCACCATATGGGGCAGGTGGTATCGCGCACGGAGTTGGTCGAACACATGTATGATCAGGATTTTGACCGGGACTCCAACACGATCGAAGTGTTCGTTGGTCGGTTGCGCAAGAAGATCGGCAACGACCTGATCGAAACGGTCCGCGGCCTCGGATATCGCATGCAAGCGCCCGGCAATGGCAATTAGATCGCTCACGGCCCGCGTACTGGCGGTTTCGACCGTTTGGGCCGTCGTCGCCCTCGTTGTGATCGGAGTGGTTATCTCCGCGCTGTACAGGCAAGGGTCTGAGCGCGGCTTCCAGGATCTGCTGCGCGCACAGCTCTACAATGTCATCAACTCGATTTCCGTTAACGAGAGGGCCGTTCTGTCCGGAAGTCCGCAACTCGGCGACCTTCGTTTCTCCCAGCCCCAGACTGGATGGTACTGGATCGTCGAACCGATCGGTGAATTTGATACGCCACCACTCTTGTCGACGTCTCTCGGCTCCGCGAAACTGCCGATTGCCAGTATCGAAGAAGTCCCCTTCGATATTCGCTACGAGCGCTTCTACACGACCATGGATCCGTTCGGAAACGAGGTCGAGGTGGCCGAAACCGAGGTCGTGCTCGACATTCAGGGACATGCCGCCCGCTTCCGCGTCGCGGGCAATCGCGATGTGCTGGAGGCGGATATCGATCGCTTCACCCGCAATCTCACCATCGCGCTGTCGATCTTCGGTCTCGGCGGCCTTGGCGTCAATGCGCTGACGATTCTGTTCGGCCTCAGGCCACTCGACCAAGTGCGCCGCTCCCTTGAAAAGATCCGCGCGGGCGAGAGCGAGCGCCTGGACGGTGCTTTCCCGCGTGAGATCCAGCCGCTTGCCAACGAGGTGAACGCCCTGATCGACAGCAATCGCCGCATCATCGAGCGGGCGCGCATGCAGGTCGGCAACCTTGCCCATTCGCTGAAGACGCCGATCGCAGTTCTGCTCAACGAAGCGCGTGTGTTGGAAGTACCGCATGGGGAATTGGTGAAGACGCAGGCCGATGCCATGCAGACCCAGGTGCAAATCTATCTCAGCCGCGCGCGTATCGCCGCGCAGCGCGGCTCGATCCTCGCCAGAACCGAGGCTCAGCCCGCGCTCGAACGGCTTGTCCGGGTAATGCGGCGGCTCAATCCGGATAGGCAGTTCAGCCTGTCGATCAATCCGCCTGGTTTGATATTGGCGATGGAGCAGCAGGACGTCGAGGAAACGGTCGGCAATTTGCTCGAAAACGCCGCGCGGCACGCACGCGAGCATGTCTGTCTGAGTGTGCGGCCCGCCCCGGAAGACGTGCACGGCAAGGATCAGGGCCGGCACTGGATCGTACTCGACGTCGATGACGACGGTCCGGGGCTCAATCCGGACCAGATCGCCTTGGCAATGAAGCGTGGCAAAAGGCTTGATGAGAGCAAGCCCGGCACTGGGCTTGGACTTTCGATCGTGAGTGAAATTGTCGGAGAATATCAAGGCACGATCGAACTTTCGCGGCGCGACGAAGGAGGATTGCGGGCGCAACTCGTTTTGCCTGCTGCGGTTTAGCGGCCACACCGCGGCCGAAAATGCCGATGCCCTGAGAGGGTGTGGTTGCTTGACGCGCTGGGGAGTGCAAAAAGAAAATCGACGGGGTGCCACCTGTCCGCTGCCGGATGTGCGGGAAGGCGGAGAAGGTGGTTTGCGTTGAAGTTGAGTTGTCGGGGGATCATGAGGAACCACGCAGTAATGGCACGAGCCCTTGTCGCCAGCGGTAGGATCGCCGTCATCGCGTCTGCCGTCGCGCTGGCTGGTTGCGGTACGGCATCGAACGGCCAGCGTGGGGCCGTCTCAGGTCTTTCTGCGACCGCAACGCGAGGAGCGTCGTCGACAGCCTATATCGCCGCCCTGCAGGGTGGCGTCATCGCGCGCCTCGATGGCATCGATCTCGGCAAGTCTGATCGGCAGAGGGCGCTCGAGGCCGAGTACCGGGCGCTGGAGGCGGCACCGGGCGGGCAGCCGGTCGTGTGGGAGGGACGCGGCGTCAGCGGCTCCGTCGTCGCCGCGGCACCCTTTCAGGTCGGTTCACAGAATTGCCGGCAATACAGCCACACGGTGACCGCTAAAGGACAGCAAACGACCGCGCGCGGAGCGGCGTGCCGCAATTCCGATGGAACGTGGACGCCGCTGACGTGAACTACGGCATGCCCCTTAAATGGTGGCCGAACTAGAGCAATTCCAGGAAAAGTGTGTAACGGTTTTCCGTCCGGAATTGCGTAATTTCAAATAGTTAGATCATTTCACTGTTTCAAAGAAACAATGAAATGATCTCGGATAAAAACACGCAGCGATTCAAAGTGCCACAGCGTCCTTTGCGCGCCTGATAAGATGCGCGGCGCTGTAGCAGCGTCACTTCGGTGACGCGCCCTTGGTCTGCCAAACCATCGACGTACACGGGCGACCTTGCGGCGAAACGCCTCAAATCTCCGTCATTGCCTGTTTTCGAGTTGGAATGGCACGGGGCTCATAGTATTTCCCCTGCATGTTGTTTTGGATCCTCGTCGCTATCTTGACGGCGGCAACCGCTGCCGTGCTCGTTCTCCCGCTGATACGGGCAGCGGCACCGCTTTCGTCTCCCCACAGCCATGACATCGAAGTTTATCGCGATCAGCTCGAGGAAGTGACGCGGGATCAGAAGTCCGGCCTGATCAGCGGCGAGGACGCGGAACTCGCCAGGGCGGAGATCGCGCGACGGCTGCTTGCGGCAAGCGCCGCGGACGCGCCCATCAAGGAGAGCGGTCCGAAATCTCTGCGCTCGAACCGCGTCGCGCAGCTCTTCGTTCTTGTCTGTCTTCCGGCCGTGGGGCTTTGCCTCTATCTCCTTACCGGCAGTCCCGGCGTGCCAGCGCAACCGCTTGCAGCCAGGCTCGCCAATCCGGGTGACGATATCAACATTTTGATTGCACGGGCCGAGAACCATCTCGCGGCCAACCCGGGCGATGGCCAGGGCTGGGATCTGCTGGCGCCGATCTACATGCGCAGCGGCCGGGTCGAGGACGCTGTTGCCGCCTACGATCAGGCGATCCGCCTGCTCGGGCCGACGCCCGCCAGGCTCGGTGGCTATGCGGAAGCGTTGATCGTGCAGTCCGGCGGCCTGGTGACGGCCGACGCGCAGGAAGCCTTGAAGAAGTCGCTCGCCCTTGACCCCAACGACCCGCGCTCGGAATTCTATCTGGCTCTCGGCCTCAAGCAGGAGGGTAGACAGCAGGATGCGCTCGCCGCGTTCCGCAAGCTTGCCGGCAATTCTCCTGTCGATGCGCCTTGGTTGCCATTGGTGAACCAGCACATCGCAGAGCTCTCCGCCGGCCAGGCGCCTGCCGGCAACACGATGCCCGCAAACCCGACGTCCGAGGATATGGCCGCCGCAGCGCAGATGGACACCGGCGATCGCCAGGCCATGATCCGCGGCATGGTCGACAGCCTGTCGAGCAAACTGAAGGAAAATCCCGCGAACTTCGAAGGATGGATGCGCCTGATCCGTTCCTACGTTGTGCTTGATCAAAGAGACAAGGCGCGCGACGCTCTACAGCAAGGGCTGAAGGCTTTCCCGGCCACCGGGGAGCAGGGGAAGCAATTGCTGGCTCTCGGCCGCGAACTCGGCATCGACGCGGACGGAGAAGAAGAATGACACGCAAGCAGAAACGGTTGGCGATCATCGGCGGTGGCGTCAGCTTCTTGATGGCCGCGGTTTTCCTGGTGATGTTCGCCTTCAGCCAGGCGGTCGCCTACTTCTATGTTCCGGGCGATCTCGCAAAGGCAGGCCTTGCGCCGGGAACGCGCATCCGCCTCGGCGGCCTGGTCGAATCCGGTTCGCTCAAGCGTGGCGGGGGCAGGACCGTGACCTTCAACGTTACCGATACGCTCGGAACGGTGCCGGTTACCTATACCGGCATCCTGCCCGATCTTTTCCGCGAGGGGCAGGGTGTGGTGGCCGAGGGCGCTTTTCTTGCAGACAGCCCCGTGTTCGTCGCCGATACGGTGCTCGCCAAGCACGATGAAACCTATATGCCGAAGGACGTTGCAGACCGCCTGAAGGCCCAGGGTGTTGCACTCGGCGGCAAGGAAAACATTCAATGATCATCGAGCTCGGACATTACGCCCTGGTGCTGGCGCTCGCGACAGCGCTCATCCAGGCGATCTTGCCGATCGCCGGGGCGCGGCGCGGCGACAAAGCGCTGATGGAACTCGCATCGAGCGCTGCGCTCGTCTGCGCCTTGCTCGTTGCCTTCTCCTTTGCGGTGCTGACCTTTGCCTACGTGACCTCCGACTTCTCGGTGCGGAACGTCTGGGAGAATTCGCATTCCCTGAAGCCCTTGATCTACAAGTTCTCCGGCGTGTGGGGGAACCACGAGGGATCCATGCTGCTCTGGCTGTTGATCCTCGTCTTCTTCTCCGCGCTCGTGGCGCTTTTCGGCCGCAACCTCCCGGAAACGCTGAAGGCAACCGTGCTCGCCGTACAGGCCTGGATCGCGGCCGCCTTCGCGCTCTTCATCCTGCTGACGTCCAATCCCTTTGCCCGCCTCATTCCTGCACCGGGAGAGGGCAAGGACCTGAACCCCGTGCTGCAGGACGTCGGCCTCGCCATCCATCCGCCCTTGCTCTACCTCGGCTATGTGGGCTTTTCCGTCTGTTTTTCCTTTGCGGTCGCGGCACTGATCGAAGGCCGCATCGACGCGGCATGGGCGCGTTGGGTGCGCCCATGGACGCTTGCTGCCTGGACCTTCCTGACGGCCGGTATCGCCATGGGCTCCTACTGGGCCTATTACGAACTCGGCTGGGGCGGCTGGTGGTTCTGGGATCCGGTCGAAAATGCCTCTTTCATGCCGTGGCTCGCGGGCACCGCGCTGCTGCACTCTGCGCTGGTGATGGAAAAGCGCGAGGCGCTGAAGATCTGGACCGTGCTGCTGGCGATCATGACCTTTTCGCTGTCGCTGCTCGGTACTTTCCTCGTCCGTTCTGGTGTGCTCACGTCGGTGCATGCTTTTGCGACCGATCCGACGCGTGGAATCTTCATTCTCGCCATTCTCGTCGTCTTCATCGGCGGCGCGTTTTCGCTCTTCGCGCTCCGGGCGTCCCGCCTCAAGTCCGGAGGGCTTTTTGCGCCGATCTCGCGCGAAGGCGCACTTGTTCTCAACAACCTCATTCTCACGACGGCTGCAGCGACCGTGCTTACCGGCACACTCTACCCGCTGGTGCTTGAAGCCCTGACGGGGGAAAAGATCTCGGTCGGTGCACCGTTCTTCAACATGACCTTCGGTCTGTTGATGCTGCCGCTGCTCTGCGCAGTTCCCTTCGGTCCGCTGCTTGCCTGGAAGCGCGGTGATCTCACGGGCGCTGCCCAGCGTTTGTTCGTCGCGGCCGCGGTCGGCCTCCTTGTCGCGGCGGTCTATTACTACGCGATGAATGGCGGCCCCGTACTCGCTCTGCTCGGCATTGCACTCGGCGTCTATCTGATAGCGGGGGCGCTGACCGATCTCGTTCTGCGTTCCGGTATCGGCAAAGTGACTGGGAGCGCTGCCTGGAAGCGGCTTTCGGGCCTGCCGCGCTCTGTCTTCGGGACAGCACTCGCCCATGCGGGACTCGGCGTCACGTTGATCGGCATCGTCGCAGTCACTGCCTTCGAGACCGAGACGGTTGTCGAAATGAAGCCGGGCATGGTGGTGGACGCCGGCGGCTATACCCTGCGCTTCGACGGAATGCGCCAAGGGCGCGGACCGAACTATACCGACGAAACGGGGCATTTCACCGTCAGCCGGGGCGGTGTAGCGGTCACTGAAATCTGGTCGTCGAAGCGGCTCTATACGGCGCGCCGGATGCCGACGACGGAGGCCGGAATTCGGACCTTTGGCCTCAGCCAGCTCTATGTTTCGCTCGGCGATCAGATGACGGACGGCGGTATCGTCGTGCGTCTCTGGTGGAAGCCGCTGATACTTTGCATCTGGGGCGGAGCGCTGATCATGATGGCGGGCGGCGTTGTCTCCCTCAGTGATCGCCGCTTGCGGGTTGGTGCGCCAACGCGCGCCAAGAGGGCCGCGCGGCTCGCCTTGGGGGCAGCCGAATGATCCGCTTGCTCCTCGCGCTTTTCCTTTGCCTCTCTTCCGCGCTACCCGCCCTGGCGGTCAATCCGGACGAAGTGCTTGCCGATCCCGCACTCGAAGCGCGTGCGCGGGCGATCTCGGCCAAGCTTCGCTGCATGGTCTGCCAGAACCAGTCGATCGACGACTCCAATGCCGAACTCGCCAAGGATTTGCGGGTACTGGTGCGCGAACGGTTGACGAATGGCGACACGGATGAAGCGGTGATTGCCTATGTCGTCTCCCGCTACGGTGAATTCGTGCTGTTGAAGCCGCGTTTCGAGGCAAAGACTGTGATCCTCTGGGGTATGCCGGTCATCCTGCTTCTTTGCGGCGGAGTTGCCCTCGTTGTGGCTGCGCGCCGACGCAGCGCTGGTACGCCCGGCGCGCCGCTTTCCGACAAGGAAAAGGAAGAGCTCGACAAGCTCCTGAGGTCCTAGAGCGGGATGAGGAAAAGTCCGCGCGGTTTTTCCGCCCGCATCCCGCTCTAACTTATTAGAACCGATGCCCAGATGCCCCGGGCTCTGAGAATCGCGTCTTGATGCCGAGCGATAGTTCGAGGCGCATAGACGGTTTTCGCATATTCGAAACGAGCTGTAGTGCCGTTCCGCATGGCGCTGATTAGTCTCTCCGCCGCTTCCGTGCGAACATTACCAAATATTCATCTGCCGGACAGAACTCAGTAAGGTCCGGTCCGTTACACCTTCCTCATCGGCTGTTCCTCCAGCGCAGCCAGGCGAGCACTTCCCCGGACGTCAAATACCGTTTGGCAAGGTGCTCGTGGTCAAGGTTTCGAAGCCGCCCGCCGATTGGCGTGGGCTTCATGGAAGAGAGAAGGCAAAACGAATGTCCAACATCAAGCGTCCATCCCTGAAGGCGGTCCTGAAGACTTCTACGGTTGCAGGCCTCGCGGCCGTCATGCTGACCAGCGGTCTGCCGGCCCAGATTTCTCAGTCCTTCGCCGAGGCGGTGAAGACGGAAGCGCCCGCGGTCCCGAGCTTTGCGAATGTCGTCGACGCGGTTTCGCCGGCCGTCGTTTCCGTTCGTGTGCAGTCGCGCGTGAACGCTTCCGATGATGAAGCCAGCAACTTCAGCTTCGACTTCGGCGGCCGCGGCTTTGAAGATCTGCCCGATGATCATCCGCTGAAGCGCTTCTTCCGCGAGTTCGGCGGCCCGCGTGGTGATGGTGGCGATGATCGCGCCGAGCGTCGCCCTGATCGTCGTGGTCCGCACGCCGAGGGTCGCCTTCGTCCGCGAGGCCAGGGCTCCGGCTTCTTCATCACAGAAGACGGTTACCTTGTAACCAATAACCATGTCGTTTCCGATGGCTCCGCCTTCACGGTCATCCTGAATGACGGAACGGAACTTGATGCCAAGCTGGTCGGTAAGGACAGCCGCACGGATCTTGCGGTACTCAAGGTCGACGACAAGCGCAAGTTCACCTATGTGAGCTTCGCGGACGACAGCAAAGTGCGCGTCGGCGATTGGGTCGTCGCAGTCGGCAACCCGTTTGGCCTCGGTGGAACGGTGACGGCCGGCATCGTCTCGGCTCGCGGCCGCGACATCGGCTCCGGCCCCTATGACGATTACCTGCAGGTCGACGCCGCTGTGAACCGCGGCAACTCCGGTGGTCCGACGTTCAACCTTTCGGGTGAGGTTGTCGGCATCAACACCGCGATCCTCGCCCCGTCGGGTGGCAATGTCGGCATCGCCTTCGCGATCCCCGCATCCGTTGCCAAGGACGTCGTCAACGACCTCATGAAGGACGGCAGCGTCTCGCGCGGTTGGCTTGGCGTTCAGATCCAGCCCGTAACGAAGGACATCGCCGATTCGCTCGGCCTCTCCGAAGCAAGCGGCGCTCTGGTCGTAGAACCGCAGGCCGGTTCTCCGGGCGAAAAGGCCGGGATCAAGAAGGGCGATGTGGTGACGGCACTGAACGGCGAGCCGATCAAGGATCCGCGCGATCTCGCCCGCAAGGTCGCGGTACTGCGTCCGGGCTCTTCTGCCGACGTAACTCTGTGGCGCGATGGCAAGTCTGAAAGCGTCAAGCTCGAAATCGGCAATCTGCCGAACGAGACCAGCGACGCTGTGCAGCCGAAGGATGAGCAGTCCGAGCAGGGCCCGACAGCCAGTGATGAAGCGCTTGCCGGTCTCGGCGTGACGGTAACGCCTTCCGAGGACGGCACGGGTGTGACGATCTCTTCCGTCGATCCGGACTCGGACGCCGGCGACCGCGGCCTGAAGGAAGGTGAGAAGATCGTCACCGTCAACAATCAGGAAGTGAAGTCGGCGGACGACATCCTCAAGGTGATCAACAACGCCAAGAAGGATGGGCGGACCAAGGCGCTCTTCCAGATCGAAACCGACGACGGCAGCCGCTTTGTCGCGCTTCCGATCGACCAAGGCTGATAACGCGGCCATCGAAGGATTGGAGTGGGTCGCCCGCTCCAATCCATTCTGACCGATCGCGGTGATGGGTCGGCACAATCCGCAAATCACCATGATCCAACTGTGCCGCGACATCCGAGTGATTTCGCGGCGCTTTTCATTCGGGCCGAAGCGATGGTTGCCACGGTGCTGGAGCGAAGTGATGCAGCAATTCAAGGAGCTACAGCGACCTTTGCGCGTCTGATAAGACGCGCGGCGCTGCAGAGGTGGTGGAACCGGTTGAGACAGACAGGGATCCGGGACTATGGTCACGCGCATGAAGATTCTGATTGTTGAAGACGACCTTGAGGCGGCGGCCTATCTCGCCAAGGCGTTTCGCGAGGCCGGCATTGTCTCCGACCACGCCAGCGATGGCGAAAGCGGGCTGTTCATGGCGAGCGAGAATGCCTACGACGTGCTGGTGGTCGATCGTATGCTGCCGCGCCGCGATGGCCTGTCGCTGATCACCGAACTGAGGCGGCGGGATATCCACACGCCCGTCCTCATTCTTTCGGCGCTCGGCCAGGTGGACGACCGCGTCACGGGCCTGCGCGCCGGGGGCGACGACTATCTTCCGAAGCCCTACGCGTTCAACGAGCTTCTCGCGCGGGTCGAGGTACTCGGTCGCCGCAAGGGCGCGCCCGAACAGGATATGGTCTACCGCGTCGGCGACCTCGAGCTCGACCGGCTCGCCCACTCGGTTCGACGGCAGGGCAAGGAAATCCCGTTGCAGCCGCGCGAATTCCGGCTCCTCGAATATCTCATGAAGAATGCGGGCCAGGTCGTGACGAGGACGATGCTGCTTGAAAACGTCTGGGATTACCATTTCGACCCGCAAACCAACGTCATTGACGTACATGTCTCGCGTCTGCGCTCGAAGATCGAAAAGGACTTCGACATGCCGCTCTTGAGGACGGTGCGTGGCGCCGGCTACATGATCAAGGACGACCGGACCGAGACATGAGCAAACTCAGGGTCCTGTTCAGAACGACGGCAGTCCGGCTCTCCGCACTCTATCTTATTCTCTTTTCCCTCTGCGCGGTCTTTCTCGTCTTCTACGTGACAGGCATGTCCGAGCGCTTGCTCGAGCAGCAGACGCGCGACGCCATCAGCGCCGAAGTGAGCCAGATCGAGGCCGTCTACGAGCGCGCCGGCATGAACGGTCTGCTTCGCTCGCTCGAACGACGGGCACGCCAGCCGGGCGCCAATCTCTATGTGATTGCCGGTCCGAGCGGAGAAATCCTCGCGGGCAACGTGGCTGGCCTGCAGCCGGGCCTGCTTGACGACGAAGGCTGGAAGTCGGAGCCGTTCCATTACCGGCGGTTCACCGACGAAAGCCGCGGGGAGAGCCACGTGGCTCTTGCCCAGGTTCTTTTGCTTGATAATGGGCTCAGGATTCTCGTCGGTCACGATCTTCAGGAGCCGGAGAAGTTCCGCGTGCTTGTGCGCCAGGCATTGGTCGTCGCCCTGGGGGTGATGGGGCTTGGCGCGCTCGTCATCTGGTTCGGCATCGGTCGCAACGCGCTGAAGCGCATCGACCGCATGTCCGAGGCCAGCACGAAGATCATGGCGGGCGATCTCTCGCAGCGTCTGCCGACGAGCGGATCCGGCGACGAGTTCGATCGGCTTTCGGAATCGCTCAACGCCATGCTCGGGCGAATCGAGAAGCTGAACGAAGGGCTGAGGCAGGTTTCCGATAACATCGCCCACGACCTCAAGACGCCGCTGACGCGCCTGCGCAACAGGGCCGAAGCCGCACTCTCCGGCAAGGAGGACGGAAGCCAGAGTGGCGCCCTGGAGGAAATCATCGCCGAATCGGACCAGTTGATCCGTACGTTCAATGCGCTCTTGATGATCTCCCGGGTCGAGGCGGGTTCCGCTATCGCCGAGATGAGCGATGTCGATCTTTCCCAGATCGTTGCCGATTGCGTCGAGCTTTACGAGCCTGCGGCCGAAGACAAGGCCTTGAAGCTGGAAGCGGATATCCCGCCGGGCGTCGTGATCTCGGGGAATCGCGAACTCATCGGTCAGGCGCTTGGAAACCTGATGGACAATGCGATCAAATATGCCGAGGGAGCGTCAAATCCACTGATCCGTGTGGCGATGACAACGAGTGGAAACGAGGCGGTGCTGACGGTCGCGGATCACGGTCCCGGCATCCCGGAGGATATGTACCGCGAGGTGTTGAAGCGCTTTGTTCGTCTGGATGAAAGCCGGTCGAAACCGGGGACCGGGCTTGGTTTGTCGCTTGTCGAGGCCGTGATGGAGATGCACCGAGGCTCGCTTGCGCTCAGTGCGACCGACCCGGAAAGCAAAGATGGAAAGGGACTGACGGTGCGCATGGTTTTCCCCGCTCGTGCGACCTGATAGACCGGTCATGAGATTGGGAGGAGGTGTCCATGCCGGAAGCGGATGAGCGGCGTCTGTCCGATATCGAAGTGGTTCCGATCCGTCCGACCAGCCAGGCGGACGCAAAGGCTGCTTTGTCCGTTTTGAAGGATGTCGCCAAGGGTCGCGATCGCATCGCGGATCTGCTGGCGTCGAAGATGCCCCTCAAGGACTTCGTTGTCTCGGCGCTCGCGCTCTCTCCCTTTTTAAGGGATACGACTGGCAGCGATCCAGCAATCCTCGAGGACCTGCTCGCCACACCTTTATCCGAATTCCTGAAGCGCCGGATCGAGGCAGCCCGGTCAGCGTGGCGACCCGAGCCAGCGGCGGCCGCACTGCCGGACGCTGAGATTATGTCCAGGCTTCGCAAGGCAAAGCGCGAATTGGCCTTCGCAGTCGCTCTGGCGGATCTGTCACGGCTTTTCGACGGCCGGGAAACGACGCGATGGTTGAGCGATTTCGCGGCTGCCACTGTTGCCGCCGCGATCGATCATCTGCTCCTTGGCGCGCATGAAAGCGGCAAGTTCAAATTAAAAGATCCGTCGGAGCCGAGCATCGGCTCCGGGGTCGTCGTTCTCGGGATGGGTAAGCTCGGTGCGTGCGAACTCAACTATTCCTCGGACATTGACCTCGTCATCTTCTATGATCCGCAGTCCGGCATCATTGTCGACCGGGATGACGCTTCGGATATCTTCGCGCGACTGCTGAGGCGCCTGGTTCGTATCCTGCAGGAACGTACGGGGGACGGCTATGTCTTCCGAACGGACCTGCGCCTGCGCCCCGATCCGGGTTCGACGCCGCTCGCGATCTCGATCGAAGCGGCGATGCTCTATTACGAGAGCAGGGGACAGAACTGGGAGCGCGCCGCGTTCATCAAGGCACGGCCGGTTGCCGGGGATCTGGAGGCCGGCGAGCGCTTCGTGAAGGAGCTGACGCCCTTCGTCTTCCGCAAATACCTGGATTATGCGGCCATTGCCGACATTCATTCGATCAAACGGCAGATTCACGCGCACAAGGGACATGGCGAAATCGCCGTCAAGGGTCACAACATCAAGCTCGGCCGTGGCGGCATCCGCGAGATCGAGTTCTTCGTCCAGACGCAGCAATTGATCGCTGGCGGCCGCATGCCCGAGCTTCGGCTGCGCGCGACGGAGCCGATGCTACGCGCCCTCGTGGAGGCAGGGTGGATCGATCAGTCGACCGCCGATGAGCTTATCGAGGCCTACTGGTTCCTGCGCAATGTCGAGCACCGGATCCAGATGGTCCGCGATGAACAGACACACGTCCTGCCGGAGACGGAGGCGGAGCTCAAGCGGATCGCCTACATGCTCGGCTTCGAGGATACCGCTTCCTTCTCAACAGAGTTGTCGCGTGTGTTGCGAACCGTCGAGCGGCGCTATGCGCAGCTTTTCGAGCAGGAGGCAAAGCTCTCGACCGAGACCGGAAATCTGGTCTTCACCGGGCAACAGGACGATCCCGACACGCTGGAGACCCTGAAGAAGCTTGGCTTCCAGCGCCCGTCCGATATCGCGCGGACGATCCGCACATGGCACTACGGACGCTATCGGGCAACGCAGTCGGTGGAGGCGCGCGAGCGACTGACCGAACTGACGCCGGAACTCTTGCGCGTGTTCGGCGAAAGCCGGCGCGCCGACGAGGCGCTGCTTAGGTTCGACCATTTCATCTCCGGCCTGCCGGCCGGCATCCAGCTTTTCTCGCTGCTCGGAAACAATCCGAGGCTCCTGTCGCTGATCGTCAACATCATGTCGTCGGCCCCTCGGCTGGCGGACGTCATCGCCGCAAGGCCTCACGTCTTCGACGGAATGCTGGATCCGGGGCTGCTCGCGGAACTGCCGACACGGGAATATCTGGCACCGAGAATCGCAAATTTCGTTGCCGGCGGCCATCATTACGAGGAGGTGCTGGATCGCCTGCGCATCATCGCCGCCGAACAGCGTTTTCTGATCGGCATAAGACTTTTGACCGGTGCCATTTCCGGCATCCAGGCAGGGCGTGCCTTCACTGATCTCGCCGACCTCATCATCGCAGCGGCGCTCGATGCGGTGATGGAGGAAGTCCGCGCGGCGCATGGGCGCTTCCCGGGGGGCAGGGTCGCCGTCGTCGGCATGGGCAAGCTCGGCAGCCACGAGTTGACTGCCGGCTCCGACGTCGATCTCATCTTGCTCTACGACTACGATAGCGAAGCGGCGCAGTCCGATGGCATGAAGCCGCTCGATCCGGTGCGCTATTACACCCGTCTGACGCAGCGGCTGATAGCGGCGCTCTCCGCACCGACCGCCGAGGGCATCCTCTACGACGTCGACATGCGATTGCGGCCGTCGGGGAACAAAGGGCCTGTGGCGACCCGCATTACGGCCTTTGCCAAATACCAGCGCGCGGAAGCCTGGACGTGGGAACACCTGGCACTGACGCGCGCGCGCTGCATCTGCGGCGATGAAAGCCTGTTCAGCGAGGCGGAGGCGATTTTCGGCGAGGTCCTTTCACAAAAGCGCGACATCGGGAAGGTCCGCAAGGACGTGGAGGAGATGCGCGATCTGATCGACAAGGAGAAGCCGCCGAGTGACATCTGGGATTTCAAACTCATCCCCGGCGGTCTCGTCGACATCGAGTTCATCGCGCAATACCTTGCCCTGATCGCGCCCGCAAAAGGGGTCACGCCGCCGCCGGCGGGTACGCACACGCTTGAGGCGTTGAAGAGCCTCGGCGCGGCCATGATGAATGCCAACGACCTGGACGTGGCCGTCGATGCGTTGACGCTTTTCACCGAAGTCTCGCAGATCGTGCGCCTCTGCATCGACGGGGACTTCGACCCGAAGGACGCCCCTGCTGGCCTCGTCGATCTCGTTTGCGGGGCAGGCGACTATCCGGATCTCAAGCACCTTGAGGCGGATATCCGAAGCCTCTCCAAGGCGGTCCGCGGGATTTTCCAATCCGTTGTCGCTGAGTGACTTCGGCGCAACGCTCTCCGTGCTTTCGAGTGAGCGTCCGCGCGGATGAAGTAACTGCTGCATATGCAGCAATTCAAAGCGCTGTAGGGGTTCAGCCGCCGACGCGGTCGGGGATGCGCACGGATATGATCGTGCCGACGTTTTCGGTGGAGTGAATCTTCATCGTTCCCCCGTGAAGGCGCGTCAGTGAGCGGGAAATCGCAAGCCCGAGGCCGGAACCGCCCTTGCTCTTGGCGTACTGGCTCTGCACCTGCTCGAAGGGCTGGCCGATCTTCTGCAAGGCGTCCTTCGGAATGCCGATGCCTGAATCGGCGATCGTCAGCGTCACTGCCCCGGTGACCTTGCGCGCTCTTAAAGAGATGCGGCCGCCTTCGTTGGTGAATTTAATGGCGTTTGAAAGCAGGTTCAGCAAAACCTGCTTCATCGCGCGGCGGTCGGCAATCATGGTGAGGCCCGAGGAAATCTGCTGAACGACGCGGATGTTCTTCTGCTCGGCTGGAATGGTGGTGAAGCGAAGGGTCTCTTCGATGAGCGGCGCCAGATCGATCTTCTCGCGCGTGATGCGCATGTGGCCTGCCTCGATCTTCGACATATCCAGGATGTCGTTGATGACGTTGAGCAGGTGTTTGCCGCTCTCGTAGATGTCGCGCGAATATTCGTGGTATTTCTCCGACCCGAGCGGACCGAACATCTGGTTCTGCAGGATCTCCGAAAAGCCGAGAATGGCGTTCAGCGGTGTGCGCAATTCATGCGACATGTTCGCCAGAAATTCGGACTTGGCCCGGTTCGCGGCTTCTGCACGCTCCTTCTCCGCCTGGTAGTTGGCGTTGGCGACCGAAAGCTCGGCCTTCTGTTGTTCCAGGCTGATGCGTGATGCCGAAAGGTCACCGATCGTTGCCATAAGCCGACGCTCGGATTCGCGCAGGCGCACCTGGTGGCGCTTGAGCAGCGTGATGTCGGTGCCGACAGAAACCAGACCGCCGTCGCGGGTGCGGCGTTCGTTGATCTGAAGCCATCGCTCATCGGCGAGTTGCACCTCGCTTGTCTGCGAGTGATTGCTGCGATCCGGATCGGCGACCCGCCGCTCGACAACCGGCCGTGCCGCGGCGGCATGGACGACTGTACGCTCAGTCCCGGGCACGAGCACGTGATCCGGCAATTGATACGCCTGTTGATAGTGGGTGTTGCACATGACCAGGCGATCGTGCTTGTCCCAGAGCACGAAGGCCTCCGACGTGCATTCGATGGCGTCGGCCAAACGCTGATCCGCTTCCGCATAACGCTGGGCAAGGCGGTGTTGCTCGGTGACGTCCATGGCGATGCCGATAAGGTGCGTGCGGCCGGAGGCGGTGCGAATGACCTGGGCACGCGCGCGCAGCCACACGTAATGGCCGTCGGCATGGCGCATCCGAAACACCTGGTCGATCTGGCGCGCATTATCGCGGGCGATCGCCCGCGCCACGCTGTAAATGCCGCGCTCCTCCGGATGCATCAACCGCGCAGCGTCGCCGAAAGACAGCACGCTGCTGTCGCCTGGCATGCCCAGCATCTCGTACATCGACCGCGACCAGAAGAGGCGCCGGTTGGCGAGGTCGAAATCCCACAGGCCGCAGCGACCGCGCGAGAGCGCGGTTTCGACGCGCAGGTTCGATTCGGCGAAAACGGCATCGGCGTCGCGGGCGCGGTTTGCCTGAATGTAATAGGCGTAGAGCACGACGAGCAGGATCGCGGAGATACCTGCAAACAGGGTGACATTGAGCGAAACTTCGTCGCGCCACGCCGTTTCGAGTTCAGCGATCGGTATTGCCGCCAGAATGACGCCGGCGGCTTCCGGGAGCTGTGTCAGGGCAACAAGGTGGTTGACGTCGCCGATTGGCGTCTCCACCACGCTTGATCCTTCACCGTAATACTGCAACGTGGCGAGGTCGGGAGCGATCGATGCCAGCGTGCGTCCGATGAAGTGAACGCCCTCCTGCGTGCTTGCAAATATCCGTCCGTCCTTGCGGACGGTCAGCAGAAACATGCCGCCGTCGAGCGTGTCTGCGGGAAGATATTCGCCGAGCCGCTGCTCGGCCTCCCAGCGCCGGCCGTCGGCGAAAAGTGTCGCGCCATCGGCTTGGAAGGCAGCCGCGGCGGCCGCCGCCGCGAGACTCACAGCCTGGCGGGAACTGCCCTCCATCCGGGCGTGTTCGCCCATGATGCCCGACATGCGGGAAATGGCCACGATAATCAGGAAAGCGATGATCAGGACGGGAATGGAGCGCTTGAGAACGGGCTCGGCGCTCGCGAGCCGCTGCGATGCGGGCTCGGCAAACAGCTTTGCCTGCTCGATGAACTCCCGTTCTAGGCTGGAAAGGCCTGGAAACTTGAGTCGCAACCGCCCGTCGGCTGCGCTTCCCCGTCGCGCGTCCGCCATCTTTCCCAATCTTGTCATCCTCGAAAGCGCCTCGCATCCGCAATGGATGTGCCGGAGACGCCTGATCCTCTAAATCTGAGACATGTGCCGCCCCAGCGTTCGGCTGGAGAATGGTCGCCTCAGTGATTCGGCGCGCCGCTCGCCCGAATCTGACTCAATGAATCACAGGGCGATTCGCCTTGTCCAGAGGAAATGGTAAAGATTTCTTAACCAATTCTCATCGTTGGAAAATCATAGGCCGGATCGCCGTCACCGCTTCGGCTCTTCGCGTGAGATGAGCTTTAATTCATTGGAATCGTTCATGGCGGCGTTGGCCTGATTCGAGCCAAAGCCGCCATGAACCGCGATGATGGGAGGACTGTCAGGACTCCAGCATGCGATCGACGATATCGCTGACATCCGCGGAGAGGCTGGCTGCGCCGGCGATCTCCGTGAGCGCGTTGCGGGCATGACCGGCGCGAACTTCCTCCAGCGAACGCCAGGAGCGCATCGACGTCAGAATGCGCGCGGCGAGCTGCGGATTGCGCGGATCGATGTCGAGAATTTGCCGGGCAAGGAAGCGATAGCCTTCGCCATCGGCCCGATTGAACCCGGTCGGGTTGGAGAAGGCGAAAGTTCCGACAAGCGAACGGACGCGGTTCGGGTTGTTACCGTTGAAGAGCGGGTCGGCCATCAGCGTCTTGACGCGATCGAGGGTCCCGGCGCCGGGAATCGTCGCCTGGATCGCAAACCATTTGTCGATGACGAGGGCGTTGTCCGCAAAGCGTTGCTTGAACGCAGCGAGCGCCTCGGCCGTCTCCTTCGCATCTGGAAACCGATGAGCAAGCAACGTCAGCGCGAGGCTGAGATCGGTCATATTGTTGGCGGCCCGGAATGCCTCGGCTGCCCTTTCCGGTCCCTTGTCGCCATAAACGAGTTGAGAAAGGGCGCTGTTGCGCAACGCCCGCCGACCGGCACTGGTGGCGTCCGGGCTGAATGGGCCTGACGATGCCATGTCGTCCGCCAGTCGGGTGAAAGTGTCCCGTCCGGCTGCGGCGACACCGGCCAGAATCTGCTGACGGCCGGCATGAATGGCATCCGGGTCATTGTCACTGCCGATTTCCCGCGCGATGTCGGATTCACTCGGCAGCGCCAGGGCTTGCGAGCGGAACGCCGGCTCCAGCCGGTCATCCGCTGCCGCGGCAATCAGGCCGCTTACGAGAGCGCCGTCGCAGGTAACCGGCAGGCCGCTGCGTGCCTGCGTGGTCGCGGCAACCAGATTGTCGAGCGCAATGGCATTCAGTGCCTGCCAGCGCGCAAAGAGGTCGATCTCGTGGCGCGCGATGAGCGCGCGGTCCTCGGCGCTCTGTTCGATATGGAGGTTGATCGGCGCGGAGAACCCGCGGTTCAAGGAGGGCACGGGGCGCGACGGAATGCCGGTGAACAAAACCGTCTGCTTGCGTTTGGTCAGATGGATGACATCTTCCGTGAGATCCGCGCCGGAAACCGTTGCGGCTTTCGCTTCGCTGCCGTCCTCCAGCAAGAGTCCGAGCCGCAGCGGAATATGCATCGGTTCCTTGGTGCTCTGACCTGGCGTCGGGGGCACCATCTGCTCCAGCGAGAGCGAAAAGGTCCGCTTTTCCGCATCATAGGATCCGGAAGCGGTGACGAGCGGCGTTCCCGCTTGGTGATACCAGAGCGAAAATTGCTTGAGGTTGCGCCCGCTGGCATCCTCGAAGCAGGCGACGAAATCTTCGATCGTCACCGCCTGACCGTCGTGGCGGTCGAAATAGAGATCCATGCCCCTCTTGAACAGGTCGCGGCCGAGGAGGGTGGCGATCATCCGCGTCACCTCGGATCCCTTCTCGTAGACAGTTGTCGTGTAGAAGTTGTTGATTTCACGATACTTTGTCGGACGTACCGGATGGGCGAGGGGGCCGGCATCCTCCGGAAACTGCTCCGACTTCAGGTGACGCACCTCGGCGACGCGCTTGACGGCGCGTGAACGCATGTCCGCAGAAAATTCGTGGTCGCGGTAGACGGTCAGGCCTTCCTTGAGGCAGAGCTGGAACCAGTCGCGGCAGGTGATGCGGTTGCCCGTCCAGTTGTGGAAATATTCGTGCGCGATGATCGCTTCAATATTGGCATAGTCCGCGTCCGTCGCAGTTTCCGGGTCCGCGAGCACGTACTTGTCGTTGAAGACGTTGAGCCCCTTGTTCTCCATCGCGCCCATGTTGAAGTCCGAGACCGCGACGATCATGAAGATGTCGAGGTCGTATTCGCGGCCGAAAACCTCCTCGTCCCACTTCATCGAGCGCTTGAGCGCGTCCATGGCGTAGGAGGCGCCGGCCTCCTTGCCATGCTCGACATAGATCCGAAGCGCGACCGTGCGGCCGGAGGCGGTCGTAAACGTGTCTTCCACGACGCCGAGGTCGCCGGCGACCAGCGCAAAAAGATAGCTCGGCTTCGGGTGCGGATCGAACCAGGCGGCGAAATGGCGGCCGTCGCCCATATCGGCGCCGCCGAGATAGTTGCCGTTCGAGAGCAGCAACGGTGCCGTCGCCTTGTCGGCGATAATGTTGACCGTGTAGACGGCGAGCACATCCGGGCGGTCGGGGAAGTAGGTGATGCGGCGGAACCCTTCCGCCTCGCATTGGGTGCAGTAGACGTTGTTGGTGCGGTAGAGCCCCATCAGCTTGGTGTTGGTCTCGGGCGACAGCAAGGTGGTTACCGTGACCTCGAACGGGGCCGTCTCTGGCAGCCCGTGGATCGTCAACGTGTCGTCCGTGGCCTCAAAGAGCGTTGGCGATATTTCCACCTGATCGAGCAACAGGCCGGTCATGCGCAGTTCGTCGCCGTCGAGTACCAGCGGCGCCGCCGGGCTCACACCCTCTCGCCGGTGGAAAATGAGGCGCGCTTCGACCTTTGTTTCCTTCGGGTCGAGCTCGAAGGTCAGATCCACTCTTTCAAGAACGAAGTCGGTCGGCCGGTAGTCTTCCAGATGAATGGTCTGGCCCGTATTTGTCCGCATGATCAGTCTCGCTTGCGCCTTCGCTATACAGTCGATTTGTAGAGGGCGCCTGTGATGGTGAAAAGCCCAAGGGGCGAAAAGCAAAGCTTTGCCACATGATTGTGATGCCGGCGACCGCACTACGTCGGACAAGAGGTGGCTTCCGGTATTCTTCCCGTTCCCTTATCGATCAGTGGTTTACAGAAGCGTCACTAACAAGAACTAAATCGGCAAGGATTTTTTCGCGCTTGCTAAAGAATCTCGGAGAGGCCTGGGCCGCAATGGTGGACGCATCAAGAAAAAATGCTTTCCATCAAGAAATTTGATCCATATTCCGCCATGGCGCCGCTAGAGTGAGCGCGACCTTCCTGCGGCTTTTCTGCCGCGTCTTCCCCGGCCGACATTCTTCCTGCATCAGCCGGCGGCATTTGAAAAGTGCGTTTGATGGATGCGGACATCCAAAGCCCGATGAAGGGAATCCTGCTCAAGGTACTTTCCGTCATCATCTTCGTTTGCATGTCCACTTGCATCAAGGCCGCAGGCAACGACATCGCTACCGGTCAGATTACTTTCTACCGTTCCGCCTTTGCGATGGTGCCGATCCTGGGTTTCCTGGCGCTTCGCGGCAAATTGCGCGATGCGTTCAGAACCGACAACTTGACCGGGCATCTGGCGCGCGGCTTCGTCGGCATTCTTTCCATGAGCTGCGGCTTCTATGGGCTCGTCCACCTGCCGCTGCCGGAGGCGATCGCGATCGGCTACGCCATGCCGCTGCTTGCCGTCATCTTTGCAGCCGTTTTTCTCCGGGAGACCGTGCGGCTCTACCGGTGGTCTGCGGTCGTTATCGGGCTCACGGGCGTGCTGATCATCACCTGGCCCCGGCTGACGCTGTTCCATAATGGAGATTTCGGCTCGTCCGAGGCGCTTGGTGCAGCCGCTGTGCTGCTTTCGGCGACGCTTGGGGCGATGGCGATGGTGCTCGTGCGCAAGCTCGTGAAGGTCGAGCGAACGCACACGATCGTGCTTTACTTCTCCCTGTCGGCCTCGCTGTTTTCGCTTGCGACGCTGCCCTTCGGCTGGCCGGCAATGTCCTGGACGTCCTTCCTGCTGCTGATGGTCGCCGGCTTCTGCGGAGGCGTCGCGCAGATCCTGTTGACGGAAAGCTACCGTCACGCCGACATGTCGACGATCGCCCCGTTCGAGTACACGTCGATCGTACTGGGCATTGCCATTGGCTATTTTTTCTTCGGCGATATCCCGACGCGAACCATGTTGGCGGGCACAGTTATTGTTGTCTGCGCCGGCATCTTCATCATCTTTCGCGAGCACAAGCTGGGTTTGGAGCGCAAGGGCGCCCGCAAGCATGTGACGCCGCAAGGCTGAGGATTGCTCGCCAGCCTCACTCTGGCTGCCTCTCCCAAATGGGAACGGTGTCGTCGCTGATGAGCGCATCGGCATCCGCCTGCCGGGCGATCGGACTCGTCACGTCGGGACCAGGCGTCGGCAGAACCGTGGTCGCCTGGAAGTCGGTCTTGGCGACGAGCCCCTGATGTTGATCGCGCCTCAGAATGCGCCAGGCGGCATAACTACTATAAAGGGCGAAGTAGACGGCAAGAACGACGAACAGGACCGCGGGGCCGAAGCGGTCCATGACCGGACCGACCATCAACGGTCCAACAATGGTACCGATGCCATAGGTGACCATCAGGCCTGACGAGATTTCCACATATTCGTTCGGGCGGGCGAGGTCATTGGCATGCGCGACATTGAGCGCATAGATCGGAAAGAGCACGCTGCCGATGCAGGCGGCAACAAGATAAAGCACAGCGGGGCTGCTGCCGATCGATACGGACATGACCAGGCAGGAGATGACGCCGACGATCCCGCAGGCGACCATGACGATGCGGCGGTCCATCCGGTCCGAGGCGCGGCCGATCGGTATCTGCGAGAGCGCGCTGCCCGTGAGCAGCGATGCAAGCAGCGTGGCGCCCTCGGCGGTTGAAAGCCCGATCCTCTGGGTGAAAACGCCGCCGAGATTGAGCCAGGCGCCGGAAAGCGCGCCGGCGAGTACCCCGCCGACTACGGCCACCGGCGAGCGCCGGAACAGGCCCGGAATATCGAATTTCGCTTGTGCCGGCGGCGCCGGCATGGGCGAGGAGGAAAGCGCCGTCGGCAGCAGCGCCAGCGAAAACAGCACGCCGCAGAGAATGAACAGCGACGTGTTGGTCGGATCGCCGAGCGGCACCAGATACTGGCCACCGATGGTTCCGACCATGGTCGTGATGAGGTAGAGCGAAAAGAGCAGGCCGCGGTTTTCGTTCGTGACACGCTCGTTGAGCCAACTCTCGATGACGAGATAGCTTCCGGAAATGGCAAAGCCGGAGATTGCACGGAAGGCGATCCAGGCACGCCAGTCGACGACGAGCCCGCACATCAGGATGGCAATCGAAAGCAGCGTGATCAGCGCGGTGAACACGCGGACATGCCCGACGCGCAGCACGAATTTTGGAGTGACGATGCAGGAGAGCGTAAAGCCGAGCGTGTAGCCGGTGGCGAAGATCGAGACCGTGAGCGTCGACCAGCTTTCCGCAACCGAGCGAACCGGAATGACGTAGCCTTGCAGCCCGAAGGCCACCATCATCAGCAAGGTGGACAACATAAGGCTTAAAACGGAAGCGAGACTGGCCAGCATCGGCGCTCCTGGACGTTGCCGGTCTCGTCTTCAACCGTTGCGGAGAAGCGCCCGGGGCACGGGGGGAGCGGTCGATCGGACGTTCGCGAGCTCACTCCGCGGATCGGAATGAGTGTGGCTTTATCGAAGTATTTTGACGCTGTCGATTGCGACAGTCGATGGCGAAAAGACGCAGGACGGAAGACTAGTTCGGCAGCAGCGGGCTGACCGCGACGCGGTGAGCGCGTCGCGAATCATTGATTGTGCTCAAGCGGCTGTATTCGCGCGAGGCACGCACCGCTGTGCCGATGTCGGAGATCGTGTCGAGCAGAACCCGAATGCTGTCGAGCGGCGTGGACATGATCCTTTTCCTTCTCAGCGATGCAGAACGCGTTGCGGAGCCGAGTGCTCCGCGCGATCGTTAGCGTTGGATGAATTCGGCGTAGATTTGTGCCGGGCGGCGCGTGGTCCGGGTAAAGCCGATTGCGGTCATCTGCTCGTTGGCTGCCGTGCCGAAATTGTTGAAAGGCGTCCGCAGCGCGGCGCCGGCATGGCGGAGCGTCTCAAAGCTGCTGTGAATCGGACGAAAGCGGGCAGTCATGGTTCATTTCCTTTTCCATTCCTCCCACATGTCTATATTGCGATGCAGCATAGATTTTGCAACGCATTAAAACGCGGCGCAGGCATGCGCAATTCGCATGGCTTTTTTCACCATTTGTTCATGAATTGGGCGTGGAACTTGCTAGGTGTTGATCTTTGCCTTGAAGACCAGCAGATCCTGCCAGGCAAAGCGCTTGTTGACCGGCGCGGTCACGAGATCTTGGGGATGCAGCGTGGCCAGCGCCGGAACGCTGTGCCCGCCTGCGGAAAGCTCGCGCCATTCCCCCCGCAATTGATGTATCGTATCGCCGCCGCCGAAGAAGAAGCGAGCTGTGAAGTTTCCAAGAAGCAGCAATTGCCTGGGCTCGGCAAGTGCGATCTGCCGCTCGATGAAGGGGCGGCAGATATCCGCCTCGCGGCCAGAAGGCACGCGATTGCCGGGTGGGCGCCAGGGTACGACATTGGTCAGCAGCACGTCCTGCCTTGCAAGGCCGATTCCGAAAAGCATGCGCTCGAGGATTTCACCCAGCCTGCCGGCGAATGGCTGACCATCGCGATCGTCATCCGCATAGGGCATCGGTCCGACGATCATGACCCCGGAAGCGGGATCGCCCTCGGCGAAGACGAGATTGCGGGCACTGTTCTTCAGATTGCAATGGTTGAAGGATTCCATCGCAGTTCTGAGTTCCGGCAGCGAGCGCGCTGTTTCCGCGGCGAATCGGGCCTCCTTGACGGCTTGCTCGTCGGGAATCGCCACGGACGGAGGGGAGGCTGCCGGTGCTGCAGGCGCGGCATTGCGGGACTGGGCGGGTGCCGGTGGCTTCGCTTCCGCAACTTGCCTTTGCCCGGTGCCCGTCGGAGCGCTTTGCGGCATGCCGCGTGTTTCCACGCGCCTTGCCTTCATCCCTTCGAATTCGGCGAACCGGTCGACGGCTTCGTCTTCCAGCAGCCATTCGACGCCCGCATCCGCGTGGAAGGCGAGAAGGGCGGCAAGCTCTGCAGGGGAAAGGTCGTTGGCCGGGATCATGACGCGAATTTAGCAGATCGTTGGGAGCGGTCCAGCGGCATCAGGCAGCTTCGGCCGTCCAGGTCGCGATGTCCTGCCGCTCGCCGATCAACGCCAGCCCATGCGCGATCGACAGGAGTTCTCCACCGCTTTCGATCTTTGTCCGCTCGAAGCGGTTGTCGAAGATCCGCCTTGCCGCCGGTACGAAGGACGTGCCGCCGGTAAGGAATACCTTGTCGATCGTTGCCGGCGCCGTCTCCGTTTTCTGAAGCACTTCATCGAGTGCCTGTTCGATGCGGGCAAGGTCAGGCGCGATCCAGGTCTCGAAGTCGGCGCGCCGAACCGTCCTGCGCGCCCGTTCGCCGAGCGGCGCAAAGAAGAACTCGGTTTCCTCCGCCTGCGACAGCCGCATCTTGGTGGCTGAAACCGCCTGGTAGAGCGGGTAGCCCTCGTCGTGCTCGATCAGGTCCACGAAGGCTTCGAGCTTTTCCGGCTCCAGGCTCGCGCGGACGAGCTTCTTCAATTCAGTGAAATCTTTCAACGTTTTGAAGATCGAAAGCTGATTCCAGCGGCCGAAATTGGCGTAGTAGCTCGACGGCACTTCAAGCAGCTTGTCGAAGCTCTTGAAGAGACTCCCCTTTCCAATCAGCGGCGAGACGATGTTGTCGATGATGCGGAAGTCGAAGTGATCGCCCGCGATGCCGACGCCGGCATGCCCGACCGGCATGGCCGTCAGCCGGCCGCCCTGGCTCTCGAAGCGGATGATTGAATAGTCTGTCGTGCCGCCACCGAAATCGGCGACGAGCACCGTCGCGTCCCTGTCGAGGGTTCGTGCAAAATAGAAGGCTGCCGCGACCGGTTCGTAAACGTAGTGGATTTCCGGAAAGTCAAAGCGTGCCAAGGCGCGATTGTAACGCTCGAGTGCCAGCTTCTCGTCCGGGTTGGCTCCGGAAAACTGCACCGGACGCCCGACGACGATGCGTGTCAGTTCGCTGTTCCAGTCGCTGCCCGCATAGTCCCTCAACCGCGCGAGGAACGCGTACATGAGGTCTTCGAAATCGTGCCGCTTGGCGAAGACCAGCGTGCCCTGGAACAACGCACTCGCTGCGAATGTCTTGATCGACTGAAGAAAGCGGCATTCGCCGGGATTGTCGATAAATTCCCGGATCGCCGCCTGTCCCACTTCGATCTGCAACGGTTCGCGGCCCGCTTCCTTCAGGAACGACAGAGCCGTGCGCGTTGTATCCGATTTGCCCGCCGGACTTTCGACCACGACGGAGCGGGTCGATGTGCTGCCCTGTGACAATGCCAGCACGGAATTGGTTGTGCCGAAATCGAGGCCGAGGGCGGATGCCATGACTTTCTCCGTGTATCGAGCAGTTCGGAAAAATGTGGACGGTTTTCCGGCGTTGCGCTGAAGGGAAGGGCGGGCCTCCTCGCATGCGGGTGCGGCAAAAGCAAGCAGGATTCGCAGCGATATTTACGTTTACGTCAAAGTAATATAGAGCGCGTGTGGTAAACTCATGAAGTTGTGCGCAAATGCAGAGATAGTCTGTCGCATCCCGGCTCGACAATTCCGACCGCATTTGCCATGACGGGATGATTTGGCTTGGGAACAGAACCGGCGAAAGACCGGCGACACTGGAGAGCATGAGAATGACCGAGGCGATGGAACTGCCGGAACGCGAGAGCATGGAATTCGACGTTGTGATCGTCGGCGCCGGTCCGGCCGGGCTCGCCGCGGCGATCCGGCTGAAGCAGGTCAATCCGGAACTCTCGGTCGTGGTGCTTGAAAAAGGCGCAGAAGTCGGCGCGCACATCCTCTCCGGTGCCGTCGTCGACCCGATCGGCATCGACCGGCTGTTGCCCGGCTGGCGCGACGAGCCCAACCATCCGTTCAAGACGGAGGTCACCGACGATCATTTCCTCTTCTTGGGTCCCGCCGGCTCGATCCGCCTGCCGAATTTCCTGATGCCGCCGCTGATGAACAATCACGGCAACTATATCGTCTCGCTTGGCAACGTCTGTCGCTGGCTCGCCACCCATGCGGAAGCCTTGGGCGTCGAGATCTATCCGGGTTTCGCCGCAACAGAAGTGCTCTACAACGACGAGGGCGCGGTGATCGGCGTGGCCACCGGCGACATGGGCATCGAACGCTCCGGCGAGCCGGGACCGAACTTCGCGCGCGGCATGGCGCTTCTCGGCAAATACACGCTAATCGGCGAGGGCGTGCGCGGCTCGCTCGCCAAGGAGCTGATCGCCAAATACAAACTCGGTGAAGGCCGCGACGTGCCGAAATTCGGCATCGGGCTGAAAGAGCTCTGGGAGGTCAAGCCGGAAAACCACAAGCCCGGCCTGGTGCAGCATTCCTTCGGCTGGCCGCTCGATATGAAGACCGGTGGCGGCTCCTTCCTCTATCATCTCGAGGACAATCTCGTCGCCGTCGGCTTCGTGGTGCACCTCAATTACAAGAACCCCTATCTGCATCCCTTCGAGGAGTTCCAGCGCTTCAAGACGCATCCGGCGATCCGCGGCACCTTCGAGGGCGGCAAGCGCCTGTCCTACGGGGCGCGGGCGATCACCGAAGGGGGGTACCAGTCGGTGCCGAAGCTTTCCTTCCCCGGCGGCGCGCTGATCGGCTGCTCGGCCGGCTTCGTCAACGTGCCGCGCATCAAGGGCAGCCACAATGCGGTGCTATCGGGCATGCTGGCGGCGGAAAAACTCGCCGAAGCGATTGCCGCCGGCCGGGCCAATGATGAGCCGGTCGAAATCGAAAACGCCTGGCGGGCGAGCGACATCGGCCGCGACCTGAAGCGGGTGAGGAACGTCAAGCCGCTGTGGTCGAAGTTCGGCACCGCGGTCGGCGTGGCACTCGGCGGTTTCGACATGTGGACGAACCAGCTGTTCGGCTTCTCCTTCTTCGGCACGCTGAAGCACGGCAAGACCGATGCGGCCTCGCTCCAACCGGCGGAACAGCACAAGAAGATCGATTATCCGAAGCCGGACGGCGTTTTGACCTTCGATCGCCTCTCTTCGGTGTTCCTGTCGAACACCAACCATGAGGAAGACCAGCCGATCCACTTGCAAGTGAAGGATCCCGACCTCCAGAAGCGGTCGGAATACGACGTCTTTGCCGGCCCGTCGACGCGCTACTGTCCGGCGGCGGTCTACGAGTGGGTGGAGAAGGACGGCAAGCCGACCTTCGTCATCAACGCCCAGAACTGCGTGCACTGCAAGACCTGCGACATCAAGGACCCCAACCAGAACATCAACTGGGTGCCGCCGCAGGGCGGAGAGGGGCCGGTCTATCCGAACATGTAATGTTCATCAGCCGGCACCGCCCCTCGTAAAGTGCGCGCGGCCTGGGCCGGGTCGGCCGAGCGCGCAATTTAGTCGCCGGCGGTGGCCTAAGCCACGGCCGGCGCATTCGGTTGCCTCGAACAGTTACGCTCCACGAGCCTGAATCTGTCGGAGCGCCCGCGTCGGGCCCGCAGTGAATCCGGTCTTTGGCGAAGGCAGGACGGCCGTCCGGGTCCCCTCCGAAAACCCATCAATTATATGTGTTCGGGATGCGGGAGTCAGCGCAATCGCTGACGCAAATGGAAAAGTGTTTGCCCGAAAGACTCGGTAGCAATGCTGGGGGCGTCGGTCCGTACGGGCTTGACGGCCGCCCTGCAGCGTCTCGCGTCTATCAGGTGCACAAAGGTCGCTGTAGCACTTTGAATTGCTGCATGTTTTATCCTTAAATCGGCAACGATTTAAGGAAACATGCAGTAAACTGTTGCTTCCATTCCAGCGGATTGGGGCAGGGGCCTTGTTCCGTTCGCTGCCGGCCGCTGCGGTGAGGCTGGCAGTTCGTCATGGGTACACCGCCAGAACAGAGGGAACCGAAAATGAAGAAATTTCTTGCAACGACTTGTCTTGCTGCCGGCCTTCTCGGCCTTGGCAGCGCGGCGTCGGCGGCAGAATGCGGCGATGTGACGATCGCCAATATGAACTGGCAGAGCGCCGAAGTGCTGGCGAACGTGGACAAGTTCATCCTGACCGAGGGCTATGGCTGCAGCGCCGAACTCGTCGTCGGTGACACGGTGCCGACAATTACCTCGATGATCGAAAAGGGCGAGCCGGATGTTGCGCCCGAAGGCTGGGTCGATCTGCTGCCGGACGTCGTCAATCGCGGCCTCCAGGAAGGCAAGCTCGTCGGCGCGGCGGTCGCGCTCTCTGACGGCGGCGTGCAGGGCTGGTGGATCCCGAAATACATCGTCGACGCCAATCCGGACATCAAGACGATTGACGATGTCCTGAAACATAAAGAGCTTTTCCCCGATCCTGAGGATCCGAGCAAGGGTGCCGTTTTCAACGGCCCGCAGGGCTGGGGCGGCACCGTCGTGACGACGCAGCTTTACAAGGCATATGGCGCCGAGGCTGCCGGTTTCACGCTAGTCGATCCGGGCTCCGCAGCCGGCCTCGATGGCTCGATTGCCAAGGCCTACGAACGCAAGGAAGGTTGGGTCGGCTATTACTGGGCACCGACAGCGCTTCTCGGCAAATATGAAATGGTCAAGCTCGATCATGGCGTCCCGGCCGATGCGGCCGAATGGAAGCGCTGCAACACGGTCGCCGATTGCCCGGATCCGAAGAAGAACGATTGGCCGAAGGACAAGGTCCAGACGCTGGTGACCAAAGCGTTTGCTGATCGCGCCGGCCCGGCGATGGATTATCTCAAGACCCGCGCCTGGCCGAACCATACCGTCAACAAGCTGATGGCCTGGATGACGGACAACCAGGCGAGCGGCGAAGAAGGCGCCAAGCATTTCCTCGAGGAGAATCCGGACGTCTGGACCAAGTGGGTCTCTCCGGAAGTGGCAGAGAAGATCAAGGCCGCGCTTTGATCTGTTGATGTGAATGGGCGGCGCGCATTTGATGCGCGCCGCCCATGTTTGAAGACCGGCGGCGAAAACAACAACACGAGAACACCGCCTGGAGCAATGCGAAGGGGAATCAAATGGAATGGCTGACCAAATTTCCGCATATGGACGATGACCGGCTTCGAGAACTGAAGAAAGTGATCGACGAGGGCTTCCGGACGTTCACGCGCGCCTATGGCGACGGCATCGAGTCTTTCTTCGAACCGCTGCAATTCTTTCTGATCCAGTCCGAGCGCTTCATGACGCGGACGCCCTGGCCGATCATCCTGATCCTGGTCGCGCTGATCGCCTGGCTCGGCAGCCGCAATTGGAAGATAGTGGCCGGTTGCGTGGGCACGCTTCTTGCCATCGGCTATTTCGACATGTGGGACGACACGATGAAGACGATCTCGATGATCTTCGTCTGTACCGTCCTGTCGATCGCCATCGGCATACCGATCGGCATCATCATGTCGCGCTCCGATCGTGTCCAGAACCTCGTCAATCCGGTGCTTGACGTCATGCAGACGATGCCAAGCTTCGTCTACCTCATTCCGGTGGTCATGCTGCTCGGCATCGGCAAGGTTCCGGGCCTCATAGCAGTCGTCATTTATGCCATCCCGCCGATGATCCGCCTTACCAATCTCGGTATTAGGCTTGTCGACAAGGATGTGCTCGAGGCCGCGGACGCCTTCGGTTCGTCAAGTTGGCAGAAGCTGAAGAATGTGCAGATGCCGCTTGCCTTGCCGACGATCATGGCCGGTATCAACCAGACGATCATGATGGCGCTCGCCATGGTCGTGATTGCCTCGATGATCGGTGTTCAGGGACTGGGCCAGCCGGTATTGAAGGCGATCGCCAACCAGTATTTCACGCTCGGCATCTTCAACGGCCTCGCCATCGTCGGCATCGCGATTATCTTCGATCGCGTCAGCCAGGCCTACGGTCATCGCTTGCAGAGACATCGCGAGATCGTGCACGGCTAATGCCAAAGGGCGCAAAAAGACGGGCCGGGAAACCAGTGTTTCCGGGCCTGTCTCTCATGCATCATGCCTGCCTTGGGGAGAGAATGCCGGTCGAGAGCGCGACGCCCGCTGAGGTGACGACCGCGGCCGCGATCTCGAGCGAACCGATCGGTTCCCCGAGCAGGGCTGCACCGCCGAACATGGCAAGTACGGGCGTCAGAGCCGTGAAGGCGGCCGCTTGCGTGCCTCCCAGACGACGCACGGCAAAGCCATAGGCAAGCGTAGCTGCGAGGCCGGAAAGAACGCCCTGGCTCAAGACCTGGAGACCGACCTCGCCAACGGGAACGCTCGTCAGCGTGCTGCCGCAGATGGATGCCAGGACGAGGTGAATGAGAAACGACCAGACCGCAATCAGCGCACTGCCCTCCACGGCACTTAGGCCCGAGCGGCGGAACGCGTGGGTATAGATTGCCCAAAGCGTCGCGGCAGCAGGCAGCAGCATATAGCCCGTCCCGGCGGACCCATCCGATGCGCCGAGGCTGCGGACGAGCAGGATGGTGACGCCGACGACAATGGCGCCAAAGCCGATGATACGCATGCGATCGGGGCGCTCGCGGAAGAACACGACGCCGATCAACGCGGTCGCGAGCGGCATTGAGCCGCCGAGCAGAACGCCGACGGACGAAGCAGGCGTTGCGTGGATGGCGAAGGCGGCCACCTGGAAGAAGACGGCGCCCGAGCCCGCCACCATCAGGGCAAGAAGCGCCGGCGGCAGCGATTTGGGCATGAGCCCTGTCTTCAGCCAGACAGGCGCAAGCACGAGTGCCGGTATCCCGTAGCGAATGAGGCCGAGGTCGATCGTCCCGAGCGCCGTTGCGGCGGTATGCCGCGTGGCCAGAATCCAGGTCGCCCAGATCATCACGGTGATGAATGCGCCGGCATAACCGGCTGCGGCAGGCGCGGCGGAGCCGCGATCGAGTGTCAGGGCAACCATTTTCGTGTTCCTTCCCGATGGGTTTGCGAAGGGTTTCGGATCGGGAAGACACTAGCGCCGAGTGCGAGGGCATGTCCTTGCTATCTATGTCTCACACAGCGTATCTTGAGCAATGATGTGCCAATCCTCTGCAGAAGAACTACTGAATATGCCAAAACTTGATAAATTCGATATTGCCATCCTGAAGATCCTCCAGGAGGATGCGCGCGCGACCAATGTCGAGATTGCCGAGCGCGTGAACTTGTCGCCATCGCCCTGCCTGCGGCGCATTCGCAATCTGGAGAAATCGGGCGTTCTGCGCGGCTATCGCGCCGACATCGACCGCAAGGAGGTCGGCCTTGGTTTAACAGTCTTCGTCGAGATCAAAGTCGGCCATCACAGCCAGGAAAACGCACGCCGCCAGCAGGAATCGTTGCTTGCCATCCCGGAGGTGGTCTCCTGCTTTCTGATCTCCGGCAATGCCGATTTCCTGGCGGAGGTCGTGGTCGAGGACCTCTCGGCCTATGAGAGGCTCTTGACCGAAACCCTTCTGGCCCTGCCGGGCGTTACCGATATCCGATCGAACTTCGCGATCCGGTCCATCAAGACAGGCGGTCCGCTGAAGCTGCCTTCCTTGCCATGACGTTTTTCTCGCGGCACACCGCCGCGGGAAGCGTCGTTACTCGTATTCTTTCCGCTGCTCAAAATCCTTCCAGGACGAGCTTGCCGCGCGTGCGGCCTGTCTCGATCATTTGATGCGCTTTCTTGAGTGTCGCGGCGTTGATCGGGCCGAGCGTTTCCGTCAGCGTCGTGCGGATCTTGCCGCTGTCGACCAGTTCAGCGACCCGGTTGAGGAGGTTGTGCTGCTCGATCATGTCGGGCGTTTTGAACAACGGGCGGGTAAACATCATCTCCCAGTGGGTCGATACCGCCTTGCGCTTGAATGGCATGACATCGAGCATCGGAAGATCGTCGATGAGGGCGAAGCGCCCCTGCGGTGCGATCAGCTTGACGATCTCGCCGATATGCTTGTCGGTATTGGTGGTCGAGAACACAAAGGCGGGTGCACCAAGCGCAAGCTGCTCGATCTCGTCGGCAAGCGGCCGGCTGTGGTCGAGAACTTGGTGAGCGCCGAGCGTCAGTGCCCAGTCGCGGGTTTCGGGCCGAGAGGCGGTTGCGATCACGGTGAGGTTCGTCAATGCGCGCAGCAATTGTATCGCGATCGATCCGACGCCGCCTGCGCCGCCTATGATCAACACGGCATTGGCGGCGCCCGGCACCGGATCAGTGATCTTGAGACGGTCGAACAACGTTTCCCAGGCGGTGATCGCTGTCAACGGGAGCGCCGCGGCCGCGGCAAACGCGAGCGACGTCGGCTTTCGGCCGACGATGCGCTCGTCGACAAGATGAAACTCGGCATTGGTACCGGGTCGGTCGAGAGAACCGGCATAGAACACCTCGTCCCCTTCTTGAAATAGCGTGACTTTCGGACCGACGGCCTTGACGACGCCGGCGGCGTCCCAGCCGAGAACCTTCAATTGGTCCGGCTCCGGCTGAACGCCTGCGCGCACTTTCGCGTCGACGGGATTGACGGAGACCGCCTTGATCTCGACCAGCAGATCGCGGCCCTCTGGCGAAGGCATTGGCAGATCGATATCGATCAATGCGGTTTCCGCCGTGATCGGTTGCGGTGTCTTGTAAGCGATGGCACGCATGGAATGCTCCTTTGCAAATTGAACAGGAGCTAGGTGAGCATTATATGCCACGAGCGCAAGAATGCACAAACTTGGCCTATAGTGTCGAAAAGGATACTGTTATGTCCCGCCCTCGTGCGAAACTGACGAACACATTCCCTGGTTGTCCGGTGGAGTCGGCGCTGAGCTTCATCGATGGCAAATGGAAGGGCGTCATCCTCTATCACCTGATGGTCGAAGGCACCTTGCGCTTCAGCGAGTTGCGCCGGCGGGTGCCGAGCGTGACGCAGCGCATGTTGACCAAACAGCTTCGGGAATTGGAGGAGGCGGGCCTTCTGTCGCGTACGGTCTTTCCTGTCGTCCCGCCGCGTGTCGACTATGCGTTGACGCAGAGGGGCGAGAGCTTGAGGCCCGTGATCATGGCGCTGAAGGCCTGGGGCGACGAACACGTTTGCTGCGACACAGGTCAGATCGTGCTCAAGCCCATGGGCGATCGATCGACCGCCGCGCAAGAGCTGCCGCCCGCCTGATTCCCGCTTAGGGCCTCTGGAAACGCCGACTGCCGTGCTTATCTGTGACCTGACAAGTTTGACCGAGGTCATGGAGAAAACGACATTTCATGAAAGTCAAAGCCATCTTCAATCGGGATGGGGGAACGTTCCGCACGACGGACATGAGGGCCTACGGCAGGAGGGTGGAAGAGGTCTTTCGCGCTGCCGGACATGAGATCGAAGTCGCCGTTGTCGAGGCCGTTGACATGCGGGATATGCTGGAACGGGCCTGCCGGCGGGGCGATCTCGATGCGATCGTTGCCGGCGGCGGCGACGGCACGATTTCGGCAGCGGCTGCAGTCGCATGGAAGAACGGCATGCCACTCGGCGTCATCCCGGCTGGGACGATGAACCTTTTCGCGCGCTCGTTGAAGCTGCCGCTCGATATCTGGAGGGTGCCGGAGGTTCTTGCTCATGGCAGGATCATCAATGGCGATATCGGCAGCGCCGACGGCCGCGCCTTTGTCCATCAGTTTTCCATGGGCCTGCATGCCCGTTTGGTCCGGTATCGTGAATCCTATCGTTTCGCCTCGCGGCTTGGAAAGATCGGTGCAAGCACGCGCGCGGCGGTCGGCGTTATTTTCAACCCACCGGATTTTGAAATCGAGTTCGATGCCGACGGTCACAGGGAGCGCCGGCACGTGTCGGCGATTTCGGTGTCGAACAACCATTTCGGCCATGCCACGATGATGTACGCGGATAACGTGACGAGCGGGCATCTCGGCTTCTACACCGCGCCGCCTTTGAAGCCTGCCGGCGTCGCGAGGCTTGCCTTCGATATCCTGCGCGGCAAGTTCCGCGCGAGCCCCTTGATCACGGAGATGAGCGCCATCGCAGTCGATCTGCACTTCCCGAAGGTCGACCGAAAGATCAATTGCGTCATCGACGGCGAACTTCTGCCGATGGGGCGGGACGTGGCGCTACGCATTCATCCCGGCGAACTGAAGCTGCTGGTCGGCACGCAATGAAATGAATGCAAAGTGCTACAGCGTCCTTTTGCGCGTCTGACAGACGGGCGGCGCTGTAGAGGCTTACTGGCCTGCGACCGCGTCTTGTTCGCCGATCCAGATGTAGTTGAACGCGTATCGTTGCGAATCGTGGCCGTAGAGATAGGGGAGGGCCACGGAGCGCGGATTCCTTCCCGTTTCCGGGATGCCGAATGCCTTCAAGGCGTTCTTCAGAATCTCGGGAGTAGCCAGCGCCTTGTTCTCCTCGCCGCGCCAGACCACGAGAAGGGGCCGTTTGGACATATCGGGCGCAGGCACATTCGAAAGATTGGGCATGGTGACCAAGGCATCGCGCAATTGTGTGCGGATATTGCCCGCCAATTGCTTGTCGCCCGTCAAAACGAGCGCCGGCTGTTGCCCTTCGCCCTGAGCGATGGCTTCGACAAATGCCCCATAGGGAATGTTCAGCCTCGAATAATCGCCATACCAGGGCCGCACGATCACCCGGGCCGACACGACCACGAGCGCGCCGACGGCCATGATCCCGACCAGCAGCAAAAACCGTCCGAGATAGCCGGACAAATCGATGTTCGCCGCCTCGATCTTGAGACAGAGATAGAGCGGAAGCAGGACGAGAAACAGCACGAGCCATTTCTCACGAACATGCGTTGCGCTCACGCCGAGAACGATCAGCAGCACGGCAAAGAGGCAGAGCAAAATCATGCGCCCGACGACCCGGGTCCATTGGCTTTCGGCCCGCCAGATCGCTCCAATCTTCGTGCGAAAGACGAGTCCGAAGAGGAGCAGCGTCACGACGCTGCCGCCGATGATCGCCGAGGCGAGCGCTAGGACCCCGTGGGTTGCTTGCAGGAGTCGCCCCTCCACCTCGCGTTCCTTCATCTCGTTCAACGTTCCGCTCGACGCGGAATCGAGATTCTGAAGCACCCAGTAACCGTGCGGCAAGGCAATGAGGCAGGCGACCGCAATGGCCGCGAGCACCCGCCAATCGAAGATGCGGGCGCGGAGGTCCCGCTCAGGGAGCACGGCAATGATCGCGGCGACCGGCACGAGGACGAAGTTGTACTTCGAGATCACGCCGATCCCGACGGCGGCGCCTGTAAGCAGATAGGAAGAGAGGCTCGGTCGCGTGAGTGTCAGCAGGAAGCCGTAGAGGAAAAGCGAAACGGCGAAAAGCGCAGCCACCGTGTGCGAGAGATCGCGTTGCGCCAGCAGGAAAACCGGCGGCAATGTCAGGACGCCGAGCATCGCGATCGCCGAAAGGCGCCTGTCAGTAAGAACGAGGCGCGCAGCGAGACCATAAAACAGACAGCAAAGGAAGAGGAGCCCGTTCTTGAGGACCGTCATGGCCGCAAGCGACGTGCCGAACAATTGGCCCAAGCCGTATTGCAGCCAGTTGTAAAATGGAGGCTGTGGCCCATAGCCCAGTTGCAGGAACTGCGACAGAAAAGCCTGCTCCGCCTCATCGATCTCGAGCGAATTGGAGACCGCAAGACGCAGCAGAACGCACAGCAAGAAATAACCCGAAACGGCAAGGAATACCGTGTCTGGGCGCCGATTGACGGTGTCAAGCATCGGCCTGGTCCTGCTCGAAGACCTGGCGCACGATATAGCTTGTCGTCTCGTCGTCGCGGAAATAGGCGCGGGCCATCATTTCCGAAAGGATGCCGGTGGTGATGAGTTGGATCGAGGACAGGAACAGCATCACGCCGACAATCAGCATCGGGCGGGTACCGATGTCATTGCCGAGAATGAACTTGTCGATAGCCAGATAGAAGAGGATGAGTGCGCTCAAGCCGCCGGTCGCAAGCCCGATGGATCCGAAAAAGTGGCCCGGGCGCGCCTTGTAGCGCATGAAGAAGAGTACGGCCAGGAGGTCGAGTATCACGCGGAACGTGCGCGAGATGCCATACTTCGACGCGCCGAAGTGGCGGGCGTGATGGGTGACCGGCATCTCGCCGATCCGGCTACTGGGCACGACACCGGCGACCCACGCCGGGATGAAGCGGTGCATTTCGCCCATCAGCTTGACTTGCTTGATGATCGAGGCGCGATAGACCTTCAGGCTGCAACCATAGTCATGGAGCCTCACTCCGGTGATCTTGCCGATCAGCCGGTTGGCACACCATGAGGGAATTTTTCTGAGCAGCAGGCCGTCCCGGCGGTTCTTTCTCCACCCGACGAGCAGGTCCAGTTGGCGTTCTTCGATCGCCGCGACCATGCGCGGAATGTCAGCGGGGTCATTCTGCAGGTCGCCGTCAAGCGTCGCGATCAGTCGTCCGGACGCCGCGTCGATACCGGCCTGCATGGCGGCGGTCTGACCGAAATTCTTCTGCAGTTCAATAATCTTCAGCCTCAAGTCCGGACGAAAAAGCTCGGCGCGGGCATTGGCAAGCGTACGATCGGTACTGCCGTCATCCACAAGGATCAGTTCCCACGACTGGCTGAAGGCGGTCATTGCGTCGCGGATCCGTGCGACAAGCGGCCCGACACTGTCCTCTTCGTTGAACACGGGGACGACGACGGACAGCTCGATGGCCTCGATTGTGTCGGCAAGAGCCGTCATGGGTTCTTCAGTGTGGTTCAAGGATGATCTCCGGCGTACTGTCGCAGGTTTTCTTGCACAGTTAACGGTGATAACCAACGTCGAATCGCTTGGTTCAGCACAGGAAATCGGCATCGGATGAATTCGGACTGGCAGTTCAGTCGGCGATCGTGGCTTGCACGCAACCGCATGGTGCTGATTTCCGTGGCCGCGATCGCGGCTTACGCGATCTTCGTCGAATGGGTCTGGGGCTGGCCGACCCTGATGCGCCAGTGGGCCGAAATCGGAATCTGGTCGGTGCTTGCCGCGCTCGGCTTGCTGATCTCCACCTACTTCATCCGCTGCTTTCGCATCTACGATTATTTTCCGGAGCATACCGCAGGCCGGTTCCTGCCCCTGTTCCGCGTCACCCAGGTCCACAATCTGCTCAACATCATGTTGCCGTTTCGAGCAGGTGAAACGAGCTTTCCCCTGCTGATGCGCTCCGAATTCGGGGTGCCGCTCGTGCACGGCACCTCGGCGCTCCTCGTCATGCGGCTGCTCGATCTGCATGCCTTGCTGACGGTCGCCGCGATCGGCCTTGTGATCGAGAGGAGTGATGCATTGATCGGCTGGCTGGTCTGGACACTCGCTTTCATCTCGCCGCTCGCCTTCTTTCTCCTGAAGGGAAAGGTTCTCGCTTTTGTGCGGCGCGTGGCGCCAGCGAAGTTCACGACCGCGCTGGATGAAGTGGAGGCAGGCCTACCGGACAACGTTTCGGGCTTCCTGCGTGCATGGGCGATGACGACGCTGAACTGGGGCGTCAAGGTGGTGGTTCTCGCCTGGGTGCTCGCCATCATGGGGGTAGGGCCGCTTGCCGCGTGCTTCGGCGGTGCCCTTGGCGGCGAGCTCTCCTCGGTCCTGCCGGTTCATGCCCCGGCGGGGGTCGGCACCTATCCGGCTGCGATTGCCGCCGGGGCGATCTCCTTCGGAGCGCCTGGCGATCGCGCCGCCTTGGAGCTGCTGGGCCGGGCCAGCGTCAACGCACACCTGCTCGTCATCGTGTCGGCTGTCGCCGGCACGATGCTCTCACTCCTGTTGCGGCGAAAATCGTGATCTACTGGAACGAGGTTTCGTAGAAGCTTCTGAGCTTGCGCGAATGCAACTTCTCGGGCGGCATGGCCGCGAGCTTCTGCAAAGCCAGGATGCCGATCTTCAGGTGCTGGCTGACCTGCGTGCGGTAAAAGGCGCTCGCCATGCCGGGCAGCTTCAATTCGCCGTGCAGCGGCTTGTCCGATACGCAAAGCAGCGTGCCGTAAGGGACGCGGAAGCGGAAGCCGTTGGCCGCGATCGTCGCCGACTCCATGTCGAGCGCGATCGCGCGCGCCTGGGACAGGCGTTTGACCGGGCCGCGCTGGTCGCGCAGTTCCCAGTTGCGGTTGTCGATCGTCGCGACTGTGCCGGTGCGCATGATCTGTTTGAGGTCGTAGCCCTTGTAACCCGTCACCTCCGCAACGGCGTCCTGCAACGCAACCTGCACTTCCGCGAGCGCCGGCAGCGGAATCCAGACCGGCAGATCGTCGTCGAGCACGTGATCCTCGCGCATATAGGCATGCGCCAGCACATAGTCACCGAGGCGCTGGCTGTTTCTAAGGCCGGCGCAATGACCGAGCATCAGCCAGACATGCGGGCGCAGCACCGCGATGTGGTCGGTGATCGTCTTGGCGTTGGACGGGCCGACGCCGATGTTGACCATGCTGATGCCGCCGTGCCCCTTCTTCTTCAGGTGATAGGCAGGCATCTGGGGCAGGCGGGCGAGCGTGTAGTCGGCATCCGGCCTGTCGGCGCCTGCGGGTGTCACGATGTTGCCGGGTTCGACGAAGGCAGTGTAACCGTTACCGCCCTCCGCCATCTGCTGGCGGGCCCAGGCGCAAAACTCGTCGACATAAAACTGATAGTTCGTGAAGAGCACGAAGTTCTGGAAATGCGTCGGGCTGGTCGCCGTGTAGTGGCTGAGGCGGGCCAGCGAATAATCGATGCGCTGCCCGGTAAACGGGGCAAGCGGCGAGGGTTGACCGGGCCCCGGTTCATAGGACCCATTGGCGATCTCGTCGTCGGTCGTCGTCAGGTCAGGCGCGTCGAACAGGTCGCGCAACGGAATGTCGATGGTCTCGGCGGCCGACGCCTCGACATGAGCGCCCTCGCCGAAGGCGAAATGCAACGGTATCGGTGTCGACGATTCGGATACGGTGACACCCACGCCGTGGTTGCGCATCAGGTGCCCGAGCTGCTCCTTCAGATAGTGGCGAAAGAGCCTTGGTCGGGTGATCGTCGTCGTGTAGACGCCGGGTGCGCTGACATATCCGAAGGAAAGCCTGGAATCGACATGGCCGAAGCTGCTCGTTTCGATGCTGACCTGCGGATAGCAGGCACGGAACCGCGTGAGCGGTGCGTCGCTCTTTCCAAGCCCTTCGAAAGCCTCGCAGAGGAAGCGGGTGTTGCGTTCGTAAAGCGCTTTCAGGCAATCGACGGCCTCGGCCGGATCCTCGAAAAGTTGCGGCTCGAATGGTTCAGGGGTTGCGGTGGAGAGAACGGAGTTTGAAGAGATTCGTTTGTTCATGTCGCATTATAGGCAGCGTGTCCTGACAAGCAAACGACAAGATTGGAGCGGGATCCGGAAATTTGTGGAGTCGTCTTCCGCCGCGGCCTTGCTTTAACTATCTGGAATCGAACGCCGATTGGATCGCGATCCGTCCGGTCCTTCCGTTCCCACTTGCCGGAATCAGCGCGGCCCGGCGAGAATGATCACACTGCCGGCGATCGCCACCGCGACGCCGGTCATGTCCCAGCGGTCCGGGCGCACACCCTCTGCCAGCCAGAGCCAAACGAGCGAAGTGGCGATATAAACGCCGCCATAGGCGGCATAGGCGCGGCCCGCGGCAGCCGAATCGATCATCGTCAGGAGCCAGGCAAAAAGCGCGAGCGAGCCCATGCCGGGCGCAAGCCACCAGATGGACTTGCCGAGTTTGAGCCATGCCCAGAAGGCAAAGCATCCAGCGATTTCGGCAAGAGCGGCGGCGAGATAGATTGCGAATGCAGGCATGTTCCAAATCCTTTCCGCGGAAAAGGACCGAAATTTCAATCCATGTGCAAGTGGGAGACGGGGCGCGAGCCTACTGCATGTTTCCTAAAACCTAGCCGATTTAAGGACAAAAACATGCAGCAATTCAAAGTGCCACAGCGTTCTTTGCGCGCCTGACAAGACGCGCGGCGCTGTAGACGTCAACTCATCGCCTGGCGCTGAAGAGTCACGAAGAGGACGAGGCCGGCACCGTTTTTGCCGATGCCGAAGCCCGCGGCCTTGGTGTAGGCGACCTCTCCGATCGGCGCCATCAGCAGGCTCGTGAGTATCAGGACCCGGAGCGAGAGAATGGCGGAAGTGGTGAGAGCGGCCATTTTCGGTTCCTTTGGAGCAATTCCAGGAAAAGCGAGTGGCGGTTTTCCGTCCGGAATTGCGTAGTTTCAAGGATCTAGAGCTTGGCTTGGCAATATTGGGCCGTGTGGGCGGTGCAGTCGGTGAGCGAGCCGAGATAGGTGCTTTGGCGACGGCGCTGCGTATCGGCACTGACCGCGGCAGCGAGCGTCATTGCGAAGACAACCATCAGGACGCTGATGATGGTGAGGCGCCGAGCGAGAATATCCATGGTTCTGTCCGTTGGCTGGAGGCACGTTAAGATCGATTGATTGCCTTTTCTCACAACCAAACTGAATTGTTGCTGAGATCTCCGTTCATCTCCGGTTCATCTTCGTGAATTGTTGCAGCCTTGTCTCCGGCAGCGGGCATGCCTACGTCTTAGTCCGCGCAACCTCAGGAGAAACAGGATGACTGCTCCGATCGAGCTCTATTACTGGCCGACCCCCAACGGGTGGAAGATCACGATCATGCTGGAGGAACTCGGCGTTCCCTACGTGGTCAAGTACATCAATATCGGGCGAGGCGAACAGTTCGCTCCGGATTTCCTGAAGATCGCACCCAATAACCGAATGCCGGCGATCATCGATCCCGATGGCCCGGGCGGCCAGCCGATCTCGGTGTTCGAGTCGGGGGCGATCCTGCAATATCTCGGCCGTAAGTACGGGAAGTTCTATCCGGCTGACGAGCGATCCCGCGTCGAGGTCGATCAATGGCTCTTCTGGCAGATGGGCGGCCTCGGTCCCATGGCGGGCCAGGCCCATCATTTCCGCCAATATGCGCCCGAGAAGATCGAATACGCGATCAATCGATACACCAACGAGGCGAACCGTCTCTATGGCGTGATGAACAATCGCCTCGCCGATCGGCCGTTCCTGGCCGGCGACTACTCGATTGCCGACATGGCCTGTATCGGCTGGGTGATCCCGCACGAGAATCAGGGACAGGATCTGAACGATTTCCCGTATCTCAAGCGCTGGTTCGAGGCGGTGCTTGCGCGGCCCGCCGTTCAGAGGGCGATCGAAGTGGGTAAGGAAGAGCGCGCCCGACAGAAGAGCCTCGCCGAGGACCAGGAGGCGCAGAAGATCCTGTTTGGGCAGCGTGCCCGTTGAAACGAGAAACAAGGGGCAGCCGCGACAAGCGGTGCCCCTCGCGGTTTCCTGGCTGTTACAGACGCGTCCAGATCTGCGATTTGCAAAGAACCTTCAGCAGGCAGCCTTTCATCTTCAGCGAATTGCCATTGACGGCGCCAGACCCGCTATAGGTCTTGTCGCTTTCCGGATCGGTGATTTCGCCGCTGTAGCTGCCGTCGGTTCCGCTCAGATTGCCGATGCGCTTGCCCGCGTACTTTCCGGTTTTCAGAGTCACGCAGTAAGCGCCGCCGCATGGTGCGATTTCGGCCGTGGCGCCACTCGCCGTCTTCCAGTTGCCGACGATCGGTTCTGCGGCAAGGACCGAGCCTGCGGTGCCGCAGGCAATGGCCGCAGCGACGAGCAATGTGCGAATCATTCAATTCCTCCCGATAAGAAAGTCGGCCGGCATAGTACCGTGCGCGGGCCCGACTGGAACTCCTTCTGTCAAGCGGTCTCCCACCGCCCGCGACGAACCTATCTTACGCGCACGTAAAGGTAAATATCTGCCGCCCTGCCGGATCGCTGGTCTGCTCGGGTCCCCGGAGCCGACGATAGGAAGCGAAAATCGATGCGTGGCCGGTGGATGCTGCTTGTGTGGTTAGCGATTGGTTGAAATCCGCGGCTGAATATTTCGTAAATTTTGATGCAAATGCGCGCTGTTCCAGGCGATCCGATGCTTAATGAAAACTCAAGTTTACCAAGCGTTTGAACTTTGTTTGCGTCAAATTAAGCATGCATTTTAAGCGAGCGTTGAAGGCCATTTGGCATACTCGGACCCATAAGACGAGCGGGTAGAACAACCCGCCGAACCGCCGAAAGCGACACTGCAAAAGACGGTGCTCTTTCGGAAAGCCCGCAAGAGGCACGGAGTGAACAGGGACCAATAAATGCTGATCTGGAGCAAGGCCCGCCTGAGAGGGAGGGCCGCTTCAGCCGGATCAACCAGGCAGGACAGGGACAAGACAATGGCACGCTTTGATATGCAAATCGCTTCGGACGCCGCGATGGGCGGCGAAAACCGCGCGGACACGCTTTGTGAAATGGGCCTAGCCTATGCGACGGGCCGTGGCCGGCCGGTCGATCTCGTCGCTGCCCACAAGTGGCTCAACATTGCCGCCATCAAGGGGTCCGACCGCGCTGCGGACTTGCGCGCCGACCTCGCGGCAACCATGAGCAAGACCGATCTTGCCGCCGCGCTGCGTGCCGCACGCGAATGGATGACGGTACACTGAACACGCATGCGGGCTCGCCGTTCGTCCAAGCGCCCAAAAGCCTAGCGAACGCTCCCTCAGGGTCCTTTTGCGCGTCCGACAAGGTGCGCGCCGCAGTATCAGCTATCGGCTGCCAGGCTCCGGAGAACGGCGGGCAGGGCTGCTTCGAGCAGGTCCATTTCAGCTTCCGGTCCGGTGCTGACCCGAATGCAGCGATTGAGCGGGGCAACGCCCGGCATGCGGATGAAAACGCCATGGTCGCTCATCAGCCGGTCGACGATCGCCCGCGCATAGGTCGCGTCCCGTCCGCAGTCGATGGCCACGAAATTTGTGGCTGATGGCAATGGCTGCAGCCCGTTGTCACGCGCAATTGCGGAGATTCGGTCACGCGACGCCCCTATTCTCACAATGACTTCCTTGAGATAACGCCGGTCGGCGAGGGCTGCAATCGCTGCGGCGACCCCGACACGGTTCATCCCGAAGTGATTGCGGATCTTGTCAAACGCCGCGGCCGTGCCGGGCGTCGAAAGCGCGTAACCGACGCGCGACCCGGCAAGTCCATAGGCCTTGGAAAAAGTGCGCGTGCGTATGACGTTCGGCTTGTCGATCAAGCTGGTGATCGCGGGTATCGACTCGGGCGGTGCCGTTTCGCTGTAGGCTTCGTCGAGGACCAGGAGCGTCGTTTCCGGCAGTGCATTTGCGAATTCAACGATTCGATCGGCCGGCCACCAGCTCCCCATCGGGTTGTCGGGGTTCGCGAAGTAGACGAGCGGTGCATTCTCGCGCTTCACTGCGGCAAGCAACCCGTCGAGGTCTTCTCGATCGTCGGCATAGGGAACCGTGACCAGACGCCCGCCGTGCCCGGCGACATGATAGTTGAATGTCGGATAGGCTCCGAACGAGGTCACGACCGGCATGCCGGGCTCGATGATGAGGCGGACGATCTGGCCGAGCAGGCCGTCGATGCCTTCGCCGATCGCAATGTTGGCGGAAGAGATTCCGAGATGCCCGGCGAGGGCCTGTTTCAGTTCGTAACTTTCGGGATCGGCATATTTCCAGGTTTCTCCTGCCGCTTGCTGCATGGCGAGCAGCACCGAATTTGCCGGGCCGAATCCGCTTTCGTTGGCGCCGATGCGCGCCGCAACTTTGCGGCCGCGCTGGCGCTCGATCGCTTCAGGTCCGACGAAGGGAATGGTTGCTGGCAAAGACTGGACAAGCGGTGTGAAGCGGGAGAATGCGGACATGCGAGAAGCTGGACTCCGTGGAACAAAACGCAGCGGAACTTATCGCATATGTGCAAGAACCGGAATCGATTTTGCTGAAAGTCGACCTGCCTGCCTGCTTGCTTTGTCAGTGTGTCACTCGACGAAGCCCCAGTTGACAGACGCGGGACGACGCGAAGCCGATGCCGGGTTGGAATAGGTCTTCTTTTCTTGCCCGGTGAAAAATTCGTGGCGCACGATTTCGTGCAGGAATGCCTCGTCGATCGTCTTGATGAATTGCACGCCGATGCGCTCTCCCTTGCGGTAGACCTCGGCGCATCCGATGCGAAATCTCGTACCGACAATATGGAGATAGTAGTGCTGCGACAGTCCGATTGTAGTGGTCACGGAAAAGCTCGCGCCGCCCCGGGATATGTCGATCATTTTGCAGGCGCGTATCGAGACGCCGCCGAGAGCCGGTCGCACCGACATCAGCGTGCCAGCCTGGCCGATCGAAAAGCGCTCGTATTTCCGCTCGTAAAGCGGCGAGGGGACGAGCGAATACATGGTCGACTGCAGCATGCGTCATACTCCGGAAGCGCCGCATGAAGCAGCGATTGTGATTCCACGAAGTCCGGACAAGTCATTTGCCGGTGCCTTCCAAAGCTTGCATGGGCAGGAAGGCTTCCTATCAGTATCCAGTGGGAAACTTGCAATCCCTTGAAAGCAATCGATAAGAATCTAATGAGCTTGCTTATTTGAACCCTGATGCCGGCGGTCTTCTAATCACGATGATTTTAGGTCGGATCGACCTAAAATCATGAACGTGATCGATTCTAATAAGTTGGAGCGGGATGCGGGCGGAAAACCGCACACACTTTTCCTCATCCCGCTCTAAACGCCACCGCTGGAAAACTGCAGGCGGATCAGTCGGCGCAGAAAATCTTGGGCAAGCAGCATATTGAAGCGCACGCCTAGCTCCGTGCCGCTGCGATGGACCTCGGCGCAGCCGATCTCCTCTTTGAAGCCGTCGATCTCCAGAAAGAAGTGCTTCGGCAGCATGATCGCGGCATTGAAGTCGAGCATTGCGCCGCCAATCGAGATATGCCGAAGCAGGCATTGATACTTGGTCTTCGCCTTCAGTTGCTTGCCGATGACAAGGATGCGGCACGGGCGCTCGATGAAATAATGCTGGTACACGGCCGCGGACTGGCCGGGCTTTGCTTGCGCGACATGCATGATCATCGACATCGCAGCCTCCGAAAATGCCGTTTCCTCTGTCCACCACGCGGATGCCGTTACTTCGGCGGAATCACCGCCCTCGACGGGTGGCTATCTTCCGCGCATGGACTTGCTTCGGCCTTGCGAAGGCGGTGTTATTGCGATTGTCCGGACCGTGGCGAGGACGAACATCGTCTCATTGGCAAATCATCTGTTTGCTGGGCCGGCGACTCGCGTGTGCAACCTCCGGCCCCTGTGCGCATCGCCGACAATGGCGCCGCCCGAAGCGCTGCCGGCGGATGAAAATCGTGTGATTTCCTGAAATCTGACAAAAAAATCTTGCATTGATGGCGCGGTGACACTAGTCAGGCGCTAACGGAGAGGTGGCCGAGTGGTCGAAGGCGCTCCCCTGCTAAGGGAGTATACCGGAAACGGTATCGAGGGTTCGAATCCCTTCTTCTCCGCCATCAACTCATCCCAAGGATATTGATAGACACTCACGCGGCCTTGATTTGCCGCGTTTTTTGTTGCTTCTAGTCTCCTATCGGTTCCCATCGATCTCGACTGCTACCCGCGCATTTGTGGGTATCTTTGTGGGTACCGGAATCGGAAAATGTGGGTATCAGGGCGCATGAGTGCTTTAACGGACAAGCAGATCAAGAACGCAAAGAAAGAGGAAAAGGACTACAAGCTCGCCGACGGCGGCGGACTTAACCTTTTCGTTCTCCGCACCGGCACAAAATCATGGCGGCTGCGGTATCGCTTCGACGGTAAGGAAAAGACGCTCGTCATCGGAAACTATCCCGACGTGTCGCTCGCCGACGCGCGGGCGGAGAGGGAGAGTGCCAAGGAGACGCTGAAAGCCGGACGTGACCCCAGCGTCGTCAAGAAGGTCGAAAAGCTCATTGGCAAGAAACAGACGGCAGACACCTTTGAGGTTATTGCCCGAGAGTGGCACGATCTCCAAAAGCCTCACTGGGTCCCAAAGCACGCGGCCGACGTTCTGGACTCGCTAGTCAAGGACGTATTCCCGATCATAGGCAAGATGCCGATCCGCGACATCGATGCGCCGACCGTGCTGGCAGTTCTCCGGTTGGTGGAGAAGCGGGACGCAAAGGAAACTGCGCGACGAATCCGGCAGCGGCTTTCATCCATCTTCGTGTACGCCATCGCATCAGGCAGGGCGACACAAGATCCAGCCGCGGTCGTACGTGAGGCGTTGGCGCCCATGAAGAAGGGGCGGCAGCCCGCCATTACAGATATCGACAAGGCCCGCGAAATGCTGCTGGCGGCATGGTCTACTCCGGCGCATCCTGTGACGAAGCTCGGACTGCGGATGCTGGTGCTGACCGCAGTACGCCCCGGCACGCTGATCTCCACGCCCTGGACAGAGTGGAACGTTCTCGACGAGGATGATCCGGTTTGGGTGATACCGGCGGCCCGCATGAAGCTCAAGCTGCAGCATAAGGATGACGAAAACCGCGATCACCTCGTTCCGATGCCCAGCCAGGCGATGGAAACCATGAGGGTTCTGCGTTCACTCACAGGGAGGGGTCCGTTCGTCTTGCCGAACGGCCGTCACGCGCACAAACACATGTCTGAAAATGGTCTCGGCTACCTTTTGAACCGCGCCGGGTACCATCACAAGCACGTGCCGCACGGGTTCCGCTCCACGTTCTCAACGGTGATGAATGAACGTTATCCTGTCGATCGCGCGATAATCGACCTGATGCTCGCCCATACGCCGAAGGACAAGGTGGAGGGCGCCTATAACCGCGCCGAGCACATCGAGCGCCGCAAAGAGCTCGCGCAGCTTTGGGCGGACATCATTTTGAAGGACATGCCATCAGCCGAGGAACTGCTTCACGGACCGCGGAAGAACCTCAAGCAAGTAGAGGCTGTAACTTTAGAGCCAAGAGCCAGACGGCGAGGATCAGCGTCGCCGCTACAATGACTCGAGCTTGCGGCCGCGCCGCTTCTTGCAAGTGGCGTAGCCTAATTTTGCTCATGGCGGTCTCCCGCGAGCTCGTGTTTCCTCAGCCGCAGCGCCGTCAGGAAGGTTTCGACAATGATGATGCCGGATAGGCCGGTCACGAAGCCGCTCACGCCGGCAGCCTGGTCCGGCGGTATGTCGATTGTGCCGAAGGCCCATTGGAAAAGCGGCACCCCCACCGGCGACAGGAAGAAGGCCGTCGTTGCTCCGACGAAGAGGCGACGAAAGCCGCTCATGACGCCGGTCCACTCAAGGGCGACCGACACCGCCGAGCCGGCGATGCCAGCGATGGCGACCTCGCCCTTGCCGCTGCTGATGGCCCAATCCCACGCCTTGGACACAAAGTCCCAAAAGGTCATTTCTGGACTCACTTCTTGACCGAGCGCAGGATTGTGTTGCCGCCCATGTAGAGCCCGCAATAGGTCATGAAGATCGTCACGAACGAGGCGAAATCGACGATCAGCGTGATTGTCGTGTGCGCGCCGAGCGCCGCCAGCAGGGCGTTGAGCAAAGGAACGATCATCACGTACCATGCGACACAGACGAGCATCAGCCACATGCCGGCCGGGCGCCACATCCAGCCGAAATTGCTCTGTTTGTCCATCTCGGCAAGATACAGGCGGTTCGTCTCGCGCTGGCTCGCAGTGTAGGCCTGGATGATTTCCGGAGCGCGTGTCTCCACGTCGGCCACCGCCGCCTCGAGCTCCTTGGCAGGAACGCTCGGCAAAGCCTCCGGGGCGACCCCTGCGCTTTCCGCGATTGCATCAATCACTGCGCCACCGACCTCGCCAGCGGCACCGCCAACATGCTTTTCAAGGATGCCCTTGACGATGGGTGCTCCGACCTTTGCGGCGGCGAGAATGATGGAGGTGACGATCACGCTCATGCCGCTGCCTTTCCATAAGCTTCCGCCCGGGCATCGGCCGCCCGCTTGCGTGTGATCATCACGACGGCGCCGATCGCCAGGAAGAGGAAGAGGGCCCCGAAGAGCAACAGTGCCGTCGTGTCGGCTGCTGCCGGGGCGACAAGCGGGGCGCCACTGGAAGCCGCTGCGCCGCCGGCTGCCGTCTTAGCCTTGCTGCTGGCTGCCGCAGCGCTTTGCTTTGCCGCATGCGCTTCCTTGGCCGCTTCAGCCTTGATCCGGCTCTCCGTCGCGCCCATGGCAGCGAGCGCCATGGCAACGCCTTTGACCTCGATATCAGCGACGCGCCGGCCCCAGCCCTTGCCGAAGGTTTTCCAGATCGTGAGCGACTGCATGAATGACAGCCGGGCTCGGCAGATGCGCTTGACCGTTTCGGAATGGTCATTGCTGCCGACCGAGGCGAGCAGCCACTTGCGACCGCGCGAGACACCGGAATTAACCGAGGCGTCATAGACGGCAAGATCGACTCCGGCGAAAAGATTGGAGGCGCCACAGGCTTCCCAAAACTCGCTGCGATAGAATTTCAGCGCCTGCGCCTTGGTGATATTCCTCACCGGCGTCCGCTTCATCTTCATTTTGTCCTGGTATTCGTGCCACCGCGTCTCGGTGACCCCGTACATCGTCTTGCCGCCGGGATCGTCTTTGTGGTCGCTCCAGCCGCCTTCATGGCCGGCTGTGATCGGGTGACACTCGTCAAATCTGTCGCTCATGAGGGGCAGCTCCAAGGAGGGGCCGCACTCATGCGCGAAGTTGATCTTCAATATCACGCGCCAGTTATTGCAACAATCCAGCAATTCCAGTATTTAGGCATGTGACTGCGCATGAGTGCTGACCCCCATCAACCGGAGTTATGCACTCATGTCTCAGACAGTTGTCGCCTTCGGCGATGCTAAGGCCCAAAAGAAGTGGTCTGGCGCGCTTTTCATCGACATTACGAAGAAAAGCTATTTCGACCGCAAATTCATCGGCACCTCTGACGAGTTCTGCATCCAGCGCCTGACCGATCTCGAATCGGAAGCCGGCGACACGATCTCGTTCGACCTGTCTATCCAGCTTCGCAACAAGCCCACCTACGGCGACCAGCGACTCGAGGGCAAGGAAGAAAACCTGAAATTCTTCACGGATCAGGTTTTCATCGATCAGATGCGCCACGGCGTTTCCGCCGGCGGCAAGATGAGCCGCAAGCGCACCGCCCACAACATGCGCCAGATCGGCAAGAACCGCCTTTCCGACTATTGGTCGAAGTTCAACGACCAGATGCTGTTCATCTATCTTTCGGGTGCTCGCGGCATCAACGAGGACTTCATCGAGGACACCACCTGGGCGGGCCACGCCGGCAATCCGATCCAGGCACCGGACAGCGGTCACATCATCTACGGCGGCGATGCCACCAGCAAGGCGAGCCTCGACGCCACGGACAAGATGAGCCGTGCCGTTATCGAGCGCGCGCAGGTCCATGCCCGCATGATGTCGGCCAAGGACCCGAAGAACGCGAACATGATGCCGCTGATGATCAACGGCGAGTCGCACTACATCTGCGTCATGAACCCGTTCCAGGAACATGACCTGCGCAACTCGGATCAGGGCGGCTGGCTCGAAATCCAGAAAGCGGCTGCGACGGCGGAAGGCAAGGCGAACCCGATATTCAAGGGCGGGCTCGGCATGATCAACAACACCGTTCTCCACAGCCATGAATGGGCGATCCGCTTCACCGACTACGGTGCGGGCAACAATGTCCATGCCGGCCGCGCTCTGTTCATGGGCCGGCAGGCAGGCGTCATTGCGTACGGCTCCACTGGTGGCCTCCGCTACACGTGGACGGAAGAGACCAAGGACCACGGCAACGAGCCTGTCGTCGCTTCCGGCGTGATCGATGGCGTCAAGAAGACGCGGTTCAACAGCCGCGACTACGGTGTGATCTCGATCGACACCGCCGCGAAGGACCCGAACGCCGCCTGATGACAGGCCGCAAGGCGGCGTGATTTTTGCGCCGCCTTCTCCGACTAGCTTCAACCAAGGGAACCGCCCATGTCTGTCATTCAGAGTAACTATGCGAAGGGAATTATCGCCCTCGCGTATCCCTCCATCGCCGGCGCCGCCACGGCAGTGCGCTTTGCTCATCAACTTTCCGCCGCACCTTCCGCAGGCGACATCCTTGAACTTGCCATGATCCCGGCCGGCACGCGCGTCGTCGAAATGATCCTCGATTCCGACGATCTCGACACCAACGGCACGCCGACGCTCACGATGGATGTCGGTCTCATGAGCGGCTCGTTCGGTGACGAGGACCAAGCACGTACCTGCGGCGCGGAGTTCTTCTCCGGCTCTAGCGTCGCTCAGGCTGGCGGCAGCGAACGACCGTCGCTCAAGACCGCGTTCCGGACTGGTAAGTCCAACGTTGACCGGTCGATCGGCATCAAATTCCCCAATGCCGCCGCCACCTTCGCCGCAGGCACGATCGGCCTGACTGTGATCGTCTCGACCGAGTAAGCGGCATAAGTTTGCACCGTTGCAGACAGAGGGGGCCGCGCGCCCCCTTTTATTCAGGAGAAGAGACTTGAGCGACACACAGCAACTCATCGAATGCACCGCCGGCTACGCCGAAACGTCCGTCATGGGCACTGATTACCAGTTCAGCCGCGACGCCTATGGGCGCTTCGTCGCCGAAGTCCACAACATCCGGCACCGCGAATGCCTTCTGTCGGTGATCCACTACAAGGCTGTTCCTGACGTTCCGGAACTGCTGCCTCAGTCCGATCTTGGGCTTGGTGGCCAGACCGGCGGGGAAGCCCTGCGCGATGATGGACCTACGGTGGAACAATACGTCGCCGCTGGCTATCAGGCCGTGAACTACCCGCCAGATGGCTATGCATCGCGCAGCACGGCGGAGGAGATCGAAGCTGCGATTGCCGCTCAGTCCTCGGCTAGCAACGTCACCAATACCGGTAACGAAGATTCGCAGGGCGAAGCCCAGCAGGGCGAGCAGACCGGAGGCGAAGAAGGCCAAGAGGGAGGCGAAGGCGAGCAGGGCGAGGTTCAGCAGATCACTCTCGGCCTCGGCGGCGAAGAGGCACCGGGCGGAGAGCCTGCCGCAACGGCTGCCGCACAGCTGGCCGATCAACAGCAGAACAACCGCCGCAGGAAGTAAACCATGCCAAAGGCGAGCGAGTTGATGGCGCTGGCTGCGATCCAGCTTCTGGACGAGGACCACATCCGTTGGACGCTCGCCGAGCTGGCCGGTTGGATCAACGAGGGCGTCAAGGCGATTGTGTTGGCGAAGCCTTCTGCCGCTTCAATGACGGCTGCGCTGCAGCTCGGGCAGGGGACGCGCCAGGCGCTTCCTGCCGACATTGACGGCAAAGCCCCCATCCAGCTTCTCGGGGTCAATCGCAACCTCGCATCAACCGCCACGCCCCGGCTTGGCTTGCGGGCGATCCGGACAGCCGCGCGCGACCAGATCGACGCCCAGGAGCCGAACTGGCATAACCGTTCCTACGTGCCCTATCGGAAGGAAGCCCGGCAAGTCGTCTTCGACGAACAAGTTCCGACCGAGTTCTATGTCTATCCGGGCAATGACGGTACCGGCATCGTCGAAGTGGCGTTTTCATACGTGCCGACGCCGGTGACGCTCGCCGAAGGGGCAGATGCGGAGCTGCTCGAGTCCTGGGCGATCGACGTCGGCTTGCCGGAGCCCTACAGCGTCCCGCTGCTCGACTACGTACTCTACCGGTGCCACTCCAAGGATGACACCGCGGCGGACACGGTCAAGGCACAGAGTCACTACCAGCTTTTCGCCGCGGCGGTCGGGATCAAGGTGCAGGTCGAAGGCGCCAACAATCCGAACAGGAGGCGCTGATCATGGTAGCGATGACCGACATCGACGACTTTCTGCCGCAGGTCCTGCTCCACGCTCCGAACTGCTCTGATATCGTTGCCTACCGCTTCATCCGTGAGGCTGCCAGAGAGTTTTGCGACCGCACGCAGGCATGGCGCGAAAGCGAAAGCATGACAGTCATCGCGCCGGACGGCGAGGCGGTAAGCACGGTCAGCGATGCGGAAATCATCCTGATCCAGCGCGCCGAGCTGGACGGCACGCCACTCAAACCGCAGACGGTTGCTTGGCTCGATGACAACGAGCCGGGTTGGGAAACAACGACCGACACGGGTACGGCGCGCTACATCACTCAGACCGCGCCGAACACTGTCTCGGTCGTACCGAAGCAATCTGGCTTTCTCACCATGCGCTTGGTGCTAAAGCCGTCCCTGTCGGCGCTGACGCTGCCCAAATTCCTCCTCGATCAATGGGGAGTCGAGATTGGCAAAGGCGCCGCTGGTCGCGTTCTTCTGCTGCCGGGCAACGAAAACGCTGCCTTCGGTCAGGCGCTTCTCACAGAGTTCAACGCATGCCTCGGCACTGAGGCCATTCGCGCCGCGAAAGGGCAGCAGGGCGCGCGTCTGCGCACAAAAGGGAGTTACTTGTAATGGCACTCAGCACCTATGCAGCGAACGCGGTGATCAACCTACTACTGCGCGGGGTTGCCTTTACTGCCCCGGCGCGCGTTTACGTTTCTCTCCATACCGCAGCGCCCGGGAACACTGGCGCGAACGAAGTCACCACCGTTCAATGGCCGTCCTACGCACGCCAGGACCCGGCACAGGGCGGCGCCGTCGCCAGCGGCTTCCTCGCTTCGACGGCGAAGGCTACGGAAAATCTGCTGGAGTTGCTTTTCGCCAACTACAACGGCGCCGGCACGTTGACGGTCACGCATTTCGCAATTTGGGATGCGGCGACCGCCGGAAACTGCCTTTGGACTGGTTCACTGACCGCATCCAAGACGTTGCAACCCGACGACGAGGCCATCACCTATCCCGGCGACCTCGATCTCTCGGTAGCCTAATATGTTCAGCCGCGGCGTTCTTGATGGCGCATCGATAAATGGCTTTGCGCTGAATGGAGGCAACTTCGTTCAGGAGGCAGCGGGTGCCGACACGGTCACCTTCAACGGGACGGCCAAGCTCAGGCGTCGCGTCGATGCTCGTTCCGCTGATGTCGTAGGCACGACCGCCACAGCGCGTCTCGTCATTCGCGGATTTCGCTTGGCTGGCACAGCATCGTTCTCTGGCACAGCGAAAGTAACCCGGAGACTGGTTCTGCCGTCAATCGACGAGGTTGGCATTTCCGAGCAGGCGAAAGTCACGCGCCGCGTCCGGATGATCTCCGCCGATGCTGCAGACGCGCCGGGAACCCTGCGCCTTGCCCTTCGCTACATGGCCCTGACCGAGATCAAGCGAGTGATGCGCGTCCATCAGCCGAGGACAATGCACCTGCCGCCCGCTGCTCGCACCATGTCGATTAGCCGCCCGGCAGCGCCGATGATCGCTCCGGCCACAGGTGGAGACATGCCGTGACAGACGTGATGCAGAAGGCCCCCGCCGACGTGCTCGACTTCGATATCGATTTCACCCGCTGGCTCAAGGACTCGGACCGGATCATCAACGCAACGAGCACGATCGAGGGCGGGACCGCGGTTGTGGATCGAACCGACTTCGGGGACAGCCTCGCAAGGGTCTGGCTTTCAGGCGGCGCCGATGGAGAAACGAGCCTCGTGACTACGATTGCGACGACCGAGCAGGGTCGCACCAAAGAGTTCTGCTTTAACCTCAAGATCCGGGAGTGCCACTGATGGCTGTCCTTCTGAGCAACAACGCGACCAGCACGCTTGCCGCGTCGATCAACACTTCGGTCACCAGCATTTCGATCCAATCCGCCGATGCATCGAAGTTCCCGTCACCGACGGGTGGGGACTGGTTCCCGATTACCGTGGTCGACAGCGCCGGCAACATGGAAATCATGAAGTGCACGGCGCGCAGCAGCGGCACGCTTACCGTCACCCGCGCCCAGGAAGGAACGACAGCGAAGTCCTTCGCTTCTGGCGCCCGTGTCGATCTGCGGCTTACGGTGGCCGCGGCAAACGAGCTCTATAAGGCCGGCTTGACGGCCGCGAATACATGGAGCCAGGCGCAGACCTTTAGCGCTACCGCTACATTCGAAGGGAACCAGATCACGATCAGCGGCACGTCGCCGAGGGTGTATCTGCAAGATACGGACACGGGCGCGGATGACTTCTGGCTCTTCGTCAATGCTAACAATTTCTATGTTCTCACTGACCGCGCCGACGACGGTTCGTATGAGACACCATATCCACTTGAATTGCGGAATGATACCGCAGCCGGCTACCTGTACGCGTCGCGGCTGATCACGGAGGCCTACGCCTCTTTCACGACCAATCTCACGATCACGAACACCGCTCCCATCATCACGCTGAAGGATACGACGACGAGTGCGTATGACGCCCGGATACGGGTCGATGCAAACAACTTTTACATCGACGGCTCCTCTGACGGTTCGACGTACACCGAGACCCTGCGATTCGAGCAGGACACGAAGATCGGCTACATGTCGCAGTTGTTCCTAACCGGAACTTCCGAGTGCATTCGCCTCAATGCGACGTCTACGTCGACGACAGTCGATCCCTATATTTCGTTCTATCGAAACCTTGCGCGCGTCGGGTATATCATTGCCAATGACGGCACCGGCGTCAACTCTGGCATGCGTATCATCAATGACATCGCCACCGGCGGGGATACGGGTCTGACGCTGCTGAACTCAGGCGGAGTTGATAGCCTCGAATGGTATGTTAACGGCACAGAGTACAAGGTACTGCACACCGGAAACATCGATACCTATGATATAGCGAAATATTATACCGGCTCCGGCGCGAATGATGTTTCGTTTCCTCTCGGCCACATTCTCGCGGTTTATATCAATGCCTCCTACGCCAACCGTAACGCGACGCCAGCGCAAACTGTGCGCCTTTGGGATGGTAGTTCCCACCAGTACGCTATCTCGGGATCGGGAGCAACGATAGCGGGAACGTGGCGTTCGCGAGGCACCGCTGGTGAATCTTATCAAATATTTCAAAGGGTGGCCTAAATGACCGTCACGACATCTCTCAACTCTGTCGCAAGCGTCACCGCAACGGCAGAGACCGGTGTTTTCATCGTCAACTGCAACATCACTGACCTTGATGAGAACACATATGATACGGACTATTGCAGCCGGCCCGACGATCCGTTCGGGGTCAATCCGACAATACGTGCTTGGTTGGACGAAAATCCGGACTTCCCGATTGCGCCCCACGTCCCTCTGACGCCGGAGCAAGTTCGCGCAGAGATGCCGCCGCTAAGCGCACGTCAACTTCGGCTTGGGCTGATAAACAACAGCTTCACGCCGGCACAGGTGAGCGCCGTCATCGACGCTATGCCAGAGGGAACCGCCAAGGAAATCGCTCGAGTCGAGTGGGAATACGCGACGACGTTCAACCGTACGCATCCGCTGATCGCGACCGTTGGCGGGGCTCTCGGGCTCGATGAGCTTGAAATCGACGCGATGTGGACCGCAGCGCTTTCTCTCTAACAAGGATCGGCCATGGTCGCGCTGAAAATCTCCGCCTTTGCCGGCGAACGTCCGCTCATCCTGCCGCGACTCCTGCCGGATACGTCGGCGAAGGCGGCACAGGACGTGCGGCTCAATGACGGCGGGCTGACGCCGATCAACAAGCCGACGGCAGCGGGCACGATTTCTAACGCGACCCATACCACAATCTACCGGCACCTCGGCACCTGGCTTTCGTGGGCCGGCACCGTTAATGCCGTTCCCGGGGCTGTCGCTCAGGACAGGCTCTATTTCACCGGCGACGGCGTCCCGAAGGTCAGGGTAAGCAGCACAAACTACAATCTCAAGGTCAGCCGCCCGACCGGAGCCCTGACGGCCACCCTTTCCGGCTCCGGATCGGGCGACACGCAGAGCCGGACCTATGTCTACACTTGGGTAACATCCTTCGGCGAGGAATCGGCACCAGCGCCGGCGAGCAACATCGTCAATTGGAAGCCGGGACAGACCGTCACGCTTTCCGGCTTCGCGGCCACTCCTTCGGGCCGGTCAATCACGCAGCAGCGCATCTACCGCAGCCAGACCGGCCGCAGCGGCACGTATCTCTACCTGATAGCGGAGCGCACCGCTTCCACCAGCGACTTCACAGACAACATTGCCGTTGACCAGTTTCAGGAGGCGTTGCCTTCTGCGGATTGGACCGAGCCGCCGGACACGCTTGCCGGCCTCGTCAGCATGCCGAACGGGATGATGGCCGCATTCGTCGGCCGCGATGTCTATTTCTGCGAGCCGTGGCGCCCTCATGCCTGGCCGGAAAAGTACATCATGAGCGTCGATTCCGACGTGGTGGGGCTCGCATCGCTTGGCGGCATCCTTGTGGTAATGACGAAGGCGCAACCCTACTTGATGTCGGGCAGTCATCCCGACTCGATGCAATCGCAGAAGCTCGAGGCGAACCTGCCCTGCATCAACGCGCGCTCAATTGCCGATCTCGGCCACGCCGTCTGCTACGCGAGCAACGACGGTCTGGTGGCCGTACGCGGTGATGGCTCGATCAATCTCGTCACTGAACAGATGATGAGCCGCAAAGACTGGCTCGCCCTCTCTCCGAGCACGATCGTCGGCGGCCAGATCAATGGCATCTATATGCTGTTCTACGACAACATCGACAGTAACGGGGACCGCCTGGCTGGCGCGCTGTTCATCTATGTCAACGGCCAGCCGTTCCTCGTCAGAACATCGGCGATCGCCTCAGCGGTCTATTTCGATGTTGCCGATACCGGCCTCTACTTCAAGGCCCCGAGCAGCGCGGCGGTACAGCGCTTCGACCCTCCGATCGGGGCGCCGCATACCCTCTATTGGCGCAGCAAAGAGTTCATCACCACAAGACCAACGTCGATGGGGGCGATCCTCGTCGATCGGGGCCGGGACATCGTCCTGGAAGAGCTTGAGGCGCTTCAAGCAGAACGGGACGCAATCATAGCAGCCAACGCTGCAATCTTCGCGACTGGCGATCTCGGTGGCGATATCAACGCCAAGTATCTCAACCAATATGAGTTCGCCGGCGACGCCCTTGAGCCTGTGCCTCCTGAGCCGACCGCTGCGGACGCCACATCGATCACGATCGGCATCTATGCCGATGGCAAGCTGATCCAGACGCTCTCGACCACGGATCGCATCGTCCGCATCAAGGCAGGGCTCAAGGCGCGGCAATGGGAAGTCGATGTGTCGACGAACACGCAGATCGCGCAGATCGTCATGGCGGGCAGCGTCGAAGAGCTGAAACAGGTGGTTTGATATGGTTCAGAGGTTCGACCAGAGCAAAGCAATCGAAACGCTCGAAATCCTCGCAGGCGAACGCCCCCGCTCTCGCGATCAGGCGGCGGTGCGGATCGAGGACCTTGCCGAGCTCTTGCAGATTGAGCAGTTTCAGACATCGGAGGTTTCGGCCGCGCCGACCGCGGCGGATTTCAATTCGCTTCGCGGCGATATCCTCGAAATCCACACCCGGATCACCGTCATCGCCCAGGTGCTGCGAGACAGGATCATTCGATGAAGGAAGTCGTCTACGAACCACACGACGAGATGGTGGCGTGGGCGGAGAGCCGGATACCGGGCTGTAAATTCCGGGCCGACGCGAAGGCGATCGGCATCCGCTCTGATCTTGGCCTTCACGGCGTCGTAGTCTTTGACGCCTTCACAACAACCGGCTGCTGGGTAAGTGTAGCGTCCGACGGCGGCAGACAGTGGATCACCCGCGAGTACATCATCAGGGTCTTTGCCTATCCATTCATCCAGCTTGGCTATCCTCGTCTCAACTCCTTCGTCTCGGTGAACAATGCGAACGCGATCCGCTTCAATGACAGCTTCGGCTTCACGCGCGAGGGTGTGATGCGCCAGGCGGGGCACGAGGGCGAGGACCTGATCATGTACGGAATGCTGCGCAGCGAGTGTCGCTGGCTGCCAGAGCGATTCGCTGGAAAAACCGGCCGGACGCAGGTATAACCGAAGCGTCGCGCATGAGTGTGACCTCAATCAAGGGGTGACACCATGAGCAAAGGCAGTTCCGACGCTCCCTCGCCGGATCCGAATATCGGTCTCGCGGCGCTTAAGCAGGCAGAAACGGGCGAAAAGTGGCTGACGTTCGCGCAAGACGCCTTCAAGGTGTCTACCGACCGTCAGAAAGAGCTCGACGCGCTCACGAAGAAGGTTACGGAGCAGCAGCTTGGCCTTGCCACCGATCAGGCCGATTGGGCGCGCAAGGATCGCGATCGGTACGAGAAGACCTTTAAGCCGATCGAAGACGATTTCATTAAAGAGGCGACGAACTACGCCACCGAGGACCGGCAGTCCGAAGCGGCAGCCGAGGCGCGCGCCGATGTGCAGACCGCCGCCGCGAACCAACGGGCGGCGAGCGAACGCGCAAATGCGTCCATGGGCGTCACCCCGGGTTCCGGCAGGTTCGCCGGTGTCCAGGCATCGAGTGACATGGCCGCAACGCTGGCGGAAGCCGGAGCAGCCAACGGCGCACGTCAGGCCGTCAGGGACAAGGGCTTGGCGCTGAAAGCCGACGTCGCCAACATGGGCCGCGGGCTGCCGGCGCAAGCCGCCGGGAGCGCTGGCGGCAGCGTTTCAGCCGGTGCGACAGCACTCTCAGGCAGCCAAGCCACCAACGGCCAGTATCTCGCATCGACGAACATCATGGGGCAGGGCTTCCAGGGTGCCATGCAGGGCTATGCCGGGATGGGTTCGACGCTCAACACGGAGTACGGTCTGCAGTTGGATGCATGGAAGGCCGAGCAGGAAATCGCCGCCAAAAACGCCGCCGGTATCGGCAATTTCCTTGGCACCGTGGTCGGCGCCATGCCGTGGACCTCGGACGAGAACCTGAAAGAGAACAAAGAGGAAATCCCCGAAGGCGAAGCGCTGGAAGCTGTCAAAAACATGCCGGTCGAAGAATGGGACTACAAGGAAGGCGTCGAGGACGCAGGCCACCACGTAGGCACCTATGCGCAGGACTTCCAGCGGGAAACCGGCCGCGGCGATGGCAAGAGCATTCTTCCTCAAGACGCGATCGGCATCACCATGAAGGCGGTGCAGGACCTGGACAAGAAGGTCGAGGGGATCATTGACGCGATCGGGCTGGGTGATGCTGCCCCGGCGCCGAAGAAAAAACAACGGAGGGCTGCGTAATGCTTGGTATCGGTCTCGGTGGTTTCATGGAGGGCTACAACAAGGCCCAGGACATGAAGCTCGATAGAGAGAAAGCCGACTTGGTGAAGCAGCGCTACGAGCGCCAGAAGGTGCTCGACGAGCGCGAGGACGCAGCGTTCGCGCGGACGGAAAAGCAGCGTACGGCGATCGAGGATGCAGTCACCAAGTCGCAGAACGAGTTCGAAGCGGCGGTTGACTCGGGAACTGCGAAGCCGGAAGACAGCGACGATTGGTTCGCGAAGCACACGGTCCCTGTGCTGAAAAACACTTATCTTGCGAATGGCGACGTCGACAACGCCGACAAGGTGCAGAAGTGGGCGGATACCGCCGATGCCAAAACCGGGGCGAAACTGTTCAAATCGGCCATGTTGAAGGCGCAGACCGGCGACGGTGCGGGGGCGCTCGACGACGCTATCAAGGCGGGCCAGACCCAAGGCTACATCGCCCATGGCTACGAGGTGCAGAAGCACGACAAGATCGTGAAGCCGGACGGAACGCTGATGGGCTATCGCGTCTGGCTCAAGGACCCCGACGGCAAGGAAATCACGCAAGACATTCAGACCTCCGAGCTCCAGAAGACGATTGCGACGTTCCTCAATCCGGAAGCCGCATGGGAGAGCCAGGTTACCGCCTCGCAAGCCGAGACGAAGCGCCAGCAGGAACTCGCCGACTACCGGACGAAGAAGCAAATCGACAAGGAAGTCGGCCTTGGCGACGAGAAGCTTCGTGGTGATGCGATCACCAACCTGCGCAAGCGCTTGGACGGAGGCCTCGCCGGTGACGAACAGAAGTTCGATGATCTGCCTGCGGACCAAAAGGAAAAGCTGATCGCCGAAGAACTCCAGCTTCAGCGCGGCGGCAGCGGCACGCCATCGCCAACCCGTGCTGCGCCTGTCGCTCCCGGCCTCGCCGCTGGGGGCACCGCCGACGCGCCCGCGCAGGACTCGAGTCCTGCGGCACCGTCCGGCCGCAAGGCGATCGTCGACACGGTGACGGGGCAGAGGGTGGCGACACGGCCGGTACAGGGGCCGAACAAACCGCCGGAAAAGGACACGAGCGAGCCGGGGATCATCGACCGGATCGGACAAGGCGTCATCCGCGAGATGAATATCCTCTCAGGCCGGCAAGAAGCACCGAAACGCGAAGATCCGCGCGCAGCGGAAGCACCTCGAGGCGGTAAAGATCGGTCCCGCAAGAGCGACGGACTGCGCCGTCAGGAAAACATGGAGTACCAGGTGGCTGCCGCAGACGCGGCGGCGCGTGAGGGCGTTCCTGTCGATCGCATCGTGCAGGAGTTGCTCGCTAACGGGATCTCGGAAGAACAATGGCCCGCCTCGGTGAAGCAGGCCATCGTGAACAAGCGGAGCGGCGGAGTGATCGGACTCGGCCGTTAAGCCGTCCACTATCAGTAGCACGTCGTGTAGATCGGGTTCCCCGTGTAAGTGCTCGACGTGCAATTGACTGGCCGTCGGGTCGGCGAGAAGTCATAGCCCTGGGACATGCTGCTACCATAGGCACTAAATCCCTGACCCATGGCCTGTGCGAACCGCTTCGCGTTTTCCCTGTTTGTATCTCGCAGTTCAACCTCTTTGGTGGCTTCTCTCCGCAGGCATTCTTGCGCGGCGGCAGAAACCTTTGTGTGACCTTGCCTGATGCACCGCTGCGCCACCTCCGCGGCCATCTTCTTCTGCTCCGCCTCGGTCATCTCGTCATAGGGCTTGGTCTGGCAGGCGGATAGCGACAGAGCGGCGATCAGCATCGCCGCGAGCTTGATCTTCATGTTCCCCCCTCATGGGCTGATCTGCGGATGTACCACCTGTAGCCGCCATTAGCTTCCATTAGCTTAAAGCGGCTGGCCGTTCCTATCTGTAGATGGGATCGGCCAGCCGCTCGCGCAATTCCTTGCCGAGCGCCTCATTGCTGATCAGAACACCGTCCTGACGCTTGGCCGAGATGCCCGCCCGGGTCTTGATCGAACGCTGCAGTGTCTCTTTCGTGATCGCCACCGGTGCGTTGACCTTGACCGCGTTGAACCGCTTGATGCCATCGACCGCCTCGGACATGGCTTCCTTGTCCTTCGCGAGCGCCGCCATTGCAAATCGGGTGATGAGGCGCTGGCGCTTCTGCTTCACACGGCTCTCCGCGTCCTTCAGGGCCGAGTTTCGATCCCATGTCTCTGCGACCTCTGCCGGCGTGAAGCCAAGCGCCTGGGCGATGATGTTCGAAATGCCGATCTCGTCCTGCGGCACGATCTCATCGCCACGGAGCGAGGTTACGCCCTCGTCGGCGTAGCGGTATGCCTTCATCAGGTCGCGCACAGCCTTCGGAGCCATCATCTCGAGTCCGCGGGCGACGTCGCCCTCGTCGGTGATGACGTTGAAGCCCCGGTAGAACTGCTCTCCAAGCGACACCGTGGCGCCGAGGGACTGCGACAGCCAATACTGGTACTCGTCCTTGCCTTGAAGCTCGCGCGAGGGCGAGCGGAACCACAGGTCCGGCATACCGATGCGCGACGTGAGGTCGATGCCGAGATAGTGCCCGGGAGCGCCATTGAGGACGATGCCGCCGAGCTGGGGGCCAAGAATATCGACGATGTTCGCCCGGAACCTCTGTTCGAAGCCCATCGGATCATCGTCATCGCCGAGGATCATGCCGGCAAGGGCCATGGCGAGGCTGTAGCCCATCACGCCAGACACGCCCGACATGAGCGCCATCATGCCGGTGATGCCGGCGACCTGGTACCGCGCTTCGCGCCGAGCTGCCGGCGTCTCGCCCTTCACCGCCTGATGGATATCGCGGAAGACGCGATAGAGCATGTTGATGTTGTGCTGGCGGAACACCAGCGCGACCTTGGCAAAGTCGTTCTGTAGCAGTGTCGGGCGCGAAGAGTTCGAATAGTCGAAGTGCGTCTTCCACGTGAGCTCGTGCGCGGTGTCGATCGCCTCCGACTGGTTCTGGCCGGCAGCACGCGCCAGGCGGTAGGCCGCCAGCGCCGTCACTTCACGGTTCCACACCTCGGCACGGTGGAACGCCCACGAGATGACGCCCATGATCCTTGCCCGGAGCGGGGAATACTCGACACCGGTCTCGCCGACGCCGGCAAGATCGTGGCTCTGCGTGCGGTCGATCAAACCGGACTGGTAAAAGGCAGAAATCGCCTTCTTCTCGTCTTCCTTGAGGTTGGCATTGACGATCGACCCACGGCCCGCGACGGAATCGCGGGACGCTTGGGCGAGCGCCCTTCCAGCCTTGAGAAGCCCGCCGAATCGGGCGCCGAGCACCGGCAGCCCGAGCATGACAGTTTGTGTCATGTTGACCATCGCGGAAGCAGGCGAGGCGGCGAGGAACCAAACGAACGCCGTGCTCGTCATCGTCTGCGCAACCTTGCTCCCGGTCGGATTCATGACCCAGTCGTGACGCTTCGACAGTTCGTTGGCGAGCGTCATGGCGCGGGTCGGATCGTCGGCCTCCTTCGCCTGGTCGAAGGTCTGGTTCACGAGCTCCTGGAGCTCGAGGCCGAATTTCACGCGCGCCATCTGGTGGGCGGCATGGAACATGTGTGACGAGAACACCCGCAGCGCGTCACCCGTAAAGCCGGCCGTGCCCTTGCGGTGGATGAACCGTTTGCGGGCGGAGAGGTCCGGCATCGACTCGAGGTATCGCTGCCACACGTGATCCATCAACTCCGGACTGACGCCGGAACCGCCAAGAAGTTCCTCGATCTCGGCAACAATGCGGGGGTCCATGGCGCGGCGGAGGTCACTGCCGGCTTCCATCACGCCAACTTCAAACTTGGCGTTGGGGAGGTCCTTCCGTATCTGGCGCACCGCCCTGTCGCGATCGGCGACGGTCTCGAACTTGGAGAAGCTGAGAACCTTCCCGTCGATGTCGCGCACCGTCGCGAAATACCGGCCAAAGCGGCCGAGCGGGAAGTACGGTCCCTGCACGCGGCTCGCCTCAAAGGCGATACGCATGCGGGTAAGCCTTGCTTTCGCCGCCCACTGGCCCTTCGTTGTCGCGGAGCGATAGGCGCTGGCTGCGTCTTCCTCGGCATTCCTCTTGTCGACACCGGTAAGGCCAGCATCCTTGATCTGCTGCAGCGTCCGCTTGTAGCGTTCCTCGGCCTGCCGGAGGGCGATTTCCTGCGCCTTGCGAACATTATCGAGCAGGATTTCGTCCAGTTCCTCGGTCTGCTCCCAGTAAGCGTCACGGACCCTGTTGAACAGCTCTCGGCCTTTTGGCGGCAGACTGGTGTATGCCTTCCGCAGCACCTCATATCCGGCCATCCCCTTGGTCTCCGCGTCAACCTTAGACGGGTCGATACCGGACAGCGTGGCGTCGTGCATGAGGTCGGCGAGCGCCTGGGCCTTCGCCTTGTCCTTCCCCATGAAGCCGAGCCGGGTGTATTTCAGCCATTCCTGCCCGATCGCGTCTGCCTCGGCATGCTTGGTGCCCCGGAAGGCATCCATCATGCGCTTGACGCGGAGATACTCGCCCACGGCCTTCATGTTGGGCCGGGCGAGCTCGGTGAAATAGTTGAGGGGAATGGTTTTGAGGATGGCGGGCTGAAGGTCGGTGAGCTTGCCGCGAAGATCCTCGACGATGCGGGCCTCGGTTACGCTTTTGAGCGTTTCTCGGCCTCGACCTTTTGCTTGATAATCTGGCGCGCTTGTTTCAGCGAGGCCGCTCGTGTCGGATCGCCTGCCGGCATCTGGTTTAACCGCAACAGGTGTTCGCGCCACTTCTGCAGCGTGTCGAAGGGGCTCGGCGCGTCGATCGGACCGCTTACCTGTATTTTTTGGCCCATTGAAGATTTCTCCAGCCAATTTCTCGGCGGCTGTATCGATCACGGCTTCAAAACCCGGGATCGCGGCAGCACCGTAAGGGGTGTTTGTGGTGAAGTCTATGACGTTTGCACGATCTGCAGCCATCAACTTGCCGACGCCGTGGGCCTCGGTGGCTTCCTCGACGGTGATCGCCCGGCTATCGAGCCGCGACTGCAGGAAGCCTTGGAGTGCGTATTCGACACCGATCATGGCGTTCTTCAGCTTTGCCATGGTCAGTGCAGCAAGGTCCGGCGTTGCGCTGGACAGCGCGTCCCTTGCTGCTGCCGTCAGTGACGCGCGGGTGACTCGGCCATCGTGGCCTGCCGCCCAGATCGAATAGAGGCCGGGATAGACAAGAAACCCGATGTCGGCCGAACTGAGGGGGCCATTGCTCGGATGGTTGTGGTACACGACAACCTTGCGGTCGGGGTTCGCCATCGCGGCCAGCAGTTTGTTGTTCATGCCGGTGTTGGCCTTGTCGCCCGCCGTGCCGTACTCGACCACGGAGGCGTCGTCATCGATCGCCAGCAGGTATTCGTGGCCGGTTCGCAATCCGTCCTCGGTGACGCGCTCAATCGCCGCGTCGCGCAGCGGAACGCCCTTCTTCAGGTCAGGCGCGCCCAACGAGCGCAGGGTTCCATCCGCGCCCGACATGGTCGGGTCCGGCCGCTTGTCCTGCTTTGCCGGCGCCGCTTCGGGCGAAACATCTGCGGTGACCTCTGCCGTCTGCCCCGGGGCAGGCTTCGGTTTCGGCTTGAGCGCATCCACCAGGCGGCGATGCCGGGCCGCAGTCTCGTCGAGTTCCTGCTGACCGGTCCACGCGGCGATCTGCTTTTCGAGGGCAGGGGTCTGCTTCTCGATCTCGGCGATACGCTCCTTGTCGGTGGCCGGCACGCGGGCAAGCCCCTTGATCGTGTTGACGATGCGCATGGCCGTGCCCGTCGGGTCCATATCGGCCGCATCCTCGACGCTGACATGGTAGTCGCGGTCGCCGGTCAACGTGATGTCGAACTGGCGGGAGTGCATGTGCTCGATCGAAATCTTGAAGGTGGCGTAGTCGCCGATCTCGGTCTCGCCCGCCTTGTCGATCAGATCCTTGCGGATCGCTGCAATGATGGCGGCACCGAACTCCTTGTGCTTGTCAAAGGATTCGCCCTTGATCGTCGCCGAGAAAGGCTTGCCTTCGATCGCCTGTGCCCGGCCAGCGTCGGCCTCGACTTCCGGCAGGCGATCACGCAGCGACTGCGCTTCCTCGTCAAGCGAGCGGATACGGCGCTTGATGCGGTGCTGTTCGCGATCGTGTTCCGACGCCTGGCGTTCGAGCTGCTGCAATTTGCGCCGGGTCTCCATTTCCTCAAGGATGAGGGGATTGCCCGACGCCGCGGCTTTCATCTCGGCCGCGTTGGCTGCCTCGCCGCCGATATCCTCGATATCGCGCTTCTTGAGGTCGCCCTTGCGGATTTGCTCAATGAACTTCGCCTTTGCCTCGATCGTCTGCCACTGACGCGCATCCAGCGTGTTCTCGGTGGCATAGCGCATGATCTCGATCTCGAATCCTTCCGGATCCTCGGCATAAAGCTCGTTGCCCTGGCGGATGCCGCGGCCGTCGCGCTGTTCGAGGTCGGACGGACGCCACGGCGCGTCGAGATGGTGCAGGCCCACAAGGCGGTTCTGCACGTTGGTTCCCGCGCCCATTTTCGCCGTCGAGCCGAACAGGAAGCGGATTTTCCCCGACCGGACCTTGCCGAACAGTTCCTCCTTCTGTGCCTCGGTGTTGGCGTCATGGATGAAGGCGATTTCGCTCTCGGGAATACCGCGGTCGATGAGCTTCTGGCGAAGATCGTCATAGACCGAGAACGGGCTCTGCAGCGCGAGGAAGTCATCGGGCGACATTTTGTCCAAGGCTTCCTGCGCTGCCTCGTCACCGTCCTCGGCCTTGGCGATCAGGTCGCGCAGCCTGGCCTGTTCAGCTGCCATGGCCTTCTTCGGCGTGGACAGGTCGATGAACACAAGCTGCGTGCCGCGCTTGTCGGTCCATTTCCTATAGATGCGAACCATCTCGTCGGCTGCCCGGTGCACCTTGGAGCGGCGATAGTCGCCATAGCCGGAATCGACGAGGCGCATGTCGAGCGCCGCCTTTCGCGCGTCCGACATGACTTTCAGCATGTTGTCCGCGCCCTTTTCCGCCTTTTTCGGCAAGTTTTCGGCGCGCCAGACGATCGATCCTTGGGGATAGATCAGGTTCCCGGCATCGTCGGCCCGGCCTTCGCCGATGTATTTCGCCTGATCCGGGGAGCGTTCGACGACAACGATGGTCGGCTTGCCGCCCTTGACCTTCGGCAGCGGCATAGTCCGGCCCAAGGCCTTCATCTGCGCCTTGATGTCATCGTTGGTGATGACGTCGGCGAAGGACAGGTAGCGCTGCATCAGCTCGGGGACGTTGACGAACTTGGCGAACCTGGAATTCAGCTTGTATTGGCCCGACGGTGACAGTTCCCAATCGGTGACGACTTCGCCAAACACCTTCGCCCATGCATCGAAATGCGCGATGCCAAGGTCCGTCAGTGACTTCCGGTCGAGATACCGCTGCATGGTATACATCTCGGCCATGGTATTGCTGAGCGGCGTTCCGGTAAGGAACGCGACGTTGTTCCCGCCGGTCTTTTCCAGCACGAACTGCGTCTTCATGTAGAGGTCGGCCGCGCGCTGGCTGCCGGCAGCGTTGCCGAGGCCGGCGACACGCTGCATGGAGGTGGAATAGGCGAGGTTCTTGAACTCGTGCGCCTCGTCGACCGTGATGTCGTCGATGCCGAGCTCGTCGAAGGTCAGACCATCGTCCTTCTTCCCGGCGTCGAGCAGCTTCTCCATCTTGGCCTTGAGATTGTCGCGCCATTTGGTGAGCTGCGCGACGTTCCGGCTTTTCTGGCCGGTCTCGCGGCGGAGTTCAGCGATGGAAGCCTCAAGATCATCCATCTGCTCCTGGATGAACCGGGCCTCATACTCAGGGTTCATGCCGATGCGGCCGAAGGACGAGTGGGCGACGATGACAGCGTCCCAATCACCGGTCGCGATGCGGGCGAACAGCCGCTTGCGGTTCTCCTTCTCGAAGTCCCGTTTGGTCGCTGCCAGCACCTTGGCGCCGGGATAGAGCTTCACGAAATCCGTCGCCCACTGGCCTACCAGGTGGTTCGGCACGACAACCATGGGCTTGCGCGCCTGCCCGATGCGGCGCTTTTCCATGATGGATGCGATGGCGGCGAACGTCTTGCCGGCACCGACGGTATGATCGGCGAGGGCGGTGCCGCCTTGCAGCCGGCGCCAGATGAACGACTTCTGGTGAGGGCGGAGCTCGATGATGTCATCGCCAACCTTGCCCGGAAGCGTGAGGTGCGAGCCGTCAAACTTGCGAAGAACGTCGGTGTTGAACGTGTCGTTGTAGAGCCGGACGAGTTCCTCGCGACGGGCATCGTCCTGCCACAGCCACTTGTCCCACTCGGCCTTGACGCGCGCGGCCTTCTCGTTAGCCGCCTCCGTCGCAGGCTGATTAACCTCCGTCTTCCCGTCGCTGTACCGATCGTAGATGGTGATACTCTGGCCGTTCAGAACAGCGTGGAGCACGGCGTCGACGCTGGCGCGATCGGTACCGTATAGCGTCGAGGCTGCCGGGCTCGCCCGGGGAACGTCGATGGCCCACTTTGCGTTGGCCCGGGAATAGTACGCCTTGCCGCGGTCGCCGCTCTCCGTGATGTGCATCACGAAGTCTTCGACATGCTTCGCGGGCACCCACGGAGCGCCTGGCTTCACATCGATGTCAACGGCCTCGATGTCCGCCGGCTGCACATCGCGAAGTGCGGCGATGTTGCGACGGAAGTCCGGATCCTGCTCGGCGGCACGCTCCGCCTCGGCGAGCTTCTGCTTGACGTTGCCGGAGAGGTAGGCGGCGGCGGTCTCATAGGCACCGGATGGCGTCTTGTAGACCAGCGGCCCCAATTCCTCGACAATAGCCTCGGCGGGCTTGCCGTAGAGGAACGACATGGCATCGAGGTTGATGCGGCCGAAGTCGTTGAGCGATGCAGCCAGTGCATCCTTGGCACTGCCAACGCTCGTGACACGGCTGTAAGGCTGCTGCGTTCTCTTGGTGAAGATCGCCGCCTTCTGCGCGCTCGGAGCTCGAGCTGCCTCGCCCGTCTTCTTGGCGACGGTGGAACTGACGCCCTTGTCGAATCCTTGTTCGAGGGCGCTGATCTGCGGCCATGTCGGATCATCACGGAACAGCCGCTTATTGGCGTCCGAATTGATCGGCCCTTGCTTGGCGACAAAACCGTCGTAGAGCGTGTTCAGCCGCTTGCGCAGGTTCTCGATTTGCGCGTCGCTCGCCTTCTCGTCGATCTGGGCCCGGCGGAGTTTCGCGAAGGCGTCGCGGACACGGATCATGCCCTGCACGCGCGCCTTGGCGGCTTCGCTCGGATATTCGAGGACCTGGGAGACCGGCTGCCCGAGGTGATCGGGCATACGAAGATGCACCTCGCCATCCGGCGCGAGGAACGCGGTGCCCACCTGCACGTCGGCCACGGTTTCGGGCACGTTGACCGTTTCCGGCACCACCGCGGCGCCGGGTTCAGCCATGACATTCTGCGGCAGCGCGCGAATCGCCTTTTCGAGCGCCTTCGGCAGGTTCTCGCCTTCACGCGCAACCAGTGCCGGTTCGTCGGGCCCGTACATGGTGCCGTAGGCGCCGAAGTCGCCCAGCATCATTTCCGGCTTGTCGAGGAAATACTGGTTGAGCGGGACAGCCTTGCCGTCCTTGCCCTTCCACTCGCCAACCTTCGTCCAGGACGTCTCCGGCTTGTCTCCCTCGAGTCTTTTTCGAAGGATCACGATATCCGTCGTAACCTCGGTCCCGGCGTTTTTCAGGAAGGCGTTGTTCGGCAGCCGGATCGCGCCCACCAGGTCGGCCGTCTTGGCGATGTGCTCCCGCGCTGCGGCGTTGGTCCCATCGAGGAAGCGGTTTGTCACCACCATCGCCAGCACGCCACCCGGGCGCAGCGCCTCGACAGACTTCGCGAAGAAGAAGTTATGGATCGAGAACTTGTTGAGGTGCCGGCGCTGCTTGTCGTAGAGCTTTTCGGAGCCAAACGGCGGGTTGCCGATGGCAAGGTCGAAATAGTCGTTCGGTACGGTCAGCTTCTCAAAGCCCATCGGCGCTTGAACATTGGCGCCCGGGTACAGGTTCTTGGCGATGCCGCCTGTGATATGATCCAGTTCGACGCCAGTGATGGCCGCGCCCTCGCGCAGCTCACCGGGCATCAGACCGAGGAAGTTGCCGGCACCGACGGACGGTTCCAGCACCTGGCCGCCCTTGAAGCCGAGCCGCCGGGCAATATCCCACACGGCGGAAACCACCTGTTGCGCAGTGTAGTGGGCATTGCGCGTTGAGGATTCGGCAGATGCGTATTCAGTCGAATCGAGAAGCTGTTTCAGTTCGGCCGCTTCCCGCTCCCATCCCTTCGCAACCTCGCCGCCCTCGCGATAGAAGGCATTGCGCAGTCCGCCCCAGCCCACCCATTTGGCGAGCACGCTCTGTTCGCTGCGCGTGGCCGGGCGCTTTTCCTCGTCCAGCTTCCGCAACAGTCGGATTGCTTCAACGTTGCCCCGGAACTTGGCCTTGGCGCCGCCTTCCCCGAGCTCGTCCGCATCGGTGATGACATAGTCCGTCGGCCGCTGTTGCGCCGGGGTGGCTGCCGATTGGATGTCGCGAAGGCGATCGGCGGTGCGTGAACTGGCGACGCTGCCGGCACTTACCTCTCTGGCGTCTCCGGCGGCAGCAGCAAGTAGGTCTCCCTGACCTGCTGCCACGCCTCGTCCGGCTTCACGCCCTGCTGCTCGAGCTGATCCGCTGCCTGATACGTCTGCTCGGCTGCGTCGGCCAGCGCCTGCTCCAGAAGGCCCGCCTTCTTCAGCTCTCGGTACTTGTTCGGCAGATGCTCTTTCCAGTGCTCCCGACCGAGATTGATCCAGTTCTGCAGAAACATCTTCCGTGGTTCCTTCTTCGGCACTGATGGCCGCGACGTCGGTGGTCTCGACTTCTGCGGCACTGGACATGCCCTCAAACGCGGCAGCACGTGGATCATATTTGACCCCCATGTACCACGACTTCAAGTAGGGGCGCACGTCGTCGCCAAGGTCCGCAAGCATCGCCTTGGCGTAGGCCGCGAACGTGCGCGCGCCCTTCTCGATATGATAGCCGGCGAGGGTGATGCCGGCCTGCAGTATCTCGGGGTCAATGCCGCTGTTGAGCGTGCTGCCGGACAGCTTCCGACGAAGCAGGGCGCGCGCCTTCTCCGCCGCATCCTCCGTGAACACAGTGTTGGCCGTGACGGGCAGTTTCGGCTTGGGTTCGGCCTTAGCCTTGGGCTTGCGCTGTGGCTCTGCGGCCGGCGAGGACGCAAGTCCGTCCTCGATCGCTTGCATGCCCTTCTCTGGCTCCAGGGTGACGCCGGGCTCCATGTCGCGATGGAAGAACCGTTCGACCTTCACCCATTCCTCGTCCGTGAGCTCCTGCAGTCGTTCTGCCAGAGCCAGCTTGCCTTCAAGCAGGGTATTGCCGCCTTGCTCCGCCCACGACTCGAGTCCTTGGCGCAGGTCGCGCATGAGATCGGTGTAGTCGCGGCGTTGGGCGCCTTTCTTCGGCTCGGGCTTCTCGACCTTCGGGGGTTCGGCTTTGACCTCTGTCGCGGGCTCGCTGAATTGTTTTTGAATATCTTTCGTCGGATTTGCAGATTTTTCGCGGATTTCGAAACGCTTGCCGTTCTCGATCACCTCATGCGTGGCGCCGAGCTTTTCGTTGGCGACATGGGCCTCGGCCTTCTCGCGTGTGCCGAACCATTTCGGCGCGAACGGTTCTTGCGTCTTGCCGGATTCGAGCCAAGTCTTGAAGCCGTCCAGGGTGGTCTCGCTGATCGCGCCAAGTCCCTTCCAGCCGCTGGTATAGTTTTCCATGTAGGCGGCGCGAGCCTCATCCTCGCTGCCATAGCCGAACATGACCTTGTGCTCGTCGAATCGGCCCCGTGCGGGGTCGCGCTGATCGACGACGTAGACGTTGGAAGAGCCGTCGAGCGTTTCCGTGCCCGGCTTCACGAACACGTCGATATGGTCCTTGTCACGGCCGACGGTGCCCCTGATGTAGCCGTAGTGGCTTTTCATCGTGACGGACCACGGCTTGCCGGATGGGCTCGTGCCCTTGCGCTCGGAACCGGCTGGGTTCTCGATCGAGATATCGAGGCCACCGAGGCGGATGCGCCCCACCTTGTAGTTGCCGGCCTCTTTCTGCGCCTGTGTCGGCTCCGGCAGGTCGTTGGTCGGAGAGGTTGCGGCTTCGTTCGCCGCCTCGTCCACGGTCACAGCTGCGTCGCCAGCCTCACGCAGGTAGTTAAGGCCTTCACGGGTGGCTGATGTCCGCACAGCCTGCAACGTGGCCGCTGCTGCTTCCGAGATGGTGCCGTGTGCGTCCGCTCCGATCTGCTTCCCAAAGCTCGATATGCGGATGTAGCCGTGATTTTGCAAAGGCACTTCGCCGGTCTCGAACAGCCTGCCGAAGAACTCCGCATGATCGCCATTGGGGTTAGAGGTCGCGTTGAGCACCAGGAGCTTGCCGCCGGGCTCGATGATGGCCGACTCCTGGCTGTCCCTGCTCTGTGCAACGCGGCGGGCGAACTCGCCCGGCGAGACACGCTTCGCCATTTCCTTATGGATGGACGCAACGGACTGTCTGCTTTGCCATTCCGCCTTACGAGCTTCTGTATCGTCGCCCTCTGAGTCGAACGTCGGCGGTGCGGGCTTGGCCGCTTCACTTCCGGACATCTCGACGATCTGATTGCCGGCGCTATCGCCCGCGGCAGGTGCAGTGCCTTCATCCCGGGTCGCGAGAAGCTTCTTCTGGATGTTTGGGGTGAGGTGCTGCCACATGACGCGCTCGTTGCGCTTCACGCCAGACATTTCGAGCACCTGCTTGCGGCCGGCGGCGGTCAGTTCGACGTCCCACCACTGGCCGGCGTCATCCTTGACCGCTGGGGCCTCCGGTGCCTGCTTGGCCCGCGCCGCCTGGCGCTGCTTTAACAGGCGCTCGTTGACCTGATGCATCTTCACCGGAAGGGCGGATTTGGCCTCTTTCGACGCGCGCTCGACGCGGTACCGGTAGTCATCAGCCAACGTAGCGATGTCATCGACCGATATGCCGAACTCGTCAGCCAGCCGCTTGCGCTCCGCCGGCAGGACGGATGCCATGTCCACCTGTGACGTGCCGCCAAGCTTCTTGGCGATGAGCTGCTCGCGAGCAAGATCATAGAGGTGCGCGTGCTTCTCGTCGGGCAGGACAACGGTGCGCGGACCAACGCGGCGGCTGTTCGGTCCGGCATCGGCCGGTTCGCGCTCGATCGGTGGATTGCGTTCGAGCTCCTGTTTCTCGACCTGCTGCGGCGTAAGCCCGCTGACGGAAAGCTGCTCTACGGGCACCTGATAGGGGTTGCCCTGATCATCGATGACAACGGCCTCGTTGCCATCTTCCTGATAGGTCTCGATCCGGGCGGGGAAGCGCTTGCCGTCCTCGGCTTCGACAATGACGCGCTGACCGGGGTCCGGACGCGTCGGCCGCTTCTCGGTCGCGGGCTTCTGCTCGCTGGCAGGCGGGATTTCCGTCGTGGTCTCGGCTGCCCTCGGCTCAAGCGGCTTCAAGGCCTCGTCGCTCGATTCCTCGGGCAGGACGTCGCGGACCGGCGGCTCCGCCTGTGCCTGGCGCAACGCTGCAGCCTGCTGATCTACCGAATCGGCGATCTTCGTCACGTTGCCGATGGGCACCTGGTAGAGTTCGCCCGTGCCGCCATCGACGACAACAGCCTCGTCGCCTTCGTACCCCTCGATGCTACCAAGGATCGGGTCCATGCCTCCGGCATCGACACGCACGGTCGCGCCGATCTCCGGGCGACCGTCCTGCGGTACCGGAGCTAGGGCAGGGGCCGCTGTTGCTGCTGCCGGCTGGTCGGGCATGGTCCGCACTGCCCGTTCTTCGGCCTTCTCCTGCGAGTGCCTTACCGCGCGACCGAGCGGGCCACGCGGCTCCGGCTCTGCCGTCGGCTGGGGGTTGGCGTCGATTGCATGCGCCGGCGCACGGCTAACAGCGCCGCCGGCGCCACCCATGCCAGCGCCCATTGCGCCACCGGTCGCGAGACCGGCCGCTGCAGCTTCCTCAACGCCTTCGGTGATGCTCTGCGACGGGTTCACCTGCTTGACGGCGAGGTTTTCCGCCATGGTTTGAGTGACGCCCTGCGGCAGCTCTTCAAGCACGCCCTCGGCAAACGCGCCGCGGGCGGTGCTGCGGAGGATGCGCTGCGCAACATTGCCACCGACGCCCTCTGCGAGGATCTTCGCAAGGGTCCTATCGCCCATACCGCCGAAAGCGCCCGTCGTCACACCTGCGATGATGAAAGCCTGCGTCGCCGCGTCCTGGGTCACTGCCTTGACAGCATCGCCCTCGGACATACCGCCCTCGACCATGTCGCGCACTGCTTCCGACTGCAGGAGCTGCTCGCGCGGGATAGCGGCGATGCGCTCACGGACGCCGCGCGAGGATTCGCCGCCGGCCAGCATGCCTTCCGACACGGCGCCGGCAATGGTTGCGGTCTTTGCCGCGGCTGCAGCGGCTGTTGCTGCCTCGGCACCGCCTGCCAGCATGCGCAGATAGGTCGCGCGGGCGAGGACGCCGCCCGGGAGCATGGTGATGATGGTGCCGGGGGCCGATTCACCAACGCCACGGAGATAGCTGCGCGGATCGGACCACGCCGGGCCGAACGTCCCGCTTTCGGCGTTCCACCACTTCTTGGCGTCGGCTTCCTGCTGGCGAGGCGTGACGCTGGCATCAGCCGTGGTGGCGTATTCCTCGAGGCGTTGCTCGGTAGGCTTACCCGTCACCCACGTATCGATCGCGTCGAGAGTATTGACCACGGTCGGGCCGATACCGGGGATCATGCCGACGGCTTCACGCGTGGCGAGACCGAGACGGGCATTGCCCGCGCCAAGAATGCGGCCAAGGTCGCCGAGCACGCCGCTCGACCGGTTCTCTTCTTCCCAACGCTGCTTCCATGCCGGAAGCTCGGCCTCGTCCAACACCTGGTACCGCCCGGGATCACTCGTTTCGAGTGCCTGCTGCGCGGAATCGACGCGAGCGTTGTCGGCCTGATCGCGGACAGCGATCTTCTCCCGCTCGGCCGCGGCTTGCGCTTCTGCCGCCGCGGCGACCTTCTGCTCGCCAATCGCCTTCGCTTCCTGCATGAACGCCGGATTGCTTGACGTGAAATTCTCGTCGATGACAATTCCGCCGCTTTCCTCGGCGCTGCCGCCGCCGAGCAATCCGCGCGCCTTCGCCCGGTGACCGTGCATCTGCTGCTCGACTTTGTCGCGGACGGTGCCCGGCGCCCCGCCGTTGCCCGCGTCGCTGGCGTCGTACTTGCCGACACGGCCCGCATTGATGGCGGAATAGATATCGAGCAGCCCCATGCCCGGCTTAACGCCGGCATCCTTGAGGTAGTTGGCGACGGCGCCGCCTGCGCCGAGCTGCGAGCCGACGGGGTCATTCCAATCGACGCCATAGCGTGCGGCCTGCGGCTCTCCGAACTGGATCAAGCCACGATGGCGCCCCCATTGCGTTCTCGGCCCGGCTTTCGTCGGGTTGAAGGTTCCTGCCGTCTCGTAGGAAATCGCGGTTGCGAGGTCTTCGGGATCAATGCCGAGCTCGGCGGCGGTCTCGATGATGCCTTGCCGGATGTCTGTTGGCCCCGCGTGCTCGGTCATGACCGCGTCAAACGGCTTCTCCGCCTCGCGGCGCTTTTCCTGTTCGGGCACGTCTACCGCTGGCGTCGATCGGGTCTCGCCATCCAGCCCGAAACCGGACTTGGCGCCGCTGGAAAGGTTGAGGGGATTGCTCCACTCGATATCGGTATCGAGCCCAATGACGATCGGCATGCGCGGTGCTCCATTCAGAGACCGCACTCATGCGCGGAACGACACCGCCGTTATAATTCGAGTGCCGGCAAAAACAAAGCCCGCCAAGCGTTTCCGTTGGCGGGCTTTGCAGTAAATTGGGGTGGCTTCATAGCAACCGGGTTAGCTACTCCCGGCCCCATCGGCCACCCCTTCTCGCTGGGTAATTCAAGATTGACGCCACCATAGTTGCGCCATTCGTCCTGTCAATCGCCTACAAGTGGCGACGGCGGGAGCGCCACCAACTGGCATTGCTCCTTGTAGCGGCCGAACGCCTTGTAGAATTCGTCCTTGCGACCGTAGTGGACCGTGCACCTCCGCCCGTCCAACAGCGTCACGGTGATGTCGCTGCCATAGTCGTCGACATGCCCGACGAAGGCGAAATTGAACTCGGAGAAGCTGTTGTAACGAAAGAACATGGTCACGCCCTCGCGCCTGGATCGATCGGCACCACAAGCCAGACATGCTCCTGCTTCTCGATCCCCGCCTTGGATGGGTGCGGGTCATGGACGAGCTCACCACCCTTCATCAGGACCATGTGCAACGCGTCTCGGGGCGATTTGCCTGCGGCAAGATAAAGCACATCGGGGCACCATTCGCCAGGCATGTGCAATGCCTCGTAACCGCGCTCACGGAAGAAGCGATAGAAACTCGGCCAGAACTGATCGATGCCACTGGCACGTAAGTCCGGAACATCTTCGAGCTTGAGGCCGAGAATGCTGGCGACCGAGGCCTCTGTGCAATTCCCCTTCTCGCTCCCCTCGGCGGGGTCATAGAGGATTGTCTGGTCGGCGAAGCGCGGTCGCATCAACCCCGCTCCGATCTCGTTGTCGCCTTCGCGAGCCGCCTTCTCTTCAAACCACTCTTTCGAGACGTTCAGCTTCATATCACCTCTCCCAAGACCGGCGACGATCTATCCACGTCCAGAACGCATGCCAGCGATACTGCGACGTGAACTCCGGCGGGTCAGCGATACGACCGCCGGCGATCCGCAATCCGTATCTGTCGCTGTAAAGATCGACGCCAATGCACATCGCGAACCATGGCGTCCGGAAACGAAACGTTGGAAGCGTTCGCAGCCCTGGGCGCCGGCCTGTCCACGCTGATGCGTCAAACACGTTCATTTTCTAACGCTGCGCGGGTGAGGTACGGGCCAAGCCCGGGGCGGTGGTGCCTTGCGTTCCGGTTCCGTAGGCGCTGGCTCGTCCTCCGAGAGGTTGTCGCGGCCGTTATTCATAGCCACCTCCATCTCACTCCCCTCCCGGAGCCAGCACCGAGAACACCGAATAGCTGCGTGCTCGCTTCACAATCACATCAGTCTGCGTGTAGGAGCGGACCCGCACTCGACCGCTGACGAGGACGCGGAAGCGATCGCGCCAATCGAGCTCGGTCGTCACATGGGTAGCCATCCAGCCAGGCGCCATATCCTCCGCATCGTCGGGCGGCCCGAGATGCCGCTCGCCGAATCCGAGTTTCTTCCAAAGCCGCTGCGCAAGCGTTCGCTTCTCAACGGCGTAATAACCTTCAGCGCTCATACGCTTCCCTTTCGTGAAATTCGTGTGATGGTGCGGGGGGCTAGTCTCCCCCGCACCAAGCTTCGACGTGCAACTCAGGCGAATATGCCGCCGTAACTTCGGCTGTAGTGGACGCGCAGGCCAAGGATCGTGAACAGGAAGGCCTTGCCGTACTCGCGCTCTCGCTCGAACAGCCGGGGTCGGAGACCTATTGCCAGCTTGGCGGAGTAGCCACCACCTGGGACACCTGGCGTGCCGCGCTCCCACATGAGGCGGAACAGGCGTAGATGCTTCTGGATCTCGTCGAAGCGCAGAACCGGCTTGAACCGCAGGGAAGGCGCGGTGACCATGAGATGCACCAGGCACACACAGGCGACGGCGAGAGCGATGGGGACGGGCGCGACGACGACGGGCGCCACGAACAGTGCGACGGATAGGGAGGCACAGGCGAACAACGCCAGGCCGCTCATAATCAGACTTCGGGTGATGCGCATGCTCTTTCCTTTCTGTTGTGGGTGAGACCGGCCCTTGGGGCCGATCTCTCGTTGCGTGTTCCGTTAAGCGACGACGCGCGGTGGGATCTTCGGCGGCACCGAAGGCGTCGGATCGGTGCGCGCTTCGACCGGCGTGAAATCGACGTAGAAGGTGTCGCCTGTATTGAACTGGCCGAAGAGGGCCGGATTGGCGACGACAATGCTGAAATCAACGGAAGGCGAGAATTTCGAGAACGTGTTGTTCTCATCGCTTCCGTCTGCCGGATAGCCGCCGCTCTTGGCGACGCCGTAGAACCGAAGGGTCTCGTTGATCGTTTCACCCGTTTCCGGGTTCCGGTACGGGATGCAGGTACCTACGTAGACCTTGGCCCGCATCTTCACATCAACTGCTGTCATTGGCGTTTTCTCCGCTGGTTAAAAATCAAAATTTTAGGATTTAGCGCCGCGGCCCGGGCTTCGGTTTGAACAGGCTTTCGGCGTTCGCCCTCGCATCGGATGGCGCTGGGCGCGACGCTGCAGGAACACCCGCATCCGGCGATGCGATCGTGATCGGGCCCTGCTCGACGTCAAAGCCGAGGTTCACGCATCGGCCGGACTTCTCGCCGACGTGGATCGTTCCCACGCCGGCGATAACGACGGATTGCCCTACTTTCACAGTCAGTCGAAGCATCCGGTCCTTGCCCTCTACTGCGCCAGATAGCGGTCGCGCTTCTCGTCGGAGAGCCTGCCAAGCTCCCGCTCGTAAGCCTCGATGTCCTTGTTCGCCAGCCGATCGAGATATGCGAACTCGCCACCGTCGTCGGTGTCGCTGATGTCGGCTGCCGGGACGTTCGCCAAGGTCGGCGGCACTTCCCGCTTCGGGGGCTTGCCCGTGTCCTTACCGGCCGGGTTGTCGGCCTTCTTCTGCACCGGTTGGCCGAGGGCCGCGCGCAGCTGCTCGTCCAGGACGGCATGCGCCTTCTGCAGGTGCTTCGGGTTCAACGGGTCCTTGGATGCCGATTGCAGCTTGCGCAGCTCGGTATCGAGCATGGAGTGGAGCACAGTGCCCGGCTTGTACTGCGGGTGGTCCTTGAAGAAGGCGGGCACCGTCTGTGTCTTGTATGTCTCGATGGCGATGTTCTTCGTCACCGTCGCCGTGGTGCGCAGGTCTTTGAGCTCGTCGAGCTGCTGCTCGATCGGGCGCATCTTCTCGCGCATTTCCTTGGCGGTGAGGTCGCCGTCGTCGAACGATGCGACAATGCGGTCTCGCTCTTCATCGAGCGTCTTGATCTTGTCGTTGATGTCGGCAGGCAATATCCACGAGGCGGGCTTTTCTTCCTCCTCGTCTTCACCGGCTGCGACGTCATCGTCGGCGCCAGCTTCACCTGCATCGGCACCCGTATCGCCCGTGTCGCCGACAGCTGTGTCGTCTCCCGCGGCCTTGTCGTCGGAATCGGCGCCCGCCTTGTCATCGGCATTGTCGTCGGCGCCATCATCGACAGCGCCTTCGCCAGCATCACTCTCCACATCGTCACCGGCCTCATCGCCGCCGGCTGACTCGAGTCCTTGGTCGACGACTGTCTCGTCGAGCAAACCGTCGCGCTCTTCTTCGGTCAGTCCGTCAAGATCCGCATCACTGAATTTGGGAGGCATCGTGCTTCCTTTCCTCTCTTAGCCAAGTCCAATCGCGCCCTGCTGCTGCGGCGGCGCGGGTTGCTGTTGCTGCTGCTGTGCCTGCTGGGCGGCTGCGGCCTGTTCGGCTGCGGCTCGCATGTTCTGCTCGGTCTCCGTGCGCGACACGAAACCGGCCTCGTGGAGCACCACGTCGGCAATGTCGGCGAGGCTCGGAATGGCAATGGCAGCGCCTGCCGCATCGAGCGCGGTTTTCTGTGCGGAGACGTTGATGGACGCGACCTTGGCCTCAATCTCCTTCGCCTGCGCGATGGTCTTGGCGGCGTCGGCCTCTTTCTTCGCAATGTCAGCAGTGGCGGCGCGCATCGTCATTTGCTGCTGCATGGCCTCGGCCTGCGCCTTCGCCTGTTCCTCCGGCCCGCCTTCTTCCTGATCCGGGTCCGTCATGCCCGTAACCTTGCGGATGCGCTTCACGAGCTCGTCGCGGTTCGGGATGTCCATGCTCTCGATGATCAGGTCGAGCATGACGACAGCGATCTGCGGATTGACCGGCGCCAGCTTGCCGAGCAACTCCATCAGGGATTCGACCTGTGCCTGGCGGACGGTGGCGCGCCAATCTTCCTCGTCGATGACGAAATCCGCCTTGGTGCGAACGATGTCGTTCTCCGGCAGTCCGTCGTTGACCGTGACAAACTCCGGGCTGCCGCGCTTGTTCGTGATGCGGAATTTCTTCTCTTCGGACATGAACTGCTCGACGTTCGCGAGCTCCTTTTCGCCGCGCACCTGCATGGCGAAGCGGAGGTTGTCGAACAAACCGGCCGTGGCGAGCGATCCCTGCTCCTGTCGCGCGATGATCGCCCGGCCTGACACGGCGTTGGTGGTGCGGCCAAGGTTCTCGTCCGTGACGCCGCCAACCTGCTGGAGCATGCTGATGTTGCGCGACATGAGCTCGAGGTGCCACTGGCCCAGCTCGCGATCGGCATTGATCTGAAGTTCTTTGCCTTGCTTCTTCACGATCAGGGAATCGGGACGGGCGACCTCGTCGAGCAGCCCGTTGACGTCCTCGACGGCGCCCTCGTCCATGATCACCTTGTTGGTGGAGAGGATGTGCAGCGCCTTCGACGCACGCTTGTTGATGTCGCTCTGGATATCGCGAATGTTGCGCACCATGCCGTAGGGCATGCCGTCGCGACCACGACGCTTGTTCCAGATCGGCGTGAAGGGGAAGCGATTGTGGCGGTAGGGTGAGGGGGACAGCCAGAGCATGCCGGCCGTGGTGAACAGCGCGACGTACATGCGCATGCTCACCTTCTCGATGACTTCGCCGTCGCCCTGCTCGACAGCATCGACGTGGCCGGATGAATACGGGTCAAAGATTTCGCCCGCGAAGGTGCCGCCGGCGATCCTCGCCGTCTTCTCCGGGATGCGGAACCATGCCTCGATCACACGGACCCGCTGGCGCTGGTAGCCGTCAACACGGTCATTGGTGAAGGATGAGGTGGTCGTGCCTTGCCCGGTGTTCTCGATCTCCGGCGTGTCCATGGCCTCGTCGCCGTAGGCGTCAATCGTTCCGAAGTTGTTTGCATCGTCGACACTGCGTGCGAGCAGGGCCTTGCGCTTCGGGAACATGGCGAGTGCCACGTCGATGTCGAGCCACTTGGAGCGGTAGATGTACCGGCCGTCGGAAAGGTCTTTCTCAATCGCCGTGCTGTCCCACAGCATGTTGCGCCAGTTCTCCCGGCGCGTGAACAGCGGCTCGCCTTCGTCATCGCCCTGGTAACCGTCCTCAAGCCAGCCGACGCCGACTTTTGCCGAATCCTCGAAAGCCTCACTGATGCGGAAGGGGGTCCGGTTCACGTCGGACAGGTATTTGAGCAGCTCGCTCTTGCGCTCCGCCGGCTTCGCGTCTTCCGCGCGCCGGGGCAAAATCTTGTAGTCTGTGCGGCTGCGCTTCTCGGTACCGATCACCCAATCTATGGTCGTTGCTGTGACGTTGAACACCAGCGGCACCTGGCCGCGATCTTCCAGCGTCTGCTTATCGTCCTCGGACCACTGGATGCTGTCGTAGAAGTCCTCGTCGATCGCCATGTCGCGGCGATTTTCGGCCTGCCGGTCGAGTTCCCCCGTGTACAGGCCCAGAAGACGATGGTGCAGCGCCTGCATCTTGTTGCTGTCGAGGGCGTTCCCGCGAATGGGCCGCGTCGGAGCCGGAAGGTCCGGAATGGGGGACTGGTAGCGCTTGCGCCGAACGCTACCGTCTGTTGCCGCAAGATCGAACATCCTATTCCTTCAGCACTGCCTCTGTGACCTTGCCGGTGTTCGGGTCGGTCATGGTGATTTCAGCGACGGTTTCGTCGTCGCCGTGGTCGTAGGGTGGAATTGACAGGAGGTCGCCGAGGTGGTCCGCGATAAACATGGCGATGCGCGCAACGGTGGGACCGTGGAACGCATTGAAGCCGAGCGCGTGTGCGAATTGGAAGGCTGTGCGGGCGGCTTGTGCGGGGTCTCCGACTTCCTCTGACCAAATCCACGCGCGATCTACCGTGATCACGCATGGGATCAGCCTGTCGTCGTATTCCCTGTCCGCCGGAATAAGAACCATACACGGACGAAAGCGATCTTCGATCCGTATCCAGGTGCCAATAGCGGTAACTCCGCTTCGCCGAAAAGTCCATATGCGCTTCGTGAGGTCCAGTGCGGGCTTCATGAAATTCTCCATGTTGAGGGAAGGGAAAGGGTCAGGCGGCCATGCCGGAGCGGTTGCGACGCACGGCGCGCGTCGCCATTCCACCGACAGAGACGAGACGACGGACTTCGTCGCGGTATTGCGCCTTCTGCCGAATCGCGTCGGCGGCGTGCTGGTGGCCGTTCTTGTGCGGCTTGTCGGACCAGACGCCCATGTTGTCGTTCCAGCTCTTGCGGTAGTTATCGAGGTGCAGGATGCCCTGGGCACACTTCTCTTCGTCGAAGACGTAGTTGCCGAAATCCTCTTTCAGCGCCGGAATGCCGACGGCCATTAGGTCCGTCGTTCGCGGTACGATGTGGACGTTCTTGAGGCCGAGCCCTTCCAGCATCTCCTTTGGCGTCTCGATCACGAGAGCGCCGGGCCGGCGCTGGTCCCCGTCATGCGGCAGGAAGTGGTGGCCGTAGACGTAGCCGCGCCGCTGGAACTCAGCCATGATGAAGGAGTAGGGCTCGCTGGAGCACTCGAAATAGTCGATGAAGTGATCGACGAGGCCCACCGCCTGGTGGAACCAGATGGCGATATCGTCGTCGACACCGAGATCCCAAAAAGTATTGACCGGGATCTCCGGGCGGTAGGGCACGCGGGTGATGCGGTTCTGCGAACGCGCGATCGACATCTGCTTGGCGAGAATGACGCCCTCGACGGAGACCTTGAACGCCTCGCGGACGGTGGAAGGGTATTCCTGCCACATCTTCTCGTGCTCGTCGGCGTAATCGCTTTTGCGGGTCGTTACGTACCAGGCGCGCTTTGCGTCGGATATCGGCCGGCCTATCTCCCGCTCGAGCTCATCGAAATACTTGGCATCCTTGGCATCGATGATGACGCCTTCCGGATCCATCTCGTATTCGTCGGCGTCCCACCAGCTTGCAAAGTGCAGGCGATACTGCAGGCGGTTCAGCCTCTTGCCAGCCTCGGCCAGCGCAAGCGCCTCCATGACCATCGTGTAGTAGGCGCCGTCGCGACCCTTGGCGGTCGATTCGATGAAGATCTTGCCCTGCGCTGCGGCTGCCAGCGCGCCGGTGACAATCTTCTCCGCCTTCAACGGGCTTTCGAAGCAGATGATGCCGAACTCGGAGATGTGCAGCCAATTCAGCGTGTCGCCGCGCGCCGAGGTCGAAACCTGTATCGACGAGCCGTTGGCGAATATCTTTTCCTTCACGTTGTCGGTGACGATCGGCACCTGCTGGCGCAACCAGGGCGGCAGGCGATCATAGGCAAACTCGATCTTGTTGCGCATGATCTTGGACGCTGTGTCCTGATCCTGCGCAATGATCGCGGCCTTCTGGTTGTCGTTCCAGAGGCATGCATCGAGGATGATGATCTGAATTAGGGTGGAGAAACCGCGCTGGCGCGCCTTTGGAACGATGTTCCGGTGCCACATCCGGCTGAGGAGCTTTCGCTGCGCCTCGTTCGGCTTGAAGAGCACCGTGCCGCCGTTCTTGTCGAGGATGTAGTAGAGGTTCTCGATGCGCCACAACACGTCGGCGCATTTTGCCTTCAGTTCCTCGACGGTCAGCCCGGCCAGATGCTCGTACATCAGCCGCCTTCCTCTTCGTCGATGATAGGCACGGTCCCACCGCCTAGACCGATTACGCCCGCCTCCGGATCGTCATCGACGGGCTGGATGGTGTTGCTGCTTCCTTTCGACAGCTCGCGCAGCCAACTTCCGAGCGCGCCTTCCTCTTCGACGTCATGCTTGATGTGCTTCACGTCGCGCCACGTGCCCGGCCGGCGGTTCTGCAGCCACCACATGCCGGCCTTCACGTCTGGCGGTACGTGCTCGATGATCTCGACGCGCTGCGCCTCGCCCTCGATGACGACGATCTTCTCCGAATCGAACGAATAGCCGGTCGCGCGTTTGAACAGGCTGTCCTCGACCTTCCTGTCCGCCGCGTCCTTGCCCATCTCCAGCGCCTCGCGGAACTCGGGATACTGCAGCTTCCAGCGGTGGATGGTGCGGATGCTCACCTCGAACGCCTGGCTGATTTCCAGATCCGTCGCGCCCAGCTCGGCGAGCGTCCTGGCAATCGCGAGGTTGCGTTCGTCCCACTCGCTCGGCCGTCCGCCGTAGTTCCTCGGGTCCGGCCGGAACGAGGCACCAAACTCCGGGTGCTCCTCCTTCCACCATTCCAGCGTCTCGACGTCGATGCCGAACGATTCCGCGATTTCCCTGTCGCTGACCTTCGACAGGAACATCAGCCGGGCGATACCGATGAACCGCTTCTCGAACTTCACCGGCTTGGGCTTGACGGGCTTGTCGATCGCCTTGCGACGCGGCGCCCGTTTGCGCGGTTTCGCTGCACTCGCCTTAGCGTTGCTCTTGGCCTTCGTTGCACCCTTCGGCGATGCAGTAGCCTTGCCGCCCTTCGTCGCCGATTTCGGCTTTAGGGGTGACAAAACCTCCTCGCTCTTCGCGGTCTTACGCTTGCTCGCAGGCTTCGTGGGCTGCTTCCGTGCCGCCATCAGTGCCTCCGTCTCCTCGTGGCGGAGATCAGGCTGTCAAGCTCGCTTCGCCCAGTCGCTCGGCGCCCAAGCGCTGCGACGAGGCGGGAATGATCGCCGTCAGGTGGTGGATTGAGCAGCCTTTGCGGTGGTCGAAGCGGATCCGGAGGAGGCGCGACCTGCGGCGATCGGCTCACTGCCATCTGCTCGCCCGCTGTCTCGGCATACGGAAACGTATGAGTATTTTTTTTATTATATATGGTATCTGGAAAATGCTGCGGCATAAGCATAGCATTTGCTAGAAGTGCTTTCTTATATTTCAATGACTTAGCCGTTCCTCCCTTCGACCCGGCGGCGGCTCTCGATTGCGATTTTCTCTCGCTTTTTTGGAGTTCCTCGGTAAGGCGCCCATGCACGATGTCGTCGCCATCGACGTCAAAAAACGGCATTAACTCGGCCGCCATGGACTTCCATTTCTTGAGCGATACGCGCGCTACCCGGGCCAACTTCGCGTCGTCAGACGGAAGCCGGCCACCAGCGTTCCACATCGCCATCAGCAGCAGCATGTAGGCGCCGATCTGCTCGGTAGAGAGATGGAGGGTGTCACCGATGAAGTCGGAGACGTAGAGCTGCATGAATGGGCGTGCGCTCATCTTGCACTCCATTTGGACAGCGCATCGACGAGCGCCTTGACGTTGTCTGGCCGCACACAGATGCACTTATCCTCATCGTCGTAGCGCCCCTCCTGCCGTATGACAACGTCGCCAGTTGTGTTCTCATAAACGGCGATCGCGGCTTGCCGTTCGACGACGATGTCTTCGTCTGAGTTCCAATCAAAATTGCCGGTCATGAAGTCCCTCCTGGGAGCAACGAAGGCTGTGCCGTGGCCGCGCTGTGAGGCGTGGCTCCGGAATCGGGATAGATGGGTGGATCGGCCTCGGCGAAAGACCGCGCTCGGAGCTGCCGGCAGACCGCGTGAACGATCTCCCGACCGGTCATGTGCCAAACCATGTCTCGGATCATGTCGGGGCGTGTAGAGCGCTGCGTGGCCGAGATGCGATGCACCCAGCACTCAGTGCGGAGCTCCTCGGCCCACAGCATTTCGAGCATGGCCGAGGCCTGCGGCTGGGTCCTCACATCGCGGTGACGATCGAAGTGCCAGACGCATCGCCCGTATCGGGGCGGCTGATCCGGCTTTGGGAAGCGCCAGACGTGATCTCGGGCGCCCCACTTGCCGAAGAAAAGCGGATGGTTGAGGTCTATGTAGGGCTCAACATCATCCCGCCAGTGCGGATCGCGATATTCGGCGAAATGTTTCTCATGAGCGACGACGACGACGTAGTGACAGCAGCGGTTGAACGCCGGCCACTGTTCATCGAGACGCTTGAGCACGTCCTTGCGGGACTTGATCTCAGCGCCGACGATCGCCGCTGTGTCGATCGCGGCCACGTCGATGCGGTTCGTTCCCTGTCCCGCGACGTTGAGCTCGTGCACGATCCTCGCCGCCGGCATGAGCTCGCGCAGTCGGGCGACAACAGCGTCCCGGATTTCCTGTTCGTCCGAGCTGCGGGTCATGCTGCAACTCCTTCCAGGCACTCGCGCACTTCCGCGATGCACTCGTGCCCGAGGTCCGCCTGCCACCGGATGGCGGCGCTTTCACACCGATTATCGTTCTTGATGACCTTGTAGTGCTGCAGGCAGTCGAGGAACGGTTTGAGCCGGTTATCGACGTCCATCAGGCCGTGCGGCCGCTCCATGGCGATGACGATGTCGAACGGCTTAGTAATCGGCACCGCGGGAGGTTTGACGAACCAGCCGGCGTCGGTAACCCATCTCTTGTAGACCTTCGACTTGCGACGGTTCTCACCCCATCCGGTATACATGTCCCAAATGGACGGCGGCAGCGGCAGGCGGAAGCGCAGCCACGGGCGATCGTCCCGCCGAACTGGTTGAAGCCCTGCGGCTTCCATGAAACGCTGCCACGCGTCGGTAACAGCCCACTTCGCCGAATCCTCGTCCAACGCCAAGCCACGCCCCGAGAAACCTCCCGAGGCGATCCATGTATGCCACTGCCACATGTTTCCGCCGGGCGAGGGCGGGTTGATGTAGCCGATCCTGACGGTGCCGACCCATGCGACGCGCCAGTCGAGGGCATAATTGGGTTCCGACCAGACGATCACTCTGCGGCCCTCCTCTCGCGCTCGGCGATGAGAGCCTCATAGCGGCTGTGTATGCTGCCTCGGGTGAGATAGTCGGCCTCGATACCGACGAGCTTCGAAACGCTACGGCGTACGAGCGCGAGGACATCAGCCTCGTCGTCTGTCAGCATACGTGTGGGCCAACCCTTCACGTAGCGCATGTCCGAGGTGATCGCCTTTTCCAGGACTACTCGTTCCTCCGCTCTTGCCTTGGCTTGCGCGTGTGCCTCGCGCATCTCCTTGGAGAGAAGGTGTGGCGCCACATCCCCAAGCCAGCGACTGCCCTGGAATGCAAAGGTGCTATCGATCTCCAGCCCCACCATGCGGCGATAGAGCGGGTGAGCCTCCTCCTGTGCCGCGGCTGCGGTCAAATCGGCGATGCTCGACATGATGCAGAAGCGGCAGGAGACACGGCTCATGCCGAACTCGGCATAGGCGACATGTGGTTTGAGGCCGGAGAATGCGATGTAGGAGAAGACGTCTGCCTCGCTCCAGTCAGAAATCGGACGCCAGTTGATCGTACCGTCACCATCCCGATCGGCAATCGAGCCTTTCGCACGGGCGGCGCTTTCCTGCCGGCGCACGCCGGTGACATTGATGATCTGCAAACCCTTGAAGCGTCGCCGCAACTCGGGACGGATAACCTGGGTCTTCAGTTCGGACGTGCAGAAACGAAGGGACGGGGTGGACCAGCAGGGCACCAGCGTCACCGTGCTAAGCTCCGAGTAACGCAGCTTACTGGATGCCCACCTGGCCTCCCAACGCTGCATGAGATCGCCGGCCTTGCGGCGCACAATGAGTAGTTCGGCGCCGAGATGATCGGCGAGCTTCTGGCAGGTGGGTAGCGAATCCTTCCATTCGACTGCGCCGAGATCGCTATGGATCAAAACGCGAGGTCCGACGTGCCCAGCCGAATCGAGCTTGGCGAAAGTGGCGAGAGCCGCAGCCTGGCTATCCTTGCCGCCAGAAACGCCGATCGCGACGGCAGCATTAAGGGCAATCGCGTGATCGACATCCGGCGTCGTTGCAATCGGAAACGGGAAACGGACGATATTGATGGTCACTCTGCCGCCTCCGCAAACTCTTGGCGAACGTTGCAGGCTGCCAACAGGCGGATCATCTCAGGCGGCACGCTGTTGCCGACTAGATGATATTTCTCCGTCTTCGTGAGCTTCCGCTCGACACCATCGATCGTGATCTTGTCTGGCAACGATCCGCGCGCGAAACCGTGGGCAGCAGCGCCTTCCTCTGGTTCGAGCATGCGCATGCCGATGTCGTTGATCACGAATGTCTCGCGACCGACGGTGGCGGTGACGAGACCATGACGGGCCTTCTGCGTCAGAGCGCCAAGCGGCGCCGCGATATCATCGTCCTGCTTGCCGTTGGAGTAGTAGTGTTGCAGGAACCCGAGGATCAGGTGCGCGTTGTCGTTGGCATCCTCGCCGAGGTCCGCTGCCATAACGCCAGCATGGCACCCGCCGGCGGTTACCGTTGCAACAGGCTCCTGGATGTCGCGGCCGTGCCTGTTCGTGCCGCGCAAGGCCATCATGGACGCCGTCACCACGCCCTGCGTCGATCCCTTGCTGACGATCGTCGACAAAGGCAGGTCTGCGGGGCGGCCGGGCTCACCGGAATTGTGCTGCGCCATGAATGCAGCGACCAGCGCGGACTTCCCGCCTCCGCCAGGCGTCACGGTTGGGGCCGGTTCGTCGAGATTGGCCCCAATGCTGTTCCCGAAGTCGCGCTGCAGGTGCGCAGTGACGAGGGCGTGACGCGGTTCGGTTACAAACGTTTGCAGAGGCTCTTGCGGGTCGCCACCACGCCGGAGGCCCTGTTCCCCGCCATAGTAGGCTTGCAGTGACGGCGCGACGACGCTCAACTCGCCGCGGTGCGCGGTAGTGAGCGTGCGCAACGGCTCATCGAGCGAATGCACGCGATCGGCACCGGTGTGCGTGATTGGCACGATGAAGGGTCGAGCAGCGTTCACCACGTAGCGCATTACCCCCTTGGCGGTCCTGCGAAGCGTTGCGTCGGCGAGCGGCTTCCTGCGGTCGAAGATGGATTTGACCGGCAGCGACCAGTCAATGATCGTGTGGGCGCCCACCCACGGTTTCAAGCCGAGCTGCTTGGCGAGATGCCGGGGCGCATGCGTCCGTTCCGGCCATACGATGGGCCGGCCATCCGCCTGGGCGATGCCGAAGTAGCGTTTCCGAATCGTCGGAATGCCGTAGTCGGCGCAGACGAGGACCTTGCCCTCGAAACTGTAGCCGAGGCCATGCATGTGCTTGAGCCAGGCTTTCCAGATGCGACCCCTCTTCTTCGGGTCCGGTACCAGCCATTGCTCTTGCACCGGTACGCGTTCCCCCTTGGCAGCAACGGTGCCGTCCAGCTTCATCACCCTGCCGGTCGCAGGATCGCGCTTGGCTATGAGCCCGCCCCACGTCTGGATCTCCGGCACGTTCTCAAGGGTGATCGTTTCCGGTCGGACGGTGCCGGCCCAGCGGCAGACCACCCACGCCAGCGAGCGGCGGCGCTTGCTGACCGGCTTCCCGCCCTTGGCGACGGAGAAGTGCGTGCAATCGGGCGAGGCGTGCAGGGCGCGAACGCCGCGGCCTTGAGTGACCTCGCGGGGGTCCGCCTCAAACACATCTTGGCAAAGGTGCTTGGTATGGGGGTGACGGCGCTCGTGCACTGCCACTGCCACCTTGTCGTGGTTCAAGGCCACGTGGACGTGAAAGCCTGCCTGCTCCAGACCGTCGCAGCTGCCGCCAAAGCCGGCGAACAGGACGATGGTCACACGATTGTCCAGGCCGAACGACAGCGGCACCGGCGACTTGCGGCGTCGGTTGATTGACGGCACGTGGAGCATTCACGCTTCCTCCGCGGCCGGGACCATGCCGAGCGCCTGCAGGTAAGTGTCGAGGATGGCTTCCTGCTCCATCCGCTCGTCCTGGTCCTGCTTGCGAAGCGAGATGACCTTGCGGAGGATCTTCGTGTCGAAGCCCATGCCCTTAGCCTCGCCGTAGACGTCCTTGATGTCATCGACGAGGGTCTTCTTCTCCTCCTCGAGTCGTTCAATTCGCTCGATGAAGGCGCGCAACTGGTTCCGGGCGATGCCGTGAACGGTTTCTTCGCCGGTCTCTTTCCTGCCGAAGGCTTCGATCTGCCTCGATGATCCCGGCGCGGTGGCGCGGCCCGCGGCCTCGTTGGTCACGGCGCGCGCCGCTCCCTTGAATTTTCCATCTGCAAGTCCGGCTTCCAACGTCATGCTATGGTCCCTCAATCGTCTTCGTGGTGGTGGATGGCGCCATGCACCGCCGCGTCCGTGACGGCCGGACGGCGCTTTAGGCGTCGGGTCATGCGCTTGTGGCGCTGCTTGAGCTCGCGTTCGGTGTAGACCTTCATGCGAGACTGGTTTTCGCGGGTGTGCGGCGCGCAGACCGTGGTCACGACGCCGGCGGGCTGCGAGATTTGAGCAAGGAAGTGCTGGTTGGCGACGCGGGTGAAACCGCACCGCACGGACAGTTCGACGCCACGTGTCCAGATGAGGGCGCGAACCTCGTCGATGGTCATTCCGGCGGCGGCGGCGTGCGCCTCGGCGCCGGCCTTCTCAGTCTGCCAAGTGCCCGGCACCGACAGGCCGATGATCCGCTGCACGTAGCGGGTCACAGCGTGATAGGTCACTCTGACGGGGGAGGGCTGCGGCGCACTCATTCATCGGTCCGTTGCGCCTTGGGTTGACCCTTGCCCTTGCCGAAGGTCAGCGATGCGCCGGGCCGTGGGCCTTTCGGAGCCTCTATCGCTTGCTGCGCGGCGAGGTCGATCTCATCGAGCGTCATCGGCTGCATTCGTGCCCCTTTCCTTGTCCTTCAACACGTCGAGCGTCTGGACGAGGACGGCCAGATGGTGCTCCTGCTTGGCGACGTCGTGCGCCGGCCGCCTCGGTCCGTGGGTTTGCAGCCACCAGACTTTCGAGCGGGCCATGCTCTCCAAGCTCTCGATTGCCTGCTTGCGGTCGACATCGATGTGCCGGGCGCGGTCAAAGAGATGCTTGACCGCCCGCTCTTCCGCTTCCTGAGCAAGCGCCGTGACTGTTGTTGCCCTTCCACCTGCTGGCATCACGACGACCCACCGACGGCCATGCGCTCGCGTTCGAGCTGGGCAATCTGTTCGTCGATCTCGCGACGGCGCTCCAAGCGGGCGGCTTCATCGACCCACTCGGGCGGATCGGGGAAACAGGCGACGAGCAGCGAGGGGCCATAGGTGCGAACGAGAATTGAAAAGTGCTGCACCGACGGGAGTGTCCGCCGGTGCAGCCAGTTCTCCACACTGGCGGCAGGTATGCCGGTCTCCGCCTCGACGTGATGAATGGTCGAGCGCGGGTAGCGATCCTTTAGCCAGGTGACGAGCCCCGCGACGTCGAAAATGAGCGCGGAGCTTTTCCCGCGAACTTGCGGGATTTTCCCTGCGGATACGTGCCGGCGATCCGGGCCACGGTAGTAGCGCGGGGTGTCGTCGTCACACAAACCGTTGAAGTGAAGCCCCTGAGAATTGCTGGCAGGCAAAAGGGGTTGGGCAGACGTGAACAGGGCAATCAGGCGATGTTGTTTACGGACAGGGGTCGCGATCATGGCCGTCCACGCCATCCGCAGGGATGCGGAAAGGCTCAGTCCCTCGGTGAGGCGGGTAAGGACCTCATCGAGGGGCTGCGGCAGGGTCAGGTAAGAAGAACGAGAAAGAGCAAGTTGCAGGGAAGCCGTAGAGCTCATTGCGTCGACTCCTCGTAGCGATGGTGCTTTGCACGGGAAGCGGACAGCGATGGCGCGGGCTGGAATGCGGCCGGAAGGAGTTGTTCACGGGGAATGCCGGTGAATTCCTCGACCTCGGCCAAGTAATCGACCGGCACCTGCTTCCACTGGCTGATAGTGGACGGCCATCTGCCAAGGCGTTTAGCCAGGGCGCTTTGGGCACCACGATTCGCTTTGAAGTATTTGATGAGCGCTTCCATGGCGCTCAACTTCAGTCAAAACGAAATTTCAGTCAACAAAAACTTTCAGTCAAATGCTATGGTTTAACCACCCCACTTGGCGTCATTTTGTAGCAATGGGTACGAGATCAAAAATCCAAATGAGCCCCGAAGGAAAGCCGCGGCACTTCATCAAAGAGTGGCGCAAATACCGGCGCCTGACACAGGAACAGATCGCGAGCTCACTGGGCTACGCGGTCTCCTCACTCTCACAACTGGAAAACGGCAAGCAGGGCTATAGCCAAGCCATTCTTGAGGCCTTGGCCGAGCTGTTGCAGTGTACGCCCGCCGACCTTCTGTCGGTCAACCCGATTGAAGAACGTCGGGAAGATCAATCTCGGGAAGCTGTGGTGTCTCTACTGTCCCTGCTCGATAACGTGCGCAATCTAGCAGGCGCTCATCCAGAACGACTCGCTCTAGCGCTCGAGGCTCTCGAACGATTGACTGACCAGCCTGGCAGCTCTCAAACTTCCGGCACGACAGACAATCAATAACACGATTGAAAGTGGCGAGATCGGAGTGGGACAGGCTCGACAGCCGCCCAAGCCATAAAGCGTCGTTAAACAAGATATTTCGACCTTGCTATGAGGGGAGAACGGGTATGCCTCCAGCGCGTCCCGTAACAACCCCTCTTCGCGCATATTCTACCAACAATAGCAAGCGCAAAGTATAGCGGTGGCTTCAACTTTCTCTTTTGAAGGCAATAAGTGTTATTATTGCAGTTATTTAACTGCATCTATTGCAGTTAACCTGTGTATATCAGCCTTGGCTAAGGAGCCAGTAGCGGTTGCCTTTGTGACGTTTACGTTCAATGCCCAAGTAACCCTGGCCTTCCAACTGCCCGAGGGCAGAGATCACGCCTCTTTGACTGGCATGAACGGCGGCGGCAATCTCTTCTATTGACGCCATCGCGTCGCGCCTGTGCGTCTCTGTCATCTGCATCGCCAAGTAAATCCCGACGCGTGTGGCGAGGTGAGGCAAGTCTGGCGACTGCACCACCTCCCTGATCCACGTGTCTCGATCCTCAACGAATCTTGGCATGACCGACCTTCGGCTTCGCCTTCAATCCGCTTGACTGTACGTGAAACGAAATTTCAGTCAAAGCGAAATTTATGCGTTGACTGAATTTCAGCCAGACACTAAGTTTTCCCGAGTTGGTTTCATTTCTTAGCTGAATTCAATCTCGGGGGAGACGTTATGAGGTGCTGCGCGCTTCTATTCGTAATCGCTACTATTAGTGTGCTGGCGCTTCGCGCTGGTTCAAGTAGCGCAATGCAGGTTTGCCAGCGGGCTCACAGCTTTGACGCCTGCCACGCCGCGATGAACCGATAGGGGGCAACGATGGCCCTCTGGACTTGCATCTCTTGTGGCGCCACCGAGCGCCTCACGTTTTACCCCGATTGCTGCTCGTCCTGCGGCGGCAGTCTGACCGACGAGAGCCACAGGACGCTCGTCGATGATGACGAGGATCTGCCTGCAGCGCTTTACCATGATGCCGAGATGGGCGACCGCGCCGCGATCGTCGCCTTGTGGCAGGCCGGCGCGCTCGACTGGTCATATCCGTCGGCTTCGATCGAGACGATGCGCAGCGTCATCGACGACATGCTCCTTGAAAACCGCGTTTCAGTGATGATGGCGGTCTACTCGGCACCGGAGCGCGAGGCCGCGTAGATGGGAAAGCATTCGAATTTCCCGCGCCGCAAGGAAGATGAATACCTGACGCCGTATGAGGCGGCACTGCCGCTGAAACCATTCCTGAGCGGCATCAGGACGTTTTCGGAGCCTTGCTGCGCGGATGGCCGTCTTATCAGGTGGGTCGAGAGCTTTGGCCCCCTGTGCATCCATAGCGGCGACATCCAGACCGGCACCGACGCTCGCACCGATCCGGTTCTGGAAAGCACCATCGTCGATGCGATCATCACGAATCCGCCCTACACGTGGGACGTGCTGGCGGCGCTGGTTGATCGCTTCATGAGGATCGCGCCTACGTGGCTGCTGCTCGAAGCGGACTTCAAATACAACCTGCGCACCCAAGACTTCATGCGCCATTGCAGCGACGTGGTCCCCGTCGGCCGCGTCCGTTGGTTCATCGAGACTACCGATGACAGCAAGGCCAATTACGCCTGGTACCGCTTCCACATCCAGCACACGCGCGGTCCGGTCTTTCATACTGTCCAGGAAATCGACAAGCGCGGCATTCGCAAGAAGCAGCGCGAGGGGGTGCCCGTTGTTTGACCCTACCCAACTTCCCCCGTCGCTCATCATTCAAGGCACGTTCGCCATTTGCCTCGCCATCTACTTCCTCGGCTGCGGCATCGGCACCCTGCATCGCCTCATCGAAGAGCGCCGCTCAGAAAAGATGGTCCGCGACATCATCGCCGACATCGATCGCTGCGACGCGGCCGTCGCCGCACTCATCAAGTTCCGAGAAGCCCAATCCGGGCACAACCAAGAAGGAGAGTACCATGCTTGCTAGAACCAACCCCGCACCGAAGAAGCCGAATCCGGTCGATGTGCAGGTCGGCGCTCGTATCCGGTTCCGCCGCAACATCCTCGGCATCAGCCAGGAGACGCTCGCGGCGCATCTCGGCATCACCTTCCAACAGGTCCAAAAGTACGAAAAAGGCACGAACCGCGTCGGCGCCAGCAGGCTTCAAGCCATCAGCGAAGCGCTCAAGGTTCCCCCGTCGCACTTCTTCGACAACGCAGAAGGCGTAGCAGACACCAGCGGGGGCGAGGCGAACGACGTCATGTCGTTTGTCGCCAGTGCCGAGGGCATTGCGCTCAACCGCGCCTTTGCCCGCATCGAAGACGCCACCACTCGCCAACGGATCGTCAGCCTCGTGAAGGCAATCGCCTCTGCGGCAGTCGCGGCTTAACCCCAAGCAACGGAAAACCCCATGAGAGCCATTTTCATTACATCGGCAGCGCTCGCTGCCGTGCTTCTCACCACTCCCGCATCCGCCGGCCAAGCGGTCCGGCTCTGCACCGGCGCCGAGAACGGCGTCTACTTCGCCGCCGGCGATGCCATCGCCAAGATGGCAGGTCGTTCGCTCGAGGTGGTCAATGTCGCGACCGAGGGCACGATCGACAACCTTGAGCGGCTTCTCGATCTGCCCGCGACCGATCCCAACGCTTGCGACGCGATGATCGGGCAGCCCGACGGGCCGGTTTACGTGGCGCGGTCCTCACCAGCCAAGGTGAAGAAGCTCCGCCAGGTCGCATCACTTCACCGGGAATACCTGCACACGCTTTGCGGCGCGAAGAGCGGCGTGGACGATCTGTCCGACCTCGAATCCGACCCGGGCAAATACTCGATCGCCATCGGCGAGCCAGGCAGCGGCGCTTGGTTGATCTGGCAGAACATCATCGCCGAGGACGAGGACTACGGCAAAGTGCCGGTCCGCAACGAGGGCGGCATCCTCGCTTTGTCCGCCGTGTCGAGCGGTGAGACCACCTGCATGCTTGTGCCGGCGGGCCTCAAGAACGGCACCGTGATGGAGGCCGATCAGACCTATGGCGACACCGTCATCCTCGCCGGCGCCAATGATCGCGACTTCAACGATGCGACCGACATCAAGGGCGATGCGCTCTACCAGTATCAGGACATTCCGGCCGGCACCTATCCCAAGGCGCTGCAGTCGGGCTGGTTCACGTCGAGCAGCACCATCACCTGGAACGCCGCCGTCTTCGTGAACACCGATCGCATCGACGCGAAAACCCTTCCTGCCTTTGTTCAGACCGCAGCGCGCGCCGCGGCTGGCATCAAGGCGGAGTACGGCAAGTGAGCCGGCGGGCAAAACTCGCAATCGGCGGCGGGCTTGTCCTCGCCGTCGCTGGCCCCATCGCGTTCAAGATCACGGGCACCCTGATCAACATCGCGATCGGCGCAGCGCTCATGGCGATGATCATCGCCGCTCACAAGATCGGCAAGCGCCTCGGCCGCTGATCCGCTCCGGTTTCCGCCCCTGCTTGGGGCGGGTTCCCGAACGGATGAAGGAGAGACCCGTGAAATCTACACCAGAACCAATGCCCCTCGATCGCGCCCTTGCGATCGTCAGAGCGATCAATCAGCGAGCGTTTTTCGCGATGGGGATCGCCGATAAGGTCGATGCGCTGACCGAGATTTCTCTACGCGACATGATCACGGCGACGGATCGAGTGAGGCAAGCGGACGGCGAGGCACCGAGCGACGGCGGCAAGCGCACATTCCACGTCGTTCCCGACGATCGATTGATTGCCGCTGCATACGCGCTGGAGCACTACGACGGTGACGACAGCGCCGTAGTGGTCATGCCTGGACGCAACATGTTCGGCGAACCGTGCCGCAAGGCGCTCGGCGTGGTCCTGCTCGACGGGTTGAGTGATCCGGAGAGCGAGGAATGAGCGTCACCAATCACCCCTTGCATTGGCCCGCGGCCCGGCCGCGGACCAAGACGCCGATCCGGGCGGCCTTCAACAAGAAGGTGATGAAGCCGGGCAAGTCCTACACCGAGGCGCAATCACTCTCTGTCGCCGACGCCATCAGCCGCCTGCAGCGTGAGCTCGATCTGCTGGGGGCGAAACAGTACGTCCTCTCGTCCAATCTTGAACTGCGGCTCGATGGCCTGCCGCGTTCGGGCCAGGCGGAGCCGGCGGACCGTGGCGTCGCCCTCTATTTCCACCTCGGAGACAAACCGCACTGCCTCCCGTGCGACCGCTATGACCGCGTCGCGGACAACATCGCCGCCATCGCGAAGCACATCGAGGCAACCCGGGCCATTGAGCGCTACGGCGTTGCCAACATGGCCGAGATGTTTGCCGGCTTCGAAGCGCTGCCGGCACCGGCGGCAAAGCGCCATTGGTCCGACGTGCTCCGCGTTTCGCCGAATGCCAGCATCGATGAGATCGAGGCCGCGTTCCGTACGCGCGCATCCAAACTCCACCCCGACATGCCCGGCGGCAACCACGCCGCCATGGTCGAACTGAACCGCGCCCGTGAGGAGGCGCTGAGAGAGGCACAATGACAAGCATTACCGAAGTCCTGAAGCAGCGCTGGCACGAGGCCAGCAAACTCGTCGATCTGATCGACGCCGAACGCATGAAGCTGCTCGAACCAACCGAGAAGCGCTGGCACGCCGCCCTCGATGCGCTGCAGCTCGTCAACCACCAGCTCGACGCGCACGAGCATCTGCGATGCGACTGCTGCGAGGCGCCGATCTTTGACGGCGAGCCGCGCCTCGGCGGCAACTCGATGCTCTGCGAGGATTGCGCCCCCACCGTCCAGGCGCTGCTCGACGAGCCGGAGGCGTTCGTCGATGGCAATGGCGACCCCGCCACGCCAGAACAGTGCCGCCAATGGTACGACGAATACATTGCCGCCGGCGCATCGCCGACCGACAGCACGGCGAGGGCGGCATGATCTACCCCGACCTTCCCCGCAAAGCTCTTTCTATCATGCAGCCGTGGGCTTGGCTGATTGTCAACGGTCACAAGGATATCGAGAACAGAGACTGGCCCACCCAATATCGGGGCCTGGTCGCCATCCATGCCGGCAAGAAGCTGGACGAGACGCCGGCCATCTCGCTTGACCGGGCTTATCACCCGGTTTCTGGCCGTCGCGTCCGGTTCGCTCCGGAAGGTTTCAGCTACCCGCGCGGAGGCATCGTCGGCGTCGCCGAGATCATCGGATGCGTCGATGCCACCGATAGCGAATGGTTCGTTGGTGGCAGGCGGACAGACGGGACTTGCGGCTATGGCTTCATCATCCGCAACGCCCGCCCGGTCGAACTCATCCCCGTGCGCGGCCATCTCGGCTTTTTCGACTGGCGCAAGAACATCGACCAGGTGGCGGCTTGAACACACGCTCCGTCGGCCTTCTCCGCAACGCGCTCGCGATCCTCCGCAGCATTGATCGGGACGATCTCGATCAGGCCGGATTCGTGCCGACGGACGCGCAGTGGATCGCATTCCGCGACGATCCCTACAGCTTCTATCTCCGTGCCACTGCCGATCGGCAGGCGGCAATTTTCAACATCATTAAGGCAAGGATGCACAGCAGGTGAGCAACAATCCTCGTGTAAACCGCTACCTCAAGGATAAGGCGTTCGACCACATCGACCATGCGCTCGGCCGCCCGGTCGATCCGCTCGGCGAGACCTATCGCAACCATTTCGCGACAGGTGCTGACGGCAAAGACGCCCAACAGTTCGCCGCATCCCCGAATTGGGAAAAGGTCGGGCAGCGCGACGACATGGCATTCTTCGCCGTGACTGACATCGGCAAGTGGGCACTGAAAGATCACCTCAAGGCCATCGGCGATCCTTGGCAGCCGTACAGCGTCACATGGGGCGGCCACACCGTCGTCATCGCTGCGAAGTCCCTCGGCAACGCGAAATACAGCACGTACCTCGATGTCAGCGACAGCTATTCCGAATTGCGGTTCGTGGATTTCGTGCGCGAGGCCATGGTGCGGAGGGTCGCAGCATGATCATCGACACGCTTCTTGACCTCTCCTGGCAGGAGCTCTTGGACAAAGACGATCGCACAAGCCCGGAAGAGTACCCGAACATGTGCCTGATCACGCGCGGTGAGCTTTCTCAGTTCCTTGTGGACGCATCTTTCACCTGGAAGGGAGCCCGGAGGCACGGCATCGAGATCGAGGAGTCGCGCGAGCTCGACAGCGGCGATGTCATGGGCTTCTTCGCCCGCGGTCACCACGACCGGCACAAGTTCGCCGAGGCCTGCAACGAGTACACCGGAGCCGATGCCTATTATGACCGTCGCCATGTCAAGCCGGATGACTGCCGGCATGAATGGTGGCGCACCGTTCCGGTCAGCGGAGAGCCTGGCGTCGTCTCCTATCACGCCGCAGAGCCGCGTTCGCGCGGCGCATTCGCTGTCACCGTCACGACCGTTGTCGAAGACTACGAGCGCAAGCGCACTCAGCGCTGGATCGACGAGCACCACAAGGGCCGCGCCGCCGGTTTCGCCGACGGCCTGAACTGGGCGCTGCGCATGCTCGATCGCATCAGTCCGGAAGCAAGCGAGGAGCTTCTGCGCCTGTACCGCGAGCAGGACAAGAAGGGCGGTGCGGTATGACCAGAGACGAAGCACGCGCCCTCTGGGCCTCCTCCGGCCTCACCTATGCAGTTCTGACGCTCGGTCGACTGCAGGACCTCCGCGACCTTATCGGCGCCGAGATGAAGGCGAGCGGACTTTTCAGTCCCTCCAACCGGACCGCCGGAACGTACCGCATGCATTCGAAGATTGACGCCAACATCGGCGCCGACGGCTGGTGGGCCGGACTCCAGTGCCGCTCCTACTATTTCAAGAACCGCGAGGCCGTGTCGTTCAACGGAAATGGTTTAATCGGTTTTGCCGGCTGGTCAGATGAAACGAACGTCCAGCCGATCTTGGCTGGCTTTTCCAAGTGGGTCGAAACGCTCGTCGAACAGAGGAGTGTCGCCGCATGAGCTACAGCCTTCTCAGCCGATCGGCGACCAGAGCCCGGAAAGAGCATCGATGCATCTGGTGCTGCCACCGCATCCTGATCGGCTCTCAGTACGTCCGGGAAAACTCCACCTACGACGGCCACTTCCAGAACTTTGCATGGCACGAAGCCTGCCGGAAAGACGCCGACAATCATTTCGATGAGTACGGAGACAATGAGTTCACCTCCGGAAACGAGATGCCGTTCCAAGCTCTGTACCAATTGGAGATCAGCGCCAATGTCTAGACTTTTTGGACCCGACTTCGTCACTCAGAAGTACCTCCGCCGCTACCCGAACAGCCAGCGCGCCAAGTCATGGGCCGGCGTCATGGTCCACATCCAGACCGAGAACGGCGTCTGGCGGACAGGCGGACATGGCTACACCTGGGCCGGGAAGCCTGACGCGTGGATTATCCCGTTCGAGGATGCCGTGCGGCAGATCGATCATTGCGGCCCGGAGAAGATGGGGAAATTCATCCGCGCTGCGGCGGCCGCCTGATGCCAATCCCCCTTTGCGACATGACGCTCGACGAGCTGCGCGACGAACGTCGCCGGCTTCACAAGTTGGTGCGCCAGGCACCGGCTTGGAGCGCACGTCTCGAAACCTCGAAAATGGCGCTCGACGAATGCGACGCATGGATACGTCGGCGCTCCCAACAACAGGAGACTGCCATGTCTGACGCCGTCGCCATTGAGCGCATGCGGGAAAGCACGATCCGCCGCGCCATCGGCCCCACTATCTTGCTCGGTTCGGGCACCTATTTCGACTTCCTCGATCCCGAGAACAGCGAGATCACCATCGAAGACGTTGCCTATGGGCTTGCCTATGAGGGCCGTTGCGCCGGCCAGTGCTACAGCCGCATCTTTGGCCGAAGGGCCTTCTACTCGGTTGCGCAGCACTGCGTTCTCATGAGCCATGCTGTTGAGCCGGCGCTCGCCCTCTCTGCCCTCTGCCACGAGGTCGGCGAGGCGGTTTGCGGTGACATGACGGCACCGCTCAAATCCCTGAACCCGGAGTTCAAGGCGATCGAGAAGCGCTGCGAGGCGGCCATCCTCAAGCGGCTCGGCGTCGAAATCATCGACCCTGTTGCGATCAAGCGCGCCGATGTCCGTATGCTGGCGACGGAAAGGCGAGACCTGCTGCCATGGAAGGGTGAACGCTGGACCGTCGAAGACTGCGCGCTGCCCTATGATTTCGAGATCATACCGTGGGAGCCGTCGGTCGCCGCGCATGCCTTCCTGCACCGCTGGAACGAACTGCAGGGCGGCGAGGCCTCCCATGGCTGAGCGAAGCGCAATCGAGTGGTGCGACGCCACCGTGAATTTCTGGTGGGGCTGCACCAAGGTCTCGCCCGGGTGCGACAACTGCTACGCCGAGGACTGGAACCGCTTCCGCGGCAACGGTGTCTGGGGCCTCGGCGCGGAGCGGCGCAAGATCAAGGGCGCTGTTGCCCTGATCCGGAGGTTGCAGCGCAGCGCCGCCAATTTCAGGGCGGTCCATGGCCGGACGCTGCGCGTCTTCATGCAGTCGATGTCCGACACGTTCGACAACGAGGTGGATGACGCCTGGCGCGCCGAACTGTTCGCCGAGGCGGAAGCCGCCGATCATCTCGCCATCATCCTCCTGACCAAGCGAGGATCGAACGTGGCGAAGATGGTGCCGGCACACTGGCTCGACGGTGGCTGGCCCAAGCACATCGGCCTCAAGTTCACCATGACGGACCAGATTGAGGCGGAGCGGGATGCCGAGCGGCTGGCAAAGCTCAAGAAGCGCCTCGGTATCCCTTGGACCGGCGTCAGCATCGAGCCGATGCTTGGACCGATCAACCCGCGCCGGCTGCGTGTTAGTCGCGATCTCTACTTCGACGCACTGACGGGTGTTTATTCGGTCAACCCATGTCGTGCGCACCGGCCGCCGGCTATCCCCGAACCGCTCCCCGGTCTGGATTGGGTTATTGTGGGCGGCGAGAGCGGCAAGAAGGCGCGTCCGCTGCATCCGGCGTGGGCGAGCAATCTGCGGCGCCAATGCCGCGATACCGGCACCGCCTTCCTGTTCAAGCAGTGGGGCGAGTGGCTGCCGGCAAGTGCCGTGGATCGCGACGACATGCAGTGCTTTCGCAAGGTGGAGACGATCGAGCTCCCCGCCGATCCCAGCCCTTTCGCCGTGATGCATCTCGACATCATGACCATGTACCGCGTCGGCAAAGCAGATGCCGGCCGTCTCCTCGACAGTCGCGAGTTTCTCGAATTTCCAGAGGCATTGAGATGAACATTGATTTCGCATTGGCGCAGAAAGCCGCGTCACTCGCCCGCAAGGGCGTCACCGGGAAGGACCTCGGCGTCAAGCTGGGCGTCAAGACGATGGAAGCCAACACCCTGGCGGCGATCGGCGCCAAGGAGGAGGCGCGACACTCCCACCGCCTGACCGTACCTGAAATCGAGCTCCTCAACGCGCTGGCTGCCGAGCATGCGTACCTGCTCCGCGCTGGCGAAACTCGTGGCCCGAAATCAAAGGATGTCGCATGGCGTGCCCGTCGTTCTGATGGCTGGGCGGCGGCGACCGCGCAGAAGCGCATCTTCGACGAGAGGCCCGACGAGACGCAGAAACGGACGGTTCGCGGCATGGGCTTCGTGCACGTCGCCGGCAACGGCTATATGTGGCTCACCCCGGCCGGCTGGGCGCTGATCCATTTCATGGGAGGCGCAGAATGAAGTTCGGGGAAGAAAAGATCGGGCGCAAACGGAAGCTCCCTTCGGATGCTCAGATCATTGAGCTCTTCAATGCCGGACTAAGCAACTCCCAGATTGCAACCCGGTTCGCATGCACCGCTCAGGCGGTTGGCAACTGCGTGAGACGCCTCAAGCTTACCCGGGCAGAACCGGCGCCGGTCGATCCGGCACCGGCCGTGGCCCGACACGTGGTCCGCCGGCATTTCGCTTCTGGCTATGTCAGTCTGCCGTTCGTCGCCGGTTATTACGAGACCGATCGGCATGACTGACCGAATTTCCTGCATCAATCCGTCATGCCGGCGCACGGCACCGCGCGAGAAGTTTCCTGACTCGAGGTACATCATCTGCCGCGGCTGCTGGAACAAGCTGCCGTCGCGCATCAAGGATCGTTGGAACGCGATCAAGACGCGGCGGCGCATCTTCGACCGCCTCGTCCGCAAGCCGAAGTTCACCGTCGACGTGCGCCTCGAGCAATGGCGCCGGATCGATCGGCGCATGACGATCGCCGAATCCGCGCTCGATGCTTCCATCCTGCATTTCTTCACCGCCGGCGAATCCCCAGCCGGACTCGAGTCGTTCATGAAGGAGATTGGAATTGACCGATAGCGCTCCATCCAGCCCGGTCTACGTTGGCTTCGATCTCGCCACACAGCCGGATGTGCATGTCATCACGCTCATGCTCATGGTCGACGGCAGGATGCATACTTTTGCCTCTCCCAACACCGGAAAGGACCCCATGGAAATGACCCTGCGAGAATGGGCGTCATACCCGTTTCTCTCATCGCTCGCGATGCTCGAACAGACGTTCGCGAAGAAACCGGCCGACACCAACGAGGTATCCAAATGACCGACGAACTCCTGCCTTGCCCATTCTGCGGTGGTAAGGTCACGCTTGAGCAGCCGATGCGCGCGCGCAGCAACGAGTGGTGGGGCGTCGTCTGCCGCAACACCGAAAACCTCGGTGGCACATGCGCCATTGAGCAGCGGCCCAGCCGAACGAAAGAGGCTGCCGCCGAGCGGTGGAACCGCCGCAGCGGCACCGGCGAGCGCTTGGTAGTTGAGAAGATCGCCCAGATAGCGAGCGCCGTTGGCTTCCAGGCGAACGAGCCCGCAATGGAACTCGCCGGCCAGATCGTTTCGGTTCTCGCCGCGAACCCCGAGCACATCGACCGCTTTATGAGGGAGGGCACCGGCCTTTTCCTCGACGGCACGCTCAACCCGGAAAATGGCTCTCTGACCTATCGCGCCATCAATGGCTCGATCCTGTCGCCCGCCGTCCTTCGCCAGCAGAAAGGAACCCAGCAATGAACGAACTCGAATTGAAGCCGTGCCCCTTCTGCGGACGCCCACCGCACCCCACGAAAGAGATCCCTTCAGCGCACCTCGCGGCTCTCATTATATGCAGCGAGAACGGCTGCGCCACGATCGCGCGTTCTACGCTCTCCGAAGCTGCCGCCGCCTGGAACCGCCGCGACGGGGGGGTGAAACTGTTCGGTCCCTATGGCCATCTCAACGGCCATCGCGCCCTAACAGAGGACACATGGGATGTCGAAGCCGATCCGATCGAAAACAATGAAGAGTATTTCTCTATTCCGCTGTTTGCCAAGGTCGAGCCGATCTATCCGGTCTCGTATTCAAAACCAGAGCCGGTAAGCGTGGTGGAGGGGTGGCGGCCGATCGAGACCGCCCCAACTGACGGCACTGAGGTGATCGGCATCAACGCCAAAGGAACCATCGCGAGGACCTGGTTTTTCGCTCCATCCAGCCGGACAAAGAATTGGTTGAAGATCCCTAATAATACTGCGTGGAAGCCAACACGTTGGATGCCCATCCCTGAAATCTGCGCCGAGCCACCCCCACCAGAGAGCCGAGCCGTGACAGGGCGTCATCCGGTAGAAACGCTTTGGCGGCAATGTTTGCTGCCTGAATATTTTCTCGGCAATGACGGCAGCAACCACAAGCTCTACCGTCTTTACGACGCCATCCGCGCCGCCGTTCCTTCAGCCCCAGCAGCGCGGGTCGGAGTCCCTTCCGACGCTACGCCAAAGATGGTGAAAGCGGCTCTTTCCGTCGATTGGTCGAACGAGAACGAGGAAGCAACCGTTCACAACGTCTGGCACGCGATGATTTCCGTGTTGCCGACGCCCACGCCAGCCCCAGACGCGCCGGAGCCGGTCGCGTGGATGCCGATCGATAGCGCTCCGAAAGACGGCACAATTGTTGACCTTTGGCACGAGGAGTTCGACCGCCAGGCTGACATGTATTGGGGCAAGCCGCAACACTGCTGCGGTGAAGACGGACAATATTGCGACGGCGAATGGCATTCAGAGCCGGAAGGGTGGGTTTGCTCTTCGGTCAACCAAACCATTTTCAGTGACGGCTACACGCATTGGAGATTGCCTCCGGTCGGCCCCGCCGTCTCTCCGAAGTCGTGCCTCGATCGTGCGCAGGGTGACAATCAGCCCCGCTACACCACCAAGCGGCTGCACGACGAGATCGCTAAGGCGAAGGAATACGCTCGTCGGGAAGCGCTGACGGAAGCCGCTATCAAAGCGCACTCACTGATCGCCATGGACTACGTCGCCGACAACGTGCGCGACCAGATACTGTCTCTCAACGGAGAGCCTTTGGACCTGCTTACGCCAGCGCAGGCGTGGCAGGAGCTATGCGAAACGCCTGACATCACGTCGCCAGAAGAATACCCGGACCACGCGCTGATCACGATGGAGCAACTGGCCGATTACATGCGCCGTGCCACCACTGTGGAGGACACTCTATGACCGAGAAGCTACAGCAGGCAGTCGCTGCCTACCTTTCCGCCATAGACTCTGAACCGGAAAAAGACATATGGGACACTTGGGACGGCAAGCCGGCGAAAGGGGCTGAAAAGACATCTTCGGATGCCGCATGGGCAGACCACGGGCAGCGCGTAGAGGCATGCTTGACTGACGTGCGCGCCGCTCTCGCCACTCCCCCGTCAGCCCCACCAGAGAGACGAGACGAGCAAGAAGACATCGAGCATTTGCGAGAGCGGCTGTTCGAGGCCGAGGAAATCATCAAGGAACGAAATGATCGCCTCGCACTCGTTGACCGCATCTCCGACCTGCTCGGATTGCCGCAAGATCAAGAACTGGATCAGGTGGCATTCGAATTGTGGTTCTCGAAAACTATCGGCCCAGAGAGACGAGACGCGCCAGAGCCGGTCGCGTGGCGGTTGGTAGGCTCTTCAGCCGTGACCACCGACAAGGACATTATCGAGCGGTGGCGCTTGGCTTGTCCTGACCGTGAGATCATCCCCCTCTACGCCTCCCCGCCTTCAGACGGCGAGTTGGTGCGGATGCGGGAAGCCGCGATACGAAAGGCCGGTCAGGTCGCGATCGACGGCATCATTGACGGCTGGTCCGACCGTATCAGCATGCCTGACAATAACGAACTGGCTGACTACCTGACCCGCATCGTTGATGCTTGCGCCCGCGCCGCCCTTTCCGCGAAGGAGACCGACCGTGGCTGATACCGACGAACTCCGCTGCCTCGTGCCATTCCCGGATCAGAGCCACAGCTTTGTCCACGGATTTGAGGCCGGGATGATCTCACAACAAATGACGAACGGCGAGCAGCTGATCGGCGGCAAGGAAGGGTTTCCTAAGCACGTCGCCAACACGGAAGTATTTCGCCGGATGGCTGCAGCGCGTGGCTATGACCTCGAAATAGAGCCGTACGATGACCAGTACGCCTATTTTACGTTCACGAAGTGGAAGCAGCGCTTCAAGGTCGTTGGCGGCACTGACGCCGCCCTTTCCGCGAAGGAGGGCGAGTGATGGCCTACGGCGACTACAAAGGCCCGGACAAGCCCGACAAGGGCAAGGAAAACGGTAGCTGCAATCGCACGCGGTGCCAGTGCGCCCCGGCTCGCTGGTACAACCACGGCTCCTATTCCTGGTACTGCGACGACTGCCGCGCTCAGATCGAGTTCGATCCGGTGAACCATCGCTACTGGAAACTCTGGCACGAGCCTAAGTGCGGCCATCCGCAATTCGAAACCCGCGAGATGATGGACGCACGCGCCGCCCTCCGGAAAGCCACGGAGGTGTGAGGTGAGCGATGAGCGTATTATCCCATGCCCGAACTGCGGAGGCGATGGGGGATGGGAGCGCATCCACAACGACAGATACCCCAGTTCTTACAATGGCGATCCGCCTCGCTCATGGGAGCCATGCATTGAATGCGACGGGCAGGGGGAAATCATTATTGTAACGTCGTTGACCGATTTCTACGATCTGTCCTCGCCTGATCTGGGTGGCTTCCGCCAGGCGCTCAAGGAGGGCGAATGCTAGTCAGGTACATCTCTCCGCGGCCACTTCGGCTTTGGTGGCTTCGGCGGTTTGGGAGCAGGGCCGATGTCGAGAAGATGGCGTTCATGGATGGTGATCGGGTAATCGAGGCCGGGAACGTGCAGGGTCACGCGACCGTCTTCCCATACCCGCGCGACCTTGCCGCGAATGCTCGCCATTTCGCCTTTGATCGCCTTTTTCATGGAACGTATTTGGCGCTGTCGCGCACAGAGGCAAGATGAGCACCCCGACCGCGCCGGGCAGAAGCGGTCGCTACCACATAGCCGTCAGACGGTCGTTCTCTTCCCAAGTCTGGCGCAAGTCGCTGATTTCGGCGATCGTCCTCGGGTGGGCCTTTGCCCATTCGAAAGAGCGCTCCGCTTCGCAGAGCTTTGAATAGAGTTCCGGGTCCTTCGGCAGGTGGTGAAGGACGATCGAAACCACCGCACGCAAGGCGTTCAACTCCGCGCGCAACTCCTCCACTTCCTGAGTAAGATGGCGCGAGGGTGTCGGTAGACACCTCGCCAAAAGCCTCGTCAGCATGTTCAATCCAATTTTCAGGTTTCCTGCAGTTGTATCCGCTTTTTGCGGTTGTGCAATGCAGGATCACGCCTTCCAGATCGTCATGGCAAAAGTTGTCAACCGATGCCTTGCCATCCGTTCCCATCGCTTGACATTCAATCCCGCCCTATTCCATATATCGGGAGCGGACAGGGTCTCCTCGCAGCACACGCTGCCAGACCAACGATAAGCCATGCCCAAGCGGCAGGCGCATACCGGAGCCCGCTATGTCCGACATCAACACCGCCTCTGTTCACAAGCTCGACAACTACCTCACGCTCAAAGAGGTGATGGCAATCACCAAAGTCGGCAGCTCGACGATCTATCGCTGGATCGACGAGGGCACGTTCCCTGACTCGAGGAAGCTAGGCGCTAACTGCGTCCGGTGGACCGAATCGGACATCATGGCCTGGCAGCGTGGCTTGCCCTTCACGAACGCGCTGAAAAAGGCGTCGTAGCTCCGATGCGCGCGCATAGGCGGGTTACACGCGAACCACTTTGGTATCTGACGAAGGACGGCGACAAGACTTGCTTGGCACTCTATGAGCGGCACTATTCATGCTACCGATATCGGGACGGCCGGAAGCGAGTGCTCTTCGCTGGGCCCGGAGAGAAGATTGTTCTCAGAACAGGAGATGGCGACGCCCTGTTCGTCTGGCGAAAATTCATCGATGCCAGCGGGGAGCAAGGCATCAACTGTGCTGTCTTTCGCAACGAAAGCTCGCACCTCGCGTCCGACCTTATCCGACAGGCTGACGCAATCGCTGATCACTGCTGGCCTAGTGAGAGGCATTACACATACGTCAATCCGCGAGCAGTCAGGAGCAGCAATCCGGGATACTGCTTTATGGCCGCTGGATGGAGGCGATGCGGAGTGACCAAGGGCAAACTCCTGATCCTCGAAAGACCCGTTTTTGGGCGATAATTTCACCGGAATTTTTGTGGGTACCATTGCGGGCACGAACCCAAAAATCCCGGATTTCGGAACTGAAAATTCAGTCACTTAGTTTCCTTCATTCGAAAGACTTCTTCTCCGCCATCTTTTGATTGCTTGATTTTAGCGGCCCGCAGCTCTTCCGGTTTTTTGATCGCCACTCCGCAAGGCGCTTTCTGCGCACACGTAAAACATGCCCGCCTGTCCACATACTTGCCTCCTCCTCGTTCGCCTTCAGCGACGAGTCGTCCGATTCCCGAGATAGTCAGCGGCTCCGAGGGATTCGCGAATCCAGATCGTTGATTCTCTTGTGAATCAGCAAAAAATCTTCCGCCGCCTTTTCGCCAGATGCCGTTCGGGTCGCGTCTTGTTTGTGGGAAGACAGCAAGGCGGGGCCGCCGATGCCCGGTTTTGCCCCTGTTTTCGGCCATTTTCTGCCCCTTTCTGAAACAGGGGGCTCGCTCCTCCCTTATGCTAACCCCCCGTCGCTAAAGGATTTTCTTAACCCTTTGTTAATTTCCCCGGGCGGTCTGAGGCGATTTTGTGTCGTTTCAGCAACAGGGATCAGGGAAGGGCAGCGCAAAGGAGGTGATCTGGCAAGTTGGTCGTTGCGTGCCCCACCCGGTTTTGTATTTTCAACTCCGGAAGCAAGGGCGGTTGATCGTCCGACTTCTTGAACGTTGGGGATGGGGCAGGGAACGCTGTCCTTCAGCAAAGAAACCCAGACCCGTTTGAAACTTTTGACTGGAGGTCAGAAATGAACATCAAGAGCCTTCTTCTCGGCTCCGCTGCTGCTCTCGCAGCAGTATCCGGCGCTCAGGCAGCCGACGCAATCGTCGCCGCCGAGCCGGAGCCCATGGAATACGTTCGCGTCTGCGACGCTTTCGGCACGGGCTACTTCTACATCCCGGGCACCGAAACCTGCCTCAAGATCGGCGGCTACATCCGCGTTCAGGGCTCGTTCGGCCGTGACGAATCGACCAGCCGCTACAACAACGAAGACTTCTTCTTCGATGGCACCCGTGGTCAGTCCACGTCGGACTGGGACATGTTCTCCCGCGCTTACATCTCGTTCGACGCCAAGAGCGACACCGAGTACGGCACGCTCACCGGCTTCTTCGCTGCTGAGTTCAACGCCGACAACGACACTGATTCCGGCGACAGCGACTTCATCGACGTCGACGAAGCCTACATCCAGCTCGGCGGCTTCAAGGCCGGCTTCTTCTACAGCTGGTGGGATAAGGGCCTGAACGGTGAAACCGACACGCTCGGCAACTTCACCGAATTCAACTCGCTCGCCTACCTCTATGACGGCGGCACCTTCCAGGCCGGTATCTCGGTCGACGAACTCGAAGGCACCAACACCAAGGCTAACGGCGTCGGCGTTGCCGGTATCGTTTCGGCCACGCTCGGCGGCGTTTCCTTCGACCTGCTCGGCGGCTTCGACACCGAGATGGAAGAAGGCGCGATCCGCGGCTTGCTTTCGGCCGACCTCGGCCCGGGCGTCTTCCAGCTCGCTGGTATCTGGGCATCCGACCCGAACGCCTACTGGGCTCGTTCCGAGTGGACGGTTGCTGCTTCGTACCGTTGGAACGTCAACGACAAGCTGGCAATCACCCCCGGCGCTCAGTACTTCGGTAGCCTGCAGGACTCGCTCACCAGCTTCGGCAGCGACGATGCATGGCGCGTTGGTGGTACGGTTGACTACAAGATCACCGAAGGTCTCGCCACCCGTCTGTCGGTTCAGTACGAAGATCAGGACAATGGCGACGACGAAGTCTTCGGCTTCCTCCGCCTGCAGCGTGACTTCTAATCTGACCTGACCTCGGTCAGTTAGGGAAGCCCGGCTCTCGAGTCGGGCTTTCTTGTTTTTGGCGTTTCGCTGAGAGAGCGGCTTCCGCGCAGCGGTCAAGCGCGCGCGCTTACTGCTGCAGAAAGGCCGCTATGGCTTGTCTTGGGCCATCGAGATGTAGGAGCGGTGCGTGGCCCTGTCCGGCCGCTGTCACCGCCAGCAGGTTCGGATGCCGACGCTTCATCTCCTCCACCGTGGCCTCCGCCAGCAGCCTGGAACGCTCCCCACGAACGACCATCATCGGCAGGCTGGCGAAGGTGTCGAATTGTGGCCAAAGATCCGGCAGCGAGGTATCGGCCGTGAGCACCTGCAACTGTTCCGCGATCGCCGGATCGAAGTCGGCGACCGGGATGCCGCCTTCGTCGCGATAGATCGCCTTCGCCATCTCCAACCAATCGTGCTCGCGAAGAATCGGAAAATCTTTTCCGTGCACGGACTGCAAGTAACGAGGCGCGGCGGCCCAGTCTTTGGGCGTGGTCGCTCCGTTGAGGTAGTCCCGGATTCTCATCAGTCCCTCGATTTCGATGACGGGACCAATGTCGTTAAGAATGCAACCTGCGATCAAGGCGGGGGCCAGGCCGATGAGATTGTGCAGGATCAGGCCGCCGCGCGACGTGCCGATGAAAATCGCCTTCTCGATACCGAAATGGCCGCAAGCCGCGATGAGGTCCGATGTTTCCGTCGCGATAATGTAACGGCTCTTGTCGTCGTCACGCTCCGAGCCGCCGCGCCCACGAGAATCAAGAGAGAGGACGAAATGCCCGCCTCCGGCCGAAGAGGCAAGGAAGTCCGCCAGCTCGTGGAAGTCGCGACTGTTGCGTGTAAGGCCGGCGAGGCAGACGACCGGGGTCCGTCCATGCTGTCGATCGCCGTAGGATCTAGCATAAAGCTGCAAGCCGTCCTGTGCCCGAAAGAGATACTCGCGAAATTCGCTCCGATCCATGATTACTCCGTTTGCTCGAGAGGAGTGAAATCGTAGCTTCTGGATGCGCAACGGCAAGTGGGCGGATGCTTAGCCAGCACAGTGGTTTGTGCCAACAAAGCGGTTGTCAGGCCAAGATTGAAGTGTTCCAGCGAAGCCACCCCACTTCACGCTCTTGCGCGCGAAGAGCCGTGGACTGCCAGCGTGGGTGTCTTAGCTATAGGGCGAATAGCACTGGCGACGCGGGCCGCCATACGGCTGATAGGTGTTGTCCCAGGCGCGATATGACCGATAGCGGGCATAACACCAGCGGGTATGAGGGCTACCGCCCCCGTAATATCTCGGACCGGCATATCTCGGCTGGCTCAACAGACCGCCGACGATCGCACCCGTCGCCAAGCCGCCGATGAACGCACCGAAATCGTTGTCGTCATCATCGCGATAGTATCGGCGGTGGTATCGGTCACGGTAATAACTGCGGCGATAGTCACGATAGCTGCGCCCATCGTCCCGATAACCACGTCCACAGCGGGGCCAGCGGCACTTGCCGCTCTTCCCTTCCTCGCCACGCTCATAAGGAAACTGCACCCGTTGAATGTCGGTGGCTTGCGGCCTCACCGTCGGAATGACCGGAAATGCTTCCGCGGGTGGAACGCTGCTGATTGCCGTCGCCAGTGACAGAGCGACAATTGCTAACGTCTTCATAGGCTTCACCATTTCCTTCCCAAACAAACGGGCCTCTTCCGAAAGGAAATGGTTGGGACCGCGTTTTGTGCCATCTTCCGACGGCCAATCACGATCATTTGATCGCTGCCGTACGGAGCCCGCGAACTCAGGGCAATTGTCGCCCTGTTCTCAAGTCCGAGACGATGTCCGCGGGCTCTCCCAAGCGGGCCTTGTAGACCTGGTAGTTCTCCATCACTCGCTGGACATAGTTGCGCGTCTCCTGGAAGGGGATGCGTTCGATCCAGTCGACGACGTCATCGATCGGCTTGCCGCGTGGGTCGCCATAACGCTCGAGCCATTCCGGCACGCGGCCCGGGCCGGCATTGTAGGCGATGAACGTCAGTATGTAGGAACCGCCGAAGCTGTCGATCTGCTCGCCGAGATAGTGCGCCCCGAGAGTTGCGTTGTAGCCTGCATCGGTCGTCAGGCGGTCCTTGGAATAGGCAAGGCCGAAACGGCTTGCTACGCCTTTGGCAGTACCCGGCAGAAGTTGCAGCAAGCCGCGGGCATTGGCGGCGGAGACGGCGGCTGGGTTGAAGGCGCTTTCTTGCCGGGCAATCGCATAGGCAAGCGCCTTGCCGGCGCCGGTGATATCGGCGTTGGACGGGATGACGCCGATCGGAAAGGCAAGCGCGGCGACGTCAATGCCGCGGGCGAATGCGATTTTGCCAATTTGTAGCGACAGCTGGTGATTGCCCGTCTTTTCCGCCCGCGCCGCAAGCATCGCGAGCTCGCCGGGACTGGTCAATTCTTCCGCCAGCGACCGATAAAGGCTGTCCCCGCGCCAACCGTGGCCTGCGGCGTCGAGCCGGGCGATAGCACTGATGGCTTCGCGGTGTTCGAAACGTGTTCGATCTTCCGGCGTGGGGGAGGGGTAGCTTACGTAAAGCGTCGGGCGGCCGAGCCTGGCTGCGGCAAGTTGCCCATAGAACGTGCCCGGGTAGCGCGCCGCCTTGCCAAAATAATCGCTCGAATTGCCGGGGCCGCCCGCTTCGGCGGCGCGTCCCAGCCAGTACCAGGCACGCGAGGCCGAGATCGGCCGGCCCGACGCCTCCAGGATCTTCTGGAAATGTCCGGCCGCTGCGGCCGGATCCTCGAGGCCGCGAAGCGCATACCAGCCGGCATGAAACTCCGCGTCGACAATGTCGGTCGCTTCGGTTGCCGCGTGGTTGGCAGCGATACGGTACGCACCGCGGAAATCTCCTGCGTCGAGCAGCCCGCGGCTGACGATGCGCTGCTCGGTCCACCATTCGCCCGGGTCGACAAGGGCGTCGCTGTGCGTCGGCATTTGGGCGAGAAGCTTCGCCGCCTCCTGGTATTTCTCCTGCTTGCGCAGATGCTCGATGCGGACAAACAGGAAGGCGGAGTCGTCACGCCACGATGGGTCTACGGCCTCGATCAGCGATGCCGCATTGCCGGCGCCACGGATAACCGCGGCCCAAGCGCGGTATAACGATTGCGCTTTGCCGATGTCGCTGAAGCGTGCTGCCTGCTCGACACGGCTGCGATAGAGAAGCATCTCCATGCGGCGCTTGTGGTCGGCGGTCGTCAGCAGGCCGGAAAATTCCGAAAGAACCTTTCCTTCGATGTCCTTATCGAGCGCCTCCTTCACCCAGAAGGCGCGCAGATGCCTTGCGGCCGCTGTCTTTTGTCCTTGGGCGGCGAGCGCCCGGGCGAGTATGATGGCTCCGTCCGCCGTTTCGGGCTCGGTAGCGCCGAAGGCGGCAATCACATCTGATGCGGGCGGATTTTCGCGATAGAGCGCCCTTTCCGAATGCGCACGCAGCGATTTCAAGCCGGGCCAGCCTCGCAGCTCCCGTTGTGCCGCCGCGATTTCGTAGGATGGAACGCCCTTCTGCCCTGAAACGGCGATGGCCCAGGTGAGGATATGGCGCTCCAGCGTTCCGGTGGGCATGCCGTCGCGAACCGCGATTGCTTTGGCGGGCTGGCGATCGGAAAGCGCGTCGAGACCTGTTTTCAGATCTGCGTCGATTGGCGTGATGGCCGCGGGTATTGCGCTCGTGAAGTCCTTGGTCGCGACACGTCCCGCCTTTCCGGCCGAGCCAGGCTTGCTCGGCGGCACCGGCGCCCGCGCGTCGGTCGCCGCAACCGAGGCAGACAGCATCACGGCGCCGACCATGGCGGCGACGGGCAGAAGGAGTGGTCCGCGCATCAAGAGCCCCGTGTGTCCCCGTTCATTCTCCGCCGGATCGCCTGCCGAAAAGGTAGCGGCATTTGTCGATGGCCGCAAATCATGGGTGCGGTATTTGCACCGGGTCCTTTCCAGCATCGCTCCGAGCTGGCCGAACCGTGTCTCGCGCTATTGCTCGGGTGAAAACCGACATGAAATGCGTCTTCACGACGCTTGCCGCAACCACGTCACATGATTATGGTGCGGCAGTTTTCTAACCGTCGATTGCGGCCAAAGCGTGGGAGTTTCCTTCTCCTTGCGGCCGTCAGGAGTTGTGCATGTTCAAGGGTTCCATTCCCGCACTCGTAACACCGTTCACCGCCGCCGGCTCGGTGGACGCGGATAGTTTCGTCGCGCATGTGGAATGGCAGATAAAAGAGGGCAGCCACGGGCTGGTGCCGGTGGGCACAACCGGGGAATCGCCGACCTTGTCCCACGACGAACACAAGAAGGTCGTCGAACTCTGCGTCGAAGCAGCGGCCGGGCGCGTGCCCGTGATTGCCGGCGCCGGCTCCAATAACACGACCGAAGCGATCGAGCTTGCGCAGCACGCGGAGAAAGCAGGCGCCGACGCCCTTCTGGTCGTGACGCCCTACTACAACAAACCGACGCAGAAGGGTCTCTTTGCTCACTATGGGGCAATCGCCGAAAGCGTGAAGCTGCCGATCGTAGTCTACAATATTCCCGGCCGTTCGGTCGTTGACATGAGTGTCGAGACGATGGCCGCGCTGGCAAAGGCCTATCCGACGATCATCGGCGTCAAAGATGCGACCGGCAAGATCGAGCGTGTCTCCGAGCAGCGCATGGCCTGCGGCAAGGAGTTCGTGCAACTCTCCGGGGAGGATGCGACGGCCCTCGGTTTCAACGCGCATGGTGGTGTTGGCTGCATTTCGGTAACCGCCAACGTTGCGCCGCGTCTTTGCGCGGAGTTTCAGGAGGCGACACTGGCCGGCGAATTCGCCAAAGCGCTCGAGTACCAGGACAAACTGATGCCGCTCCACAAGGCCATTTTCATGGAACCTGGCCTCTGCGGCGCAAAATACGCACTCCATCGCCTGGGGCGGATGAGCCGTGCCGTCCGTTCGCCGCTCTTGGCGACGCTTGAGCCGGGTACCGAAGCCGCGATCGACGCCGCGCTTCGGCATGCGGGATTGATGAACTGATGGCTCCCAAAGGCAGCCAGCGCACGGTCAAGAAAGTCGTGGCGGAGAACCGCAAGGCCCGCTTCAACTACGAGATCATTGATACTTACGAAGCCGGTCTTGTGCTGACCGGCACGGAGGTCAAGTCGCTGCGCGAAGGAAAGGCCAATATCTCGGAATCCTACGCCACCGACGAAGGCGGCGAGATCTGGCTGATCAACTCCTATCTGCCGGAATATTTGCAGGCCAACCGCTTCAACCACGAAACGCGCCGGCGTCGCAAATTGCTGCTGTCCAAGCGGGAAGTGAACCGGCTGCAGGGCGCCGTCAACCGTGAAGGCATGTCGCTGATCCCGTTGCGGATTTATTTCAACGACCGCGGGCGGGCGAAGCTGGAGCTTGCGCTCGGCAAGGGCAAGAAGCTGCACGACAAGCGCGAGACCTCCAAGGAACGCGATTGGAATCGGCAGAAGAATCGCCTGCTCAAGGAGCGTGGCTGAGTCACTTTCCTCGTTACTGGGGGCCGCCCCTCATCCGGTCTGCCGGCCACCTTTCTTCCCGCAAGCGGGGCGAATGACCAGCGTGGTGCCGGCGGACCCGCTCGCCAGCTTGCGGGCAGAGCGGCCATCCTCACTTTGTTCGCGGATTTAACTGGAGCCGATTTTAAAGTTCGACGTCGTCGGCGACTGGCTCGACCGCACGCGGCGTGCGTTCCGAGGGTTCCCGGCCGATTTCGCTTCTAAGCGTAACGAGGTCGATGAAGTGATCCGCCTGGCGTCGTAGATCGTCGGCGATCATCGGCGGCTGGGTCGACATGGTCGAGACCACCGAGACCTTGCGGCCCTTGCGCTGCAGCGCTTCCACGAGCGTGGTGAAGTCGCCGTCGCCCGAGAAGATGACGAGATGATCGACTGTCTCGGATTGCTCCATGGCGTCGATCGCCAGCTCGATATCCATGTTGCCCTTGATCTTGCGTCGTCCGAGCGAGTCGGTGAATTCCTTGGCCGGCTTGGTGATGACCTTGTAGCCATTGTAGTCCAGCCAGTCGATCAACGGACGGATCGACGAATATTCCTGGTCTTCGATAAGCGCGGTGTAATAGTAGGCCCTCAGCAGGTATCCGCGTTTTTGGAATGCTTTCAGCAGCTTGCGATAGTCGATGTCGAAACCGAGACTTTTCGATGCGGCGTAGAGATTGGCGCCGTCTATGAAAAGTGCGATTTTCTCGCGGGGATCGAACATCGTAATTTCCTTTTCCATGCCCGGCGCATTTTCGACCTCCCGGGGGGAAGGGTGCGCAGAAAATAGGTGGATTACATTAATAATTGCTGATATTGCAAATAATGTAGGTTATACCACGCATTAATCCAAGCAGCGCACGGCGCATATAGCTAGTTTTAGCAGTTGCTGCAGTTCGTCCACACTTCAATTTCCGATTGCTGCTGCACTTTCGACCATTGGATTGTGCAATGCAATCACCATTGTGGCTCATACTTGCGGCGCGTAAGACGCTATATTCTACCATGTGTCACTGGTCGATGTGAGCACCGAATGCAGGAAAAACTTGAACTTGTGCTGTTTTGATTGTATCCGGGCGGCTAATTCCAGAAATCGGAGCCGATGAGCCTGTCAAGTGACGGCTGTTCCGGTCTCGTGTCGTTTAATCCGTGCAGCGGCAACCCGCCGCGCCTTGAGTTGCAAAGGACAGGCTATGGCCCGCGTCACCGTCGAAGACTGCATTGACAAAGTCGACAACCGTTTCGAACTTGTTTTGCTCGCCAGCCACCGCGCACGCCTGATTTCGCAGGGTGCTGCCATCACCGTTGATCGCGACAACGATAAAAACCCTGTCGTGGCGTTGCGCGAGATCGCCGATGAGACCCTTTCGCCCGGCGATCTGAAGGAAGACCTCATCCACTCGCTGCAGAAGCATGTCGAGGTGGACGAGCCCGAGCCCGATCCGGCTTCGCTGACCCAGCCGGAAGCGGCCGCCGCTTTCGCGGACGCGGCGGAAGAGGAAGATCAGCCGGAAGCGCTGACCTTCGACCGCATGTCCGAAGAGGAACTGCTTGCGGGCATCGAAGGTCTTGTGCCCCCGGAAAAGAGCGACGACTACTAAGATCCGTTCCGGAACGCTTGTTCCAACGTGTTTTCAAAGCAGTGCGCCACTCCTATGATTGGCGCACTTTTTTATTTGCCTTTTCCCACGGAGCCGCCAGCGGATGATGCGCCAATACGAGCTCGTTGAGCGCGTGCAGAAATACAAGCCCGACGTCAATGAGGCCCTGCTGAACAAGGCCTATGTCTATGCCATGCAGAAGCACGGCCAGCAGAAACGGGCAAGCGGCGATCCCTACATCTCCCATCCCCTCGAAGTGGCGGCCATCCTTACGGAAATGCATCTGGACGAGTCCACGATCGCTGTTGCCCTGCTGCACGATACGATCGAGGACACGACCGCGACGCGGCAGGAGATCGACGATCTCTTCGGTGAGGACATCGGGGCGCTGGTCGAGGGCCTGACGAAGATCAAGAAGCTCGATCTCGTCACCAAGAAGGCGAAGCAGGCGGAAAACCTTCGCAAGCTTTTGCTTGCCATCTCGGACGACGTCCGCGTTCTGCTCGTCAAGCTTGCCGACCGACTGCACAACATGCGTACGCTTGACCATATGTCGCCGGAGAAGCGCGCACGCATTTCCGAAGAGACAATGGACATCTACGCGCCGCTCGCCGGACGCATGGGCATGCAGGACATGCGCGAGGAGCTCGAGAACCTCGCTTTCCGCCACATCAACCCGGAGGCCTACGAAACGGTAACCCGGCGGCTGCAGGAGCTGTCCGAGCGCAACGAGGGCCTCATCAAGAAGATCGAGGAGGAACTGAGCGAACTGCTGCAGGGCGAGGGCCTGAAGGAGGCGCTGGTCAAGGGACGCCAGAAGAAGCCCTATTCGGTCTTCCGCAAGATGCAGTCGAAATCGCTTTCTTTTGAGCAATTGTCGGATGTCTGGGGCTTCCGCATCATCGTCGATGATATCCCGTCGTGCTATCGGGCGCTCGGCATTGTGCACACACGCTGGCGCGTCGTCCCGGGTCGCTTCAAGGACTATATTTCGACGCCGAAGCAGAACGACTACCAGTCGCTGCACACAACGATTATCGGCCCGTCACGCCAGCGCATCGAGCTGCAGATTCGCACGAAACGCATGCACGACATCGCAGAATACGGCATTGCAGCGCACGCGCTCTACAAGGATCGCGACGCCGTGGCGACGGATGCGCCGCGATCACCGACGTCGAACGCTTATTCCTGGCTTCGCCGCACCATCGAAGCGTTGGCTGAAGGCGACAATCCCGAGGAGTTTCTGGAGCATACGAAACTCGAACTGTTCCAGGATCAGGTGTTCTGTTTCACCCCTAAGGGGCAGTTGATCGCACTGCCGCGCGGCGCCACGCCGATCGACTTCGCCTACGCCGTGCATACGAATATCGGCGACACCTGCGTCGGCGCCAAGATCAATGGCCGCATCATGCCGCTGGTCACGCGCCTCAACAACGGTGACGAGGTCGAGATCATCCGCTCCGGCATTCAGGTGCCGCCTCCCGCCTGGGAGGAAATCGTGGTCACCGGCAAGGCGCGCGCTGCGATCCGTCGCGCGACGCGAGCGGCCGTCCGCAAGCAATATGCCGGCCTCGGCTACCGCATTCTGGAGCGAACCTTTGAACGCGCAAGCAAGAATTTTTCGCGGGAGGCGCTGAAGCCGGCCTTGCACAGGCTCGGGCAGAAAGAGGTCGAGGACGCGATCGCCGCGGTCGGACGGGGCGAGCTGTCCTCGCTCGACGTCCTGCGTGCGGTTTTCCCTGATCATCAGGACGAGCGTGTCACGGTCAAGCCGAGCGCCGATGACGGCTGGTTCAATATGCGCAGCGCCGCAGGAATGGTCTTCAAGCTTCCCGGCCGCACGAAAGAGACGGTCGCAGCGCAACAGGCCGAAGGACCGGAAGCATTGCCAATCCGCGGCCTTTCCGGCAATGCCGAGGTGCACTTCAGTCCGGCCGGCGCCGTTCCGGGCGATCGCATCGTCGGCATCATGGACAGCGACAAGGGGATTACCATCTATCCGATCCAGTCACCGATCCTGCAAAAGTTCGATGACGAACCGGAGCGCTGGATCGATGTGCGGTGGGATCTCGACGAGGCGAACAACAGCCGCTTCATAGCCAGGATCGCGGTCAGTGCGCTGAACGAACCCGGCACCCTGGCGGAGATCGCCCAGGCGATCGCGACGACCGATGTCAACATCCGTTCGCTCTCCATGGGGCGTGTTGCCGCGGATTTCAGTGAACTGCAATTCGACCTGGAAGTTTGGGATCTGCGGCAGTTGAACCATCTGATCACCCAGCTCAAAGAGTTGCCAAGCATTTCCATGGTCAAGCGGCTGTTCGAATAACAAGGTCGGGAAGCTGCTATTGCATGTTTCCTTAAATCGTAGCCGATTCAAGGATAAAACATGCAGCAATTCAAAGCGCTACAGCATCCTCTGCGCGTCTGATTAAGACGCGCGGTGGTGCAGGAGACGTCCGTCACCCATCGCCATTTTTCAGCGGCAATGGGCGGCGGTTCGTGTCATTGAGTCGCGCCCTGATCAGGTCACCTCGATGCCGCATTGAGAACGACATGTTTTCTATGCATCTGCCCACGGAATGGGCGGATAGGGGGTGAAAACTCGCTTGCCATGCATCGCCTGCATGGCTGCCGCCTCATCCTGGCGCTGGTGGAGCATGGGTCGCCAAACTATCTTTTGCTCGGGAGGTAAACGAAGAGGTTTGCCATGTTCAAGCAATTGAAGAAACTCACCCGTGCTCTGCACATCCCAACCGTTCAAGAGCGTGAGGCCGCATATCTGAACGGTTCCGTCGATCGTATCGACCTGGAATACCGCCAGCGTCAGATCGATCGTGGCCTGTTCCGCAACAGCTTCTGATTTGCTGCACTGCCTCAGGACGTGCTGCGCGACAAGCTGTGCGTCAGTCGAATAGCTTTGTTGCAGGTTTCTGCGGCGCCGTGCGTGACTTGCCTGTGACGGACATGACGCTTATCTTGCGGCCCACAACGGGGCGGAGGCGCTTTAGTCGCACCCGCGGGCCGCTTCGAGACGCGATCATCACGGCATAATGTTATTCAGGCGCAGAAAACCGGTTACGATTTCCGAAAGGCTTCGCGCGCTGTTGTGGCCGCGCAAGGGCCTCTCGCGCGGGCTGCGCTACGTTGCCCTGCGCATTCTGCGCCTGTCGTCGTCTCCGCACTCGATCGCGGTAGGGGTTGCGGCCGGCGCCGCATCGTCGTTTACGCCGTTCTTCGGCCTTCACATCGTTCTTGCCGTCGCCCTCGCGTCAATTTTCTCCGGCAATCTGATTGCGGCCGCCATCACGACGGCGCTTGCCAATCCGGTCACCATTCCCGTCATCCTGACGGCATCTTACGAGATCGGCACGGTGCTGACAGGGCCGCAGGGTGGCACCGCTGCCAGCGGCGCTGAGATCGGCGATATGGTCGAACGCCTGGAGTTCACGGAGCTTTGGGGGCCGGTATTCAAGCCGATGCTCATCGGGTCACTTCCACTCGCCATTGTCGGCGCGCTTGTCTTCTACCCGCTCGCTTACCAGGCAGCCCGCCTTTTCCAACGGCGCCGCCGGCGCGCGCGTTCCCAACAGGTCGAGCAATCATCATGATCATAGGCATCGGCAGCGATCTCATCGATATTCGCCGCATAGAGAACTCGCTCGAGCGCTTCGGCGAGCGCTTCGTCAACCGGTGCTTCACGGACATCGAGATCGCAAAATCGGACGGCCGCAAGAACCGCGCAGCGTCCTATGCCAAGCGCTTCGCCGCCAAGGAGGCCTGTTCGAAAGCATTGGGCACCGGCTTGGCTCAAGGGGTTTTCTGGAAAGACATGGGCGTCGTCAACATGCCCGGCGGAAAGCCGACAATGCAACTGACCGGCGGCGCGGCCGCGCGGCTCCAGAAAATATTACCCGCCGGTCATCGTGCTGCCATCCACCTGACGATCACGGACGACTTCCCGCTCGCACAAGCCTTCGTGATTATCGAGGCGCTGCCCGTTGCCCCGGTGGAGGGAACGGTTTAGAGCATTCTGCTGGAAAGACGGACCGGCGGTCGCTTGAACCGCGCGGTTCCGGCAACATATAGGATCGAGTTGCGTGGCGACGCGCAGCACGGAGCCTGAAGCGCAAATATCGGGCATCCGATGCAGGATGACAAAGGAAGACAGCAGCGTGGCAGAAAAGACAGAAACGAAGCAGAGCGGCCTCTGGGAGAATGTCAAGGTCATCATCCAGGCGTTGCTTTTGGCGGTCGTCATCCGAACAGTCTTCTTCCAGCCCTTTACGATCCCGTCGGGTTCGATGATGCCGACTCTGCTTGTCGGCGACTACATTTTCGTGAACAAGTTCGCCTACGGCTATTCGAAGTACTCGCTGCCGTTCTCGCCTGATCTTTTTAGCGGGCGAATTTTCGCAAGCGACCCAGAACGCGGCGATATCGTGGTCTTCCGCTTTCCGCCGAATCCCGACATCGACTACATCAAGCGTCTCGTCGGTCTGCCGGGTGACCGGATCCAGGTGAGGAACAGCATTCTCTACGTCAACGACAAGCCTGTGGACCGCGTTCCGGCCGGCGCATTCCGCGCCGACGACCAGTACGACACCGGCGGCGATGTGCCGGTCTACCGCGAGACGATGGACAACGGCGTTTCCTACGACACGCTCGACCAGTTTCCGGATTCGCGCGGCGACAACACGCGTGAGTTCATCGTCCCCGAAGGCCACTATTTCATGATGGGCGACAACCGCGACAATTCCGCCGACAGCCGCTTCGACGTCGGCTTCGTACCGGCGGAGAACCTGGTGGGCCGGGCCAGCCTGATCTTCTTCTCGCTCGGCAACGACACGTCGTTCCGCGAGGTCTGGAAGTGGCCGGCAAATCTGCGTTACGACCGCTTGTTCAAGGTCGTCGAATGATGAAGGGGAGATCGCTGAGCGCGGAGGATCGGGCAAGACTCGAGGCCGTGATCGGTTATCAGTTCTCCGAGAAGGAACGCCTGGACCGGGCGCTGACGCATTCCAGTGCCCGCAGCGCCAAGGGCAGCAACTACCAGCGTCTCGAATTTCTGGGGGATCGGGTCCTCGGCCTGTGCGTCGCCGAACTTCTGTTCCAGACCTTTCGCGACGCGAACGAGGGCGAGCTTTCCGTCCGACTGAACCAACTGGTCAGCGCCGAAAGCTGCGCGAAAGTCGCCGACGATCTGTCGCTGCACGAGTTCATCCGTACCGGTTCGGACGTGAAGAAGATCACCGGCAAGCACATGATGAATGTGCGCGCCGATGTGGTAGAGTCGCTGATCGCGGCAATCTACCTCGATGGCGGTCTGGAGGCGGCGCGCCGCTTCGTGCTGCTCCACTGGACGGCTCGGGCGGCCAGTGCAGACGGGGCCCGTCGCGATGCGAAGACCGAATTGCAGGAATGGGCGCACGCCAAATTCGGCGTTGCACCGAAATACAGGACGGATGATCGCTCCGGCCCAGATCACGACCCGCGCTTCACGGTGACGGTCGAGGTCGCGGGTTTGCAACCGGAGACGGGAACCGATCGCTCCAAGCGCGGCGCCGAACAGGTTGCCGCGACACGATTGCTGGAGCGTGAAGGCGTTTGGCAGCAGAAATCTGCCGGAATTTGACGGAAGCTATGACAAATATGGAACATGATACGGCCGCCGCCGGCGCGCCGACCCGCTCGGGTTTCGTGGCGCTGATCGGCGCCACCAATGCCGGTAAATCGACGCTCGTCAATCGCCTCGTCGGTGCGAAGGTATCGATCGTCAGTCACAAGGTGCAGACGACACGCGCCATCGTGCGCGGCATCGCGATCCACGACAACGCGCAGATTGTCTTCATGGATACGCCAGGCATCTTCAAGCCGCGGCGCAGACTCGACCGCGCCATGGTCACCACCGCCTGGGGCGGCGCCAAGGATGCCGATCTGATCATGCTCCTGGTCGACAGTGAACGCGGGCTGAAGGGAGACGCGGAAGCGATTCTCGAGGGGCTGAAGGAGGTTCCTCAGCCGAAGATCCTGGTGCTCAACAAGATCGATCAGGTTCGTCCGGAGGATTTGTTGAAGCTTGCGGCTGCGGCAAACGAGATGGTCAAATTCGAGCGCACTTTCATGATCTCAGCGCTTTCCGGCTCCGGCTGCGACGACGTCATGGACTATCTTGCGAAGGCGCTGCCGGAGGGTCCCTGGTACTATCCGGAGGACCAGATCTCGGATCTTCCGATGCGCCAGCTTGCTGCCGAGATCACCCGCGAGAAACTGTTCCTGCGCCTGCATCAGGAACTCCCCTATGCCTCCCACGTCGAGACGGAGAAATGGGAGGAGCGCAAGGACGGGTCCGTGCGCATCGAGCAGGTGATCTATGTTGAGCGCGAAAGCCAGAAGAAGATCGCGCTCGGCAAGGGCGGGGAGGCGATCAAGGCGATCTCGACCGCCGCGCGCAAGGAAATCTCGGAGATCCTCGAGCAACCCGTGCACCTCTTTCTGTTCGTAAAAGTGCGCGAGAACTGGGGCGACGATCCGGAGCGCTTCCGCGAAATGGGGCTCGAATTCCCACGATGACTGCCGATTACAGCGCCGCGCGTCTTATCAGCCGCGGAAAGGACGCTGTAACATTTTGAATTGCTGCATGTTTTATCCTTAAATCGGCTACGATCTAAGGGAACAAGCGGTAGGCGCCTATTCGCGGTTGGCTTGGTGGTTTGTTGCCGCCATCCGTTTCCCGAGGAGCGGGGCGATCGTCTCTGCCCGGTTGGTCCAGACATAGCCCGCGAAGTTCTTCGGAACGAGCGTCAAGTCTTCGGCACTGTCGATGCCGGAGGTAAAATCGCCGCCGCCATGGCGTCCGAGAAGGATAACCTCGCTTCCGACATCTCTCATGCGCGCGGCAAAACGGCCGGGCCAGCCCCAAAGGAACGGCGCGTAGTTGGCGGGCACGACGACAAGTGTATCGCGGCAGGCGTCCGGCACGATACCGGTCCAGCCAAACGCGGCATAGCGGCCAAGACAGGCAAGCGTGGACTGCTTGTCATAGCCCCGCAAGCCAGGAACCAGCCGCAGGGTTTCCTGCGTCGGCGCGCTGCCGCCGAAGACGCCGAATACGGATTTCCGCCATTCGGGATGCGCGCGCAACAGGACCGCCAGTGTCGCGCCCTCCGCCCGTCGCTCGCTCTTGAAATTGATGAGGAAACGGCCGTGCGGCAGGGCGGTGAATACTTCCGTCAACGTCGGCATTTGGCCTTGCGCGTGGCCGCGGAAGGGAAAGGTCTTGCCGCCGTCGGCCGTGTAGCCGTAGCCGATGTCGAGCGTCTTCAGTTTCGACATGGGGGTTTCTTCGGTTACGCCCGTCCCGTCCGTGCGGCAGTCAAGCGTCCAGTCGTGAAACACGGCAAATTCGCGATCCGGGGTGAGGTGAACATCGAGTTCCACGACCTCTGCGCCGCTGTCCATCGCCGCTTGCATGGAAGCGATCGTGTTTTCGAGATAGGCGTGGCGTGGCGGCTCGATCCGTTTGGCCGTGCACGTATCGTTTTCCACTCCGTCCGGTTCGAACACCTGATGAACGCCGCGATGCGCAAGGATCTTTACCGTGCCAGACGGCGGCGTTGTCAGCATGGATGTATTGAGGAACCAGAGGGCGGTAGCAATGGCAAACACCGCAACGATGAGCTTCTTCATCGTGACTTCTCCTCTGGCGCCCGCTTCACCCGGCAACGTGGCCTGAGGATGATGCGAACGCAGGCGCACGGATTGCGAACGATCTGTCACCTCCGCGCGCAATTGACCGGAAATCAACCCTGTGGAACCTAAGCCATCGGTGCCGGTTTAGGCAACGCCCCTACAGCGCCGCGCGTCTATCCGACGCGCAAAGGACGCTGTAGCACTTTGAATTGCTGCATGTTTTCATCCTTAAATCGGCTACGATTTAAGGAAACATGCAGCAGGAGGACTCTAATGCCGCAGCTCGTCAATGGAAAATGGGTCAAGGGTGACGTCGCCGCCAGTGAGATGAAGGACGGTGCCTTCCATCGTGAACCGACTCGGTTCCACAGCTGGGTCACGTCCGACGGGCGGTCCGGTCCCGATGGGCAACCGGCATTGGCGGCGGAAAAAGGGCGCTACCGGCTCTTTGTCTCTTATCTGTGCCCCTGGGCTTCACGCACGATCGCCATGCGCAACCTCAAGGGCCTTGAAGCCATTGTCGGTTTGACGGTCGCCGAACCCGTTCTGGGTGAAGATGGTTGGACCTACGATCAGCCTGTCGACGCCGGTGGGCATGTCGGGGAGATTCGATACCATCATCAGCTCTACACGGCGAGCGATGCGCATTACACCGGCAAGGTGTCTGTGCCGGTGCTGTGGGACATGAAAGAGGGCCGTATCGTCAACAACGAATCGGCCGACATTATTCGCATCCTCAATTCGGCATTCGACGATCTGACCGGTAATCGTCTGGATTTCTATCCCGCCGCCCTGCGTACGGAGATCGATCGTTGGAACGACCCGATCTATGCCCGCGTCAACAATGGCGTCTACCGCGCCGGTTTCGCCAAGACGCAGGCAGCCTATGACGAGGCGGTCTTCGGCCTGTTCGACATGCTCGACCAACTGGAGCGGCATCTCGCTCAGAATCGATATCTTGCCGGCGCGTATCTCACGGAGGCGGATATTCGCTTTTTCGTCACCTTGATCCGTTTCGATGCCGCCTATCACGGCGTCTTCAAGTGCAACATCCGCCGGATCGAGGATTACCCGTCGCTTTCGAACTATTTGCGCGAAATCTATCAGTGGCCGGGTATCCGCGAGTCTGTGCGCATAGACCAAATCAAGCGAGGCTACTACGGCATCCGCCATGTCAATCCGACCGGAATTGTTCCGGCGGGACCTGTGCTTGATTTCGACCGGCCGCACGACCGCAACCGCCTTCGCGGCCTCGGCGTATTCACGCGTTAGCGAATGGGGAACGTTTGTCCGCCCCTTGATCAGCCCGAACAAGGCGTCATCTTCGAATTTACTAAGGAAGCAAATCTTTGAGGGGCCACAAAGAGCCCCATTGATAAACCGTGGAACGCCGCTAAGTTAATGGAAGTTCTGATGGATAGGAGCCCGGTGGGCCAGCCTGACGAAATTCCCGGTGCACGGCGACCTTCCGGCGTCCCTGCCTGACGGAAGCCGTGGGGCTGTTGCCAAGTCGGTTCTCGCTTCTCAGGATGCGTCCGGCACCGTTTCTTAAGCGCATGCCTGCGCGCATATCCTCCGAAAGCTGATCGAACCTTCCGAGCGTCTCCTGTGCGGAAGAACGATGTGTCCGTGTAGGTCTGATGCTGAGGTAGGATATGAATGCGGGATTGTTGAACATGCTCCGCCGTCTTGTCCAAAAGGGCAAACTGACGGTTATTTTCTCATCGGGCGAAGAGGTGGTCCTCGGGGATGGCACCGGCAAGCCCGCCACCATACGGATCGCCGATGCTGAGGCTGAAAAAGCCATCCTGAGCGACCCCGGCCTCAAGTTCGGTGAAATGTATATGGACGGTCGCGTCCTCGTCGAGGAAGGTGATATTTTCGACGTGCTGTCCATTGCCAAGAGCAACGACCTCGAAAACGCCGCGACCTTCCGAAATACGATCGTGGCGCTGCTGCATGTGTTGCGTCAGCAACTCAAGAGCCGGCTCCCCGGCAACCGCAATCGCCACAATGTTGCCCACCACTATGATCTCGACGGGAAGCTCTTCAACCTCTTCCTCGATGAGGACTGGCAATATTCCTGCGCCTATTTCCATCCGCCGGGAATTTCGCTCGATGAGGCCCAGCGCGCCAAGAAGCGGCACATCGCGGCGAAGCTCTTGCTCGAGCCCGGCCAGAAGGTGCTCGAAGTCGGTTCGGGCTGGGGCGGCATGGCGATGTATCTCGCCGAATCGTCCGGCGTCGAAGTCACCGGCATCACGCTGAGCGAGGAGCAACTGAAGGTTTCGCGCGAGCGCGCGGCGCGACGGGGGCTGGCCGACCGCGTGCGCTTCGAGCTGCAGGACTACCGGACAATGGAGGGGAGGCAGTTCGACCGCATCGTCTCCGTCGGCATGTTCGAGCACGTAGGCATCGGCAACTACGGCAACTTTTTCCGCAAGATGAAAGAGTTGCTGACACCCGAAGGGGTGATGCTGCTTCACTCGATCGGCCAGATCTACAAGCCCTGGGCCACCAATCCCTGGATCGAGAAATACATCTTCCCCGGCGGTTATATCCCGGCTCTCTCTGAGGTGCTGCCGCCGGTCGAGAGTACGCGATTGCTGGTCAAGGATATCGAGATCCTGCCGATGCACTACGCCTGGACATTGAGAGCCTGGCGTGAGCGCTTCGTGGCGAAACGGGAGGAAGCGGTCAGGCTCTATGACGAACGCTTCTTCCGGATGTGGGAGTTCTATCTCGCAGCCTCGGAAACCGCCTTTCTCCACGACAAGCACTTCGTCTTCCAGCTGCAGCTTTCGCCATCGCTGGGATCGGTGCCGGTCTCGCGGGACTATATCGCTCAAAAGGAGCGCGAACTGCTCGAATTCGAGAGAACCCGCCGGCGATTGGAACTGGTTGCCGTGTAGAGCCGGCATAGGATCCGTGCCGCATTCCGCGGCCCTTGCCTTCTCTCCGCATACGGGCAGAAGGCAAGGGCTCGCGCAATCCTGCTTCCGGTGAGTGGAGCGGCAGGTATCCTCATCCATCTTCTGTGGAGTTCGGCCGGGAGAGCATCGGCCTTCACTTGGCCTTGATGGTCTGCGTCAGTATGGTCCGCTCGCAAACAGCAGACGGAACGTAGAATGACCGCAAAGCCCATCGCAGCCATCATCGCAAGCGAGATCAAGGCAACCCCCGCCCAGGTTGCCGCCGCCGTCGACCTGCTCGACGCGGGAGCGACGGTGCCTTTCATCGCCCGCTATCGCAAGGAGGTGACCGGCGGCCTCGACGACACGCAACTGCGCGTGCTTTCGGAACGGCTCACTTATCTGCGTGAACTCGAGGCACGCCGGAACTCGATCATCGAGTCGATCCGCGGCCAGGACAAGCTCACCGACGAGCTCGAAGGCAAGATTGCCGCTGCCGTCACCAAGGCAGAGCTTGAAGATATCTATCTGCCCTATAAACCGAAGCGGCGGACCAAAGCCGAGATTGCACGGGAGCGGGGGCTTGGACCACTGGCGGAGGCGATTCTGGCCGACCGGTCGGTTGCACCGTCCGACCGCGCCGGGGCGTTCCTGACGGCCGATGTAGCGGACATCAAGGCGGCGCTCGACGGCGCACGTGACATCATCGCCGAAGGCATGACTGAAAATGCCGACCTGTTGGGGCGTCTGCGCAATCACATGAAGGATGCGGCCTTCCTGCGCGCCAGAGTAGTCGACGGCAAACAGGATGCGGGTGCGAAATTCTCGGACTATTTCGATCACTCCGAACGCTGGGCGACAGCACCCGGCCATCGCGCCCTTGCGATGCTGCGCGGCTGGAACGAGGAGGCCCTCTCGGTCGATATCGTCGTCGATCAGGACGACACGTCGTCGGTGAAGCCGGTCGAGCGCATGATTGGGGCTGCCTACAATGTCGGCAGACACCTGCCCGGTGACAAGTGGCTCGCGGAGGTGATCGGTTGGACCTGGCGCGTCAAGCTTTCCATGTCGCTCTCGCTGGACTTGATGCGTGAGTTGCGCGAGCGGGCCGAAGAGGAAGCAATCCGCGTCTTTGCGCGCAATCTCAAGGATCTGCTGCTCGCCGCGCCCGCCGGCTCGCGCGCGACCATGGGGCTCGATCCGGGCATCCGCACCGGGGTCAAGGTCGCGATCATCGACGGTACCGGCAAGTTGCTCGACACGACAACGGTCTATCCTTTTCCGCCGAAGAACGATATTCGCGGGACCCAGGCGGAACTCGCGTCGCTCATCCGCAAGCACAACGTGGAACTGATTGCCATCGGCAACGGCACCGGCAGCCGCGAGACCGAGAAGCTCGTGGCCGACATGCTGACGCAGCTGCCGGCGCCGAAGCCCACCAAGGTCATCGTCTCCGAGGCAGGGGCCTCGGTATATTCCGCGTCCGAAACGGCTGCGGCCGAATTTCCCACTCTCGATGTTTCGCTGCGCGGCGCCGTATCCATCGCGCGAAGGCTGCAGGACCCGCTTGCCGAGCTCGTGAAGATCGAGCCGAAATCGATCGGCGTCGGTCAATACCAGCACGATGTCGATCAGTCGAAGCTCAGTCGCTCGCTCGACGCGGTCGTCGAAGATGCGGTGAACGCCGTCGGCGTCGATCTCAACACCGCCTCGGCATCGTTGCTGGCGCGCGTCTCGGGACTCGGCAAATCCTCCGCAGAAGCGATCGTCGCGCACCGTGACGCGACCGGGCCCTTTTCCAGCCGTCAGCAACTTTTGAAGGTATCGCGTCTTGGTGCCCGGACCTTCGAGCAATGCGCCGGCTTCCTGCGGATATCTAACGGAACCGAGCCGCTCGATGCGTCCTCGGTGCACCCGGAGGCCTACGGGATCGCGAAAAAGATCGTCGCCGCTTGTGGTCGCGACGTCCGGTCACTGATGGGCGACAGCGCTGCCCTGAAGAAGCTCGATCCGCGTGCTTTTGTCGACGACCGTTTCGGCCTGCCGACGGTCAGGGATATTCTCGCCGAGCTGGAAAAGCCGGGCCGCGATCCGCGCCCGAGCTTCAAGACGGCGACCTTTGCCGACGGCGTCGATGACATCAACGACCTGAAAGTCGGGATGCAACTCGAGGGTACCGTGACGAATGTCGCGGCCTTCGGCGCATTCGTCGACATCGGCGTCCATCAGGATGGCCTTGTCCATGTGTCGCAACTGGCCGATCGCTTCGTCAAGGACCCGCATGAGGTCGTCAAGGCGGGCGATGTCGTGCAGGTGCGCGTCACCGAAGTCGATGTTGCCCGCAAGCGCATCGGTCTTACGATGCGCAGGGACGGCGGCGCGGAAAGGGGCCGCGAGGCGAGGGGACCGGCGTCGAATGGCGGCGGCACCCGCAACACGGCCGAGCGCCAGTCGCGATCGCAAGCGCCTGCTCAAGGTGCGCTTGGCGCCGCGTTGATGGCGGCGATGAAACAAAAGTGATCGGCAAAGTGGAACGGCCAATGCCAACGATGGTTTCTTCATCATCGACTGTTGGCATGGCGGCTTTCAGGTGAACGATCTATATATTAGCTAATTGAAATATAACCTGCTTTCCGTCATACTCCTCTCGTGGCGACACCGGTCTCCGGTCGCGAGCGGGTGTCGACCATAGAATGCCGGTCCACGGCGGAACAGGTCAGCGGAAATCCTCTTCCGCCGGGAATTCCCGGCGAAAGGAGGTGCCTCATGGTAGGCAATGTGATCCGCGGTCTCACGAGAGCCATCATATTGGCTGTAGCAGTGACGGCACATCCCTATCCGGCGGACTCGCAGGCAATCGCGAATTGTGCCGAGCGGTCCCAGGTGATCGAATTCCTTGCGCAGAAATATGACGAGAAGCCTGCAGCGATCGGATTGATCAACCCGCAGGCTGTCATGGAGGTTTTTGCGGCCGACAATGGCAGTTGGACCTTGATCGTCACGGACGTCTCGGGCCGAAGCTGCGTCATTCTCGCCGGAAAGAGCTGGGACCCGATGCCGCAGTTGGGTCCGAAGGCGTAGACGCGGAAAGCTCCGCCCGACAGGTATCTGTGCTACACTGTCACGCGACGGTAGTTGAATACGCCGTCACGTGAAAAGCGCCTCGCTTCTACGCGAATTTTCCGGAAGTTCCCTCGCGATCAGTCCGGCCTGCCAATGCTGGCATAGCCGAAACCGTGCCGTGCCACTTCGTCCTTGCGGTAGATGTTGCGCAGGTCGACGAGCAGCGGCGTCTTCATCACGTTCTTGAGCCGTGCGAAATCGAGCGCCCGGAATTCATTCCATTCGGTGACGATGACCAGCGCGTCGGCATCCGCTGCCGCATCATAGGGATCGGTCGCATAATCCATGCCGTCGATGAGCTTGCGGGCATTCTCGACCCCTTCGGGATCGTAGCCGACGACCTTGGCACCGACATCCTGCAGGGTCTGCACGATCGCGATCGCCGGGCTGTCGCGCATGTCGTCCGTGTTCGGCTTGAAAGTGAGGCCGAGGACCGCGACCCTGCGCCCGCGCAAATCACCGCCTGCGGCGGCGATCACCTTGCGGCCCATCGCACGCTTGCGGTTGTCGTTGATAGCAACGGTCGTCTCGACGAGCCGAACCGGACTGTCGTGGTCCTGCGCGGTCTTGACGAGTGCCAGCGTGTCCTTGGGGAAGCAGGAGCCGCCATAACCCGGCCCGGCATGCAGGAACTTCGAGCCGATGCGGCCGTCGAGGCCAATGCCGCGGGCGACGTCCTGGACATCGGCGCCGACCCTTTCGCAGAGATCGGCCATTTCGTTGATGAAGGTGATCTTCATCGCCAGGAAGGCGTTGCCGGCATATTTGATCAGTTCGGAGGTGCGGCGCGTGGTAAAGACAATCGGCGCCTGGTTGAGATAGAGCGGGCGGTAGACCTCGGTCATCACGTCGCGTGCCCGCTGGTCATTGGCGTCGAGACCGACGACAATGCGGTCCGGCCGCTTGAAGTCCTCGATCGCTGCACCCTCGCGCAGGAACTCCGGATTGGAGACAACGGCAACATCAGCCTCCGGATTGGTTTCGCGAATGATGCGCTCGACCTCGTCACCTGTTCCGACCGGAACCGTCGACTTCGTCACGACTACCGTGAAGCCGGTGAGATAGGTGGCGATCTCCCGGGCGGCGGCATAGACGTAGGAAAGATCGGCATGCCCGTCGCCGCGCCGCGACGGTGTGCCGACGGCGATAAAGATCACATCGCTTTCTGCGACGGCGGACTTGAGGTCGGTCGTAAAGCTCAGGCGTCCCGACGCGACATTGCTGGCGACAAGATGGTCGAGGCCCGGTTCGAAGATCGGGATTTGCCCCTGCTTGAGCGCCTCGATCTTGCTCTCATCCTTGTCGAGGCAGATCACGTCGTGGCCAAAATCCGCAAAACAGACGCCCGAAACAAGGCCGACATAGCCGGCGCCGATCATCGTGATTTTCATCGGTTCTTCCTTTGTTTGGTGGGTTTTTCTTGGGGATGTCGGTTAGATAAGTCCGTGTATCAAAGGCGAAATAGACCAATTTGCGACCATTTTAAGCCCGATCTGAGGTTTTGCGGCAACCTTGTTGGCAATACGGCTCACGCGATCTGGCCGGTCTTACGATAGTATTGCTCATACCATTCTGCAAAGCGCGCGACACCTTCCTCGACCGAAATCGACGGCTTGAAATCTGTCAGCGCTTCGAGCAGGTCCGGTAAAGCGTAGGTGCGGGGAACGTCCCCCTGTTGCATCGGAAGCATGTTGCGGATGGCGGGCCGGCCGACAGCCTTTTCGATCGTTTCGACGAAAGTCATCAATTCGACGGGTTGGCCGCCGCCGATATTGACAACGCGAAACGGCGCCTGATGGGAGAGTGTGTCTTTCGCCTTTGCCGCTGGGACGCGATTTTCCTCGGCCGGCGCAACATGCGAAAGCCTGAGGATGCCTTCGACGAGATCGTCGATATAGGTAAAGTCCCGGCTCATCCGGCCCTCGCCGTAGATGTCGATCGGCCGATCGTTGTAAATCGCGTCCACGAACTTGAACAGCGCCATGTCCGGACGTCCCCACGGCCCGTAGACCGTGAAGAAGCGGAACGCTGTCGTCGGCACCCTGTAGAGATGGGCGTAGCTATGCGCCATCAATTCCATCGATTTCTTCGTTGCCGCGTAGAGCGTCAGCGGCTCGTCCGCACGGTCCATCTCGGAAAAGGGGATCTTCTCGTTGGCGCCATAGATCGAGGACGTCGAGGCGAGCATCAGGTGCTTGGGGCCAATCGCGCGCGCAAGTTCCAGTATGTTCCAGGTGCCGACGAGGTTCGAGTCGACATAGGCCTTGGGATTTTCGAGGCTGTAGCGAACGCCCGCCTGCGCCGCGAGATGAATGATCACCTCGGGCTCAGCAAGCTCGGCAGCCTGGTTGAGCGCGGCCCTGTCCTCGAGCATCGCCGTCACCGCCTTGAAGCCATTGGAGCGCTTCAGGATCGCGTGGCGACGCTCCTTAAGGGTTACGTCGTAATAGGGCGTCATGCCATCGAAACCGACCACGAAATGGCCCTCGTCGATCAACCGTTTGGCGACGTGAAAGCCGATGAAGCCTGCTGTGCCGGTAATGAGGTAGCGCACGACGGTATCCCCAAATTGCATAGTCGCACAGTTCATACGAAGAAAGCAGAGCGATGGAAAGCCGAATCCGTCACTTGGGCGGGCTTTCGAGTCCCCGATGCAAGGCCGTCAGGACAGACATGGCGTGGCCCGCATACTGGCTGATCCAGCGATCGTGAATGGCTTGAATTGGTAGCGCATTCAAATGGTTCCACCGCTCGCGTCCCTCGCGGTGAACAAGGATCAGGTTTGCATCCTCCAGGACCTTCAGGTGCTGCATCACGGTGCAGCGGTCGAGCTGCGGGAATTGTTCGCAAAGCATGCCGGTCGTCTGGGGTGCGGCTTTCAGGGCGTCCAGCATCTGCCGGCGCAAGCCATTGGCCAGCGCCTTGAAAACGGCATCGTCGTTCGAATCGGTTGACATGTTATATTTTTATAACATATTATTGCGTGACACAATGGCAAGGAGGAAGACATGACCTTGGAATTTCGCGTGAACGGTCGGATCGCCCGTCCTGTCGATCAGGTGTTCGACGCTGTCGTCAATCCGGATCAGCTCAGCCGCTACTTCGTGACGCTCGGCGGTGTCAGCGCACCACTGGTCGCCGGTACGACCGTGACCTGGTGGGGCGAGGTGCCGGTCGAGGTGGAAGCCGTCGAGCCGAATGAGAGAATCGTATTCCGTTGGGACGCCAAGGCGGCCGAGGGCGAAGCGCCCTATCGGACGACAGTGGAGATGCGCTTCAAGTCACTCGATGACGGCGCAACAATGGTCACCATTGCCGAAACCGGTTGGCGGGAAAACGAGCAGGGGCAGAAGAGCTCCTACATGAACTGCGAAGGCTGGTCGCAGATGCTCGCCTGCATGAAGGCCTGGCTCGAATATGGCATCAACTTGCGCGACGGTTATTACGTCAGCGAACTCTCGGGCAACCCGGCGCTCGAGCCGCAAGCGTAGGAGGTCGCGCGATGTCGACGCAGATCAAGGGCGGGCTCAACATCGCCATGAAAGTTCCGAGCCATCAATACGAGGCCGTGATTGCCTTCTACCGACGAGAAGGTGCCGGCCAAGGGGTTTGTTCTCGGCCCTAATCGTCTCTGGATAGACGAGGCACCGAACTACAGCCAGGCGGAAATCTGGCTGGAGCTCTTCACCAATGACCATGAGGAGGCGCTCGACCATCTCGCGGCGAACGGAGCCGTGCGCTGCAATGCGATCGAGGATCTCGGCGAAGGTTTTCGTGGCGGCTGGATCATGAACCCTGCGAATATCGTGCACATGGTGCACGAGCCGGACGCCTGGTGAGGCGTTACATGGAAAGCGGCTGCCCCGCATTGGTGGTTGCCGACACTGGCGCTCCGAGCGGCCCGTTCATAGGCGGCTCGGACTGCAGCACGACGACGCGCGTATCGGTCGGCACGCGGCTGTAAAGATCGATGATATCCGGGTTGAAGAGGCGGATGCAGCCGCTTGAAACGGCCTTGCCGATCGACCAGGCCTCGGTGGTGCCATGGATCCGAAACAGCGTGTCGCGGTTGCCTTGGAAAAGATAGAGCGCGCGCGGGCCAAGCGGGTTGCGGATTCCCGGCTCCATCCCCCCGGCAAGCGGCCCATAACGCTCCGGCTCGCGTGCGACCATGTCCGAAGTCGGCGTCCAGCGCGGCCACTCAGCCTTGCGTGCGACACGCGCCTCGCCTTGGAACTCTAGCCCCGCCTTGCCGACGCCGATCCCGTAGCGCAACGCCATGCCGCCGTCCTGCACGAGGTACAGGAAGCGATTCTGGGTGTCGACAACGATCGTGCCCGGCGGTTCCGAGGTGGGATAGGCCACCTGCTGGCGCAGGAAGCGAGGCTCGACCTTGCTGATGTCGGTGGCGGGAAGCGGGAACTTTTCCTCCGCTTTCGGCCCGTACATTGCGAGGTAATAGGGATCCGGCCCTTTCGGCTTGGCATTTTGGCCGCTGGTCGCGCAGCCGGCGAGCGCTGATGAAACGAGGAGAAGGGCTAAGAGCTGCGCCGAGCGGCCGGCTCTGTTCCGGGACACACACATAGTTGATCCTGCTGACTGCGTAATTCGGAGGCATTCCAACGAGAGGCTCGGCTTGCGGCTCAAAAGTGTCTGCGAGGGGGCGCGGAGAAGGCGGAAATATGGCCACTCGGCAGTGTAGCGAAAAGGCGACAGTGCCTTTGATTGCCGTACTCGCCCGCCTGTTAGAAGCCGAAGCATCTGTGCTTGATCCGCTTTCAGACCCGGGTGTATGCCTGTTCCATGCAATGGAGCGATCAAGCCATCATACTCGGCATCCGGCGGCATGGCGAAAGCTCTGTCATCGCGGAAGTCATGACCGCAGCGCATGGACGGCATCTCGGGCTAGTGCGCTCCGGCCGGTCGCGCACGATGCAGCCGGTGCTGCAGCCCGGCAACTCCGTCGAGGTGACCTGGCGGGCGCGGCTGGACGAGCATCTCGGCGAGTTTCGCGTGGAGCCGCTTCAACTGCGCGCCGCAAGGCTGATGGAAGCGGCGACCTCGGTCTATGGCATCCAGGCCCTCGGCGCGCTGTTGCGGCTGCTCCCGGAGCGTGATCCCCATCCGCATCTCTACGAAGCGCTTGCTGTCATCGTTGACCATCTCCAGGATCCGGCGGATGCAGGGGAACTCTTCGTGCGCTTCGAACTCGCGGTCTTGAACGACCTCGGCTTCGGCCTGGATCTGTCGGAATGTGCCGCGACCGGCACGCGTCAGGAGCTCGTCTATGTCTCGCCCAAATCTGGCCGCGCCGTCAGCCGGGAGGCGGGCGCCCGCTATGCCGAACGCATGCTCGCCCTTCCGGATTTCCTCTCCCCGGGTGGGCACCAGGCGGCCGACCACGACAGCCTCGCCGCCGCGTTCCGGCTGACCGCCTATTTTCTCAACCGCCATGTCTATGAGCCACGCGGCCTCGACGCCTCTTCCGTGCGTGACGCCTTTGTTCACGCGGCGCTGAAGGCGTTGAAATCTTCTCCACCGTCCGCTGCTTGACCGCGGCGGATGACGCCTGACTTCGCGGCCTACCGATCGACATCCTGCTGCATGCTTCTTCAATCGTAGCCGATTTAAGGATAAAGACATGCAGCAATTCAAGGCGTTACAGCGCTCTTTTGTGCGTCTGATGAGACGCTTGGCGCTACAGGCGCACCGAACGCCGCGTCGGGGACGCGGCGTTCGTTAGAGCAATTCCAGGAAAAGTGTGTAACGGTTTTCCGTCCGGAATTGCGTAATTTCAAAGAGTTAGATCACTTCACTGTTTCAAAGAAACAATGAAATGATCTAGTTGCGTGGTCGAAAATCAGCCGATCCGGCCGCCACCCTGCTTGGTGACGGCCACCACTGCCGGGCGCACCGGCAGGTCGTCCTTGAAGTCCGGCCAGCGCGTAGCCGGCGTCTCGTAGGTCGCAAGGCCGGCGTCGCCCGGGTGCTGCACGGCGAGGAAGAACGTGTCGGATGTCGGGTTGAAGCAGGGCCCGCACATCTCGGCGCCGACGGGAACGCGGAAGAACAGCTTGGAGGTTCCGCGTGCCCCGCCCTCGGTGTCGATCGCCCAGACGCCATCGGTGCGGCCGGTTTCCTTTTCGTTGTTGCCGTCCGTCGAAACCCAGAGCCTGCCGTCTGCGTCGATCGTGCAGTTGTCCGGCATGCCGAACCAGCCGTTCTTGGTCGTTGCCGTCGAGAACGACGCACCGACTTCGGCCACGCTCGGATCGCCGCATTTCAAAAGCACGTCCCAACGGCTGGTGAGCGAGGCGAAGTCGCCATCCGTTTCGGTGATCTCGATGATGTGACCGAAGGCATTCTTGGCGCGCGGATTGGCGGCGTTGATTTCTTCAGCCTTCCGCTTGGTGTTGTTGGTCAGCATGACGTAGACCTTGCCGGTCTTCGGGTTGGGCTGGATGTCCTCTGGGCGGTCCATCTTGGTCGCGCCGAGCGCATCGGCGGCAAGCCGGGTGTCGATCAGCACGTCGGCCTGCGACGCGAAACCGTTTTCGGCGGTCAACGGTCCCTCGCCATGGACGAGCGGCATCCAGGTGACGGTGCCGTCCTCATCGAACTTCGCCACGTAGAGCGTGCCTTCGTCGAAGAGGTCCATGTTGGCGGAACGGTCGTCCGGGTTGTAGGTGCCCTTGGTCACGAACTTGTAGACGTAATCGTAGCGCTCGTCGTCGCCGGTATAGAGCACGACGCGCCCGTCCTTGTTGACGATGGATTCGCAACCTTCGTGCTTGAAGCGGCCAAGCGCCGTACGCTTCTTCGGGACGGAGGTCGGGTCGAGAGCATCCACTTCGACGATCCAGCCGAAGCGATTGGCCTCGGTCGGCTCCTTCGACACGTCGAAGCGATCGTAGAATTTCGACCACTCGTATTGTCCGCCCGGTGCTCCAAGGCGCTTCAGTTGCTTGAACTCCGGATGGTCATCGGCGAGCTCGCCGCCGAAATAGCCGTTGAAGTTTTCCTCGGCCATCATGTAGGTGCCCCAGGCGGTGACGCCGCCGGCGCAATTGTTGACCGTGCCGAAGACTTTCTTGCCGGTCGGGTCGGACGGCGTCTTCACACGGTCATGGCCCGCGACCGGCCCGGAAAGCTGCATTTCGGTGTTGAGCGTGATGCGGCGGTTGTATTTGCCGTCGAGCACCGGCTGCCACTTGCCGTTCACCTTGCGGATCTCGATGACCGTGCCGCCATGCGCGGCCATTTCGATGTCTACGAGATCCTTGGTGTATTCGCCAAGGGTAACCTTTTCCTCTTCGACTTCCTTGCCGTCCTTGGTCACCTTCTCCTTCACGATCGAAGCGAAGGCCGGGAACATCAGTTCCGCATTGGTGTATTCATGGTTGACGACCAGCAGGCCATGATCCGGGTTGCCCTCGAGCGGGATGAAGCCGACAAAGTCATTGTTGTAGCCGAAGAGCTTCTCCTGGGCCGCGGCCGTCTGGTTCTTCGGGTCGAAATCCGGGCTGTCGGCGAAGAGTTTGTCGCCCCAGCGCAAGAGGATATCGGCATCGTAGCCGTCGGCGACGTGGTGCATTTCGTCGACGCCGGCCTCGACCTCGGTGAAGTCGAAAGCCGTGGCGCCCTCGGCGCGCGCTTCATCGGTCGTCAGAAGCGCGAGCGGGCTGACCGTCGTGGAAATCGCGGCAACTGCGAGGGAGCCGCCGATGAAGGAGCGGCGCGAGAAACGGCGATTGATGATATCGCCCATGGTCGGATTGGTGGAACAGTTCTGGCCGATATCTTCCAGTTCCTCTCTGCGTTCCGTCAGCGTCTTGAATTCGGTTTCTTCCGTTGAGGCGAGATGCTTGTCCATTGCCGGTTCTCCTCATTGAACGATAGAGCCGCCGCCTATCCTGCGACGTCCACCTGCCGCTGTAGCAGCAAGTTCATGACAGTTCCGCGACAGTTCAGTGAAGAGATTGCTGCGCCCGCCTGTCAACACATTTGGCGCTTGTGCGAAAACCTGTATGGTCGCAGCAGCCTGCGAAGACTACAGCCAGGGGGAAAGATGCTGGAAGTCATTGCCTTTGTTGCTTTTGCCATGGCGCTTGCCGCCTTTCTCGGTGGCCGAAGGACCGCGGAGCGGCTGGAGAACGAGATCAATTCGCTGAAGGTCGAGATCGCTCGGTTGAGCGAGCGACAGACTGCGGTCGAACCTGCTCCCTCGCAGGCGGCCGACGAGACTCAGGCTCCAGAGGCGATGGCCGTTGAAGACGAAGGGAAGGATGGTCCCTGGGCGCGGTCCGCGCGAGAAGGCACGCGGGTCTCAAGCGAGGAGGCGACAGAAAAGCAGGTTGGCCAGGATGAGCAGGTTGCGGCGGCGGCCATGGCAGGGGCACCGACACCCGCGACAGAAAGCCTCGAAAGCCGAATCGGCGGCCAGTGGCCCGTTTGGGTCGGCGGTCTGGCGCTGGCGCTCGGTGGTTACTTCCTGGTGCAATATTCGATCGATGCAGGGTTGCTGAGCCCGGCCGTTCGACTGACGCTCGCAGCGGCTTTCGGTCTTGTGCTTGGGGTGGCCGGTGAAGTGATCCGCCGTCGCGCAGTGCCGACGATTGCCGACAGGTTTCGTCATGCGATGATCCCGGGCGTGCTGACGGCGGCTGGCGCCGTCACGCTGTTTGGCGTCGTGTATGCCGCCCACGGTATCTACGGTTTCATCGGCACGGCGACCGCTTTCGTACTGCTGGCGCTGGTTTCGCTGGTGACGGTGGCTCTGTCGCTGTTGCATGGTCAGGCCCTTGCCGGGCTTGGGCTTCTCGCCTCATTGCTCACACCCTTGTTTGTATCGAGCGCAGAGCCTCGACCCTGGGTGCTGTTCGGCTTCCTCTCGATTGCCTGGCTTGCGACGCTCTGCGCCTCGCGCCTGCGCCAGTGGACGGTTGTGCCGACGCTCGCCAATGCCGGACTTGGCCTCTGGGGGCTCGCCTATGTTGTGGGCGTGACACCCTTCGAGGCGTCGCCGGTTACTTTTGCACTCCTGGTGATGATCGCAGGCGTCGCATTGATCTGGCCCGGCGCCGCTGAACGAGCGGCAGGAGCAGAGGACGCGCCGGGGGCGGGGCGTGCCGCCGCGACCGTAGCCGGCCCATGGGAAAGGCTGTTCGCGCCACCCCATGCGGCAGTCACCGTCTCGGCCGCGATCGCGGCAACGGTTCTCGCGCTCCTTTTCATCAGTCCGGCCGTGACCGCCGGGCGCTTTCCGGTCGAGGCGTTTGTCGTGGTGATCACAGCGTTGGCCCTGCTCGGGACGCTACGGGCAACTGCGGTCTATCCAGCTCTCTTCGCCGCCTTCGGCGCGATCGCCGGCACGTGGAGCCTGACCGCGCTTAGCAACGTTCTTGCCTATCTCGACCCGTCTCGCGCGCAGCCCGAGATCGTCGTTTCGGGCAGCACGGCGATGCTGACCGCCATGGCGCTGTCGGCTGGCTTCGTCCTTTTGGCTTCCTTGGTGCTCGCCAGGCGGCTCGGGGCACAATCGCAGTTCGCCATTCTGTGGGCGGGCATTGCCGCCATCGTGCCAAACGCCCTTTTGGCCATGTCCTTCCTCATGACGGGAAAGTTCGCCTTCGATCTGCCACACGGGCTCGCAGCCTTCATCGGCGGTTTGTTCCTTCTTGTTCTCGTGGAGTGGTTATACCGCCGAAGTGCCGAGCAAAGGGACCTGGATACCGCTGGCGGGCTGTCGGTGGCGGGCTCCTTCGGCCTCTTCGTCCTCGGCCTGCACGCCTGGACGGACGGCCTCGTTACAACTCTTGCGGTCGCTCTGCTCGGCGCGGGATACACCTTTGCCACACGCGCACGCTCGTGGCCCGTTCTGCCCTGGATAACAGTCGGATCGGCCCTCGTCGTTCTGGCGCGAATCGCCTGGGAGCCGACGATCGTCGGAGCCGGTGATCTCTCGACGACGCCGGTCTTCAATGCCCTCCTGCCGGGCTACGGTATTCCGGCGTTGCTGCTGGTCGCGTCCGCCTATCTGCTTCGCGCGTCGCGGGCGACACGTGTGCGCAATCTGCTGCAGGCGCTCGCAAGCCTCTTTGTATTGCTGACACTGGCGATCCTTGTCCGTCACGCAATGAACGGCGGCGTTCTGGACAGCTCCGTTCCGACGCTTGCGGAGCAGTCCATTTATACGCTGCTCGCAATCGGCGCGTCCGGCATCTTCATGACCCTGGACACGAGGTCGCCGAGTCCGGTGTTCCGTTATGGCGGCATGGCGCTCGGCGTGGTTTCGGTGCTGTCGGTGCTTTCGGCGCACCTTCTCGGCCTCAATCCCTATTTCAGCGGCGAACTGCTCGGCAGAATTCCCTTCTTCGATCTGCTCTTCATCGGCTATCTGCTGCCCGGCATCGCTTACGCCGGCCTCTCCTGGTATGCGCGCGACAAGCGCCCCTGGCCTTATGTCGCGGCGCTTGCGGTAAGTGGTGCCATCCTCGCCTTTGCTTGGGCGAGCCTCAGCGTTCGCCGTTTCTGGCAAGGGGAGAATGTCGCGGACTGGAAGGGCTTTCTCCAGGGGGAAACCTACACCTATTCGGTGGTCTGGCTCGTACTCGGCGTGCTGCTCCTGGTCGTTGGCTCACGCTTCAATGCGAAGAGCATTCGCATTGCCTCGGCCGTGCTCGTCTTCATCGCCGTGCTCAAGGTCTTCCTTATCGACATGTCGAACCTGGAAGGTTTCCTGCGCGCCCTGTCCTTCATCGGTCTCGGTGGCGTACTCATCGGCATTGGTCTCTTCTACCAGAGGATCCTCTCCAACAAGGGGAACGGCGGCCGGCCCGACGCTGCTAGAACCACGACTGAAGCAAGCGAAAGGACAAGCCGCGCATGACACGCCTTCCGGAGCTGGCCGCCGCCTTTGCGCCTCATGACGAGCTTGCGGCGAAGCTCTTGCCGCATGCCTTTGCCGACGGCGACGGTTCGCACGATGCCTCGCACCTCATTCGCGTCTGGAAAAACGCCTCGCGCATACAGGCCGAAGAAGGCGGCGAGATGCGCATTCTCGCAGCCGCCGTCCTTCTCCATGATTGCGTTTCGGTCGAGAAGAACTCGCCGCAGCGTGCCGAGGCTTCCCGGCTTGCCGCCGAGAAGGCCTGGCAAATCCTCGATGGGCTCGGCTGGCGCACGGCGGACATTTCGCCCGTCGCCCATGCGATCCTGACGCACAGCTTTTCCGCCAACTTGCCGCCCGAAACACTGGAGGCGAAAATCCTTCAGGACGCAGACCGGCTGGACGCAATCGGCATGGTCGGCGCGGCACGCTGCTTCTACATCGCCGGACGCATGGGCAGCGGGCTCTACGATCCGCTCGACCCGCTGGCGGAGGCCCGGCCGCTCGACGATAAGGCCTTCGCTGTCGATCACTTCGAGACAAAGCTCTTTCGTCTCGCCGACGGCTTCCAGACGGCGACAGGGCGCCGGCTGGCGACGGAGCGGCAAGCAAGGCTGCGTGGCGTGCTTGCCATGCTGCTGGATGAAATCTAAATCTTTCAACGGATTGGCGCCGCTCCGTGAATCAGGTTGCGAGCGGCCTGAATCAATTTCTGAACTCGGGAATATCGACATGAAAGTGACCGGCCTTAACATCCACCCCTTGAAGAGCGGCCGCGCCGTCCCGCAAACCGTCGTGACGGTCAATGTCGATGGGCTTGCCGGCGACAGGCGCTTCATGGTGGTCGAACCGGATGGCCACTTCATCACCCAGCGCGAGTTACAGGCGCTGGCACAGGTCGAAGCAGCGCACATCGACGGCGGCTTGCACCTGAAAATGAATGGCAGCGAATTCACCGTGCGCTTCGATGCGGAACGCCGGCTCAATGTCCGCGTGTGGTCGAGCGATGTTGATGCCGCGGTTGCTGACGATGCGGCCAATGACGTGCTTTCCGGTTGGTTCGGGCGCGCCGGGAAACTGGTCCACATGGACGAACAGGCGGAGCGTTACGTCGGCGCCGAATGGGCGGGTGTTGCAGCGCCGGTCGGGTTCGCCGATGGCTTTCCGATCCTCATTACGACGACCGGGTCGCTTGCCGACCTCAACCGCACGCTGATCGAGAAGGGCCAGGAGCCGGTCGGCATGGAGCGTTTCCGCACCAACATCCTGATCGATTGCGATGAACCCTGGGAAGAGGATTGGTGGGAAAGCTTGGAGATCGGGGGTATCACCTTTGATCTCGTCAAACCCTGTGCCCGATGCATCATGACCACGCAGGACCAGGTGACGGGCGAGCGGATCGGCGGCAATCCGATTCAGGGTCTTGCGGAAAAGCGCATGTCCGCCGACCGGCGTGTGGCGGGTGTTCTCTTCGGTTGGAATGCGGTGCCGCGAGGCGAGGGCACCCTAAAGCTCGGAGACGAGGTCAATGTCGTCCGTCGGCGCAGCGAGCGCTGGCAGATGAAGCTACGTGCCGCCAATTGATGCACATTCGATAATGGGCGCTGCAGCGTGCCGCTGCAGCATCAATTCCTGTGATCTCATCGTCAATTTAATTGGCTTTCCTCAATTTGAGTGTCGCCATAGCATGCGCCCTCATCAGTTTGAGCTGCCATAGCCATGGCCCCTCATCGATCGGAGCTCCTCCATGTCCGCTGTTTCCGCCACCGCAACCCGTGCTTCCGAGCGCAGCAGCCTGCCATGGCTGATCATCGCCGCCGGTTCCGTGATTGCGATGCTCACCTTCGGTCCGCGTTCTGCCATGGGTTTCTTCCAATTGCCGATGCTTGCCGACATGGGGTGGGATCGAACGACGTTCGGCCTCGCTATGGCGCTCCAGAACCTGTGCTGGGGTCTTGGCCAGCCGTTCTTCGGCGCCATCGCCGATAAGTTCGGCACCTGGCGAGTCCTGGCGTTGTCCGGTCTTCTATATGCGGCGGGTCTCGTCATCATGGCCTTTGCCAATGCTCCGATCTGGTTGCATGTCGGCGGCGGCGTGCTTGTCGGTCTCGGTGTCGCGTCCGGCTCCTTCGGCATCGTGCTTTCCGCTTTCGCCCGGAACGTCGCGCCTGAGCAGCGCTCTCTCGCTTTCGGCATCGGCACGGCTGCCGGGTCGGCCGGCATGTTCCTGTTCGCGCCCCTCAGCCAAGGGCTTATTTCTGCCTATGGATGGTCCGACAGCCTTGTCTATCTTGGCGTACTGATGCTGCTCGTCCCGCTTGTCGCAATCCCTCTGCGCGGCGATGCTTCCTCGGGCCGCCAGTCGGAAACGCTGTACAAACAGTCCGTTGGCGAGGCCCTGAGGGAAGCATTGGGGCATAGAAGCTATCTGCTGCTGGTTTCGGGCTTCTTCGTCTGCGGCTATCAGGTCGCCTTCATCACTGCCCATTTCCCCGCCTATATCGGCGACATCGGCATCGATGCCCGTTACGCGGTAATTGCGCTTGCGCTGATCGGCTTCTTCAACATCATCGGGTCGTTCTCGGCCGGCATCATCGGGCAGCGCTATTCGAAGCCCTATTTCCTGGCGCTGATCTATCTTGCCCGCTCGGTCGCCGTCGCGGCCTTCCTGCTGCTGCCGCAGTCGCCGACCTCGGTCATCATCTTCGCCATCGTCATGGGCTTGCTGTGGCTGTCGACCGTGCCGCCGACCAACGGCCTAGTGGCGATCATGTTCGGAACGAGACATCTCGGCCTGCTGGGCGGCATCGTCTTTCTTTCCCACCAGATCGGTTCCTTCCTCGGCGTCTGGATGGGCGGCTATCTCTACGACCGCTTCGGTTCCTATGATCCGGTCTGGTGGCTGGGCGTCGCGCTCGGCGTTTTTGCTGCCATCGTCCACTGGCCGATCGAGGAGAGGGGCGTCGCGAGACCGGCGATGGCCTGACCAGCGGCATTATCGATGCGCCCGAAATGGGCGCATCCTTCTTGAAATCTGTCACAAAACTTTCTAAATCAGTCGCCGCGGCTTCGCCGCTTTTGTTTTGACCCAATTATGCTCAACATGAGCATAATTGGAAACCGCCGGGAACGGCGGGAGAGGAGAGCCCGATGACCAGTCTTGACCTTCGCGCGGCCGCGGCGCCAGCCCCTGCCTTTGTCAGCGCGGCCGCGCGCTTTGGCGTCATCGAAAAGCCGGATCTTGCCTATACGCCGGCGATCGCGCGCGAAACCGCGCATCTCTACGAGAAGGTCAAGGATTTCATCCCGGCCATCGAGTGGCCCGCTTATGCTCCCTATGTTCACGCGATCAATCGGTTGAAGAAAGAACGCAACGCCGTCATTCTGGCGCACAATTACCAGACGCCCGATATTTTCCATTGCGTTGCGGACATCGTCGGCGACTCGCTGCAGCTCGCGCGCGACGCCACCAAGGTCGACGCCGAAATCATCGTGCAGTGCGGCGTACACTTCATGGCCGAGACCTCGAAGCTCCTCAATCCGGAAAAGACGGTGCTGATCCCGGATGCCAAGGCGGGTTGCTCGTTGTCCGAATCGATCACCGGTGGGGATGTACGCTTGCTCAAGCAACGTTATCCCGGCGTGCCGGTCGTTACCTACGTCAATACCTCGGCCGACGTGAAGGCGGAGACTGACATCTGCTGCACTTCGTCCAATGTGCTGGCGGTCGTTGAAAGCCTGGAGTCCGACACCGTCCTTTGCATTCCCGACGAATACCTTGCGATGAATGTCGCGCGCCAGACGAACAAGAAGATCCTCACCTGGAAGGGCCACTGCGAGGTCCATGAACGCTTCACCGCGGCGGAACTCCTCGCCTATAAGGAGGCCAATCCGGGCATCGAGATCATCGGCCATCCGGAATGCCACCCCGACGTAATCGCCGTCTGCGATTTCGCCGGCTCTACCTCGGGCATGATCAACTACGTCAAGGACAAGCGGCCGCAAAAGGTGCTTCTCGTCACCGAATGCTCGATGGCTTCCAATATCCAGGCGGAAGTCGAGGGCGTCGATTTCGTCAAACCGTGCAACCTCTGTCCGCACATGAAGCGCATCACGCTGCCGAAGATCCTCGACAGCCTGCTCAACATGACGGAAGAGGTTCTGGTCGATCCGGCAATCGCCGGTCGCGCCCGCCTTGCGGTCGAGCGCATGGTGAACCTCAAGCAATAGTCGATGCCCGGGCACACGACCCGGCACCCATGCATGCGGCTGGAGGAGTACCGAGCCATGCTGAAAGACCATTTTCGCCCGCAATCCTTCAACGGCATCGATGACATCGTCATCGTCGGCGGCGGCCTTGCGGGGCTCTTCTGCGCGCTGAAGCTGGCGCCGCGTCCGGTGACCATCCTTGCCGCCGCCCCGATCGGGCACGGCGCCTCGTCTGCCTGGGCGCAAGGCGGAATCGCGGCCGCGATGAGCCCGGGTGACACTTTCGAAAAGCACGTCGCCGATACGGTCACCGCCGGCGCCGGTATCGTCGACGAGAAAATGACGCGAATGATGGTCGCCGAGGGTCCGGCGCGCATTCACGACCTGCTCGAATACGGCGTACCCTTCGACCGGGATCTCGAAGGCAAGCTCCTGCTTTCGCGCGAGGCGGCGCATTCCGAACGGCGCATCGTGCGCGTCAGGGGCGACATGGCGGGTAAGGCGATCATGGAAGCGCTGATCGCCGCCGTGCGCAGGACTCCGTCTATCCGCGTCATCGAAGGCTACGTGGTCGAGGAACTGGTGCGCGAAGGACGTTTCATCTCCGGCGTCGTCGCAAGGCCGGACGCTGGCCAGTCGAAAATCCGCGTTTCGTTCCCGGCGCGCGCCGTCGTTCTCTGCTCCGGCGGCATCGGGCATCTTTACGCCGTTACCACCAATCCGTGGGAGGCCTGCGGCCAGGGCGTCGGCATGGCTGCACGGGCAGGCGCTATCATCGCCGATCCGGAATTCGTCCAATTCCATCCGACCGCGATCAATATTGGCAAGGACCCAGCGCCCTTGGCTACGGAGGCGCTGCGCGGTGACGGCGCCGTGCTCGTCAATTCCGCAGGTCATCGTTTCATGCTCGATATTCATCCCGACGGCGAGCTCGCGCCGCGGGATATCGTCTCGCGCGGTGTCTTCGCCGAGGTGCAGGCCGGGCGTGGCGCTTTCCTCGATTGCACCAAGGCGGTCGGCAAACATTTCCCGGAAATGTTCCCCACCGTTTATGCCTCCTGCCTTGCGGCTGGCATCGATCCGGTGACGCAACCGATTCCGGTCGTCCCTGCCGTTCACTATCACATGGGCGGCGTGCTGACCGACGGGCAGGGCCGCACGTCGATCGATGGTCTCTGGGCGGCGGGCGAGGTGACCTCGACCGGTGTTCACGGCGCCAATCGTCTTGCTTCGAACTCGCTGCTGGAGGCCGTTGTCTTCGCCGCGCGTATCGCGGAAAGCATCAAGGGCACCCTGCCAGCGCCGAAGCTAACCGAGTGGGGCGACAACGCCGGCGAGAACGACGATCCGGTGACGGTCGAGGACAGCCCGCCGTTCAAGATCCTGCGCAGCCTGATGAGCGAGTGCGTCGGCGTTATTCGCACACGCGAGAGCCTGACGCGGGCGATCCGCGAGATTGCGGCGCTGGAGCGTGCCAACAACCGCCTGCGCTTCGCCAACATCATCACCACCGCCAAGCTCATCGCCGTCGCAGCCCTTCAGCGCACCGAGAGCCGCGGCGGTCACTTCCGCGCCGACTGCCCGTCCGACCGCCCCGAATGGCAGCGGCGCACGTATCTGACGCTGGCGCAGGCCGAACGCCTGGCTGCAGAAGTGGCCGAAACCGAGCCGGCGTGACGCCGGCAGGGTAACTGCAAGCGTTATGATGACATCCCGACAGGAGCCAAGCCCATGACTGCCGCGCTACGCCCGGAACTGCCCGCCCTGATGGTCGAAGGCCAGGTGAGGGCCGCCCTCCTGGAGGATCTCGGCCGCGCCGGCGATATCACGACGCTGTCGACGATCGGTCCGGATATGACCGCATCGGCGGACATGCGCGTGCGCGATGCGGGTGTAATCGCCGGGCTGGAACTGGCAAGGGCGGCATTTCGGCTGGTCGATCCGTCGATCCGCTTCGACGCGCTCGCCGCAGATGGCGATCGCGTCGCGCCCGGCACCGCCATTGCACGGATAACCGGTCGTGCAAGGGGGCTGCTGTCCGCAGAGCGCGTCGCCCTCAATTTCCTCATGCATCTCTCCGGGATCGCCACCTACACGGCGAAATTCGCCGATGAGATCGCACATACCGCCACCAAGGTCTGCTGTACCCGCAAGACCATCCCCGGCCTGCGTGCGCTGGAGAAATACGCCGTTCGTCTCGGCGGGGGCTCCAACCATCGCTACGGCCTCGACGACGCTGTACTGATCAAGGACAATCACATCGCGGTTTCCGGCGGTGTCGCGGGCGCCATTCGTGCCGCACGCACCTATTGCGGCCATCTCGTCAAGGTGGAGGTTGAGGTCGACGGGCTTGCGCAGATGCGCGAGGCGCTGACTGCTGCACCGGACGTGATCCTGCTCGACAATATGGGACCGGAGTCGCTGCGCGAGGCCGTTGCGGTCAATGCCGAGCATTGGCGGCTTAGCCCGGCCGACTATGCCACCGACCTGCGCCGCACGCGGCTCGAAGCGTCGGGCAACGTCAGGATCGACACGATCCGGGCGATTGCCGAGACGGGCGTCGATTACGTCTCCACATCGAAGATCACCATGGCGGCGCCGACGCTCGATATCGGGCTCGATGTGTCGATCTAGGTCGCGGCGAGCGGCGCCCTCGAAATCGCCGACCACAACTCTTCCGCGCTCCGATGGAACGACATCACCATCTGCGCGTTGGTTCCTCTTTCCCGCGAGCGAGGAAGGATTTGGTGATGATCAGAACCTTAGCCGTAGTTGCGCTGGCGACGGGCGCAGCAGCTACCGCGTCTGCGATCGCGTCTGCGCAAGAGTCATCGCAGACCGCCGTCGCCAATTTCATCGGCAAGGATGGCGAGGAGACGGGCCGGGCCGCGTTGACGGCGGCCGGAAAGGGCGTGCTGATCGAGATGGAAATCACCGGCCTGCCAAAGAACACTTGGGTTGCCTTCCATGTACACGAAGTCGGAAGCTGCGACCCGGCAGGCGGCTTCGAGTCGGCGGGCAAGCATTTTGCCGGTGAGGATGAGAACGCCGAACATGGATTCCTGGCGGCGAAAGGTCCGCACGCCGGCGACATGCCGAACCAATATGTCGGCGCCGACGGGACGCTCCGCGCGCAGGTGTTCAACAGCTTCGTTTCTCTCGATGACAAGGGCACGGCCATTCGTGGCCGCGCGTTGATGATCCATGCGCGTTCCGATGACAACCGCAGCCAACCGGCGGGTGACGCGGGTGACCGACTGGCCTGTGCCATCATCGAATAGGTCTGTTGTCTCTAGAGCGGGATGAGGTAAAGTATGCGCGGTTTTCCGCCCGCATCCCGCTCTAACTCATTAGAATCGATCACGTTGATGACTTTAGGTCGATTCGACCTAAAGTCATCGTGATCTAGCGTCCGCCGACTTTCAGGCCGGGAGCAGGCCGCTCGTCGAGAATCTGGCGGCGGAAGCGGAAAAGCGCGGCCGGTCTGCCGCCGGTGGAGGCAAGCGTTCCGCCGGTTGGCTCTACGAGTTCTGCCCCCTCGACCAGACGTCGGAAGTTCTGCTTGTGCAAGTGACGGCCGGAGATCGCTTCGACGGTTGCCTGCAGATCGGTTAGCGTGAACTCCGGCGGCATCAGTTCGAACACCACGGGTCGGTATTTGATCTTGCCGCGCAATCTGGCGACCGCCGTTGCGACGATGCGACGGTGGTCGTGGCGCATCGCCAAGCCGATGGCTGGATTGTCGAGATTGCCGCAATGCCCGTCGATCACCGCCTCGCGCACAAGGCCGGCCTCGTAAAGCAACTCGTAGCGTTCGAGCACGCGCTCCTCGTCCCAGGGAAAGTCGTCGAGGCCGAAGGCGAGCCGAATGCGGGAGCGACGTTGCGCGGCGGAAGCCGATCGTTCGTCATATGGCGGACTGTTTTCCCAGCGGGTGAGCGCTGGCAGGATGACCTGATCGAGGAGGGCGGGTCGCCCCCGCCGCCAATCCTCCCACGGCAGATAACCGTACCAGTCTCGCCAATGGGCGCCGGCCTCGGCCAACTGCTCGTTGTTCTCCGCGTCCGTGCGCGTCAGCGCCAGATAACCGACGGAGACCATGTGCTTGCCTTCCTCGCCGGGCAGCCGCTGGCGGCCACGATCGCCGAAGGTGTAGAGCTGTTCGATATATCCAAGCCTGAGAGCGATGCGTTTTTCGACGCGGTCGCGCAGGCCTGTCTCGAAGGTGCGGTGACGCGCCGGATCGAACGGACCGAAGGGCAGGCTGTCGCGCGTGTCGCCATCCGTCTCGCTGACAGCGAGAATATGCGGGCTGCGGTTGGCGACAGCGACGATCGCCGCATTGAGGCCGATCTCGACAGTGATTGCCGGCACGTCAGTCAGCATGCCGCGCGCTCTCCGCTCGAGTGGGGAGCATGAAGGGCGCATTGCCATCTGCGTCGGCCCCGCGGCCGATGGACCGCACGGCATCGACGAGCTTGCCCTTTCGCGAAAGCGCCTCGTCGCCGATCTCCACCAGCCGTGGGTTTGGCGTAGCGTATGGTGAGGCGTGGCGCAGGCGCGCAGCGAGCGCGACATCGTCCTGGTCCGGCTCGACCGCCAGCGCCGCGATCAACGCTGCCGCCGGCGAGCGGGAAACGCCCATCCAGCAATGGATGAGGAGCGGTCGGGTACGGTCCCAGTTACGGGCAAAATCAATGATCCGCTGGACGTGTTCCTCCTGCGGCGCGATCAGGTTGCCCGTTCCCGCGACGCTGATGTCGTTGACACCGATCGTCAGGTGCTTCGCCCGGTCGATGACGGCGGGGCGGTGAAAATCCTGCCCCTTGGCAAGCAGGCTCACCATTTCGCGGCAACCGTGGCGAACGGCCATCTCCGCGATGCGCGCAAGCGGCGAGACGACAATGCCGGTCATTCAGGCTTCCGCCTTTGCCATGGTCCGTTCCCCTTCGAGCGTATTGAACCGTTCGGCGAACAGCCGCTGCGCCTCGACCGCCGGCAGCGGATCGATCAGCAGGGTCTCCCGCGTAATGCCGCGCGGTTGGCCGAAGAACCTGCGGGCCTCTTCCGCCGAAAACCCGGCAAGCTCGGTCGCCTCGAAATAGGCCGCGATGCGATCGGCCTTCTTGATCCGCTCCTTGAGTTCCTTGGGCGTATGAGGTGGCAGGCCGAACCGCAGGTGCACGGCGCTTTCGAGCCGCTTTTCCACGGTCTTGTAACCACCGCCGACGACCGCTTTGAATGGCGAGATCATGTCGCCGATGACATATTCCGGGGCATCGTGAAGGAGCGCCATCAGGCATTCGTCCGCATTGCAGCGGTTGGTCCGACGGAAGATATCCTCGACGATCAGGCTATGCTGGGCGACGGAAAAAGCGTGATCCCCCGAAGTCTGGCCGTTCCAGCGCGCCACACGGGCAAGGCCATGGGCGATGTCGGAAAGCTCGACGTCGAGCGGCGAGGGGTCGAGCAGATCGAGCCGCCGGCCGGAAAGCATACGCTGCCAGGCTCGCGCATTGATCATGCGCTTGCCTCATCGGCCTCGGTGGGGAACGAAAGGCCTGTCCAGCCGGGCAAGGTCAACGTGACGGGTACGTCGCCCGCAAGAATGGTGTCTCCATTGGCGATCGCTTCGCCGGCCTTGTCGATACGAACGATGGCAAGGCCGGCCTTGTGCCGTACGGTGCCGAGGGAGCCGATCGATCGGTCATTGATCGTAATGCTGGCACCTGTCGGCGGCAGCGGCGCCTCGCCGGCAACGATCACGACACGGCGGCGTGCCGCGGCGCGGTGCTGCATTCGGGAAACGACCTCCTGACCGACATAGCAGCCCTTCCGGAAGGAAAGCCCGCCATTGAGGTCCAGCAGAACATCGTGCGGAAAGACATCCTGCAGGGCGAAATCGGCGCCCGAAACGGCGACACCGCTCGCGATCCTCAGTCGTTCGAAGTCGGCGGGCGTCGCGTCCGTGCCTTCTATTTCGCGATAAAGACGGGAAACGGAAAGCCCGGCCTTTTCAAATCGATGGTCGCGATAACTTCCTTCCGGCGGCTCTTCGCCGAACACGACCGTGACCGGCGCCGGCGACCGCAGCGAGAGGTCGACGGCAGATCGCAATTTATACATGGTCAGCCGTTTCAGCAGTGGCTCGGCCTGGTCGCTCGTCGTCTCCAGCCTGAGCGCCTCGCCGTCGCGGTAGATCAGAAAATCGAACAGGATCTTGCCCTGCGGCGTCAGCAAGGCACCGGGACGTACTTCATCGGAGCCAAGCGCGCCAATGTCGGTGGTAATCAGGTTTTGCAGAAGATCTTCGGCGTCCTTGCCGGAAACGCTGACGATCGCGCGATCATCGAGGCAAACCTTTGGCATCGTTCGAATCCTGTTCTCTTTGTCGAAGAGGTAGGATGTTCGTCGGCCATCGGCAAGCGTGCCGCCGGAGCGGAGCGAGGAAAAGTGCTTCGGTCCCGGTCGTTGGGTCCAATCAGTCGCCGGCGACGAAAAACTTCCACCGGCCGTCGGGTGTGATGCCGACGCGGTAGAAGTTATAGCTGCCGAATTCTTCCATTTCGGCGAAGTCGCCGGCGGTGACGAGCCGGAAGAGATCCACCTTTTCGGGTGCCGTCAGTGAGGACAATGGCTTCTCGGCAAAATAGGGCCATACATAGGCCTCCTCCGGCGTGCCCTTGTCAGCGAGAACAAAGCCGGTCGACAGAACGTCGAGAAGGATCGCCAGGATTTCGACGCCGTCCTGGTCGCCGGAAAGGCCCTTGAGCGTGGTGACGGGGTCCTCGTCGCTGCTGACGCCTGTCACCTGAGTTTGGGTCGGTCCCTTGCCGAGCAGTGGTCGCAATCTTTCGATATCGCCCGAGGCGGCGGCTTCGACGATCAGTTCACGCATACGCGCAACCGGAGCCGGAATCTTGGAGACATCCGTCAGCACGTCGACCGGCTCAACGACTTGCGGGGCCTCGATTTCGTCATCCTTGGCCGCAGCATTATCGACCAATGGGTCAGGCATCGGAATTTCGAGAGGTGCCTGCTCCTCTGGCTCGGCCTGTTCAGGCTGGTCGGAGGGCGCCGTATTCTGATCGCTGGCGATAGGGCCAGGGACCCCTTGAAGTTCGCTGAGCGCAAATGTGGGAGCAGCCATGATCGGCGTGCACGCGGCTACGCCGGCCAACAGCAGCGTAACAAGGCGAACCGAGGAAGCCCGGTTTGCAAGGTTCCGTCTCATTGAGGCAGTCCCGATATTATTGGATTGTCCGCTGCGGCGAGAATTCTCCGGCCAGCATTCGCTCACGAAGCGAATTCAGCATCGCTTCGGCACCTTCCTCGCCATGGAGACGGATGGTTTCCCGCATGGCCAGCGCGATCGCGGCGTCGGCGATGATCTCCGGCTCGATCCCGTCCGCCATGCCGTCCGCCCAGGCTTCGTTCTGATGTTCAAGGGCCGCCTGCATTTTCTCGTGGACGATCATGTCGTCGATGTCGGTCAGGCTTGGTTCCATCATTCGTTCCATGCGACTTCCAATACGTGCACTTGGCTCAATCTAACGACGTTCCGCTGAACCGCAACTGAACGGGGCGGATAGGCCGGTCACTTCTTACCACTCTCTTAACAAACTTAGCAGCCTTTTCCCGAAACGACACGGGGTCCCGAAAAAAGAGGTTAATTTCTTGCTAATTTCCAAAGCGGGCGACGATTTCTGACGCAAGTGTTGCACCTTCGGCACGGTACCGCTGCTCGGCGAGCGTGGCGGGCTCGGTGCAAGTCGTGTAGACGGACGCGAAGGTTCGATACCCACGGTTGAAGGCGGCGGTCAGACGCTCGCGCCGTTTCGGTTCGTCAGCCGCCTCCTTGTCGATCAATTCCTGTGTCGAGCGCCGCCACGTATCTTCCTCGGCCTTGAGGCAGAGATTGCGCAGATAATGGACCGATCCGAGAATTTCGGCGAGGCGAACCAGCCGCTGGTCATAGGACGTCGCGTTTTCCCCGGTCACCGGAGGCGTCGCCTTGTCCGGTTGGGGCGCTTCTTCTTGCTGAGCGGCGGCGCCGACGGCGAAAACGAGAAGGGCGCCGGTCAAGGCAAGTCGAAGAATGGGCGGGGCACTGGTCATGATCCCATCAAATCCGAATCAGCGTCGGTTTTATGGCAAACGTTGCCTGCGGGGAGCCTTGGCCGGAGTCCGGACAGCCTTTCCACGCATTGGCGAACGCTCTCGGGAATCGGCAGTTCGAAGATTTCCTCAGGGGTAAACCAGCCAACGCCTGCGGCGTCATCATTGGCGATCGCGACGGAGTCGTCATCCGCCTGAACCGTGAAAACCGAAAGCAGAAAATGCCGCCCCTCCGATTCCTTTCCCGGCAGATCATAGGTTTCGAAGAGCACGGGGTCGCGGCCGCTGATGCCGGTTTCCTCGGCAAGCTCGCGCAGCGCAGTCTCTGCCGGCGTTTCGCCCGGCTCAGCCCGGCCGCCGGGAAAGGCGTACATGTCGGCCGATGGCGGGTTGGCGCGCCGGACGAGCAGATAGCGCCCATCCCGTTCGAGGATGGCGGAGGAGGCGAGTTGGGGCCGCTTTTGCATAGCAGAATCAAAATGGCGTTGGATCGTTGACCCATCCTACGTGAAGTGCCACATCCCTGTCATGTGCGGACGTTTTGCGCTGACGGCGAGGCCGGAAGAATTGATGGAACTGTTTGGGCTGCTGGAGGCGGAAGACTTCCCGGCGCGCTACAACATCGCGCCAACGCAGCCGATCATCGTGGTCGTCGCCTCGGATCGGGCAAAACCGGGCAGCAACCTGCCGGAGCGCAAGACCCTGCTTGTCCGTTGGGGCTTCACGCCCGGCTGGGTGAAGGATCCACGCAAGTTCCCGCTGCTCATCAACGCCCGCTCAGAATCGGCGGTGGAAAAGGCCGCCTTCCGCGCGGCGATGCGGCATCGCCGCATTCTGGTGCCGGCTTCCGGCTTCTATGAGTGGCGCCGCCCGGCAAGAGGCAGGGGCGAAGCTTCCCAGGCCTACTGGGTCCGCCCGAAGAGGGGCGGCATTGTCGCCTTTGCCGGCCTCATGGAGACCTGGTCTTCCGCAGACGGCTCGGAGGTCGATACGGCTGCGATCCTCACCACCGGTTCAAACAGGGTGATTCGGCATATCCATGATCGCATGCCGGTCGTGATCCAGCCGGAGGACTTTGCCCGCTGGCTGGATTGCAGGACCCAGGAACCGCGCGAGGTCGCCGATCTCATGGCGCCGGCCCCTGGCGACTATTTCGAGGCTATCCCTGTATCGGACAAGGTGAACAAGATCGCCAATACTGGACCCGAACTCCAGGACGAAGCCGTGCCCGCCAAGTCGCCGGAAGCGGCAAGCCGGAACCGCGATGACGACCGGGATGACAACAACAGGCAGATGTCCCTGTTTTAGCGAGGCGCTGCGCGGGCGGGATTCAGGCGGTGCGCTTGACGAGCTTGCCTGCCGGTTTGACCTTGACCTGCAGCGCTGCGGCGAGCACGGCCTTCAGGCCCAGCGGCCGATATAGCGTTACCAGATCGGCGACGGGCGGCTTCGTTTCGGTGATCTTGGCGGCCTTCACTTTGCATTCTCTCCTTGATGCGTTCCCTTACCGGAAACACTTCGTTTTCCCGTTATGCGCGAAAACAAAGCTCCCCCCTTGTTCCTCCGGAAACAGGGATCGGATGCAGGGGCCAATCTGCAATCGCGAATCTCCTTCCCGTTGCGGCGATCCAGATAAGCTAATAATGACAAAACCATGGCCGACTTTACTTTATGATGCCGGTCGTTGCTTGCCTGTGGTTGACCTCTTGACCGGCGTGGTGCGAAGCGCGATAAGTGTCGCCATGAAAACGGTTATCTGCATTATTTGCCGGAAGATTATTCGCTAGCGATCCGCTGGCCTGGCCGTTTTCGTCTCCCGAAATCCAAGATGATAAACGTGCGGGCCGCCCGGACGCTGTATATTCCGACGGTTGCACGCAGGCTTGGAGATTTGGGATGGGCGCTATGCCGACTTTGAAGCTGTACAACACACTGACGCGGGAGAAGGCCGATTTCCGGCCCATCGACCCGGAGAACGTGCGTATGTATGTCTGCGGCCCCACGGTCTATGACTATGCCCACATCGGCAATGCGCGCCCGAATATCGTCTTCGACGTTCTTTTTCGGTTGCTGCGCCATGTCTATGGCGCAAACCACGTCACCTATGCCCGCAACATCACCGACGTCGACGACAAGATCAACGCGCGTGCGCTGCGCGATTATCCGGGGCTGCCGCTGAACGAGGCGATCCGTCGCGTGACCGAGAAAACCGAGACGCAGTTTCTCGAGGATATTGCGACGCTCGGTTGCCTAGATCCGGACGTGCAGCCGCGAGCGACCGAAAATATCGCCCAGATGATCGAGATCATCGAGAAGCTGATCGCGAAGGGACATGCGTATCAAGCCGCCGGGGAAGTGCTGTTCGACACGAAATCGATGGCCGACTATGGCGAGCTTTCGAAGCGCAACCTCGACGAACAGCAGGCCGGGGCCCGCATCGCTGTCGATGCTCACAAGAAAAATCCCGGCGATTTCGTGCTCTGGAAGCTTTCCGAGGCCGACGAGCCTGGCTGGGACAGCCCTTGGGGACGCGGTCGGCCGGGCTGGCACATCGAATGCTCGGCGATGAGCAGGCATTATCTCGGCGAAGTGTTCGACATCCACGGGGGCGGTCTGGACCTGATTTTTCCGCACCACGAAAACGAGATCGCGCAGTCGCGTTGCGCCCATGGCACCGAGGTGATGGCGAACGTGTGGATGCACAATGGCTTCCTGCAGGTCGAGGGCCGCAAGATGTCGAAGTCCGAGGGCAATTTCGTCACGATCTACGAACTCCTTCACACCGAGAAGTTCGGTGACCGCAAATGGCCGGGCGAGGTGCTGCGGCTTGCAATGTTGATGACGCACTATCGCGAGCCGATCGACTTCTCCCTCAAGCGCCTTGAGGAGGCCGAGCATCTGCTCTCAAAATGGCCTGTGCCCGGAGAGGCAGTCGGCGAACCGGATCCTGCGATCGTCGCGGCGCTCGCGGATGACCTCAACACCGTTGCCGCGGTCCAGGCATTGCATGCGCTTGCCCAGAAGGCGGCCGTCGATTCGCGTCAGGCCGGCGTTTTCGCCGCAAGTGCAGCTCTGCTTGGCGTTGCGCCAAAGGAAATCGAGCTCGACGAGGCAGTCGTGCATGAGATCGACGAGCGCGTCCGTGCCCGCCTCGAACTGATCAAGGCGAAGAACTTCGCTGAAGCGGACAGCATTCGCGACGATCTTCAGGCACGAGGCATCCAGCTCAAGGACGGCAAGGACCCGGAAACCGGCGAGCGGGTGACGACCTGGGAGGTCAAGCGGTCGCAGGCGTAACCCGTAGCCGGGTGCGATGCCGCAGAGGGAAGAGGAGCGTGAACATGACGGACGAGATCCAAACTGGCGGATGTCAATGTGGCGCAATCCGCTTTCGCGTCGAGGGAAAGCTCGGCGACGCCTCGGTATGCCATTGCCGCATGTGCCAGAAGGCGAGCGGAAACTTCTATCTGCCGCTCGTCTCCGTGCGCGGAGCGCAGGTCACCTGGACGCGCGGCGAGCGCAAGCGCTACCAGTCGTCGAACGCCGTCTGGCGCGGCTTCTGCTGTGATTGCGGCACGCCGCTGAGCTATGAAGCGCTGGACGGTATGGCACTGGCGATCGCCGCCTTCGACAGACCCCAAGGTATCGCGCCGACGATCCAATGGGGTATCGAGGCGAAGCTTCCCTATGTCGACCGGGTGCACGAACTCCCGGGCGAAGATACGATGGAGGATGTGGCGGCGGGCTCCTTCCTCGCCGACCTCGTTTCCTACCAGCACCCCGATCACGACACCGAAACCTGGCCACCGGAGGCAAAGCGATGACCGATGCTGTACGAACAGGAGGATGCCAGTGCGGAGCCGTGCGCTTCCGCATCCATGGAAAGCTCGGCCGCCCGTCGATCTGCCATTGCCGCATGTGCCAGAAGCAGTTCGGGTCTTTCTTTTCGGCGCTGGTCACAGCCCCGAAGGACGGGGTCGAGTGGACCCGCGACGAACCGAGCTACTTCCAGTCCTCCGTCAATATCGATCGCGGTTTTTGTCCCAAATGCGGAACGCCGCTGACCTATCGGCATCCGGGCGGCCTGGAAATTGCGATCGGCAGCTTCGATGACCGCTCCGACCTCGCGCCGAAAATCCAGGTCAACTACGCCTCGCGCCTGCCCTGGGTTGAAACGATTTTCGAGCAGCCGGTGCATGAGGATCCGGATTATTACGCAAGGCAGGAACAGATCATCTCCTTCCAGCACCCCGACCACGAGACGGATCGGTGGCCGGCGCCAGGGGCTTGGAAGTGATGATCAGACGAATCTTTACAGGCGGCTGCCAGTGCGGCGCGGTACGCTACCGCGCCGAGGGCACGCTCGACGATCCGCATCTTTGCCATTGCCGCATGTGCCAGAAGGCAGCGGGCAACTACTTCCTGCCGCTCGCCAACATCAAGCGGGACGATTTTCTCATCACCCGCGGAGAGCCGTCCTGGTTCCGGTCGTCGCATCTCGTCAGGCGCGGCTTCTGCCGTGACTGCGGCACACCGCTCTTCTACGACATGCCGGGCGAGGATTTTTTGAACATCGCCCTCGGCTCACTCGATGATCCCGACGACGTGCAGCCCATCTATCAGTCCGGAATCGAGTCTCGCATGCTGTGGTTTTCCCATCTGCCGCGCCTTCCGGAAAAGGAAACTGATAACCGCACCGAAGAATCGGCCGCGCGTCATATGCTTGTGCTGGAATCGAACCGCCAGCATCCCGACTTCGACACCGTGCATTGGCCACCCAAGGAAGACCCATTGTGAGCGTTACATTGCGTACCCTTTATCCGGAAATCGAACCCTATGCCTCCGGCCGCCTCGATGTGGGTGACGGCCATGTGATCTATTGGGAACGCGTGGGCACGCCCGGGGCAAAGCCGGCGGTTTTCCTGCATGGCGGACCCGGCGGCACGATCTCGCCGAACCACCGTCGCCTTTTCGACCCGGCACTTTACGATGTCACGCTGTTCGATCAGCGCGGCTGCGGCAAGTCCACGCCGCATGCGGAGATCGAGGCGAATACGACGTGGCATCTCGTGGCCGATATCGAACGCTTGCGTGAATTAGCCGGCGTCGAAAAATGGTTGGTTTTTGGCGGCTCCTGGGGCTCGACGCTCGCGCTTGCCTATGCCGAGACGCACCCGAAGCGTGTTTCCGAACTCGTCGTCCGGGGCATCTATACACTGACCAGGGCCGAGCTCGATTGGTACTATCAGTTCGGCGTCTCGGAGATGTTTCCCGACAAATGGGAACGCTTCGTTGCTCCGATCCCGCCGGAGGAGCGCCATGAGATGATGCTCGCCTATCATCGGCGGCTCACGAGCGAGGACCGCACGACGCGGCTTGCTGCCGCAAAGGCCTGGAGCATCTGGGAGGGAGAGACGATTACGCTGCTGCCGGAGCCTTCGACGAGCTCGAAATTCGAGGAGGAGGAATACGCGCATGCCTTTGCCCGGATCGAGAACCATTTCTTCGTCAATGCCGGCTGGCTGGAGGACGGGCAGCTGCTGCGCGACGCGCACAAGCTCAACGACATTCCGGGCGTGATCGTGCACGGCCGCTACGACATGCCGTGCCCGGCCAAATATGCCTGGCAGTTGCACAAGGCCTGGCCGCAGGCGGAATTCCATCTGATCGAGGGGGCGGGGCACGCCTATTCGGAGCCGGGCATTCTCGACCGCCTGATCCGAGCGACGGACAAATATGCAGGCAAGACGGAATAACACAGAAAGTGTCTGCGGTTTTCGCAGGCACTTGACTCAAAAGCACGTTGGAACTGAGCCATGACCAGGGAACGCATCTATCTCTTCGACACCACGCTTCGGGACGGGCAGCAGACGCCCGGCATCGATTTTTCCGTCGAGGACAAGATTGCGATCGCGGCCATGCTCGACGAATTCGGCATGGACTATGTCGAAGGCGGCTATCCGGGTGCCAACCCGACGGACACGGAGTTCTTCAAGCGGACGCGCACGCAGAAGGCTTCATTCGTGGCGTTCGGCATGACCAAGCGCTCAGGCGTCTCCGCCTCCAACGACCCGGGACTGCGCGCATTGCTCGATGCCAAAAGCGATGCGATCTGTCTGGTTGCCAAGAGCTGGGACTATCATGTCGAGGTAGCGCTCGGCTGCTCGAACGAAGAGAACCTCGACAATATCCGCACCTCGGTCGAGGCCGTCGTGGCCTCTGGGCGCGAGGCCATGGTCGATTGCGAGCATTTCTTTGACGGCTACAAGGCAAACCCCGCCTATGCACTCGCCTGCGCCAGGACGGCGCTTGAGGCGGGCGCGCGCTGGGTCGTGCTGTGCGATACCAATGGCGGCACGCAGCCGCCGGAGGTGCGCGAAATCGTTGGCGCCGTGATCGTCGGAGGCGTGCCCGGCGCCAATCTCGGTATCCATGCCCATAACGACACCGGCCAGGCGGTGGCGAATTCGCTTGCCGCCGTGGAGGCCGGTGTCCGCCAGGCCCAGGGAACGCTGAACGGCATCGGCGAACGGTGCGGCAATGCCAATCTGGTGACACTGATCGCGACGCTGGCGCTGAAGGAAACCTATTCGAGCCGCTTCGAAACCGGAGTCGATTCTGAAAAACTGCAGGAATTGACGACGCTCGCCCATGCGTTCGACGAGCTTTTGAACCGTTCGCCGGATCCGCAGGCCCCCTATGTCGGCGCGTCCGCCTTTGCAACCAAGGCGGGGATCCACGCGTCAGCCCTGTTGAAGGACCCCAGAACCTACGAGCATGTCGCGCCCGAAAGCGTCGGCAATCTGCGCAAGGTCATGGTCTCGGACCAGGGCGGCAAGGCCAATTTCATCAACGCGCTCAAGCGGCGCGGCATCAGCGTTGCCAAGGACGATCCGAGGCTCGACAAGCTGATCGCCATCGTCAAGGAGCGCGAGGCTACAGGCTATGCCTATGAAGGCGCGGATGCGAGTTTTGCGCTGCTCGCAAGCCGCATCCTCGGGACCGTTCCCGATTTCTTCCACGTCGAAAGCTTCCGCGTGATGGTCGAACGGCGTTTCGACGCGAACGGCAACTTGAAGACCGTCTCGGAAGCGGTGGTCAAGGTGATCGTCGACGGGGAAGTCATGATGTCCGTTGCCGAGGGCCACGGTCCGGTCAATGCGCTGGACCTCGCGTTGCGCAAGGACCTCGGCAAATACCAGTCGGAGATCGCCGATCTCGAGCTTGCCGACTACAAGGTCCGGATCCTGAACGGCGGTACCGAGGCGATCACGCGCGTCCTGATCGAATCGACCGACCGCACCGGCACGCGCTGGTGGACGGTTGGCGTTTCCGACAACATCATCGATGCATCCTTCCAGGCGCTGATGGACAGTATCGTCTACAAACTACTCAAGAATCGCGATCAGATCGGATTGATCGCGGCCGAATGACGTTCGAGGGAGAGCTGACTTTCCACGGTTCGATCAGAGAGTTTCACTCTTCGTTCACGGAAATGAATTGGTGCATTACCGTTCGTTGGAGTAGGACCCGACGATGAGGAGGCATTGGTCAGCTGACCATGCCGTCGATAAGGACCGGAGCGGCCGCTGTGCCAATGCGCCGCGCCCGAGATGTCAGGAACCAAACAATGGCCGAGCCCAACGCGAAGATCCCCGCCGAGAACACCGATTCCGCCAAGGGCTTCGCCTTTGCGCTTTCCGCCTATCTGCTCTGGGGATTCCTGCCGTTCTTCATGAAGGCGGTGGCACACATCCCGGCAGCGGAAGTCGTCGCCCATCGCATCGTCTGGTCGGTGCCGCTTGCGGGGCTCGTGCTGTTGTGGCTCGGTCGCACGCAGGAGCTGAAGCTGGCGCTCAAGTCCCCGAGCATGCTGAGAATGGCGGCACTTACCGCTGTGCTGATCACCATCAATTGGGGCATCTATGTCTGGGCGATCGGTGCCGGCCGCGCCATCGAGACCGCGCTCGGCTATTATATCAATCCGCTGTTTTCGATTTTCCTCGGGGCCGTTCTGCTGAAGGAGAGGCCGAACAATGCGCAGATGGTGGCGATCGCGCTGGCCGCTATCGCCGTCGCCGTGCTCGCGTTCGATGCCGGCGGCCTGCCATGGGTCTCGATCGGACTTTGCATTTCCTGGGGCTTCTACGCCTTCTTCCGCAAGACGCTGCCGATCGGACCGAACCAGGGTTTCTTCCTCGAGGTGCTGTTGCTCAGCATTCCGGCTATCGGCTACATCATCTGGCTGGAAGCCACAGGGCAGGGCCACTTTGGTGATACCGGGGTTGCCGATGTCCTGTGGCTGCTTTCCTGCGGCATCGTCACGGCCGTACCGCTGATGATCTATGCCAATGGCGCGAAGCTCTTGCGGCTCTCCACCATCGGCATCATGCAGTACATCGCCCCGACGATGATCTTCGTCATCGCTGTCTTCGTCTTTCACGAACCTTTCGGAACGGCGAAACTCATCGCTTTCGCGCTGATCTGGGCCGCGCTTTTTGTCTATTCGGGTGCGATGCTTGCCGAAAGCAGAGCTCGTCGCGCGGCACAGCCCGCTCCAGCCGAGTAGAATAGCGCCGCGCGTCTTATCAGACGCGCAAAGGTCGCTGTAGCACTTTGAATTGCTGCATGTTTTTGTCCTTTAATCGGCTACGATTAAAGGAAACATGCATTAGAGTTTGGAAATGATCTCTGTCGCACCCTCGCGGCCTCTGGCGGCGGCCGAGGCGAGAATTGCGGGGACGATGTCCTCTGGCCGGTCGATGACCAATGGCTGGACGAGATGGGCCGTGTGCACGAATCCCTGATCGCGCATATGCTGCAACAATTCCAGCATCGGGTTCCAGAAGCTGTTGATGTTGCCGAAGACCATCGGCTTCCGGTGGCGACCGAGTTGCGCCCAGGTCATGATTTCGACGATTTCCTCAAGCGTGCCGATGCCGCCCGGGAGGGCCACGAATGCATCGCTGCGCTCGAACATCTTGTGCTTGCGCTCATGCATGTCGGCGGTGACGACGAGTTCGTTGAGCTGTCCCAGTGAGTGGCGGGTTGCTTCCTTGTCCATGAGGAATTCCGGAATGATGCCGGTGACCTCGCCGCCCGCCGAAAGCACGCCGCTTGCCACTGCGCCCATGATGCCGCGTGTGCCGCCGCCATAGATGAGGCGCAGGCCATGATCGGCGATCGATTTTCCCAGTGTGCGACCCGCTTGCATGTGCGCCGCATCTCGTCCTGGCTGAGAGCCGCAATAGACGCAGATCGATCGAATCGGGGTGTTTTGCTTGGTCATGGAGCCAAAAGACATTGCAGCGCAGCATCGGTCAAGAAAATTGAGGGAAAAAGTAGCGGTAATGAGCCCCCCATGAGGCGTGGGAGCTTGTATGAAACTATAGGAAACGTTAGCAATTTCAGTAATACGTTGAAGAATTCGGACGGGTAGGCCGCTGTTGCGCTATAATGGCGAAAAAAGGTCCGCACCGCAGGCCGATAAAAGGGGACATGCGCGGAGCGTTGTATTGCTCCGCCCCGTGTGGAGAGTAGCATGATGAAGAACAAAGCCGGTTGGGTGGCGCTGAGCGTCTTGGCAGCCGCCACCGCCTTGATGGTTTTCGTTGTCCAGCCAAATCTGCGCGACGACGACAAGGAGCAGGCCGCACAGCCGATCGCGAGTGGCGGCCAGCCGGCCGAGACGAAGTCGGCGGCCAAGGTCGAAACCACCCCGGCCGCCCCGGAGGGTCAGGCGGCTGCGCCGGATGTCGCGAGCAAGGCGACCGCTGACGCGTCCAATCCTGCGACCTGGACGGTTCCGGGCTTCGATATCCTTCGCGTCGAGCCCGATGGATCGACCGTCATCGCCGGCCGCGCCCAGCCCGGCACCAAACTCGAAATCCTCAGTGGCAATACCGTTATCGGCACGGCTGACGTCGGCGCCGCCGGCGATTTCGCCGCCGTTTTTGACAAGCCGCTTGTCGCCGGCGATCACCAGTTGACTCTGCGCAGTGTCGGTGCAGGTGGCGTAACCAAGACGTCCGAAGAAGTGGCGACGGTCTCCGTGCCGAAGGACTCGACCGGCCAATTGCTGGCAATGGTGTCCAAGCCCGGCGAAGCGAGCCGCCTGATCACCACGCCTGAGGTCGATGCAAAGCCGGCGGACGTTGCCGTTCAGCCGAATGCGCAAGGCGGTGAGCCTGAGGGCACGCTCGATACGCCGGCGAAACCCGCTGGCGTTCCGGGTCTTCAGGTTACCGCCGTCGAGATCGAGGGCGGGACGATATACGTTGCCGGTAACGCCAAGCCCGGTGCGTTGGTGCGCATCTATGCCGACGATAAGTTCGTCGGCGAGATGAAAGCCGACGACAAGGGCAAATTCGTCGTTGACGGCTCGATCGATCTGGCAGTCGGCAGCCACATCATCCGGGCCGACATGCTGAACGGGGACGGCGGCAAGGTGACGATGCGCGCATCGGTGCCCTTCGACCGACCGGCTGGCAGCCAGGTGGCTGCCGTCGCTGGCGGGCAGTCGGAGGCGGCGAGCAACGAGCTTGACCGCTTGCGGGGCGAGGCGAGCAAGGCGGTTGCCTTGCTCAAGGGACTTTTCGCCGATGGCAAACGGCCCTCCGCCGAGCAGCTTGCCGCGGCCCGTTCGGCCACGGAATTTGCGCTGCAGTCGCTCGCCGACTTCAAGCCGGCGGACAATGCAAACCAGGCACTGGCGACGGCCGCAGCGGAAGCGTCGAAAGCCGCGGCCGATGCTTTGGCGGTGCTCAAGTCGTCACAGCAGGACCCGGCAAGCGTCGCCACGGCCCTGGCAAAGGTCGAGGCAACGGTCGGCCCTGTGCTGACCCGGTCTAGTGCTGTCGCCGAGGCTGTTGTTGAGTCTGGTGCCGCGTTGGCTGTCGACGCAGCCAAGCCGATGAAGCCGCCGGTGGCCGAAGGCGCTGGCAGCGCTGCCGCAGCGCCCGCATCCGAACAGGCCGCTACATCGGTCGAGACACCCGGGCAACCCGCGACGATCGAGCAAGCTCCGCTCAAGGAGAGCAAGACGTCGGTCATCATCCGCCGCGGCGACACGCTCTGGCAGATTTCGCGCCGGGTCTACGGGGCAGGGGTTCGCTACACGACGATTTACCTTGCCAACCGGGAGCAGATCGAAAACCCCGACTTAATCCGTCCGGGTCAGGTTTTCGGTGTTCCGGACGAGGCGATGTCCGAAGACGAATCGCGGGAAATGCACCGCAAGCACGTGAAGCACGAAGAATAGTCCGCCTTTTGCCGGCAATTCCATTGCGGCGAGAAGCGCGCGAACCTATCTGTCAGAAAACGCGGCGTCTCCAAAAGACGCCGCTTTTCATTGACGATCCATAGCGCCTTGCGCGTTTTCAGGCGCACAAAGGACTCTGTAGCACTTTGAATTGCTGCATGTTTTATCCTTAAATCGGCTCCGATTTAAGGAAACGTGCAGTAGAACTGGAAGCGGACTGAGACGTGGCACCCCATAACCAGAAAAAGACGGTTTCCGCCGACACGAGCAATCCGTTGGAGACCATCGCGAACCTCTGGCCCTATATGTGGCCGGCAGATCGCGCGGATCTGAAATTGCGGGTCGTCTGGGCGACCTTGATCCTCGTGGTCGCGAAGGTCGTCCTTATTCTCGTTCCCTATTTCTTCAAGTGGGCCACCGACGCCTTGAACAGCAGGCCGGACGCACTGGCCTCGCTGCCGCAGTTCCTGACCGGCGCGGTCATGCTGGTGCTCGCCTACAACCTTGCACGTCTGCTACAGGCGGGCCTGAACCAGCTGCGTGACGCGCTCTTTGCGAGCGTCGGCCAGCATGCCGTGCGGCAGCTTGCCTACCGGACATTCGTCCACATGCATCAGCTCTCGCTCCGCTTCCATCTCGAGCGGCGCACGGGCGGGCTCTCGCGGATTATCGAGCGCGGAACCAAGGGCATCGAGACGATCGTCCGGTTTACGATCCTGAACAGCGTGCCGACGCTCATCGAGTTCCTGCTGACGGCGGTGATCTTCTGGTGGGGCTACGGCTTCAGCTACCTCTTCGTGACCGCCGTGACGGTCTGGCTCTACATCTGGTTCACGGTGCGCGCCAGCGACTGGCGCATCGCCATTCGCCGCTCGATGAACGACAGCGACACCGATGCGAACACCAAGGCGATCGATTCGCTCCTTAACTTCGAGACCGTCAAATATTTCGGCAACGAAGAGATGGAGGCGAAGCGCTTCGACGGGTCGATGGAGCGCTACGAGCGCGCCGCGACCCAGGTCTGGACTTCGCTCGGCTGGCTGAACTTCGGCCAGGCGCTGATCTTCGGCGCGGGCACCGCGGCGATGATGACGATATCGGCACTTGCGGTGCAGCGTGGCGATCAGACGATCGGTGATTTCGTCTTCGTCAACGCCATGCTGATCCAGCTTGCCATCCCGCTGAATTTCATCGGCTTTGTCTACCGCGAAATCCGCCAGGGCCTGACCGATATCGAGCACATGTTCGACCTGCTCGATGTTCAGGCGGAGGTGGTCGATCGGCCGGACGCGAGGGGGCTGACAATCGACAAGGGCGCGATCTCCTTCAGGGACGTGCATTTCGCCTACGATCCCGCCCGTCCGATCCTCAGAGGGATTTCCTTCGACGTTCCCGCCGGCAAGACGGTGGCAGTCGTGGGACCTTCCGGAGCGGGCAAGTCGACATTGTCGCGGCTGCTCTACCGCTTCTACGATGTCCAGGAGGGGTCGATCACTGTCGACGGACAGGATGTTCGCGACGTGACGCAGAAAAGCCTGCGCGCGGTCATCGGCATGGTCCCGCAGGACACGGTGCTCTTCAACGATACGATCGCCTACAACATACGCTACGGTCGCATCGAGGCGTCCGACTCCGAGGTCGAGTCGGCTGCCGAGGCGGCACAGATCGCCGGTTTCATCCGCGGCCTTCCGGAAGGGTTCCGGGCCATGGTCGGCGAACGCGGTCTGAAACTTTCCGGTGGCGAGAAGCAGCGTGTGGCGATTGCGCGCACGATCCTGAAGGCACCGCCGATCCTGATCCTCGACGAGGCGACATCCGCGCTCGATACCAAGACGGAACAGGAAATTCAGGCGGCACTGGATGTCGTTTCCCGCAACCGCACGACGCTCGTCATCGCCCACCGCCTGTCGACCGTCATCCATGCAGACGAGATCATCGTCCTCAAGGATGGCGTGATCGCCGAGCGCGGCACGCACGGGGAACTGATCGATCGCGATGGTCTTTACGCTTCCATGTGGAGCCGCCAGCGCGAGGCAACGCAGGCGGAAGAGCAGTTGAAGCGGGTGCGCGAGAGCGACGATCTAGGCATCATCGACCGCGGCCAACCAGCCGCTTGATGACTGGTGGCGAGCGCACGGCGATTGGGACCAATCTTTCGACGTTGCCGGAGTCCGGATTTCGCGCTAGGTCACCTTCCACGTCAAATCTGGAGTAGAGTTCATGAGCTTGGTCAACACGGTGCGAAACACGCTCGTCCCGGTGCACAAGGAAGGCTACCGCTTCATTGCGATTTTCTTCGTTGTGTCGCTGGTGCTTGGCTTACTGTGGGAACCGCTGATGTGGATCGGCTTCCTGTTGACCGCCTGGTGCGCCTACTTCTTCCGCGACCCCGAGCGCATGACGCCGATCGACGACGACGTCGTCATCAGCCCGGCCGACGGCCGTGTCTCCTCGATTGCGGTGGTGACTCCGCCGGATGAATTGGGCCTGGGGTCGACGCCCATGCTGCGCATCTCGGTTTTCATGAACGTCTTCAATTGCCATGTGAACCGCGCGCCGATGAGCGGAACCGTGCGCCGCATTGCCTATCGGGCCGGCAGGTTCGTAAACGCCGAACTCGACAAGGCCAGCCACGAGAACGAACGCAATGGCCTCGTCATCGAGACGAAGCACGGCGAAATCGGCGTGGTCCAGATTGCCGGCCTGGTCGCGCGGCGTATCCTCTGCTGGACCACGCAAAACGCGTCGCTCGAAGCCGGCGAACGCTTCGGGCTCATCCGGTTCGGCTCCCGGCTTGATGTGTTTCTGCCAGAGGGAGCCGAGCCGCGCGTCAGCGTCGGCCAGACTGCCGTCGCCGGCGAAACGGTGCTTGCTGAATTCGGCTCCGCCAAGGGGCCAGTCATCAGCCGCCGCGCATAAGGAGCCGTCATGGAAGAGCCCCAGCAGGAAAAGCCGACGGAAGCAGTGCAACCCGCCGCGGACGTGGACGGATCGAACGACAAGGCGCGTGGGCCGCGTCTGCGCGAAATTCCGCTGCGCTTGATGATCCCCAACATGATCACCGTGCTGGCGATCTGCGCCGGCCTCTCCGGCATCCGGCTCGCCTTCGAGAACCGCGTCGAGCTCGCCGTCGCCATGGTCCTTTTCGCGGCGTTCCTCGACGGTATCGATGGACGGGTCGCCCGCCTGCTCAAGGCGACGTCGAGCTTCGGCGGCCAGATGGATTCGCTTGCGGATATCATCAATTTCGGCGTCGCGCCGGCATTGGTTCTATACGTCTTCGTGCTTGACCAGGCGCGGTCGATCGGTTGGATCGCCGCATTGATCTACGCGATTGCCACCGGATTGCGGCTGGCGCGCTTCAACGTCATGGCCGAGCGCCAGGTCAAGGCATCCTGGCAGTCGGAATATTTCGTCGGCGTTCCAGCACCTGCCGGCGCCATGCTGGTGCTGTTGCCTGTCTATCTCGGTCTGCTCGGCCTTGCGCCGGAGCGACTGTTTGCGCTGATCGCTTCGGCCTATACAGTGCTGATCGCCTTCCTTCTGGTCAGCCGCCTGCCGGTCTGGTCCGGCAAGTCGGAGAACAGCCGCTTGCGCCGCGATCTCGTCCTGCCGGCCATTCTTGTCGTCGTCTTCTATGTCGCGACACTGATGACCTATACATGGGAAACGATGGTGGTGACGGCGCTTGCCTATCTGATCAGCCTGCCGTTCGGCGCCCGCTCCTGGCAGCGTAAATACGGCGACTGGCCGGCACACCCGGCGCAGGGTGGCGATGGATTGCCCGGCGACAACGATTAAACGGCAATTCTCAAAGAAGAAAGCCACCGCGGATGACCCACGGTGGCTTTCTTCTTTGCTGCTGCTTTCTAGAGCATCCCGCTTTCAAGTGGAATCACTGAAAGCGGATAAGATGCTCTAGAATCAAAGTGCTAGAGCGTCCTTTGTGCGTTTACTTGAACGCACGGCGGCTATTCCGGCATCCGATAGTCGACGATCTTGTTTTCGCGAACGATGAAGAGTTTGCCGGTCTCGGTCTGCTCAGGCCCGAGAAGCGGCATCAGCGCGGCCGCGACTTCGGATGGATGCGGCACGGTTGCCGGATCTTCGCCGGGCATCGCCTGGGCCCGCATTGCGGTGCGGGTCGGACCCGGATCGACGCTGAGAATGCGGAGCGGCAGTCGCTGGGTTTCGTGCGCCCAGGTACGTGCGAGTGCCTCGACGGCCGCCTTGGAAGCGGAGTAGGGGCCCCAGAAGGGCTTGCACTTGTGCGCAGCGCCCGATGAGAGAATAAGCGCGCGGCCCGCGTCGGACTTGACGAGCAGTGGCTCGACCGAGCGGATCAGCCGCCAGGTCGCGGTGACGTTGATCGTCATCACCTTTTCGAACACCTTCGCCTCGACATGGCCGATTGGCGAAATCGTGCCGAGCACGCCTGCATTGGCAACGAGGATATCGAGTTTACCCCAGCGCTCGTGGATCGCTCCTCCGAGCTTGTCGATTGCCGCCATGTCCGCCAGGTCGAAGGGGACGAGCGTGGCCGAACCGCCGACCGTCTTGATGGCATCGTCCAGTTCTTCGAGGCCACCGACCGTGCGCGCGCAGGCGATGACATGCGCGCCAGCCTTGGCAAGTTCGAGAGCAGTGAAATAGCCGATACCGCGCGATGCGCCGGTGACGACGGCGACCCGGTCTTTCAGATTGGGCGTCATTTGATTGTCTTTTTATCCGTTGCTGGCGAGAACCGAGAGTTTGCGGACGTTGCTTGCGCCTTCCTGGTCGAGCAGGCGCGTCGGGTAGTCACCGGTGAAATAGTGATCGGTGAATTGCGGAGCTTGCGGGTCGCGCGATGCACCCCCGACAGCCTGGTAGAGACCGTCGATCGACAGGAACTCGAGCGAGTCGGCTCCGATGAAGCGGCACATGGACTCGAGATCGGGATGCTGGTTGGCGAGCAACTTGTCGCGGTCCGGCGTATCGATCCCGTAGAAGTCCGGATGGAAGATCATCGGGCTTGCCACGCGGATGTGCACTTCGCGTGCGCCGGCATCGCGGATCATTTGTACGATCTTGACCGACGTCGTCCCACGCACGATGGAATCGTCGACGAGTACCACGCGCTTGTCCTTGATCATGGCGCGGTTGGCTGAATGCTTCAGCTTGACGCCGAACGCACGGATCTGCTGTGTCGGCTCGATGAAGGTCCGCCCGACATAGTGGTTGCGGATGATGCCGTATTCGAAGGGAATGCCGCTCTGCTGTGCATAGCCGAGCGCGGCCGGTGTGCCGCCGTCGGGCACAGGAACGACCACATCCGCCTCGACAGGCGATTCCTTGGCGAGATTGATGCCCATATTCTTGCGGGCCACATAGACGCTGCGACCACCGACGACCGAATCCGGGCGGGCGAAGTAGACGTATTCGAAGAGGCAGAGCCGTTCCGGCTGCCGTGCTTCCGGCTTGCGCGCGTCGATCGAGATCGACCCGTCCGGCTGGATCTCGCAAATGACCACTTCGCCGTTCTCGACGTCACGGATGTACTTGGCGCCAATGATGTCAAGCGCGCAGGTTTCCGAGCAGAAAATCGGCTTGCCGTCGAGCTCGCCCATGACGAGGGGGCGAATACCGATCGGGTCGCGCGCGGCAATCAGCTTGGTGCGCGTCATAGCCAACATCGAATAGCCGCCTTCCATTTGGCGGATGGCGTCGATGAAGCGATCGGAGGAGGAGGTCTGCTTGGAGCGGGCAATGAGGTGAAGGACGACTTCAGTGTCTGAGGTCGACTGACATATCGCGCCGTCGGCAATCAACTGGCGGCGCAGCGTCAGTCCGTTGGTGAAGTTGCCGTTATGGGCGATGGCGATGCCGCCGACTTCGAGTTCGGCAAAAAGTGGCTGGACGTTGCGCAACGCTACTTCGCCGGTCGTCGAGTAGCGCGTATGCCCGATCGAAATATAGCCCGGTAGCTTGGCGAGCGTTGCGGGGTCGGTATAGTGGTCTCCGACGAGACCCATGCGCTTTTCGGTGTAGAACTGCTTGCCGTCGAAGGTGACGATACCGGCCGCTTCCTGGCCGCGATGCTGGAGCGCGTGCAATCCAAGTGCCGTCAGGGTGGCTGCATCCGGATGTCCCAGAATGCCGAAGACTCCGCATTCCTCGTGCAGGGTATCGCCATCGAGTTCGTCGTGGATTTCACTGGATCTGAGATCGGTCATCACAAGTTCGCCTTTTGCTCCATGCCGGTGCGCATATCGTGATCAGGCTGCCCGTCTTCAAGCGATCTTAGCCGAAAACAGTGGCAAGCGTTATTCCAAATGGACAAAGCCCGCGCAGCGGGCCTTGTCGCAAACTGAGGTTCCTGTCTCAGCCGTTCGTCGGCGCATCCTGGACGGGGGCCTGGTCGTTCGCACCCGGAGGGGTTTCAGGTTCGCCTTCGCCGGTGTTGTCCTTGCCGCGCAAGCGGTCGAGGATGGTGGCGTCGGCCTCTTCCGGCAAGAGGGCAATCAGCTTGTTGCCGAGATTGTCGAGCAGCGGTTTCGATTTCGCCTGGGTTACCCAGATCGGCTGCTGCTGCGGAGCGACCAGCCAGTTGAAGAACAGCATGGCGACGACGACAAGCAGGATGCCGCGGGCGGCGCCGAACAGGAAGCCAAGGGTCCGGTCGAGCGCGCCGATGCGGCTGTCGATTATGAAATCGGCGATCCGCATCGTGATGAAGGAAATGACGATCAACGCCACCAGGAAGACCACGGCGGCCGAGCCGATCATCGCGACCGTGTCGCTGCTGGTGTATTGCGAAGCGTAGGGCAGCAAATAGGGGTAGAGGAAATAGGCCGCCGCCGCCGCGCCGACCCAGCTCGCGACCGACAGGACCTCGCGCGAGAACCCGCGGACCATGGCGAGGATGGCCGAAAACAGCGCGACGCCGAGAACGATAGCATCGAGAATTGTAATGGGCATGTTGTCCTTACTCCGACCCCGTCTTGATCCGGGCCACACCAAGCTTATCCGCCGTCGGTTCTGTCTGCACGCATTCAGAACGTCTTTCCACGACCAATTGTCAAGGCGGACTTCGGCGGCTGCTCTTGCCGATCCCGGCCTACTGCATGTTTCCTTAAATCGTCGCCGCTTTAAGGATAAAACATGCAGCAATTCAAAGTGCTACAGCGTCCTTTGCGCGTCTGATAAGACGCGCCGCGCTGTAAGTCATTCGTCGTCGCCTTCCGTCTGCCGCAGAGCGCCTCGCGATCCGGCGATACGCGCCACGAGATCCGGCAGGCTTTCCATTTCGCTCCACCGGCCGTTGCCGTTCTTCGGCAGTTCGGTCGATGCAGACGGTAATACGGCCTGGGAGAAACCGAGCTTCTCGGCTTCCTTGAGACGTTGGGCGGTATGCGCAACCGGCCGGATGGCGCCCGACAAGCTGACTTCGCCGAAATAGACGCAATCGGCCGGAAGGGCAAGCCCGGCGAGCGACGAAACCAGCGCGGAAGCGACCGCAAGGTCGGCGGCAGGCTCGGAAATGCGATAACCGCCGGCAACATTGAGATAAACGTCGTGCTGGCCGAGGCGAACGCCGCAATGGGCTTCAAGCACGGCGAGGATCATCGAGAGGCGCGCGGAATCCCAGCCGACGACCGCACGGCGCGGTGTTCCGAGCGACGTCGGCGCGACGAGCGCCTGCACCTCCACCAGCACCGGCCGGGTTCCTTCCATGCCGGCAAAGACAGCGGCTCCCGGTGATTTCTCGTTGCGCTCCCCGAGAAACAGTTCCGACGGATTGGCGACTTCGCGCAAGCCCCTGTCCGACATCTCGAACACGCCGATCTCGTCGGTCGGGCCGAAGCGGTTCTTGACGGTCCTGAGGATGCGGTAGTGGTGGCCGCGATCACCTTCGAAATAGAGCACGGCATCGACCATGTGCTCGACGACACGCGGGCCGGCGATCTGCCCTTCCTTCGTCACATGGCCGACGAGCACGACCGCCGTGCCGGTCTGCTTGGCGAAGCGGATCATCGCCTGGACACCGGTTCGTACCTGGGTCACGGTCCCGGGCGCAGAATCGACGATGTCGCTCCAGAGCGTCTGGATCGAATCGATGATGACGAGGTCGGGGCGCTTGCCGTCGGCAAGCGTCGCCAGGATATCTTCGACGTTGGTTTCGGCGGCAAGGAGCACGTCGCTGTCGGCGGCCCCGAGCCGCTGGGCGCGCAAGCGCACCTGGGCGACGGCCTCCTCTCCCGAGACATAGATGACGCGATGCTTGCGGCGAGAAAGGGCGGCCGCCGCCTGCATCAGCACGGTCGACTTGCCGATGCCGGGATCGCCACCGACGAGCAAGGCCGAGCCGCGCACGAAGCCGCCGCCGGTGACGCGGTCGAGTTCGGATATCCCCGTCTCGATACGCGGCGCGTCCTCGATCTCGCCGGAAAGCGTGGTAAGCGCGACGGGGCGCCCCTTCTTCGGCGCGCGCGACGGACCGCCGCCGATGCCCGCGGTCGGGTCTTCCTCGATGATCGTGTTCCACTCGCCGCAGCCATCGCATTTGCCCGCCCAACGGGAATGGACGGTGCCGCAATTTTGGCAGATGAACTGGGTGCGGGCTTTCGCCATCGAGACTGGCTTTCGGATTTGCGGGAGGCTGCGTGAATACGGCCGTGATTCGGAGAATCACCGCCACCGCTCACATAATGCCGCGAAATGCGGCCCGAAAGGGTGTTTTTCGGCGACTGTCTGTCGAAGCAGCGAGGTCCACTGCATGTTTCCTGAAATCGTAGCCGATTTAAGGATAAAAACATGCAGCAATTCAAAGTGCTACAGGGTTCTTTGCGCGTCTGATGGACGCGCGGCGCTGTAGTGTTCAAGCGCCGCCGATATAGCTGCGATGGTAGCGATGCCCGAGGCTCGTCAGCAACTCGTAACCGATCGTTCCGCCAGCGCGTGCAACATCGTCTATCGCGACATTGCGGCCGAAGAGCTCGATATAATCGCCGGCTCGGACGGCCTTTTCCGGCAGGTCGGTGACGTCGAACAGGCTGAGGTCCATGGTGACCCGGCCGACATGCGGCACCTTCCGGCCATGCAGGAAACCATAGGCGCCCGAGGGCATCGCCTGTCGGAGCGTCACGCCGCCGCCGGAAACCGAACGGTGATATCCGTCGGCGTAGCCGATCGCGACCGTTGCGATACGGGTGTCGCGGCTGAAGCGTGCCGATGCGCCGTAGCTCGCCGTCGCGCCGGAGGGGACCGTGCGAACCTGAATGATGCGAGCCTCGGCGGTGACCACCGGCTTCATCGGGTTGATAGCGCCGTTCACCGCCTCGCCGCCATAAACGGCGATTCCAGGGCGTGTAAGGTCGAAATGGTAGTCCTTGCCGAGGAAAACACCGCCGGAATTCGCAAGGCTCGCCGGGACGCCCGCGAAGGCGGCAGCCGCCTCATGGAACCGATCGAGCTGATAGAGGTTCATCGGATGTTTTGGATCGTCGCCGCAGGCAAGATGGCTCATGATCAGCACGGGTGAGAAGCTCGCCGGACGCGCAGGGTCGTTGGCGAGCGCGACGGCTTCCTCGACCGACAGCCCGAGCCGGTTCATGCCGGTGTCGACGTGAAGCACGCAAGGATGGTCGCCGCGCTCGGAAAGCGCCGCCATGAAAACGGCGAGTTGCTCTTCCGAGTTGATGATCGGCACGAGATCATTGTCGAAGAAAAGTTCCTCATTGCCCGGCCACATGCCGGCCAGAATGTAGATGCGCCCATCCGGAACCAACGGGCGGAGCTCCGCGCCTTCTTCCGCGTTCGCTACGAAGAAGTCGCGTGCACCGGCGGCGTAAAGAGCAGGGGCCGCCTGAGCGATGCCGATCCCATACGCATCCGCTTTGAGGACGGCCGCCGCGCGAGCCGTGCCGGAGCGGTCGTTCATGGCCCGCCAATTGTCGGCCAGCGCCGCGAGGTCGATGGTGAGCCTGTTGGAGGCAGAGAGGAAATCTGGGTCGTGCATACCGGAAGCTCTGAGTGGACGATATTGCAGCAATACATCGTGGCGACGGAGGCCGCAAACGATCCGCTGGCGCCGGCAGTCAGTGCGGGACGCAACGAGCACTTTTGTGCAAGACGCGCAGTGCCGATGCCGCTAACCTTTGCGTGATGCAGACGATCTCGCAGGAAGAGGCCATCGAGGCCATGCCGCTCAAGGGGGCCGAGCAGACACGCTTCTGGCGTGATGCGCGCTTCAATGGCATGGAATGCCTGAGCGCCACCTTCATCACCCACGAGTTTGCGCCCCATGCCCACGACACGTTCAGCATCGGCGCAATCGAGGCGGGTTCGCAGATCAGTACGATCAAGGGCGAACGATCGCAGACCGGGCCCGGCGATCTCTATCTCATCAATCCCGACGAGATTCACGATGGGCATCCGGGCCTCGACGGCTATCGCTACCGGATGATCTATCCATCCGTGGAACTGCTCGTCGATGTCCTCGAGGACGTCACCGGTCGCGCCTTCAGAGGAACGCCCTGCTTCTCGCGACTGCTGCTTCGTGACCCTGAGCTTGCCGTCGCCTTTCATCGCGCCCACAGGGCTCTCGAGGGAAAGGCGGGCGCCCTGGAGGCGGATGAGGAAATGTTCAGCTTCCTGGCCAAGCTGTTCCAGCGTCACGGCAGCGCGATCATTCTTCCCGTGGAGGCGCGGGAGCCTTCAGCCGTGCATCGCGCCCGAGACTATTTGATCGCCAATTATTCCCGCGACCTTGGCCTCGACGAGCTTGCTGAGGTGGCCGGGCTCAGCCGTGCGCATCTGATCCGCGCATTCCGCAAGGAATTCCATATCACGCCGCACGCTTTTTTGACCGACAAGCGCGTGCGCGAGGCAAAGACGCTGCTGCGGCAGCGCTGGTCGGCGGTCGATACGGCCTACCATTGCGGCTTTGCCGACCAGGCACACTTCAGCCGCCATTTCAAGGCGAGAACCGGCGTCACGCCGGGTGCATTCCGCGCCGGCTGATCAATTTCGTTCAAGACACGCCACCCTCTTCGAATCTAGTGCCTTGGTGCGATTGAAAAGCGGAGCGACCAGCGTGAACAAGAAGGATGTCATTCGAGAGTTTTCCGGCGGGGTCAGGACGATGGCGCCGCTCATCGTCGCCGTCATGCCGATCGGCCTTGTCTTTGGTGCGGTTGCGGCAAGCAAGGGTCTGTCCAGCCTCGAAGTGACGCTGATGAGTGCCTTGGTCTTTGCCGGCGGCTCGCAGTTCGTCGCCATGGACATCTGGAGCCATCCGGCGTCCTGGGGCGCGCTCGGTTTTTCGGCGCTGCTCGTCAATATCCGGCACGTGCTGATGAGCGCCTCGATTGGCACCAAGATGCCCGCCTTCTCCGGTCCGACGAAATACGCCGCGATGCTGCTGCTTGCGGATGAGATTTGGGCAATGGCCGAGACTCGGGCAGCACAGGCACGCCTGTCCGCCGCGTGGTATGCCGGCCTTGCGGTGCCTTTCTACTTCGTGTGGGTCTTGGCGAGCCTGGCGGGCTCGGTCGCCGGCGCTTTCCTTGGCGACCCAAAAGCAATCGGTCTCGACTTTGCCTTCCCCGCAGTCTTTGTCGTTCTGCTGATGGGGTTTTGGAAAGGGCGGGAGACCGGCGCCGTGCTTGCGGCAAGTGCCGCGGCGGCAGTGCTGAGCCACCAATTGCTGCCCGGCGTCTGGTATATCGCCGCGGGTGCTGCCGCCGGCGTCATTGCGACGCTTGTCATCGATCAGCGCCGGGAGGCTTGCGCATGACGGTTGATCCTAATGTTTTTCTCGCGATCCTGGCAATGGCCGCCGCGACGGTCCTGACACGCATCAGCGGCTTGCTGCTTATCCGCTTCGTGACGATCGGACCGCAACAAAGAAAGGCTTTGGAGGCCATACCGCCCGCAGTCCTGATGGCCGTCATTGCCCCGACGGCGCTCGTTACCGGACCGGCGGAAACGCTTGCGGCGTTTGCGACTGCGCTTGCAGCGACGAGGCTGCCGCTGCTGGCGTCCGTTGCGACAGGCGTGATCGTCGTGGCAGTCGCCAGAGCGTTGATCGGCGCGTGAGAGGCTGGAGCGGGACGAGGAGGTGCCGCCCGTCGCTTAGATCATTTCATTGTTTCTTTGAAACAGTGAAATGATCTAACTCTTTGAAATTACGCAAGTCCGGACGGAAAACCGTTACACACTTTTCCTGGAATTGCTCAGTGCTCGTACTGCGTGAAGGACGAATCCGCCAAGTCCGAGAAGCGCGTGAATTCGGATTGGAAGGCGAGCTTCACCGTGCCGGTCGGTCCGTGGCGCTGCTTGGCGATGATCACATCGGCCGTGCCCTTCACTTGCTCCATCTTCATCTTCCACTCTTCGTACTTCGGATCGAGTTCGTCGCGCGGTTCCATGTTCTTTACGTAGTATTCCTCGCGGAACACGAAGAGCACGACGTCGGCGTCCTGCTCGATCGATCCCGATTCACGCAGGTCGGAGAGCTGCGGGCGCTTGTCCTCACGGCTTTCAACGGCGCGCGAGAGCTGTGAGAGCGCGATGATCGGCACGTTCAGTTCCTTGCCGAGCGCCTTTAGGCCGGTGGTGATTTCGGTGATTTCCTGCACGCGGTTGTCGCCCGCCTTCTTCGAACCGGTCATCAGCTGGACGTAGTCGACGACGAGCACGTCGAGACCGCGCTGACGCTTGAGGCGACGGGCGCGCGCCGCGAGCTGGGCGATCGAGATGCCACCGGTCTGGTCGATATAGAGCGGTACCTTCTGCATCATCATCGAGCAGGCGACGAGCTTCTCGAAATCGGCTTCCGAAATGTCGCCGCGGCGGATCTTCGAGGACGAAACCTCGGTCTGCTCGGAGATGATACGGGTGGCGAGCTGCTCGGACGACATTTCGAGCGAGTAGAAGCCGACGACACCGCCGTTCCTCGCCTTGAAGGAGCCATCCGGTTGCACCTCGGGCTCGTAGGCCGCGGCGATGTTGTAGGCAATATTGGTCGCGAGCGATGTCTTGCCCATGCCCGGGCGACCGGCGAGGATGATCAGGTCCGAACGCTGCAGGCCGCCCATCTTTCCATCGAGCGAATGGATGCCGGTCGAAATGCCGGAAAGATGGCCGTCCCTGTCCTTCGCCGTCGCAGCCATGTCGATGGCGAGTGTCACAGCGTCGCTGAACGACTGGAAGCCGCCGTCATAGCGTCCGGTTTCGGCAAGCTCGAAAAGGCGCCGTTCCGCGTCCTCGATCTGGCTTTGCGGCGGCATGTCGAGCGGCGCGTCATAGGCGATGTTGACCATGTCCTCGCCGATGGTGATCAGCGAACGGCGCAACGCCAGGTCATAGATGGCGCGGCCGTAATCCTCCGCGTTGATGATCGAAACGGCCTCGGCGGCAAGGCGTGCGAGGTATTGGGCGACGGTCAGGTCGCCGACTTTTTCGTCCGCCTTGAGGAAGGTCTTGATCGTGACCGGGTTGGCGGTCTTGCCCATGCGGATGATCTCGCCGGCGACCTCGAAGATGCGGCGGTGCAATGGCTCGAACAGATGGACCGGCTTCAGGAAATCGGACACCCGGTAGAACGCATCGTTGTTGACCAGGATTGCGCCGAGCAACGCCTGTTCGGCTTCCAGATTGTTCGGCGCCTCGCGATAATGCTGGTCCGCCTGATCCTTGGCCAAGGGGGCGAGCTTGCGCGCTGCGTCGTTCATCGATCGTTCCATTTCCGCGTGTGTAGGTCGTGTGAGCTATCCGGTTTGCTGCCTACGGTCCTGTGGGTCAAGTGCTGCCGTGCAACAGTCGCGAACCATGCAATCGCGCTCGCGGTCTTTGCCCGTTGTTCGACTGTTCCACAGGCACGCGTCACAAACGGCGAAAAAACGATCACGGCAATTGACGCTGCGAACGCCGCGAAAGGTATCTGATTCGCGTTCAGACGTCTTTTGTGAACGGCGGCCGAGCGCCCGCAGCGCCGCGCGTCTTATGAGACGCGCAAAGGTCGCTGTGGTGCATGCAGCGCAAAGCGTTCCCAGTAACCTCTCGCGCAAATGAAAAGGCCCGGATCGCCGGATCCGGGCCTTTCAATTCATGTCAGCCGCGAGGGCTTATTCTTCTTCAGCTTCGAACTCAGCTTCCGGGTTGAAGAAGTCTTCCGGCTTCAGGGCGTCTTCGTCGACGCCGTAGATGGCGTCAGCAGACGTCAGGCTTTCGCCCTTGGCCTGACGCTCGGCTTCTTCGGCCGAACGGGCGACGTTGACTTCAACGGCGATTTCGACTTCCGCATGCAGGTGCAGCGTCACCTTGTGCAGACCGATTGCCTTGATCGGGTGGTTGAGGTCGACCTGGTTGCGGTTGATGTTGAAGCCTTCGGCAGCAATCGCCTCAACGATGTCGCGGGCAGCAACCGAGCCGTAGAGCTGGCCGGTTTCACCAGCGGAGCGGACGATGATGAAGGATTTGCCGTCCAGCTTGTCTGCGACCGTCTGGGCTTCGGACTTGCGCTCGAGGTTGCGGGCTTCGAGCGTTGCGCGCTCGGTTTCGAAACGTGCCTTGTTGGCGGCGTTGGCGCGCAGTGCCTTGCCGAGCGGCAGCAGGTAGTTGCGTGCGAAGCCGTCGCGAACCTTTACGGTTTCGCCCATCTGGCCGAGCTTGGCGATGCGTTCGAGGAGAATGACTTCCATTTCGATTTCCTTTCAGTTTGTCGTTGTATCGTTGGTCAGTTTTTTCCGGTCGGCGTGACCGCGATGGTGCGTCGCGTGTCGGTCAGACCGGACAGGAGGAAGAACACAGCCGGGATCGTGAAGACGAACACCGACAGGTAGGCGATCCACAGCACGGGAAGCCGCCAGGACCTGCCGCGCGTGCGGAAGTGGAACGAGGCAAAGCCCGAGAGCAGGAAGCCTGCGCCGAACGTGCCGCAAATGAGGGCGCCGATCGCCGCCGGCGCTCCGCCGAGAAAGGCAAGCACCAGGCCGGCGAGAAACGCGAAAATCGCGTTGCGAGGCATCCTCAACGAGGACGGAATGTCTTCGCGCGGACGCAGCGACCTTCCGGACGTCTGGACGATCCGGGTTGCGAGATAGTAGGCGGCAAAAAGCATCAGCACCCAGATCGCGCCCTGTACGAGCGGCAGCGCGAGCGTGAACATCGACTTGATCTGCGCGATGGCTGCGGCATCCGGATTGTAGAGCGGCTCCTGCGCCTTCACCGCCTCGATCACCATGTCGATCATGCGGTCCGAGACGCCGGAATCGTACCCGACGATATAGCCGACGATGATCATCCCGACGGTGACGAGCCCGGCGAGGTGGCCAAGAATGTCAGACAACGGATACCAGGCAAGCGCCCCTTCCGGGCCGCCGAGTTCGGAGGCAGGGCGCGCAAGGTTTGCGAGGTGGCTGAGCCAGCCGGCCGGAACAAGAGTCACGAGCAGGATCAGCAGCGCGAAATAGGCGGAAACGAGCGTGGCGGCAGTCGCGCCGGCAACGACAATCGCGACGATCGCGGCTGCGTTGCCCCAGCCGAGGCCGGCAATCAGGATAGGCAGCGCGGAAGCGGCGTAAAGGACGATCGCAAAGGACGACTGCGTGTTCGCGCCCATCGATAGAAGGGCGGCGGTAATGCCGGCGAGGGCGCCGGTGATCAGCGATGTCCTGTTCCAGATATTCACGTTCGCTGTCCTGCTTCAACGCAGTTAGGGGTCGAGTAAGGCCCCAACATGGGATTTGGCGCATGCGCCGGTTCCGATCCGCGCCCACCGCGGAAGGGAGAGAGGCAAGGCACTTACCGTGCGGAAAAGCCTTGCCTCGGAGTCAGTTGCCGTCGAGTCATTTGACTGACGGAGAGTCAGTCCGCCTTACGAAACGACGTAGGGCAGCAGGCCGAGGAAGCGTGCACGCTTGATCGCCTGGGCGAGTTCGCGCTGCTTCTTCTGGGAAACGGCCGTGATGCGGGACGGAACGATCTTGCCGCGCTCGGAAATGTAGCGCTGCAGGAGGCGGATGTCCTTGTAGTCGATCCGCGGAGCGTTCGCACCCGAGAAGGGGCAGGTCTTGCGGCGACGGTGGAACGGACGGCGTACCGGAGCGGAAGAAACTTCAGCCATTGTTTTTATCTCCTTAGCTTCGGGTTACGCGCGGTCTTCACGCGGACGGCGCGGACGGTCTTCACGGTCGCCACGGTCCGGACGCGGGCCACGGTCGAAGCCGCCTTCACGCGGGCCACGGCCTTCGCCGCGCGGACGATCGTCGCGATCACGCTTCTGCATCATCGCGGACGGGCCTTCCTCGTGCTTTTCGACGGCGATCGTCATGTAGCGCAGGACGTCTTCGTTGATGCGCATCTGGCGCTCGACTTCGTGGACGGCCGGTGCCGGAGCATCGATGTCCATCAGGACGTAATGAGCCTTGCGGTTCTTCTTGATGCGGTAGGTGAGGGACTTCAGGCCCCAGTTCTCGACGCGACCGACCTTGCCGCCGTTCGCTTCGATGACGCCCTTGTACTGCTCGACGAGGGCATCGACCTGCTGCGGCGTGATATCCTGCCGGGCAAGGAATACGTGTTCATAAAGAGCCATTGTGGCTTGCCTTTCTTGCGTTAATCACCCCGGACCTCGGCGGCTAAGCCTCAACGACTGTTCTATGGGCCGCGAGGGCCGGCAAGAAAGTGTTGTATCGAGACGGTCGAGAGCGGAGACACGGGAGGCCGGAATGCCTTGCATTCCTGGCGGCTTCCAACGCGGAAACCGGCCCTCCGTTCAGCCACCAGCCAGAAGACCGGGTGTTTCGAACAGCGCGCTTATACGGATTTTCCGCCGAAATGCAAGCCGCGATCCGAACTTCGGCGTCCGGGCACTGTCGGGTGCCGCCGGAACAATCGCCGGTCATTGCTGTTGGATATCGGCGCAACTCAAAACAGCGGGAGCCGACGATGGCCCATGTTGATCCAAAAATGCAAGCGTGCATCGACAATTGCCTGGACTGTTATGCCACTTGCCTGTCGACCGCGATGAACCATTGCCTCGAGGCGGGCGGCGAACATACCGAACCGGCGCATTTCAGGCTGATGGCCGCCTGCGCCGAGATCTGCCGGACGACGGCGCATTTCATGTTGATCGGCAGCCCTCATCACCCGCATCTGTGCCGGGAATGTGCGGAGATCTGCACCGAATGCGCCAAGGATTGCGAGCGCATCGGCGACATGGCCGACTGCGCCGAAGCCTGCTGGCGCTGCGCCGAGAGTTGCCGCCAGATGGCGGCCTAAGCGCTCGCTTTGCGATGGGAGGCACTCAGATCGGTGCCGGGTAGAGCCGATGGAGGCGCCGGATCCCGTTCATCACGTCTTGCGAGAGCGTGATGCCGGTGCCGCCGATGTCGGTCTTCAATTGTTCCATCGAGGTCGCGCCGATGATGACCGAAGCCATGAATGGGCGCGCCAGGCAGAAGGCGATCGCCATCTGTGCCGGGTCGAGACCGTGCTCGCGGGCGAGCGCCACATAGGCGGCGACGGCGGGTTCCTGGTGCGGCGTGAATCGTCCGCCTAGATCGCCGTTGATCGACAGGCGGGATCCTGCGGGCTTTGCCCCCTCGAGATATTTGCCGGTCAGGAGACCGGCCGCGAGCGGCGAATAGGCAAGCAGGCCGACATCCTCGTGATGGGACAGTTCCGCCAGATCGAGGTCATAGGCCCGGTAGAGCAGATTGTATTCGTTCTGGATCGTCGCAACGCGCGGCAGGCCATATCTGTCGGCGAGATCGAGCATCTTCATGGTGCCCCAGGCGGTTTCGTTCGAAAGCCCGATGGCGCGAACCTTGCCGGCCTTCACGAGCTCGCCAAGCTTGTCGAGTATCGCCTTCAGGTCGGCCGCCACATGCTCCTGGTCTTGGCGCGACGGGTCGTAGGTCCAGGCATTGCGGAAGTGATAATGGCCGCGATTCGGCCAATGAAGTTGGTAAAGGTCCACATAGTCCGTCTTCAGTCGCTTGAGGCTGCCATTCAGGGCCTCCTCGATTCCTTCGGGCGTCATCGGTCCACCGTCGCGGATATAAGGACGGCCGGGGCCGGCCACCTTGGTCGCGAGCACCACATCGTCGCGCCGGCCGCGCGCCGCCAGCCAGTTCCCGATGATGCGTTCGGTGTTGCCGTAGGTTTCGGCTGAAAGCGGTGTCGTCGGGTAGAGTTCGGCCGTATCGACGAAATTCACGCCATGGTCGAAGGCGTAGTTGAGCTGTCCATGGGCTTCGGTCTGCGTATTCTGCGAGCCCCAGGTCATTGTGCCGACGCAGATCTCCGAAACCTTGATGCCTGTGCGGCCCAGCGTGTTGTAGCGCATGACGTAATGTTCCTCGTGGAATGCGGTTTCGCGCCGGCGGGAGGAAAGGGCGCGCCGCCAAGTGAAAATGAGTGGCGCCGGGGTTGATGGCTCTTCAGCCGGCGCGGCAGCAATGCGCGGCAAACTTACGCCTTGATTGACGAAGATCAAGGGCAAAAGCCCGCCGGGAATCGCGAAGGTCGGCCTCTACGCTTGACTCGCTGTTCAGGAATGTGAATGGAGAGAAAAACTGGCGCGGATGACGAATTCAAGGCGGGTTCGCCGGCATCCGTTCTAATGTGTGAGAAGCGATTGCGCGAATTCCGGCTCGCTCCAATCGTTTCGTGATCCAGGGAGGGGCATCCCATGAGCATAGCATTCACGTTCCCCGGGCAGGGCAGTCAGGCTGTCGGCATGGGCAAGGATCTGGCAGACGCCTTTCCGGAGGCTGCAGCCGTCTTCGCCGAAGTCGATGAAGCGCTCGGCGAAAAGCTGTCGGATGTCATGTGGAATGGACCGGAGGAAACGCTGACGTTGACGGCAAACGCGCAGCCGGCGCTGATGGCCGTCTCGATGGCCGTGATCCGCGTGCTTGAGGCCAGGGGGCTCGATCTCAAGAGGAAGGTTTCTTTCGTCGCCGGCCATTCGCTGGGCGAATATTCCGCGCTTTGCGCTGCCGGAACATTTTCAGTTGCCGATACTGCGCGGCTGCTCCGCATTCGCGGCAATGCGATGCAGGCGGCCGTTCCCGTCGGCAAAGGCGCCATGGCTGCAATCATCGGCCTGGAACATGCCGATGTCGAAGCGGTTTGTCGTGAGGCCTCCTCGCTCGGCTCCTGCCAGGTCGCCAACGACAATGGCGGCGGGCAGCTGGTGATCTCGGGCGAGAAGCAGGCGGTGGAGAAGGCGGCCGCACGCGCCTCCGAAAAGGGCGCCAAACGTGCACTAATGCTGCCGGTCTCCGCACCTTTCCACTCGTCGCTGATGGCGCCCGCCGCCGACGCCATGCGCGACGCACTCGCCAAGGTTGAGAAGCGTGATCCTTCCGTTCCGGTTGTGGCGAATGTTCTGGCCGCTCCGGTGAGCGACGCCGGCGAGATCGCCCGCCTGCTCGTCGAGCAAGTGACCGGCCAGGTACGCTGGCGCGAGACGGTCGAATGGTTCGCGGCCAACAACGTCACGACGCTTTATGAAATTGGCTCGGGCAAGGTGCTGACGGGACTTGCCCGACGGATCGACAAGACTGTCAACGGCATCGCCGTCAATACGCCCGCCGATATCGACACGGCGCTCGCCGCCCTTCTGGCCTGAGCGCTCCAGTTATAAGGAACAAGCCCATGTTTGATCTTTCCGGCCGCAAGGCTCTCGTCACCGGCGCATCCGGCGGCATCGGCGAGGAAATCGCCCGCATCCTGCACGCGCAGGGTGCCATTGTCGGCCTGCACGGCACCCGTGTCGAGAAGCTCGAAGCACTCGCCAACACGCTTGGCGAGCGTGTCCAGATCTTCCCTGCCAATCTTTCCGATCGCGCCGAAGTCAAGGCGCTTGGGGAGAAGGCTGAGGCTGAACTCGGCGGGGTCGATATCCTCGTCAACAATGCCGGCATCACCAAGGACGGGCTCTTCGTCCGCATGAGCGATGAAGACTGGGACAGCGTCATCGAGGTCAATCTCACGGCGGTCTTTCGACTGACCCGTGAGCTCACCCATCCGATGATGCGCCGCCGCTTCGGTCGCATCATCAACATTACCTCCGTCGTCGGCGTTACCGGGAACCCCGGCCAGGCCAACTATTGTGCCTCGAAGGCCGGCATGATCGGCTTCTCCAAGTCGCTCGCGCAGGAAATCGCCACCCGCAACGTTACCGTCAACTGCGTCGCTCCGGGCTTCATCGAAAGTGCGATGACCGGTAAGCTCAACGATAAGCAGAAGGAAGGCATCATGGGTGCTATCCCGATGCGGCGCATGGGCTCGGGTGCGGAGGTCGCTTCCGCGGTTGCATATCTTGCTTCGAGCGAAGCGGGCTATGTCACCGGGCAGACCATTCACGTCAATGGCGGCATGGCGATGATCTGATCCGGCATCGGTGAAGAACGGCGCGAGTGACCCGCCGCTGACACTTGGTTCGACACCTTCACGGGTCGGTGCCAAATGCCTGAAATTCAATGTTGACCAAGCGAATGTCGGGCATTTTCGCCCTTTGCGGCAGACTTAAACCATGTTAATCGGGCCATGACTGTGCGCAGTCGACCGGTCCGGCCAGGTGTCCGGCAGCCCTTGCTGCCTTGGGTTTCCGCGGGTTCGGTTGGATGGATTGCCCGGCGGACCATCTTGGTCTATCAGGCTTGATTGAACGTGACGGCGCCAAGAATGGCGCCGCAGAGAAACGAAGGTCGAGGAACTCCGACATGAGCGATATCGCAGAACGCGTGAAGAAAATTGTTATTGATCATCTTGGCGTCGACGCCGAAAAGGTCAGCGAAGGCGCAAGCTTCATCGATGACCTCGGCGCGGACTCGCTCGACACCGTCGAACTGGTCATGGCATTTGAAGAAGAATTCGGTGTCGAGATCCCGGACGACGCGGCAGATTCGATCCTGACCGTCGGCGACGCCGTCAAGTTCATCGAGAAGGCTCAGGCCTGATCTTTACGGTCCAGGCCGTTGACGGGCCGCTTGTCGCGGCCCGTACCAGCCCAGGGAAGTGGGCTGGCCTGCGTCGACCGCGGGTCTCGATCAGCAAAGCGTTCCCGCCTTTCCCTCTGATCGTCACATGAGAAATTTACAATGGATGCACGGATCGGGGTCGTCACGCGTGGTCCGGTCCGGCTCTGGAACTGAACAGTCAGGGTGGGTCACGGGTTATGAGACGTGTCGTTATCACCGGTACCGGCATGGTATCTCCTTTGGGTTGCGGAACCGAGGTCAGCTGGTCGCGTCTTGTCGCGGGCCAGAACGCTGCGCGCAAGGTCACCGAATTCGAGGTTGAGGATCTTCCTGCCAAGATCGCCTGCCGTATTCCTTTCGGCGACGGCTCGGACGGCACCTTCAACGCTGACGACTGGATGGAGCCGAAGGAGCAGCGCAAGGTCGACCCCTTCATCGTTTATGCGATGGCGGCCGCGGACATGGCACTGGCCGATGCCGGCTGGAAGCCGGAAAGCGATGAGGACCAGATTGCGACCGGCGTGCTGATCGGCTCCGGCATCGGTGGTCTCGAGGGCATCGTCGATGCGGGCTATACGCTGCGCGACAAGGGCCCGCGTCGTATTTCTCCGTTCTTCATTCCCGGCCGCCTGATCAATCTCGCGTCGGGTCAGGTCTCCATTCGACATAAGCTGCGTGGCCCGAACCACTCGGTCGTGACAGCCTGCTCGACGGGCGCGCACGCGATCGGCGACGCGAGCCGGCTGATCGCGCTTGGCGATGCCGATGTGATGGTGGCGGGTGGCACGGAATCGCCGATCTGCCGCATCTCGCTCGCAGGTTTCGCCGCCTGCAAGGCGCTTTCGACCCAGCACAATGACAACCCGGAAAAGGCATCGCGCCCCTATGACGCCGACCGCGACGGTTTCGTCATGGGTGAAGGCGCGGGGGTCGTCATCCTCGAAGAGCTGGAGCATGCGAAGGCACGCGGCGCCAAGATCTATGCGGAAATCGTCGGCTACGGTCTTTCCGGCGACGCCTTCCACATCACCGCCCCATCCGAGGACGGCGACGGTGCCTATCGTTGCATGCAGATGGCATTGAAGCGCGCCGGCCTGATGGCCGGCGACATCGACTATATCAATGCCCACGGAACCTCGACGATGGCCGATACGATCGAACTCGGCGCGGTCGAGCGGCTGGTCGGCAACAGCGCTTCCAAGATATCCATGTCCTCGACCAAGTCGGCAATCGGGCACCTGCTCGGCGCCGCGGGTGCGATCGAGGCGATCTTCTCGGCGCTTGCGATTCGCGACAATATTGCTCCGCCCACTCTCAACCTCGACAATCCCTCCGTGGAAACGAAGATCGATCTGGTGCCGCATGTCGCGCGCAAGAGGGAGATCAACGTCGCGCTGTCGAACTCCTTCGGTTTCGGTGGCACGAATGCCTCGCTGGTGCTGCGCCGCTATAACGGCGACTAAGACCGGCTACGCGACGCGATCGATCACGACGATTCTCGGCTGATGCTGCCGAGGATTGTCATCGCGTCGGAAAACCGCTTTCCGACCTCCGGCGCGGTTCAAACACCGGCTTGTGATCCTGCTTTTTGCCGCATTGCTCGCTACAAGCTGTAATCGGAGGATTCGCGGCCTGCTGGCGGCGACGCCGAGACTATGTTCGCGCAAGGCATTTCTGACAAATTGTAGAACATCCATTGCTCTGACACATTCAGCTTGCCGTCGGTCTAAGCCGAAATTCGCATCGGTGGCAGCTCGATTGAAGTTGCGAATTTCGGATTCGGGATAATCGTGAGCGACTCAAACGATAACAGCGCGGTACAATTCGGCCGCAATGAAACCGGGAGCAACAGGCCGATCATCCCGAAATCGGCAAGCGAGGCCCTGCGCCCGGAAAAGGTTCCGCAACCGCCGAAGCGTTCCCGCAAAGCGCGGAGCCAGGTCGTCATCTTTCTCAATTTCGTGATGACGGTCATCGTCTTCGTGGCGCTCGCAGCCGCCGGCGCGGTCTATTATGCGATGCACGAATACGAAAAGCCCGGCCCGCTGGAGGCCAACAAGAACTTCATTGTTCGCAGTGGCGCGGGCATCAGCGAAATTGCCAGCGGCCTTGAGCGCAACAACATCATTACCGACGGCCGCGTGTTCCGTTTCGTGTCTGAAGCCTATCTCGACAACGAAACGCTCAAGGCGGGTGAATACGAAATCAAGGCCGGATCGTCGATGCAGGAAATCATGCAACTGCTGAAGTCCGGTAAGTCGATCCTGTACTCCGTTTCGCTTCCGGAGGGACTGACAGTCAGGCAGATGTTCAACAGGCTCGCCGACGATTCGGTGCTGGTCGGCGACTTGCCGCAAGATCTACCGTCGGAGGGCACGCTCAAGCCGGACACCTACAAGTTCACCCGCGGCACCAAGCGTGCCGAGATCGTCCAGCAGATGATCGCAGCGCAGAAGGCTCTGGTCGATCAGATCTGGGAAATGCGCGACCCCGATCTTCCGGTCTCTACCGTCGAGGAGTTCGTGACGCTCGCCTCGATCGTCGAAAAGGAAACGGGCCGTGCGGACGAGCGGCCGCGCGTGGCGTCGGTCTTTATCAACCGCCTCGAAAAGGGCATGCGGCTGCAATCCGACCCCACGATCATCTACGGCATCTTCGGCGGGGAGGGGAAACCGGCGGACCGGGCAATCCTCAAGTCGGACCTTGATAAGGAGACGCCTTACAACACCTATCTCATCAAAGGTTTGCCGCCGACCCCGATTGCTAATCCAGGCCGCGCGGCACTTGAAGCCGTCGCCAACCCTTCGCGCACGCCGGAACTTTATTTCGTGGCGGACGGAACAGGCGGCCATGTCTTTGCCGCGACGTTGGACGAGCACAACGCCAACGTAACGCGTTGGAGAAAGCTCGAAGCGGAGAAAGCGGCAGAGGCAGCGAAGGCGGCAGAGGCCGCCAAAACCGCCGAGCCGACGGTGACGCCGGCCGAGGCGCAGTAACAGGCCCTTATTGTGGACGGACAGGGCGCGGCGCGGATATCCCTTGCGGGATGCCGCGCCGTCGCCCTATTGCTTTTGCGACTGCAGTGCCGTGCGTCTCCTCAGATGCATAAGGGTCGCCGTCGCACTTTGAAACGCTGCATCGTTCGTCCTCAAATCGGCGCCGATTTCAGGAAACATGCAGCAGCGGACGGAGGTGATGATGCCGCTCCAATCGATGACTGGCTTTGCGAGGAGAGAAGGCAGCAGCGGACGCCATCGCTGGGCGTGGGAATTGCGGTCGGTCAACGGCAAAGGGCTCGATGTTCGCCTCCGCCTGCCGCAGGGTCTTGAACGCTTCGAGCCCGACTGTCGGCGCCTTGCCTCCGAATATTTCGCCCGCGGTAATCTGCAGATCGGCCTCAATGTCAGCGGGGGCGAGGCTGGCGTCGAGGCCGTCGTCAACCAGGCTGCGTTGTCCGCAGTATTGAGGCTGCGCGAGCAGCTTGGTGATCTCGTCGATCCGGCGCCGCTGAAGTTCGACACGTTGCTCTCGATCCGCGGCATCGTCGACTTTCGGGAGCCGGAAGAAAGCGAAAGCGAGCGTGCCGCGCGCGACGCCGATATCCTTTCCGGCTTGGCGCTCGCCCTTGGAGACCTGCGGTCCATGCGTGAGGAGGAGGGGGCGGCGCTCGGCCAGATCCTGCTTGCGCATGTGGATCGCGTCGAGCAACTGACGGCCGGCGTGGAGAGCGACCCGTCCCGGAGCCCTTCGGCGATCGCCGAACGGCTGGCGCAGCAAGTCGCGCTTCTGATGGAGGGCGTGTCCTCCCTCGACCGCGAAAGACTGCATGCCGAGGTGGCACTGCTTGCCACGAAGGCGGACCTCAGAGAGGAAATCGACCGTCTCGGTTCGCATGTCGCCGCTGCTCGCGACCTTCTCGCAAAGGGCGGTCCCGTCGGCCGCAAGCTGGATTTCCTGGCACAGGAATTTAACCGCGAATCGAATACGATCTGCTCGAAATCGAATGCCGCCGCGGTCTCGGCCGCCGGAATCGAGTTGAAGGTCGTGATCGATCAGTTTCGCGAGCAGGTTCAGAATCTGGAGTAAGACATGAAACCGGCGACCGCTTCGCCCATCAAGATTGCCCGCCGTGGGTTGATGCTCGTGATTTCGTCGCCGTCCGGTGCCGGTAAGTCGACGATCGCTCGCAACCTGCTCGAGGCCGATCCGGAACTCAGCATCTCGGTGAGCGTGACGACGCGCGCGCGACGGCCGAGCGAAATCGAGGGACGGCATTACTTTTTCAAGACAGTCCGCGAATTCGAGGCGCTGCGAGCGACGGACTCGCTCCTCGAATGGGCGGAGGTGCACGGCAACTTCTATGGAACGCCGCGTGATGCCGTCGAGGCAGCGATGGCCGAAGGTCGAGACATGCTCTTCGACATCGATTGGCAGGGCGCCCAGCAATTGCAGGAAAAGATGGGCGGGGATGTCGTCTCGATCTTCATTCTGCCGCCGTCCATGGCCGAACTGCAGTCGCGGCTGCACCGGCGCGCCGAGGACAGCGAGGAAGTGATTGCGACCCGGCTCGCGAATTCACGCGCAGAGATCGAGCATTGGCGCGAATACGACTATATCGTCGTCAACGACGATCTTGATCGGGCGTTCTCTGCCGTCCGGGCGATCGTGGACGCCGAACGCCTGCGCCGTGACCGCCGTCCCGGTCTGTTCGAGTTCGTCAACGGACTGCTGACGGAAAACCCCTTCTAATCGAGCGGGGCGTCTCTGAACTGACCGTCTAACCGCTGAGGCAATTCGCCAGTCGGCAGAATTCCTCGACCGTCAGCGTTTCGGCGCGTCTTTGGGGATCGATGTCGGCCCTTGCCAGCAGCGTCTCGCCACCCACGATTTTCAGACTCTGGCGCAGCATTTTACGGCGTTGGCCGAATGCGGCCTGCGTCACTTTTTCGAGGGCCGCGACAGAGCAGGGGATCGGCTCGGCGATCGGTTCCAGATGGACGACTGACGAAGTGACCTTGGGCGGCGGCGTGAAGGCTTGTGGTGAAACATCGAAAGCCATGCGCGCTTTCGTTCGCCAGCCACAGAGGACGCCCAGGCGGCCATAGTGATCATCGTCCGCTCCCGCGACGATCCGCAGGCCAACCTCGCGCTGGAACATCAGCGTCATCGATTGCCAGAAGGGCGGCCATTGCTCCGGCAGCAGCCAGTTGACGAGAAGCTGCGTGCCGACGTTGTAGGGCAGGTTTGCAATGATGCGCACCGGACCGTCGGCGAGCGTTTCGAAAGGGACTTTGAGCGCGTCGGCCTCGATCACATCGAGCCGGCCCGGATAGTGGGCGGCGATTTCGGCGAGTGCCGGCAGGCAACGCGCGTCGCGTTCGATCGCCACGACTTTCGTGGCGCCCAGCGCCAGGATCGCCCGCGTAAGGCCACCCGGTCCCGGTCCGACTTCGATGACCGTCACGCCGTCGAGCGGACCGGCCGTGCGCGCGATCTTCTGGGTGAGATTGAGATCCAGCAGGAAATTCTGACCGAGCGCCTTCTTCGCGTCGAGACCGTGACGCTGGATGACCTCTCTGAGGGGCGGCAGACCGTCGAGTGCCGCCATCAGCGATGCGCCCCTTCCGTATTGGCGGCGAGCTCGGCCGCAAGGCGAAGTGCTGCCAGCAGGCTGTCTTCGCGCGCGATGCCTTTTCCGGCGATGCCGAAAGCGGTGCCGTGGTCCGGCGACGTTCTGATGAAGGGCAGCCCCAGCGTGACATTCACGCTGTCGTCAAAGCCGAGCGCCTTCGCCGGTATCAATGCCTGATCGTGATACATGCAGATCGCGGCGTCGTATGTCTCCCTCGCACGGTCGTGGAACATGGTATCGGCCGGCAGCGGGCCGACGACATCCAGTCCGTCGGCACGGAGCCGGTCGATGACCGGGCGGATGAGTGCATCGTCCTCGAGGCCGAGCGCACCGCCTTCTCCCGCATGCGGGTTGAGGCCGGCAACAGCAAGGCGCGGCCTCGACAGGCCGAAGCGGTCCCGGAGATCGGCAGCCGTTATCGTTAAGGTTTGGCGGATCAGTTCCTGCGTCAGCGCGCCGGGAACATCCTTGAGCGGAATATGGATCGTGACGGGAACCGCGCGCAGCTTTGGTCCGGCCAGCATCATCACCGGCAGCACGGGCGTCCCGGTTGCCTTCTCCGCGAGGTTCGCCAGGTATTCGGTGTGACCAGGAAAGCGGAAACCGGCCTCGTAGAGCACAGCCTTTGCAATTGGGTTGGTGGCTACGGCCGTTGCTTCGCCGGCCATGACGAGCCGCACGGCGGTGTCGATGGCGGCGGTGACCGCGGAGGCGTTGGCCACATCGGGCTGGCCTGCGACGACCGGAGCCGGGCAGAGCACCGGCAATACCGGCAATGCGTCCGGGAAGACCGCGCAGGCGCCAAGGCAATCGGTTTCCGTCATCCGCACCGCTTGGCCGAGCGACTTTGCGCGGGCCGAAAGCACCGAAGGATCGCCAATCAGGAGGAAGGGCGGCGTCGCCCGCGTCTCGCGCCTTGCCCACACGGCCAGGCTGATGTCCGGGCCAATACCGGCCGGGTCGCCCATCGTCAGGGCGATCGGCCTGCCGTTCGTCTTGTTCATGGTCGCCCGTTACTTGTTGACGATCTGCGCCTTCTCACGCAGTTCTTCGAGGTACTTCGCGCTGTTAGGGTCTTCGCCGCCGGCCTTCTTTTTGCCGAGGTCCTCCGCACGGAAGACGATTTCAGCGGCCGTATCGTCGTTGACCTGACGCTTCTTGCAGATTGCAAGATACTCAACGCCCTTCTCGGTGACGCGCGTGCCGGTCGTCATGCCGTCGCCAGCCTTTTCGACGAGCGGCTTCCAATCTTCCGGCAATTGCTGGGCAAGCACGCGGCCGAGGCTGCGAATCGACACGTCGCGATAGTTGGCTGCGAAGACCTTGGATGTCTCACAACCCGGGAACTCAGACCGCGAAGCGTTTGCTTCAGCCTGCCGTTTTGCCGTGATCGCGCCGCGCTTGGATTCCGGGATGACGAAGATGACCTGCTGGAGGAAATATTCCGTCGTCACAGGCTTGTTGCCGCCGCCCTCCATCATGCGCTTCACAAGGTCGCCGCCGGTCAGGCGATTGGCATTGCCGTAGCGGAAATTGACGACGCGAGGCCAACTCATCTGGACAGCGATATACTGCTTGAAATGATCGACGCCGACACCGGACTGGTCGAGGATCTTGCCGAGTTGCTCGGGCGACATCTTGTTTCCAGCGGCAAATCGCGCAAAGGCGGCGTCAACGTCCTGGGTACTGACCGACTGCTGGACGCGGGCGATCTCGCCGCGCTTCAGCACTTCGTCGATAAGCTGCTGCTTCGCTTCCTCTGCGCCGCCTCCTTGGCGTTGGAGGCGAAGGAAGGCCACGCGCTTTGCGATGTCGCCGGAAGTGATTACGACATTGTTGACGATCACCTTGACCCCGCTCGCGGCCTGTGCCGGTGCGCATACAGCGACGCTCAGCGTGCCGGCAAGCACCAGCGCCGACATCACCCTCAAGATCGATTTCCCGCCCATCATATTTCCTTGTCCGTCCCGCGCCCCAACCGCCTGTGGTCCGCGTCGGACCGCCAGCCTGCGCCTTCCCTGTGCCAGTTGGAGGAAATGCATAATACATGCGGCCAAACGATGACAAGACCACATGATCAACCTTTAAGTGCTGCGCGTCTTCGGGAGCCGCAGCAGACAGAATAAAGTTACAGGCGTCCGCCTAGAGCATCCCGCTTTCAAGTGGAATTGCTGAAAGCGGATAAGATGCTCTGGAATCAAGGTGCTCGAGCGTCCTTCGTGCGTTCATTTGAACCCACAGCGCTTAGGCCTGGACCTCAATAGAAGTCCAGTTCGTCGAACGTGGTGTCGCCGACGTCAATGTCGCCAAGCGTGCGGAAGCTGATGCGCGCACCGATCGACCAGTCGTTGGCGACCGAACTGTCGGTATCCCGCTCCTGCTGGTAGACGATCGAGAACAATGTATCCTGATCATCATAGGTGACACCGAAGCCGTTGCGGGAAATGACGTCATTGTTGATGTCATAGGTCAATGCGCCGAACACCGACCAATAATCGTGGAATCGGTAGGCAGCGGCCGTCTGGATTTCGTCCTGGTCTGAGGGCGAGCCGTAGACCGGCTGTGCCTCGATCCGCGTATAGGTCAGGGCCGCCTGCCATGTCAGGCCCAGATAACCGACCGTGGCGTCGGCGCGGCGCAGAGCAAGGTCGTCCTCGTCCAGCCGCCCGGAGAGACTTGCCATCAGGCCGTAGGGCGCGTCGATGCCGACCATCGCCACATAATCCGAACTCTTGGTTTCCAGTCCCGAATCCGCTCCGACCTTGACGAGATCGTCGGTTGCGAAGGAATTGAGCCCGCCGAGGTGGAACGACTGGCCCGCGATCGCGCGCAAGCCGTAACCATTGTCGAAGCTTCCGGTATAGCGGATGCCGAGATTGGCGCGCGTTCCACCTTCGATACGATCGAAGCCGGAGAACTTGTCGCGATCGAAAAGGTTGGTCGCATCGAAGACGAAGCTCTGCGCATCTTCGTTGGGCAGCCCGCCGGCATGCTGTTCGTCCGGCCGGACATAGATCTGGCCGATCGGCTCCAGCACGTGGCTGCTGTTCTCGCCGGCAAAGAGGATCGGGTAGCGCGCCTCGAGACCGGCGGTCAGCATGCGCCGCGTGACCGCGTCGCTGTTGGTGTAGTCGCCCGTGTAGGCGGGGCCTGGAGGGTCCATGTTGAGGCCCAAGGCATCCCCGCGTGCAGCGAGCAATGGCGTCAGCACGAGACCGCCGGGCGCAATGAACGTCCGCTTCCATTCGAGGTCCGCGGTCAGGCGGTGAGCGGTGCCTTCGAGGCCGCGGAAACGCTCGACGCCAAGGACGTTGATGCTGTCCAGCCGGTTGCGCTTGACGTTCGTGAAGTTCACGTCTGCGCTGAGCTCCCCGCCCAGCACGGATTCCGGCGCGAAGTAGGAGTAGTCGAGGACCTGAGCCGCAGGCTGCTGATTTTCCTCGATGCTGTCGAGGTCGGCGTCCTGGATGTCGAAATAGAAGGCGCGCAGGTCGAAGTAGTTGCGCTTGCCGAGGCCGGTCAGGTAGGCCTGATTGGTATAGGTCGTGCCGTCGAAGCTCTCCAGATCATAGGTCTTGGCAAAGTTGGCGTCCGATTGGACGAGCACGTTCCAGCCAAAGGTCCAGCGCGGATTGATCTGGAATTCGCCCTTCGACGCCACCATGCCGCGATTGGTTTCCTCGGCATCGACGGTGTCGGGCGTGAACTGGTCCCTGTCGAGCTGGCTGATGCCGGCCACGTTCAGCGTGTGCAAACCGTTATGGAACGATTGGCGGAACTCGCCCTCAAGCAAAAAGCCTTGCCGCGTCAGACCCGTCGCGGTGACAGTTGCGTCCATATAGGGGGAGATCGCCCAGTAGTAAGGGATGCCCACACCGGCGCCAAGTTTCTGCGCATAGCGGAACTTCGGAAACAGAAACCCGCTCTTGCGCTTGACCGTATGGTCCGGGATCTCGATTGCCGGAATATAGGCGATCGGCTTGCCGAAGAGCTCGAAATAGGCGTGTTCCAGCCGAATCGTGTGCGTCCTGCCGTTCTGGATCACACGCTCTGCCTTGATGTGCCACAGGGAACGGTGCTCCGGCTTGATATTGCAGGGCGTGCAAGCGGTGTAGACGGCCCTGTTGAGAATGAACTCCTCGCCGTTGCGGCGCTCACCGCTTTCCGCCGCCAGTCGTGTCAGATCGGTCGTCTCGATCCGCAGGGCCTGGACGAAACCGTTGCCGAAGTCGTCGGTGACATCCATCTTGTCGGCGTAGACAATATTGCCATCCGGTTCGACCAACTGGATCTCGCCGGTCGCGATGATGCGCCCCGACCTCTGGTCGTACACGACTTGACGGGCGACCATCCTGTAGCCGCCATATGCGATCTGAACGTTGCCGCGCACGGTGACGGTTTCCGCGTCGCGATTGTAGAGGAGCTCATTGGCCGACAGCAGCAGCTTTGCGTCAGCCGGAATGTTCGGCTGCAGCGAATCGATTCGCGCCGATGTGTCCTGCGCCTGGACAGGCGCATTCATTCCCATGGCAAGTGTATGCAATGCCACGCCTGCGAGCAGGGCAGCATTGGTCAGCTTGATGCGTTTGCGGTTGCCTGCCGCCACTAGCCATCCTCCTGATGCAGTAGAATCGTCGAGCCCAGCGCCATCGCTACAACAACTGGCAACCAGGCTGCAACGAACGGAGGCACAATACCGCTGCTCCCGAATGCTTTGACAAGCACGGTGACGACATAAAGCACGAAGCCCGAGAGGATTCCACCGAGAATTACGGAGCGCGATTGGTTGAACCGGCTAAATTTCAAAGAGACGCATGCCGCGATCAGAGTCATCGCGACAAGCAGCAACGGCAAGGAGAGCAGGGAGTGGAATTGCGTTTCCATGCCGGCGGTGGAAAAGCCGAAGGATCGGGCCACCTCGATCTTCCGTGGAAGGTCAAAAAACTGAATGGAATCAGCCTTTGCCAGACGCTCCTGAACGAATTCCGCCTTCAGGTTGGTGGGGATCTGTGCCGTTTCCTGACGACGAGGCAGCTGGCCGCCGCCGGTCTCTGTAACGTTATTAAGGAGCCAGTAACCATCTTCCAGTTTGGCGGACTTCGCGTCCTGCCTCTTGATGATGGTGCCCTGTGGATCAAAGTGGATGACGGTGACGTTGATCAGCTCCGTTCCGCCGTTCTGCACGGAGCGCGCTCCGATGATCGTATCGGTGCCGTCGTAGATCTGGCGGAGCCAGGGAATCGAGTTCGCTTGGGCGGAACGGGACGAGCCCCACTCGGCTTCGAGCGCCTCGGCCTTTTTCGTTCCCCAGGCGGCAAGCGGGTTGAGTACGGCCACGGCGAGCAGCCCGAAAATAAACGCGCCGAGCACGAAAGGTCGAAGGAACTGCCAGACGGAGATGCCGGCTGCCCGCGTGACGACCAATTCATAACGGCGGTTCAGCGAGATCAATGCGGCCATCGCCGAAAAGAGCGCGACGAAGGGGACCGTCTGCTGCATGATCGTCGGGATGCGAAACGTCGTCATCAGCAGCGCGCCGCTCACCGTGTAGTGCGGCAGTGCCGACATGCGGCTGGCAAGTTCGCTGAAATCGATGATGAAGATCAGCGCGAATATGCCGACCAGGAACCAGAAGGTCGTGATCGCGTAGCGCTTGAAAAAATAACGTCCGAGCGTGTTGAGGATCATGAAGCCTGTTCCCCGTCAGCGCCCGCCGGCCGCATGAAGCGGAGCCGGATCATGAGTTCGGACAGTTTTTCCCGCCATGTCATCGGTATGTCGAGCCGGCGGTTGCTGACCAGCTGATGGATCGCAAATGCGCCGGCTGCGAGCGGAACGAAATACATGAGCGGAACGAACCAGATGGAATCTTCGGCACTGTTTGCCGCATAGAACGTCATCCACCGGATCACAAGTGCCGCTCCGAGCGCGCTGATCATCGGGTGCACGCGCGCCTCGCGGTGAGAGCGCGCATCGCTGCTGACGACGAGCGCAATGAGGGCGAACAGCAGCGGGTAGGTCCATTCGGTGAAACGCTTGTGGAGCTCCGCCGTGAAGGCCAGCGGCGCCCGCTTGTAGGCCGGATCGTCGGGGTCCGGGTTCAGCAGGTAGAAAAGGTCGCGATCCTTGGCGCGGATGTTGGCCTCGCCCACAGCCTGGGTCATGTCGGTCAGGTCGAAGGCATAGGAGTCGAACTTGATGACGGAGACGCCGCCATCCGGCAGCTTGCGGTGGACCTCGCCGTCCTTCATCACCAGAGCCGAGCTTTCCTCGTCGACGGCGCCCTCGCGAGCGTAATAGACGAGTTCGAAGTTCGGATTGCGCGAATCGGCAACGAAGATGCCTTGCAGGACGCCGCCGCTGCGGCGAGCGCCAACCTGGACATAGAGCCCATCGGTGATCTTGCGGAAGGCGTTCTCCTGAACGACGGCGGAGAGCAGGTCGGCATGGGCCGTCGCGATCATCCGGCGCACGGCGACACGTGAATAGGGCTCGACGAAGTTGTCGATGGCAAAGGACAGCACGCTCAGTCCGGCGGCAAGGTAGATGACCGGCCGGATAATCGACATGCGGGAGCTGCCAGCTGCGTTCAGCACCGTCAGCTCCGAATCGGTATTCATTGCGCTAAGCGTCTGCGTCACGCCGATCACGAGCGCGAACGGGAGTATGATCGGAACGACCGACGGCAGAATCAGCGTCGCAAGTTTCAGGAAGGCGAAGATCGACTGACCGCTGTCCGTGACCAGGTTCACGTTCGTGAGCGCCTGCGTCGTCCAGACGATACCCATGAGCGGCAGGAGTGTTGCGAGGAACATGGTCGTGGCGCGTCGGAGGATGTAGCGTTCAATCAGCTTCATGTCCGTATCCGGTCCAAATCCTGCTCAAGTCTTCCATCCCGCGCTCCCGAGCCTGCTCAATGGCTCACTGCACGACCGATCGGGTCTCCGCCGACAGTGCCTCAAGAATCCAATTCTCGAACAACACGGATAATATAAGGCCAAGAACTGCGGTTAACCGCATGTAAACACGTGTGGGCATCTTGCCAAGCGGCTGAAAAGCGAGAAGGGTGCGCGCCACAGCTTTGACGGTGGCCGGCGTCGCGAATGTTTGCCACTGTAGCCGTCCGGTAACAGAGCGGGCGGATCAAAATCAGGAATGCCCGGAGTGCTAAATGCCGATGAAATTCGAATTCGCTTTCAGTAAGTCCCACCGCCCGGCCGGCGGGGTCGCCGTCCTTCTTCAGGTCGCCGGCGCCAAGGAAGCGGCCGGTGCGGCGGTCGCAGATCCGGAAGGCGTTTTGCCGAAAGCGGCCAAGGTCGGCAAGTTCACGGGCAAGGCGCTCAAGACGCTCGACATCGTCGCTCCTCACGGATCGCCGGCCGACCGGATTCTCCTTCTCGGGCTCGGCGACGGGTCCGCGCTGACGAATCATGACTGGCTGAAGGCCGGCGGCGCGGTTGCCGCGAAGCTGCGTTCCGCTGAAAAGGTCACGGTCTTTCTTGATGCTCCGGGTGTCGATGTCACGGGCAAGGCTGCTGCTGACTTCGCTCTCGGCATGGAGATGAACGCCTATTCCTTCGACAGCTACAAGACCAAGAAATCCGACGACGAGCCAAAGTCTCAGCAAAAACCGGTCAAGGTCACGATCGTCACCGGCATGGTGATCGCCGCCAAGAAGGCGTTCGCTGTCGCTCACGCGATCGGAGAAGGCGTCTTTCTCGCACGCGATCTCGTCAACGAGCCGGCCAACGTGCTCGGGCCGGTCGAATTCGCCGCCAAGGCGAAGGAGCTGGAAAAGCTCGGCGTCGAAGTCGAGGTCCTCACCGAGCGGGAGATGAAGAAACTCGGAATGGGCGCACTGCTCGGCGTTGCCCAGGGCTCATCACGGCCGCCGCGCCTTGTCGTCATGCAGTGGAAAGGCGGAAGGGCGAAGGAGAAGCCAATCGCCTTCGTCGGCAAGGGCGTCGTTTTCGACACGGGCGGCATCTCGATCAAGCCCGCGTCCGGCATGGAGGAAATGAAGGGTGATATGGGCGGCGCCGCGGCGGTCACCGGCCTTATGCACGTGCTCGCCGCGCGGCAGGCAAACGTCAACGCAATCGGCATCATCGGGCTCGTCGAAAACATGCCGGACGGCAGCGCCCAGAGGCCGGGTGACATCGTTACCTCGATGTCCGGCCAGACGATCGAGGTGATCAATACGGATGCTGAGGGCAGGCTCGTCCTGTGTGATGCGCTCTGGTACTGCAACGATCGCTTCAAGCCGCAGGCGATGATCGATCTGGCGACGCTCACCGGCGCCATAATGGTGGCGCTCAGCACCCACTATGCCGGTCTGTTCTCGAACGATGATCGTCTGGCCGAACGGTTGCTCGCGGCCGGCATCACGACGCAAGAGCGCCTCTGGCGGATGCCGCTCGGCAAAGAATACGACAAGATGATCGATAGCAAGTTCGCTGACATGAAGAACACGGGCGGTCGCCACGGCGGCTCTGTGACGGCTGCCCAGTTCCTGAAGCGCTTTGTTAAGGATACTCCCTGGGCGCATCTCGATATCGCCGGAACGGCGATGGGCTCGCCGACCGACGAGATCAACCAGTCCTGGGGGTCCGGTTTTGGTGTGCGCCTTCTCGACGAGCTGGTCCGCGCGAGCTACGAAGCCTGATTGCGTCACAGCCGGTGTCCGGGAGCGATCGGCATGACCGAGATCCTTTTCTACCACCTGACGGAATCGAAACTTGAGGATGCGCTGCCGCCGCTGCTCGACAAGAGTGTTGAGCGCGGCTGGCGGGTGGTCGTGCAAACGGTCGATGCGGAGCGGCGCGACGTGCTGGACACACACCTTTGGGTCTATCGCGACGACAGCTTTCTGCCGCACGGTACCGATGCCGGCGATTTCGCGGCAGACCAGCCGATCCTTATCGTTGCCAATGAAAGCAACCAGAACGCCGCGACGGTACGCTTCCTTGTGGACGGCGCGGAACCGCCGCCCGTTTCAGATTATGAACGGGTGGTGTTCATGTTCGACGGTTATGACCAGCAGCAGCTCGAGGCGGCTCGCGCCCAATGGAAACGATTGAAAGGGGAGGGGCACAACCTCACCTACTGGCAGCAGAACAGGGACGGAAGGTGGGAGAAGAAGGCGTAGACCTGTTTGGCACTGGCAATTCAGAAAGCCCGGCGTACGCCGGGCTTTCTGTTGGAGAAACATCAGTCGTGGAACGCCTCGACGAACTTGCGACGGCCGAGCATGAAGGCGTCGGCGACGTGCCGCAGGGGCGCGAGATCGACGTCCGACTTGCCCGCCTTGATGATCTCGGCAAAGCGCCGGTAAAGCATCGGATACTCCTGCTCGGGCTCCTCGTGGACGAGCTTGCCGTCGATGGCCAGTTTGGCGCCACCTTCGGAGAGAACCATTTCGCCGGCATCGGTTTCCGCGACGATGTCCCAGCTCTGCTTGCCGGTCTGGCGCCAGTCGAATTCAGCCGAAACGCCAAGCTTGCCTGCGTCACTGAAAGCGATCGTTGCAGCGATCGGCGCGTCGCGATTCTCCGGAAACTCCAGCGTCGCCGACGTGATGAAGATCGGGCGGGGGAGGATATGGGTGACGATCGAGAGCGCATTGATGCCCGGGTCGAAGACGCCGAGCCCGCCGGCCGCCCAGATCCATTCCTGATTCGGATGCCAGTGGCGGACATCCTCCTTCCAGATGATCTTGACGTTGCGGATCGCGGTCGACGCGAGAAACGCCTTGGCGGCTTCGACCGCCGGCGCGTAGCGCGAATGCCAGCTTGCAAAAAGCGAAACGCCCTTATCGGCCGCCAGCGCTTCGAGGTCGGCAACCTCGCTCAAGGTCGCGCCCGGCGGCTTCTCGAGGAAGACGTGCTTGCCGGCCTGGAGCGCCGCGTGTGCCGCCTCGTAGCGGTATTGCGGCGGCATGCACAGCGAGACGGCGTCGATCGCCGGCACTGCGTCCAGCATCGCCTCGATAGACTTGAAATTGTCGATGCCGTCGACCGTTCCGTGGCGGCTTGCCGCAGCAATCAGTCGGTAGTCGGCGTTTTTTGAAAGGGCCGGAAGGTGCTGGTCGCGCACGATCTTGCCGACGCCGACAATCGCAATTTGAATGGGGGTCATGGTGCTTCGCTCGAATTAGTATGATTTATTCTCGACCCTTGTAGCAGATTGGAAGCAGCGGGCAAGCGCGGTTCGGGCGCATCACGCTGTCATCCTGAATGCACGAGATGTCGGCGTCCTTGTCGTCGGCGAGGAAAAATCAGTTGTTCGCTGGCAGACGGTACCGGTACCGTAAAGCGGGTTGTTGAGGATTTGCAATGACACAAACCATTCGCCATGCAACGCGTGCCGAACTAGACACGATCATCGACTGGGCTGCGCGAGAGGGATGGAACCCGGGACTGGAGGATGCCAACGCGTTCTGGGCGGCCGACCCGGACGGCTACTGGGTCTCGACCGAGGACGACACGCTTGCTGCGGCGATCTCTCTCGTGCGCTACGGCGCTGGTTACGCGTTTCTTGGTTTTTACGTCGCTCACCCTGCGTATCGCGGCAGGGGCATTGGTCTGGCTCTGTGGAATCGGGCACTTGCTGAAGCAGGCGAGCGGACCATTGGGCTCGACGGTGTTGTGGCGCAGCAGGAGAACTATCGAAAATCGGGCTTCGTCCGGTCTCACGCGAATATTCGCTATGGCGGCGTTGTCGATGTGAAGGAACCGCCGGGCACGAACCTGATCGACGCAGCGCCGATCCATGCGCCTGCCTTGATCGAATACGATAGCGGCTTCAATCCGGCAAGCCGCGATGCTTTTCTGCGCGAATGGACGAAGCAGTTGAAGACGCGCCGAAGCGTCGTGCTGCTGCGGGATGGGACGCTTATCGGTTACGGGACGCTGCGGGCATGCCGGGAAGGCTTCAAGATCGGCCCGCTCTTCGCAGACACGGAGACCGGCGCCGATCTCATTTTTCGCAAGCTTGCGGCAGGTGCCAAAGGCGGTCGGATCTATCTCGACATCCCCGAGCCGAACGCGTCCGCAAAAGCACTTTGCGAACGCTACAACATGAAGCCGGTCTTCGAAACCGCCCGGATGTACCGCGGTCCGACACCGGATCTTCCGCTGAACCGGATCTACGGCATCACGACATTCGAGCTCGGGTGACTACAGCATCACGGTGTCAGAGGCGTGAAGGTGAGTAGCGCCTTGAATTTGCTGCCTGGTTCCTCAGGTCAATTCCGCTTTAAGGAACCATGCAGCGGTCAACTGATCAACGCCTCTTCGTATTCGGTCGATAGCTCCAGCCACTGCTCCTCCGCCTCGGCCAGTTTCGCAGCGGCGTCTGCGCGCTCCTTGGCCTTCTGCGCAGCCTTTGCCGGGGCCTTTTCGTACAAACCCGGATCCGCAAGCTCAGCATCAAGTGCTTGAATCAGTTTCTCCAATTTCCCCGTCAACGATTCGATCTCGTTGATCTTTTTCTTGAGGGGCGCCAACGACGTGCGCTTGTCGGCATTGGCTTTGCGCTGATCCGCTTTCGACAGGACCTCGTCCGATCCATTGATCTTCGGCTTGTCGTCCCGTGGTTTGGGGCCGCCGACGATCAGGCCGCGGTAGTCTTCGAGGTCGCCGTCGTAGCTGGCCACGGTTCCATCGCGCACGAGCCACAGCCGGTCGGCAGTGGCCTCGATCAAATGCCGGTCGTGCGAGATGAGGATGACGGCACCGGAATAGTCGTTGAGTGCGGTGATCAGTGCGTTGCGGCTGTCGATGTCGAGATGGTTGGTCGGTTCGTCGAGGATCAGCAGGTTCGGCGCGTCGAAGGCGGCAAGCCCCATCAGAAGCCGCGCCTTCTCGCCGCCGGAAAGATCCTTCGCGGCGGTATCCATCTTTTCTGTCGCAAGCCCCATTTGCGCGACGCGCGAGCGAACCTTTGCTTCCGGCGCATCGGGCATGCGGCGGCGGACATGCTCCACCGCGCTTTGCGTCGGCACCAGATCGTCTAGCTGGTGCTGGGCGAAGAAACCGATCTTCAATCCCGGGGCAATCCGGACATCACCGGCTTCCGCCTGGAGTCGGCCGGAAATGAACTTCGCGAAGGTCGACTTGCCGTTGCCGTTCGAGCCGAGCAAGGCAATGCGATCGTCTGCGTCGATGCGCAGATTGAGGCGCTTGAGGATTGGCTTGCCCGGTTCGTATCCGACCGCACCGCCCTGGATCGCGACGATCGGAGAGGCCACCTGTTTCTCAGGATCGGGAAAGGAAAAACCCTGGACGTGTTCCTCGATCACGGCCGCCACGGTGCCCATACGCTCCAGCGCCTTGACGCGGCTTTGCGCCTGGCGGGCCTTCGACGCCTTTGCCTTGAAGCGGTCGATGAAACTCTGCAGATGCTTGCGCGCCGCATCGTTCCTGGCCTTCGCCTTCATCTGCAATTCGTCGGCTTCCGCCTTCTGCCGCTCGAACTGGTCATAGGAGCCACGATAGAAGGTGAGTTTCTTCTGGTCGAGATGAACGATCGCATTGACGGCGGTGTTCAGGAGGTCACGATCGTGGCTGATGATGATGACCGTGTGCGGATAGCGGCGGATATAGTCCTCGAGCCACAACGTGCCTTCGAGGTCGAGGTAGTTGGTCGGCTCGTCGAGAAGAAGCAGGTCGGGCTCGGAAAAGAGAACGGCCGCCAGCGCCACGCGCATGCGCCAGCCGCCGGAGAAGGACGAGGCCGGACGGCGTTGCGCCTCATGGTCGAAGCCAAGACCGGCGAGAATGCTCGCCGCGCGCGCTTCCGCGGAGTGGGCACCGATGTCGGCAAGCCGCGTCTGAATGTCGGCAATCCGGTGCGGATCGGTCGCGGTCTCGGCCTCGGCGATGAGCGCCGTGCGTTCCTTGTCCGCCTTGAGCACGATCTCGATCAGCGGCTCCTCTGTGCCGGGCGCTTCCTGCGCCACCTGGCCGATACGCGCATTTTTCGGCAGCGACACACTGCCGGCTTCGGCCGAAAGCTCGCCGGTAATCACCCGGAAGAGCGTCGATTTACCCGCCCCGTTGCGTCCGACGAGCCCCGCCTTCGTGCCCGCCGGTAGCGTCACGGAAGCATTTTCGATGAGAAGGCGGCCCGCGATGCGGGCGGAGAGACCGGCGATCTGGATCATGCCGCGCCTTTTGCCCGGACTTTTCCGGGAAGGCAAGGGGTGCCCGGTGACATCCGGGGCTGCCGCGCGCTGGGAGCCCGGTTGCGTTTTTCAAGGGGTGATTGTTATCGAATCGTGGACAACGTGTTCTGGTAATCAATACTTCCAAACATCATCATGAGGGACCACATGTATCTTGGATGAGCGCTCCCAAGCTCCTCCGACTTACCGGATCAGATCGAACGCTATCGGCAAGGCCACCGCGTTCGAAGGGAACGGTTCCGGCCAATCTTTACGAAATCGTCGTTCAAGCAACGACCCCTCAGGAGAGATGATCATGAAAAATGCTATCCATACTGCGCTTGCTGCAGCCCTGGTTGCCACCGCCCTTCTCGGCGGCGCATCCGCCGCCTTTGCCGGCGGCAGCTACTATGAAGGCGTCAGCGACAAGCCGCTTTTCACCGACCGCGCACCCAAGGCGCGTGAGGCTTCGGGCGATGTCGTCCGTGGCCGCGACGGCTCGCTCGACCGCACGTCCACCGGTTCGGTCTCGAGCTACGGCTCGACGCCTGCCTACATTTCGGGCGGCGAAGGTGAATATTATCAGGGCATTAGCCGCTAACGCAGGACCCTCCCAAGTGCGGGCACGGCGTGAGAACGCCGCGCCCGCATCCGATTCAGCAAGGAACGATCCTATGAACAAATCCATTGCAGCTCTTCTCGTTGCCGTCGCTGTGACTGGCGTCGCTTCTACGGCAAGCGCCGGCGGCAGCTACTACAAGGGCGTCAGCCAGAAGCCGCTTTTCACGGGGCGCGCGGCGGCCTCTGCCGGCACCGGCGTGTCGGCGAACACCGCCGACAATGGCGATTTTTATGCCGGTGTTGACAACAAGTCCGTCGATGCGGCGTCGACCGGCGCGATTGCCAATGGCCGCGCAGCCGTGAACGTCTCCGGCGACGCCGACCAGAACGCCCGCTAATCCACGCCAATACGCGCACCGAGAGACCCGGTCCCGCCGAGCGCGGAGCCGGGTCGCTTCATGAGTGGCGATGGCTGTGTGGTGAGGGCCGTGACAGAGAAGATCAAGGTAGCAGAAACCCTTTTCCGAAACCTGCCGCCGGATCCATTGTCTCAGGCGGCATCAGGCACATAAGCCCTGCCGCTCGCCTTTTCGATGTCTGACGAATAAACCCGAATGCCCCCGTGCGCCCGCGCTGCGGTCAATGCAAGTTCGGCCTGGCCCAGCAGCTCAGCCGCGCTCGTTGCTGCCGGGGTCAGTGCAATGCCGGCGGAAAGGGAGAGTGTTTCGCATGTGAAAGCACGGCCGGGCGGTGTGATTGCCAGCTCTGCGACACTTTGATGGATGCGCCGCGCAATCGCCTCCGCGTTTTCCGCAGTGACGTCGTTACAGACGAAAGCGAACTCCTGCGGGCCAATCCGCGCAACGAAGTCATTCTTCTTGATCGTCTTGCGGAAGATGGTGGCGAGATCGCTCAGCACCTTTTGCGCCAGTGCGCCGCCATGTTGTTCTCCAAGGTCTCGCAATCCTTCAACCGCCGCCAGGACAAGCGACGCGGATTGACCGGATGGCTGATCGAACACGGCCGCCAGCCTTTTCGAAAGGGCCGTCTGGTTCGGCAGACCGGTCAGTCGATCCCGGGTAAGGGCCATGCGGCTTTCTTCGAGATCTCCTTCCAGTTCGCTCAGACGTTGAGAATGCATCTCTATCGCTGCGCGAAGTGCGGTTTCCTCATTCATCAGCAGCCCTGCCGCGTCGCGCAACTGTGCCGCTTCATCGGCGAATTCCGACATGGTTGCGACCGGATCGGAGGCAAGTCGAGCCGCGAACCGTTTGAGCTGACCGTTGAAGGCGTGCTTTCGCGCCAACGTGTCGCCGAGCATCATCGTCAGCTCGCCGAGTGCCTGCTGCGCCTCCGCGCGTGCGCGGTCCGCCGTAAGCGCGCTGTGGCCAATGAGTTTGTGCTTGATGCCGAGCTCGTCCAGCGCGTCCTGCGTCGGCTCCGGACCGAGCGCCGCGAGATCGCGCGACAATTGCGGTATCTGACCGGACAGCGCTTCATAGATCAGCTCGTAGTTGCGGGGGAGGGCGGCGACGCCGAGCCGCATCATTGAGTGCGCCAGTTTTTGGATGATCGCCGCATTTCGTGCCTGCGATCGGCCGCGCGCCGTTGGAGGATGCTGGGTCATGGCGGTGCCTTTGATACCGGTGTCGAACTCGCCTCGCACTATCTCCGGCGCGAATTTAAGAGATCCTGAAAATATCCGGGCAACGGCGGCAAAATGCACGATATGGTTGCTGAATCATGATCGGTCGCCGCAAGGCAATCGGTGCTGCTGTTTGCCGCACCGATTGTCACGGACGTTGTCGCTTTTGCCGTCGCTTTATACTTGACTGCTAAAGTCAGCAAATATATGCCGCCTTGCTGAAATAGGAGGCGGTCTTGAGCGCAGGCGATTTGTCGAAATTCCCCTTGTTCGCTGCGAACCTGGCTGCCTGGGAAGATCGGCCGGCGTTGCTGCTGCCTGGAACGCGGACCATAAGCTATCGCGATCTGGCCGAGCGCGTCGATCGTCAGGCATCGCATTGGCGCGGCGAGCGCGGGCTGGTCATGCTGGAGGCTGATCTCTCGGAGCACGCCATCGTCGCCTACCTCGCGGCGCTCAAAGCCGGACATGCGATTGCCATCCAGGGCCCCGGCACTCCGGATCGAAAATTTCTGGAGCCCGACTTTTGCTATCGCCGTTGTGATGGCCGATGGCGGACGGAACGTCTAGCTGGAAGCAAGTTGCAGCTTCATCCGGATCTTGCGGTCCTGCTCTCGACATCCGGCAGCACTGGGCACGGCAAATGCGTGAGGCTGTCTGCCGCGAACATTCAATCGAATGCACGTTCGATCGCCGATTATCTCGGCCTGACGGCTTCGGATCGAAGCTGCCTTATCCTGCCGTTCCATTATTCTTACGGCCTTTCCGTGCTGAACGCCCACTTGTCAGTCGGCGCAAGCCTATACGTTCCGGGCCTCTCCATCCTCGACGACGGTTTCCTCGATGGACTCGCCGAAAGCGGCAGCACCAATCTTTCAGGCGTCCCCTATTCTTATGAGCTTCTGGAAAAGGTTGGTTTCCGGGAGTGGGAATTTCCTGCCCTGCGGTTCATGACCGTCGCCGGAGGACGTTTGGCGTCCGAGAGGGTCCGTCTCTACAACGAACACCTCACCGCGCGCGGCGCTTCCTTTTTCGTCATGTACGGCCAGACGGAGGCGACCGCCCGCATGGCCTATGTTCCCCCCGACCGCCTCAGAGGCAGGGAAGACCGGATCGGCATTGCCATACCGGGCGGGAGCCTGAGCATCGAGAATGACGAGCACCAACTGGTTACTGGCACGGATACGCCCGGCGAGCTCGTCTATCGGGGCGCGAACGTGATGATGGGCTACGCTTCTTCGCGTGCCGATCTGGCGCGCGGAAGCGAGCTTGCCGAACTGCGCACCGGCGATCTGGCGACGAGGGACGCCGATGGGTTCTTCCGGATAGTTGGACGGACGAAGCGGATATCGAAGATCGCCGGTCTGCGGATTGCGCACGATAGTCTGGAGGTGATGCTCGAGCGCCGGGGCGTCACGGCCGCCGTCGTCGGTGACGATAGCTGCATACATGCCTTCTATGTCGGCGCGGACGATCGCGGCGATATCCGTGGCATGCTGGCTGCCGCGAGTGGGTTGACGCTTTTGCAGGTGAAGGCTTCGCGCGTCGATGCGCTGCCGCGGCTCGCGTCCGGCAAGATCGATTACGAGGCTCTCCGCAAGGCGAGGAGAAAGGACATCGGCTCCGTCGCGGACGGGGACGGTATCGAGGCGCTTTTCAATCAGATCTTCTGCCCGAAAAAGGTTCGATCCGACGATAGCTTCCTGTCGCTTGGCGGCGACTCGCTGCGTTTCGTCCAGCTTTCGATCGGCCTGGAAAAGCTTCTTGGCGATGTGCCCGAGGCTTGGGAAAGAATGTCGGTTGCCGAGCTCGCGGTGATGGGACGACGCGAAACCAAAAGCAGGCGGATCGGCACCGACCTGCTCATCCGGGCATTGGCGATCCTTGTCGTCGTCCTGCACCACGAGACCCTATGGCCCATTCCCGGCGGATCGGCGGCGATGGTCATCCTCGCGGGTTTCGGCCTTGCGCGGTTCCAGCGTGGCGTCTTGATGTCGGGCGCGGTGCTGCGGCTGTTGCGGCCGCTTACGCAGATTCTCGTTCCATATTATCTGATTGTCGCGGCCTACATCCTTGTCTGGGGAGAGGTGCCCTGGGCGTCAGTGTTCCTCGTCGGCAACTTCGGTTTTGCCGATCCCGAACGCCACAGCATGGTGCCTTACCTTTACTGGTTCATCGAGGCATATAGCCAGATGCTTGTTGTGTTCGTGGCATTGTTCGCGGTGCCATCGGTCCGGCGTGCGGCTGCCTTGAGACCTTTCGCGCTCGGAATGGCGTTGCTCGCGGCAGCTCTTCTTGCGCGCCTCGCATTGCCGCTGGTCGTCGAGATGGGCAACCGCCAGATTTTCACGTTGCCGTGGATTTTTTATCTGGCTGTTATCGGCTGGTGCGCTGCGGTCGCCGAAGCCCCGCTTGAGCGCGGCATGCTGATGCTGGCCGGAACAGCCACCTTCCTCTTCTTCGGGCTCTATGAAGGCGTGTGGATCGGGACGAAGATCAAGTATCTGTTGCAAATCGCGGTCCTGGCCGCCCTGCTGTTCGTGCCGCAAGTCAGGATGCCGCAATGGAGCGCGAGACTGATCCTGCCCATCTCGGCCGCCGGTTTTCATATCTATATTCTGCATCGTTTCGCGCCGGAACTCCTGCTGCTGCCGGTGCAGCCACTGGTGTCGCCGACCGTCTTTTCGCTGTGCTCCGTTGTCGGCGGGATAGCGCTGGGAATGGCGGCTTGGTCTGGCCAACGCCGCCTCATGAAGCTGTGGACGCAGATCATGGACGGCGGCGGCAGTTTGGGCGATTGGCAGAATAGGTTCGCCGCGCAGCTTCCTTCAGGCCGCCCACTTCTCGCCATCGGCCCGCAGGAAGAAAACCAGGTCCAGCGTCAATGACGGGCGCCCGAGCGCCGTCAGGGTCGCGTGCGCCTGGCCGCGGTGATGCGTCTGGTGGTTGAAGAAATGAGCGAGCGTTGGTCCGAGCCGCTGCGTGATTTCGCCCGGCACGCTGAGCGGTGAATAGGTGACCGTCGCCGCCAGGCGGGTCTCGTCGAGGCCATCCACCCAGGCGATGATGCGCTCATCTTCCGCCACGCGCGCCGCCGTCAAGCTGGCGAGGTCGTCGTGGAGGATCGCGTCGAGCGTCGAAGGAGCTTCGCCCTCCTTCGTGAACCGCTTCATCCAGATCCGATCCGCCGCCAACAGATGGTTGAGCGTCCCATGGAGCGAGCCGAAGAACGCGCCTTTGTTCTGGCGGAACTCCGTATCCGAAAGCCCAGCCGCCGCGGCGTAGAGCCGCCGGTTGGCCCAACGGTTGTAGTCGGCGAACATGCGATAATGGTCGAGCATTGGTATTTCCCTGTGTGGTGGGGCGAGCCTAGCGCAAATCCGCATTCCTGGGTCAAATGTCACTCATGAAATCTGCTGATTTGATCGCCGCGGCGGGCAGCCGCCTGCATGCTGCACACGACGCCGTTACGGTGCTCCCGAACGCCGCCTCGACTTTCGCTGCGCGTTCAGGCGTTCCGTGACAGCACCATGAAACTCGCGCCGGCCGGGCCGAAACATGGCCGCGCCCCCTTGTTTTGCACGGAATTGGCGGCTAATGAACCGCCACTTCTCAAGAAACAAGGGAATTGAGCCAATGGCGATTGAACGTACCTTTTCGATGATCAAGCCGGACGCGACGAAGCGCAACCTGACCGGCGCCATCACCAAGATGCTGGAAGATGCCGGCCTGCGGGTCGTCGCTTCGAAGCGCGTCTGGATGAGCCGCCGCGAAGCTGAAGGCTTCTACGCTGTGCACAAGGAGCGCCCGTTCTTCGGCGAACTGGTCGAGTTCATGTCCTCCGGCCCGACCGTCGTTCAGGTCCTCGAAGGCGAGAACGCCATTGCCAAGAACCGCGAAGTCATGGGCGCCACCAATCCGGCAAACGCCGCCGAAGGCACCATCCGCAAGGTCCATGCCCTGTCGATCGGCGAAAACTCGGTCCATGGTTCGGATGCTCCGGAAACGGCCGTTGAAGAAATCGCCTACTGGTTCTCCGGCACCGAAATCGTCGGCTGATTCAATTTCTTCGTTTCGGCCGCCAATGGCTTGAAATGATTCCTACAGCGCCGTGCGTCTTTTCAGACGCACGAACATGCAGTGAACCGGGGTGGCGACACCCCGGTTTTTTAGTGCAATATCGTGCAAACATGTGCAGCGGTTTTGGGACAACGACGTGTATGACGCCGCTACGTCGGGCAGGCCGCTGTCTCGAAGCGTTCTGGCGCCCTGCCGCCCACGAAGACCTCCGGGTTCTTGTCGTAGGCCGGTCCTTCGACAAGGGGCTTTGCCGGCAGGACATCCTGATCGACGTCGGAAGTCACCGTCGTCTCCAGTTTCTGCAGCATTGCGCCGTCCGGCCCCTTGACCTCGATCGTCACCGCGTAGGGCCTCTCCTTCTTGACGCAGCTTATCTCCGGGCTTTCCAGCGTCACCTTATCGAGCTTCGGGAAGAGCTTGCGCGTCAGCGTCAGCGGTTCGCCGCCGGCCGGGTTCTCGAAGCTGGCGACGACGACGCTGCCATCCGGCACCGGCTCTGTCTTATTGAGCGTGATCATGTAGGCGGCATAGGCGAGCCGGTAGTTGAAGACGAACATCTTGCCGGTCAGCTTCAGCGGGTCCGGCCCGGTTTCGCGCTGGCAACCGACAAGAACCGCCGCGGCTAGCAGAGCGGATATGATGATGGATTTCATGGCTGAACTCCCTGCCTGTTGCGGCGATAATGGCGTCTTGCTTTCGTGCGGTTGCCGCAAACCGCCATGTCGCACCAGGTGCGGCTTCTGTTGCGGCTGCGGTCGAGGAACAGCCAGCAGCAATTGGGGCATATTTTCAGGCGGTCCGGCTCGGGGTTGGCAATAAGGCTGAGTGCCGAATGCGCGGTCGCGACGTCGAGTGATGTGCCTTTGATGTTGCCCGCCGGCTGACGCAAGATGGCGGCAATCGTCTCGAGCAGGTCTGCCAGCAGATCGAGCCGGTCTTCGGCCTCGACTTGCGCCCGAAAATGGCGGTCCGCTGCCTCGCGCAATCCAATGAGTGATTTCCGCTTCTCGGGCGGCGCCGGAACAAGCATGCCGAAACGCTCTCTCTCGGCGCTGTAGAGACTTGCGGCCTCGGCAAAGGAGTCCATGGCCGCGGGATCCTCGAAGCGATCGACCCGACGCGCGGGATCGAAGCGCAGAACCACGGAATTGGCAACATCCAGCGCCAGCGCGCCGCCCGAGAATCTGTGTGCGGTCCAAGTGAAACTCATGCGGAAATCCTAACTGGTCAATCAGATTTTACCAGTTATATTGCTTCTGTCACCACACGGATGTGCCATGGCCTATTTTCTTCAACAGATCGCCAACGCTGTGCCCGTAGCAGCCCTCTACGCGGCGCTGGCCTTCGGTTACGCGATTGCCTTTGCTGTCACCCGGCGGGCAGACCTCACCTATGGCGCGCTCTTTGCGTTCGCCGGTCAAATGTTCGTGCTTTTCGCAGATTTCGGCTGGACCCGGCTGTGGCTGGTCCTGCCGGCGGCGCTTGGTGTCGGGGCGGCGGCGGCACTGACATTCGGACTTGGCGCCGGTCTCGTCGCAGGGCGCTACGTCATGCGGCCGCTGGCCTTTTCCTCGGCCAATGCCGTCGTCGTCGCTTCGCTCGGCAGTCTGCTGGTGCTCATGGAAACGGCACGGCTCGCGGCGGACACGCGAAGCCTGTGGCTGCCGCCCTTCCTAAATCAGGTCATCGTGTTCTGGCCGAGCCCGGACTTTCCGGTGGCACTGACTGCCGTCCAACTCATCAATACCACGCTGATGGCAGCACTGGTCGCTGGCGGCCATTGGCTGCTCACCCATTCCTATGCAGGGCGGTACTGGCGCGCCGTGTCGGAAGATCGCGACGCGGCGGCTCTATGCGGCATCGACCCTGCAACGGTCTATATCGTTGCCTATGGCGCGGCATCGCTGATCGCCGCGTTCTGCGGGATCCTTGCGGCGTCCTACTATGGCAACATGGACTTCGGCACCGGCTTGACTTTCGGCGTCAAGGTCCTGTTCATTGCCGCAATCGGGGGGCAGACAGCGCCGCTGTACGCCGCTCTCGGCGCGGCCGGGGTCGGCCTGCTCGAGACGCTTTGGAGCGCTTACGGCCCGATCCTGTGGCGGGATTTTGCGATTTTCGGCTTTCTGGTGATCGTGCTCGTGGTGACGCGCCGGGAAAAGGTCATTCCCTGATTAGAGCGCCGTGCGTTCAAGTGAACGCACAAAGGACGCTCTAGCACTTTGATTCTAGAGCATCTTATCCGCTTTCAGTGATTCCACTTGAAAGCGGGATGCTCTAGTCGTTTTGCGACCAGCGATCCCGGGCCGTGTCGTCGGCGTCCTTGGCGCTGACCCAGCCGCCGGCGCTGCCATCGGCACGATGCTCCTTCTTCCAGAAGGGAGCCGAGGTTTTCAAGAAGTCCATGATGAAACCGGCGCCGTCGAAAGCCGCCTGCCGGTGTGAGGATGCCGTCACCACAAGTACAATGTTTTCGCCCGGCATGATCTTGCCGAAGCGATGAATGGCGATCGCCGCTTCCAGGCGGAAGCGTTTGACCGCCTCACGGCAGATGCGCTCGATTTCGGCCTCAGCCATACCGGGATAATGCTCCAGTTCGAGCGCGCTGAGTGCGCCCGCCTCGTCGCGGCAAAGCCCGGAGAACGTCACGACCGCACCGATGTCCGCACGGCCGCGAGAAAGCGCGGAGACTTCGGCGGCGAGGTCGAAGTCTTCGCGCTGGACGCGCACGGTGACGGCGTCGTTCATCGCCTCAGCCGCCCGTCATCGGCGGGAAGAGGGCGATCTCGCGTGCGCCGGCGATCGCTTCGCCGTGATCGACATGCTCCTGGTTGATCGCGGCGCGAATGACGTTCTGGTGTTCGAGCGCCGCCTCATATTGCTCGCCGAGTGTTTTTAGATGCGCAAGCAGATCGGCGACGGTCACGACATTCGCCGGAAGCTCCAGCGTTTCCTCACTCTTGCCGATACGTTCGCGCACCCAGGAAAAATAGACGAGGTTGATGGTGCTCATTCATTGACCACATGTTTCAAACCGGCGCGGAAATAATCATAGCCCGTATAGAGCGTGATTGCAGCCGCGATCCACAAAAGCACGATACCGGCTTCGGTGATATAGGGAACGATCTTGTCGCCGGCCGGCCCAGCCAGCAGGAAGGCGATCGCCACCATCTGGATGGTCGTTTTCCACTTAGCGATGCGTGTCACCGGCACGCTGACCTTGAGCGCGGCAAGGTATTCGCGCAGGCCGGACACGAGAATCTCGCGGCAGAGAATGATGATAGCGGCCCAGATCGACCAACCAGCGATCGTGCCGTCGGCGGCAACGAGAAGCAGGATCGAAGCAACAAGCAGTTTGTCGGCGATCGGATCCAGCATCCGGCCGATGTTCGACGTCTGCTTCCAGATACGTGCAAGATAGCCGTCGAAGAAGTCTGTGATCGAAGCCGTGATGAACAGGACGAGCGCGGTCCAGCGTGCGAAATCCGAGCTGTGGAGGCGGCCCTCGATGAAGAAGCAGAAAACGATCAGCGGCACGATCAGGATACGGAAATATGTCAGCAGATTCGGGACGCTATAGGCGATGGGCGTTGGCATGGACTCGGTTTCTCTGGACACGACAATCCCTCATTTCCCGCGATCTGGGGTTATCGGCGCGATCGATTCTAACAGTCGGATCCGGGATGCGGGCGGAAGGCGCCGGACGCCTTTCCTCATCCCTACCGGGTTTCAGGTGTACAGAATGACTTTGCGACCATAAGGTCAACAGGTCATTATGTACCGGCTGTCATATTTGGCGGATTTCATCTGAACGCAGGCTGAATTGCCCCGCCCTGCATGATTGGATCGAACCTTGATCTAAGGAGCGACGCAGCAGTTCATATTTTGCCGCAGCCAACTTCGGGCGCGCGGCGCCGTCGAACAATTATTTGCTGCCGTCCTCGTGAAAATGCTCGTAGACAAGACGGGCAACCGCCTCCGAGATGCCGCTGACCGCCATCAGGTCGTTGATGCCGGCACGGGAAACAGCCTTGGCCGTGCCGAAGTGCGTAAGCAGCGCGCGCTTGCGCGTCGGCCCAATGCCGGTGATCTCGTCGAGCGGGTTCTTGACCATCTCCCGCTTTCGGCGGGCACGGTGCGAGCCGACGGCGAAGCGATGCGCCTCGTCGCGCAGCCTCTGGATGAAATAGAGCACCGGATCGCGCGGCGGCAACGTGAAGCTCTCGTGGCCCTCGGCGAAAAAGCGCTCGCGGCCGGCGTCACGATCGACGCCCTTGGCGACGCCGATTGCAGTGACGCAGTCCTCGACGTCGAGTTCCTTCAGTATTGCACGGACGGCGGTCATCTGGCCCTGGCCGCCATCAATCAGGATGACGTCCGGCCAGGCCGGGAACGCGCTGTCGTCGCCCGGTTCAGCGCTGCGCTCGGGTTTGCCTTCCTCCTTCAGGAGGCGCGAAAAGCGCCGCGTCATGACCTCACGCATCATGCCGAAGTCGTCGCCCGGCGTGATATCGGTCGATTTGATGTTGAACTTGCGATACTGGCCTTTGACGAAGCCTTCGGGGCCGGCGACGACCATGCCTCCGACGGCATTTGTTCCCATGATATGTGAGTTGTCGTAGATCTCGATGCGGCGCGGCACCTGTTCCAGTTGGAAGGTCTTGGCAAAGCCTTCGAGCAGGCGCGATTGCGATGCCGTCTCGGCGAGCTTGCGGCCATGGGCCTCGCGCGCGTTTGCGAGCGCGTGATCGACAAGATCCTTCTTCTCACCGCGCTGCGGCACCAGGATCGATACCTTGTAGCCGGATTTCTCGCTGAGCGCCTGGCCGAGCAGTTCCTGTTCCTCGACCGCCTCGCAGAGCAGGATCTGCCGCGGACAGGGCTTGTCGTCGTAGAACTGGGCGAGAAAGGCGCTGAGCACCTCCGACGAAGCAAGCGATGGATCGGCCTTCGGGAAATAGGCGCGGTTGCCCCAGTTCTGTCCGGTCCGGAAGAAGAAGACCTGGATGCAGGAAATCCCGCCTTCGTGGTGGATCGCGAAGACATCCGCCTCCTCGACGCCTGCCGGATTGATGCCCTGGTAGCTCTGCACGTGGCTCAGCGCCGCGAGGCGATCACGGTAGAGCGCGGCGCGCTCGAAATCGAGGTTCTCCGAGGCTTCGCTCATGGCGGCAGCGATCGTCGCTTTCACTGCCTGACTTTTACCGGAGAGAAAATCCTTTGCCTCGCGAACGAGCTCGGCATAGTCGGCATCGCTGATTTCGCCGGTGCAAGGCGCCGAGCAGCGCTTGATCTGGTAGAGCAGGCAGGGGCGGGTGCGCGTCTCGAAGACGCTGTCCGTGCAGGTCCTGAGAAGAAACGCCCGCTGCAGCGAGTTGATCGTTCGTCCGACGGCGCCGGCAGAGGCGAAGGGGCCGAAGTAATCGCCTTTGCGGCTGCGTGCCCCGCGATGCTTGAAGAGCGCCGGCGCCCTGCTGTCACCGGTGACGACGATGTAGGGGAAGGATTTGTCGTCGCGCAGCAGCACGTTGAAGCGCGGACGCAGCCGCTTGATGAGGTTGGCCTCGAGCAGCAGTGCCTCGATCTCGGTCCGTGTCGTCACGAACTCCATGTTCGCCGTCTCGCGGACCATGCGCGCGATGCGGTTCGAGTGGACGCGCCCCTGCGCGTAATTGCTTACTCGTTTCTTGAGGCTGCGCGCCTTGCCGACATAGAGCACGTCGCCGGAGTCGTTGAACATGCGGTAGACGCCCGGACCGTTCGGCAAAAGCTTGACGAAGGCCTGAATGAGTTCCGCGCCCTTCAGGCCCTGCGTTTCGGCACGGTTTTCCGCCCAATCGATCGCCGGCGCCGGCCGCTCGCCTTCCGTCACGTCGAGCAGATCGTCATCGTCATCGGTTTCGCTGCCGTCGTAAAGGATGCCGCCGTCCGTGGGCGTTCGCCCGTTCATTCCACTATCTCCCGAATATCCGGCGTCTCCCAGGCTAGATGCTGGCCGCCGTCAAGCGCGATCATCTGTCCGGTAACCGACGGCGTGTCGAAAAGGAAGCGGATCGCGCGTCCAAACTCGTCGAGCGTCGGACCGCGCTTGAGGATCAGTGCGTCGACCTGCGCCTGGAAGTCGCTCTGGTTCTGCCGTTCGTTCGGCAGTGTCGGCCCCGGTCCGATGCCGTTGACGCGAACATGCGGAGCAAGTGCCTGCGCCATCGTCTGGGTTGCCGTCCAGAGCGCGGACTTGGACAGCATATAGGAATAAAATCGCGGATTTGGAGACCAGACGCGTTGGTCTATGACATTGACGATAAGACCGGAAACGTCGTCCGGACGCTGCCGGGCAAAGTCGCGCGCAAGCAGGGACGGAGCCTTGACGTGCAGCGCGAAATGACGCTCCCAAACATCCTCGTCGAACGCGTCCAGGCTGTCCTTCCTGAAAATCGAGGCGTTGTTGACGAGCAGGTCGAGCGGGCCAAGCAAACCCGTCGCCTCCGCGATGACCCGGGATGCGGCAGCGGAATCGGTGAGGTCGGCCTTCAGGGTGACGGCCTTGGCACCGTCCGCGGTGAGGCTCTTGGCCAGCGCTTCTGCTTCGGCGAGCGAGCCGTTCGCGTGGATGGCGACGGCGAAGCCGTGGGCTGCCAGATTTTCAACTATTGCCTTGCCTATGCGCCGGGCGCCGCCGGTTACGAGCGCCGCCTTGAGTGTTCTCGTCAACTTTTTCCCGTCCCTCGAATCCTGTTCTGGCTGGACGAAGATATAGGCAAGAAACGCCAACCTGAAACTATCCCGAAGGATTCATTTCAGAAAAATTAATGCAAAGCGGATAAATTGTATTATTCCAAAGTGTTATAGTATAGATTTCATTAATCTAGAAATATGGTTAATAAATACCCTGTGTCTCGAAGGCAACATCCAATTTCAGCCGCGTTCGTGCCCCCAAAATTTCACATTTTAGCTCTTGAGATTCCGCATTTTCTGATCAACTTCCGCTCGACCGGGCGGGTTAATCACAGAATGTCCGGTGTTCCGCAAAGATACAATTGCATCGGAGCATCGGTTGAAAAGGAGAATAGTATGCGTACGCTGACCACCACCCTCATGGCTTCGGCCATGGCTTTCGTTGCCTTCCAGGCCGCCCACGCCGCAGACGTCGTTGAGGAAGTTCCGGCCGCCCCGGCTGCCGAGTATACCGAACCGGCGACCAAGGACTGGTCGGGCGCCTATGTTGGCGGCACGGCCGACTGGCACCACGGCGAGGCTGACGCCACGGGTGGAAACCCCTCCGTTGGTTTCGGCGGCGGTCTTTACGGCGGTTACAACGTGCAGAGCGGCCAGATCGTTTACGGCGGTGAAGCCGATATCGGCTATGCCGGCAACGATTCGCACTCCAGCGGCCGTCGCGTCGAGCAGGGCGTCAATGGCTCGATCCGTGGTCGCGTCGGTGTCGATGTGAGCCCGGTTCTCCTCTATGGAACGGCCGGTCTCGCTGTCGGCAGCGCCAAGCTCTCGACCCCGAGCGGTTCCGACAAGAACACGATGGTTGGCTGGACGGCCGGTGCCGGTGCGGAAACCCTCGTTACCGACAACATCACCGCACGCGTCGAATATCGCTACACCGACTACGCCTCCAAAGACTTCAATGTTGGCAACAGCACCGTCACGTCCGGCTACGACGAGCACAGCGTCCGCGTCGGCATGGGCGTCAAGTTCTGATCGGCTGACACCGCTTCAGCGAAAAGGCCGGGGCGACCCGGCCTTTTTGTGCCTGAATTTTTTATGCCTTGAATTTCGAATAATCGGGAAAGTGCTTTTCGAACTTCGCGGGCCAGTTCTTGAGTTTCGGTCGTCCTCGCTGCCACTCGCCCGCAAAGCGCAATTCGATATAGCGCAACAGGGCCGCCAGCGCGAAATGTCCTGCATTGAGCTTGCCCCCGGTCTTCGGGAGGTTGGCGTTCAAGTAATCCAGCCCGCGCTCGACCTTCTCCCATTGGCGGTCGATCCAGGGTTGATGCACCTTTTCCGGCGGGTGAAAACGCTTCTCGTAGACGATCGCCAGCAGGCTGTCGCAAACGCCGTCGCAGAGCGCTTCGAAGATTTCCACTTCGGTGCGCTTGGCTGCGTTTTTCGGATAAAGCTTGCCCTTCGTTTCACGGTCGAGGAAATGCATGATCGCGCGGCTGTCGTAGATCGCCTTGCCGTCCGCAGTAATCAAGGTCGGAATCTTGCCCAGCGGATTGTTGCCGATCAGTTCCGGCGGGTTGGCGTTCGTGTCCGTCAACACGCTTTCTGCGGCGATCCCGATATGGTGCGCGGCCATGCGGACCTTGTTCGAATAGGGGGAGGCAGGCGAATAGAGTATCTTCATTCGACGTCTTTCCGTTGTCATGGGGCAGGGGGCAGGGAAACTGCATCCCTTCTGCAGGCTTGGCGATCCACTTCGGGGCACGCCCTGAATTTCAGTGTCTTGTCGAAGCAGATTCTGATTTCTTCAAGAAGTCTGGCTTCGCAGGTAACAGCGATCGTCTCCGGCGTCACGCCGGGATTTTTCGCGATGAGCGCAGCTTCGATCTTCGATACCGGGAGATCCCGCGATCCCTCCGGCGACGCCAGTTCCGGCGGGATCGTGAGCCGTTCGCGCGCGGCGCGTGCAACGGCGAAATAGTCCGCCTGGCTTAAGCCCGAGCAGGTGCCGTGCTTGCGCCACTGGTGACCGATCAGTCCCATCGAGGGAATGAGGTCGAGATACTGCCGGCCAAGCGATTCCGGCACGCGATCCGATTGCCGCGTCGGGCAATATTCCGGATAGCCCTTTTCATTTTGCGGCCAGAGCCCGTGCACGATGAGGCCGCGGCGGCTGCCGGCCTCGCATTGATCGGATTTTCCGGACGGATCGTTGCTGCCACACCAGGTGGGGGACCAGGACAGGGAGAGGACGTAAAAGTCGAAGCCTTTGCCGACCGGCACTGGAGCTGCCGCCACGGTCTTCAGCCCGCCGGTTCCGGAGTTCGGGGCGGTTTTGTCAGCACCTTCATCGCTGCAGGCGGCGATCGTCAGAACGCCGACGACCGCCGGCAGCAGCCTTTTCACTGCGGTCAACGAAGCGAAGCGCAATGGGCGCCGTAGACGTACCAGGGATCGAGGCCGCCGATGCAGAACTCGATGCTCCTGCCGACGCCGGCAAAGCCCCAGGGCCGCTCGATCAGATACCAGAGCGGGCGCCGTACGCCGTCGGTCATCACCGCCGTCGCATAGCAATATTCGCGCTCGACGAGATGCGTATAGTCACGCGGCTCGAACCGGTTTTGGCCCATGTCGCGAATCTCGGCTATGGCGAGGTTGGCATGGAGGTAGTTAGCGGCCTTGTAGTCGAAGCGTCGGGTAACGAAACCCAGAACGGAGGCGTTGCTGCAGACGCCAGCATCATAGGCTGCATGGGGAGCGGGTTCCCCGATATAGTCGGCGGCGGCAGCACCGGTGGTGAGGGAAAGCGAGAGCAGAAGCGATGCGGCAAGCGTACGAGTCATGGCCATCTCCCTGAATCCTTTCAGGAGATTGCCGCCTTCGCCCTCGATCCGTCAAGGCCCCGGGTTGAGAGGCGCTTCACCCCGCAGCCAGAAGCAGCGGGCCGACGCGAAGCGATCATGAGCCAGATGCGTTTTCAGGAACGGCAGCAGCGCATCGAGTTCACCCTTCAGCGTGAAGGGCGGGTTGACGATGACCAGCCCCGATCCGGCAAGCCCGGTCGTGTCGCGATCACTGCGCACCGACAGCTCCACGCACAGCATTTTCGGAATCTCCAGCGCCTTCAGCGCCGCGTGGAAATCCTTTATCGGCGCGCCTTTCTTCAGCGGATACCAGAGGCAGAAGATGCCGCCGGCGAACCTGCGGTATCCCTTCGCAAGTCCATCGACTAGCCGCTCGTATTCGCCCTCGATCTCGAACGGAGGATCGACAAGAATGAGGCCGCGCTTTTCCTTCGGCGGCAGATGGGCGCCGAGCGCCAGCCAGCCGTCGAGATGCGTGATGCGGCTCTGGAAATCGCCGTCAAACAGGCGGTGCAGGGTCTCGTAGTCGTCCGGATGCAATTCCATCGCCGAAAGCCGGTCCTGGGGCCGGAAAAGCATGCGGACGAGTTTCGGTGAGCCGGGATAATGGGTGAGGCCGCCATCGGGATTGAGGTCGCGAACGGCCGCGAGATAGGGTTCGAGGATCGCCGCGATAGGAGCAGGAAGCTCGGCGTCGAGCAATCGGCCGATGCCATCGCGCCATTCGCCGGTCTTCTGCGCTTCTTCGCTCGAAAGGTCGTAAAGCCCGATGCCCGCATGCGTGTCGAGCACCCGAAAGGCTCTCTCCTTCTGCTTGAGATATGTGACGAGCCGCGCCAGCACCGCATGTTTCAGGACATCGGCGAAATTGCCTGCGTGATAGATGTGCCGGTAGTTCATGAGCGTTGCCGATGGCTCTGATCAATTGTTTCGATGGATTGGCGAATGGGGCTTTGAGCCCTTTGGCGGATGCCATATAGAAAAGCCATGAACGTTGCGACCCCCATCAAAGCAGAAAAATCGATCGGCTATTCCGTCTGTCCGCACGACTGTCCGTCAGCCTGCGCGCTTGACGTCGATCTCACGGCCGAAGGCCAGATCGGACGCCTGCGCGGCGCGGCCGGAAACAGCTACACCGCTGGCGTCATCTGCGCCAAGGTCGCGCGCTATGCCGAGCGCATCTACCACCCCGGCCGGCTGATGGTGCCGCAGCGCCGCACCGGCGCCAAGGGCGACGGAGGCTGGCAGCAGATTTCCTGGGAGGCGGCGCTCGACGAGATTGCCGACCAGTTCGTCAAAGCCGAGCAGAAGCACGGCTCGGAAGCGGTCTGGCCCTATTTCTACGCCGGCACGATGGGACAGGTCCAGCGCGACTCCATCGAGCGACTGCGCCACGCCAAGCGCTATTCCGGCTTCTTCGGCTCGATCTGTACGAACATGGCCTGGACCGGCTTCACGATGGCGACCGGAGCCTTGCGCGGTCCCGACCCGCGCGAGATGGCCAAGGCCGACTGCGTCGTGATCTGGGGCACCAATGCGGTCGCGACGCAGGTCAACGTGATGACCCACGCGGTCAAGGCGCGCAAGGATCGCGGCGCCAAGATCGTCGTCATCGACGTCTACGAGAATCCGACCGTCAAACAGGCCGATATGGGGCTCGTCCTGAAACCGGGCACAGATGCCGCGCTTGCCTGCGCGGTCATGCACATCGCCTTCCGCGACGGCTATGCCGATCGCGCCTATATGGCAAAATTCGCCGACGATCCCGCGGGCCTCGAAGCGCATCTCGAGACGCGCGGCCCGGACTGGGCCTCCGCCATCACCGGCCTTTCGGTGGAGGAGATCGAAGCCTTCGCCAAGCTCGTCGGGACCACGCCCAAAACCTATTTCCGCCTGGGCTACGGCTTCACCCGCCAGCGCAACGGCTCCGTCGCCATCCATGCGGCTGCTTCGGTCGCCACTGTGCTCGGCTCCTGGAAGCACGAAGGCGGCGGCGCGTTCCACTCGAACAACGACATCTTCAAGCTGGACAAGCGTGAACTCCTCGGTTCCGCATTCCAGGATCCCGATGTGCGCATGCTCGATCAATCGCAGATCGGCCGCGTGCTGACCGGTGATGCCGAGGCGCTGCGTCATCGCGGTCCCGTGACGACGCTCCTCATCCAGAACACCAACCCCGTCAACGTCGCGCCCGAGCAGCGACTGGTGAAGCAGGGCTTCCTGCGCGACGACCTCTTCGTTGCAGTGCACGAGCAGTTCATGACCGACACCGCCCGGCTCGCGGACATCGTCCTGCCGGCCACCATGTTCCTGGAGCATGACGATCTTTATCGCGGTGGCGGTCACCAGCATATTCTCATCGGTCCGAAGATCGTCGAACCGCCGGCGACGGTGCGCACCAATCTCTTTGTCATCGAGGAGTTGGCGAAGCGCCTCGGCGTCTCCGACCGCCCGGGCTTCGGGCTTACCGAACGGCAGCATATCGACCGGCTTCTGGCCAATTACGGCATCGGTTACGAGCGGATGAAGCAGGAAAAATGGCTCGATTGCCAGCCGGCTTTCGAGGAGGCGCATTTCCTCAACGGCTTCGGGCATCCAGACGGCAAGTTCCGCTTCAAGGCCGATTGGGCCGGCACATCCGCGCCCAACCGCCCGCCGAAATCGATGGGCCTGCAAGGCCCGCACGGGAGGTTGCCGGAGTTTCCGGACCATGTCGATCTGATCGAAGTGGCCGACGAGCGCCATCCATACCGGCTGGCGACGTCTCCGGCGCGCTCGTTCCTGAATTCGACCTTTGCCGAGACGCCGTCCTCCATTCAGAAAGAGGGACGACCGGAGGTCATGATCCACGCCGAAGATGCAGCTGCGCTCGGGGTTGCCGAGGGCGAAATCGTTATGCTCGGCAACGACCGCGGCGAGGTCCGGTTGCACGCGAAGATCGGCGGAGGCGCGCGCCGTGGCGTCGTCATCGCCGAAGGGCTTTGGCCGAACGGCGCCCATCTCGACGGCGAGGGGATCAACGTCCTGACCGGCGCCGATGCCGTCGCGCCCTATGGCGGTGCGGCTTTCCATGATAACCGGGTTTGGGTGCGTCGCGCCTGATTGGTCGGCGATCGCGCCTTGTCGGGTTTCTCAGCCAGGTTCCCTTTTTCAACAAGGATCTCTCATGACGGAACATGCCGACCCGCGCGTCCGGATCATCGACCGAAAAACCCTCTGGAAAGGCTTCATCAGCATCGAAGAGGTCACGCTTGAACAGGAAATGTCCAACGGTCAAACAGCTCGGCTGGTTCGTGAGATTCACGACCATGGTCGCGCCGCAACAATCCTGCTCTTCGATCCGGAGCGGCAGTCAGTGGTCCTCGTCCGCCAGCTTCGCATTCCCGTCTTCCTGCAGGGCGAGCCGGGATATCTGATCGAAGCGCCGGCCGGCCTTCTCGACGGTGAAGAGCCGGCGGTGGCGATTTGTCGCGAAGCGATGGAGGAGACCGGGTACAGCATTGAAAGCGCCATACATCTCTTCGACGCCTATATGACTCCGGGTTCGGTGACTGAACGAACGAGCTTCTTCTTCGGCCGCATCGATACCTCGAAGAAAGTGGCTGCAGGCGGCGGGCTCGCCCATGAGGGCGAAGACATCGAAGTGCTTGAAATTCCCTTCGGGGAAGCGGTGGCGATGATCGGTACCGGCGAAATCTGCGACGCCAAGACCATCATGCTGCTACAATGGGCAATGCTCAACCGCGCCTCTATTTCATCATAGGCCTTTGATTAATCTACATTACCGATATTTCACTTTCTGATTGCGTTCGCGTGGGCTAAAGCGCTTCTTGTCTTCAACAATGACATGGGCGAGCTATGACGTTCCCCTCCGCCTCAGAGCCTGAAGTCAATGAAGAGCAAAGGAACGAAGCGGGGTGGCGGCCGTTTCTGAGGCGCAATCAGCGCTATTTTTCCGCCGTCGGTACGCTTCTCATCATCGCGCTCTTCGGAGCGGCCATCTTTCATCTGACCGCCGAGGTGCACTATGACGAGGTCGTCTCGGCATTGGCGGACACCAGTTGGAAATCGGTCGTAGCCGCAGTCCTGTTCACAGGCCTGAGTTTCCTCGCGCTGACTTTCTACGATGTCGCCGCCCTCGACTACATCAAGCGCAAGCTGCCTTACGCCGACGTAGCGCTTACGGCCGCCTGTGCCTATGCCGTCGGCAACACCGCCGGCTTCGGGCCCTTGAGCGGCGGGGCGATCCGCTACCGGTCCTACTCCCGGCTCGGCCTGCAGCCGGAAGAGATAGCCCGTGTCATCGCCTTCGTGACGCTTGCCTTCGGGCTCGGCCTTGCCACTGTCACTAGCCTCAGCTTGCTGACCGTCGGCGAATACGTCGCTCCGCTGACGGGGCTCGAACCGTTCTGGCTGCGGATCATCGCCATGGTCGTGCTCGGCGGCCTGTTGATCACCTTCATCCTGGCCGGAGAGGGCCGCGAAGTCAGCATCGGACGTCTCGCCCTGCGTCTGCCCGACTCGAGAACCGCCTCCCGACAGTTCCTGGTGACAGCGCTCGATCTTGCCGCATCCGCAAGCGTTCTCTACGTTCTGTTGCCATCGGGAACGATTGGCTGGCCCGCCTTCCTGGCGGTCTATTCGTTCGCGGTCGGCGTCGGCGTGCTCAGCCATGTGCCGGCGGGGCTCGGCGTCTTCGAAGCGGTGATGATCGCAACACTCGGCCGCGCGGTCGACGTCGATACGATCCTCGGTGCGCTGGTTCTCTACCGCCTTGTCTACCACGTGCTGCCGCTGCTGATGGCGATTGTGGTGATTGTCGGCGTGGAGGTTCGTCAGTTCGCCGGTCACCCCGCTGCATCGAACGTCCGCCGCATAGGCGGCCGGATCGCTCCATCGCTCCTCGCCACGCTGGCACTCGTGCTCGCCATCATGCTGGTGCTTTCGAGCGTGACGCCGACGCCGGACGAGAATCTGGCGTTTCTTGAAAGCTATGTTCCGCTACCACTTGTCGAAGGCGCGCATTTCCTCGCGAGCCTGCTCGGCCTGGCGCTGGTCATCGTCGCACGGGGACTGGCGCTGCGCCTCGACGGTGCCTGGTGGGCCTCGATCGTGATCGCGGCGGCTGCATTGTTGCTGTCGTTGCTGAAGGCGGTGGCGTTGGCGGAAGCGGGCATGCTCGCATTCTTCGTCGTCGGACTGCTTGCGAGCCGCCGGCTTTTCGTTCGCCCTGCATCACTGTTCGGTCAGGCCCTGACCCCGCCGTGGCTGACCGCGATCGGGGTCATCTGCCTGGGGGCGTTCGTCGTCCTGCTCTTTGTCTATCGCGATATCGAATATAGCCATGAACTCTGGTGGCAGTTCGAGTTTTCGGCCGAAGCGCCGCGCGGACTTCGCGCCTTGCTGGGCGTCACGATCGGGGCGAGCGCCATCGCCATCTGGAGCCTGATGCGTCCGGCCACGACGACGGTGGAGCCGGCATCGGAAGAGGCGTTGGACCGGGCGATCGCCATTGTCGATGCCCAGGACATGTCGGATTCCAACCTCGTGCGGATGGGCGACAAAAGCGTCATGTTCTCCCCCGACGGCAGCGCCTTCATCATGTATGGTCGGCGGGCGCGTTCCTGGATCGCTCTCTTCGATCCCGTCGGTCCCCTGGAAGCTTGGCCGGATCTCATCTGGCAGTTCATGGAGACCGCCAGAGCCAAAGGCTGCAGGGCCGTCTTCTACCAGGTTTCGCCGCTGGGGCTCGCGTACTATGCGGATGCCGGTTTGCGGGCGTTCCGTCTCGGCGAACTCGCCGAGGTCGATCTTACGCGGTTCGAGTTGAAGGGTGGAAAATGGGCAAACCTGCGCCAGCAGGTCAGCCGCGGCCAGCGCGACGGACTGGAATTCTCCATAGTTGAGCCCGAAAGCGTGCCGGCAATCCTGCCGGAGCTTGCGGCAGTTTCGGATGCCTGGCTCGCGCATCACAGCGCACGCGAGAAGGGTTTCTCCCTCGGAGCCTTCGATCCCCAATACCTGGCAGAGCAGCCGGTCGCTGTCCTTAAATGCGCCGGACGCATCGTTGCTTTCGCCAATATCCTCACGACTGCGACCAAGGCAGAGGGTTCGATCGACCTGATGCGCTTCTCGCCCGACGCGCCCAAAGGTTCGATGGACTTCCTGTTCGTTCAGCTGATGGAATACCTCAAGGCGCAAGGCTACCGGCGCTTCAATCTCGGCATGGCGCCGCTCTCCGGCATGTCTTCCAGGCAGATGGCGCCCGTATGGGATCGCGCCGGCCGGGCATTTTTCGAGCACGGCGAACGCTTCTACAACTTCAAGGGCCTGCGCGCCTTCAAATCCAAGTTCCACCCGCATTGGCAACCGCGCTACCTTGTGGCGAGCGGCGGGCTCAATCCGATCCTGGCTTTGATGGACGCGACGTTCCTCATCGGCCGCGGCCTCAAGGGAGTGATAAAAAAATGACCGGCATGCGAAAGATCTGGAAGCTCGCCCTTTCCGCGGCCCTGGTTGCGGCAACCTCGTTGCATGCGTGGGCCGGCGACACACCGCAGTTCGATACCGGCATGATCCCGTCGCCGCATGTCCTTTTCCCCAAGGGAGAGGCTTCCGCGGTTGTCGTGCTCCTTTCGGATGCCGCCGGGTGGACGGCGAAGGAAGACGGGGTCGCGCGTGCGCTTGCAGAGGACAAGGCACTCGTCATCGGCGTCGACCTCAAGGCCTATCTCGCTTCGCTTGCGAAGGATGACGGCGACTGCATTTACACGGTCTCGGATATCGAATCGCTGAGCCAGCAGGTCCAGCGCGCCGACAAGAGTAGCGCCTATCGACCGCCGATCGTCGCGGGCGTCGGCGCCGGCGGGGCGATGGCGCTGGCGATCGCCGCGCAGTCCCCGGCTGCGACCATCGGTCAGACGGTTGCGGTCGATCCCGAAGAGGGCATCTCATTGACGAAGCAGCTCTGTACGCCAGCTGAGAAGGTTCGAAAGGGCGACCGCATGGTCTACGGCTTGACCGACGGGTTGTTGCCCGATCCCGTGACCGTCATGTTTTCGCCCGCTGCCTCCGCTGCGGGGAAAGATCACGTGACTGCACTTGTCGCCAAACATCCGGAGATCGAAACGCGCGATATCGGGGATGATGCCCATACGGCGCTTTCGGATGCGCTTTCAGGGTCGATCGCCGAGGGCGGCGAAGCCGAAAACCCTTTCGGACTTCCGCTGACGATCCTCGATGCGAAGCCCACGCGCGACACGATGGCCGTGATCTATTCGGGCGACGGCGGCTGGCGCGACATCGACAAAGAGGTCGGCAATATCCTGCAGCGAGAGGGCGTTCCGGTCGTCGGGGTGGATTCGCTGCGCTATTTCTGGTCCGAACGCCAGCCGCAAGCGACCGCCGACGATCTTGCGCGGATCATCACCTATTATCGAAAGCGGTGGAATGTCCGAAACGTCCTGCTGATCGGCTATTCCTTCGGTGCCGACATCCTGCCGCGCACATACAACCTGCTCCCGTCAGCGGATAGTCAGCGCGTGCGCCAGCTCACGCTCATGGCACTCTCGCATCATGCTGACTACAAGATCTCGGTTCTTGGCTGGCTGGGTGCGGAGGGCGAGGGGGGTGACCCGATCAACGATCTCAAGGCGATCGATCCCGCGCTCGTCCAGTGCATCTACGGTACCGACGAAGACGACGACGCCTGCCCGGGTCTGAAATCTTCGGGCGTGGATGTGGTCGCCATCGAGGGTGGCCACCATTTCGACGAGAACTACCCCGCCTTGACAGGCCGTGTGCTCGACGCGCTCGACCGCCGCCTTGCGGCGGCGAGGTGATGCGCAAGGACCTCTGTCAGATCGCGGGAGAAACGAGGACGCCCGATGCCTCGCCTACCGCATGGCTTGCAGCCCGCCCGTCTTTCATTTCGACCTTGCCCTCGGCGACGAGCCGCAGCGCCAGCGGATAGGTCTTGTGTTCCACCGTCAGAACGCGTGCGGCGAGCGTTTCCGCCGTATCGCCGGCGAGGATTGGAACCGCGGCCTGCGCGATGATCGGGCCGTCGTCCATGGCTTCGGTGACAAAATGGACCGTGCAGCCGGCAAGCCTCATGCCGGCGTCGATTGCGCGCTGATGGGTGTGAAGCCCGGGAAACAACGGTAAAAGCGACGGATGAATATTGAGGATGCGGCCTTCATGGCGCTGAATGAACGTTGCCGACAGCAGCCGCATGTAGCCGGCAAGGCAGATGATGTCCGGCCGGAGGCGATCAAGTTCCGCGAGGATCGCCGCTTCGTGCGCTTCCTTGCTGTCGAAATCCTTTCGGACGAACGAAAAGGTCGGGATGCCGAGTCTGGCTGCTTTGGCCAGGCCACCGGCCTCCGCCTTGTCGGCGATCACCGCAATGACTTCGGCGGGGAAGTCCGGTTCCGCTGCTGCTTTCGCCAGTGAAAGCATGTTCGAGCCGCCGCCGGAAATGAAGACGACGACCTGCTTCTTAGCCGTAGTCGCGTTCATAGGGAGAGGCTGCCCTTGTAGATCGTGCCCGCGGCGCCTTCGGCACGCGCGACCATGCGGCCGAGCGTGAAGACCGTTTCACCTTCGCCCGAAAGTATCGTCGCGACCTTTTCAGCCTCTGTCGCCGGAACGACGACGATCATGCCAACGCCGCAGTTGAACGTGCGCAGCATTTCGTTGGCGGCGACCCCGCCGGTCTTGGCAAGCCAGGAGAAGACCGCCGGCGGCTTAATCGCGTCGAGGTCGATCTCTGCGGCAAGGTGCTTCGGCAGTACGCGCGGAATGTTTTCGGGAAATCCGCCGCCGGTGATGTGCGCGAGCGCCGTGAGCGCTCCCGTCTCGCGGATCGCTTTCAGGAGCGGCTTTACGTAGATGCGCGTCGGTGTCAGCAGAAGATCGGCAAGCGTGCCTTCGCCGAACGGGGCGGGCGCGTCCCAGGCCAGTCCGGAAAGCGCAACGATCTTGCGGACCAGCGAATAGCCGTTTGAGTGCACTCCAGAAGAGGCGAGCCCGAGGATGATGTCACCTTCGGCAATGTCGCCTGCCGGCAGCAACTGGCCACGCTCGGCCGCGCCGACGGCAAAGCCGGCGAGGTCGTAGTCGTCGCCGGAATACATGCCCGGCATCTCGGCTGTTTCCCCGCCGATCAACGCGCAACCCGCGTCGCGGCAGCCGGCGGCGATACCGGCAACGATCGCGGCACCCTGGTCCGGGTCGAGCTTGCCGGTCGCAAAATAGTCAAGGAAGAACAGCGGTTCCGCCCCCTGCACGACGAGATCATTGACGCACATGGCGACGAGATCGATGCCGACCGTGTCGTGCTTGTTCGCGTCGATGGCGATCTTGAGCTTGGTGCCGACTCCATCGTTCGCGGCAACAAGGACCGGATCGGTGAAACCGGCAGCCTTCAGGTCGAAGAGACCGCCGAAACCACCGATCTCTCCATCGGCGCCCGGGCGTCGCGTGGAGCGCACATGGGGTTTGATCTTCTCCACCATCAGGTTGCCGGCGTCGATGTCGACGCCTGCGTCGCTATAGGTGAGACCATTCTTGCCCGACTGGCTCATGCTCGTTCTCCAAGGCTCGTCGTATTTTGCGGATGCGATTGGCACGGCGGGGCAAGGAGTGCAAGCCAACTGCCAACGCTTGCCGGCTTTTTTTGCCATTTTACCCGCATCTCACGGCCTTTCGAGCGGCGAGGGGCCGATTTGCCTCCGCATCAAAGGCGGCGGGCTTGACCAGCGTGCGCACCGCGCCCTATCTCGTGCAAATGGATGGAACGCGAGGCGTTTGCGCCGGACGCGGGACGGGGAGCGCAATGGGCAGTCAGGTCAGCGGTGTGAGTCTCAAGCGCCAGATCGTCTTCTGGCTGCTGGTGCTCGCCGGCTTCATCGCCTTCCTCACGCTCTTCAGTTCGATCCTGCTGCCGTTCCTCGCCGGTATGGCGCTCGCCTATTTCCTCGATCCTGTCGCCGACCGGCTGCAGCGTTTGGGCCTCAGCCGGCTGATGGCGACGATCCTCATTCTTGTTGCCTTCGTCGTCGTGCTGGCGCTGTCGCTGATGATCATCATCCCATTGATCTTCACGCAGGCGGCCGACTTCGTCCAGAGGATGCCCGGCTATATCGCCAGCCTTCAGGCCTTCCTCACCGATAGCCAAACGACGCTGCTCCCGGACTGGCTTGCGGACCAGATGGCGGCGATCAAGCAGAATTCCGCCAAGCTGCTCGAACAGGGCGCAAGTTTCCTCGGCACGCTGTTCCAGCAATTGTGGAACTCCGGCATGGCACTGCTGGACATTCTTTCGCTCTTCATCATCACGCCGGTGGTGGCCTTCTATCTGTTGCTCGACTGGGACCGCATGGTCGATAAGGTCGACAGCTGGGTGCCGCGCGATTACGTCGACATCGTCCGCCAGATCGCCCGCGAGATGAACACGACCATTGCCGGCTTCGTGCGCGGCCAGGGTTCGCTGTGCATTATTCTCGGCCTCTACTATGCCATCGGCCTGTCGCTCGTCGGCCTCAATTTCGGACTGCTGATCGGCCTTTTCGCCGGTATGATCAGCTTCATCCCCTATGTCGGCTCGATGGTGGGTCTCGTGCTCGCTGTTGGCGTGGCGCTGGTCCAGTTCTGGCCGAATTACATTACGATCCTGCTCGTCTTGGCTGTGTTCTTCAGCGGCCAGTTCATCGAGGGCAACATTCTGCAGCCGAAGCTGGTCGGCAAGAGCGTCGGTCTGCACCCCGTCTGGCTGATGTTCGCCTTGCTTGCCTTCGGTGCCCTCTTCGGCTTCGTCGGCCTTCTCGTCGCCGTGCCGGCCGCCGCCGCGATCGGCGTCCTTGTTCGTTTCGGCATACAGCGGTACCTTGATAGTGATCTCTATCACGGGCATAGGACAGCCGCGGAGAAGCAGCCGGAAGGCCAGGAGCCCCGCTGAGTCGCGCCATTGTCCAGAGTACAGCATGACAAGACGTCCGTTCGAACAACTGCCGCTCGCTTTCGGCCATGATCCGGCCACCGGTCGCGAGGATCTGCTCGTTTCCGATCGGCTGAGCGCTGCCATCGCTATCGTCGACCATTGGCCCGACTGGCCATCGCCTGTCGTCATCATCGCGGGACCGGTCGGCTCCGGGAAGTCGCATCTTGCCAGTATCTGGTGTGAGAGGGCGGGAGCCGAGGCGATTCATCCCGTCGCCGGCTCGGATGCCGCCGACATAGCGGCCCATAAGCCAGTTCTCTTCGAGGATGCCGATCGCCAGGGCTTTGATGATACGGCGCTCTTCCATGTCATCAACAGCGTGCGCCAGCACGGCACCGCGCTGTTGATGACATCGCGCCTGTGGCCCATGTCATGGCCGGTGACGCTTCCGGATCTCCGCTCGCGCCTGAAGGCGGCCACGGTCGTCGAAATCGGTGAGCCGGACGACGAACTGTTGACGCAGGTGCTCGTGAAGCTCTTCGCCGACCGCCAGCTCTTCGTCGATGAGCGTCTTGTCGGTTACATCGTGGCGCGCATGGAGCGCTCGCTGGAGGCGGCCCAGACGATCGTCGAGCGACTGGATCACCTCGCGCTTGCCCGTGGCACGCGGCTGACACGCGCCCTGGCGGCGGAGGTGCTGGCGGAGCTTGGAAATCCCCACCCGCCGGATTGACTGTCACAGTTCCGTCGTCAAACTGGGATAGCTCGTGCATCTGGAGTAATGGGGTCTGATGGGTATGGATAAGGCGACGTCGGCAATCATCGAACATGAGACGTCTGCGGAGCAGATAGACCTGCTGACGAGCCCCGAGCGCTTCATCAATCGCGAATTCTCCTGGCTTCAGTTCAACCGCCGCGTCCTCGAGGAAACGCTGAACACGGCGCATCCCTTGCTGGAGCGCGTCCGCTTCCTGTCGATTTCGGCCGCCAACCTCGACGAGTTCTTCATGGTCCGCGTCGCAGGTATCGAAGGCCAGGTGCGTCAGGGGATTGCGCTTCGCAGCCCCGACGGCAAGACGCCGGCCGAACAGCTCGACGATATCCTCAAGGAAATCGACAACCTGCAGATGGAGCAGCAGGCGTCGCTCGCCGTCCTGCAGCAATACCTCGCGAAGGAAGACATCCTCATCGTCCGGCCTGCCTCGTTGTCCGCTCAGGACCGGAGCTGGCTCGCCAACGAATTCGATCAGTCGATCTTCCCGGTGTTGACGCCGTTGTCGATCGATCCGGCGCATCCTTTCCCGTTCATCCCCAACCTCGGCTTTTCGATCGGGCTGCAACTCGTCAGCAAGACGGGCCGCGAGCCGATGACGGCGCTGTTGCGCCTTCCGGTGGCGCTCGACCGGTTTATCCGCCTGCCGGATGTGAAGAACGTCATCCGTTACATCACGCTCGAGGACGTTGTCAGCCAGTTCATCGACCGCCTCTTCCCAGGTTACGAAGTGCAGGGTTCGGGAACCTTCCGTATCATTCGTGACAGCGATATCGAAGTCGAGGAAGAGGCAGAAGACCTCGTTCGCTTCTTCGAGACGGCCCTCAAACGGCGCCGTCGCGGTTCGGTCATCCGCATCGAGACCGACTCCGAAATGCCGGCATCGCTGCGCCAGTTCGTGGTGCAGGAGCTCGGGGTTCCGGAAAACCGTATCGCGGTGCTTCCAGGCCTTCTTGCGCTGAACACGCTTTCGGAAATCACCAAGGCGCCGCGCGAAGATCTGCGCTTCGAGCCTTACAATCCGCGCTTCCCCGAGCGCGTGCGCGAGCATGCCGGCGATTGCCTGGCGGCGATCCGCGAAAAGGACATGGTGGTCCATCACCCGTACGAATCGTTTGATGTCGTCGTGCAGTTCCTCCTGCAGGCGGCGCGCGATCCGGACGTGCTGGCGATCAAGCAGACGCTCTACCGCACCTCGAACGACAGCCCGATCGTGCGTGCCCTGATCGATGCCGCCGACGCCGGCAAGTCGGTGACGGCGCTTGTCGAGCTCAAGGCGCGATTCGATGAAGAGGCAAACATCCGCTGGGCGCGTGACCTTGAGCGTGCGGGTGTCCAGGTCGTCTTCGGGTTCATCGAACTCAAAACGCACGCCAAGATGTCGATGGTCGTTCGTCGAGAGGAAGGCAAGCTCAGGACCTATTGCCACCTCGGCACCGGCAACTATCACCCGGTCACTGCGAAGATCTACACCGACCTGTCGTTCTTCACCTGCAATCCGGTGATCGCTCACGACATGGCGAACATCTTCAATTTCATCACGGGCTATGGTGAACCGGAAGCGGGCATGAAGCTGGCGGTCTCGCCGCACACGCTGCGGCCGCGGATCCTCAAGCATATCGAGGAAGAGATCGGGCATGCAGCGGCGGGCCGTCCTGCCGCGATCTGGATGAAGATGAATTCGCTTGTCGACCCGGAAATCATCGACGCGCTCTACAAGGCGAGCCGTGCCGGCGTCGAAATCGATCTCGTCGTACGCGGCATCTGCTGCCTGCGTCCGCAGCTTCCCGGTCTTTCCGAGAACATCCGGGTCAAGTCGATCGTCGGACGTTTCCTTGAACATTCGCGCATATTCTGCTTCGGCAACGGTCATGGCCTTCCGTCCGAAAATGCACTTGTCTATATCGGCTCGGCGGATATTATGCCGCGCAATCTGGATCGGCGGGTCGAGACGCTTGTGCCTCTCATCAACCGGACTGTGCACGAACAGGTTCTTTCGCAGATCATGCTGGGAAATCTCATCGACAACCAGCAAAGCTACGAGATACTTCCGGACGGGACGTCACGCCGCATGGAAGTCGGCAAGGATGCCGAGCCGTTCAATGCGCAGCATTATTTCATGACCAACCCCAGCCTCTCGGGTCGGGGGGAGGCTCTGAAGTCCAGTGCACCAAAGCTGATAGCCGGCTGGAAAAGCGGTTGGCGCAAGTAAACTGGAATTGCATGGTAGAATCTGAAGCGCAGGGGCGTCTGCCCGGCATCCGGCCGGTCTCCGTTGTGGATATCGGTTCCAACTCTATTCGCCTTGTCATCTACGAAGGGCTCAGCCGCGCGCCGGCGGTGCTTTTCAACGAGAAGGTCATGTGTGGCCTCGGCAGGGGCATCGATGCGACTGGCCGGATGGCGGAAGAGAACGTCGAACGGGCGCTGAAGGCGCTTCAGCGCTTTCGGGCGCTGTCGGATCAGGCGCGGGCCACCACGATGTATGCGTTGGCGACGGCCGCCGCGCGCGAAGCCTCCAACGGTCCGTCTTTCATCGAAAAGGCGGAGGCTATCCTCGGTTGCAAGGTTCGCATCCTCAGCGGCGAGCAGGAGGCCCATTTCTCGGCCATGGGCATTGTCAGCGGCTATCACGATCCCGACGGGATCGTGGGCGACCTCGGCGGCGGTTCCCTCGAACTCGTCGACGTCGAGGGCAAGCGCATCGGCAAAGGCATTACACTACCGCTCGGCGGCATCCGTCTCTTCGAACACAGCAACGGCTCGCTGCCGAAGGCGCGGACCTGGGTCCGCAAGTTCATGAAAGAAGCGGCCGTGCTGAAGGGCGGCACGGGGCGCACGTTCTACGCCGTCGGCGGTACATGGCGGTCGATCGCCAAGCTTCATATGGAAGCTCGCAACTACCCGCTGCATATGATGCAGGGCTATGAGATTTCCTATGACGAGGCGATGTCTCTCCTGCCCGAAGTGATCGAGCCCAAGAACATCAAACCGTCTGCCTACGCGACAATCTCCAAGAGCCGCCGCAGCCTGTTGCCCTTCGGGGCCGTAACGATGCAGGAAGCCCTCTCGATCATGAAGCCGGGGCGGATCTCTTTCTCTGCGCTCGGCGTTCGCGAGGGCTATCTTTTCTCGCTGCTTTCCGAAGCCGAACGCGTGCTGGACCCGTTGCTGACGGCCGCCGACGAGATCGCGATCCTGCGCGCCCGCTCGCCCGAGCACGCCCGCGAACTTGCGGAATGGACCGGGCGCATGGTGCCGCACTTCGGTGTGGAGGAGACGGAAGAGGAGAGCCGATACCGCCAGGCTGCCTGCCTGCTCGCCGACATCAGTTGGCGGGCCCATCCGGACTATCGGGGACTTCAGGCGCTCAACATCATCGCGCACTCGTCCTTTTCCGGCATCACGCATGCCGGCCGGGCCTATATCGCCCTTGCGAACTATTACCGTTTCGAAGGCCTTAACGACGACGGTGCCACCGAGCCCCTCGCGGGTATCACGACGGAGCGGTTGCTCGAACTCGCCAAGCTGCTGGGCGGCCTGCTGCGCGTCGCCTATCTTTTCTCGGCGTCGATGCCGGGTGTCACGCGCCACCTCGGCTTGCGGCGATCGCCGCGTCCGGATGTCGATCTCGAATTCGTCGTGCCGGCGGCCTATTCCGAGTTCGAGGGCGAACGGCTGGATGGCCGTCTTCAGCAGCTCAGCAAGCTGACAGGCAAGCGACTCGCCTTCCATTTCGAAAACTGATCGGGGTTACGCAGCTCCATTGCGAAGAGACGGCTGCGCTTGGATCGCGCAGCCGCCGTACAGCGCCGCGCGTCTTGTCAGACGCGCAAAGGACGCTGTAGCGCTTTGAATTTCTGCATGTTTTTATCCTTAAATCGGCTAGGATTTAAGGAAACCGAAACTGCAGTTGATTCATTCGGCCTTCAGGAATTCGCGGACTTCGAGCAACACGAACTCATCGTCGTCCGCCTTGTTGATGGCGCGGCCAGCGGAGAAGGGCAGGTTGTTGTCGTTGCCAACGATGATATGCGTGTCGTCGACGCGATCGACGTTCTCGATCGTAACGAAGGGCATGTCGTAGTAGCCATCACCGCCGCCCTGGCGCTTTCTGCCTTCCGGATCGGCGATCTTGAGAAGATCGATGTAACCGATCTTGCGCACGGCCTTGCCGGCGTTCTCGTCGCTGATCTCGATCTTGTAGATGCGCTTGAGCTTCGAGCCGACGGCGAAGCAGTCAGGTTTCGGATCCTTCGGGTCTGCGCATGCCTTGTCGACAGTGCCGGCCCCGTTGTCGCGCTCGATGACCAGCGCAGTCTTCTCGTCGAGCATGTTGAAGTCACCGATCGCCTCGCCACCTTCGGAGAGCGGATAGAGCCAGCTGCGGCCGGTCCAGGCTTTGCTGGCGACATCGAGTTCGATGATTCTGAGCGCCGGTCGACCGTCGGCCTGCTCGACCGATTCATTATCGGTCCAGATCGGCCCTTCCAGCAGGCCGTAGAGCTTGCTGCCGTCCTTGGACATCGCCAGGCCTTCGTAGCCGCCGGAACGCTTCAGGTTGAAGGCGGGCATTTTCTTGGAGGGGTCCGCCTGCAGCGTCAGCGTTGGATTGTCGGGCGACATCACCGGCTTGCCGTCAGCAACGGTCGGAATGACATCGGTCAGTTTGCCGGCCGTATCGAATTTCAGGATGTAGGGGCCGAACTCTTCGCCTACCCAGAAGCCGCCTTCGACCGGCTGGATCGATTCCACGTCGAAATCGGCGCCGGTGAGATAACGGTTGGCTGAGCCTTCCATGACGGTCGGGAAGGGCGCTTTGCGGTCCGGATCGGACAGGAAAACGGTTTGCAGCGCTTCGACCTTGCCGGCATCCCAGTCGATCTTGAGGTGATGCAGCATCAACATCGCGTCGGTCGAGTTCAGCTTGTTGCCGAACCCGTTGTCGGAAAGGCTCCAGAAGGTCCCGTCCGGCATCGTCTTGATGCCGGAAAAGCCTTGCATCGGCTGACCATTGAAAGGCAGCGACAAGCCGGTCGGCCGCACACCGTCCGTGCCGGGCACGCTGCCGAGTTCGACGGCACGCTTCCGGTCGGCCGTCGTGAATTTGCCCGAGGTCTTGAGATAGTCCGCCGCGTCAGCCGGTGCTGCGATGATCGTGTTGGCCGGCAGGATGGCATGCGCCTTCAGCGTTGCCGGAAACACCTTCTCCTCGGCAAGTGCCGTTGTCGTCATTACAAGTGCCAGCGCCGCGGAGGCGAAAAATGCTTTCGTCATGAAGTTCACCATGGGTTGGAGGTCTGAGACCGGTCCCCGATAGGCGCGTTTGATGACGGCTGATTGATGCTTGTTTTACAGCCTCGTGAAGCTTTGGTGACACTCGATACCTTGCTCAAACGTTCAAGATCTACAGTCACTTCGAGCGTTAATGTTGCCGGGAAAAATGCGGAGATAAAGTGATCACGATGTTCGAGACGAAGTTTGCAATCGTCCTGCGGGACGACCTCGCCATGTGGCAGAAACTGAACGTCACAGCCTTCCTTGCCACCGGCATTGTCGGGCAGAAGCCGGAGATTATCGGAGAGGCGTATCGCGATGCCGCCGGCCATGTCTACAACGCGCTAAGCATCCAGCCCATCATCGTCCTCTCGGCAGGCGGTGTCACGCTCGGAGATATTCAGCGGCGGGCTTTGGCGAAGGGTGTTCGCACCTCCATCTACATCGACGAAATGTTCTCGACCGGCCACGACGCCGCCAACCGGGAAGTCTTTTCCAAGTCGGCACCCGACAATGCCCGGGTGGCGGGGATCGCGATCCATGCGGAGAAGAAGCTCGTGGACAAGATCACGAAGGGGGCAAAGCTGCACGGTTAGTCTCGGCGGAAGCCTTCGACCCGCCGTCAAGGAGGTTGGCAGTGCGAAGAGAAAACACATCAAGCTTCTGGCCGCGCCCTTTGACCTCGTGCTCGCCAAGGTCTTCGCTTCGCAGGAAGGCGGGCAGGCGCATGCGCCGCAGCAGGTCGGCGGAAATCAGGATCTGCCGATCGAGCGTTCGACAAAGACCTTCGAGGCGCGCCGTGGTGTTCACCGTGTCGCCGAAGTAGGTGATCTTGTGCCTGTCGACGCCGATTTCGGCCGCAACGATGGTTCCGCCGTGCAGTGCGGCGCGAAGGCGAGGAACCTCGCCGTAATCCTTGCGCCAGCGGTGGGCATCCGTCTCGATCCGGTCGAGAATATCGAAGGCGCAGCGGATGCAGGCGGCGTCGGCGATGGCGCGATCGAAGGGCCAGGTAATGACCGCCGCGTCGCCGACATAGTCATCGATGGAACCGCCGTAGCGAAGCACCGGATCGGCCATGGTTGCGAACAGCCTTCCGAGGTATTCCTGAGTGCGCAGATCGCCAAAGCGCTCGGCGAACGAGGTTGAGCCCGCGAGGTCGACGAAGAGGAACACACGCTCCTCATGCACCGGCTTGCGGTAGCGCCCGGTCAGCAGGCTGAGGAATACGTTGCGGCCGAGCAGTTCCCGCACCCTCAGGACAAAGATGATCGGGCCGGAGATCGCCAGTGCGATGAGGAGTACATTCAGCGATGGCATCATCTCGCCGGGATGGCCCACCAGACGCAGAAGCGATCCTGCGATTGCAAATCCGGCATAGACGAGCGCGACATAGACGGCAATGGAAGACATCAGAAAGCCTGGCGTCGAAAGGCCGTGAATCTTCCTGTAGAGGCGCCGGAAGATGATCCGCCGTTCGAACGCGAGGATCGGCATACAGACGAACAGCGCATAGATCGCGCCGATCAGTCCGCCGTCGCCGTAGATCACCCAGGCATAGGCCACGCCGCTGCCCGCGACGACGAGCAGCAACAGGATGAACTCAAGCGTGGAAAATCTCCAGCGCATGCGCGGAAGCCCCGGAACCGGAAAAACATACAGGACAATTGCGGATCGGGCGGCGATCCGCAATGCATTGAGAGGGCTTATCCAACGCCGTTCGGCCCGGATCAGCTCTTTTGATGCGTCCTCGCTATGGCTGGATTCAGGCGGAAAGTTGTTTTCTCACCTGCGACATTTCAACCGCCTATTTCCATCGCCTCGATCCGCTTGCCGACGAAGCGCAGTGCGACTTCGCCGTTGATGAGCTTGAGGGCCATCTCACCAAAAAGCTCCCGCCGCCAGCCCTTGAGCGCGTCCACATCGGCCTTCTCGCCTTCGGCGGCGATCCTGTCGAGGTCCTCGCTGTTGGCGATGATCTTGGCGGCGACGCCTTCCTTTTCGGCGATGAGCTTCAAGAGTACCTTCAGCATTTCGCCGGCTGCCGCAGTACCCTCTGGAGCATGGTTCTGGCGCGGCAGGCGCGGCAGTTCCGCCTTCGGAATGGCAAGTGCCTCGTTCACGGCCTCGACGACGGCCGTGCCCGCGCTTGAACGTTCCCACCCCTTGGGAATGGTTCTGAGCCGGCCCAGCGCCTCGGCGTCCTTGGGCTGCTGCTGGGCGATCTCGTAGATCGCATCGTCCTTGAGTATCCGCCCGCGCGGAACGTTGCGCGCGCGCGCTTCGCGTTCGCGCCAAGCCGCGACCTTCTGCAGGACCGCGAGCTCTATCGGTTTCTTGGTGCGCATCTTGAGCCGCTGCCAGGCGTTGTCCGGGTGGAGGTCATAGGTTTCCCGGCTTTCCAGGACAGCCATCTCTTCGGCCAGCCAGGACGAACGACCCTCGCGGGCGAGTTCCGCAGTCAGATACTGGTAGATCTCCCGCAGATGCGTGACGTCGGCGAGTGCGTAGTCGAGTTGCTTGTCCGTGAGGGGTCGGCGGCTCCAGTCGGTAAAGCGCGAGGACTTGTCGATCTGCTCGTTCTTGATGCGGTTGACCAACTGGTCGTAGGAAACGCTGTCGCCGAAGCCGCAAACCATTGCCGCGACCTGCGTGTCGAAGAGCGGATGCGGGATAAGGTTGCCGAGATGATGAATGATCTCGATGTCCTGGCGCGCGGCGTGGAAAACCTTGATCACGTCCGGGTTGCCCATCAGCGCAAAGAACGGCGCGAGGTCGATGCCCGGCGCCATCGGGTCCACGATGACGGCCAGATCGGGGCTCGCCATCTGGATCAGGCAGAGCTCCGGCCAGAACGTCGTTTCGCGCAGGAATTCGGTGTCGATCGTAATATAGCTTGATTGGGCCAACCGTTTGCAGGCGGCCTCTAGATCTACTGTGGTTTGGATCATCGGGTTTTTAATCACTGTGGCAAGAATGCGGCTTGCCCTTCCGTGTATCGTTTCGCGGCCGCCGTCACAATCGAAATTGTCAGACCACCTTGAAATAACCGGTCATGCCGGTCTTTTGATGTTCGATGATGTGGCAGTGGATTACCCAGTCGCCAGGGTTGTCCGCAACCAGTGCGACTTCCGCCTGTTCGTCCGGCAGGAGAAGGATGGTGTCCGTCGGCGGCGGCAGGAAGCTCCGCTTGTTGGAATTCAGGATGCGGAAGCTCAGGCCGTGCAGGTGGATCGGGTGCGCGTGCGGCGTGCGATTGGAGATCTGTAGCACATAGCTCTTGCCGAGCTTCAATTCCTCAATCGGCGTGATCGGATCCGGCGTATCGCCAGGCCACGGAACCTTGTTGATCGCCCAGAAGGTGTAGCCGAGCGAGCCGCAGATCGAGGGCGCTGCCTTGTGCTCGGCCGTTGCAGTCAGTTCGAGCGGAATCCGTTTGGCGGTGGAGAGGTCGGCTTCCGCGATCGGATTGGCGGGCAAGGGAGCGATGCCGCGCAGGTCGCGCTTGAGCGAGGCTCCCACCGCCCGGATCGTCGCGATGGTCCAAGGCTGCGAGCCACGGTAATTGCCGAGCCTTGCTGTCTGCCCCTCCGCCTCCGGCATCCGCACGACGATATCCATGCGCTGCCCGGGGCCGACGTCGAGGCGATCGAGCGGGAAGGGGACTTCGACCGGATTGCCGTCGAGCGCGATCACCTTTGCGGCCGCACCCTCGAGCGCTATCGTGTAGATGCGCGTTACGTCGATGGCGGCAATCCTCACGCGGACCAGGCTGCCGGCGGGCGCCTCGAACACCGGCTCGCGCTGCCAATTCGTCGTCCTGACCGTGCCATAGGTGCCGCCCCGGGCGGCATCGCGGGGCTTGAACGGGTCGATGAACTTGCCGCCCGCACCGAGCCGCCAGTCCCGGAGGTTAAGGATGATTTCGGCGTCGAAGACCGGGTCATCGGGGTTCTCGACGACGATCACACCCGCGAGCCCTCGGCCGATCTGCGTGAGCGTGTTGCAATGCGGGTGGTACCAGAAGGTACCGGCATCGGGTGGCGCGAAGACATAGTCGAAACTGTCGCCGGGATAGACGTAAGGCTGGGTCATTTCCGGCACGCCATCCATCGCATTGGCAATCCGCAAGCCGTGCCAATGGACCGTGGTCGGTTCGTCCAGCCGGTTCACCAGTCTTGCCGCATAGGTCTCGCCTTTGCGCATTCTCAAGACCGGGGGCACGTTCGCGTGTGGGGCGTCGCCGAGGCCGTAGGTCATGATTTTGGGCGTCACGCCATCGGCCGCGATCCTTGCTTCCGCGAATTGCGCCGTCAGGACTTGCGGATCGGGAGAGGCGCCGGCTCGAGCGGCAACGCCGGCGCCCAGCGCGAAAGCGCCTCCAAGCGCGGCCGAGCCCTGGAGAAACGTTCGGCGGTTGAGCATCGGCATCGTGATGTCCCATGGTGCACATAAGCGATCGGGCTGTTTCTAAACCTGATTTTCATAATCAGCAATTCGCCCCGCCGGTCATCTTGCCGCCGCCGCCGCTACCGCGTGTCTTCTCGCTGCTGGCCGCCAGCGAGCTTGTTGAAGAAGGATGAGGTCCGCAGGAGATTGCGAAACGGCATGGCGCGCTCTTCCGTCGGGACCGGCCCACGCGCTGTCATGCGCTGGAGCGTATAGAGCATGAAGAGGGCGAGGATCGCCGCAGTATAGATGAAGAGGGCCTGTGGTCCGAAGAGATCGAGCATGAAGGAGGCGAAGAGTGGGCCGATGATCGCGCCGAGCGACCAGAAGAACAGCATGCCGGCGGAGACCAGCGCGTGCTGCCCCTCGGCCGCATGATCGTTGGCATGTGCGGAACAGAGCGAGTAGAGCGGCATCGCGAAGGCGCCGAAGGCGAAGATGCCGGCAAAATTCAGCCACTCGTCGCTGCCCGCGCAGAAGGCGAGGAACAGCCCGGCCAGAAGCGAACCGAGCGTCGCGATCAGGATGATCAGCCGCCGGTCGATCTGGTCGGAATAGTGCCCGAGCGGGTATTGCAGCACCACGCCGCCGATGATGCCCGCACTCATGAAGGTCGCGATTGCGGTCACAGAGAGGCCGATACCCTGCGCATAGATCGGCCCCAGCGACCGGAATGCCGCGTTGGTGAGGCCGACGACGATGCAGCCGACCGTCGCGAGCGGCGAGATGTTCCATAGCGCCTTGACGTCGAACCGGATCGCCTCCGGGGCGACAGGACTTGACCGATCGGCAAAGGAAATCGGTACCAGCGAGAGCGTCAGCGCCATCGAGATGATTGCGAAAAGCTCGAACCCACCGATGCCGACACCCGGGATCACATATTGCGCGGCGGTAACGGAGCCGAGGTCCACGAGGCGGTAAATTGAAAGCGTGCGCGCCCGGTTGGCGTTGGTGACACTGGCGTTCAGCCAGCTCTCGACGGTTGCAAAGAGGCTGGCAAAACAGATGCCGGCAAGAAGCCGCATCAGGAACCAGAACCACGGGTCGATGAGCAGCACCATCGAGATGGCCGCTGCCGATGCAATCGCGGCCATCGCCGAGAAGGTGCGGATATGGCCGATTGCCCGGAGAATGCGAGTGACATAGACGCAGCCGATCGCAAAGCCGATGTTGTAGCCGGCACCGACGAGCCCGATCAGCGAGGTCGAGAATCCCTCCTCGAGCGCTCGCAGCGAAATGAACGTTCCCTGTAGACCGTTGCCGCCGATGAGAATGCCTGCGGTGACAAGAAGCGGGATGAGCGGGCGGATCTGGGACATGGGGGCAGGAAGCATCCGGATAATGGCCGCGACTCAAGGGGAATACCGGCCTGCTTCCTGTTTAGCGGCGGCCCACCGTCGGGGACAGTCGTGATTTGTGGCCTTTTGCCTTCTTTTTGCGCCACCTGCCTGCAATGACCGTGGCGACAGCAGCGCGCCGGCTCGCTACTCTGATTGCCGGAACAAGCCGCGGCCTTGACAAAACCGGCGCATCATGCGCTTTTCCGCCCGATTTTGATCTGCCGCGCGCCCCCATGCGGCCTGCGCGGTTTTCAGCAATTCCAGGATTAGACGATGCACCGTTACCGCAGCCACACCTGTGCCGCCCTCCGCAAGTCGGATGTCGGCTCCACCGTTCGCCTTTCCGGCTGGGTTCACCGCGTCCGCGACCATGGCGGCGTGCTCTTCATCGACCTGCGTGATCATTATGGCATGACCCAGGTCGTTGCCGACCCGGATTCTCCGGCCTTCAAGACGGCAGAAACAGTGCGCGGCGAATGGGTCATCCGCATCGACGGAACGGTTAAGGCGCGCACCGACGAAACCGTCAACAAGAACATGCCGACCGGCGAGATCGAACTCTATGCCCGCGAGATCGAGGTTCTGTCGGCGGCCAAGGAATTGCCGCTGCCGGTCTTCGGCGAGCCGGATTATCCGGAAGACGTCCGCCTCAAATACCGCTTCCTGGATCTCCGCCGCGAGACGCTGCACCGTAACATCGTCAAGCGCACCGAGATCATTTCGGCCATGCGTCGGGGCATGAGCGAAATCGGCTTCACGGAATATACGACGCCGATCCTGACAGCCTCCTCGCCGGAAGGCGCGCGCGACTTCCTCGTGCCGAGCCGCATTCATCCCGGCGCCTTCTACGCGCTGCCGCAGGCGCCGCAGCAGTACAAGCAGCTTCTGATGGTCGCGGGCTTCGACCGCTATTTCCAGATCGCGCCCTGTTTCCGCGACGAGGATCCGCGCGCCGACCGATTGCCGGGCGAATTCTACCAGCTCGACCTCGAAATGAGCTTCGTCGAGCAGGAAGACGTATGGGACACGATGGAGCCGATGATCCGCTCGGTCTTGACGGATTTCGCCGGCGGCAAGCCGGTGACCGAAAAGTTCCCGCGCATTCCCTATGACACAGCGATCCGCAAATATGGCTCCGACAAGCCGGACCTCAGGAACCCGATCGAGATGCAAAGCGTGACCGAGCACTTCGCTGGTTCGGGCTTCAAGGTCTTCGCCAACATGATCGCGTCCAACCCGCGGGTCGAGGTCTGGGCGATTCCGGCCAAGACCGGTGGCTCCAGAGCGTTCTGCGACCGCATGAACGCCTGGGCACAGAGCCAGGGCCAGCCCGGTCTCGGATACATCTTCTGGCGCAAGGAGGGCGAGAAGCTCGAAGGCGCCGGTCCGCTTGCCAAGAACATCGGCGAGGAACGCACCGAAGCGATTCGCACGCAGCTCGGTCTCGAGGACGGTGACGCCTGCTTCTTCGTCGCCGGTGAACCGGCGAAGTTCTACAAGTTTGCCGGCGAAGCCCGCACCAAGGCGGGCGAGGAACTGAACCTCGTCGATCGTGACCGCTTCGAACTGTGCTGGATTGTCGACTTCCCGTTCTACGAATGGCTGGACGAAGAAAAGAGGATCGATTTCGCTCACAACCCCTTCTCGATGCCGCAGGGTGGGCTCGAGGCGTTGAACGGCGACGACCCGCTCTCCATCAAGGCCTACCAATATGACATGGTCTGCAACGGCTTCGAGATTGCGTCCGGCTCCATCCGTAACCAGCTGCCGGAACTCATGGTCAAGGCTTTTGAGTTGACGGGTAAATCCCGGCAGGAAGTCGAGGAGCAGTTCGGCGGGCTCTACCGCGCCTTCCAGTACGGCGCGCCGCCGCATGGCGGCATGGCCTTCGGCATCGACCGTATCGTCATGCTCCTGGTAGGTGCCAAGAACCTGCGCGAGATTTCGCTCTTCCCGATGAACCAGCAGGCCCAGGATCTCCTGATGGGCGCGCCGTCGCCGGCGACGCCGACGCAGTTGCGCGAGCTGGCAATCCGTCCGATTCCTCAGAAGAAGGACTGAGGTCCTTCAGCGTGCAAGCACGGCCCGGCGGTTTCTACCGCCGGGTTTTTTTGTGGTCGAGCGGGCTCGCCGTCGGCCACACTGCCACACTGCCACGCAGCCAAATTCGGCTGCTGGGCCTGCAGCAATCTGGTTCAGACGAGATAAGCTCGGTCCCTCGCACCCTCCCACCGCGACGCCGCCCCAAACGTTGCGGTGCCGTTGCTCGCCTTGACAGGATTTCTCTCAAGGCGTCTCCTTTCTCCGCTGCGCTATGGCAGCGTTTTGGGTGGAGTGAGCGATGGCGAAGAACGTCAAGGACCTACTGGCGGAAGCAAATAGTGTTGTCCCGAAATTGTCGCCCACCGAGGCGGCCGAGAAGATGCGTTCCGGCGATGTGCTTATCGTTGATGTCCGCGATCCGACCGAGGTTCAGCAAACCGGAAAGATCAAGGGTGCGCTGAACGTCTCGCGGGGGATGCTGGAATTTCGCGCAGACCCGGAAAGCCAATACCACAATCCGGCCTTCCAAAAGGACAAGACGGTCCTGCTGCATTGTGCGTCCGGCGGCCGTTCGGCCCTTGCCGGAAAGACGCTGCTGGACATGGGCTACACGTCAGTATTCAACATCGGCGGCTTCAAGGAGCTGGTCGAGGCGGGCATCGATACTGAACCAGCTTGAGGCGCGTGGATCGATTAGGTAGCCGAGGCTCCTCGGGAGCTCTGGACCTGCTCAGCGCATAACATGAAGGCGCCGGGGCGCAGCTGCGCCCCGGCGTTTCTGGGTGTCGAGGTTGCTTTTTAGAAATCCATTCCGGGCGCGGGCATCGGAGGCGGCGCTTCCTTCTTCGGTTTCTCGGCGATCATCGCTTCCGTCGTCACCAGCAGGCCTGCCACGGAGGCGGCGTCCTGCAGTGCTGCGCGCACGACTTTGGCCGGATCGATTACACCCATGTCGTAGAGGTCACCGAATTCTCCGGTCTGCGCGTTCCAGCCGTAGGCGAAGTCCGATTTCTCACGGAGTTTGCCCACGACGATCGAGCCTTCGGCGCCCGCATTCTCGGCGATCTGGCGCACGGGCGCCTCGACTGCGCGACGGACGATCTCGACGCCGACGCGCTGGTCGTCATTGGCAGTCGGCACGTTGCCGAGTGTCTTGACGACGCGCAGCAGTGCGACGCCGCCGCCGGGAAGGATGCCTTCCTCGACCGCCGCCCTCGTCGCATGCAAGGCGTCGTCGACGCGGTCCTTCTTTTCCTTGACCTCCACTTCGGTCGAACCGCCGACGCGGATGACCGCGACGCCACCGGCGAGCTTGGCGAGCCGCTCCTGCAGTTTTTCACGGTCATAGTCTGATGTCGTGTCCTCGATCTGCGCCTTGATCTGGCTGATGCGTCCGCCGATATCGGCCTTTTCACCAGCACCATCGACGATGGTCGTCGTCTCCTTTTCGACGATTACCCGCTTTGCCCGCCCGAGCGTATCCATCGTCACGTTCTCGAGCTTGATACCGAGATCCTCGGAAACCACCGTGCCACCGGTGAGGATCGCGATATCCTCGAGCATGGCCTTGCGGCGGTCGCCGAAGCCGGGCGCCTTGACCGCAACGATCTTCAGGCCGCCGCGCAGTTTGTTGACGACGAGCGTTGCCAGCGCTTCGCCTTCGACGTCTTCGGCGATGATCAGGAGCGGCTTGCCGGACTGGATCACCGATTCGAGTATCGGGATCATGGCCTGGAGATTGGAGAGCTTCTTTTCATGGATCAGGATGTAGGGATCTTCAAACTCGACCCGCATCTTGTCCTGATTGGTAATGAAGTAGGGAGAGAGATAGCCTCTGTCGAACTGCATGCCTTCAACGACTTCGAGCTCGATCTCGGCGGTTTTGGCCTCCTCGACGGTGATCACGCCCTCGTTGCCGACCTTCTCCATCGCCTCGGCCAGGTAACGCCCGATCTCGGCATCGCCATTGGCGGAGATCGTGGCCACCTGGGCGATTTCCGCATTCTTTGAAACCTTGCGGGAGTGGGTCTTGAGTTCCTTGACGATGGCCTCGACGGCAAGGTCGATGCCTCGTTTCAGATCCATCGGGTTCATCCCGGAAGCGACGGCCTTGGCGCCTTCCTTGACGATCGCCTGGGCAAGCACGGTCGCAGTGGTCGTGCCATCGCCGGCAATGTCGCTCGTGCGCGAGGCCACTTCGCGCAGCATCTGTGCGCCCATGTTCTCGAATTTGTCCTCGAGTTCGATTTCCTTGGCGACCGACACACCGTCCTTGGTGATCCGCGGTGCGCCAAAGGATCTGTCTATGACCACGTTCCTGCCCTTGGGGCCCAAGGTGACCCGAACGGCATTGGCCATGATGTCGACGCCGCGCAGCATGCGGTCGCGGGCATCGGTATTGAATTTGACTTCCTTGGCAGCCATGTGCTCCTCCCTCGACACGGAAACTGTAAGGTGATCGGTAATCGCCCCCGCAACGGGCTACCGGATCACCGTTGTCATCACGTCTTCCACGTTCTTGCGTCCACCGGCTCCAAGGCGCACGCCGCCGTCCGCTCCCTGAAAAGCCGGACTGCTACTACAATTCCTCGTCGTCTTCCTCCGGAGTCAGGATGTCGATCAACGCCGCAACGCGGCCGGCCGGAAGATGGCGGCCTTCGCCGATCAGGGCCTCGTCATTGTTGACCCAAGCAATCGCCTCGGCGAGTTCGCTCGCTGTCGCGCCCGTCGCAAGTAGCTCGGCCATCAGTGTTTCGTCGACTGGGCCGAGGATGGCGGTGATATCCGAATGCTTCAGTCCCATGGCGTCCTCCTTCCGTTTCATCGGTCGGGAATGCGCAATTGTCGGCAACCATACGTAAAAATAGATAGGCGACCGCCTCAGAGCATCAAGCAGTGGATGATATCATTAATCAATCGGGATAGAAAAAGCCCGGCGGCGCATCGCCGGGCTCGATCGGGATCGAACTTGAGCTTTCGCGGGCGTCTACAGCGCCGCGCGTCTTATCAGACGCGCAAAGGACGCTGTACCACTTTGAATTGCTGCGGGAGGCGTTAGTCGTTCGCCGTCACTTTCACGCCGAGTACCGAGGGAATCGTGTTCGGCGCGCCCATGGCGGCGCCCATGATCATCGGGAAGGGAACCGGCTTCTCCGGCTTGGCGCTGATCGTCAGGCTCTTCGGTCCATCAAGATAGGCGTTGACGGCGGCCGAAACCTGGTTTTGCAACTCCGGTACGTTGAGCTGAGCCATCATGATCGGCACTAGGCCCTTTAGCGATTGCGCCAGTTGATCGCCTGTGACGCCCTGCTGGCTGCCGGCGTAGTCGAGCGCTTTCTTGGTGATCGAAGCATCGTCGAAGCGGATCGAGGCGCTGTTGAACGTCAGCTGCTGCATGAGGCCCATCATCGCGAGGCCCATCGCCTGATTGGCCTCTTCCTTGTTCGGGTTCGCTTCTGCGGCTTTTGTCGCTTCCTGCAGCGCCTTCATGAACTGCAGCGTATATCCGGAAAAGTCCATGGCAATGTTCAGGCGGCCGACATTCTTGAAGTCGAGGGCATATTCACTGAGGGCAAGGTTGCCGCTCTGCAGTTCCCAACTGCCCTTCATGGTGACTTCGCCGTCGAGCTTGGTCAGCCCCAGCTTTTCGATAGCTTCCTTCGCCTTGGCGTCCTCGACGTCAGAGAGATCTGCCTTGAGCCCGGCGAGAGATGCGTCGAAGTCGAAGCCGGCATCGTTTTCCTGCCGCGTCAGATTGGCTTCCGTGCTCTCGACCGTGAAGACGTCCTTGCCCTCGACATTGATCACGATCGGTCCGGTTCCTGCCGTCTCGTAAAGCAGGATGTCGTTGATCGTGTCGCCGGCCGGATTGCCCGGGATCGACAATCCGCCGATCGACAGATTCCGTGCCGAGAACCTGGAGCCGTCTTGGCTGACATTGATATCCGGGAGCGTAACGGTCTCGGCGTAATAGCCGCCATCCTCGCTCTCCTCGACACCTTCGAAGGTGACGTTACCGATGTTGGCTGCCTCTCCGGGATTTGCTGCCGTCTGCAGCTTGACGCCGGTCACCGTGACCACGTCGCCGTTCACGTCCGCCTTGTCGAAGCGGATCGACGTGCCGTTGGCGGACAGAGCCGCATCAAGCTTCTTCATCATGTCCGCGCCATCCAGGGCGAAGGCGGGGCCGGCAAGTGTGAGAAGGGCGGCGCTCGCCATCATCAGGCGGATCTTGCGCGTATGCGTCATTATCGAGTTCCTTATCAAAAATGTTTGATGTGAAGCTGTTTCTGGGATCGGTTATCGCTAATCTGAGTGATCTCTGCGCGATCCGTCAACTGCCCCGATGGAGCCTGAACGATCCCTGCGACGGTCGGCTTGCCCCTTGCGGACAGCCTGACATCTCGAACGCGGATACCCTCACTCGAATCCTCAATTTCAAATCGGCCAAATCAGCACACCCTGAAGCTAATACGAAACAGGGCAGAATTATATTCGCCAGATTGGATGGTGCTAGTTCCCCGCGGATCATCGTTTCCGGAACCTTACCGCTGTGGGCGGTCGTAGACACGACGCGTCCTACTGCATATTTACTTAAATCGTTGTCGATTTAAGTAAATATGCAGCGATTCAAAATGCTACAGCGTCCTTCGCGTGTTTCATAAGACGCGCGGCGCTGTAGAGGCCGTGTTCTCCACAACGCGGTGCCTTGAAATTCTTGCCGTTGGCGACCGGTTGCGGTAGCAAGAGGGCATGGGACAAAGCCTTTTGCCGCCATCGGGCGGGGACGACAACATTCAGCCGGTTGACCTCAAGGCGGCGCTGGAAGAGCGCTATCTCGCCTATGCCCTGTCAACCATCATGCATCGCGCACTGCCGGATGTTCGCGACGGCCTGAAACCCGTCCACCGCCGCATCATCCACGCCATGAGCGAGATGGGGCTGAGACCCAATTCCTCATTCAAGAAATGCGCGCGCATCGTCGGCGACGTCATCGGTAAGTTCCACCCGCATGGCGACCAGTCCGTCTACGATGCTCTTGTGCGCCTCGCGCAGGACTTCTCGCAGCGTTACCCGGTCGTCGATGGACAGGGCAACTTCGGCAACATCGATGGCGACAACGCTGCCGCCTATCGTTACACCGAAGCGAAGATGACGGAGGTTGCGGCCCTTCTCCTCGAAGGCATCGATCAGGACGCCGTCGATTTCCGCCCGACCTATAACGAGGAAGACCAGGAGCCGGTCGTGCTTCCCGGCGCTTTCCCCAACCTTCTCGCGAACGGCGCGTCGGGTATCGCCGTGGGGATGGCGACTTCCATTCCGCCGCACAACGCCCATGAACTTTGCGACGCGGCCCTTTATCTCATCCGTCATCCGGATGCGACGGTCGAGGACCTGCTGTTCGATCCCGCCAACCCCCAGAAGGGTGGCATCGAGGGACCGGACTTGCCGACGGGCGGCGTGATCGTCGAAAGCCGGGCAAGCATGATCGAGTCCTACCGGACGGGTCGCGGCGGCTTCCGGGTTCGCGCACGCTGGGTTTCGGAGGATCTGGGCCGCGGCGGCTATCAGATCGTCGTCACGGAGATTCCCTATCAGGTCCAGAAGTCGCGGTTGATCGAGAAGATCGCCGAGTTGCTGGTCGCCCGCAAATTGCCGCTGCTCGAGGACATTCGCGACGAATCGGCCGAAGACGTGCGAATCGTGCTCGTGCCAAAGAGCCGCTCGGTCGATGCTGGCCTGCTGATGGAGTCGCTGTTCAAGCTGACCGAGCTCGAAAGCCGTATTTCGCTCAACATGAACGTGCTCTCGATGGGCCGCGTGCCGCGCGTCATGGCGTTGAACGAGGTGCTGACGGAGTGGCTGGCTCATCGCCGTGAAGTGTTGCAGCGGCGCTCGCGCCATCGGCTGGCCGCAATCAACCGCCGGCTGGAAATTCTCGGCGGCTATCTTGTCGCCTACCTCAATATCGACGAGGTGATCCGCATCATCCGCGAGGAGGACGAGCCGAAGGCGGTGATGATGGAGCGTTTCACGCTCACCGATCTCCAGGCCGAATCGATCCTCAACATGCGGCTGCGCTCCTTGCGCAAGCTCGAAGAGTTCGAGATCCGCACCGAATTCGACGCGCTGTCGAAGGAAAAGGCGGAGATCGAGGCGTTGCTCGCATCGGACGAGAAGCAGTGGCAGGCCGTTGCCTGGGAAATCGGCGAGGTCAAGAAGAAGTTCGCGAAGGCGACTGAACTCGGCAAGCGTCGCAGCACTTTCGCCGATGCCCCGGAGGCCGATGTCGAGGCCATTCAGCAGGCGATGATCGAGAAGGAACCGATCACTGTCGTCATTTCGGAAAAAGGCTGGATCCGCGCCCTGAAGGGGCACATTTCCGACACGTCATCGCTCCAGTTCAAGGAGGGAGACGCGCTGAAAGTGGCGTTCCCGGCGCAGACGACGGACAAGATCCTCGTCTTCACGACGGGCGGCAAGGTCTACACCCTTGGCGGCGACAAGCTGCCCGGCGGGCGCGGCCACGGCGAACCCTTGCGCATCATGGTCGACATGGAGAACGATCAGGACGTCCTGACCGCCCTGGTCCATGATCCGGCACGCAAGCTCATCATTTCATCCGCTGCAGGAAACGGTTTTGTCGTCACCGAAAGCGATATCGTCGCCAATACCCGCAAGGGAAAGCAGGTGATGAACGTCGGCATGCCGGACGAAGCGAAACTCGTGGTTCCCGTCAAGGGCGATCACGTGGCGGTCGTCGGCGAAAACCGCAAGATGCTTGTTTTTCCATTGGTGCAGATCCCCGAAATGGCGCGCGGCAAGGGCGTCCGGCTGCAGCGCTACAAGGATGGCGGCATTTCCGACATTCGATGCTTTACGATTGCGGAGGGTCTCACCTGGGAAGACAGCGCGGGTCGCGTCTTCACCAAGATGAAGGATGAGCTGATCGAGTGGCTCGGCGACCGTGCCGCAGCCGGACGAACCGTGCCGAAGGGCTTTCCGCGGAGCGGCAAGTTCAACGGCTGATCCACCGCGCCATGCGTCTTCAGACGCATAAGGGTCGCACTACAGCGCCGTGCGTCCTTCAGGACGCACAAAGGACGCTGTAAGTCTTTGAATCTACGCATCGTGCTTTCCAAAAATCGATTCCGATTTTCGGGCCGATGCGCTAGCACTTTGAATTACTGCATATTTTGTCCTTAAATCGGCTCAGATTTGAAGAAATATGCAGTCGAAGGCGCCGCTGACGGATTGCCTTCGTGGTTCAATGTTCCTCTCCAGAGGGGTGAATGTCATGGCCTCCGCTCTTGACGCAACCTTGCTGGCTCTTGCCGATCCGATACGCCGCCGCATATTCGAGGTCTTGTTTGCGGGCGCGACGCGCGTCGCGGAGATCGCCGCTGCCGTCGGTATGAAACGGGATGATCTCTCCGGGCATCTTGCCATCATGGAAAGCGCAGGTCTGATTGCCCGGCAGCAGAGGGAGGGCGGGGAGATCGTCACCGCCGATCCGGCGCCGCTCGAGATCGCGGCAAAGTGGATCAATACCAATCGCGAACTCTGGACGATGCGTTCCCAGATGCAGGGCGTTTCGCACGAACCCGGACCCGGCGGGGCGCAGTGATCGGGCATTGCTCTGCAACGCCGCGCGTCTTGTCAGACGCGCAACGGACGCTGTGGCACTTTGAAACGCTGCATGTTTTATCCTTGAATCGGCTCCAGTTTAAGGAAACATGCAGTCGAGGTGAGCCTATCCCAGTTCCGCACATTGCATCTGCGCCTTCATCGCCCTGTAGCGCATCTGCCAGAGCGAATGGCCGATCAGGGCGAGGATGAGGACGGCTCCTCCAAGGAGCGTCTGCGTCGTCGGCGTTTCCGAAAAGACGATCCACACCCAGATCGGAGCGAGGATCGTCTCCAGCAGATAGAACATGCCGACCTCCGGCGCGGAAAGATACCGCGGGCCCGTCGCGAGGCAGAAGAAGGCGAGGGGGATCACCACCAAGCCGTTGAAGAGAATGTAGCCGGGTTCTGCAATCGAAAGGCCGCTCGACGGCAGGAGCAGGAAGGCGGCAACGGCGGGGAAGATTGCGGTCGTCAGCGGCACCAGCGCCATGTCTCGGCCGCTCTTGCGGGCGATGGTTATTGCGCCTGCCAGCAGGAAGGCCGAGCAGGCGGCCATCGCGTCGCCGAAGAGGTGTCCGCTTTCGAGCCCGTCCTGCACGATCACCCCGACGCCGAAAACCATAACGGCCATCGTCAGCAGCGTGGCGTTCGAGGGCCGTTCCTTGAGGAAGATCCAGGAGAGGATCGCCGCGAACATCGACGTGAAGGCAAGTACGAAGACGACGTTCGCCGTCGAGGTGTTGAACACGGCGAGCAGGAAGGTGAAGGAGTTGATGGCGTAGAAGAGACCGGCGATCAGACCCGCCTTACCGGGGATCAAGGCAACGCGGCGGCCAAGGACACGATTGAGCACGAACCAGGCGGCAAGTGCGACGAAGAAGGTTGAAAGACTGCGCAAGGCGAGAATCGACCACACCTCGCCGTTCGCCGAACGGATGAGCGGAATGTCGAAGGAAAGGGCGAGGCCGCCGAGGCCGGTGATGGCAAGGCCGCGCCGGTGCCGGGCGGCGTCAAAGGAAGGTGTCAATTCTCAGTCCGTTTCGGTGGATGCGTCATCGGCAGAATAGCGCTCCCAACCGCGGGCCATAAGGTGCTCCTGCGGCAAAAACTTTGTTTTATACCCCATTTTGCGCGACCCCTTGACCCAGTAACCGAGATAGACGTGGGGCAGGCCGCGCTCCTTCGCCCGGCGAATATGATCGAGAATCATGTACGTGCCGAGCGAACGCTCGGAGAGCGCCGGATCAAAGAAGGAATAGACCATCGACAGGCCGTCGCCCATTCGGTCGGTCAGGGCCGTGGCGATCAAGGGGCCTTTGGCCTTTTCGTTGACGCCGTCGCCTTCGATCCGCAAGCGGTATTCGATGATCTTCGTATGCACATGGGTGTCTTCGACCATCATGGCGTAATCGAGCACCGACATGTCGGACATGCCCCCCTTCTGATGCCGCCGGTCGAGATAGCGGCGGAAGAGGTTGTATTGTTCACTCGAGGGCTCGGCGGGGTATTCGGCCGAGATCACGTCGCGATTGGTGGCGAGCACCCGCCGCATCGAACGCGTCGGCGCGAACTCGTTCGCAAGGATGCGCACCGAGATGCAGGCGCGACAGGTTTCGCAGGCCGGCCGGTAGGCTATGTTCTGGGAGCGGCGGAAGCCTCCCTGCGTCAGGAGGTCGTTCAGTTCCGGGGCCCGTTCGCCCACCATGTGGGTGAAGACCTTTCGCTCCATCTCGTTCGGCAGGTACGGGCAGGGTGCCGGCGCAGTCAGGTAGAATTGTGGAGACGGTGCGGTCTGCGTGTTCATCGAACGTGGGGGCCACTCTTCGTGCGGTTACTCATCGCAATAGCATGGCCTAAGAATGAAAAACGTCAACTCACTCGTTTAGGCATTCCTCACGGAATTGGTGCCTTGCCGCCCGTAGGGCGCAGGGATAACCCGCAGGCATTAATACATATCACGGCGAACCGTGACCGTGCCGATCAGGAGGTCATGCAAAAGCCGGCCGCGGTCTGTGAAGAGACCGATGAGCAGGATGAGCGGTGTCAACAGCGCGTTGGCGATCCAGAAGATCACCAGATGGACGATCGCCGTCAGAAAATCCATCGGCCGTCCGTCCGTGCGGGCGATCGCCACGCCCATGATTCTCATGCCCGGCGAGGCTTGATCGCGGCCGCCGACCGTCAGCCCGAAATAAAGCATCGCCACAAGCGCAAAGAGCACGGGATAGAGGAGGAATCCGAGGCCGAGCGTGAGAATGCCCAGGAAAAACACGACGACCGCCGCCGGAATCCAGAGCAGGGCGATGATCACGTAGTCGATGATGAAGGCAAACACTCGCCGCGACAGCACGCCCTGATAGGCGCGCCAGTCATCGCTCGGGAATCTCACTTGTTCGTTATGCATGCTCATCAGCGTGCCTCACATTGTTGCCGATCAGATATGGGGAATGAGCCTCGACAAAACAACGCTCGCTGAATGCGGATGCCACTCAACGCTTTGCCAGGATGCGCGCCACTTCGACCGCAAAATAGCTCAATATCCCGTCGCAGCCCGCCCGCTTGAAAGCAAGCAGCGTTTCCAGCATGACTCGTTCGCCATCGATCCAGCCATTGGCCGCAGCTGCCTTCACCTGCGCATATTCGCCGGAAACCTGGTAGGCGAAAACCGGCAGGCCAAAGGCCTCCTTCATCCGCCAGCAGATGTCGAGATACGGCAGGCCTGGCTTGACCATGAGCATGTCGGCACCTTCCTCGACATCGAGCGCGGCATCGCGGATCGCCTCGGTACCGTTGGCCGGGTCGATGTAATAGGTCTTCTTGTCGCCCTTCAGCAGACCGCCGGTGCCGATTGCCTCACGGTACGGGCCGTAGAAGGCGGAGGCGAATTTCGTCGCGTAGGACATGATGCCGACATTCTGGTGGCCGGCGGCGTCGAGCGCCTCCCGGATCGCGCCGATGCGCCCGTCCATCATTTCAGACGGGGCAATGATGTCCGATCCGGCATCGGCCTGCGTCACCGCGGCTCTGGCGACGACCTCCACGGTTTCATCGTTTACGATCTCGCCGTCACGGAGGATGCCGTCATGGCCATGGCTCGTGAAGGGGTCGAGCGCGACGTCGGTGATGACGCCGATGTTCGGCACCGCCTTCTTGATCGCGCGGGTCGCCTCGTTGATCAGATTGTCGGCGGCGAGGCTGTTGGAGCCAGTTTCGTCACGCAGCGCCATGTCGATGTTCGGGAACGTGGCAACCGCCGGGATACCAAAGTCGGCCGCCTCTTTCACCGCCTCGACCGCCTTGTCGACGCTCATGCGGTTCACGCCCGGCATGGCGTCGATCGGCTGGACGATGCCGCTGCCCGGCACGATGAAGATCGGCCAGATCAGGTCGTCGACGGTCAGGCGGTTTTCCTGCACCAGCCGTCGCGTCCAGTCCGCCTTGCGGTTGCGGCGCATGCGGCGGTGTCCCGTTATCCTGTCCACAAGATTTGTCTTGTCGTTCATCGCGCCCCTTCCTTCTTCATTTGCACTGCAGAACGCGCTTTACCATGTACCGCCGTCGGTTGAAAACTGCACAGCCCCATCGTCGGCTGCGGCATTTGCTCCCGTCTTTCCCTGCGGCATGTTTTTCGTTGCGCGTCTGATTAGGCGCACGGCGCCGTAGGGCGGCGCGCGAGCCTCGCAGTACTTGCCGGTAGATCTGAGGAAGTACTCGGCCTATGTTGCCGCGCATGCTTCACGATTCTGCTCATGTGCCGAAGCCCTCGCTGACCGAAGTGCTCTTCGGCTGGTTCCTGCGCCTGGTGTCGGCGTCCTGCTTCTGGTTCGCCCTGAACTATTGGGCGATGCTCATCGGATTTTCCCACAACGGCGCCGGCCGGTTTGATCTGCTGCCGCCGGAGTGGCGCGCCGCGGCCACCGCCCTTGCCGTCGTCTATCCGGTCGCTGCAATCGGCCTATGGCTTTTGGTTTCCTGGGGGCCCGTTGTCTGGGTGCTCGCCGCGGCAATCGAAATCGCCGTGCATGAGTTCTACCCTGGCATTTTCGGCGCGCGGCCTTTGCTTTTCGTGCTCCACGGGGCTGTCGCCGTAACCTTCGTTCTTTTCCGCATTGCGCTTTTCGTGCAGCGACTGCGGCAGGCGCGGAAGGTAAGGGTTGATTCACCCTGAGACACGCTCGCCCGACGGTAAGTTCATGTTAAGGCTGCGGTTTAAGTAGAATTTTATACGTATTCGATAGGGTCTCACTCAAGGCGGGAAGACAAACAGACACCGCCAAACAAAACAGTGAGGCAGTCAAATGAACACGAAAATGAAGCCGCAGGCAGTTGCGCCCCGAGACCCGCAGGAAGAAACGATCCGTGGTCTTTACATGGAATCCCTTCACCTTGTCGAGCGTCTGCACCGCCGCCTGCTCGACGTCATCAAGGACGAGTTCGACCGTCAGGGCCGCAGCGACGTCAATGCCGTCCAGGCGCTGTTGCTCTTCAACATCGGCAACTCCGAACTGACCGCCGGCGAACTCCGCTCGCGTGGCTATTATCTCGGCTCGAACGTTTCCTACAACGTCAAGAAGCTGGTCGATCTGGGTCTCATCAACCACCAGCGCTCCCGTGTCGACCGCCGCTCGGTCCGCATCAGCCTGACCGAAGAGGGCCAGGACATCGCCGAAACCGTCGCGAAACTCTACGAGCGCCACATCGGTTCGATCCAGAAGGTCGGCGGCATCGGCTCCGACGAATTCACCCAGATGAACAAGCTCCTGCAGCGTCTCGACCGCTTCTGGAACGACCAGATCCTCTATCGCCTCTGATCAAATCGCAAACCTCCAGTTCAAGGGTCGGGCGCAACCCCTGCGTGTCCGACCTTTGCTGTGTTCTGTCGTCGTCGTCGCTCCCATAAGTCCGTCGCCGGGCGCGAATGTGGCTGGGATCGGCAGCCGTCTGAATCCCGAGACACGAATTGGCCATATTGCTGTGGGAGCGACGCTTCGATGCCGCAGGTTTGCTCTCGGGTTACGACGGGGATTCGTTTCGTGTTCCGCCTGCCGGCTGGATGCTTTCGCGCGCACTACTGCATGATTCCTTAAATCGGAATCGATTTTAAGGGCAAAATCATTGCAGCAGTTCAAAGTGCTACAGCGACCTCTCCGCGTCCGATTGGAGGCGCGGCGCTGTAACGTGAACCGACGTGAGAGCTAGGTGGCACAGGGGTTAACCTTTGTTAACCACGTTCGTGCTAGGGCTCGGGCAGCGCGCCTATCGGCGCATTGGGATGGTAGGGACTATGTCGAAAAAGAACGGGATTGATGCTTTCTCGCGCCGTGCATTTCTGCGCTCGGCCGCAAGTTTCGGCGCCGCCGCATGGGCGGGCGCCGCCAGCGCGCAGGATGCTCTGAACGAGATCATCAATTCACCGCGCCGCGGTTCCTGGGATGACCAGTTCGACGCCAAGGCATCGCGCACGGCGACGGCCGTTCTTTCCAACACGCCGGTCTTCGGGCCCGAAACGATCAGCCATCTCCAGCAGGCGATCTATGACTATCAGCAAATCGTTGCTGCCGGCGGTTGGCCGATGGTCACGACCTCGGTGAAGCTGGAGCTGGGGGTCACCGATCCCTCCGTTCAGCAACTGCGCCAGCGCCTGATGGTTTCCGGCGACCTGCCGCGTTCGGCCGGTGTCTCCTCTTCCTTCGATTCCTACGTCGACGGTGCGGTGAAGCGCTTCCAGGCGCGCCACGGCCTGCCGGCCGACGGCGTCATCGGCGAATACACGTTGAAAGCGTTGAACGTCGATGCGACGACTCGCCTTGGCCAGCTTGAAACCAACCTTGTTCGCCTCCAGTCGATGTCCGGTGATCTCGGTCGCCGCTATGTGATGGTCAACATTCCGGCCGCCTATATCGAGGCCGTCGAGAATGGTCGGGTGGTGCTGCGCCACACCGCAATCGTCGGCAAGATCGACCGCCAGTCGCCGATTCTCAATTCGAAGATCTACGAGGTGATCCTCAATCCTTACTGGACCGCGCCGCGCTCGATCGTCCAGAAGGACATCATGCCGCTGATGCGCAAGGACCCGACCTATCTCGAGCGCAATGCGATCCGTCTTTTCGATGGCAGCGGCAACGAGGTTTCGCCAGAGACGGTGGACTGGAACGCCGAGAAGGCGCCGAACCTGATGTTCCGGCAGGATCCGGGCAAGATCAACGCGATGTCGTCGACGAAGATCAACTTCCACAACGAGCACGCGGTCTACATGCACGACACGCCGCAGCAGGGCTTGTTCAACAAGCTGATGCGGTTCGAGTCATCGGGCTGCGTGCGCGTCCAGAACGTGCGCGACCTCTCGACCTGGCTTCTGAAAGAAACGCCTGGCTGGTCCCGTCAGCAGATGGAGGCGACGATCAAGTCCGGCGTCAATACGCCGATCACGCTCGCGGAGGAAGTCCCGGTTTACTTCACCTATGTCACCGCCTGGTCGGCAAAAGACCGGGTCGTACAGTTCCGCGACGACATCTATCAGCGCGACGGTGCTGCCGAGCTCGCGCTCCAGACGACAACGGGAATCGAGCAGTCGGCAGGCGCCATCGAACAGGACGCTTTGCCGCAATAAGCAAACTCCCGACTTCACCGACAAAGGCCGCGCATCTCAACGAGCGCGGCCTTTTTCTTGGCGTGCGCGCAGAGTCGTTCGGCGCGGCGGATGGTGGAAATGGCGCAAACCGCACAGCGGATATTGCTCTCCGCGTGCGAGGAAGCTAAAGAACGACCACCTTTGAGAGGAGCCTCGAGCCGATGCTTGCACAAACCAATGACGCCTTCTTCACCCGCTCTCTTGCGGAAAGCGATCCGGAGATCTTCGGTGCAATCGAGAAGGAGCTGGGGCGCCAGCGCCACGAGATCGAGCTGATCGCCTCCGAGAACATTGTCTCGCGCGCGGTGCTCGAGGCCCAAGGCTCGATCATGACGAACAAATACGCCGAGGGCTATCCGGGCAAGCGCTACTACGGCGGCTGCCAGTTCGTCGACATCGCCGAGGAACTGGCGATCGAACGCGCCAAGAAGCTCTTCGGCGTCAACTTCGCCAACGTCCAGCCGAACTCCGGTTCGCAGATGAACCAGGCGGTTTTCCTGGCGCTGCTGCAGCCGGGCGACACCTTCATGGGCCTCGATCTCAACTCCGGTGGTCACCTGACCCATGGCTCGCCGGTCAACATGTCCGGTAAGTGGTTCAACGTCGTTTCCTACGGCGTCCGCGCGGACGATCACCTGCTCGACATGGACGACGTCGCCGAGAAGGCCCGCAAGCACAAGCCGAAGCTCATCATCGCCGGCGGTACCGCCTATTCGCGCATCTGGGACTGGAAGCGCTTCCGCGAAATCGCCGATGAAGTCGGCGCCTGGCTGATGGTGGACATGGCCCATATCGCTGGTCTCGTTGCCGGCGGCCAGCATCCCTCTCCGTTCCCGCATTGCCACGTCGCGACGACGACGACGCACAAGTCGCTGCGCGGTCCGCGCGGCGGCATGGTGCTCACGAATGACGAGGACATCGCCAAGAAAATCAACTCGGCCGTCTTCCCCGGTCTCCAGGGCGGCCCGCTGATGCACGTGATCGCGGCCAAGGCCGTTGCGCTCGGCGAGGCCCTGCAGCCCTCCTTCAAGGAATATACGGCCCAGATCGTTAAGAATGCCCGCGCGCTTGCCGAAACGCTGAAGGCCAGCGGCCTCGACATCGTTTCGGGCGGTACCGACAATCACTTGATGCTCGTTGACCTGCGCAAGAAGAACGCGACCGGTAAGCGGGCGGAAGCCGCGCTCGGCCGCGCCTATATCACCTGCAACAAGAACGGCATTCCCTTCGATCCGGAAAAGCCCTTCGTCACGTCGGGCGTGCGCCTCGGTGCGCCGGCCGGCACGACGCGCGGCTTCAAGGAAGCCGAGTTCAAGGAAATCGGCGAGTTGATCGTCGAGGTGCTTGACGGCCTGAAGGTCGCCAATTCCGACGAGGGCAACGCTGCCGTCGAAGCTGGAGTGCGCGAGAAGGTGATCAAGCTCACCGACCGGTTCCCGATGTACAGCTACATGTGATCGGACGGCTGCATGCGCTGCCCCTATTGCGGTTCCGAAGACAGCCAGGTGAAGGATTCCCGTCCGGCAGAGGACGGGAATGCCATTCGCCGCCGCCGCATCTGCCCGGATTGCGGCGGCCGCTTCACGACCTTCGAGCGGGTGCAGCTGCGTGAGCTGATGATTATTAAGAAAACCGGCCGGAAGGTGCCTTTCGACCGGGACAAGCTGCTCCGTTCATTCGAAATTGCCCTCAGGAAACGCCCCGTCGATCGGGACCGCATCGAGCGCGCGGTGTCGGGCATCGTCCGCCGGCTTGAGAGTTCAGGCGAAACGGAAATCCCTTCCGAAGAAATCGGTCTGCAGGTGCTCGAGGCCCTGAAGAGCCTCGACGATGTCGCCTTCGTCCGCTACGCGTCGGTCTATCGCGATTTCTCGCACGCGGAAGATTTCGAGAAAGTCATCGCGGAGATCAGCGCCAAGATCGCGCGCGATCCCGGCGAATAGGCCCAAGCGGAGCAAAGCATGACAGCGCCGACGCGCGAGGACGAAAGGTTCATGGCGGCGGCGCTGCGCCTCGCCCGGCGCAATCTCGGCCAGACGTCGGCGAACCCTTCTGTCGCCTGCATCATCGTCAAGGACGGAACGATTGTGGGAAGGGCTGTTACAGCGCCGGGGGGACGCCCGCATGCCGAGACGCAGGCGCTCGCCGAAGCCGGGGAGAAGGCGGAAGGAGCAACCGCCTATGTCACGCTCGAGCCTTGCTCGCATCACGGCAAGACGCCGCCTTGCGCCGACGCTTTGATCGCCTCCGGTGTCGCACGCGTCGTCATTTCAATTCTCGACCCGGACGAGCGTGTTGCCGGACGCGGCGTGGTGATGCTGCGCGACGCGGGCATTGCCGCCGACATCGGCACGCTCCATCGCGACGGAGAGCGGGCGCTTGAGGCCTACCTCATGCGTCAGCGCATGAAACGCCCGCATGTGACCCTGAAGCTTGCGGTTTCCCGGGATGGAATGATCGGCCGCACGGGGGAGGGGCAGGTTCGGATTACTGGCACCGTTTCGCGTGCGCGAGTACAGGTGCTGCGCGCGGAGACCGACGCGATATTGGTCGGCATCGGCACGGCGGCCGCCGATGATCCGGAACTGACCGTGCGATTGCCGGGATTGGAAGACCGCTCCCCGATCCGTATCGTTCTCGATCGTCGTCTCGATCTGCCAGTCCGCTCGAATCTCGTCCGTTCGGCGCGAGATGTTCCGGTGATTGCCGTGGCCGATGCGAGGCTCGATGAGGAAGCTGCCAAGCGTCGCGCTGTGCTCGAGGCCGCTGGCGTGGAGGTGCTGGACGCCGACAGCATTCCAGACCTTTTGACGGCGCTTGCCTCCCGCGGCATTTCCTCGCTGCTGGTCGAAGGTGGCGCGCGGGCGGCGCGCGCGTTCCTCGATGCTGATCTTGTCGACCGTATCCTGCTCTTCGTCGGCCCGATCAGCATTGGCAGAGATGGGATTCGATCCCCATTTGATCGGCAGTCTGTTCCGGCCGGTTTCGTGCTTCGACGGACGGCGCGCTATGGCGACGATATTTTCGAGGATTATGAGAGAGACATCTGATGTTCACAGGCATTGTCACCGATATCGGTACGGTTGAGGCCGTCACGCCACTGAAAGAAGGCATCAAGCTTCGGGTTGCCACCAACTTTGACCCGAAGACGATCGATTTGGGCGCTTCCATCGCCCATTCGGGCGTATGCCTGACGGTCACCGCGCTGCCAGAGGCAGGCAGCAATGAGCGGTGGTTCGAGGTCGAGGCGTGGGAAGAGGCACTTCGGCTGACGACGATCGCCGGATGGCAAGAGGGCACACGCATCAATTTGGAGCGCTCCTTGAAGATCGGTGACGAGCTTGGCGGCCATCTTGTGTCCGGCCACGTGGACGACAGGGCCGAAATCTTCTCCGTCGAGCCGGAAGGCGACGCGGTGCGCTTCCGGCTACGCGCGCCGGAGCATCTTGCCAGGTTCGTGGCGCCCAAGGGCTCCGTCGCCCTCGACGGAACCTCGCTCACCGTCAACAAGGTGGACGGAGCCGAGTTCGACGTGCTCCTGATCCGTCATTCGCTCGAAGTCACCACGTGGGGCGAACGGCGGGCCGGCGATCTTGTCAACTTCGAGGTTGATACGATGGCGCGTTACGCGGCACGGCTGGCAGAATTTCCCGCGCCCAGGGCGGAATAACAATAGCGGAAATGAATCCGCCCCTGACAAGCGGGGGCGGATTCAGTTGCTAGGGCACGGTTTCAACGCACATAGAGCGTGAGACTACCGTCGGCCGCCTGCGCTGCGCCGGCGATGTTGTTCATCTCGACATCGCGTGCCTTCAGCTTGGCGGCGCGCGCCCTGTTGCCGTCGACCGCGGCATGGAGGGCTGCCATCTGTTGTGGCGTTTCCGCGTCGATCCTGGCGCGGGTTTCGCTCATCCGGCTTAGCGTGTCGACGTCGACGATCCTGAAATTGTCGCCCTTGAGGTTTCGAACGGTCCGATCGATCTGGTTCGGCCAGTTCATATAGACACCGGCCGCGTAAGAGATGCCGCCGAAACTCAAGGCGGAGAGGGTGGCGATGACGGAGATTTTCGCAAAGCGGTTCATAGTCATGCTCCTTTGAACGCCCGCGGGTCTCCGGCGCGTCTTCAACGGGCAGAGGCGTCCCGCGATGGCCAGCACCCATCCCTTGCGGGTGAGGTCACCCACAGCGAAAGAGGCGCGTGACTGTTTCGACTGGTTGAGGCGGCGCTCCCGTCGCGCGACCGAGAGTTACGTCGTTTCAACGTTGATACGCTGGGCCGGAATGTGGCCCTTTCGAGGGCATAACGCTCTGAAAAATAATTAAAATTTGTTCATGTTCGCGAACCGGGGGGCAGTCTAGGCCGCGGACTTAAGGCGCCGTTCGAACAAGATCACGTGGTTGCCGTGATAGGTTGTGCGCCAGAACTCCGCAAAGCCATGCTTGGCGGCCACCCGGATCGACGCCTGGTTGCCGATGTCGATGACACAGGTCTTCTTCAAGGCCGGAAATTGACGATCGGCCCAGGCGAGGGCCGCGGTCACCGCCTCCGTTGCCAGCCCTTGGCCATGCGTTCTGGGGGAAAGCGCCCAGCCCATTTCCATTGTGCCTTCGAGGGACGGCGTGATCATGCGATGGGCGTCGTGGAAGCCGGCTTCGCCGATGAAGGCACCGGTTGCCTTCTCCTGAATTGCGAAGAAGCCGAAGCCGAAATAGTGCCACATGCCGACCTGGCGCAGGAAGCGTGTCCAGGACTGTTCGCGCGAATAGGGGATGCCGCCGATGTAGCGCGTGACCTCCTCGTCGGCGAACAACGCGGTATAGGCGGCAAAATCGTCGCGCCGGTAGGGGCGCAGCAGAAGTCGTTCGGTTTCGATGGTGGGAATGCTGTGCATGTTTCGATCCAGATTCTTGCGGGGGAGTTAAAGTCAGGCGCCAGGTTCGCCGTCCCAGTAGTCGGTTGTGGATGCGGAGCGGCCGATAAACCGGAATGAAGCGGCTGGCGAACCGGGACGCCGTGTCTTTGCCAGGAATTTGCCGGAGTCGGGATATTCGCAGATCTCCGTGGCCGCCATCGTCGAGATGGAGAGGTATTTGAGCGCTATCGTGCCCGTGTTGATCAGATGATGCGCTGTTTCCGGCCCACCGGCCGGCGCGCCCAGCACGTCGCCGGGACCGACTTCGTGGCGTTCGTTGCCGAAGCGATAGGTTCCCTCTCCCTCCAGGATGATGAACAGCTCCTCCTCGACATGATGGTTGTGAAAGGGACAGCCGGATTTCCCCGGCGGCACCTCGCCGTAGCCGATGGCCAGATCCTTGAGGCCGAGGAGAGCGCCGAAAGAAACGTCGCTCGACTCGAAAAACGAGCCGCGCTGCCAGTGCTCGAGTTTGAGGTTCTTCAGGTTGACGATCGGCTTTCGCGCTTCCGTCATCGTGTTCCTCCTATTTTCGCAACGTCGCCATCGCCATCGCCATCGCCGAAAGTGGGACAGCTCCGCCTTGCAGAATCGACGCTACTGCACCTAAGGTTTAGGTGCAATCAAAGCTGTTGCAAGCGAATACGGTCCTGCGGGCGCCGGCGCCGCAAGGAGCACCGGCGCGGCAAATGGCCTCCGGCTGGCGGAATTTGCTTGCCATTCTCCGTCGGGCATGGTTTGACCGCCGCCTGCGCCGGTCAGTCCGGCCCAAATTTTCAAAGACAGGTGATCCATGGCGAAGACCAAGTCCGCCCACATCCTGATTGTGGAAGCGCGCTTCTATGATGATATGGCCGACGCCTTGCTCGACGGTGCAAAGCACGCGCTCGATGCGGCCGGCGCGACTTATGATATTGTGACAGTTCCGGGGGCGTTGGAAATTCCCGCGGCGATTGCCATGGCGCTCGACGGCGCCGACGAGGGCGGCACCGAATATGACGGCTTCGTCGCGCTCGGCATGGTTATCCGCGGCGAGACCTACCATTTCGACATCGTCGCGAACGAATCTTCGCGTGCCCTGATGGATCTCGCCGTCAGCGAAAGCCTTGCGCTCGGCAACGGCATTCTGACGGTTGAGAATGATGACCAGGCATGGGCACGCGCCCGCCGGTCGGAAGGCGACAAGGGTGGTTTCGCTGCGCGTGCGGCGCTGACCATGATCGAACTGAAAGAGAAATTGGGCGCAGAACAGTGACGAAGACTCCCTCGGAACAGCCGCTGAAGCAGGTCAACCAGCGTGGTGCCGCGCGCCTTGCAGCGGTCCAGGCGCTTTATCAGATGGATGTCGGCGGCACCGGCGTCTTGGAGATCGTCGCCGAATACGAAGAGCACCGGCTCGGTCGGGAACTGGACGGAGAGACATACCTGAAGGCGGACGCCTCGTGGTTCCGTTCTATCGTGTCCGGCGTCGTGCGCGACCAGCGCATGCTCGACCCGCTGATCGGCGCCGCCCTTCAGGACGATTGGGCACTGTCCCGGCTCGACTCCACCGTCCGTGCGATCCTGCGCGCCGGTACCTTCGAGATGCTCGAGCGCAAGGATGTCCCGGTTCCGGTAATCGTCACCGAATATGTCGAGATCGCCAAGGCCTTCTTCGAGGATGAGGAGCCCAAGCTCGTCAACGCAGTTCTCGACCGGATCGCCAAGCAGGTCCGCGGCCAGCGGAAATAGCAAAAATGGTGGCAGCGACTGCGGAAGACATGGGGGCGGTTCTCATCGAGGCACGCCGCAACGTCTTTCTCTTGACACTCGCGCAAGCGCTGCTCGGCGTGGTCGGGCCGATCAGCTTCGCCGTCGGCGGCGTCGCCGGTCACCAGCTCCTCGGCGAAGACAAGTCGCTTGCGACCGCACCGCTCACCGGCTTCAACGTGGGCATGGCGCTCGGTGTCGTTCTTGCTGCGACGCTGTCTCGGCTTGTCGGGAGGCGCTTCGCTTTCATCGGTGGCGCCGTCATCGCCGCATTCGGCGGGCTGATTGCAGCCGCGGCGCTCTTCCGCGACAGTTTCTGGCTGTTCACATTCGCCTTGGCTGTTCTCGGCTCCTCCAGCGGCTTCACGCAAAAACTCCGCTTCGCGGCAGCCGACGCATCGCCCTCCTTCTACAAGCCGAAGGCGATTTCCTGGATATTGGGCGGCGGCATCATCTCGGCGATACTCGGGCCGCAGATCGTCATTTTCGCCGGTGACTACTTCGCGCCCGTATGGTTTGCCGGTGCTTTCGTGGCCCTGCTGCCGGTCTGCCTTGCGGCCATTGTCTTTTTTGTGCCTCTTCGCCTGCCGGATACCAGAAGCGTTTCGGGTCTGCACGCCACCGCGCCGGTTCGGCCGCTGCGCGAGATCGTCGGTAACCAGCGCTTCCTGACAGGCATGATCTGTGGTGTTTCCGCCTATGCGCTGATGACCTTCATGATGACCGGGGCACCGGTCGCCATGGTCGTCGGCTGCGGTTTTTCGACCGACCTCGCGACACTCGGAATACAATGGCATGTGCTCGCGATGTTCGGCCCGAGTTTTGCGACGGGCTGGCTCATCGCCCGCTTCGGCGCGGAGCGCATCGTGGCCTGCGGCTTCATGCTGCTTCTGGCCTGCGCGGCGATCGCTCACATGGGGGTGGCGCTTTGGAATTTCTGGGGTGCACTCGTTCTCCTCGGGCTCGGCTGGAATTTCGCGTTCATCGGCTCGACCGCAATTGTGGCGCAGAGCTATCGGCCGCATGAGGCGGACAAGGTTCAGGGCTTCCACGATATCGTGCTGTTTTCGACGGTCGCCAGCGCGTCCTTCGCCTCAGGCAAGGTGCTTTCCGCCTATGGATGGGACGTGCTCAACGCCGTCATCTGGCCGGTTGCTGGCATCTGCCTCTTCCTCCTTTTCATGCTGATGCGGAGGAACCGGCGCGTTGCCGGCTGACCGCTCGCGCCTGCGGCTAACCAAAATCTTCCAACTCCCTCCAAACGGCATCACGCCGGTAATTTCAGGGGCTTGACGATCCACATTCGCGCCCGCACTCTGGCCGCGCCGCGAGGGGTGCTGCTCGAGGAGGCGGCGCGCGATTCGCGGATTGAGGGGCCTGCGGGAGGGAGTGAGCCTGCAGGTTGAAACGGAGGATAGTGCGAAATGACCTTACTTTTAGGCGTTATCGCATGCGGGTTGCTCTCGGTGGCCTATGCCATCTGGGCGACGCAGTCGGTGCTTGCCGCCGACCAGGGGAACGCCCGCATGCAGGAGATCGCAGGCTTTATCAGGGAGGGGGCGCAGGCCTACCTCACACGTCAATACAGGACCATTGCCATCGTCGGTGTCGTCGTTTTCATCGCCGCGTGGATACTTCTCTCGAGTGCTGCCGCAATCGGCTTCCTGATCGGTGCGGTGTTGTCGGGCGCGGCGGGTTTCATCGGCATGCATGTCTCGGTCAGGGCCAATGTTCGCACGGCCCAGGCCGCATCGGTCAGCCTTGCCTCCGGTCTCGATATCGCCTTCAAATCCGGCGCGATCACCGGCCTGTTGGTGGCCGGCCTGGCCCTGCTCGGTGTCTCGGTCTACTACCTCATCCTGACAGCGGGCTTCGGGCACGAGCCGGCCTCGCGTGAGGTTATCGATGCGCTTGTGGCGCTCGGCTTCGGCGCATCGCTGATCTCCATCTTCGCCCGCCTCGGCGGCGGCATCTTCACCAAAGGGGCGGACGTCGGCGGCGATCTCGTCGGCAAGGTGGAAGCGGGCATTCCGGAAGACGACCCGCGCAACCCGGCGACCATCGCGGACAACGTTGGCGACAATGTCGGCGACTGCGCAGGGATGGCGGCGGACCTCTTCGAAACCTATGCGGTTTCGGTCGTGGCGACCATGGTACTGGCATCGATCTTTTTCGCCGGTACGCCGCTGCTCGCTACGGTGATGATCTATCCGCTGGCGATCTGCGCGGCTTGCATCATCACCTCGATCATCGGTACGTTCTTCGTGAAACTCGGCGCCAACGGCTCGATCATGGGCGCGCTTTACCGCGGGCTGATCGTCACCGGTGCGCTCTCGATCATCGGTCTTGGCGCCGCGACATCGCTGACGATCGGCTGGGGCTCGATCGGGGCGGTCGCCGGCAAAGACGTCACCGGCTGGGGTCTGTTCATCTGCGGCATCCTGGGCCTTGTCGTCACCGCACTGATCGTCGTGATCACCGAATACTACACCGGCACCAACAAGCGGCCGGTGAACTCGATTGCACAGGCCTCCGTTACCGGTCACGGCACCAACGTGATCCAGGGACTCGCCGTCTCGCTGGAGTCGACAGCATTGCCGGCGATCGTCATCGTCGGCGGCATCATCGCCACCTATCAGCTTGCCGGCCTCTTCGGCACCGGCATTGCGGTCACTGCCATGCTCGGTCTCGCCGGAATGATCGTGGCGCTCGATGCCTTCGGTCCTGTGACAGACAATGCCGGCGGGATCGCCGAAATGTCGCATCTGCCGCCGGAAGTGCGCAAGTCGACCGACGCGCTCGATGCCGTCGGCAACACGACCAAGGCCGTGACCAAGGGCTATGCGATCGGTTCCGCGGGCCTCGGCGCTCTCGTGCTTTTCGCGGCCTATTCGAACGACCTTACCTACTTCGCCGCCAATGGCGACAAGCATCCTTATTTCGCCGATGTGGGCACGATCTCGTTTGATCTGTCCAACCCCTATGTGGTCGCCGGCCTGATCTTCGGTGGTCTCATTCCCTATCTTTTTGGCGGCATCGCAATGACATCCGTTGGCAGGGCGGCTGGCTCTATCGTCGAGGAAGTGCGCCGGCAGTTCAAGGAAAAGCCGGGCATTATGGAAGGCAAGGACCGGCCCGACTATGGACGCGCCGTCGATCTGCTGACCAAGGCCGCGATCCGCGAGATGATCGTTCCTTCTTTGCTGCCGGTGCTGGCACCGATCGTCGTCTATTTCGGCGTGCTGCTGCTTTCCGGCTCGAAGGCCTCGGCTTTCGCAGCGCTCGGGGCGTCGCTTCTCGGCGTTATCGTCAACGGCCTGTTCGTAGCCGTGTCGATGACCTCCGGGGGCGGGGCATGGGACAATGCCAAGAAGAGCTTCGAGGACGGTTTCGTCGACAAGAATGGCACACGCCACATGAAGGGTTCCGATGCCCACAAGGCTTCGGTCACCGGCGATACGGTCGGCGATCCCTACAAGGATACGGCTGGCCCGGCGGTCAACCCGGCAATCAAGATCACCAATATCGTCGCGTTGCTGTTGCTGGCTGTTCTAGCCTGACCACGCTGCGCAAAACAAAAACGCCCGCGAACGTTGTTCGCGGGCTCTTTGCGTGTCATGGCTCACTACTGCATGTTGCCTTTAATCGTAGCCGATTAAAGGACAAGAACATGCAGCAATTCAAAGCGCTACAGCGTCCTTTGCGCGTCTGAAAAGACGCGCGGCGCTGTAGATCATGATGACTTCAGGTCTAATCGACCTAAAGTCATAAACGTGATTAATTCTAATAAGTTAGAGCGGGATGCGGGCGGAAACCGCGCACACTTTTCCTCATCCCGCCCTAGTACTTGCCGAGGTCCTTGAACAGGTTTCGCGCCGCTGCCTGTCCGGCGCCTGGGCCGCTCAGGAGCTGGCCGAGGAAACTCGTTTCCTTGCCGCCGGTCGGCGTCGTGCGCGACAGCATGTCGAAGACCTTGCCGTCCTTCATCGTGTAATGGGCGAGCTGGCTGACGACGCCTTCCTTGTCGAAATAGACGGCGAGGATCGACTGGTCGATGAGCTTCGGCTTCATGAACGCGACCGGCCGCCTGCGCGTCTGCGAGATGTAATAGAAGACCTCGTTGTCGAAGGTGGCTGTCGTCGAAGGCGTGCCAAGAGAGAGCAGCACCTGCTCGCGGCTCGATCCGACCGGAACAAGATTCAGCGTTTCCTGGTCGACGACATAGCCCTGATGCAGGACCTCGCCCATATTCGCCGTCGTGCAGGCGGCAAGCGTGCTTGTGCAAAGGGAAGCCACGAGCACGGCACGGCCCAGAACATTCAGGTTTGATATCAAATACCGCTTCGACAAGGACTGTTCCCCTGGAGTAACGATGGCAGATCCGCCATTGCAATTCGTGCCTGCTTCGGTAAACCAGCTTCGGCTATCATGCAATAACGTCGTGGGCGCCGCCCACATTTCGAGAAAGCCAGAGCTGGGCTTTGTGATGATTTTTGGACTGTTCAAGAGAAAAAGCGGCAATATTGCGATTGTGGAGCGCCAATATGCGTTGCTGACCGCCGCCGCACGCCAGCCGTTTCTGTACACCGACCTTGCTGTCCCCGACACGGTCATGGGCCGCTTCGAGATGTTGTCGGCAATCCTGATTCTCTATTTTCGGCGGACACGCGCCTCCGCGCGCACCGGACACGAGATTGCGCAGGAAATCGTCGATGCCTTTTTCGAAGACGTCGACCACTCGATCCGCGAACTCGGCGTCGGTGACGTAGGCGTCCCGAAGAAGATGAAAAAGTTCGCCGGCATGTTCTACGGCCGCCTCGAATCCTACGCCGCCGCGCTCGAGCAAAGGGATGGCGAGGCCTTGGCCGCCGCGCTCCGCCGCAACTTCCATCCGGACGCCCCCGAAGGGCCGTCGATGGACGGACTGGCCGCCTATCTTCTGGCCACCGAAGCGGCCCTGTCCGAGATGCCGGAAGAGGTGGTCGAAGCGGGCCAGTTGCGCATACCGCCGGCGGGAGCGTAATAGGCCGATAGCGATGCCGCCCGAAGATTGCGCTCGGCGGTTTATGCGCGGCATGTTGCTCCGATGCCGCGAGGAAGGATCCTGTCATGAAAGACGATAGCAAACCGGCGTTCTCCTACCCGGTGAAGGTGGGACACATCTCGGCAAACGCGGTCAGCGTTCATCTTTGGGCGAACGAGGCCGAGTGCCGGGCGCTTGCCAAGCTCTGGAATGTCGAAGAAGTACTCTCGCTTGCCGCTGATCTACAGATTGCGCGCTGGAAGAAAGACGGAGTGAAGATCAAGGGTGACGTCGTCGCCCGCGTTGTCCAGTCCTGCGTGGTGACGCTCGAACCGGTCGAAGCGGAGATAAACGAGCCCGTCGAGGCGATTTTCGTGCCGGAAGGATCGCGGCTTGCACGCCAGGCGCACAATGATGGTGGCGAGATGGTACTCGATCCGGATGGTCCGGACATTCCCGACACCTTTGCCGGTGATACCATAGATGCGGGCGTTGTGGTCAGCGAACATGTCGCCCTCGCTATCGATCCCTATCCGCGCAAGGAAGGCGCGGCCTTCGGTGAGCGTATCGAAAGCTCTGCGGAGGATGACAAGCGACCGAACCCGTTTGCCGCGCTGAAGGACTGGAAAAAGGATTGAAACGGCGAAAGCCGCGCTTACAATTCGGTTGTCACGCAGACGAAAAGCAGTATTTTGGCCCGACTCCAGCCGATGGGGCCGATGCGCCGTGACGTCGCATGTTGGCTCAAGCGTCAGAAGGAACAAGGATCGCCCCGCGTGAAAAGAGATGCGCAGGGCGAGACGCGTTGCGTGGGCAGGAAAAAAGGATAAGACACGCGTGGTCAGAATTTCACTTGACGTGATGGGGGGCGACTATGGTCCTGAAGTCGTCATCCCGGGCGCAGCAAGAGCGCTCGAACGTCATCCGGACATAAGATTCGTCTTGTTCGGTCAGGAAGCGCGATGCGCCGAGCTTCTGGCCAAGTATCCGAAGCTGAATGCAGCGAGCACTTTCAACGATTGCGAAATCGCCGTCGGCATGGATGAAAAGCCCAGCCAGGCGCTCCGGCGTGGACGCGGCAAGTCGAGCATGTGGAAGGCGATCGACGCGATCAATGCCGGCGAGGCGGACGTTGTCGTTTCCGCAGGCAATACGGGCGCCCTAATGGCGATGTCCGTCTTCTGTCTCAGAACCATGCAGGGGATCCAGCGCCCTGCGATTGCCGCCATCTGGCCGACGCTCAAGGGGGAAAGCATCGTCCTCGACGTTGGCGCGACGATCGGCGCGGACGCACAGCAGCTCATGGATTTCGCTTTGATGGGCGGCGCGATGGCTCGCGCACTGTTCGAGGTCGAACATCCTTCGGTCGGCTTGCTCAATGTCGGCGTGGAAGAAATCAAAGGTCAGGAAGAGGTCAAGGAGGCCGGACGGCTCATCCGCGAGGCCAACATCGAGGGCATCGACTATTACGGTTTCGTTGAGGGCGACGATATCGGCCGTGGAACCGTCGATGTCGTCGTCACCGAAGGCTTCTCCGGCAATATCGCCTTGAAGGCGGCCGAAGGAACGGCGCGCCAGATTGCCGAATATTTGCGCGCGGCAATGTCGCGTACTTTGCTCGCGAAGATAGGTTACGTGTTCGCCAAGGGCGCCTTCGATCGGCTGCGTGAAAAGATGGATCCGCGGAAGGTCAACGGTGGCGTCTTCCTCGGCCTCAATGGTGTCGTCATCAAGAGCCACGGTGGCACCGACGCTGAGGGTTTCGCGGCCGCGATCGATGTCGGCTACGACATGGTAAAGAACGGCCTCAAGGCCAAGATAGAAAGCGACCTGGCGAAATATCACGGCGCGCAGCCGTCAGAATCCCTCCCGCCGGCATGAATGATGAGGTTTGAGTAAATGATCCGTTCCGTCGTTCGCGGCTTCGGGGCAGCACTGCCGAAGCGAGTGATGACCAACAAGGAAATGGAATCGAAGGTCGACACGTCCGACGAATGGATTGTGCAGCGGACCGGGATTCGCCAGCGTTACATCGCAGGCGAGGGCGAAACGACGGCATCGCTCGGAGAAAGTGCCGCGCGCGTCGCGCTTGCGAGGGCTAATCTGACGGCAGACGATCTGGACCTGATCGTCGTCGCCACATCGACTCCGGACAACACGTTTCCGGCGACGGCGGTGAACATCCAGAACCGCCTCGGCATGCGGCATGGAGCGGCCTTCGACCTGCAGGCGGTCTGTTCCGGCTTCGTCTATGCGGTGGCAACAGCGGACGCCTATATCCGCGGCGGCCTCGCCAAGCGGGCTCTGGTGATTGGAGCCGAAACGTTCTCGCGCCTCCTCGACTGGTCCGATCGCACGACCTGTGTCCTCTTTGGCGACGGTGCCGGCGCGATCATCCTTGAAGCCCAGGATGGCTTGGGCACGAATGCCGATCGCGGCGTGCTGACGGCCCAACTACGCTCCGATGGCATTCATGGCGACAAGCTTTACGTCGACGGTGGCCCGTCGACCACCGGAACCGTGGGCCATCTCAGGATGGAAGGGCGCGAGGTGTTCAAGCATGCCGTCGGCATGATCACGGATGTGATCGAGGCGGCTTTCGAAGCAACGGGAACGACCGCGGACGACGTTGACTGGCTTGTTCCGCATCAGGCCAATCGGCGCATCATCGATGGCTCGGCAAAGAAGCTGGGTATCCCGCTCGATAAGGTTGTGGTGACGGTCGACGTCCATGGCAATACCTCGGCTGCCTCCATCCCGCTCGCACTTGATACCGCGGCCGCCGACGGGCGGATCAAAAAAGGCGACCTCGTCATGCTCGAGGCCATGGGCGGCGGCTTCACCTGGGGCTCTGTTCTCATCCGGTGGTAAAGAAAATAATGAAGCACCGCAGGCGCTTGACCGCAAAAGGCAAGGGCAATAGTCTTCGTTCGCTGATCGGCATGCCAGACATCGGTGGGGGAAGATGAGCGGAAAAACAGTAACACGGGCGGACTTGGCTGAATCGGTTTTTCGCAAGGTGGGCCTGTCTCGGACAGAGTCGGCCGAACTCGTGGAAACGGTCATTGATGAAATATGCAACGCAATCGTGCGTGGCGAGAGCGTGAAGCTGTCTTCCTTTGCGACTTTCCAGGTGCGCGACAAGAATGAGCGCATCGGGCGCAATCCGAAAACCGGCGAGGAAGTTCCGATTTCACCGCGACGGGTGATGACCTTCAAGGCGTCCAACGTATTGAAGCAGCGCGTGCTGAAGGCCCATTTGAGCCGCAAGGCCAAGCAGAGGCCGGCCTCTCCGGCGCCCTGACCCCTTGCTGGAAACCACAAATGTGGTTGAAAACCTGTCCATAACCCATTGAAATGGGCGCGACTCGTGCGATCATCGCGCGGTGACCCGTCCATTGCGGTGCTGACAAGCCGCGTGTTCTGTAAATGGGGATGATATGGACAAAAGCCCGGACGCCTTCCGCACAATCAGCGAGGTCGCAGACGAGCTCGATCTGCCGCAACATGTCTTGCGTTTCTGGGAGACACGATTCCAGCAGATCAAGCCGATGAAGCGGGGCGGGGGTCGGCGGTACTATCGTCCGGAGGACGTCGATCTCCTCAAGGGCATTCGCCATCTCCTTTACGATCACGGCTACACGATCAAGGGCGTGCAAAAGCTCCTGAAGGCCAACGGCAACAAGTTCGTCGCGGCGATTGCAAGCGGCGATCTCGCGACTGTCGAAGCACTCGCTGCATCCAGCAACGAAGAGCCGCAACCGCCAAAGGTCGGTGTCGCCGACGAGGACCAGATTGTCGGCCGGGCGAAGGCTCCGGCAGGCCGGCGGTTTTTCTCCTTCGGTGGTGGAGGTGGCGACGACGCGGAGATATCGATCGGCAAGGCTTCCGTAAGCAAGGAAGACCGGGCGCTATTGCAGGAGGCGCTTTACGATCTTCTGGAATGCAAGCGGCTGCTCGATCAGGTGCGGTGAAACCGCGGTCGCCAGCGGCGTCCATTGATCGTGTGGTTGGCGGCTACCAGTGTCAGCTTATTTTGATCCGCGCGGCTTGGAAGTGCCGTCCGGTAGACCCGGGGTGAAGGCGAGCGCAGGGAAATGAATATGCTCAAGGATAGCAAAACCCTCTGCCGGAGGCTTCGCAGTAGGCGCGATTTGCATCGCCGCCGAGAGCTGATCGAGATATTCCAGCGCCTCATGAGCCGCCAGGACTGTTAGCATCCTGCCGTCAGCCTGGCCTGCCCGCTGCAGGTCGTTCCTTGTATTCTCCACCGTCTCCCGGACGAAGCCTCGCGGGTCTTCGCTCTGTGAGGCGGCCCATTGGAGCAGGTGGCACATCATGATTTCATTCACCCGCAAGGCGGCGACGGTTTGACCAAGCAGGAGCGTCAGTTTCTGAAGCTTGTCTTCGTTTACTTTCCGGGACATCTGTCTTTTTCCGCCGTTTGGTTTTCGTTCCTTTCTGGAGCTTCGCGACGGCCAGCGAAATGCGCGGCTGCTCTCAACGGCATGGACCGAACGGCACCGCGCCGGCTTTTGTTCCCCGTGGGTCGGTCGGGTGTCGCCCGGCCTCGATCCCGTAAGTGCCCGTCGGCAAACTTCGTCGCATCGCATTGGCGTGGGGCGATCGTGCGGTTGTTGGGCGAAGGCGCTTGGTCCATGAAGGTTCGTCTGACGTATCCACGCGGTTGGTTCGTTTTTCCTGTCGACATCGAATTTCGGGCTTGCGCTCCCAGCGTTGAGAATATAGGGGTTTTCTCGGTTCGGAGCGTAGCGCAGCCCGGTAGCGCACTTGACTGGGGGTCAAGGGGTCGCTGGTTCAAGTCCAGTCGCTCCGACCATTTAATCCCTTGGCAACGCCCTTCGCCATGACCGTCCGGCTACCGCGTCGTTGACGGTAAAACTCCATCAGTCCAAGCAAAACTCCCTAAGTCCGTGAGAAAACCCTGCGTCGCGCGACAGGCAGGCTCGCTGTACCGGCTGGGCGCGTGGTGCTTACCTGGGTCTCGCTGGCACTGCGGCGCATTTCTACGACCCCCGATCACAACCGAACGGAGAACGGTTTTGTGATTTGGTCGGGGCCGCGGCGGCGGATAGACTGCGGCCGCAACAACAAGGAGAAGCCTCATGAAGACGATCCTCGTATTTGCAGCCGCCTTTGCTTTATCGACAACAGTGGCTTCCGCCGAGTGTATCGGCCACTCCAAGACCACTGCCTCTGTAGACGAAGAGATGACCACGGCGAGCGTCACCAAGGCCGAACAGTCGACGCCGGCGGAGGAGATCCTTCTGCAGCAGAAACAGCAGCAGGAAGAGCGACAGGCGGAACAATAGGCCAAATAACGTCGGATGCCGGGCCTCCCTGACGGGCATGGCGTACAGCATCCGACGCCTCTCGACGAACAACCCCCAATCCCGTTTCGCCCCCGGGCGCTGCGTAGCAATTCAAAGTGCTAGCGTCGTTTTGCGCGTCTGATAGGACGCGCGGCGCTGTAGTGTCTGTCTTGCGGATAGGTGGTCGTTCAGGGTCGCTGGCGCGCCGACAAACGGCGGTATAATTCTTCCGTCCGGTCAAGCATCACATCGAGTGTGAAACGATCCGTGCGGACCTCGGCCGCCTTGAGAAGCGCGGGATAGCTTTCCGGATTTGCAGCCGCGACCATCGTTTTCGTGAGCTGCGAAACATCATCGCTGTTGGGAATGATGAAGCCGTTCTCGCCGTTGTCGATGACGGTTTTTGCGCCGCCGACATCGGAAATGATGATCGGTCTGCCCGCAGCCGCGGCTTCCAGCATGACATAGGACATCGCTTCATAGCGGCTCGGAATGACGACGAGATCAAAGGCGGCCATTGCCTGAGGACCGGTAAAGGCCGAGGTCAGGTGAATTCGGTTTTGCAACCCGCTTGCCGCGATTGCGCGGCGAAGCTCGTCCTCCAGTTCGCCGGAACCGACCATCACGAGATAGCTGTTCTTGACCGACGATACCGCGCCTTTGAAGGCGTCCATGAGCCGCTCCGGCGCTTTCTGGCTGGAAAGACGGCCAATGAAGCCGAAGACAAAGGCGTCTGCGGGAATCCCGAAGCTTGCGCGAACCGTCTTCGCCAAGTCGGGCGAGGGGGGCGAAACCCCGTTGACGATCACGGACATTCGTTGCTCGGGCATGCCGAGTGACAATGCATGTGCGCGCTCGTCGTCGGAAACGGTAATGAGGTGATCGGTGAAAAACCACGCCAAGGCCCACTCGATGGCGCCATAGATCAAACGCCCGCCACGATCAAGCGCCGGGTCCATCGTCCGGAAGGCATGTGGGGTGTAGATACGCGGAGCGTGACGCCCGGGCAGCCGCAGGCGTATGAGGGCGCCCGCCTTGGAGCTATGGCCGTGCACGATGTCGAACGGTCCCGCGGTACGGCTGATGCGCTGAATGGCGCGAAAGGCCGACAGGTCGGACGGTCCGGGCGCGCGCTCCATATCGACTGCGTGGACGGCGGGCAGGTCGATGGCCTTGAGTTCCCGGACAAAACCGTCTTCCGCCCGTACCGGCGAATAGATCGCCTCGACGTGATGGCCGCGAGCCTGCATGCCGCGGCAAATATCGAGGAAATGCCGACCGGACCCGCCTCCGCTTGGCTCCAGCACTTCGAGTAGGCGCAGCGGACGGGCCGACGAAGCGTCGGTTGCGGACGTGTCCATGGTCATGTTTGCCTTCCGGCGCGGGCGCGCCTTTGAAAGCGAAATTCGAGCGCGGCACATCCCCAGACGATGCCAAGCAGCATGTAGAAATGACGCCAATGGTCCGTGTCGATGACGTTGCCGACACCAACATGGCCGATCAGCGTGACCCACGCAATCATCAGGTACGGTTGCCATGGCCGGTCGAGCAGGAGGAAGCGGAAGCCCAACGAAAGCGTCCATGCGATCAGCGTCACGTAGGCGATCCAGCCGATCCAGCCGTAGGACGTCAGGCACTTCAGCCAGATATTGTGTTCGTCTTCCGGGAAGATGGTACTGAAGACCAGAGGCCCGATGCCGAGCGGCCTTTCCATAGCCATGAGAAACCCGATCCGGTGCCGGTCGAACCGCCCGAGATGCCCGCCATCATATTCCTGAACAAGCTGGGAACGGCTCGAGAAGAGGGTGGCGACCTGCTCGGACTGCAGGGCGGCCGCGAGTGCGGCGACGATGAAGAGCGCGCCGCAGAGCGCCAGCACCAGGATACGCAAGCGGAAGAGGCCGCTTCGCTCCTTTAGCAGCATGACGAAGACAAAGGCGACGACGCAAAAGAGATTGAGTGCCCAGGCCGCTCGCGAGAACGAGAGGAAAACGCCGAGCGCCAGGATGAGGAGTCCGACGATCTTCGCCGGAGCCCGGCGGATCGGCTGGGTAAGGAGGCCGTGGATGAGATAAAGCGCCGGCGCGGCGAGGAATGGGCCGAAAACGTTCGGGTCCTGGAACGCTCCCTTCGCGCGGTCGTAGAGCGTGAAGTTGGCGCCGCCCGGTATTGCCCCGAAATAGCCGAGAACACCGAGGAGCGCCGTGATGACCGCGGCAGCAACCCAAGCATTGAAGATCAGCCGCAGTCTTTGGTGCCGATCTTCGATGATCGCTGCGAAGAAGACAGCCGAGAGCGCGAGGAAGCCGGAGACGGCCATATACATCGGCCCGGTGGCGAGGTCCGCCATTACGGTCAGCGACAGCATGCCGCCAACCATGAACAGCACGAGCAGCGACAGCAGCGGCGCCACATAGCGGGAAATCTTCAGCCCGAAGAGTGCCCACAGGCCGATGAGGCACGCCATGAAGAGCTCGTAGGGCGCGGGCTCGGCGATGACGAAGCCGGAAAGAAAGACCGCGACCGTCACCAGGCCGGAACCGACGAGCGAAATCGTCGCGAACTGCGGGCGAAGGACGACTGGCGGGGATGCGCTCGCGGAGATCAATAGGCGTTGTCCGTGTTGAGCAACCGCAACGGCGTCAGGACAAGGATCTTCAGATCCAAGAGCAGCGACCAGTTTTCGATGTAGTAGAGGTCGAAAGCGGTGCGGAACCGGATCTTTTCGTCATTGTCGATCTCGCCGCGCCAACCGTTGATTTGTGCCCAGCCGGTCACCCCGGGCTTTACGCGATGGCGGGCGAAATAGCCCTCGACGACATCGGAATAGGTTCGGTTCCGGGTTTGCGCCAGAACGGCATGGGGCCGCGGGCCGACCAGCGAGAGTTCGCCCTTCAACACGTTGAAGATCTGCGGCAGCTCGTCGATCGAAGACTTGCGCAGGAAGCGTCCGACGGGGGTAACGCGCGGGTCTCCCTTGGTGACGGCGCTGCGAGCGGTCGGATCGCTCATATGCGCATACATCGAGCGGAACTTGTAAACCTCGATTGTTTCGTTGTTGAAGCCGTGTCGAGCCTGCTTGAAGATGATCGGCCCTGGAGACGTGACCTTGACGGCGACAGCGGCGGCAAGCATTACCGGCCATAGGAGAATAAGCGCGACCACGCTGAAAAAAATGTCGAAACAGCGCTTCGCCACGGAGTCCCAATCGGCGATCGGCTTGTCGAAGATGTCGAGCATCGGAACCTCTCCGACATGCGAATAGCTGCGCGGTCGGAAGCGTAGGTTGTTGGCGTGTGCCGCCAGCCGGATGTCGACCGGCAGAATCCAGAGCTTCCTCAACAGTTCGAGAATACGTTTTTCGGCAGTCAGCGGCAGCGAGATGATCAGCATGTCGATCCTCGCAAGCCGCGCGAATTCGACGAGTTCGTTGACCGTCCCCAATTTCGGGTAGCCGGCGATCATGTTTGGTGATCGCCGCTCGTCGCGATCGTCGAAGATGCCGCAGATGCGGATGTCATTGTCGGGCTGATGTTCGATCGTGCGGATCAGGTCCTTCGCCGGCTGACCGCCACCGACGATGACCGCACGACGTTCCATAGTGCCGTTTCGGGACCAGTGGCGGATCGAATAGGCGATGAAGGCGCGTTGGGCGATAAGGAAGAGCGCGCCGCCAATGAACCATCCCGCGATCCAGACGCGGGAATATTGATGCCCGGATTTCAGAAAGAAGAGCGCGAGCGCAATCGCGCCGAAGGCGGTCGCCCAGGCGCCAAGAACCCGCGGCGACATTCGCAGCCAGGCCCGGAGCGCCGGCACCTGATAGCCATCGGCGATCTGGACGGCCGCCACGGCGAGTGCCGAGCCGCCGGCGAGAATTGCAAGATAGACGGGCAGTTGTTCGACGGCCGGCTGCACATAGTAGGCGTTGATGCCATAACCGATGGCGAAGAGAACGCAGAAATCGAGCAGCCGGATCAGGCCGGTGATCATGGCAGGCGAATAGGTGTCGGCGCGAAACTGAAGGGCGATCTGTCGAGCCAGCGGATTAAGCTCCGTGGCGCCTTTCTCTCCGATCGTCTCTTCGGGGGCGGCCGTCCGAATCTCGGAGATCTTCTTGCGAAGCGCTTCCGGATTGAATGCTTCGGGCCTCTCGTAGTGGTTCATGGTCTCTTTCCGGCGCTGAAGTCCCTGCGCCCGGATAGCAGAAAGCCACTAAGAAACGCTTACGTTGTAAGCAACTGTCCTCGCGCACCGGCCGCACCGCCTGCCAGATCGCGATATAGCCGCATCACGCTCTTCGTCATAACCGACGCGGCGAAGCGGGATTTGAACGCCTGGGGATCCGGCATCATTCTTTCGGGCCAGTCCTCTTCGACGATCGTGGCGGCCATGATCGCAGCGAGCGAATCGACCTTGGGTTCGGCAAGAGCACCGCTGTCGGCGCCGAAAACCTCCGGGATCCCGCCGACCCTTGTTGCGACGACGGGTTTACCGGCAGCAAGCGCCTCGAGAACTATGTAGGGCATCGCTTCCGCCCGCGACGGGATGACGACCGTGCGTGCAAGTGCGAAGGCTTCTCGCGCCTTCATGGCCGGCAGCATCTTGATGCGCCGCCCCAGCCCCTTGCGCAGCTTCATCTCCGCGTATTGCTGCTGTTGCGGACCGTCGCCGATCATCAGGGCGGAGAGGGGGCGGCCGGCGATCCGCTCCGCCGCGGCAAAACTCTCCACAAACAGGTCGGGACCCTTGAGGTCCCGCATCATACCGATATACAGAAAATCCACTGCGTCGGGCGCAACCGGAACGGGATCGAATTCGCGGTCGTCGATGCCGTTGTAAATCAGTTCGCTACGACCGGGCGGCCGGCCTACCTTTGCGAAATAGGTTTGGCGTTCGTAATCGCAGACGAAGACGAGTGCGTCGGTGAGGCGCTCCTGCAGCCGCTCGAGACGGAAAATCGCTCGACCTTTCAACGATCCTGTATCGTAATGGAGGCTGCCGCCATGGGGCGAATAGAGGCGGGCTACGCGATACTTGTTGACCCGCAAGGCTGAACCGATGATGCGCGCAAGGACGCCACCTTTGGCGCCGTGCCCGTGCAGCACATCCGGTTGCAAACTTCTGATTTCCTTGTAGCTGCGCCAAAGGGCGACGATGTCGGATGGCCCGATGGCGCGGTGAATGGGCAGGCGCACGATTCCGAGCGCCAGATAGGGGCGGATCGCATCGAACAGGGCGTCCTCATGGGCGCCACCGGTCGTGCTGTCGCACAGGATTCCGACCTCGTGTCCGGCATCGGCGTGGGCTTCGGCAAGATCGCGCACGTGCCGGAATATGCCGCCGACCGGCGATCTGAAGCAATGAAGGATGCGCAGTGGACGTTCGCTCTGCATGGATGTCAGAACAGCCGTTCGCGGACATAGATCGTGTCGCCGGCCATGACCGGATCGGAAATCGGCACGCGGCCGGTAATGATGCGGCCGTTGATCTTGCGGGTGATATCGGCGTTCGACTGGTTCGCACGCGGCGAGAAGCCGCCGGCCACTGCGATCGCATTCTGGACCGTCATACCGGGAACGTAGCTATATTGGCCCGCCTGGCCGACTTCGCCCATGATGAACACCGAGCGATAGCGGTCCACCTCGATCGTGACGTCCGGATCCCGGAGAAAGCCTTCGCGCAGCTTTGCGGCGATCATGCCTTCCAGTTCCGGCAATGTATGGCCACGCGACGGTATGGCGCCGATCAGCGGGAAGGCGACATAGCCGGCCTGATCGACGGTATAGGTGCCGCTGAGACCGGCCTGTTCGAACACGTTGATGCGAAGGCGGTCGCCGCTGTCCAGCCTGTAGGGCTGAATGGTGGCCTCGCTGAACGCTTTGGGAGCCGGCTGGTAGCTCGTGCAGCCGCCGACCACTGCCGACAATATCGCCAATGCGATAGCGCGTGCTGTCTTCTTGCCTGCGGTCGACATGCGGGTCATGGGCTCCGGAAACGATCACCTCTGGCGACGTTATCGGTCCGTTAGGGTTAATAGCCGGTAAACTCGCCCAGGAATTTTGATAGGGCGTCGGCAAGGCGTGCCACCTTAGGGTTGTGTTCATCATTAACCCTTGCGTTACCATGTTCCTTTACTTTCCGGCCGAATGAAGAAGCTTCGGAGTTGAGGCATGTCGAGCATCGACGGCGGGCAGCAGGATGTGGATATAGATCTCGGTGGCCTCTTTCGTGCCGTTTGGGAGCGGCGAACCCGGGTTCTGCTCGCCACGGCGTGCGTCGCGGTCGCAGCTTTCGCCACCGCGACGATGATCGCTCCACAATATCAGAGTGAAGCGCGACTGCTGATCGAATCGCGCGAGCCGGAGTTCAGCGGAAGGAACCAGATTGCCCCCGCGGGATCCGAACGGGTTTTCGATGAATCGGGTATTTCAAGCCAGGTTCAAGTGCTGCGCTCCGCCGATCTGATCAAGCAGGTGGCGCGCAACATGAAGCTGCATGAACGCAAGGAGTTCGATCCTTCGGCCGAACCCTCGGCGCTCTCCGATCTTCTGGTGATGCTCGGCGTCAGAAAGAACCCCCTCGACTTGCCGCCCGAAGAGCGGGTGTTGAAGGAGTTCGACTCCAAGTTACAGGTCTATCAGGTCGAAAAGTCGCGGGTGATCGCCATCGCCTTCACCTCGAAAGACTCCAAGCTCGCGGCGGCCATCCCCGATGAGATGGCAAAGGTCTACTTATCCCTGCAAAGCGGCGCGAAACTCGACTCGAATTCGGAGGCAAGCCGCTGGCTGGAACCGGAAATCGCTAACCTTCGCGAAAAGGTGCGCGAGGCCGAGGCAAAAGTTGCGGCCTACCGTGCCTCGTCCGGCCTGCTGCCGACGGGCCAGACAGAAAACTTCGCCACGCGTGAGCTCACCGACATTTCGAGCGAGCTCGCCCGCGTGCGCGGCGAGCGGGCCAATGCCGAGGCACGCGCGAAAGGCGTGCGGACGGCGCTCGCCGACGGCCGTGCGCCGGACACGCTGACCGACGTCACCGGCTCGCAGATGATCCAACGGTTGAAGGAAAACGAAGCCAACGTCCGGGCGCAGATTGCGGATCTGTCGACGTCATTGCTCGACGGCCACCCGCGGCTCAAGGCATTGAAGTCGCAGCTTGAAGGCATCAGAGAGCAAATCCGCACGGAGACCCGCAAGGTTCTCGTCAGCCTCGAGAACGAAGCGAAGGTCGGGCAGTTGCGCGAAGAACAGGTGCTGCAGCGCCTCAACACGCTGAAGGCACAATCCGCGCAGGCGGGAGAGGAAGAGGTCGGCTTGCGCGCGCTGGAGCGCGAAGCAACCGCGCAGCGGCAGCTTCTCGAAACCTATCTCGCACGGTACAGGGAGGCGACATCGCGCACGGTTGCAAACGCAACGCCGGCGGATGCGCGCGTGATTTCGAATGCGGTTGTTCCAAGCACCCCGGACTTCCCCAAGATAATGCCGATCACGGTGGTCGCGGCCCTCGCCACCTTGCTGATCAGTTGTGTCGTCATCATGCTCGGCGAACTCTTCAGCGGACGGGCGCTTAAGCCCGTTTCGGTTGCGGAACCGGACGCTTCCGAACAATTGCCCGCCATTCCGGTGGAACCGGAGTCCGCGGAGCCGATGCTCGCGCTTGCGGACACCGAAGCGGCGGAACAAGACCGTGAATCCGCGGGGGATACGAAGGCAGCGGAGAGCGATTTCTCGATCGAGTTCGTTGCCGCTCACCTTCTCGACCAGAACGTCCGGATAGCCGTTTCCGTATCGCCGGGCGGCGACGAAGGGTCGACGGCGACTGTGATGCTGGCGCGGCTCCTGGCGGAGGACGGCCAGAAAGTCGTTCTCATCGATCTTTCCGGCTCGGCTTGCCCGACGCGGCTGATGGCACAATCGTCGGCGCTGCCGGGAATAACGAACCTGCTGTCGGGTGAAGTCGCCTTCGGCGAATCGATACACGCGGACCGCTTCTCGGAAGCGCATATCGTTCCCCGGGGGGATTCCGACCCGCGGACAGCAATGCGCGGCATCGAGCGGCTACAGATGATCATCGACGCGCTCACCAATGCCTATGATCTGGTCCTGATCGAGTGTGGGCCGGCGGACGCCGGCGCTGTATCCAGAATTGCCCGGCGAGAGGGGACGGAGATCATATTGTCGGCTTCGTCCGTCAGCGAAGAGCGGATTGTGGAGCTGCTCACAGATTTCGGCGAGGCAGGATACCGCAACATCGTGCTGATGACCGGTCAGCGCGAAAGCGACCCCGATTTTCCGGATCGCCACGCGGCCTGAAGCGCACGCGCGCCGTTCAGACGCTCAATGCTCGTCCGCCGCAACCGCCGGCTTCTGCACTGATTGACAGCGCTGGCGCAGCCGCTGGACGAATGCGTAGGATGCTTTGTTGGTCTTTATCAGCCGCTTGGCCAGCATTGCTCCGCGATAAAAATTGGCAGCCAGGTATCCGCGGAGCGTCACGGGAAGGACGATGTCCCGCAACCGGGTTTCGATTGTGCACCACGAGCGTTTGTAGGGCTGATCGCCAATCCCGAAATCGAAGAGCGCCACGCCTTCGAGACACAGCCGCTCGATTATCCTGTAAAATAACAACTCTCCCGGGCTGCTGTCGGCGGCAATCTCCTCGTCAATCGAGCCGAACTGGCAGATGACATGATCGCCCTTGCGCGAAAGGCCGGCGATCGCAAGGATCCGGCCCTCATGCTCGTCCTTGAGGCGAATCGCGTTTAGCTCCAGCAACTGGCCGTCCGCCGCCTGACCGCGCTGCGCAAGCTGACGGAAGAAGGCGCGTGTTTTGGCATCCTGAAACACGTCCGGCAGGCCATGCGCCTCGAAGCGTGCCGCCTTCTGGTGGAAAAAGGTTTCCAGAAGCGCGTGCGCTTCCGATGTCTCGCGGGCGACCACGTAGTCGTAGCCGCCAAGGACGGCGAGGCGCCGCTCCGATATCCGCATCTTCTTGCGTCGCCGCTTTGCGTTGAGCTGTGCCAGCGTACGTTCGATATTCCTGAGGAGCGGCAGTTGGAATGAGGAGTCGGCATTCTGCAAGGCGGGCAGCGCGGCAAGCGGGTGAACCTTCCCGCGCCACGTTTCCGGCGTCTTGTCGAGCGTGACGATATCCGCGAACCCTCGCAGCTGGCGTTTGATTCCGCAGGTGAGCACGCGCACGAGTTCCGTAGGCGGCGTTGCATCCTGATCGGCAAACAAACCGGTGTTGAGATTGCTGTGATCGGAGCCGATAAGCCGCGCCGTGCGGAAGAGGCGTCCCCGGTCGATTTCGAGCGGCAGGATAAAGAGCGTTTGCCGGCCGCGCGCAGCGCGAACGAACAGCGTCTGACGCTCGTGCGTTTTCCGCCATGCGGCGCACCAGTCGAAGCTCTGGTGCAGCGAGTTCTGGCCGTTCTCGTCCAGTACGCGCCACTCCGCTTCGAGCGTGTCCATGTCGGTGTGGATGGAGACCGTTATCTTTTCGGCGTCTTGTGCTTTTGAACACTGGGTCGAGACGCGATCACTCGGCAGCTGGTCGTCCAACGACGTCAAAGTAAAACAGGCATTCGTCATTTCATCTACCGTTCGGAAGCGGGCTCGTGCATCCATTGAAGCGTAGATGTCGCTACATTCGGCTTAATTTCGAGCCGAGTGGCGGCTCTTTCGCGGGCGACGGCAGAATGCGGTTAGCAAAGCATGAACCTCACGCCAGTAAGCTCGTGTTCCGCGGGGCGGTCGACAAGGTGACGCGAAACATAGCTGTAATCACCGGCGCGGACCTCCGCGCGTTGGAACACGCGCAGTAGCGTCAGTCGAGGAAGCCGGTCGCAAGCGCCCTTGCCCATTCGGGACGGTTGCGACATGCGGCAAGGCGCGACATGGTCATATGATCATAGCGTACGCAACGGAAGGTGACATTCCAGTCGCCGGCAGTGCGTTCGATGATGGCATAGCGCGCGTCCGGCGAACCGGTTTCGACCTTGTGGGGAACGGGCTCGTCGTCGTCATAGCCCGGGCAGCCGACGCTGCCGGGGTTGACGACGAGGCGGCCGTCGGCGAGCCGGACGGCCCGCGGAATGTGCGTATGGCCGCAAAGGATCACGGGATAGTCGATGTCAGCGGCGAAGCTCTCGATGATGTCGCGTCCCGCCATGTGGACTACGCCATCGGCCGTCAACGTTTCCAGCCAGTAGGTTTCATCGCTGCGCGGCGTGCCGTGACAAAGGAAAAGCGCATCTCGATAGACCAAGGTTTCAGGCAGAGCCGCAAGCCACGCAAGGTGAGACGGTTCAAGCTGGTCATGCGCGGCACGGTCGGAAGGCCCCATACGGGCGGGATCGAGCGTGAGGAGATAACGATCGTGGTTGCCGCGGATCGCGGGGATGTCGTGTTTGCTCAGGATATCGGCGGTTCGCGCGGCGTTGAGCGGACCGCTCAGATGATCGCCGAGGTTGACGATCTCCGCGATCCCCTGCGCGGCGATGTCGGCAAGCACCGCCTCGAGCGCGAGGTCGTTGCCGTGAATATCGGAGATAACCGCGATCCTCATCTCATGCCCCCGGCAATCAGCGGTTCTTGGCGGGCTTTTCCATCCACTTGATGATCAGCATCGCGGGGAGGATCCACAGCAGGCCCGTCAGGAAGAAATAGATGAGATGCACCCACCAGGGCGATGTTCCGAGCAGCAGCGAAGCGAAGGTTATGGCTGCCAGCGCGTAAACGATGACAAGGATGATGATGAGGATCGTGCCGATCAGTTTTCTGAGGCGTACGGGCATTTCATTTCTTTCGGATGGCTGCGCTTCACTACAGCGCCGCGCGTCTTATCAGACGCGGCAAGGACGCTGCAGCACTTTGAATCACTGCATGTTTCCTCAAATCGACTGGCGATTTAAGGAATCATGCAGTAGCCGCGACGGCATGCCGCAAAGGCCTCGGCCTTGTTTTGCACGGCACTCTGGTGCAAATCAACGGCTTTCGGGGCCGGCCGAGTGGCTACCTTGCCGCAGGTATGGCGGCGTCCCGGCGAGAAATGAGGAAAAGCCATGGCCCACGTCGAGTTGGCGACAGAACAGACGCTCCTGAGGGAGATCGGCAGGACAGAGCGCAACCGTCGGCAGATCCGCGGCTGGCTCGCGGTCGTTCTCTTCGCTCTGTTTGCCCTGGTGCTCGTCGGCGGTGCGACGCGCTTGACCGAATCCGGTCTATCGATCACCGAGTGGAAGCCCATTCATGGTGTCATTCCGCCGCTTTCCGCCGAGGAATGGGAAGAGGAGTTCCGCCTCTATCAGCGCATTCCGCAATACGAACAGCTCAACAAGGGCATGACGGTCGAGGAGTTCAAGACGATCTTCTGGTGGGAGTGGGCGCATCGATTGTTGGCGCGCACCATCGGCGTGATCTTCGCGCTGCCGCTTTTCTTCTTCTGGGTAACGGGTCGGATCGAACGACGCTTGAGGTGGCCTCTTCTCGGCATTCTGGCGCTCGGCGGCTTCCAGGGCTTCATCGGCTGGTGGATGGTCTCCTCCGGCCTCGTCGAACGCACCGAGGTCAGCCAGTACCGGCTGGCCACGCACCTCGTCATCGCCTGCCTGATCTTTGCGGGCTGCATGTGGATCCTGCGCGGTCTTTGCCAGCACTCGGGCGAGGCCGCCCCGACGAAAACGTCGCGATCGATGGCGGCAATCCTCGCTGTCATGAGCCTGTTCCAGATCTATCTCGGCGCGCTGGTGGCCGGTCTCGATGCAGGTTTCACTTACAATACCTGGCCGCTGATGGACGGCGCGATCATTCCGGGAGGGCTGTTCGTACAGCAACCCGCCTGGATCAATCTCTTCGAGAACCCGAAGACGGTGCAATTCTTCCACCGTGCCGGCGCCTATCTGCTGTTCGCACTGGCACTGGTGCACATGCTTGCTTCATTGCGGGCGGCGCCGGAAACGACGCATGCGCGACGCTCGGTGGTCCTCTTCGCCCTGGTAACGATCCAGGCGATGATCGGCATCACGACGCTCGTGCTGGAGGTGCCGATCGGCTGGGGCGTGCTGCACCAGGCGGGCGCGCTGGTCGTGCTCGGCTTCGCCATCGCCCATTGGCGCGGCTTCGTCGGCGAGTACCCGAAATCGACGGCGATCGAGCTCCGCAACTAAGCAAACGTGCAACGGCGAAAAAAAAGCCCCCCGGCAGGCGACTGTCGGGGGATCTGTTTTTTCACTGCTTCATTCAGGCCGAAAGCATCAAGTCCATGTTCTGGACGGCGGCACCCGACGCGCCTTTGCCGAGATTGTCGAGCAGGGCGACGAGGTTGACATGGGTCCCGCCGCTCGTTCCGAAGACAAAAATCTTCATCGTGTCCTTGCCTGCGAGTTCCGTCGCGTCGATGCGGGCGAGCTGCGCGCTTTCGGCAAGCGGGGCAACCTCGACGATCGACTGGCCGGCATAGTGCTCCACGAGTGCTGCATGGATGCTTTCAAGCGTCGCGCCGGCGGCGAGGTCATCGAGATACAGCGGCACCTGCACGATCATGCCCTGCGGGAATTTGCCGACGGACGGCGAGAAGATCGGCGCGCGTTCGAGCAGGCCGTGCATCTTCATTTCCGGGACATGCTTGTGCTTGAGCGTCAGGCCGTAGAGGAAATGCGGGGCGCTGATGTGGTCCGGGTTCTTCTCGTCCTCCATCTGCGCGATCATCTGCTTGCCGCCACCGGTATAGCCGGAAACCGCATTGACGGTCACCGGATAGCCGTCCGGCAGGATACCCGCCTGGCGCAGCGGCCGGATCAGGCCGATGGCGCCGGTCGGGTAGCAGCCGGGGTTTGCAACATGCCGCGCTTCGCGGATCTTGCCGGGCTGCGCCTTGTCCATTTCGGCGAAGCCATAGGCCCAGTCAGGCGCGACGCGATGTGCGGTCGACGTGTCGATGATACGTACGCGATTGTTGCCGGCGACCATCGATACGGCTTCGCGCGAGGCGTCGTCCGGTAGGCAGAGAATGGCGATGTCGGCACCGTTGAGCAGGTCCTCGCGCATCGCGGCGTTGCGGCGCTCCGCTTCCGGGATCGACAGCAGTTCGACATCCGTACGACCGGCCATGCGGGTGCGGATCTGCAGCCCCGTGGTGCCGTGTTCGCCATCGATGAAGATCTTCGGTTTCATGATTTACCTGTTCCTGCAGACGGTTACGGAAATTTTCCGGAATCAGTCTGGCATAGAATTGAATCAATTTCTTAGCGGTCGCTGCGAATTAGCCTCGCCTTTCCGCGAGCCATTCGGCGCGCAGGCCCAGCATATACATGGCGATGGTCGAGCCAGCAATGGCGGTCATGTCGGCGTGGTCATAAGCAGGCGCCACCTCGACGACGTCGCTGCCGGCGATGTGGAGAGCACCGAGCTTGCGCAGCACCGAAAGGATCTTCGCGCTGGACGGACCGCCCGCCACCGGCGTACCGGTACCAGGCGCGTAGGCCGGGTCGAGGCAGTCTATATCGAAGGTGAGATAGGCGGGCTGGCTGCCGACGTGCCGAACGATCGTGTCGGCGATCTCCTCGGCGCGCATGTCCTCGACCTCGTAGCCGTAGATGATCCTGATGCCGCAATCCTCGGGGGCGTGCGTCCTGATGCCGATCTGGATCGAACGCTCGGCGTCGATCAACCCCTCTCGCACGGCGCGACCGACAAAGGAGCCATGGTCGATGCGGCCCTTCTCGTCGGGCCAGGTATCCTGATGGGCGTCGAACTGAACGAGGGCGAGGGGGCCATGCAGGGCGGCGTGAGCCTTGAGTATGGGATATGTGACGAAATGGTCGCCACCGAGCGTCAGCAGGTAGGCGCCGGATTTCAGGATCTTCGCCGCCTCATACTCGATCGTCGCCGGCGTCTTGGTGTGATTGCCGTAGTCGAGCAGGCAGTCGCCATAGTCGATCGTCGCCATGTCGGCGAAGAGATCGCGCTCGAACGGATATTGCGGATCGTTGTCGAAGATCGCGGAGGCGCGGCGGATCGCCTGCGGTCCGAAACGGGCGCCGGGGCGGTTGGAGGTCGCTGCGTCGAAGGGAATGCCCCAGACGACTGTGTCCACGCCCTTCAATTGCTTGGTGTATTTCCGCCGCATGAAGGAAAGGATACCGGCATGGGTGGGATCGGACGCCGCCGCCGTCAGTGATCTTGCCGTGATCGCGTGGTCGATCGTCTTGTTTGCCATGCCCGTCTCCCGTCAGATTGACGGGACGTTGGACAATCGATGCCGGCAAGGCAAGAGCTTGCCGGCAAAATCATGTGCATTCGAAGGGGCAGGCCCCTAGGACGCCTTGGCCTCGAAGGTCGGCGCAAAATCGCCAAGCCTTTTGGCTTCATTGATCCGAGCCGCGATGTCCGCCTCGATGACCGTCTCGAGCTGGGCGAAGCTATCGATGACGTAGTAGATCGGCTGGACGATATCGATGCGGTAGGGCGTTCGCAGCACGCTCATCAGATCGAAGGGGCGGAATTCGCAGTCCATCGTCTCCATGGCATGGCGCGCCTCGCTCGTTGACGAGACGATACCCGCGCCGTAGCTGCGCCGGCCCTTCGGTGTGTTGATCATGCCGAACTCCACCGTGAACCAGAAGAAGCGGAACAGATGCCACGAATACTCCTTGCCGAGCTTGACCGCCTTCTGGCCGAAGCGCCGGACGAAGTTGGCATAGCTCTGGTTTGTCAGCAGCGGGCAATGGCCGAAGACCTCGTGGAAGAGGTCCGGTTCCTCGATATAGTCGATGTGCTCCCGCCGGCGCATGAAGGTCGCGAGCGGGAACTTGCCCTGCGACAGAAGCTCATAGAAGCGCGAAGGCGGAATGAGCGCCGGGACACCCTCGACGCCGAAGCCGGTGGTTTCGGCGAGTCTTCGGTTGACGTCCTTAAGCTGCGGGACATGGTCCGGATTGAGGCCGAGGGTCCGCACGCCTTCGAGATATTCGTCGCACGCCTTGTCGGCAAGCAGCTTGATCTGCCGCCGATAGAGTTCGCCCCAGACCGCATCTTCCTCCGGTGTGTAGAGATAGGTGCCGTCCGGTTCCGGCAGTTTCGCGGTGTAGGTGCTTTGCTTGGTCATGACGTCTCCTCATTCGTCAGAACAGATTACTGTTGCAATTGTATCCCCAACGGGCTGAGTATTTGTTTCACAGTTGCCGGTTGTCGGCTTCCTGGCGGGAGGAAATTTCGAAATGCCGTCAGAATTGAAGGAATCGTTCCAACCGTTGCGCCGATTGCTTCGCCTGATCCAGGCCGACGGCGGCCAGTCGCTCGCGGAACTGGCCGAGAAGGCCGGCATGTCGCAAAGCTCGGCCTGGCGTCGGCTGCAGGAACTCGAGGCGGATGGCGTGATCCGCAAGCGCGTGGCGCTGCTCGATCCGGCAAAGCTGGATCTGAAGCTTTGCATCATCGCCCATGTCACACTCGAGGATCACCACGACGAGGCGATCGCCTCGTTCTCGGCCGTGGTCAGGGACAGGCCGGAAATCATGGAATGTTACGCGCTCTCCGGGACGTTCGACTATATGCTGAAGATCCGGGCGACAGATGTGGAAAGCTACGACGCGTTCATGACGCGCTATCTGATGCGTAATCCGCATGTGCGGACTGTGGTGTCGAGCTTCGTGCTGAGGGAACTCAAGTCGACCACGGAACTGCCGATCTGACTTGAAGCTACCCAATTCCGGCTGGAGAGCCGCTGCGTGACTTTCCGGAATTGCTCTGAACGAAAAAAGGCCGGGACATGCCCGGCCTTTGCAAGTGCAGTAACTGCCAGCGATTAACGCTTGGAGAACTGGAACGAACGGCGTGCCTTTGCACGGCCGTACTTCTTGCGCTCAACCACGCGGCTGTCGCGGGTGAGGAAGCCGCCGCGCTTCAGAACCGAGCGCAGGCCCGGTTCGAAGTAGGTGAGAGCCTTGGCGATACCGTGACGAACGGCACCGGCCTGGCCGGAGAGGCCGCCGCCGGCAACGGTCGCGTCGATGTCGAACTGGCCGTCACGGGCAGCAGCGACGATCGGTTGCTGCAGGATCATCTGCAGAACCGGGCGAGCGAAATAAGCCGCATAGGGCTTGCCGTTGATGGTGATCTTGCCGGAGCCGGGCTTGACCCAGACGCGGGCGACAGCGTCCTTGCGCTTGCCGGTCGCGTAGGAACGGCCCTGCGCGTCGACCTTCTTGACGTGAACCGGAGCAGCCGGTTCCGCGGTCGTGGCGATATCCTTGAGAGCGGAAAGGTCAGCCATTATCAGGCGCTCCTTGTGTTCTTGCTGTTCAGCTTGGCGACGTCAAGGACGGTCGGCTGCTGTGCTTCATGCGGGTGGTTGGAGCCGGCGTAGACACGCAGGTTCTTCATCTGGCGACGGCCGAGCGGACCGCGCGGAACCATGCGCTCAACGGCCTTCTCGATGACGCGCTCCGGGAAGCGGCCTTCGATGATCTGGCGCGCGGTGCGCTCCTTGATGCCGCCCGGGTAACCGGTGTGCCAGTAGTACTTCTTATCGGTGTACTTCTTGCCGGTGAGAACGGCCTTCTCGGCGTTGATCACGATGACGTTGTCGCCGTCGTCAACATGGGGGGTGAAGGTGGCCTTGTGCTTGCCGCGCAGGCGATTTGCGATGATGGAAGCGAGGCGACCGACAACGAGGCCTTCGGCGTCGATGAGGATCCACTTCTTCTCCACCTCTGCAGGCTTCTGAACGAAGGTTGCCATATCTAAACTCTTTCTTTGGACCCGGAAGCGTACCGCCGGGCGTTTCTTGTTGCTTGGTTTGACCCGCGGGGCGGGTCAAAAAAGAAGGCGGCCCGAAGGGGACCGCGATCTGCGGGCAGCTTATACGCAAGTGCGAAAATGCCGTCAAGGACATCTTCTCGTACCACGGAAAAGAATACTTTTGAAAATCAACCACTTACATGTGTGGTGTGATGGTACCACAATTTAGCGCGGCGGAATCGAATAGGTGGCGGTGGCGTGAGCAACCAATTCGTCGCTGCCGACGGGCGTTATCGAAGCGTCGAGAACGGCAAGCCGCTTGCCAAGTTTCAGGATCCGGCAGGTGCATTCGAGCGGCTCCGGCTCCGGCTTTCTCAGGAAATTGATGTTCAGGTTGGTGGTGACGGCAAGAGCAATCGGGCCGATATGCGCAATCAACGCGATATAGGCGGATACGTCAGCAAGGGCGAACAATGTCGGGCCGGACACTGTGCCGCCGGGACGGATGTGTCGTTCGTTCGGATCGAGCCGCATCGTTGCAAAGCCCGGCCCGGCACCGGTCACGGCGAAGACCTTGCCGTCCGTATGGACTTGCGGAAAATCGGTATCGAGAAAGCTGTTCAACTCGTCGACGGTCATGATCGGCTGCAGCTTCATCGCCTTCCTCCTCTTATCTGCCCTCGTTACAGGATGTCCGCGCCGATCGCGCAAGCTGGAAAATGGTCTTAGGCCAAATGGCTTCGGGGTTGAAAGAGCGGCTTGAGCGGCGTACCACGCATCGCCAACGGCAATCATTCGGAGAAGGTTATGGCGGACGTCGTTTCATTCAGGAAGGAAGAGCCGAACGGCTTGCTGCTGCGCGAGGTAAACGGACCGGTCCTGCGGCTGACGCTCAACAATCAGCCGGCGAATGTGCTCTCGATTGCCTTGATGGAAGCACTTCTGGCCGAGTTGGATGCAGTCGGCGGCTCGAAGGACATCAAGGTGATCGTGATTGCGGCTGCGGGCAAGCTCTTTTCGGCCGGTCACGATCTCAAGGAAATGACCCTGCATCGCGCTGACGAAGATCGCGGCCGGGCCTTTTTTGAGCGCACGATCCGGCTCGCTGCGGACCTGATGTTGAAGATCACCCGGTTGCCCCAGGCGGTGATCGCCGAGATCGACGGTCTCGCGACGGCCGCCGGCTGCCAGTTGGTGGCAAGCTGCGATCTGGCGATCTGCACGGACAGTTCGACCTTCTGTACGCCGGGCGTGAATATCGGTCTGTTCTGTTCGACGCCGATGGTTGCGCTCTCCCGCGCCGCGCACCGCAAGCAGGCGATGGAGATGCTGTTGACCGGCGAAACGATCGACGCCTCCACAGCCAAGGATTTCGGCCTCGTCAATCGCATCGTGCCGCAGCAGTATCTGCGCCAGGTGGTGGACAAATACGCCGCCGTCATTGCCTCGAAGTCGCCGCAGGCGCTGAAAATCGGCAAGGAAGCCTTCTATCAGCAGGCTGAACTGCCATTGGCGGATGCTTATGACTATGCCGTCGGCGTGATGGTCGAGAACATGCTCGCGGGCGACGCGGAAGAAGGTATAGGAGCCTTTCTCGGCAAGCGCATGCCGGAGTGGAAGGAAGACTGATCGTCAGGCAAGCTTGAGGAGCAATGCGCCGAGCGCGATGGCCGATGCGGCAGCGATGCGCCAGATGCTGACGCGCTCCTTGAGGAACACCACCGAGATCACGACCGCGAAGAGGATCGATGTTTCGCGAAGCGCCGCGACCGTTGCGACCGGCGCCTTGGTCATCGCCCAAAGCGCGAGCCCGTAGGCGCCGATCGACCCGGCGCCGCCGATCAGTCCGCGCCGCCAGTAATGATGGACATGGCGCAGCACCGGCTTGACGCCGCGGCGGACAAACGCCCAGGCGAAGAGAAGCACCGGTGGCAGCAAAGCCATCCATAGCGTATAGGAAATCGCGTTGCCGGAAATCCGCGCGCCGATACCGTCGACATAGGTGTAGCATGCGATCACGCAGGCATTGGCGAGCGCCAACAGGATCGCATGCCTGCCGCCCTTGCGGGATTCGAATGCGAGTGTGAGGACGCCGGCGCAAATCGTCATGATTCCGGCGACGGCCCCGCGGCTCAGTTCCTCACCGACGACGATGCTGCTCGTCGAGGCGACGATGAGCGGTGCGACACCGCGCATCAGCGGATAGACGAGGCCGATGTCACCGGCGCGATAGGATGCCGCGACCAACTGGAAATAGACGAACTGGAAGACCGCCGAAACCAGGATGAAGGGCCAAGCTTCGGAGTTGGGGAGCGACAGGAACGGCAGGAAAGGCACGGCCACCGCCGCGGCGCCGAGCGCAACCATGGCGGCATCCAGCGACTTTTCCGAACCGGCCTTGACGAGTGCATTCCAGGTTGCGTGCAGAAGCGCCCCGAAGAGGACAAGCACGATAACATCAAGCGGCAAAATGAACCTCGGCGGGGACGATGTGAGCGCTCCCGGGTTGTGGAGCGGCGCCGGGCGAAAAGCAATCGGATTCGATCAGGCGAAGCCGAAATGCCGGCGCGGCTGTTGAAATGGTGAACGATCCCGCCCACGTTCGGTTGACTTGTCGGCGTGCGGGGCCAAGTATCCGCGCGTACGAACAATCCCTGGATGTGCAGCATGAATCACGACATCTATCCGGATTTTTATCTCGCCGACATCCTGCGCACGACGAAGACGATCGCCCTGGTCGGTGCCTCGCCAAAGAGCGAGCGGCCGAGTCACCGCGTGATGGCATTTCTGTTGCGCAAGGGATATCGCGTGATTCCGGTCAATCCGGGTCAGGCCGGCCGGACGATCCTTGACCAGCCCGTCGTGGCGAGGCTCGCGGATATCGACGAGCCTGTCGACATGGTCGATGTCTTCCGCGCCGCCTACGCACTGCCCGCGCTCGTCGACGAAATCCTCGAGCTTCCGTCCTTGCCGAGGGTGATATGGGGACAACTGTCCGTGCGGGACGACGAGGCTGCCGCCAAGGCGGAGGCCGCCGGGATCAAGGTCGTCATGGACCGCTGCCCAGCGATCGAGTATCCGCGACTCATAGGCTGACTGCATGATGCCGTAATCTGAGGCGTTCGACCGATAAATCATGCAACAATACAAAGTGCTCAGTGACCTTGCGGGTCTGATAAGACGCGCGGCGCCGGAGGGCTCAGGGAGGAATGAATGACGAAGGCCGGTCCCGGTTTCAGCACGCTTGCAATTCATGCTGGGGCCCAGCCTGACCCGACAACCGGCGCGCGGGCGACGCCGATTTACCAGACGACGAGCTTCGTTTTCGACGACACCGATCACGCCGGCGCACTTTTCGGCCTGCAGCAGTTCGGCAACATCTACACCCGGATCATGAATCCGACGCAAGCCGTGTTGGAAGAGCGCATCGCCGCACTCGAGGGCGGCACGGCTGCACTTGCTGTCGCTTCGGGACATGCGGCACAGCTTCTCGTGTTCCACACGATCATGGGGCCGGGCGACAACTTCGTCGCCGCGAAGCAGCTCTATGGCGGCTCCGTCAACCAGTTCGGCCATGCCTTCAAATCGTTCGACTGGCAGGTTCGCTGGGCGGACTGCGCGGATCCTGCAAGCTTCGATGCCAGGATCGATGAGCGAACCAAGGCAATATTCATCGAAAGTCTCGCCAATCCTGGTGGCACCTTCGTCGATATCGCGGCGATCGCCGAGGTGGCGCGCAGACATAGCCTGCCGTTGATCGTCGACAACACAATGGCGACACCCTATCTGCTGCGGCCGCTGGAGCACGGCGCGGACATCGTCGTTCACTCGCTCACCAAGTTCATCGGCGGCCACGGCAATTCGATGGGCGGGATCATCGTCGATGGCGGCACCTTCGACTGGTCGAAGCCGGGAAAATACCCGCTTCTTTCCAAACCGCGCCCGGAATATGCCGGCGTCGTGCTGCAGGAGGCCTTCGGCAATTTCGCGTTCGCCATCGCGGCGCGCGTGCTCGGCCTGCGCGATTTCGGGCCGGCGATCTCGCCGTTCAACGCCTTCATGATCCTGACCGGCATCGAGACGCTGCCGCTCCGGATGCAGCGCCACTGCGACAATGCCCTTGCGGTTGCAAGGTGGCTGAAGGAACACGACAAGGTATCCTGGGTTCGCTATTCCGGTCTCGACGATGATCCGAACAAGGCGCTTCAGAAGCGCTATTCCCCGAAGGGGGCGGGTGCGGTCTTCACCTTTGGTCTGGAAGGCGGTTACGAGGCTGGAAGACGCTTCGTCGAAGGGCTCGAACTGTTCTCGCACCTCGCCAATATCGGTGACACGCGGTCGCTCGTCATCCACCCGGCATCGACCACGCATCGCCAGCTCACGCCGGAACAGCAGGTCGCGGCCGGCGCTGGGCCTGACGTCATCCGCCTTTCCATCGGCATCGAGGACGTTGCCGACATACTTGCCGACCTTGAACAGTCCCTTGCGAAGATCTGAAGCGGTGGTGCACCCATGACCAGTTTCCTAAAGTTCGATCTGTCTTCCGTCGAAGCGGAACTTGGCGCGCCAGCGTCCGACCGGCTGATTTCCGGGAATCCCGAGTTTCGCACCTGGAACTTGGAGGAGGCGGGCGGCGCCCTCTATGCGGGCATATGGGAAGCGACGCCCGGAAAGGGGCGGATCGTTTACGACGAATGGGAGTATTTCCACATCCTGTCCGGTCATTCGATCGTAACCGAAGAAGGGCATGAGCCCGTTCACCTGCGGGCCGGCGACAGCATGGTCCTCAGACCTGGCTTCAAGGGAATCTGGGAAGTCGTTGAAACGACTCGCAAGGACTATGTCATCCGCCTGTAATCGCGCTACGCCGCGATCAATGCTCAGCCACTTCTATAGGTATCGGCAAAGCTGCTCGCTGCGATCAGGTTCAGGTCCTTGCGCAGCGCTTCGGACTGCGCCTTGCCGTAGCTTTTATCAAAACGGGCCTGCGCTTCCGTCCATAATGCCAGCGCTTCCTCTTGTTTCCTTAAGCCGAGTGGGGTGAGTTGCACCCGTTTCACGCGGCGGTCATTTCGATCGGGCACGAGTTCGACGTAGCCGTCGCGAACGAGCGGCTTCAGTGTGTGGCCGAGCGCCGAGAGATCCATGACCATGAGGTCGGCGAGCGTCTTTAGCGAGGCGTCACCGCTTCGCCAGATCTGGCTCAGCAGAGAGAATTGCGTGATCTTGAGGCCGCTTGCGGCGAGGACATCATCATAAAGCTGGCTCAGTTGGCGCGAAGCGCGCCTCAACGCAGTGTTGGTGCAGACGTCCCATACGCCGATATCGTCTTTCGTCACCGATCGCCTCCTCTGCGCTGCCGCGCTAGAGCATCCTGCTTTCACGTGGGTTCACTGAAAGCAGAAGGATGCTCTAGATTCAAAACTTTGGAGCGTCCGTTGCGCGTTCATTTGAACGCGCGGCGCTCTAGCACTTTCGTAGTGTCTCCCTTGTCGAGCGTCCAGTTGCGGCTTATATAGTGGCATATGCCAGTAAATCGAAGCCACGAACGGAGTGAGAAATGAATGCAGCAGTCTACAAGGGAACGGCGCTGGTCACCGGCGCCTCTTCCGGTATCGGCGCCACCTATGCGGACCGTCTGGCGCAACGCGGGCATAATCTCGTTCTGGTCGCACGTGATGAAAAGCGCCTGCGCGAACTCGCCGCCCGCCTTGGCACGCAATACGGCGTAAAAATCGATGTCCTCAGAGCGGATTTGACGTCGAAGGAAGATGTGCGAACTGTCGAGAAACGGTTGCGCGAAGACGAGGCGATCGAGCTTCTCGTCAACAATGCCGGTATCGGGCCGAAGGGACCGCTGTTGAACGACGACCCTGACTATCTCGACACCATGATCGACCTCAACGTCGTCGCCGTAAACCGTCTTGCAGTCGCCGCAGCCCAGGTCTTTGCCGAACGCGGCAGGGGTGCAATCATCAATATCGCCTCGGTCGTCGCGCTCGTTCCAGAGCGCTTCAACGGCACGTACAATGCAAGCAAGGCATTCGTGCTCAACCTCACGCAAGCGATCAATGCGGAAGTCGCCGACAAGGGCGTGAAGGTTCAAGCCGTCTTGCCGGGCCTCACCCGCACGGAGATCTTCGAACGCGCGGGCGTGTCGTCGAGCCGGTTCGATCCGTCGATGGTCATGGATGTGACCGACATGGTCGATGCGGCCCTTGCGGGCTTCGATCAGGGCGAACTGATCACGATTCCCTCACTGCCGGATCCGCGCGACTGGCAGGCTTTCTTCGAGGCGCGCATGGTGCTCGCACCCAATCTCTCTCACGACCGCCCGGCGGAGCGCTACGGCGTGCGGCGGGCCGAGGCTGTCTAACCCAATCTCTGCCGCCGCTCGATCCGCCGGCTACCAGATGAGATCCAGGCGATCCAGGCCGTGGAAATGGAAGCTATCCTTGACATGCGGCTCGTTCTTGAGCCGCATGCCCGGCAGGCGTCGGAAAAGGATCGGCAGGGAAAGCTTGAGTTCGAGGCGCGCGAGCGGCGCACCGATGCAAAAGTGCAGACCCGCACCGAACGAAACATTCGGGCCTTCGTCGCGATCCGGTCTGAACGTGCCGGGTGCCGAGAACTTCCGCGGATCGACATTGGCCGCACCCAGCATCAGCCCGATCTTGTCACCCTTCCTGAGGGCGATGCCGTCCTCGAGCTCGATATCCGCCAGCACATAGCGCTGGAAGATATGCAGCGGTGCCGCGAAGCGCAGGCATTCTTCGACAGTCCGTTCCGTCGATTCCTCGGTTGCGAAGAGTTCAGCCGGGGAAAGACCCGATTGAAGGATCGTGCGCACGGCATTACCGATCTGATGGACCGTTGCCTCGTGACCGGCATTCAAGAGCAACACGGTCGTCGAGATCAGTTCGGCGTCCGACAGTCGCTCCCCATCCTTCTCCGAAACGATCATATGCGTCAGCAGGTCGTCGCCCGGATCAGAGCGCTTTTCAGCGATGACGTCGCTCAGATAGGCGGCGAATTCGGCGGACGCCTGATTGGCGTCGAGCTCCGTTTCGAAGGTCGGATTGAAGACGTACATCCGGACCATGCGATGCGACCAGTCGAGAAGGCGAGGGGCCGCGTCCACTGGAATCCCCAGCATGCGCGCGATGATGGTCACCGGGATCGTCTCGGCATACGTCTTCAGCAATTCGACCTCGCCGTTCTTCTCGAAACTATCGATGACGGCGTGCGAAAGCGTCTCTATCTCGGGTCTAAGCTGTTCGATCTGCCGCGAAACAAAAGCGCGGTTGACGAGCGTCCTCAGCCGCGTGTGCGCCGGCGGCTCCAGTTCCAGCAGCGAATGCGCCTCCAGCGCATCGAAATCCTTCAGATGCGGTTTCGGCTCGGGCATTCCAAGTTCGTCGCGCGTCGCGACATGCAGGATCTGGCGACCGAAACGGCGGTCACGCAGAAGGCCGTTCACCTGATCATAGCCGGCAAAATACCATTGCTGCCGTTCCTCCCAGAAGAAGGCCGGACATTGCGCATGGAGGGCCGCATAGGCCGGGAGCGGATTGCGGAAGAAGTCCGGATTGCGAACGTCGAGAGAAACGCGACGGCTGGAACCGTTGATCGAAATACCGGGAACTTCGGGCATGACTCAACTCTTCACGTATGGGTAGACTCGCTGCTTCATCTGCATCTCTATTGCGCCGGACGCCGGTGCCGCAAGCGTAATCGGTCGACGCACGTGTGGTGCAGGCTGTCGATGTGAGATCAATGGTCCTGAACGAACAAGATGCGTGGCCCGGACTTTTTCGGTAGCACGGGCCTACCTATTTGAGCATGATGCGGCAGCAAGCAGGGAGCGGCATGGCAAAAGTTCATAACAGTTTATCCGCGGGCATCCTGGCGGCGATCCGCAAGCGACGGCCCACGGTCGTGGGGCGTGATGCGGCGGTGGATCGCGGGGACATCGTCATAGCTTCCTACAATATCCATAAATGCGTCGGCACCGATGGCCGGTTTGATCCGGCGCGCACCGGCCAGGTCATCAGCGAGATCGGCGCGGATATTGTCGCCCTGCAGGAAGCGGATCAGCGCTTCGGCGAACGTGCCGGCCTTCTCGATCTCGAACACCTGCGGCGTGAGGCGCATCTGGTATCGGTGCCGATTTCACCCTTTTCCGCCAAAGGGCACGGCTGGCACGGTAACGTCCTCTTGCTGAGAGAAGGGGCGGTTTCTGACATCCGCCAGTTGAAGCTGCCCGGTGTCGAGCCGCGCGGCGCCCTCGTGGTCGACCTCGACCTCAAGGCCGGACCGCTACGGGTGATCGCCGCCCACCTTGGACTGTTGCGTCACTCCCGAGCCCAGCAGGCCGAAGCCATTCTGCGTGCTGCCGCCGACGGGGTCGGTCGACCAACGCTGCTTATCGGCGACCTCAACGAATGGCGCATGGGCAAGCGTTCATCACTCAAGTTTCTGAGCCCGACCTTTGATCCCTCGCACGCGACGGTCGCCAGTTTTCCGTCGCGTTTTCCGCTGCTTCCGCTCGATCGGGTGCTTGGTAATCCGCATCATCTGGTGACGTCCGTGGCGGTGCATGACTCGCCGCTCGCGCGTATTGCCTCGGACCATCTGCCGGTAAAGGCATCGATTGACCTGAAGGCCGTTCACAAAAGCGAAAACGATCCGGGTCGCGCCGAGTTGATCGGGACGGATTCGGCTTAAGCAGGCTGAGGCGGCGTGCGATGGTGTCTTGGATTGCGGTTTCTCTCGCCGTTGTGATCGCCGTCGCCGGTGCGGCGATCCTCTACGTCTACGGGCGGCTCGGACGTCGTCCGCAGGCACAGCCCTCCTTTGCGCTGCCTGTCGCCGAGAACGAAACGGAGATCGACATGGACATCGGTCTGCTCCTGCTCGATCACCCTCACCAGAGCGGCGTGGCGTTGATATCCGACAACATAGAGGCCTTTGTCGCGAGGGCGCACGCCGCACGGCGAGCCGGGCGCAGCCTCGACCTGCAATATTATTACTGGAAGGACGATCTGACCGGGTTTCTGCTGACCCGCGAACTCGTCATGGCCGCCGACCGCGGCGTGCGTGTTCGATTGCTGCTCGACGATATCAATGCGGGGATCCATGATCGCCTGTGCATCTCGCTTGATGCCCATCCGAATATCGACGTGCGCCTGTTCAATCCAAGCCGGGCGCGGACAGACCGCTTTCGCCGCGGCTTCGAGATGGCTATCCGGGCGTTCAGCGCGACACGCCGCATGCACAACAAACTGTGGGTAGCGGACGGGCGGTTGGCGATTGCCGGCGGGCGCAATATTGGCGATGCCTATTTCGACGCGGCCGAACTCTCGAACTTTCGCGATCTGGATGTGTGGATGAGTGGACCGGTCGTCGATCAGGCGACAGAGATGTTCGATCGCTATTGGAACAGCGCCTCCGTCCTGCCGATCGCGGCGCTGCGTACGCCGCGCAAGCAATTTCTGCCGGCGCTGCGTGAAACGCTCGATGCGTTTGCCCGCATCCCCGCCGCGCGGTTCTACCTGGAACAGGTCGGCAAGGCGGTCGCAGAGAAGGGGTGCTTTCGGGGCAGCCGCCCGCTCCACCGGAGCGCGGATGTCCGTATTGCCTTCGATCCGCCTGAAAAGGCGCTGATGCAGAAGCGCCAGAACTGGCTGCTGCGTGAACTCTTTCCACTGATCAACGCCGCCAAGCGTGATCTGCGCATCATCTCCCCCTACTTCATCCCGGGCGCCGAAGGAACGCGCGAACTGACAGCGCTCGCCAAGAAGGGGGCGAAGGTGGCCGTGCTGACGAATTCGCTCGCCGCCACGGACGTCGCGGCTGTACATGGTGGCTATATGAAATATCGCAAAGGGCTGCTGCGCGGCGGAATAGATCTGTTCGAACTCAAGGAGCGTGGCGATTTCATCGACCGTCACCGCATGTCTCTGTTCGGCGCCCGCAATGCAAGCCTGCACACCAAGGCCTTCGTCATCGACGGGATGATCGGATATGTCGGCTCGATGAATTTCGATCCGCGTTCGGCCTCGCTCAACACGGAAATGGGGGTCGTATTTTCGGATGAGGCTCTGGCTAAAGAACTTCAGTCGATATTCGACGACGAGACATTGCCGGAGATGAGTTATAGGCTGGCGTTGGAGAATGGCAGGCCGGTCTGGCGTGATCGCTCGAACCGAACGGAAAGATTGCTGCGGCGCGAGCCGGATGCCGGTATTCTTCGGCGGCTGATCGCCGGAGCAATCCGCTTCTTGCCGCTGGAGTCCCAACTATGAAAGCGCGACGTTTCAAGCGCGGCGAGCTTTACCGATCGTTTACCGATGCGTCCGCAATGCATGTGAGCAATCGGGGAAGGCGGGCATGTGGAGGAGGGCGGACCTTGAGGCGGATGGCCCGCGACCATTATGCCTATCGAATGTTCGCGACTTGAAGTGAAGGGCATTGACACTCTATGTAAGGATAGAGGCTTATCCGATGATTCCCGGTCCGCGAGGGATTGCGGCCCCGATTGATGAAGGTTCGATATGAGAAATCCAGTTGATACGGCCATGGCGCTGGTGCCGATGGTTGTTGAGCAGACCAACCGCGGCGAACGTTCTTACGATATCTATTCGCGCCTGCTCAAGGAGCGGATCATCTTTCTGACAGGCCCGGTCGAAGATCAGATGGCAACGCTTGTATGCGCCCAGCTGCTTTTCCTCGAGGCTGAAAATCCGAAAAAGGAAATCGCGCTCTACATCAATTCGCCCGGCGGCGTCGTGACGGCCGGCATGGCGATCTACGATACGATGCAGTTCATCAAGCCGGCTGTCTCGACGCTCTGCATCGGACAGGCGGCATCCATGGGTTCGCTGTTGTTGGCGGCGGGTCACAAGGACATGCGTTTCGCGACGCCCAATTCCCGCATCATGGTGCATCAGCCTTCCGGCGGCTTCCAGGGGCAGGCGTCCGATATCGAGCGGCATGCGAGAGACATTCTGAAGATGAAGCGCCGGCTGAACGAGGTCTATGTCAAGCATTGCGGACGGACCTATGAAGAGGTCGAACAGACGCTCGATCGCGACCATTTCATGAGCTCCGAGGAGGCTCTGGACTGGGGTCTGATCGACAAGGTCATCACGTCGCGTGAGGCAGCCGAAGGCGCCGAACAGGCTTGATTTCAAGCTTTTGTGTCACCACCGATGCAATTGTGACACATTTGTAATAGCTAAGGGGCTTTATCGACAGGGTAAAGCCGTTAATATGAACCAAAGCGCTGTGTCGGAGTTTCGAAACACGGTGCTCGGGTTTCGGCGGGAGAGTCGTTGCGGCCGAAATTCAGGCGATTGCCTGGTACGGTGAGTACTCCCAAGAACCTTGCGATGGGTGGCAAGCTTTTACGCAAGGCGAATTGAGTGGTCCGGGATATCTTTCCGAAGGTGTCCGGCGTGCTGGAAGGAAGTGGAAATGAGCAAGGTCAGCGGTAGCAACGGCGGTGACTCGAAAAATACCCTCTATTGTTCGTTTTGCGGCAAGAGCCAGCATGAGGTTCGCAAGCTGATCGCAGGGCCGACCGTGTTCATCTGCGACGAATGCGTCGAACTTTGCATGGACATCATCCGCGAAGAGAACAAGACCTCGATGGTCAAGTCGCGCGATGGCGTTCCCACTCCGCAGGAAATCATCAAGGTTCTCGACGAATATGTCATCGGCCAGCAGCAGGCCAAGCGCATCCTGTCGGTCGCCGTTCACAACCATTACAAGCGCCTCGCGCATGCCGCGAAAAGCAGCGACGTGGAACTGGCAAAATCGAACATCATGCTCGTCGGGCCGACCGGTTGCGGCAAGACTTACCTGGCGCAGACCCTGGCGCGGATCATCGACGTTCCCTTCACCATGGCCGACGCGACGACCTTGACGGAAGCGGGCTATGTTGGCGAGGACGTCGAGAACATCATCCTGAAGCTGCTGCAGGCCGCCGACTACAATGTCGAGCGTGCTCAGCGCGGCATCGTCTATATCGACGAAGTCGACAAGATTTCGCGCAAGTCGGACAATCCTTCAATCACCCGCGACGTCTCCGGCGAAGGCGTGCAGCAGGCCCTCTTGAAGATCATGGAAGGCACTGTTGCGTCGGTACCGCCGCAGGGTGGCCGCAAACATCCGCAGCAGGAGTTCCTGCAGGTGGACACGACGAACATCCTGTTCATCTGCGGCGGCGCCTTTGCTGGGCTCGACAAGATCATTTCGGCTCGTGGTGAAAAGACGTCGATCGGCTTCGGTGCCACGGTGCGCGCTCCCGAAGATCGCCGCGTGGGCGAGGTATTGCGGGAGCTTGAGCCGGAAGATCTGGTCAAGTTCGGCCTGATCCCCGAGTTCATCGGCCGTCTGCCGGTTCTGGCAACACTCGAGGATCTCGATGAGGATGCACTGATCCAGATTCTTTCGGAGCCGAAGAACGCCCTGGTCAAGCAGTATCAGCGCCTGTTCGAAATGGAGGACGTCGAGTTGACCTTCCACGAGGACGCGCTGCGCGAAATCGCTCGACGCGCCATCGTGCGCAAGACCGGTGCTCGCGGCCTGCGCTCCATCATGGAAAAGATTCTGCTCGACACGATGTTCGAACTGCCGACCCTCGAAGGCGTTCGCGAGGTTGTGATATCGGATGAGGTGGTCAAGGGAACCGCACGACCGCTCTACATCTACTCGGAGCGGTCCGAAGAGAAGACCAACGTTTCGGCGTAGTCGCTCTCTCACGAATGTTTGAAAAGCCCGCCGCGAGCGGGCTTTTTCATTTCGTGCACATAGCTGTTGAGATGGGGCCTCTGCCCGTTCGATTTAATGAAACTTTGGTTGCTAAAGTGCAGTAACAACGCGATGATGCGACGATTCAGTGAAGGCCCGTTCGCTGCCTGTCGTTGATGTTTCGGCGTCCTTCCGCAAGGTCCGCAACAGCGTTCAAGCGTAAGGGACGGGAACTGTTCATGAAAGGGAGACTGCGCCGTACCTTGAAAAGGCCGCTGTTGCACTCCACTTTCATGAAGAAAAAATGACAGCCGGGAGTGCCATAGGGCTCCCGGGAACGGGCCCGAAATCGGGACGGAAAGGAAATGACATGACGAACAAAACGTCCTCGGCGACTGAAAGTGCGACCTATCCGGTTCTGCCGCTGCGTGACATCGTGGTCTTCCCGCACATGATCGTGCCGCTCTTCGTCGGGCGGGAGAAGTCGATCCGCGCGCTGGAAGAAGTCATGGGCACCGACAAGCAGATCATGCTTGCCACCCAGATCAACGCCACCGACGACGATCCGGAACCTTCCGCCATCTATCATGTCGGAACCATCGCAAACGTCTTGCAACTGCTGAAGCTGCCAGACGGGACGGTCAAGGTTCTCGTCGAAGGCCGTGCGCGTGCGGAGATCGATCGCTATACGCAGCGCGAGGAATTCTATGAAGCGCAGGCCCGTGCGCTCCACGAACCGGAAGAAGATCCGGTCGAGATCGAAGCGCTGAGCCGCTCGGTGGTGTCCGAATTCGAGAGCTACGTAAAGCTCAACAAGAAGATTTCTCCCGAGGTCGTCGGCGTCGCAAGCCAGATCGAAGACTATTCGAAGCTTGCCGACACGGTCGCATCGCACCTCTCCATCAAGATCGTCGAAAAGCAGGAGATGCTGGAGACGACGAGCGTGAAGATGCGCCTCGAAAAGGCGCTCGGCTTCATGGAAGGTGAGATTTCGGTCCTGCAGGTCGAAAAGCGCATCCGTTCGCGCGTAAAGCGCCAGATGGAGAAGACCCAGCGCGAGTACTACCTCAACGAACAGATGAAGGCGATCCAGAAGGAGCTTGGCGACAGCGAGGACGGCCGCGACGAGATGGCCGAAATCGAAGAGCGCATTGCCAAGACCAAGCTGTCCAAGGAGGCGCGCGAGAAGGCCGATGCGGAACTGAAGAAGCTGCGCCAGATGAGCCCGATGTCCGCGGAGGCGACCGTCGTGCGCAACTATCTGGACTGGCTGCTTGGTATGCCGTGGGGCAGGAAGTCCAAGATCAAGACCGACCTCAACCATGCCGAGAAGGTGCTCGATACCGACCACTTCGGCCTGGACAAGGTCAAGGAGCGCATCGTCGAGTACCTGGCGGTGCAGGCGCGTTCGTCCAAGATCAAGGGCCCGATCCTGTGCCTCGTCGGCCCTCCCGGCGTCGGCAAGACCTCGCTCGCCAAGTCGATCGCGAAGGCAACGGGCCGTGAATACATTCGCATGGCGCTTGGCGGCGTTCGCGACGAGGCTGAGATCCGCGGCCACCGCCGCACTTATATCGGCTCGATGCCCGGTAAGATCGTCCAGTCGATGAAGAAGGCGAAGAAGTCCAACCCGCTCTTCCTGCTCGACGAGGTCGACAAGATGGGCCAGGACTTCCGCGGCGACCCGTCCTCGGCATTGCTGGAAGTGCTCGATCCGGAACAGAACTCGACCTTCATGGATCACTACCTGGAAGTCGAATATGACCTCTCGAACGTGATGTTCATCACCACCGCGAATACGCTGAATATTCCGGCGCCGCTGATGGACCGCATGGAAGTGATCCGGATCGCGGGTTATACCGAAGAGGAAAAGCTGGAGATCGCAAAGCGGCACCTGTTGCCGAAGGCGATACGCGACCACGCGCTGCAGCCGAAGGAATTCTCGGTGACCGACGATGCGCTGATGGCCGTCATCCAGACCTATACGCGTGAGGCCGGCGTCCGTAATTTCGAGCGCGAACTGATGAAGCTCGCCCGCAAGGCTGTGACCGAGATCCTCAAGGGCAAGGCCAAGAAGGTCGAAGTGACGGCGGAAAACATCGCCGACTATCTCGGTGTGCCGCGGTTCCGCCACGGCGAGGCCGAGCGCGACGATCAGGTCGGCGTGGTGACGGGATTGGCCTGGACCGAGGTCGGCGGCGAATTGCTGACGATCGAAGGCGTCATGATGCCTGGCAAGGGCCGAATGACGGTGACCGGCAACCTGCGTGACGTGATGAAGGAATCGATTTCGGCGGCGGCATCCTATGTCCGTTCGCGTGCGATCGATTTCGGCATCGAGCCGCCGCTCTTCGACAAGCGCGACATCCACGTGCACTTGCCCGAAGGTGCGACGCCCAAGGACGGGCCGTCGGCGGGTGTTGCAATGGCGACGGCCATTGTCTCGGTGATGACCGGCATTCCGATCTCCAAGGACGTAGCGATGACCGGCGAGATCACCCTGCGGGGTCGCGTGCTGCCGATCGGTGGTCTGAAGGAGAAGCTGTTGGCGGCTCTGCGCGGCGGTATCAAGAAGGTGCTGATCCCCGAGGAGAACGCCAAGGATCTCGCCGAGATCCCGGACAATGTGAAGAACAACCTCGAAATCATCCCCGTTTCGCGGATGGGCGAGGTGCTCGAACATGCCCTGACGCGTCGCCCCGAACCGATCGAGTGGGACCCGGCGAACCAGCCGGCGCCGGTCGCATCGGTCGATTCGCAGGACGAAGCCGGCGCTTCGATCGCGCACTGATCAAGCCCGGGAAGGGGCGGGGGACTGTGTCCCGCTTGCGCCCCTCGCCAGAAAAACAAGGAAGACCGGCACTTTGCCGGTCTTTTTTGTTGTAAAAACCCTCCGCAAGCCTTGCATTCCAAGGGATTAGGCGCAATTGGGAATGGCAAGACGTGGGCGATGCGCAAGCTGCCCCGGCTTAACAAGACAGTCGTTTCGAACCAATTGAAAGGGGTGGAAACATGAACAAAAATGAGCTCGTGTCTGCCGTTGCTGAGAAGGCCGGACTTTCCAAGACCGATGCGTCTTCTGCAGTTGATGCAGTTTTCGAGACCATCCAGGCTGAACTGAAGAACGGTGGCGATATCCGCCTCGTCGGTTTCGGCAACTTCTCCGTGACCCGCCGCGAAGCCTCGAAGGGCCGCAACCCGTCCACGGGCGCGGAAGTCGACATCCCGGCCCGCAACGTGCCGAAGTTCACGGCCGGCAAAGGCCTCAAGGACGCTGTCAACTAATCTGGTGTTTGCGGGTTCCAGAACCCGGGCGAACATCTCATTATACCCTGTTTTGCCGTTTCCCTTGTGAGAACATAGGCAGCAGAGAGGTTCATGTTTCATCTGCCGCGGCGCCGCTTGATGGCGGAGGCAAGCAAGCAGATCAACTGAGGCCCGGTTCGCCCGGGCCTCTTTTCGTTTCCGCCTCCGTGTCATTGAGCTGTTACACGACGGTTGCAAAAGCCTCCCATCCGGCGCGTAAAACGATCAGCGATTCCGGATGCCAACAGCGGCACAGTGCAGGGGCTATTTGCCATGTGTCGCGACACGGAGGGACACATGAAGACATTTTCAATCACCACAGCATTGGCGGCAGCGCTCGCCGCATCGACGGCATCTGCCGTCCACGCAGACCAGGTTTTCAACCGCATCGCATCCTTTGCCGTCGCGGATAATCTTCCGGAAGGTGCGGATCGCAAAGCCGCGACCTCGGCCGAAATCATAACGGCAAGCGAAGACGGCAACACGCTCATCTATTCCGACAGTCCCGGAAAGCGCATCGGCTTCATCGACATCACCGATGCTAAGGCACCGAAGGCAGGCGGCATCGTATCTTTCGATGGCGAGCCGACGTCCGTTGCAGTCGCTGGCGCGAAGGCGCTTGTTGCCGTCAATACGCGCGAAAGCTTCACCAAGCCCTCCGGCCTCATCGCTGTCGTCGACCTTGCGACGAAGAAGATCGACACGACCTGCGACCTTGGCGGACAGCCGGACTCGGTTGCGGTCAACAAGGACAAGACGCTTGCCGCAATCGCGATCGAGAACGAGCGTGACGAGGACGTGAACGACGGCAAGATTCCGCAGATGCCGGCCGGCGATATCGTCATCCTCTCTCTGAAGGACGGCGTCGCGGATTGCTCGAGCATCAAGCATGTGGCGCTGACCGGTCTCGCCGAGATAGCCGGCGAAGATCCGGAGCCGGAATTCGTCGCCTTCAACGGCAAGGACGAAATCGCCCTGACGCTGCAGGAAAACAATCACCTCGTCATCATCGACGGCAAGTCCGCGAGCGTAAAGGCGCATTTCTCCGCAGGCACCGTCGATCTCAAGAACATCGACACCAAGCGTGACGGCGCCATCTCGTTCACCGGCGAGCAGGCCGGCGTAAAGCGGGAACCGGATGCCGTGAAGTGGCTCGACGACAACCGCCTGGTTGTTGCCAACGAGGGCGACTACGAAGGCGGCGCGCGCGGCTTCACCATCTTCGATACGACCGGCAAGGTACTGTTCGAATCCGGTGCAGCCCTCGAACATGCGATCGCGGCGATCGGCCACCACCCCGAGAAGCGGTCGTCGGCAAAGGGTGCCGAGCCGGAAGGCATGGAACTGGCGCAATACGGCGAAGACAGGCTCTTCTTCGTGCTCACCGAGCGCGCCTCGATCGTCGGCGTCTACAAGGACACCGGCGCCGAGCCGGAACTGCTGCAACTCCTGCCGTCTGGGATTGGACCCGAGGGCGCCGTTGCCATCCCGGGTCGCAATCTGTTTGCGACCGCCAACGAGACTGACCTCGTCGAGGACGGCGGTGCGCGGGCACACGTGATGATCTATGAACGTGGGGAGGGCGAGCCGGCCTATCCGCAGATCCGCTCGGCGGAGAAGGACGGCCTGCCGATCGGCTTCGGGGCGCTCTCCGGTCTCGCGGCTGTTGCAGAGAAGCCGGGTTTCTTGCGCGCTGTCAGCGACTCCGTATTTTCGTCGCAGCCGACGATCTTTACGATCGATGCCACGCAGAAGCCCACTCTGATCACGGAAGCGCTACGGGTCACCCGCGACGGCGCTCCCGCGCAGAAGCTCGACATCGAAGGCGTCGCCAATGATGGCGAAGGCGGCTTCTGGCTCGCCTCCGAAGGTGATGCGGACAAGCTCTACAGCCATGCGCTCTTGCACGTGAACAAGAAGGGCGAGATCAAGCAAGAAATCGCGATCCCGGCAGAGCTGCGTGCAAGCGAGACCCGTTCTGGCTTCGAGGGTATCGCGACGGTGGGCGAAGGGGACAACCAAGTCCTTTGGATGGTGGTCCAGCGTGAATGGAAGGATGACGAGAAGGGCTTTGTCAAGCTCGTCTCCTACAAGCCGGCGAGCAAGGAGTGGGGCGCCGTGCGCTATCCGCTCGACAAATCGGAAGAAGGCTGGGTCGGCCTTTCGGAAATCGCCGTCCACGGCGACTATGCCTATGTTATCGAGCGCGACAACCTGATCGGGCAAGCGGCCAAGCTGAAGAAGCTCTACCGCATCGCGCTTGCCGACCTGAAGCCGGCTGCACTCGGCGGCGAGCTGCCGATCGTCAAGAAGGAAGAGGTGCGCGACCTCATTCCGGAGCTCAAGGCGCTGAACGGCTACGTCGTCGACAAGGTCGAGGGCTTTACCGTCGACGCGGCAGGAAACGGTTATGTCGTGACGGACAACGATGGCGTCGACGACTCCTCCGGCGAAACCCTGTTCTTCTCCATCGGCGCCATCGACGCGATGTAAGCGTAGACGCCTGGAGAAAAGGAAGGGGCCGGACATGATGTCCCGGCCCCTTCCTGATTCTTGCGAGCGTTTCAGCGTCGTATGCCGCCTGCAGCACCGCGCGTAGACGCGCAAAGGACGCTAGATCATTTCATTGTTTCTTTGAAACAGTGAAATGATCTAACCATTTGAAATTACGCAATTCCGGACGGAAAACCGTTCCACACTTTTCCTGGAATTGCTCTACCGCGCGACGGCCACCTCTGCGTCTTCGGCCTCTTCCTTGCGTTTGCGGATTTCGTCGGTCTTTTCCACCAGCTTGCTGACAATGTCGTAAAGCTGGTCGAGTTGCTCGTCGTCGAGCGCCGAGAAGATTTCCTCGATGAGCTGCTTGCGCGGATGTTCGGCCGCTTCGAGCACGACCCGGCCGGTCTCGGTGATCGAGACGATCTTCGCGCGACGGTCCTCCGGATCAGGTTTTCTCATCACCAGACGGTCGCGCTCCAGTCCGTCGATCGCCTCGGTGACGGTCCGCGGCGCGAAGTTGAGCGCACAGGCGATATCCGTGGATCGGCAAGGACCGAGCTTGCTCAGAAAGAACAGGAACTTGCTTCGGGCAAGCGATACGCCTTCCTCCGTCATCGACTCGTTCACCAACCGATGAACGCGATGATAAAGTTCGAACAGCTTGTCGGAAACTTCGAATGTCTTCTTCATGACCTTCATAGATATATGTTGAGGTGCCATGTCAAATGGCAGTAACACTATTGATAGTTACAATTGGCACATTTGTCGACAAAAACCTCCTAATTCTTAAGGCGTGTTAGATCAGCGAAAAGAAACGGCGCGTTGTCGGGGCGATTGTGCGGTCGGCCAGCCAGATCGTACAGGCTTGGCGCAGTCACCAGACAAGCGATCATCGCCAGTGACGCCGAAGATTTTGCTGCTGCAAATCGACCTCGACTTAAGGACAAAGACATACAGCAATTCAAAGTGCTACAGCGTCCTTTGCGCGTCTGATAAGACGCGCGGCGCTGTAGTGTGATCATCTGTGGCCGACCGGTTGGGCGGCATTGACGGGCGAGGTAGCGCCGGGCCATGGTCGGCTATGCCCTTCCGCTTCGTCCACACAGCAGATCTCCACCTCGATTCACCCTTGCGCAGCCTGGCTCTCAGAAATGGGGAACTCGCCGACCTCGTGCGCGGAGCAACCCGCAGCGCATTGGCAAGCATCGTCGATCTATGCCTCGCCGAAAGCGTCGACGCGCTGCTGATTGCCGGCGACCTCTATGATGGTAGCCAGACTTCCATGAACACCGCGCTTTTCCTCGCCGGTGAATTGCGTCGTCTGGACGAGGCCGGGATCCGGACATTCGTCATTCGCGGCAACCACGACGCTCAGTCCCAGGTGACGCGTGAGTTGACCTTGCCACCGTCGGTTCACGTCTTCCAGGGGCGAAGCAAGCCGGTGCTTGCCAAGATGCTGGCAAGCGGCAGAACGGTTCACATTCACGGGGTGAGCTTCGCCAATCCGCATGCACCCGAGAGCCTCCTGCCGTCATTTCATCCGCCGATCGCCGACGCGATCAACATCGGCATGCTGCACACGAGCCTTTCCGGCTCGCAGGGCCATGATCGCTACGCGCCCTGCAGCGTCGCCGATCTCCAGCGGCACGGTTTCGACTATTGGGCGCTCGGCCATGTCCACCAGCGCCAGGTGCACAGCGAACAGCCCTTCATCGTCATGCCGGGCATGCCGCAGGGCCGCGACATCAACGAGGCGGGTGCCAAGGGCGTGACCGTCGCCTCGATCGACGATAACGGCCGCGTGGAGATAGAGGAGCGGCCGATCGGCGTGGCCGTGTTCGAGCGGCTATCCGTGGATGTCACGGGCGCGGTGGAGTGGCGCGATGTACTGGATCTGGCGACCCGTGCAGTCACTCGCCTTCGGCATGAGATATCGGCGCAGAATCTCATCCTGCGCCTATCGTTGGCGGGGACCTCTCCGCTTGCCTGGCGTCTGAGACGGGACGCCGATCTCCTGCAAACCGAACTCACAAACATTTCTGCCGGGCTAAGCGGATGCTGGGTGGAGAAAATCGACCTTCTCTGCCGGGAGCCGCGAGTGCAGGACGATCGGCCGTCCAGGGAGCCGGTGGAGGAACTTGCCTCCCTCGTCGAAAACGACGTGCTGCCGGCGTTCGGCTTTCGCGAAGAAATAAGAACTGTCGCCGAAGAACTCTTGCAGCAGCTGCCGCCTGAGTTGCGACAGACGCTGGCGCGCGATGAGGGTGCGCTTGAAGAACTGGTGATGAATGCCGGACTCATGGGAAGTGCGGATGTGCTGGCGCATCTCCACGGCGCCGCCGCGAAGGGTGGCGACTGATGCGGCTTCAGCAACTCGATCTGGTGCGTTACGGAAAGTTCACCGCGCGCAGCCTCGATTTCGGTAATGCCAAACCCGGGCAACCGGACTTTCATCTGGTTTACGGTCCGAACGAGGCCGGCAAGTCGACCTTGTTTTCCGGTTTCCTCGATCTGCTTTTCGGGATCGAGCGCCTCAGCCCCTATGGTTTCCTGCACCCCTATCAGACGATGCGCGTCGGAGGCATCGTGGAAACCGCCGGCCGGCGACATCACGCCTATCGCGTCAAGCGCAACGCAAACAGCTTGATTGGCCCCGACGAGCAGCCGCTGCCGGAAAATCTCTTTTCGGCCGCCCTCGGCTCTATCGATCGCGCAACCTATCGCATGATGTTTTCGCTGGACGATGACAGCATCGAAGAGGGCGGGGAGAGCATTCTGAAGAGCGAGGGCGAGCTTGGTTCGCTGTTGTTTTCGGCGAGTTCCGGCCTGCCGGACAGCAGTACCGTATTGGCGACCTTGCGCGCCGAGGCAGATGCCTTCTACAGGCCGCAAGGACGCAAGCACGAACTCGCCGAACTTAGGGGGGCGCTCGACACGCTGAAGGCCGAGCGCAACGCGATCGATATCAACGCCCGCGAATACGCGTCGCTTCGCAAGACGGTGGCAAGTGCCCGTGAGCGCCATGACGGCGCGACAGCGCAGCGCGCGGAACTGCGCGTTGCACGGGACCGGACACGCGCTGAGCTCGACTGCATGCCACTTCTCGGTCGGCTTCGCGGCGTGCGAGAAGATCTCGCCCGCCGAGAAGCTCTGCCGCTGCCGCCTTCGCAATGGTGGAGCGACCTACCGACGCTCCGCAAAACGGAAACGGAAATCGCCGCCCGGTTTTCGCAACTGAACGAAGAGTTGCGCCGCCGACGCGAAGAACTGGAAGGCCTGCCTCTGGACGAGCTGGCGCTGGCGCTTGCTGAGCGGTTCGATATGCTCCGCGAAACTGCGCTCGATGCGCGCTATCTTACGGCAGCGCGCGACATGCCGTCTCGTATCGAGGAGCTTGCCGTTACGTCAGCCGGTATCGAGGCCTGTCTTGTCCGCCTCGGTCAAAAAGGCCATCCCGATCCTGCCGCCCTCCTTCTGCCTGCGGCAGCCGGCGCCCGGCTGCAGGATCTCGTGCGGCGTCACGCGACGCTCGCCGAGAGGTTTTCGTCCGCGCGCGAGGAGGCGGGGAAAGCGAACCGTGAGTGGCAGGAGGCTGACCGGGATCTCGCCCGGCTCGATGGAAGCAGGAGAGACCTCAGCCATCTCGCGGAACGCCTGCGGCTGGCGCGACAGAGCGACTGCCTGCTTCGACAACAGGCAGCAAGCCGGGAAATCGATCGGCTGGAGGGGGAACTTGTCGACAAGCTCGATGGGTTGCGACCGTTTGAGGGAAGCGCCGACGAGCTTGCGGCGGTCTGTGTCCCGGCGCCTGGTGTGGTCGAGGCTTGGCGGGCGGAAGCGGCATTGCAGGCAGAACGGCGACTGCGTCTCGATGCCAGGATTGCAGACGAAAGCGAACGCCAGGCTGGAGACGAAGCCCGTTTTGCGGTGCTCAACTCTTTCGGCGGCGCCGTGGACGACGCGGCTGCAAGTGAGCTGCGCCAGCGGCGCGATCTTGCCTGGCAGGAGCATCGGCTCCATCTGGATGACGTCACTGCGGGAGCCTTCGAGACGCTGCTGAAGGAGGACGACCGAGCAATCGCGTTCCGGCTCGGACAGGCGGAACGGGTCGCGGAGTTGCGCGGCCTGACATGCATGATTACCGAACGTCGCGCCCGCCTGCGCGAGCTTGACGAGCAAAGACGCGTGGCGGTCAGCGAACGCCGGGAATTGGACGCGGCGGTGGGGCGGGCCGCCAGCGCTTGCGGTTTACCCAGCGTCACGCTGTTGCCGCAACTGGAAGCCTGGTTGGCGACACGTGCCGCCGCGCTCGAAATCCGGGCGGCTTTGCGCGCGACGCGTCTGCAGCACGAGCGGGCGGTGAGCGAAGAAGCGACAACGGTTCGCGCACTGCAGGACGAGCTTGCAGGCGTTGGAGCGAGCGAGAACTTGCCGGTGCGTCTCGATGGCTTGCTCGCCGCCGCGGAGCGTGTCGTCTCCGAGGCGCAGACGGCTGCCGCCGCCCATCGTGCCGCTGCTGAACAGCATCGCCGAGCCTCGGAATCGCTGGAAAACCGGGAGATTACGCTCGAGATCGCAGAGGCTGAAATGGCCGCCTGGCAGCGTGAATGGCACGAGGCGCTTAGAGGGACCTGGCTCGCAGGACAAATCGAGCAGCCAAATCCACAGGAGCCAAGTCCACAAGAGATTGGGCCGATGCTTGCAGTCCTGCAGGACTTCGACAAGCTGATGCAGCGCAAAGCCGATCTCGATCACCGAATCGCGGGCATGCGCAAGGACCAGATCGCGTTCGCTGAGGCGGTTTCAAATCTGGCTGAAGCATTCGGGTTGCGGGAGCGCACCGATGATCCCCTGATGCTCTTTACCGCCTTGCACGACCGGATCGGTCTCGCTCATCAGCAGCAAGAGCGCCGCGGGGCGGCGATCGTCAGCATCGAGCGAATGGAAGACGACCTGCAAAGGCTGCAAGCGGAAGAGCGGCGCCATATCTGCGCGAAGCAGGTCGTGCTCGATTTCTTCGGCTGCCTCACGCTTGACGAAGCCGGCGCTTGCCTTGACGCAGTGCGCGAGCAGGAGAGGTTGCGGCAAAGGCTCGCCGAACTCGAGGACGATCTTGTCACGCGGCTCGACGTCGGTACCTGTGACGAGGCCGAGGCGATGCTGGCAGCGGTTGACGAGACGGCCCTGCGGCACGAACTCGCCAGGTTGGAAGGAGCGATTGACGCTGCTGACCGCGATGTCAGCGAATTGCACGCGGAGGTATGGACGCGGGAAAAGGCGCTTGCAGATGTCGAAGGCGGGGACGGGGTCGCTGCATTGGAGCAGCGGCGCCGAACGCTGCTTCTCGACATCGAAAACAAGGCGGTCGGTTATTTGCGATTGAAGGCAGGGCTGATTGCGGCGGAGCAGGCGCTACGGCTGTTTCGCGAACGCCACCGCAGCGCCATGATGCAACGGGCGTCTCGGATGTTCATGCAGATCAGCGGCGGCGAATATTCCGGTCTCTCCACGCATGCGGACAAGGGGCAGGAGTTCCTGATCGCCAATGTCGCCTCGGGCGGTTCGAAGCTCGCCGGCGATCTTTCGAAGGGCACGCGGTTCCAGCTCTATCTCGCTCTTCGAATCGCCGGCTACCACGAGGTTGCTGCCGCCCGGGAGGCGCTGCCGTTTATCGCCGACGACATCATGGAAACATTCGACGACGATCGCGCCGGTCGTGCGTTTGAATTGATGGCGGAGATGGCACGCGTCGGACAGGTGATCTATCTTACGCATCACGAGCACCTTTGCGATGTCGCGCGGGACGCTTGCCCGTCGGTAACCATTCACAGGCTGTAGCGAAGCGCCGGCTTCACGCTGTCTTGGACGTTGGATCTACAATACGGAGGACCCACGGATGGAAATCATGGAATGTGGATCGCGGCCTTCGGTGCGGGGCGCGACGGAGTATTTCACCGGATCGGTGCGGCAAGACCCGGTACTGGAGGCACCTGAGCCGGCGTGCGTTCGTGTCGTCACCGTGACCTTCGAGCCCGGCGCACGCACCGCCTGGCATACGCATCCGCTTGGCCAGACGCTGATCGTGACGGCTGGCCGCGGACTGGCGCAAAGCTGGGGCGGGACGCTACGCGAGATTCGCGCGGGCGACGTCGTGTGGTTTCCTCCGGGCGAAAAACACTGGCACGGCGCCGGCCCGGACACGGCGATGACCCATATCGCTATTCAGGAGGCACTCGACGGCAAAGTGGTGGATTGGCTCGAACACGTGACAGTCGAGCAGTATAGCGGAACGTGATGGGCAGGGACTGTCGAAGCGGGTGCATGCCATCGCACTCAAATCGCTGACAATGTCGGAATGAAATGGTGGGCGATGAGAGACTCGAACTCCCGACATCCTCGGTGTAAACGAGGCGCTCTACCAACTGAGCTAATCGCCCTCTCGCGTTTCGAACAAGCGTGTCCGCCGCGTCGGTGGGCGTGATCTATGCGCAACCGGGAAAAACCGCAAGAGCAATTGCAAGGTTTTTTCGAATTTTTTTGTGAGCGCGGATTTCGCGCCGGGACGTATTGCTATCGCTTGTGGACAATTTCCCGCGGGATGTGCGGTTGTCTTCAGTGAGGGGCATGGCTCCCATATGGGCCGGCCGGCGCGCCCGGAGGAAAGCATGCAAAGATGTCGGATGGCGCTTGCCCAATGGCGTCTCGGGTCATGCCTGATTCCATGTCGCCAATCGGGCTGTGGATCAAAATCCGCTCCGTCACGGATTTGTCTTCAAACATGCTTGACACCCAAATGCGAACCGCTTAGTTAGCCGCTCATCGAACGGCAGGGCCGCTTTGATGCGGGGCGCACGAAAGTCGCTCCGGCCTAGTCAAGATGATGCGGGTGTAGCTCAGTCGGTTAGAGTGCCGGCCTGTCACGCCGGAGGTCGCGGGTTCGAGCCCCGTCACTCGCGCCACTCTTGAAAGGTAAAGCAGCGGCATTCTCAAAATGTGCCGATGATGTAATAATGGCCGCATGGCCATGATGCGCGGGTGTAGCTCAGTCGGTTAGAGTGCCGGCCTGTCACGCCGGAGGTCGCGGGTTCGAGCCCCGTCACTCGCGCCATTTCTCCTGTCTTTCGATGCGGTCTGGTGGCGCGGAATCCGGCGTTTCGCATTGCGGCAATCTGTCTCGGTGCGCCATGATCCGGCGACAAAGCTCGTCCATTGCCGCAAATGCGCGCTTTGACGCTCATGTGCCGAATGATGCCGCGTCATCCTGTGTCGCGAACCGGTTTAAATGCCCGTTGAAGGCTTGCGCGCGGGCGCGGCCTGCGCTAACCACTCTGGCGTTGCAACATATTTTTCGGCCTGCGATTTGTTGTTCTAGCGCTTCTCCGGCGCTCTCCGCAGGCAGGGACGGATAACAATGACTGAACTTCTCGGTTCCTATGTTCCGATCGCGATTTTCATTGGAATCGCTCTTGTGATCGGCCTCGCACTCTTGGTCGCCCCCTTTGCTGTTGCCTTCAAGGCGCCCGATTCGGAAAAGCTGTCGGCCTACGAGTGCGGCTTCAACGCGTTCGACGACGCCCGCATGAAGTTCGACATCCGTTTCTATCTCGTGTCGATCCTCTTCATCATCTTCGACCTGGAAGTGGCGTTCCTCTTCCCCTGGGCCGTTTCGTTCAGGGACATGGGCTGGTTCGGCTTCTGGTCGATGATGGTCTTCCTCCTGGTGCTGACGGTCGGCTTTATCTATGAATGGAAGAAGGGAGCGCTGGAATGGAATTGACCTCCGGCACCACGCTCGTTGCGCCGCAGCCGAAGGGGATCATCGATCCCGCGACCGGCAAGCCGATCGGCAGCAATGACGCTTTCTTCGGCGAGATCAACAACGAGCTCGCCGACAAGGGTTTTCTCGTTACCTCGACCGACGAACTGATCAACTGGGCCCGCACCGGTTCGCTGATGTGGATGACCTTCGGTCTTGCCTGCTGCGCCGTCGAGATGATGCAGATGTCGATGCCGCGCTACGACGCCGAGCGCTTCGGCTTCGCGCCGCGCGCCTCGCCGCGCCAGTCCGACGTCATGATCGTCGCCGGTACGCTGACCAACAAGATGGCGCCTGCGCTTCGCAAGGTCTACGACCAGATGCCGGAGCCGCGCTATGTCATCTCGATGGGTTCCTGCGCCAACGGCGGCGGCTACTATCACTATTCCTATTCGGTCGTACGTGGTTGCGACCGCGTCGTGCCCGTCGACATCTATGTGCCAGGCTGTCCTCCCACGGCAGAAGCGCTGCTTTACGGCGTGCTTCTGCTGCAGAAGAAGATCCGCCGGACCGGCACGATCGAGCGCTAAGGGCAGGGGGTCTTTAAGATGAGTGAAGCCCTGAACGAGCTTGCCTCCTATCTTCGCGAGACGCGCGGTGCGCTGATCGCCGATGCAGAGATCAAATTCGGCGAGCTGACGGTAACGGTCAAGGCAGAACATGTCGTCGCGCTACTGACGTTCCTGCGTGACGACGTGCAGTGCGCCTTCGTCAACCTGGTGGACGTCTGCGGCGTCGACTGGCCGCAGCGGCCGGACCGTTTCGATGTCGTCTATCACTTGCTGTCCCCGCGGCAGAACCTGCGTATCCGCGTTAAGGTCCAGACCGCTGAAGGCGAGCCTGTGCCGTCGGCGACTGCCGTCTATCCGGGCGCGGACTGGTTCGAGCGGGAAGCCTACGACATGTACGGCATTCTCTTTACCGGACATCCGGATCTGCGCCGCATTCTGACGGATTACGGCTTCGAGGGCCATCCGCTGCGCAAGGACTTCCCGGTGACCGGCTTCGTCGAGGTGCGTTATGACGACGAGGTCAAGCGCGTCGTCTATGAGCCCGTCGAATTGAAGCAGGAATTCCGGAATTTCGATTTCCTTTCGCCGTGGGAAGGGACCGAGTATGTCCTGCCCGGCGATGAGAAGGCGAAGGCACGGTAAGACTAAGTCGGCCCGTGACGATCCGCCGAGGATGTCATCCGGCCTGGAGCAATCGGTATGACCGAACACAACGTCCGCAACTTCAACATCAACTTTGGCCCGCAGCATCCGGCGGCGCACGGCGTTCTTCGCCTGGTGCTCGAGCTTGATGGCGAAATCGTCGAGCGCGTCGATCCGCATATCGGTCTGTTGCATCGCGGCACCGAAAAGCTGATCGAGACCAAAACCTATCTGCAGGCTGTGCCCTATTTCGACCGGCTCGACTATGTCGCGCCGATGAACCAGGAACATGCCTTCGCGCTTGCGGTGGAGCGGCTGACGGGCACGGAAGTGCCGATCCGCGGCCAGCTCATCCGTGTTCTTTATTCGGAAATTGGCCGCATCCTCTCGCATCTTCTCAACGTCACCACGCAGGCGATGGACGTCGGTGCGCTGACGCCGCCGCTCTGGGGTTTCGAAGAGCGCGAGAAGCTGATGGTCTTCTACGAACGCGCCTGCGGCGCCCGCATGCACTCGGCCTATATTCGGCCGGGCGGCGTGCATCAGGACCTGCCGCATCAGCTGGTCGAGGATATCGGCAAGTGGATCGATCCGTTCCTGAAGACCGTCGACGATATCGACGAGTTGCTCACCGGAAACCGCATCTTCAAGCAGCGCAACGTCGACATCGGCGTCGTCAAGCTGGAGGATGCCTGGGCCTGGGGCTTCTCCGGCGTCATGGTGCGCGGCTCGGGCGCCGCCTGGGACCTGCGCCGCGCGCAGCCCTATGAATGCTATTCCGATCTCGAATTCGATATCCCGATCGGGAAGAACGGCGACTGCTACGACCGCTACCTGATCCGTATGATCGAGATGCGCCAGTCGGCGAGGATCATGCGCCAATGCGTGAACCGTCTGCTCGGCGACGCGAAGGCGGGGCCGGTCTCGTCGATGGACGGCAAGATCGTGCCGCCGAAGCGCGGCGAGATGAAGCGCTCGATGGAAGCATTGATCCACCACTTCAAGCTCTATACCGAGGGCTACCACGTGCCGGCCGGCGAAGTTTACGCCGCAGTCGAAGCGCCGAAGGGCGAGTTCGGCGTCTATCTTGTCTCCGACGGTTCGAACAAGCCGTACCGGTGCAAGATCCGTGCCCCGGGCTACGCGCATCTGCAGGCCATGGACTTCATCTGTCGCGGACACCAGCTCGCCGACGTCTCGGCTGTGCTGGGCTCCCTGGATATCGTTTTTGGCGAGGTAGACCGCTGATGCGTCTGGCGCCGCTTGCCGTTCTAGGGCTTCTTGCGTTCACTTCTGCGGCTTTCGCGCAGGAGGACGTGAACAGCGCGTCGTCCGAGGCTTTGCGCGGCGGCTCCATGTCCGCGCTCCTGTCGAAGGGCTATGAGATCAAGGCCGCGGTCGCCAACGGCACGCGTTACATCGTATTTTTGCAGAAAGACCAGTCAGCCTATGCCTGCGAATTCGTCTCGGTGGCGAAATCGCGGTGCGGTTCGATTAACTGATAAGGTATTCACTAGAATGTCCGTTCGTCGACTAGCCGAAGACACTGTCCAGCCAGTAAGCTTTGCGTTCAACAAAGCGAATGCTGCCTGGGCCAAGGCAACGATCAAGAAATATCCGAAGGGCCGCGAGCAGTCGGCGGTCATTCCCTTGCTGATGCGCGCTCAGGAGCAGGACGGCTGGGTGACGAAGGCGGCGATCGAGTCGGTCGCAGACATGCTTGGCATGCCCTACATCCGCGTTCTCGAAGTCGCGACCTTCTACACGCAGTTCCAGCTGAAGCCCGTCGGTACGCGCGCGCATGTGCAGGTTTGCGGAACAACGCCGTGCATGCTGCGTGGCGCTGAGGACCTGATCAATGTATGCAAGGGCAAGATCGCCTCGGAGCCCTTCGCTCTGAACGAGAGCGGCACCCTGTCGTGGGAAGAGGTCGAATGTCAGGGCGCCTGCGTCAACGCACCGATGGTGATGATCTTCAAGGACACGTTCGAAGACCTGACGCCCGAGCGTTTGGAACAGATCATCGACAGTTTCGAAGCAGGTAAGGGCACAGAGGTCACGCCTGGCCCGCAGATCGATCGCGTCTATTCTGCGCCTATTGGTGGTCCGACCACATTGCTGACACGGGATCCGGCGACGAAAAATAACCCCGCACCGGCTAACGCCGCACTGGCCAACCCCGGCCGGGCGAAGAAGGCCCCGAGCGAGCCGGCCGTCAGCATCCCGCCGGCGAATGCGGCGAGGGCGAAGACCGCAAGCGCGGTTACCAACCCGACATTGAAGACGCCGGTCACCGCAAAGAAAGAAGCGGCCGCCATCGCCAAGATCGAAGGCGAGACCGTCGACAAGTCCAAGCCGGCGGTTGCGGGCCGGCCCTCGCTTGAAGACAAGAACCGCCCGGCGGGTATCGAGAAGCCGGTGGCCATCGACGATCTCAAACTGATCTCGGGCGTCGGCCCCAAGATCGAGGCCACCCTGCATGAGATCGGCATCTACACGTTTGCGCAGGTTGCCTCCTGGACAAAGGCCGAACGCGAATGGGTCGACGGGTATCTGAATTTCAAGGGCCGCATCGAGCGCGATGACTGGGTCAAGCAGGCCAAGGCGCTCGCCAAGGGCGGCGAAGCCGAATACATCAAGGTTTTCGGCAAGAAGCCGCGGTAAAGAGGTGAACCATGCTAAGAGATGAAGACCGCATCTTTACCAATCTCTACGGCCTCAAGGACAAGTCCCTGAAGGGCGCCATGGCGCGCGGCCATTGGGACGGCACCAAGCAGATCCTGGAAAAAGGCCGCGACTGGATCATTAACGAAATGAAGGCGTCGGGCCTTCGCGGCCGCGGTGGCGCCGGCTTCCCGACCGGGCTGAAGTGGTCCTTCATGCCGAAGGAAAGCGACGGACGGCCGCATTACCTGGTGGTCAACGCCGACGAGTCGGAGCCCGGCACCTGCAAGGACCGCGACATCATGCGCCACGATCCGCACACGCTGATCGAAGGCTGTCTGGTCGCGAGCTTCGCCATGGGCGCCCATACCGCATACATCTACGTGCGCGGCGAATATATTCGCGAGCGCGAGGCGCTGCAGGCGGCGATCGACGAATGCTATGACGCGGGTCTGCTCGGCAAGAACAACAAGCACGGCTGGGACATGGACATCTACGTCCATCACGGCGCCGGCGCCTATATCTGCGGTGAAGAGACCGCATTGCTCGAAAGCCTCGAAGGCAAGAAGGGACAACCGCGGCTGAAGCCGCCGTTCCCGGCGAACATGGGTCTCTACGGCTGCCCGACGACCGTCAACAATGTCGAATCGATCGCGGTCGCCCCGACCATCCTGCGCCGTGGCGCGAGCTGGTTTTCCTCGATTGGCCGTCCGAACAATGTCGGCACGAAGCTGTTCATGATCTCCGGCCACGTCAACAAGCCGTGCACGGTCGAAGAGGCGATGGGCATCACGTTCCGCGAGCTGATCGAAAAGCATGCGGGCGGTATCCGTGGCGGCTGGGACAACCTCTTGGCGGTCATTCCGGGCGGTGCGTCGTGCCCGGTCGTCAAGGCCGAAGACATCATCGACTGCCCGATGGACTTCGACGGTCTGCGCGAAGTCAAGTCGTCCTTCGGCACGGCTGCCGCGATCGTCATGGACAGGTCCACCGACATCATCAAGGCGATCGCCCGCATCTCGGCATTCTTCAAGCACGAGAGCTGCGGCCAGTGCACGCCTTGCCGTGAGGGTACGGGCTGGATGTGGCGGGTGATGGAGCGCATGGTGCAGGGCCGCGCGCAGAAGCGCGAGATCGACATGCTTTTCGACGTGACGAAGCAGATCGAGGGTCACACCATCTGTGCGCTCGGCGATGCGGCCGCCTGGCCGGTCCAGGGTCTCATCCGCAACTTCCGCCCCGAGATCGAAAAGCGCATCGACGAATACACACGCAACGCGACGTCGCACGGCGCGGTGCTCGAAGCAGCGGAGTAACGACCGATGGCCGGGACACGTAAGGACGGACAAAGCATGGAAAAGGCCGGCGTAGTCATTCCATTCGCGCGTTCCCTCGACGTAGACCCGGCCGATCCGTTCGGCATGGCCGAGTGGATGAAAAACATGCCGAACCTTCCGCTGCACCCGCTGATTGCGCACCCGACGGCGGCCGTCGCGGCCGCAACTGCGCTGGGGTTCGGCCTCTCGAGTCACATCGCCGGCATCATGTTCGGGGCCATGCAGGGCGCTGTCGGTGCGATGCAGAAAGGTATTTCGGCGCCGGCACAGCCGGAAGCCGCCGAGCCCAAGCCTGCGCCTGCGCCGACCAAGCGGGCGGTGCAGCAAGCTCCGGAAGCCTCGCCGGCTCCGGTTGTTGCGCGATCTCCCAAGGTGTCGAAGCCGAAGGCGAGGACGCCAGCCAAGGTGGCAAAGCAGGATGCCGCCGATGACCTCAAGCGGATTTCCGGCATCGGTCCGAAGCTCGAGCAGGTCTTGAACGCCAGGGGCATTCGCCGCTTTGCCGACATCGCCGCCTGGAGCGCGGCGGAGGTGGCGCGGTTGGACAAGGAACTCGGTTTCGATGGCCGCATCCTGCGCGACGATTGGGTAGGGCAGGCGAAGGCGCTCAAGGGCGCGTGATGAAAGATTAACAGGCGATGACCCTTGGTTAGCGGCCATCACCAGCAAGCCGCGTGGCTGTAAAGGAATTGTCTGCCGCCGAGGGGCAGGCGGACGGAAGACAGGATTGAGTGCGAAGATGGCAAAGCTGAAAGTCGACGGAAAAGAGATCGAGGTCCCGGATCATTTCACCCTGCTGCAGGCGTGTGAAGAGGCCGGCGCCGAGGTTCCGCGCTTCTGTTTCCACGAGCGGCTTTCGGTCGCCGGCAACTGCCGCATGTGTCTGGTCGAAGTGAAGGGCGGACCGCCGAAGCCGGCAGCCTCCTGCGCGATGGGTGTGCGCGATCTGCGCCCCGGCCCGAATGGCGAGGTGCCGGAAGTCTTCACGACCACGCCGATGGTCAAGAAGGCGCGCGAAGGCGTCATGGAATTCCTGCTGATCAACCATCCGCTCGACTGCCCGATCTGCGATCAGGGCGGTGAGTGCGACCTGCAGGACCAGGCCATGGCCTTCGGCATCGATTCGTCGCGCTACCAGGAAAACAAGCGCGCGGTCGAGGACAAGTACATCGGCCCGCTGGTGAAGACGGTGATGAACCGTTGCATCCACTGCACGCGCTGCGTCCGCTTCACGACGGAAGTCGCCGGCATTGCCGAGCTTGGCCTCATCGGCCGCGGCGAGGACGCCGAGATCACCACCTATCTCGAACAGGCGATGACCTCCGAACTGCAGGGCAATGTCGTCGACCTCTGCCCGGTCGGCGCCCTGACCTCGAAGCCCTTCGCCTTCACGGCCCGTCCCTGGGAACTGAACAAGACCGAGTCGATCGACGTCATGGACGCGCTTGGCTCGGCGATCCGCGTCGACACGCGCGGCCGCGAAGTGATGCGCATCATGCCGCGCGTCAACGAGGACATCAACGAGGAGTGGATCTCCGACAAGACCCGCTTCATCTGGGATGGCCTGAAGACGCAGCGTCTCGACCGTCCCTACGTCAAGAAGGATGGCCGTCTTCAGCCTGCAAGCTGGAGCGATGCGTTCCAGGCGATCAAGGCTGCCGTCGCCAACACTTCGGGCGACAAGATCGGCGCGATTGCCGGCGACCTCGCTTCCGTCGAGGAAATGTACGCTCTGAAGGAGCTCGTCGCGTCGCTCGGCTCTGAGAATGTCGACTGCCGACAGGATGGTGCCGCGCTCGACCCGTCGCTCGGCCGCGCCAGCTACATCTTCAATCCGACGATCCAGGGTATTGAAAACGCCGATGCGCTGCTTATCATCGGCTCCAATCCGCGCTTCGAAGCGTCGGTGCTCAATGCGCGTATCCGCAAGCGCTACCGCATGGGCAATTTCCCGATCGCCGCGATCGGCGAACAGAGCGAGTTGCGGTACGAATACGAATATCTCGGCGCGGGCAGCGAAACGCTTGCCGACCTCCTTTCCGGCAAGGCCAAGTTCTTCGCGACCTTGAAGAAGGCTGAGCGGCCGCTGATCATCATCGGCCAGGGCGCGCTGGCAGGGGAGGGCGGCGCAGCCGTCCTCGCCAACGCGGCAAAACTGGCGGTCGCGGTTGGCGCAGTCGGCGCGGACTGGAACGGCTTTGCCGTGCTTCACACCGCAGCCTCGCGCGTCGGCGGTCTCGATCTTGGCTTCGTCCCCGGCAAGGGCGGCAAGGCGGCGGCCGAAACGGTCGGCAGCGCCGACGTACTTTTCCTGCTTGGCGCGGATGAGATTGATCTTTCGAAGCGCAAGGCCGGCTTCACCGTCTATATTGGTTCGCACGGCGACAACGGCGCACATGCGGCCGATGTCATTCTACCGGGCGCGACCTACACGGAGAAATCCGGGACCTGGGTGAACACCGAAGGCCGGGTACAGGTTGGTAACCGCGCGGGCTTCGCCCCGGGCGACGCACGCGAAGACTGGGCCATCATCCGCGCGCTATCCGATGTGCTCGGCCGGAAGTTGCCCTTTGATTCGCTTGGCGAATTGCGCGCGAAGCTCTACGCCGCGCATCCCCATTTCGCGGAAATCGATGCGATCGCGGCCGGCGACAGCGATGAAATTGCCGCACTCGCGCAAAAAGCAGGTGAGATGGCGAAATCCTCGTTTGCGTCTCCGGTCAAAGACTTCTATTTGACGAACCCGATAGCGCGCGCATCCGCCGTTATGGCCGAATGCTCGGCTTTGGCACGCAACAATTTCAAAGCTGCGGCGGAATGAGCGCGAGGGAATAGAATATCATGGACGCTTTCGTTTCGACCTATGTCTGGCCTGCGATCATCATGGTCGCCCAGTCGCTGCTGCTGCTGGTCGCGCTGCTGCTCTTCATCGCTTACATTCTGCTGGCCGACCGCAAGATCTGGGCGGCCGTGCAGCTGCGCCGTGGTCCGAATGTCGTCGGTCCGTGGGGATTGTTTCAGTCCTTCGCCGACCTCCTGAAGTTCGTTTTCAAGGAGCCGGTCATTCCGGCAGGTGCGAACAAGACGGTCTTCCTTCTTGCTCCACTGGTCTCGGTGACGCTTGCGCTTGCTGCCTGGGCGGTCATTCCGCTCAACGCGAACTGGGTGATCGCGAACATCAACGTCGGCATCCTCTTCGTCTTCGCCATATCTTCTCTCGAAGTTTATGGCATCATCATGGGCGGCTGGGCGTCGAACTCGAAGTATCCCTTCCTCGGCGCCTTGCGTTCCGCCGCGCAGATGGTGTCCTACGAAGTCTCGATTGGCTTTGTCATCGTGACGGTTCTGCTTTGCGTTGGCTCGCTCAACCTGACGGATATCGTCACTGCGCAGACCGACGGCCTCGGAACGATGATCGGCCTGCCGGCTTCCTTCCTTGACTGGCATTGGCTGTCGCTCTTCCCGATGTTCATCGTGTTCTTCATCTCGGCCCTTGCCGAGACGAACCGTCCGCCGTTCGATCTGCCCGAAGCCGAATCCGAACTCGTCGCCGGCTTCATGGTCGAATACGGCTCGACCCCGTACATGATGTTCATGCTCGGCGAATATGCGGCGATCTGCCTGATGTGCGCGCTGACGACGATCCTGTTTCTCGGCGGCTGGCTCCCCCCGCTCGACGTGTGGTTCCTGAACTGGGTCCCGGGCATCATCTGGTTCGTGCTGAAGGCCTCGTTCGTGTTCTTCATGTTCGCGATGGTCAAGGCGTTCGTGCCGCGTTACCGCTACGACCAGTTGATGCGCCTCGGCTGGAAGGTCTTCCTTCCGCTCTCGCTCGCCATGGTCGTCATCGTCGCATTCGTTTTGAAGCTGATGGGGTGGGCTTGATGTCCGCTCAAAGCTTCGCTGCATACCGCCGGCTGCTCCCAGGCCGGCAAGTTTGGAGGTAAATGATGGCCGGTCTTTCGCAAGCCGTCAGTTCGCTTTTCCTCAAGGAGTTCGTCGGCGCTTTCTTTTTGTCGATGCGCTATTTCTTCGGGCCGAAGGCGACGTTGAACTATCCTTTCGAAAAGGGGCCAGTCAGCCCGCGTTTCCGCGGCGAACATGCGCTTCGCCGTTATCCGAACGGGGAAGAGCGCTGCATCGCCTGCAAGCTGTGCGAGGCGATCTGTCCTGCCCAGGCAATCACCATCGAGGCGGGCCCGCGCCGTAACGACGGCACGCGCCGCACGGTGCGTTACGACATCGACATGGTGAAGTGCATTTATTGCGGGTTCTGCCAGGAAGCCTGTCCGGTCGACGCCATCGTCGAGGGACCGAACTTCGAATTCGCCACCGAAACGCGCGAAGAGCTTTACTACGACAAGGAAAAGCTGCTCGCCAACGGCGACCGGTGGGAACGGGAAATCGCGCGCAACATCGCGATGGACTCGCCCTACCGCTGAGGCTATCTGCGTGACGCTGCATCGCGCCGCTTGAAGAGCGGCGCATGTGAAACAGGTATTGGGCGCTGGCCGGACCGTGTCCGGCTTTGCCCGTGGAGTGGGGGCAGGCGCCTTCACGCCGAGCAAGACGAAAAAGGCACCGATCATGGGTCTGCAGGCTCTTTTTTTCTATCTCTTTGCCTTCATTGCGGTGGCATCGGCATTCATGGTCATTGCAGCTAAGAACCCGGTTTACTCGGTTCTGTTCCTGATCCTGACCTTCTTCAACGCGGCGGGGCTCTTCCTGCTGACGGGGGCCGAGTTCCTGGCAATGATCCTGCTCGTCGTCTATGTCGGCGCGGTGGCGGTTCTGTTCCTTTTCGTCGTGATGATGCTCGACATCGATTTCGCTGAACTGCGCGCAGGTGTGCTTGAATATGCACCGATCGGCGCGCTGATCGGGTTGATCCTTGCGGCCGAACTTATCATCGTCGTCGGCGGAGCGACGTTCTCGCCGGAAATCGCCAAGGGCATCGCGATGCCGATCCCGCCGGTTGCCGAGCGGACCAATACGGCCGCGCTCGGCGACGTTCTCTACACGCATTACATCTACTTCTTCCAGATCGCGGGGCTCGTGCTGCTCGTCGCCATGATCGGCGCCATCGTGCTGACGCTGCGCCACCGCGAGAACATCAAGCGCCAGAGCATTCCGCGGCAAGTTGCCCGCGCGCCCGAGACCGCCGTCGAGGTGGTCACGGTCAAGCCCGGGCAGGGCATCTAATCCGGACGCGAGGTCGAGGAACTACAACATGGAAATCGGAATTTCCCACTATCTGACCGTCAGCGCCATCCTGTTCACGCTCGGCGTTTTCGGCATCTTTCTCAACCGGAAGAACGTCATCATCATCCTGATGTCGGTGGAACTCATTCTGCTCTCGGTCAACATCAATATGGTGGCCTTCTCGGCCTTCCTCAACGACATCACCGGTCAGGTCTTCGCGCTGTTCATTCTAACCGTGGCGGCGGCCGAGGCGGCCATCGGGCTTGCAATTCTCGTCGTCTTCTATCGCAACCGCGGCTCGATCGCCGTCGAAGACGTCAACATGATGAAGGGCTGATTGGGCTATGGACACCATTATCAAGGCAATCGTCTTTCTGCCTCTGATCGGCTTTCTCGTTGCTGGTCTTCTCGGCACGCAGATCGGTGCCAAGGCATCCGAATATGTGACCACCGGCCTGATGCTCGTTGCGGTCGCACTGTCCTGGCTCGTTTTCTTCAACATCGCGCTCGGCGAAGAGGAGATGATCAAGGTCTCGGTGTTGCGCTGGATCCAGTCCGGCGGATTGGATGTCGAATGGGCCTTCCGGGTCGACACCCTGACGGCCGTCATGTTCGTGGTCGTCAACACAGTCTCGTCGCTCGTGCATGTCTATTCGATCGGATACATGCATCATGATCCGAACCGGCCGCGCTTCTTCGCCTATCTGTCGCTCTTCACCTTTGCGATGCTGATGCTGATCACGTCGGACAACCTCTTGCAGATGTTCTTCGGCTGGGAAGGCGTGGGCCTTGCGTCCTATCTGCTGATCGGCTTCTGGTACAAGAAGCCTTCCGCCAACGCGGCGGCGATCAAAGCCTTCATCGTCAACCGTGTCGGCGACTTCGGCTTCTCGCTCGGCATCTTCTTGGTCTTCGTGCTCTTCGGTTCGATCAATCTCGAAACCGTCTTTGCCGCCGCGCAGAGTTACCTGCCGGCAGAAGGCGCCGAAGCGGGGGAAGCCGTCGTCACGCTCTTCGGCATGCAGCTCGACAAGGCGAATGCTGTGACGGCCGCCTGCCTGCTGCTCTTCATGGGCGCGATGGGCAAGTCGGCACAGTTCCTGCTGCACACCTGGCTCCCGGACGCCATGGAAGGCCCGACGCCGGTGTCGGCCCTCATCCATGCCGCAACCATGGTCACCGCCGGTGTCTTCCTCGTCGCCCGCATGTCGCCGCTCTTCGAACTCTCGCCAGATGCGTTGACGGTCGTCACGCTGATCGGCGCCATCACGGCCTTCTTTGCCGCGACCGTCGGCCTTGTGCAGAATGACATCAAGCGCGTCATCGCCTATTCGACCTGCTCGCAGCTCGGCTACATGTTCGTGGCTCTCGGCGTCGGCGCCTATGGCGCTGCCATCTTCCACCTCTTCACGCACGCTTTCTTCAAGGCGCTGCTGTTCCTTGGTGCCGGTTCGGTGATCCACGCCGTCGATGGCGAGCAGGACATGCGCTACATGGGCGGCTTGCGCACGCACATCCCGGTCACCTACTGGATGATGTTCATCGGCACGATTGCGCTGACGGGCGTCGGCATCCCCGGCACCGTTTTCGGTACGGCCGGCTTCTTCTCGAAGGACGCGATCATCGAGTCGACCTTCGCCTCGCATAGCGCCGTCTCCAGCTTCGCCTTCATCCTTCTGGTGATCGCCGCCCTGTTTACTAGCTTCTATTCGTGGCGCCTGACTTTCATGACCTTCCACGGCAGACCGCGGGCTTCTTCGGACGTCATGCATCACGTCCATGAATCTCCGCAGGTGATGTTGGTGCCGCTCTATATCCTGGCCGCCGGCGCGCTCGTCGCAGGCTTCCTGTTCCACGATTATTTCTACGGCCACCACTATGTCGAGTTCTGGCAGGGCTCTCTCTTCACGCTGCCTGAAAACGAAATTCTCGAGGAATACCACCACGTTCCGCTTTGGGTGAAATGGAGCCCGTTCGTGGCGATGGCGCTCGGCCTCTACACCGCCTGGTACATGTACATCCGCTCGCCGGAGACGCCGAAGTACCTCGCCAATCAGCACCGTGGTCTCTACCAGTTCCTGCTCAACAAGTGGTATTTCGACGAGCTCTACGATTTCCTCTTTGTGCGCACAGCGAAGCGTCTCGGCACCTTCCTCTGGAAGGAGGGTGACGGCCGGGTGATCGACGGCTTTGGACCGAATGGTGTTGCGGCGCGTGTCCTCGACGTGACCGATCGCGTCGTGCGGATGCAGACCGGTTACCTTTATCACTACGCGTTCGCCATGCTGATCGGCATCGCTGCGCTCGTTACATGGATGATGCTCGGGAGTTCCTTCTGATGACCGATTGGCCCGTACTTTCCGCGGTCACCTTCATGCCGCTGGTCGGCGTTCTGCTTCTCTTGCTGACAAGGGAAGACAGCGTCTACGGCCGCCGCAACATCCTGAACGTATCGCTGCTGACGACGATCTTCACCTTCGCCGTGTCGCTCTACATCTGGTACCAGTTCGACCCGTCGAACCCCGGCTTCCAGATGATCGAGAAGCGTGAATGGCTCGGCACAGGGATCTCCTATCACCTCGGCATCGATGGCATTTCCGTGCTGTTCGTTCCGCTGACCGCGCTCTTGATGCCGTTCTGCGTGCTGGCGAGCTGGCTCACGATCGAGAAGCGACTGAAGGAATACATGATCGCGTTTCTGATCCTGGAAACGCTGATGCTCGGTGTCTTCGTGTCGCTCGATATCGTGCTTTTCTACGTGTTCTTCGAAGCAGGCCTCATTCCGATGTTCATCATCATCGGCGTCTGGGGCGGCAGGGATCGCGTCTATGCGAGCTACAAGTTCTTCCTCTACACGTTGCTTGGCTCGGTGCTGATGCTGCTCGCCATCATGGCGATGTACTGGCAGGCGGGCACGACCGACATCACCGAACTGCTGGCCTACAAGTTCCCGCGCGGGATGCAGACTTGGCTGTGGCTCGCCTTCTTCGCCTCTTTCGCGGTGAAGATGCCGATGTGGCCGGTTCACACGTGGCTTCCCGACGCGCACGTTCAGGCGCCGACCGCGGGTTCGGTCATTCTGGCCGGCATCCTCTTGAAGCTCGGCGGGTACGGCTTCCTGCGTTTCTCGCTGCCGATGTTCCCGCTCGCTTCGGACTATTTCGCTCCGTTTGTGTTCACGCTGTCGATCATCGCGATCATCTACACCTCGCTGGTGGCGATGATGCAGACCGACATCAAGAAGCTGATCGCCTATTCCTCGGTGGCGCACATGGGCTATGTGACCATGGGCACGTTTGCCGCCAATACGCAGGGCGTGCAGGGCGCCATCTTCCAGATGCTGTCGCACGGCGTCGTCTCGGGCGCGCTCTTCCTTTGCGTCGGCGTCGTCTATGACCGGCTGCATACCCGCGAGATCGCTGCCTATGGCGGCCTCGTCAACAACATGCCGAAATATGCGGTCGCTTTCATGGTCTTCACCATGGCGAACGTCGGACTTCCCGGCACCTCGGGCTTCGTCGGCGAAGTGCTGACGCTCGTGGGCGCCTTCCGTGCCAATACGTGGGTAGCCTTCTTCGCGACCAGCGGCGTCATTCTCTCGGCCGCCTATGCCCTCTGGCTCTATCGCCGGGTGATTTTCGGTGCGCTCGAAAAGGAAAGCCTGAAGGCGCTCCTCGATCTATCGGCACGTGAGAAGCTTATCCTCTATCCGCTGGTGATCCTGACGATCTTCTTCGGTGTCTATCCGGCGCCGGTCTTCGATGCGACCGCGGCCTCGGTGGATCTGCTCGTCAACAACTACTCCGCAGCCCTGCAGGCAGCGCAAGACGTTGCGCTTTCGGTGCAATGACCACAGGACGTGACTGGACATGACTGCTGAAACCCTCTTCGCAAGCCTGCAACTCTCGGTTCCCGAGCTGATCCTCGCGGCCGGCGCCATGGTGCTGTTGATGATTGGCGTCTTTTCGAGCGAAAGGTCGGCCACGCCAACGGTAACGGGACTTGCCGTCGCACTGCTGATCATCGCCGGGCTGTGGCTCGTCCTGAAGACGGGCGAGGGTGAGGCCTATGGCGGCGCCTTCCTTTCCGATCCATTCGCCAGGTTCATGAAGGTCCTGGCGCTAATCGGCTCGATTACGGCGATGGTGATGACGGTCGGGCATGCCCGTTCGGCGCAGATCGATCGCTTCGAGTTTCCGGTACTGTTGGTGCTCGCGACCCTCGGCATGCTGCTGATGATCTCCGCCAACGACCTGATCTCGCTCTACCTGTCGCTGGAACTGCAGTCGCTGGCGCTCTACGTCGTGGCGGCGATCAATCGTGACAGCGTCCGTTCGACCGAAGCCGGGTTGAAATACTTCGTTCTCGGCGCTCTGTCGTCGGGCATGCTGCTTTACGGCATGTCGCTCGTCTACGGCTTCACCGGCCATACCGGCTTCGACGAGATCGCCGCGGCACTGACGGCGGAAGGCCGTTCGCTGGGCCTCGTTTTCGGCCTGGTCTTCATCCTCGCGGGCCTTGCCTTCAAGATTTCCGCAGTTCCTTTCCACATGTGGACGCCGGACGTCTATGAGGGTGCACCGACCCCGGTTACCGCCTTCTTCGCAGCCGCGCCGAAGGTGGCTGCGATGTCGATCCTCGTCCGCATCGTCATCAACGCCTTCGAACCGGTGGTGGCGGACTGGCAGCAGATCGTCGTCTTCATCTCGATTGCTTCCATGCTGCTCGGTGCCTTCGCGGCAATCGGCCAGAGGAACATCAAGCGGCTGATGGCCTATTCCTCGATCGGTCACATGGGCTATGCCCTGGTCGGCCTTGCGGCCGGCTCGATGGCCGGGGTGCGTGGTGTGATCCTCTATATGCTGATCTACATGATCATGACGCTCGGCACCTTCGCCTGCATTCTGGCCATGCGCCGCAAGGAAGGCGAGTACGTCGAGAATATCGATGACCTCGCCGGCCTCTCGCAGACCAATCCGTTTATGGCGTCGGTTCTCACGGTCCTGATGTTCTCGCTGGCAGGTATCCCGCCGCTTGCAGGTTTCTTCGCGAAGTATTTCGTGTTCGTCGCCGCAATCGAGGCGCATCTCTACGCACTCGCGATCATCGGCGTACTCGCGTCTGTCGTCGGTGCCTATTATTACCTGCGCGTCATCAAGGTGATGTGGTTCGATGAAGCCACGGGTGAGTTCGCGCGCACCGCCGGCGAGCTGCGTCTTGTCTTCGGCCTCTCCGGTCTGTTCGTTATCGGATACGTGCTGATCGGCGGACCGCTTGGAAGCGCCGCGGAAGCTGCGGCCCGGACCTTCTTTTGACCGGCCGGAAAGGCGGCGGCCGGATTTCGCCTGACGACTTCCGGCACGTCGCGCTCGCCGAGACCGTCTCGACCAACAGTGAGTGCCTGGCGAAGGCGCGCGAAGGTGATGCGGGCAATCTCTGGATCACTGCCGGGCGCCAGACCGGAGGCCGCGGCCGTCGAGGCCGCGCATGGGTTTCCGAACCCGGCAATCTCTACGCATCGCTGCTTCTCATCGATCCGGCGCCGATCGCGCGCTTGCATTCCCTGCCTCTTGCCGTCGCGGTGGCAGCGCATCGGGCGATCCGGACTGTGATGCCGCCGGCCGCAGCGCCGGTTGAGATCAAGTGGCCGAACGACATCCTCGTCGATGGCAAGAAGGTATGCGGCATTCTTCTCGAAGGAGAAGAGCTTGCTGATGGCCGCCGGGCACTGGTCGTCGGCTTCGGAGTGAATGTCGGTGTCGCGCCGGAGGGGGCGCTCTATCCAGCGACGTCTCTTCGTCGTGAAGGGTCGTCGGCGTCGGCAGAAGAGCTGTTTGCACACCTTTTTCTCGCCGTGGCCGAGATGCTCTCGCTCTGGGATCGCAGCGCGGGCATCGCCAAGATCATTGAGCTTTGGCGTTCGGCGGCGCGCGGGATCGGCGAGACGATCACCGTCAACCTGCCGGATCGGTCGATTTCGGGCCGCTTTGCCGGTATTGATCAGGACGGCCGATTGTTGCTCGACACGGGCGCCGGCACACAGCAGGCGATTGCCGCCGGTGATGTATTTTTTGGATGATTGAAGAATAGGGGCGCGCAAAGATATGGCGCAGGAAGAAGAACTGGTGTTCTTGCCGCTCGGCGGCGTCGGCGAAATCGGCATGAACCTTGGCCTTTATGGCTACGGCCGGCCGGGCAACCGCCAGTGGATCATGGTCGATTGCGGCGTGACTTTTCCCGGCCCGGAACTGCCTGGCGTCGAACTGGTCTTGCCGGATATCGCCTTCCTCGCCGAGGAGCGCCGCAATCTGAAGGCGATCATCATCACGCATGCGCATGAGGACCACTACGGTGCGCTGAACGACCTTTGGCCGGGTCTCAACGTTCCGGTCTATGCCTCGCCCTTTACAGCCGGCATGCTTGAGGCGAAGCGCGATTTCGAAAAGAGCCGTGGCGAAATTCCGATCACGATCTTCAAGCAGGGAGACCGGATCAATATCGGCCCCTTCAGCATCGAGGCGGTCGGGGTCAACCATTCGATCCCCGAGCCGATGTCGCTCGTTATCCGGACGCCGCTCGGCACCGTTGTGCACACCGGCGACTGGAAGATCGATCTCGAGCCGTCGCTCGGTCCGATCACGGATGAGGCGCGTTTCCGCCAGATCGGCGAGGAAGGCGTGTTGGCGCTCGTCTGCGACTCCACCAATGCGCTTCGCGACGGCGTTTCGCCCTCCGAACGGCAGGTTTCCGAAAGTCTCGCCAAGATCATCGCCGATGCCGAGGGTCGTGTTGGCATCACCACGTTCTCCTCCAACGTCGGCCGCATTCGCTCGGTCGCCGAAGCGGCGGAGGCAGCGGGCAGGGAGGTGCTGCTGCTCGGCAGTTCCATGAAACGCGTCGTCGACGTGGCGAGGGACCTTGGCCTGATGGAAGGGCTGAAGCCGTTCCTGGCGGAGGACGAGTTCGGCTATATTCCACGCGACAAGGTCGTCGTGATCCTGACCGGCAGCCAAGGAGAGCCGCGGGCAGCGCTCGCCAAGATCGCCCGGGATGAGATGCGCAATGTGGCATTTTCCGCCGGTGACACGATCGTCTTCTCTTCACGAACCATTCCGGGCAACGAGAAGGCGATCAACGATATCAAGAATGGTCTGATCGAGCAGGGCATTCACATCATCACCGACAGCGAGGCGCTGGTGCATGTTTCCGGCCACCCGCGGCGCAATGAGCTGCAGCAGATGTACCAGTGGGTCAAGCCCCAGATCGTGGTGCCCGTCCACGGCGAGGCAGCCCACCTGACGGCACATGCCGAACTGGCGCTGCATTCCGGGATCGCCAGCGTACCGCGGCTGCGCAACGGTGAAATCCTGCGCCTGGCGCCCGGCCCTGCGGAAGTGATCGACGAGGCGCCGCACGGTCGCATCTACAAGGACGGAACGCTGATCGGCGACTTCGATGAGATGGGCATCGGCGAGCGGCGCAAGCTCTCCTTTGCCGGCCACGTCTCCGTCAATGTCGTGCTCGATAACCGCTATGATTTCCTCGGCGATCCGGTCGTCGTACCGATTGGACTTCCGGAATTCGACGACGAGGGCGAGGACATGGGCGATACGCTCTACGATGCCGTGCTCGGCGCCGTGGAAAGCATCCCTCGGGCGAAGCGGAAGGATCTCGCTATGTTGCAGGAAGCGGTTCGTCGTGCGGTGCGCAGTACCGCCAATCAGGTGTGGGGCAAGAAGCCGCTCGTCACGGTCTTTGTTACAAAAGTCTGATTTCCTCACCGGAAGACGCGACGTAAACCCTCGGCCTTGGTCTTTTTGGGAAGGGAGCATGCGATGCTGGGAAGGGTAAATCACGTCGCGATCGCCGTGCCGGATTTGGCGGCGGCAGCTGAAAGTTATCGTGCGACGCTCGGTGCAAACATCACCGAGCCGCAGGCGCTCCCCGAACACGGTGTCACGGTCGTGTTCGTAACGCTCCCGAACACCAAGGTGGAACTGCTGGAACCCCTGGGCGAGGCATCCCCGATTGCCGCCTTCCTTGCGAAAAACCCGGCCGGCGGCATGCACCACATTTGTTATGAGGTGACAGACATCATAGCGGCTCGCGACCGGTTGAAGGCGGCGGGTGCGCGAGTCCTCGGCGATGGAACGCCGAAAATCGGCGCCCATGGCAAACCGGTCCTCTTCCTGCATCCCAAGGACTTTCAGGGCACCCTGATCGAACTGGAAGAGGTGTGACAGTCGGGCGCGGCCCACTTGTTTGCCGGTTGGGCCGAGTGGCGTTATAAGGCGGACGCGATGGCCTTGCGGCAATTTCGGCGGAAGCGCGCCGGCGCCACTGCATGTTTCCTTAAATCGCAGCCGATTTGAGGGTAAAGACATGCAGCAATTTAAAGTGCTGCAGCGTTCCTTTGCGCGTCTGATAGGACGCGCGGCGCTGTAGGTCCATCCAGCGATATGAATCGAGATCCGCAATGTCCGCTTTTTCGACCCTTGCCATCTACTTCATCATCTGGTGGCTGACGCTCTTTGCCGTTCTGCCGCTCGGAGTGCGGACGCAAGCGGAGGAAAACGACATTGTTCCTGGCAGTGTCGAAAGCGCTCCGGCGCGGTTTCGTGCATTGCGCGTCGTGCTGCTGACGACTGTCATCGCTGCTGCCATTCATCTCGGTTGGTACATCGTTTCGGTCAAACTGGGATACGGGATCGATTCCATCCCGCGGTTCGCACCGGAGTTTTACTGAACGGTGCCACGTCCTACCGCGCCGCTCGTCCAATCTGACGCGCGAAGGACGTTGCAGCAGGCGGTCGGGCAAAAAACGTGCCACCGGGCAAAAGCCCATCGCCGAATTCGTAGCCGGGCAATTATCTTTGGTGGTTCGGAGGGGCACAGACGGCGCTCCCGCCGGAGCCCCGGCGTCAATGGGAAATTCTCAACTTGACAGCCAGAGAATTGACATATTTTAAGAGTGCTTCGGTGAAGGGGACGGTCACGAAAAGCAAAAAAAAACAAGGCGTAAAGCCTTGTTTTTTAAGTTTCGCGTGATCTTCAATCCGTTTCCGGCGGCAGCGAACGAGCGCGCCTAAGATCTTATCCTCCCAAGACTTGACCGCGAATTTCGGCAAGAATTTGGTCTTCTTGCCTGTTTTGTGAGCCGAAATTAGCTCAAACATTGGGCGCTGTCATCTGCTTTTTTTGCATTTTTGCTACAGTCGGGCAATTTTTTTCCGTTGACAGGAGCCGCCCTTGTCCTGTTACTACCGTGCTCTTTTGACGCAGGCTAACGCTCAGCATTTCCTGTCAAATGCCATCTATTATGTGGTTTTCTTCCGGCCACGGCAGGGTTTTCATCCGCGCGCGAAGCGGTTATGAACGCTGAGCTCGAAATGCTTTCCGTCGGCCGTGTCGGGGGAGAAAATCAAGAGTACGATCTCCGTAAGGCAAAGCCGCTTCTCCCTGCTCAGGCGAAGACGGCCGCCGAAGCACAACGTCATTTCGCCCGAATCCGCCGATAGTGCGAAGTCCACCAAGTTCTGGAACCCGTCATGCGCCTGTCCCGCTTTTTCATGCCCATCTTGAAGGAAAATCCGAAGGAAGCGGAAATCGTTTCCCACCGCCTCATGCTGCGGACGGGCATGGTCCGCCAGCAATCTGCCGGCATCTACACATGGCTGCCGCTTGGCAAGCGCGTGCTCGACAAGGTCAACGCGATCATTCGCGAAGAGCAGAACCGCTCCGGCGCGATCGAGCTCCTGATGCCGACGCTGCAGTCGGCGGAGTTGTGGCAGGAGAGCGGGCGCTACGATGCCTATGGCAAGGAGATGCTGCGCATCAAGGACCGGCAGGACCGGCCGATGCTCTATGGCCCGACGAACGAGGAGATGATCACGGACGTGTTCCGCTCCTACGTGAAGTCCTATCGTGACCTGCCGCTCAATCTCTATCACATTCAGTTGAAGTTCCGTGACGAGATCCGTCCGCGTTTCGGCACGATGCGCTCGCGCGAGTTCCTGATGAAGGATGCCTATTCCTTCGATCTTGATCGCGAAGGGGCGGAGCACGCCTATAACCGGATGTTTGCCGCCTATTTGCGCACCTTCGCCCGCATGGGCCTGCGTGCCATCCCGATGCGCGCCGATACCGGTCCGATCGGCGGCAATCTCAGCCACGAGTTCATCATCCTTGCCGACACTGGTGAATCCGAAGTCTTCTGCCACAAGGACTTCCTCGGTTTCGACATTCCGGGAGAGGATACCAATTTTGACGACGTCGCCGGCCTGAAGGCGATCTTCGAGAAGTGGACGTCGCGTTATGCGGCAACCTCGGAAATGCATGACGAGGCGGCCTTCGACGCTGTTCCCGAGGGCGAGCGCCTGTCGGCGCGCGGCATTGAGGTCGGCCACATCTTCTACTTCGGCACAAAGTATTCCGAAGCGATGGGCGCGAAGGTACTCGGACCGGACGGCAAGGAGCACACCGTGCACATGGGCTCCTACGGGATCGGACCGACCCGTCTCGTGCCCGCGATCATCGAGGCGTCGCACGACGAAAACGGCATCATCTGGCCGAAGTCGATCGCGCCGTTCGATGTCGTCGTCATCAACATGAAAGCGGGTGATGCCGCTTGCGATGCGGCCAGCGGCACGCTCTACTCGGGACTCGGGAAGGCTGGATTCGACGTGCTTCTGGACGATACCGATGATCGCGCCGGTGCGAAGTTTGCGACCGCCGACCTTATTGGTGTTCCGGTTCAGATCATCGTCGGACCGCGTTCGGTTGCGAACGGCGAAGTCGAGGTCAAGGACCGCAAGACCGGCGAGCGCGAGATGATGACGATCGAAGCCGCGATCAACAAGCTGGCTGCGACGAGATAAAGGACGAAGGAAGCGATGATGGCCGCGGCGACGGAAGACCAGGTGCAGGCTGCTGCTCAGTCTGGGGTGCCTTCCAGCCGTCCCTTTTCCGCGTTCGAGCGCATGGTGGCCTGGCGCTATCTGCGCTCGCGACGGAAGGAAGCCTTCATCTCGGTGATCGCCGGCTTTTCCTTCATCGGCATCATGCTGGGTGTCGCGACGCTGATCATCGTCATGGCGGTGATGAACGGATTCCGCACCGAACTCATTTCCCGGATCCTCGGCATGAACGGTCATATCATCGTGCAACCGCTCGATGGCCCGCTGACCAACTATGCCGAGCTGGCCAACAAGTTTTCGGCCGTACCGGGTGTGACCATGGCGATCCCGATGGTCGAGGGACAGGTTCTCGCCCAGGGCTACGGTGACGCGTCGACAGGCGCCCTCGTTCGAGGGGTCCGTGCCGACGACCTCTCGAAGCTGAAATCCATCTCCGAGCACATTCAGTCCGGCGATTTGGTCGGCTTTGCGTCCGGCAGCGGTGTCGCAATCGGTTCGCGCATGGCCGAACAATTGGGGATCCGTGTCGGCGGCACGATCACGCTGACCTCGCCGAATGGCGATGTGACACCCATGGGCATGAACCCGCGTGTCAAGGCCTATACCGTCTCGGCGATCTTCGAAATCGGCATGTCGGAATATGACGCAACGATCGTCTTCATGCCGCTCGAGGAGGCGCAGCTTTACTTCAATGCCGAGGGTCTCGTCCAATCGATCGAAATTTTCGCCGAGCATCCGGACGCGGTCGATGCCTTGCGCAAGCCTATTGAAGATGCGGCCGGCCGGCAGATCTTCATCACCGACTGGCGCGATCGCAACAAAACCTTCTTCTCCGCGCTCGAGGTCGAGCGCAACGTTATGTTCATGATCCTGACGCTGATCGTGCTGGTGGCGGCCTTGAACATCATTTCCGGTCTCATCATGCTGGTGAAGGACAAGGGCAGCGACATTGCGATCCTCAGAACGATGGGCGCGACGTCCGGATCGGTGATGCGCATCTTCTTCATGACCGGGGCCGCCATCGGGGTTGCCGGCACGATCGCCGGCGTGCTCCTCGGCGTCGTCGTCTGCCTCAATATCGAATCGATTCGCCAGTTCTTCTCGTGGGCTTCGGGGACGACGCTCTTCAATCCGGAGCTCTATTTCCTGAGCCAGCTTCCCGCCGATATGAATGCGGACGAAACGATCGCCGTCGTCGTCATGGCAATCGCCCTTTCCTTCCTTGCCACGATCTTCCCGGCCTGGCGTGCGTCGCGCCTCGATCCGGTGCAGGCCCTGCGGTACGAATAACAAGGACAAGAACGCAAAATGAATGCGCGTGTGGCACTGCAGCTCTCTGGCATCGAGCGGCATTACGGAGAGGGCGAGACCTACCTGCCGATCCTCAAGGGGGTAGATTTCACGCTGCGAAGCGGCGAGACCGTCGCGCTCGTGGCGCCCTCCGGGACCGGCAAGTCGACGCTCCTACATGTCGCCGGCCTGCTCGAGCACCCCGACGCAGGCGAGGTCGTCGTGAACGGATTGGCTTGCAACGGGCTCAGCGACGACCGGCGCACGGCGATCCGGCGCAAGGAGATCGGGTTCGTCTATCAGTTCCACCATCTCCTGCCGGAATTCTCGGCGCTGGAGAACATCATGATGCCGCAACTGATCGCCGGCCTTCCGAAGGCGGAAGCGGCGAAGAGAGCCGCCGCATTGCTCGACTATATGCGTATCGGCCACCGTGGCAGCCATCGGCCGGCCGAGCTCTCCGGTGGCGAGCAGCAGCGTGTCGCCATCGCCCGCGGCGTGGCCAATGCGCCGCTCGTTCTCCTGGCCGATGAGCCGACCGGCAATCTCGATCCCGAGACCGCCGGTTATGTGTTCGAGGCGATGGAGGCGCTGGCGCGCCAGTCGGGACTTGCGGCACTAATTGCGACGCACAACCATGAACTCGCCTCCCTCATGGACCGCCGTGTAACGATCGAGGACGGGAAGGTCGTCGAACTGAAGTAGCCTCAAGGCGCCGCCCTACGCGGATTCGAAATGCTATGGCGCGCTTTGCGGGTCTGAAAAGATGCGCGCCGCGGCAGCGTCAGGGGACGATGAGTCCGCCGCGATAATCGAGCTCGTAGGCTTCTTCGCCATCGACGAAAATGACCTCGCGTCCGGAAAAGTGATCGGTGCCGCCGCGGCTGCTGTCGATATAGCAACCATAGGCGTGCTGGTATTCCATACCGCCGAGGAAATGGCGCTTGTCGTTATACATCGTCCGTAATGCCGCCTTGATGACGGCGCCGGCCCGTCGCGCATCGATCAAATCCGGACGAGTGATGCGGCCGAAATAATTCATCGCCCAGCGCGGGTTGCCATCGTGCCAGACAGCTTCCTGGCCGGCAAAATCCGTTCCGCCGAAATAGCTGTCGAGATAACGCCACGCGCCGCGCTGGTGCCCAATATCGCGCGAGCCGGGCCTGCAGGCGGGAAGTGCAGCTCCGTCGCCGACATAGGTCTTCGATTTCGCCTCGACAATAAAGTCGGTGAGTTCCTCGATGCTGAACATCAGCGTTCTCCCATTCTCGCCAGCGAAGATGCCGCAACGCAGCCAGCTTGTAAAGAACAAAAAGAGAACAAACTCTCGTATCTGACGCCCTTGCTTCGCGTCGATCGGTGAGTGGCGGCGACCTGATGCATTCAATGCGGGCCGGCTCACATGCTCACACTCGCGGTCCCCGATGCTGTTGCCGTGGCGTATTAACCATGAGCTTTGAATTGCGGGATCTTTTATGCGGGCTTGCTTGACTATGGAACAAAAATAGAACAAAAGAAAAACAATAGCGGAAAAGGAGCCATGTTATGACTGATTTCGTTCGTGATCTCGCCGCCTTCGCCTCGATGAGCTTGTTCATCGCCAGCATCTCGGTGATTGCGCTGGGGTTGTGACACTTCGGCCCCGGCACGCCGAATCAGCGCTTCCCGGATGCAATGTTGAAAAAGACGGCAGTTCCGGTCGTTACGCTGGACATCAAGGACCGGAAACGGGATATCCTCTGCTCCGAACGGGAATCGGAGTGCAACGATGGCGAATGACGAGAGCCTTGGGCAGGGCGCAACTGCGACGGATCCGCAGTTCGTACACTTGCGTGTGCATTCGGCCTTCTCGCTGCTCGAGGGTGCGCTGCCGCTGAAGAAAGTCATCGGCAAGGCTGTAGCGGATGACCAGCCGGCTATTGGCATCGCCGACACCAACAATCTCTTTGCTGCGCTCGAATTTTCGCAGAAGGCGGCGGATGACGGCTTGCAGCCGATCATCGGCTGCCAGTTGTCGATCGACATGGAAGACGAGGCGGAAGCCGAACGGCGCGGTCATCATCATCAGCTTGTGAAGCTGCCGTCGCTCGTGCTGATCGCCGCAACCGACACTGGTTACGTCCGGCTCGTCGACCTCGTCAGCCGCGCCTATCTCGACGGCGAGGGCAGCCAGGCAGCACGAATAACGCGGTCATGGCTGGCCGAGGGCGGGACGGATGGTCTGATCGCGCTGACGGGGGCGGCGAGCGGCCCGATCGACATGGCATTGAAGGCGGGCTCATCGGCTGTGGCCGAGTCCCGCCTCAAGGCGTTGATCGAGCTCTTCGGCGACCGGCTCTATATGGAACTTCAGCGGCACGGCAATTATGACCGGCGCCACGAGAGCCGTATGATCGAACTCGCCTATCGCCTTGATGTGCCGCTGGTGGCGACAAACGAGGCGTTCTTTCCCGCACCGGCTGACTACGACGCGCACGACGCTCTGATGGCGGTCGCGCACAACGCAATGGTTTCGGACGACAGCCGTTTCCGGCTGACCCCGGACCATTATCTGAAGAGCCGCAAGCAGATGGCGGCGCTCTTCGCCGATCTCCCGGAAGCCCTGGAGAACACGATCGAGATCGCCCGGCGCTGCTCCTTTATGCTGAAGACGCGCGGGCCGATCCTGCCGCGTTTCACCGGGGCTTCGGGAGACCCGGAGGAAGCAGAGCGTGCGGAAGCTGCGGAGCTTCGCCGACAGGCGGAGGAGGGGCTGGAGCATCGCCTGGCGAAGCTCGGAATGGCGCCCGGCTACAAGGAAGAGGATTATCGCGAGCGGTTGGCGTTCGAGCTCGGCGTCATCGAACGGATGAAGTTTCCGGGCTACTTCCTGATCGTTTCCGACTTCATCAAATGGGCCAAGCAGCATGACATCCCCGTCGGCCCGGGCCGCGGCTCCGGTGCGGGATCGCTCGTTGCCTATGCGCTGACGATCACCGACGTCGATCCGATGCGTTTCTCGCTGCTGTTCGAACGCTTCCTCAACCCGGAACGTGTGTCGATGCCGGACTTCGATATCGACTTCTGCCAGGACCGGCGTGAAGAGGTCATCCGCTACGTTCAGGGCAAATACGGGCGCGAGCAGGTGGCGCAGATCATCACCTTCGGATCGCTGCAGGCGCGTGCGGCGCTGCGCGATGTCGGCCGCGTGCTCGAGATGCCCTATGGTCAGGTCGACAAGATCTGCAAGCTGGTACCGAATAACCCCGCCAATCCGACGCCGCTTTCGAAAGCGATCGAGGAGGAGCCGCGGCTGCAGGAAGAGGCGGAGAAGGAGCCGGTCGTGGCCCGCCTTCTCGATATCGCCCAGAAGATCGAGGGCCTCTACCGCCATGCCTCGACGCACGCCGCCGGCATCGTCATCGGCGATCGGCCGCTCTCGAAGCTGGTGCCGATGTACCGCGATCCGCGCTCGGACATGCCGGTCACCCAGTTCAACATGAAATGGGTGGAGCAGGCTGGCCTCGTCAAATTCGACTTCCTCGGCCTGAAAACGCTGACGGTGTTGAAGACCGCGGTCGATTTTGTCGCCAAGCGCGGCATTCATATCGATCTTGCGAGCATTCCGCTGGACGACGTGAAGACCTACGAGATGCTTTCCCGCGGCGAGACGGTCGGCGTGTTCCAGGTCGAAAGCGCCGGCATGCGCAAGGCGCTGATCGGCATGCGCCCGGACTGCATCGAGGACATCATTGCCCTTGTTGCGCTCTACCGCCCGGGCCCGATGGAAAACATCCCGGTCTACAACGCCCGCAAGCACGGCGAGGAAGAGATCGAGTCGATTCACCCGAAGATCGATTACCTGCTGAAGGAGACGCAGGGCGTCATCGTCTACCAGGAGCAGGTGATGCAGATCGCCCAGGTGCTGTCGGGCTACTCGCTCGGCGAGGCCGATCTGTTGCGTCGCGCCATGGGCAAGAAGATCAAGGAGGAGATGGACAAGCAGCGCGCCCGCTTTGTCGACGGCGCCGTCAAGAACGAGGTGTCGAAACCCCAGGCCGACCTGATCTTCGACCTGCTTGCGAAATTCGCCAATTACGGCTTCAACAAGTCGCACGCGGCCGCCTACGCCATCGTCTCTTACCAGACCGCCTACATGAAGGCGCATTATCCGGTCGAGTTCCTCGCCGCGTCGATGACGCTCGATATGTCCAACACGGAAAAGATCAACGATTTCCGGCAGGACGCAATGCGCCTCGGTATCGAAGTGATCGCGCCGTCGGTGCAGACCTCCTTCCGCCCTTTCGAGACCGGCGACAACCGCATCTATTATTCGCTTGCGGCGATCAAAGGGGTAGGCGAGTCGGCCGTTGAGCATGTCGTTGCCGTTCGCGGCGAGCGGCCCTTTGCGAGCCTCGAGGACTTCTGCCTCCGGATCGACCCGAAGCTTCTGAACAGGCGCGTCTTCGAAAGCCTGATCTCCGCCGGCGCTTTCGATTGCTTCGGCTACGACCGGGCCGAACTCATTGGCGGCCTCGACCGGGTCCTGGGTTTTGCCCAGCGTGCGCAGGAAAACAAGATGAGCGGCCAGAGCGACATGTTCGGCGCCGGTGCCGCCACGGGACCGGAGAGGATCGCGCTGCCGGCCTATACGCCTTGGCTCGCGTCCGAGAAGCTTCACCGGGAGTTCCAGGTGCTCGGCTTCTATCTTTCGGCCCACCCGCTCGACACCTACAACAAGCTGTTGGCGAAGATGCGCGTGCAGACATTTGCCGATTTCGCCGCCGCCGTGAAACAGGGGGCGACCGCCGGGCGTCTGGCGGGAACGGTGACTTCGAAGCAGGAGCGCAAGACACGCACAGGCAACAAGATGGGAATCGTCGCCTTTTCCGATGCGTCGGGCCAGTTCGAGGCCGTTCTCTTCTCGGAAATGCTGAACCAGTATCGCGACCTCCTGGAGGCCGGGAAATCGCTGGTGATGACGGTAGCCGCCGAGGAGCGGCCGGAAGGCATCGGCCTTCGCATCCAGACTTTGCGATCTCTCGAGGAGGAATCGCTGCAGATGCAGAAGGCGCTGCGGGTTTTTGTGCGGGATGCCGGTCCGCTGCGCTCCATCGCCTCCCATCTCAACACGAAGGGCGACGGTCTCGTTTCCTTCGTGGTTATCAAGGAAAACGGCCAGCGGGAGATCGAGGTCGAGCTCAACGAGAAATACCGGATTTCGCCGGAGATCGCCGCGGCGCTGCGCTCGGCCCCCGGCGTCGTCGACGTCGAGCTTGTCTAGAGCGCCGTGCGTTCAAGTGAACGCACAAAGGACGCTCTAGCACTTTGATTCTAGAGCATCTTATCCGCTTTCAGTGAATCCACTTGAAAGCGGGATGCTCTAGCGCATCGGCCCAAAAATCGGAATCGATTTTCGGAAAGCACGATGCGTAGATTCAAAGAGCCGAGCTGGGGCCGTCAGCGCGCAGAAGTGCGTGTGATGGTGATGAAATCCGTTCCCTCGCCGGTTTCCTGTCCGCTCTCCGCATCGGAGATCGACAAGGACGATCCGTTGACGAGAAGACCTGCTATCCGCGCCCGCACGTCAGGGGACACCGCGAGCCGGCCCAGCGTCGCTTGGAGCGCATTGGGCGCCGAAGCATCAGCGTCAACCGAAATGCCGAGGCGTTTTTTCATCGACACCGGAAGGTGATTTTCCAGGGAAACGCCAAACCATTTGCCGATGCCGCTTGCTCCGTCGTGATGCTGGAACTGCAGGAAATGCGTTCCCAACGCGGCTTCCGGCTGCTCGATGTCGACGTCGGCGGAGAAGAGCGGTTGGAACCGCTGACGCACGAGCAAGATGCCGTTCGACGGCTTTTCGCGGCCGGCCTTGCGGAACACTTTGTCGATCAGGTCCGGCGTTATTTTGCCGTCAGGTGGAAGACCCTCGGCGGACTGGAATGCGCGCACTGCGTCAAACGTGGCGGGACCGGTCCAGCCATCCGGGACGCCGGCATCAAAGCCGAGGCTGTTAAGCAGCGCCTGCAACTCGCGGACGGTGTCGCGGGTGCTGCGCCGCGTGATCAAGATGCGGATCGGTGCCTGCGATTGGCTGGAAGCGGTCGGGACCGAAGCCGTCTTGATCATTGCCACTTCGAGTGAGTCGGTTTCCTTCTGGCTGAGCGCCGGACGCAGGGGAACGTCGGAAAGGGGTACCGGCCTTTCCTCAAGCGCCTGCTTCGGCTGGAAAAGCGTCGCACTCGAAACCTCGATAGGAACCACCTGTCGATCCGATATCAGAACGTGCATTCCGTGCCGGGTCATCCTGAACAGACTTGCCGCAAATTTGCTGGGCAGCCGCACGCAACCGTGGGAAGCCGGGTATTTCGGTACATGGTCTGAGCCATGGAGCGCAATTCCGGACCAGGTCAGCCGCTGCATGAAAGGCATTGGCGCGTTCGAATAGATGTTGGACTTGTGGCGGCGGCGTTTCTCGAGAATCGAGAAGATACCCGTCGGCGTCGAATGGCCGGCTTTTCCGGTCGATACCTTCGAGGTGGCTACGACGACACTGCCGTCGTAGACGACGATCGAGTGCTGCTGCGTCGAGATGATCACCTGCAGCGGTTGATCGCTGGCTGCAGTGACGGACGACGCCGACGCCAGCAGGAGGGCGAACCCGCCTCCGAGAGTGAAACGCAAAACCATACTCTCACTCCAACGCAAGAACTGTCGAGTGAGCGTATCCGCCAATATTTAAGGAATTCAATCAGTGCGAGCGAGCCTACAGCGCCGTGCTCCTTTCAGACGCACAAGGGTCGCTGTAGCACTTTGAATTGCTGCATGTTTTGGCCCTCAATCGGCTTCATCAAGGAAACTGCAGGAGGCGATCGCTTCATTGATCGCGGCGCCGGTGGCCGAAGGTGTAGCCGGTCTCGACGGTCGTCTTGCCGAACTTGTCGCGCAGCTTGTTGATGGCGTCTTCGGCGGCGGCACGCCTCGTCGCCGCCGGATCCACCAGATCCGGCGGGTCGGCAAGTCCGGGATCGGACAGGTCGCTGACGCCGATGCCGATCAGCCTGTATCGCGTGCCGTCGACTTCCTTTTCCAGAAGCTGGAGGCCGGTGCGGAAGATACGATCCGCCAGACGTGTCGGGCTGTCGAGCCGCCGGTTGCGCGTGCGAAGCTTGAAGTCGGCGGTTTTGAGCTTGAGGACGACGGTTTGTCCGGCGAGTTCTGACTTGCGCAGCCGCAGTGCCACCTGCTCGCTGAGCCGCCTGAGATGCGGCACCAGTTCCTCGGGGCGCGAGAGGTCATCGTTGAACGTGGTTTCCGACGACACGCTCTTGGCTTCCCCGTCGGTCTCCACGATCCGCTCGTCCAGGCCGCGCGAGAGGCGGTAGAGCCTTTGGCCCATCGTGCCGTAGCGGCGCATCAGGTCGGCCTCCTCCATCATCTGCAACTGGCCGATCGTGCGGATGCCGTCGCGTTCGAGTGTCGCGGCAAAGGCCTTGCCGACGCCCCAGATCAGTGTGACCGGACGCTCTTTCAGGAAGTCCACGGCCTCGGCCTGACCGATGACGGAAAATCCTCGCGGCTTCTGCAGGTCGGAGGCGACCTTGGCGAGGAACTTGCAGTAGGACAGACCAACCGAGACGGTGATGCCGATCTCCTGCTCCACCCGCTTGGCGAATCGGGCGAGCGTTCGGGCCGGCGGATCATGATGAAGCCGCTCGGTGCCGCTGAGGTCGAGGAAGGCTTCGTCGATCGACAGCGGCTGCACAAGCGGCGTCAGTTCCAGCATCAGCGACCGTACTTCGCGCCCGACACGCGAATATTTCTCCATGTTCGGCTTGATCACGACCGCCTGCGGACAGGCTTCCAGCGCCTTGAACATCGGCATGGCGGAGCGGACACCGTGAATGCGGGCGATGTAGCAGGCAGTCGAAACGACGCCGCGTTTGCCGCCGCCGATAATCACCGGCTTGTCGGCTAGCTCCGGATCGTCACGCTTCTCGATCGAGGCATAGAAGGCGTCGCAGTCGATATGCGCGAGCGTCAGCTTGTAGAGTTCGGAGTGGCGAAGAAGCCGCGGGCTGCCGCAGGATAGACACCGTCGCGCCCCGGCAGCCTGCTCCTTGAGGCAGTCTCGGCAGAAGCCAGGAATCGATGCAGCGCTGTCGGGCATATCCGGAACAAATGTTGAACGCGGCGACTTTACGCTCTACGCTACTGAGTCTCAAGGCGGAGATCGGAGGCCGTTTTGGATATCACCCTTGAATTCGAACCGGTCACGGCGCGGCGCTGGCGGGACTTCGAACAGCTCTTCGGCCGGCAGGGCGCCTTCTGCGGCTGCTGGTGCGTCGCACTGCGACTGCCGCACGCCATCCGCACCCGCATGTCCCCCGACGAGCGCAAGGGCTTCATCAAGGATCGGATCGCAGTTGGACCGCCGCCCGGTATCCTCGGATATTGCGAGGGCGCGCCGGTTGCCTGGGTGCAGGTCGGCCCGCGTCATGACGTCCCTCAATTCAATTCGCCGCGCACGGTCTCGCGCCCGCTTCGCGACCACGAGGCCGAGGATCCATCGGTTTGGGCGCTGAGTTGTCTATTTCTTCTGCCGCGGCTGCGCGGCAACGGATTGAGCCACCGCCTGCTTGGTGCGGCGATCGACCACGCGCGGGCCGGGCACGCCCGCTTTCTCGACGCATGCCCGATCGACCACGCCAAGCAGTCGAAATCGGCGACGCTCTGCATCGGCTCCACGGCGATCTTTGACATTGCCGGTTTCGCGACGGTTGCGCGGCGCAAGGACGGCAGACCGCTGATGCGATTGGACTTGAGCCGATGAGCATCGTCGCTGGAAATCGGCGGGCCTCCGACGTGGTGGCAGCAGCGCGCCGACAGAGCCGCTTGAAGCGTGGCTCAGCTCCGCGGCGCCCAGCGTCCGAAGTGAGCTCGGATCAGCGGCGCGGCCTCCGCCCAGTCCGCAGCCGCATGGATGCCGACATCGGGTACCGGGGCGAGAGCGCGAAATTCGGTGTTCGCCATCAGGTTTATCAGAAGACAGGAAGGTGCGTGATCCCTTACCGAATGGAGATTGCGCAGAATGTCGTCGATGAAGACGACAGGGAGTTCGCGGCCGCCGTGCAGGTGGTTCACAAGCGGGCCCTTGGGTTCCTCGGAGGCGAGCAGCGGATAGGGGAGGCCGAGGGCGTCGAGCAACGCGCGCCGCCTGGCTGCGTGCCGCGGTGGCATCGCGGTCAGAAACACGATGTCCGCCTCGGCGGAGAGTTCCGCAAGGGTGTTGACCACCAGCGCAGCCGGTGTCTGCCATTGCTCCTGCGCATCATAGAAGGCGTCGAGCAGCGCCTTCACAGTGGTCTCGCTCGCTGTTTCGCCGCTCTGCAGATCGACGATGTTGCCGGTCAGGCGGAAGGAGTGGGGCAACAGCCTGTGCTGACGGCTTTCGAGGAAGAGTTTGAACGGTGTCAGGAATTCAAGGACGACTTCATCGACATCGCTGACGATCAGGGGGCGGTGCCCCAGATGAACGACGTCTTCGGGTCGGTCAGCGGTCATGCTCAGCTGTCCTCGAAATCCGAGGCGCCGGAGAGAACGAGGTGTGCCCGGACCACGTCCTCCGGCCGCGTTTGCGTCGCTGCGCAAAAAGCGATCAGCGTCGGTTCGTGGTCCATCAGGAAAGCGACCAAACCGCCCATGAAACCCGGCTCACCGATTGCCGTGCGCAACGAACCGGGATCGGTGCCGGTCAGGGCGAGGAAGCGGGAGAGAAGGTCGGGTTCATCGGCGAGCCAGGCGAGGATGGCGATTGCAGTTTCGTCAGCGCTCTTCATGGTGTCGAACCTCTCGTCATCTTGCGCCCGGAATTACCTATTTTTCAACCAAATAGCGCTAGTCTTGCGACTGAGGAAATGGGCCGAGTCGTTGAGTGTGCAACTTATATGTCCTCAGTGGACTTGCAAGGCGGCGGCGGACAGCAAGGTATCGACATGCCCAAACAGGTGATGATTGTTGAGGACAACGAGCTGAATATGAAGCTCTTCCGCGACCTGATTGAGGCTTCTGGCTATCAGACGATCCAGACGCGCAACGGCATGGAGGCGCTCGAGCTTGCGCGCAAGCACCGGCCCGACCTGATCCTGATGGACATCCAGTTGCCCGAGGTTTCCGGTTTGGAAGTCACGAAGTGGCTCAAAGAAGACGACGAGCTTCACGTCATTCCGGTCATTGCCGTGACCGCGTTCGCCATGAAGGGCGATGAGGAGCGTATTCGCCAGGGTGGTTGCGAAGCCTATGTCTCCAAACCGATTTCGGTTCCGAAATTCATCGAAACGATCAAGACCTATCTGGGCGATGCCTGAGCGGCGGGAAACTTGAGATGACAGCACGCATCCTCGTCGTCGATGACGTACCAGCCAATGTGAAGCTCCTGGAGGCGCGGCTGCTGGCTGAATATTTTGACGTCCTGACGGCAGGGGACGGGCAATCTGCCTTGGCGATCTGCGAAAAGACGCCCGTAGACCTGGTGCTGCTCGATATCATGATGCCGGGCATGGATGGGTTCGAGGTCTGCGAGAGGCTGAAGGCGAACAGCCGGACCGCACATATTCCGGTGGTGATGGTGACGGCGCTCGACCAGCCGTCCGATCGGGTGCGTGGACTGAAGGCAGGTGCCGACGACTTCCTCACCAAACCGGTCAACGATCTGCAACTGATGTCGCGGGTCAAAAGCCTGGTACGGCTGAAGAATGTCAGCGACGAATTGCGCCTTCGCGCGCAAACGGCACATACGATCGGTCTGCAGGACCTTGAGCGCCCAGATCGCCCGGATGAGCCGGGTCACATTCTGCTGGTCGACGCGCGCGCCTCGTCCCAGGAGCGGCTTCTGCGGGCGCTGAAACCGATCGCCGACGTCTCGGTGATATCGGATCCTCAGGCGGCCTTGTTCGAGGCGGCCGAAAGCAATTTTGATCTCGTCATCGTCAACGCGAACTTTGACGACTACGATCCGCTGCGCTTGTGCTCGCAATTGCGTTCGCTGGAGCGCACACGCTTCATTCCGATCCTGCTGGTCACCGAGCAGGGGCGTGACGAGATGGTCGTTCGCGCGCTAGAGCTTGGCGTAACGGACTATGTGATGCGCCCTGTCGATCCCAATGAGCTTGTGGCTCGCTCGCTGACGCAGATCCGCCGCAAACATTGCAATGACCGGCTGCGGGCGAGCGTCCAGCAGACGATCGAACTGGCGATCACCGACGATCTCACGGGCCTGCACAACCGGCGTTACCTGGACAATCATCTGAAGCTGTTGATGGACCGTGCCGCTGCCCGCGGTCGGCCGCTTTCCATCTGCATTACCGATATCGACCGCTTCAAACACATCAACGATACCTACGGTCACGACGCGGGAGACGAAGTCCTGCGCGAGTTTGCCAATCGTGTGCGTGCGACTGTCCGGGGTGCGGACCTCGCATGCCGGTTTGGTGGCGAGGAATTCGTGATCGTCATGCCGGACACCACTCCAGAAATGGCGGCGATCGTCGCCGAACGCCTTCGTCTGATGGTTGAGAGCCGGGCGTTCGCCATTCCCCAGGCTGACACCGTTCATTCCGTCACGGCGTCCCTCGGCATCTCCAGCCTCAGAGCGGAGGGCGATACGCCGGAAGCGTTGTTGAAGCGCGCCGACATGGCGCTCTATCAGGCCAAAAACAACGGGCGCAACAGGGTTGTGGCGGCTGCCGCCTAACCTTGAAGGCAGCAAGTAACGCGGTCGATCGGCCGCGATTAGAATGCTCTTTTCAGGCTCTTGTTAAGTTTCTTTAAAGTTGTATTCTCCGCTGCGCCGCTGGTGCTGGGGCAAAGCATTTCCATAAGCGGCAGATTCGGCATTGTCCGAATATGAGACAGAATTAACCAAACGCCGAGCAACCTTGTTCCGGCGATTAAGAATTCGTTGATTTTTTTTTATTTTCAGGCAATGCTGATACGCATGGAAGCGTGACTTCCATCACCAATCGGTTACCCCATGATGCTCAGGTCCGCCGCATCTCCTGGGTCGTGGGGTCGGTCGGCTGTCTCTCGATGCTCGCGGATTCCTCGTGCCGCAGTCGGAAGGCAGCCGACCCCCTTTCAAAACGCCGCTTCGCAAGAGGCGGCGTTTTTCGTTTCAGTTCAGTAAGATAGAGCTGTTCGACGCTGCGGTTGGTGCGCCTTTTTGAGGCAGCGGCTGAAGACAACAGGCCAAAGAAAAAGCGCCGAACCTCGCGGCTCGGCGCTTTAAGGAGACTGAAACGCTGATCTTACTTGATCTTCGTTTCCTTGAACTCGACGTGCTTCTTCGCGATCGGATCGTATTTGGTCTTCGTCATCTTTTCCGTCATCGTACGGCTGTTCTTGGTCGTGACGTAGAAGAAACCCGTGTCGGCCGTCGACAGCAGCTTGATCTTGATGGTGGTAGCTTTCGCCATGGTCGTCCTGCCTTTATAAAAATGAAAGCCGTGGACAACCGGTTGCGGGCCACGGTCAAGGTTGGCGCGAAACTACAAATCGCGACCGAAAAGTCAAGGCCGTTTTGGATTCAAAACGATCCGGACCACCGAAAGCGCAACATAAAGCCCGAAGAATGCTGCGATTGCCCAGGCAAAGCCGCTGTTGCCGGTGACGTCGATTGCGGCGCCGATCACCTGCGGGCCGGCAACTGTGCCGACGGCGTAGGAGAAAACAAAGGCGGCATTGGCTGCCGCAAGATCGGCGCCCTGAAGCCGGGAGCCCAGGTGGCTCAGGCCGACTGTGTAGAGGCCCGAAACGCATCCGCCCCAGAACAACAGCACCAGGGCCATCAGGATCCAGCTTTCGACCAGCATCGGGAGACAGAGGGCGCCGATGAAGCCAATCAGCGTCATCGCCGAGAGAAGCGTACGGCGATCCTTCACGTGGTCGGAAAGCATGCCGAGAGGAATCTGGAAGATGAAGTTTCCGATTCCCATGACCGTCAACAGCAGCGCTGCCTGCGATTCGGTAAAGCCTGCCCGCGTGCCGAAAATCGGGAACAGCGAGAGACCGCCCGATTCGACGGCGCCGAAAATGAAGACCGCGGCGGTCGCCGTGGGCACGAGGAACACATAGCGCATGAAATGGCGCTCGGGCTTCTCGTCGAGGACGGGGCTTTCGTTACGCGCCAGAAAGATCGGTATGGCCGCAAGCAGGATCACGCCGGCGCCGACGGCGAAGGGCAATATCCCCTCGCTGCCGAGGATCGAAAAGAGCAGGGGGCCACTCGCGAAACCGAGCGAAAGCACAGTGCCGTAGATACCGAGCACGAAACCGCGCCGGTTTGGCGGCGCCGTCGCGTTGATCCAGAATTCCGATAGGATGAAAAGTACGGTGATCGCGCCGTGGAAGACGACCCGCAAGGGGAACCACAGCCAGAAATTCGTGATGTAGTAAAAACCGAGCGCGCTCGTCGCCGCAAACAGTATCGCCAGGAGCATTGTCGGCGCGACGCCGTGACGATGCGCGAACTTCGTCGTGAACGGGGCGGCCGCCATGGACGCGAGACCGGCCATTGCCGAGTTGAACCCGATCAGTGTCGAGGGGATGCCGCGCTTCTCCATGATGATGCTGAGCAACGGCAGCCCCAGGCCGATGGCAATGCCGACCGCCGAGATTGCAGCTACCGCCGCAATCAGCGAAAGCCAGTGAATTTCGTCAACCGGTGCAGGCGTACCGGACGGCGGCTTTGACATTCGAAAAGAACCCTTAGAGGAGCATGCGGACAAAGCGCCCACGGCGCATGAAGTAAAACGGCACCGACCTTTCACGAGGAAGGGAGGGATCCGATTCGAGGCTGCTCCTCAGGTCCGCAAGGATCGTGGCGGTGATTTCCGGTATTTGGAGGGGTGGAAGGTTGTTCACGTCGATCCACTGCAAATCCTGAAGCTCCCGGCTTTCCAGAATCAGCGAAGCGTCGATGTCGGCCTCATCCGCAAAAACCGCGAAGAAACGTGTGTCGAACCGCCTCGAGTGTCCCGGAGGAGTGATGGCCCGAGCCATATAGCGTAAGTTTGCGAGATCGGGAAGGAAGGGGAGGCCGGCGCCCGGTTCGAGGTTTGGCTTGCCGACGCGGACGCCGGCCTCTTCGTAAAGCTCCCTCAAGGCGGCCAGAGCAAGCGCCCGCGCCCGTGCGTCGGTCAGCGGTCGTCCTTCGACCGACTTCAGCAACTGCAAAACGGCGGGATGGAGATCGCCTGAAAAGCCCAGCCGATGGTCGGACGGATCGCGCCGGCCGCCGGGAAAGACATAGAGGTCGGGCATGAAGGCATGGGCGCTGTGGCGCTTTCCCATGAGCACACGAATGCGCGCGTCCGACCGGTCGAGCACCATGATGGAAGCGGCGTCCCGTGGTCTTACGGGCCGGCTTCCCGGGGAGCGGGATTGTGGCGAAGCTGCGTTGCCATCACGGCGGTCCGACGTCATGCCGAGGCGTCTCGCGGCGGGAGGACGTCTTCCGGAGCATCCTCCTTGCCGCCGAAACCATGCATCTTCAGTGCCCACTGCAGCCCAATGACGGCACCCTTGACCGGCTGCAGCAGTGCAACGGAGCTGGCAAGCGTGACCGGTGCCCAGATCGCCAGATGCTGCCAGGTCGAAAGCGGGAGCACGAGGTCGGTCATCATATAGCCGGCGAGCACGGCGTGGCCGACGATCGTGACGACGATATAAGGTGGAAAGTCGTCGGCGCGATGATGATCCATGCGCTCTCCGCACGCAGCACAGGCATCGACAGACTTGATGAAGGCCCGGAAAAGGCGCGCATCGCCACAGGCGGGGCAGCGGCCGATCAGGCCGCGCTTGATCGAGCGCATGACGGGACGGTCTTCGTCCTTCATTCCGCCAAGACGGAGCTCCTCGGTGGCCGCTGTCTTCATACCGATATCCTTCATATCCGACACCGCATTCCTGTCGGCTGCTATCGCCTGCCTCGCGGTGCCCGCGTTCCCGGTCGCTTGCGCGCGCCGGGTCGATCGCGACGGCCGGCCTTGTGGAAGGAGCGTGTTGCGGTCGGCATCTTTCGCCCTTCGCTCAACATCTCGAAGCGGAGCGCGCCGGCAAGCGGCACGGCCTCTTCCAGTTTGACGCGCACCGGATCTCCGAGGCGATAGCCGAGCCCGGATTTTTCGCCCGACAGGGCCTGATGGGCCTCGTCATAGATGTAATAGTCGCGTCCGAGCGTAGATATAGGGATAAAGCCGTCGGCGCCATAGGCGGGAAGAGTGACAAAAAGTCCCGCCTTGGTGACACCCGAGACGCGCCCGTCGAATTCCTCGCCGATGCGTCCGTTCAGGTGATGCGCGATCAACCGATCGATCGTATCGCGCTCGGCCGCCATCGCGCGCCGCTCGAAGGTGGAAATCTCCGCGGCGATATCGTCAAGCGCACCTCCCTCTTGCGGCGTCGTGCCGCCCGAGCCGAGGCCGAGCGCGGTGACGAGGGCGCGATGCACGACCAGATCGGCATAGCGACGGATAGGAGAGGTGAAGTGTGCATACTTCATCAGGTTCAGGCCGAAATGCCCGATATTTTCCGGGCTGTAGAGCGCCTGGCTTTGCGAGCGCAGCACCATTTCGTTGACCATCGTCTCGTAGGGTTTTCCCTCGGCCTTCGACAGGACGCCGTTGAAATGGTTCGAGCGCATGTTGCCGCCCTTGACGAGCGAGATGTCGAGCGTCGCCAGGAATTCGCGAAGCGTCTCCTGCTTTGCAAGCGATGGCTGGTCGTGAACGCGATAGATCAGCGCCTGCTGCTTCTGTTCCAGCGTCTCTGCCGCGGCGACATTCGCCTGGATCATCATTTCCTCGATCAGCTTGTGCGCGTCGAGGCGTTCCGGCACGAAGACGCGGTCGACGGTGCCGTCCGGCTTCAGGATGATCTTGCGCTCCGGCATGTTGAGTTCGAGCGGCTGGCGCCGGTCGCGTCCGCGCGTGAGTATGCGGTGGGCCTCCCAGAGCGGCTTGAGGATCGTTTCCAGGATCGCTCCGGTCTTGTCGTCCGGCGCCCCGTCGATTGCGGCCTGGGCCTGGTTGTAAGAAAGCTTGGCGGCGCTGCGCATCATGATGCGGTGGAACGTGTGTCCGGCCTTGCGACCCTCTTTCGAAAACCGCATCCGGACAGCGAGCGCGGGGCGGTCGACACCTTCCTTCAGCGAGCAGAGATCGTTGGAAATGCGCTCGGGCAGCATCGGCACGACACGGTCGGGAAAATAGACCGAATTCCCGCGCTTCAACGCTTCGAGGTCGAGTGCAGACTTTGGCTGGACATACCAGGAGACGTCGGCAATCGCGACAGTGACGACCACGCCACCCGGATTGTCGGGTAAAGGATCGGGCTCCGCATAGACGGCGTCGTCATGGTCCTTGGCGTCCGCCGGATCGATGGTGATCAGTGGCAGCGAGCGCCAGTCCTCGCGGTGTTCCATGGTCGCCGGCCGTGCTGCCTCCGCCTCTTTCAGCACCCGCTCGGAAAAGACGTAGGGAATCCCATGCGCGTGGATGGCGATCATCGAGATCGCCTTCTCCGATGCAACGGAGCCGATGACGTTCTGCACCTGTGCGCGCGGCAGGCCATACCGCCCGATGCGGGCAAGATGCACCTCCACGAGATCGCCGTCCTGAGCGTTACCGGTGAAATCCGGGTCGACGAGGATCTCTTCGCCGCGCTTGTCGATCGGCATCAGCCGCCCGCCGCCGCCAGGAGTGGGGCGAAAGACGCCGAGTACGGCATCCTTGCGCTTGTCGAGGACCTTGATGATGCGCGCCGTATAGGCGGGACCGCCGCGGTCCTTCGAGGGAAATATCTTCGCCAGCACACGGTCGCCGAGACCGCCGACGGGTGCCTTGCCCTTCGCCTTGCCGACAGCGGATTGCTTGATAAGGACCGCGGGGGCGACGCCGTTGTCGTCCAGCCACTCCGCCGGTCGGCCGATCAATTCGCCATCGATGTCACGTATTGTGATGTCGAGGACCGTGACGGGCGGCAGACCGCCCGGACGAACGAGCGATTTGCGCTTCTTCTCGACCAGGCCGTCCTCTTCCAGCGAGCGCAACAATGCCTTCAGTTCGACGCGTGCCTCTCCCTTCAGGCCGAAGGCCTTGGCGATTTCCCGCTTTGAGGCCTGCTGCGGGTTCTCGGCGATGAAGCGCATCAGCACATCGCGCGGCGGAACGGCGCCGTGAATGATCGTCTCCCTTTCGGCGGCAGGTGCCCCCTTGGCCGCCCGGCCGTTCTTCTTGACTGCGCCCTTTCCGGGCCGTTCGGTCGGGTCGCGCGGGATTCTGGTCAACGTCAGTCCTTCTTGGCCTTCGCGGCCGTTTTCGATTTCGCCTTGGCGGCGGTCTTCGGCTTCGCGGTTTTTGTTGCGCCGTTCGAAGCGGCCTTAGTGGTCTTTGCCGTCGTTGACTTCGCCTTGGTCGCCTTGCCTTTCGTCGCACCGCCCTTGGCCGCGCGTTCGGCAATGAGCGCCAGCGCCTCTTCGACGGTCACGGATTGTGGATCCTTGCCCTTCGGCAGCGTCGCGTTGACCTTGCCCCAGTTGACATAGGGGCCGAACCGCCCGTCGCGCACGGTGATCGCGCCTCCGTCCGGGTGTTCTCCGAGTTCCTTGAGCGCCGCGGCAGCGGTGCGCCCGCGGGAGCCGTTGGCGCCCTTCGACTGCTTGTCCGCGAGCACCGAAACCGCCCGGTTAAGCCCAATCGCGAAGACATCCTCGATCGAGTCCAGGTTGGCATAGGTGCCGTTGTGTAGCACGAAGGGTCCGTAGCGGCCGAGACCGGTGGAGATCATCTTGCCGGTTTCCGGATGCGCGCCGATGTCGCGCGGCAGTGACAGCAGCGCAATGGCCTTTTCATGGTCGATCGATGCCGGCGTCCAGCCCTTCGGCAGGCTCGAGCGCTTTGCATCCTTGCCTTCGCCCCGCTGGACATAAGGGCCGAAGCGGCCGCTGCGCAACGTGATTTCCTCGCCGGTATGTGGATCCTTGCCGAGGCTCAGAGGCTCGTTCGACGCGGAAGCTTCCGCATCGCCGTTGGTTTCGGAGGAAAGCTGGCGCGTGTAGTTGCACTCCGGGTAATTGGAGCAGCCGACGAACGCACCGTATTTGCCGAGCTTCAGCGAGAGTTTTCCTGTTCCGCAGACCTGGCAGATGCGCGGATCACTGCCGTCTTCCCGCTTCGGGAAGACGAGCGGCGCCAGTTCCTCGTTGAGGGCATCGAGCACGTTGGTGACGCGCAGTTCCTTGGTATCTTCGATCTGCGAGAAGAAGTCTTTCCAGAACTCGCGCAGGACGTCCTTCCAATTGAGGTCGCCGGCGGAAATCTGATCGAGCTTCTCCTCCAGAGACGCCGTGAAATCATATTCCACATAGCGCGTGAAGAAACTCTCCAGAAAGGCTGTTACAAGGCGGCCCTTGGCCTGGGGCACCAGCTTGCGCTTGTCGGTCGTCACATAGTCCCGGTCAAGGAGGGTCGTGACGGTTGCGGCATAGGTCGAAGGACGGCCGATGCCGAGTTCTTCCATCTTCTTGATCAGCGTCGCTTCCGAGTAGCGCGGCGGCGGCTCAGTGAAGTGCTGGGTGGCGTTGATCTTCTGCTTGGCGAGGTTCTCCCGCGCGTTGATCTCTGGCAGGCGGCCGCCCTCGTCACCGTCATCGGCCTGCTCGCCATCTTCCTTCATATCGGTGTAGGCGGCGATGAAGCCGTCGAATCGGATCACCGAACCGGTGGCCCTGAGGCCGGCCTTCTTGCCGCCGTTGTCGGCGATGATCTCGGCGGTCGTCCGCTCGATTTCGGCCGAAGCCATCTGGCTCGCAATGCCACGCTTCCAGACGAGATCGTAGAGTTTGAGCATATCGCCGTCGAGGAAGCGGCGCACCTGGTCGGGTGAGCGGTTGAAGTCCGTCGGGCGGATGGCCTCGTGCGCTTCCTGGGCGTTTTTCGCCTTGGTGGAATAGAAGCGCGGCTTCTCCGGCAGGTACCGCTCGCCGAACTGGCTGCCGATCGCCCGGCGCGCAGCGTCGATCGCCTCGGGTGCCATCTGTACGCCGTCGGTACGCATATAGGTGATGAGACCGACGGTCTCGCCGCCGATATCGACGCCCTCGTAGAGCTTCTGCGCCACCTGCATCGTGCGGGAGGCCGAGAAGCCGAGCTTGGAGGAAGCCGCCTGCTGCAGCGTCGAGGTGGTGAAGGGCGGCGCCGGATTGCGCTTGACCGGCTTTGCCTCGACGCTCTCGACCACATAGCTCGCGCCATCGAGAAGGGTCTTCAGCCGGTTGGCCTCATCGCCATTGCCGATTGCCTTTGGCTGCAGCCGCTTGCCGTCGGACGAGACGAGACGTGCTTCGAATTCGTCGCCGCGCGGCGTCTTCAGGAGCGCCGAAATATTCCAGTATTCCTCCGTGACGAAACGTTCGATTTCCGCTTCGCGATCGCAGACGAGACGCAGTGCCACCGATTGCACACGGCCGGCCGAGCGAGCGCCCGGCAACTTGCGCCAGAGGACCGGGGAAAGGTTGAACCCGACGAGATAGTCGAGCGCGCGTCTGGCGAGGTAGGCGTCGACCAGCGAGATATCGATATCGCGAGGCTCGGCCATTGCATCGAGCACGGCTTTTTTCGTGATCGCGTTGAAGACAACGCGCCTCACCGGCTTGTCGCCGATGACCTTCTTCTTCTTGAGAAGGTCCAGCACATGCCAGGAGATCGCCTCGCCCTCGCGATCCGGGTCGGTTGCGAGAATCAGGCCGTCCGACGATTTCACGGCGTCGGCGATGTCCTTCATGCGTTTCGCCGAAGCGCCGTCGACCTCCCAGGACATCTCGAAGTCTTCGTCCGGCCGCACCGATCCATCCTTGGCCGGCAGGTCCCGCACGTGGCCGAACGAAGCAAGCACCTTGTAGCCGGGGCCCAGGTACTTGTTGATCGTCTTGGCCTTGGAAGGCGATTCCACCACTACAACATTCATCGTCATTCTCTGAGACAATCTCTTTTGGCGAAGCGCAAATGCTGCGCGCCGGATGTTGACGCCACGAAATGGACAGGGATTCGGGCGCGGTCAAGGGGTTTCATTGAAAATAGCAACATCCCCATGGACCGCAACCAAATGGCAACATCCGAGATTTCGCAACCGAAGGTCGTTCTCTCGGCATGTTTGCATGTGCTTCGATGGCGCGTGACGTGTTTGTACCGGCTGGTCAATCTTTGGGGACGAGAGACACCAGGTTTGCCCCATGCCGGCAGAGTTGGCCCGCGAGATCCAGTTCCAGAAGCACGAGGTGGACCTGCGAGGCCGAGATCGCGGTGTGGCGGATGATATCGTCGATTTCGACCGGCGTCGGCCCGAGCGCTTCGATGATGCGGTCACGCTCGCTGTCGTCCGGTGTCGCGGGAGCGGTGCGTGTGGTCTCGACCGTCGGCTCCTTGATGTCCAGGCGCGTCAGGAGGTCGTGTCGCGTGAGCGGCGCCAGCGCCTCCAGAACGTCGGCAGAGGACGTCGTAACGGTCGCGCCCTGTTTCAAGAGATCGTTCGTGCCGTGGCAGCGCGGATCGAGTGGCGATCCGGGAACGGCGAAGACCAGCCTGCCGAAGTCGGCGGCATAGCGTGCGGTGATCAGCGAGCCCGACCGATTGGCCGCCTCGACGACGGTAACGCCAAGGCTGACGCCAGCGATAAGCCGGTTTCTCCGCGGAAAATCGCGCGCACGGGGTTCCCAGCCGAAGGGCATTTCACTGATCGCCAGTCCTTTGCCGGATGTGATCTCGTCCAACAGCCCGATATTCTCCGGCGGATAGGGCTGGTCGAGGCCGCCGGCGAGCGCAGCGATCGTGCCGGTCCGGAGACTTGCGCGATGCGCGGCCGTGTCGATGCCGCGGGCAAGCCCCGAGGTGATGACATAGCCTGCCGCCCCCGCATCGCGCGCGATCATGGCCGCGAACTTCGCTCCACTCACGGACGCATTGCGCGAACCGACAATACCGAGGGAGGGCCGCGTCGCTGCCCGGGCGTTGCCCTTCATGGCAAGCAGCGGCGGAGCGCCGTCGATCTCTCTCAATGCCTGCGGATAGTCCGGCTCGCCGATCCCGACGAAAACGGCACCAAATCGGTGCGCCGCCTCGAGTTCGCGTTCCGCATCTGCCGCGGTCGCTATGCGAAATGCGCGATCCGAGCCACCCCGCCGGGAAAGGTCGGGCAACGCGTCAAGTGCCGCCTCTGCCGTGCCGAAGTGATTGATCAGGTCCCGGAAGGTGGCGGGACCGACATTGTCGCTGCGAATCAGCCGCAGCCAGGCGATTCTCTGCCGTTCCGTCAGCGCGATTCCTGTTCGTTCGCCGCTGACGTTCAATGTCATCCCTTTTCTCCGATCCGGCTCTCGGTGCCGTTCAGCAATCGCTGGATATTGGTGCGATGCTTGATCCAGGTGATGGCGGTCATGATTGCGAACAGCAGCGCCACTTTTTCGTATCCGGTCGCATAAAGCGCCGCTGGCGTGACGACTGTCGCCGTGAGCGCGCTCAGCGACGAGTAACGCGTGATCTTGGCCATGGCGAGCCAGATTGCACCGAAGACGAGCACCATGACCGGTGCAAGGCCCAGCAACACGCCGATATAGGTTGCGACGCCCTTGCCGCCCTTGAACGAGAGCCAGACCGGATAAAGATGTCCGAGGAAAGCGGCAAGGCCGGCGGCAAGGCCAGCCTCGATGCCCCAAAGGGAGGCGATGGCGGCAGCGGCTGTGCCCTTGAGCGCATCGAGGAGGAGGGTCGCCGCGGCAAGCTTCTTGTTGCCGGTTCGAAGCACGTTCGTCGCGCCGATGTTGCCCGAGCCTATCTTGCGGACATCACCGAGGCCTGCCATGCGGGTGAGAATGAGGCCGAAGGGGATCGACCCTAGAAGATACCCGAAGACGAGACATGCAAATGTCGCGGGCAGCCCGAGCTGCCAGGATAATAGTTCCACCGGTTCCTCCCCGCCTAACAGCTCCGGTTTTACGCTGAATGCACCAGCTTGCCCGCAACATAAGTTTGGACGACCCGGCCGGTAAAGCGGGCATTTTCAAAAGGCGTGTTTTTCGAGCGAGAAACCAGCGCCTTCTCATAGAGGATCCAAGGCTCGTCGAGGTCGAGAACCGTGATGTCGGCCTTCGCTCCCGGCTTCAGCGTGCCCGCGTCGAGGCCGAAGATCGCGGCCGGGCGCGTCGACATCGCATCGATCAGCCGCATCAGCGGCACTTGGCCGCTGTGGTAGAGCCGAAGGGCTGCTGCCGCCAGGGTTTCAAGGCCGATCGCGCCGTCGGCGGCGTCGGAGAAGGGCAGGCGCTTCGTGTCGACATCCTGCGGATCATGCGACGATACGATGATGTCGATCGTCCCGTTTGCAAGTGCCTCGGCCATGGCGACGCGGTCGTCTTCGCCGCGCAGCGGAGGCGACAGCTTGAAGAAGGTCCGGTATTCGCCGATGTCGTTCTCGTTCAGCGTCAGATGATTGATCGAGATGCCACATGTGACGTTGGTGCCGCGCTCCCGCGCGACGCGCACGGCGTCTGCCGACTCGGGTACGGAAATCTCCGCGGCGTGGTAGGCGGCCTTGGTCAATCCGGCGACGCGAAGGTCGCGTTCGAGCGGAATGATCTCTGCTTCGCGCGGCACGCCCGGAAGGCCGAGCCAGCTCGCGAGCAAGCCTTCGTTCATGACGCCGTTGGCGCCAAGATATTTGTCGCGGGCCTCAAGCGCGACGACCGCACCGAATTCGCGCGCGTAGGTCATCGCGCGGCGCAGCACCAGCGTGTCGTGAACCGGTTGTCGGCCGTTGGTGAAGCAGACGGCGCCCGCGTCGCGAAGCAGTCCGATTTCGGTCATCTCTTCGCCGAGCAGCCCTTTGGTAAGGGCTGCAGCCGGGTGAATGTTGACGAGCGCCTTGTCGCGCGCCGTCTTCTGCACGAATTCGACGAGGGCAATTTCATCGATGACAGGGTCGGTGTCCGGCATGGCGATGAACGAAGTGACGCCGCCCGTCGCTGCGGCCCGGGAGGCCGACTCGATCGTCTCGCGATGCTCGCTTCCGGGCTCGCCGACGAAGACGCGCGCATCGACGAGGCCCGGAACGGCCGTGAGGCTGGCGCAGTCCTTGACGAAAGCGCCGTCCGGAGCGCCCTGGTTCTGGGCATCGCTGCCGGCTGCAAGGATGCGGCCATCGCTGCCGACGATGATCGTGCCCGTTTCGTCGAGATTGCGCGAAGGGTCGACAATGCGCAGGTTTTTCAGAACGAGTGGTCTGGTCATAGGCGCGGCCCCTGGTTCTGCGAGAGGAGAAGCGTTTCCATCACGGCCATGCGCACGGCGACGCCCATTTCGACCTGCTGTTCGATAACACTCTGCGGGCCGTCGGCGATTTCGGAGGCGATCTCCACGCCGCGGTTCATCGGCCCCGGGTGCATCACCAACGCATCGTCCTTTGCCGCTTTCAGCTTTTCAGCGTCGAGGCCGTAGTAGTGGAAATATTCCCGTACCGACGGCACGAAGGAGCCGGCCATGCGCTCGCGCTGCAGCCGCAGCATCATGACGACATCCGCGTCCTTCAATCCTTCTGCCATGGAATGGTAGACCTCGACGCCCATCTGCGCGATGCCGGAGGGAAGCAGCGTCGCCGGGGCGACAACGCGCACGCGGGCTCCCATCTCATTGAGCAGCAGGATGTTGGATCGGGCGACGCGCGAGTGCAGCACGTCTCCGCAGATCGCGACGATGATCCGCGAGAGCTTGCCCTTGGCGCGACGGATCGTCAGTGCGTCGAGTAGCGCCTGGGTCGGATGTTCGTGCTGACCGTCGCCAGCATTGACGACCGAGCAGGAGACTTTCTGGGCAAGCAGTGCCGCTGCGCCCGCCGAAGAGTGGCGCACGACCAGCACGTCGGGATGCATCGCGTTCAGCGTCATCGCCGTGTCGATCAGCGTCTCGCCCTTCTTTACCGAGGAATTGCCAACCGACATGTTCATCACGTCGGCGCCAAGCCGCTTACCGGCAAGTTCGAACGAGGATTGCGTCCGGGTCGAGGCTTCGAAAAAGAGATTGATCTGCGTCAGCCCACGCAGCGAGGAGGTTTTCTTCTCCCTCTGCCGGGAGATCTTGACGGCTTCGTCGGCGCGATCGAGCAGGAGCGTGATGTCCTGTTCCGTGAGGCCCTTGATGCCGAGCAGGTGGCGATGCGGGAAAGTGATCATGAGCCGCCCTTGCACTCTATAAATTGGCTCGCTCTATAAAGCGTGGTACCGGGCCGGGCAAGCGGCGCACGACCCCTTCCGCAGAAAACTTGCATGGGGCTTCCGGCCCGCCTGTTTCGCACCCACGAAACTTGCGCTAGAACCGGCCCATGAATCAGATGAACCGGACTGAACAGAAACTCGCCGAGCTGAACCAGCCCAAACCCTGGTCCGGTGTCAACGCCTATCGCTCCGATCCTCTCGTCGTCGATATCACGTCGAGCATGCCGAAGACGTTGCGCGACGAATTCGACGCGCTCGGGCGTTACGTCACCTCGCCGGAGGCGCAGGAACTGGCGCGCATGGCCAATGAGGGCGTGCCGAAACTGAAGACCCACGGCCCCCGCGGCGAGCGCCTCGACGTGGTCGAATTCCATCCGGCCTGGCACGCACTGATGCGCCGTTCGATGACGACGGGTCTGCATTCGTCCGCCTGGGAGAACCTGGCGGATGAAAGAGGCCGCTCGCACAAGGCGAGGGCGATCCGCTTCTACCTGACGGCACAACTCGAATGCGGTCATCTCTGCCCACTGACGATGACGAGTGCGTCGGTTGCCGCCATCACCGCCTCTCCGGCGGTCCAGAAGGAATGGGCGCCGAAGATCCTCTCGCGCAAATATGACTCCTCCAATCGCCCGTGGATGCAAAAATCCGCCGTCACCATCGGCATGGGCATGACGGAGAAGCAGGGCGGCACAGATGTCCGGGCCAACACGTCGACCGCAGAGCGCGTGGGAGAGGGCATCTACCGTCTGAACGGCCACAAGTGGTTCATGTCCGCGCCGATGAGCGATGCATTCGTGATGCTCGCCCAGACGCGCGACGGGCTCGGCTGCTTCCTGGTGCCGAGGCTGCTCGAGGATGGTTCCGCCAACGGACTGCGCTTCCAGCGCCTGAAGGATAAACTCGGCAATCGCTCCAACGCCTCGTCGGAGGTCGAGTTTTCCGACACGTTCGGTTTCGTGCTCGGAACGCCCGACGCTGGCATCCGCACGATTCTCGACATGGTGACATTGACGCGGCTCGACTGCGCGCTCGCTTCCGCCGGCATGATGCGGGCGTCGCTCGCCGAAGCGGTACACCATACCCGCGGCCGCAAGGTCTTTGGCAAGACGCTCATCAGCCAGCCGATGATGACGCGGGTTCTGGCCGACATGGCGCTCGACGTCGCCGCGGCAAGCGCGCTGTCGTTCCGCCTTGCCGATGCTTTCGACAAGGCCCATGGCAGCGCCGAGGATGCCGCCTATGCCCGCATCATGACGCCGGTCGCGAAATACTGGTGCTGCAAGATCGCTCCCGGTTTGATCTACGAGGCGATGGAATGCCTCGGCGGCAACGGCTATGTCGAGGAGCGCGCGCTTGCCCGGCATTATCGCGAGGCGCCGGTCAACGCCATCTGGGAGGGATCGGGCAACGTCATGGCGCTCGACGTGCTGCGTGTGCTCGGACGCCGCAAGGAGTTGTTCGAGCAACTCTTCGGCATCTTCAGCCGCGATCTCGGCCCGTCCGGCCGCAAGACGATCGACGTTCTGCGCGCCGCCATGTCGCTCTGCGAGCGCGACGAAGGCGCGGCCCGCATGCTGGTCGAGCAGCTTGCGCTCGCGGCCGCGGCTGCCGAGCTCTACCGGCTCGGCGCGGGACGCATCGCCGACGCGTTCCTCGAGTCGCGGCTCGCGGCGGGCTGGCGCTCGACCTACGGCATGCTCGATTCACGCTTCGACTCCGCCTACGTGCTCGACCTGCTCTATCCGGCCGCGACGTAGCCGGTAGCGGCAAGCACGAGCGGTATCGTGAAGAAGGATACGACCGTCTGAACCGTCGCGACCGCGGCATAGAGTTCTGCATCTCCCCCCATCTGCTTGGCGAGAAGATAGCCGTTCATGGCGGTCGGCACTGCCGCGCCGAGCGCGATGACGAGCAGCGCATCGCCGCGGATGCCGAGCAGGAGGCTTGCTCCGACCATAAAGGCCGGCATGACAATTAGCTTGAGCGCGACCGCCAATATCGCGGCGCCGCTCGGCCTCAACGCATCGGCAATCTTGAGACCGGCGCCGACCATGATCAGGCCCAGGCTGAGCGAGGCCGTCGCGAGCATACCGATCGCCGTCATCACCGGTCCATAGAGCTCTATACCGACGATGTTGAATAATATGCCGAGCGCCGACGAGATGATCAAAGGATTGGTGATGATCTTCAGGAAGAAGAGGCCGAGACCGCGACCGCCGCCGCCGAACCAGACGAGTACGCCGACATTGTAGAAATTGATCGGGATGATGATCAGCGTCATCACCAGCGCGGTCAAGCTGAGCCCGATCTCGCCGTAGAGCTTTTGCGCGATGGCGAGCGCGATGAAGGCGTTCCAGCGCGTTGCGGTCTGAAAGATCGATGTGAAGGTGGCGCCGGAGATCTGATGGCTGCGCAGGAGCGGCCAGCTCAGAAGGAGTGCGGCCGACATCGCAGTAACGCTGCCAATCGTCGCAATCGCGGTCGCGTCGGCCTTGATTCCGGTGAAATCCGCCTCGGCCAAGGTCGAGAAGAGCAGCGCGGGGAAAAGAATATAGTAGCCGAACTGCTCCAACCCGATCCAAAGCCCCTGGTCGATGAGTTTCGAGCGCCGAAGCCATACTCCGAGAAGCACGAGTACGAAGATAGGCAGAATGCTCTCGAAGATGACGGTCATGACGGGTCCATGCACAAACGAAGGGCCCACGCATAGTTCGCAGCATCGCCACTCGCAAGCCGAACTTGCTGCGGGCGCGATAAGCTATGTAGCGGTTCCGGCGATGACACGCTTGCCGGTCAACGAGGAAACGCTCTCCTCGATGGCGGTGCCGGGGGTCAACATCCTGCGGGGAGGTGCTGGCGTCGACACGCCGCCACAAGGCGGCGGGGTAATGCAGGATTATTATACCTCGGTCAGAGCCGCAGCTTCTCTGCTGTAAGCCTTCTGAACGCTTCCGTCTTCGTTGTAAGTCGTTAACGAGCCATCTTCTCCATAGCTAAGCATCTTCTGCCCGCTCTTGGAGTAAATCTCGAAGGGTTCGATTTTCGCCTCTCCTTTCTCATTATAAGTGAGCTTGAGGCTAGAACCGAAAATTTCAGAGAGGCGATCACTTGCTGAAGAAACGAACTGCTCAGCCCTGTAAGTTCTTTCAATCTGCATTGCGCTGTATGCAGCCTCTTTTTGATAAAGCGCATCGCTCGTAAAATATTTGACTTCCCGATCGACTTTTTCGGCGTCCTCGCCGTTAGCAATCCTGTCCGCACCCCACTGTGCGTATTTGGCATTATATTCCTCGCGCGTCGGAACAACGTTATCCGCATCAAAACGAGTGTTGTAAACTTCTACGCTCCCAATGGCCCGCCGTACAATCGCCTCGGCATTTTCCACCGATGGCTTGACGGGCGTGAAAGCAATCAACGGATCATCATAGTTGAAACTGTTGACGACTGCCGCGCTAGTTGCGCTCGTGGTGGCGCTGGAGATCTCCGAAGAGACGGAGCCACCGACCGCACGCGGAGCGTCGGCGACCTTCTCCGAAGCCTTCGCCTTCGCAGTCGCCGAGGCGACCGCGTCGGTTGCCGTGCCATTGGTTGTTGCCCGCCCGGAAACGATATCCAGAATGGCATCGGCAGCGTTGCCGGATGCGTTCTGCGCGAGGGATGTGCTCTGCGTGAGGATAGTCAATGCAGCGGAATTCGCGGAAATTACCGTCATTACGGCACCCATCTCTCGTCCCGGGAGGACCTTCATTGGGCCGGGATACTCGTGATGCCATCCGATATTCATTTCGGCTGCGTGGAGATTCGAGGCACAACCATGCGGGGAAGTTTCTTAAGGAAAGGTAACCGTGGCTATGCTCAGAATAGCCACCTGACACAGGAAACTCCAGCGCCTAGGTGCTCCGCAGTTCTGGAAAACCCACTCTCATGTCGGCCGTCTCAGCAGACGGACGCGCAGCACAATCGTGCGTCGCGCCTCGCGCCGTAAGCTACCGCGTCTCTGTGAATATTAACCTTAACAAATGGTTTACGTTGCGGGCGCGCGCCCAAGAGTGGAGATTGGCCGTGCAATTCGAGGAAATCGGGAACGGAGCGGTTCGGTGAGAACTGGCTTGCTGATTATCATGATGATGTTTTTCGCGGGACTGCCGCTCGACATCGGGAAGCTCGCGGCCGCCCTTTTGCTGTTCGTGATGGCCGAGCGGGCGCTCTATCCGCTGTTCCGCCGCCAGGTCGCGGAAAGGGGAAGCGCATGAAGTGGCTCCTGATCTTTTGGGCTGCCCCGGTCACGCTCCTGACCGGCTGGTACGGTCTTTCCTATTACGACATGAGCTTCGGCGTCTTCATGTTGACGCGTCAGGCGCATGACCTGGTGTTCGCGATCTACGGTCACGTGCTCGGAATTCCGCCCGAAACCATTCCGCCGCTGGTCGCACGGGCGATGGTGGTGGATAGCGCCATCGTATTCGCGCTTGTCGCCTTGAGGAAACGCCGCCAGATCGTCGCCTGGTACCGACGCCGTTTCGGCGCGCCGTCCGCTCAATCTCGGGAGGCGTTTGCGAGCGATGCCAATCTGTCGAGCGCTCCCTGAAGAATGAAGGAGGCGGCGGCGGAGTCGATGCGCTCGGCCCGCTTCTTCCGGGATACGTCCATCTCGATCAGCACCCGCTCCGCCGCGACCGTCGAGAGCCGCTCGTCCCAGAGCACGAAGGGAATATCCGTCTTCTCTCCCATGTTTCTGACAAAGGCGCGCGTCGCCTGGCAGCGCGGTCCCTCGGTCCCGTCCATGTTGACCGGCAACCCGATGACAAAGGCCGCGATCTTTTCCTTTGCTGCCACGGACAGAAGCGCTTCCGCATCGACGCCGAACTTGACGCGCCGGATCACGTCGCGCGGCGTCGCGAAGCGCCGTCCGAGATCGGAGACCGACAGCCCGATCGTCTTGGTGCCGAGATCAAGACCGGCAATCGCCTGGTTCGGCGGCAAAGACGCTGCCAGTTCTTCGGTTGTAAGAATTGCCATGGGATTTCCCGATTCGATCTTTCCACTTGTGTCGTTTGATCCATATGCTTGTCCGACACATAAATCATCAGAGCGGTCCGCCTGACCTTTAAAAACGATCATGTCATGTCGCTTCGCTCAAACGTACCGTGATCCAAGGAGAACGTCATGAAGATCAAATGGCTCGGCCATTCCGCCTTCCACGTCGAGACGGCGAAGGCCAAAATCCTGATCGACCCCTTCTTCACCGGAAATCCGGCATTTCGCGAAAGCGAGCGCAAGGCGGCAACCGCGGGGCTAACGCATATCCTGCTCACGCATGGCCATGGCGACCATGTCGGCGACACCGTCGCGATCGCCAAGGAAACCGGAGCCACGGTAGTCGGCAATTTCGACCTTTGCATGTGGCTCGGACGGCAGGGCGTGTCGAAGATGGATCCGGGCAACACCGGCGGGACGATCCAGCTTGGCGCTTTCTCGGTGACCTTCGTCACTGCGCTTCATTCCTCGGCGCAGATCACCGAAGACGGCGTTTCCCATTCGCTCGGAAGCGCCGGCGGCCTGGTGCTTCACTTCGACGACGAGCCGACACTCTATCATATGGGCGACACGGATATCTTCTCGGACATGGCGCTGGTCCACGAACTGCATGAGCCGGACATCGGCATCGTGCCGATCGGCGACCGTTTCACCATGGGCGGCGCCGTCGCCGCGCTTGCCTGCCAGCGCTATTTCAAGTTCAACACTGCCATTCCCTGCCATTACGGCTCGTTCCCGATCATCGACCAGACGCCGCAGACCTTCGTCGCCGGCATGGACGGTGCATCGACGCTGGTCGCGACGCCGGACGTCGGTGGGGTCGTCACTCTCTGAAGAACGACAAGGCCTAGTCCGGCGACATTCGCCCGTTGCACGTTGTGCAACTCGTCTTTATAGCGGGGGAAACTTTGAGATACCGGAGACGATCATGTCCGTAGACCTTGCCACCGTAAAGCGCGTCGCGCGCCTTGCCCGCATCGCTGTCAGCGAAGAGGAAGCCGCACGGATGATGGGCGAGCTCAATGGCATTCTCGGCTTCGTCGAGCAGCTTTCCGAGGTGAATGTCGACGGTGTCGAGCCGATGACTTCGGTCACGCCGATGAACATGAGGAAGCGCACCGACACCGTCGCCGACGGCGACAAGGCTGCCGACATCGTTGCCAATGCGCCGAATTCGGACCGCAACTTCTTCCTCGTCCCGAAGGTGGTCGAGTAAAGAAACCGCCTCACGCCCTGACGTTTCCGATTGCGAAAGCCCGATTGCACCATGACCGAACTTACCAGCCTCACGATCGCCGAAGCCCGCGCGAAGCTTTCCGCCAAGGAAATCACAGCGGTCGAATTGACGGATGCCTACATCGCCGCGATCGAGGCGGCCAATGACACGATCAACGCCTACGTCGCCGTGACGCCGGAGAAGGCGCGCGAGATGGCCAGGGCGTCTGATGCCCGTATCGCAAGCGGCAAAGCCGGTGCCTTGGAAGGCATTCCGCTCGGCATCAAGGATCTTTTCGGCACCGAAGACGTCCACACGCAGGCCTGCAGCCACATTCTCGACGGCTTCCAGCCGCGCTACGAATCGACCGTCACCCAGAACCTTTGGAACGACGGCGCTGTCATGCTCGGCAAGCTCAACATGGACGAGTTCGCGATGGGCTCCTCCAACGAGACGTCCTACTACGGACCCGTCAAGAACCCGTGGCGCGCCACGAGTTCCAACCTGGACCTCGTGCCGGGCGGCTCCTCCGGCGGTTCGGCGGCGGCGGTCGCGGCCCATCTCTGCGCCGGCGCGACGGCGACGGACACGGGCGGCTCGATCCGCCAGCCGGCCGCCTTCACCGGCACTGTCGGCATCAAGCCGACCTACGGCCGCTGCTCGCGCTGGGGCGTCGTCGCCTTTGCTTCCTCGCTCGACCAGGCCGGCCCGATCGCGCGCGACGTGCGTGACGCGGCGATCCTCCTGAAGTCGATGGCCAGTGTGGATCCGAAGGACACGACCTCCGTCGACTTGCCCGTGCCGGATTATGAGGCGTCGATCGGCAAGTCGATCAAGGGCATGAAGATTGGTATCCCGAAGGAATACCGCGTCGACGGCATGCCGGAGGAAATCGAGGCGCTCTGGCAG